>NZ_JANYUY010000025.1 GCF_025060755.1 Paenibacillus doosanensis
AATATGGACTTAAAACGCTCTTGTAATCTGCATGCACATGAATGACGAACATCGGAAAGCCGTATGAGGGAAAACCTCACGTACGGTTTGATGAGGAGGGGCAGATTTCTCTGCCCTTTACTCTAGGAAAAAGGGAGAGCAAGCGTTTGCAATTGCAGGATTTCCCAAGCGGGGCGCGAATATGTATGTTTATGCAGAAAGGCGCATCGTTGCCGAAGCAAGCGGTTTACGAAGCTGGCTTTTTTGTTGTGCAGGCTGGTTCATGCGCCAGGTTCAGTGCCTGCTGGGGCTGACGGACGTCGATATGCGTCGGCGATCCACCGCCGAGCCGGCTCGGGTCGCATATTATGTATGCGCTTGCAACCGGATTGTTGCCGGCCGATATTCACCTTGTATGCTGCAGGGGCAAAATAACCCATCTGCCCATGACGGTCTTACAAGTCGGAATGAAGCGGCGGCAATGTTCGCGCACCGACAGATGGCAAGGCTCTCTGTCCCAAGCTTATCGGAACTGGCGGGCGGGAACAACGGGTTGTCCCGATGTTGTCCGTCTAGGTATCCATTTCCCATGCAATGACAGTACTTTCGGCAATATGCCGATCTTCGGGACAGTTTGGAAGAGAACATGACTCTAGTTCAAATGAAATCACTTGGCCATAAGGAGGCGTAAGAAGGTTGAAACGATTTATATCTTTGCTTACGGCTGTTGTACTGATGCTCGCCGTTGCCGGCATTCCGGCAGGCGCGTCAGCGGCGGCTTTGACAGCGTCGCTTCAGGCATCGCTGGATAAATCGTCGGGGACGGTAACGTTGACCGGCAGTTTTACTCCGGGAAAAGAAGTTGCGCTAAAAGTGCTGACTCCCGCGCAAGCGGTCGAATATGTAGATCAGGTACAGGCAGGAGAGGACGGTCGTTTGGAGTTGTCGTTCCGGCTCAAGGATAAAAGCTTGCCCGGGCTTTATAAGGTCAGCGCTTCCGACGGAACTCTGCAAGCGCAAACGGAATTCGGCTTTGCCAATACGGCGCCGACGCTGTCGGGCTTGGCCGATCAGACGATCTATATGAACGAGAGCACTGCGTCTATAAGTTTTAAAGTATCCGATGCAGAGACGCCCGCCGAGAAGCTGGCAATCAAGGCAACTTCGGATAACCAGGAACTAGTAGCGGATACGGGCATTGCACTTGGAGGAAACGGCGGTCAACGTACGGTGAAAATCGCGCCTAATGAAGACAGGTCGGGTGTAGCTGTCATTACGATTAGCGTAAGCGACGGCGAATTGACGACAAGCGGCAGCTTCAAGCTGAACGTGCTGAAAAAGGATGAGCCGCAGCCGGAGAATACGGCGCCGACGCTGTCGGGCTTGGCCGATCAGACGATCTATATGAACGAGAGCACTGCGTCTATAAGTTTTAAAGTATCCGATGCAGAGACGCCCGCCGAGAAGCTGGCAATCAAGGCAACTTCGGATAACCAGGAACTAGTAGCGGATACGGGCATTGCACTTGGAGGAAACGGCGGTCAACGTACGGTGAAAATCACGCCTAATGAAGACAGGTCGGGTGTAGCCGTCATCACGATTAGCGTAAGCGACGGCGAATTGACGACAAGCGGCAGCTTCAAGCTGAACGTGTTGAAAAAGGATGAGCCGCAGCCGGAGAATACGGCGCCGACGCTGTCGGGCTTGGCCGATCAGACGATGACCACGAAGCAGTCGTCGCTGGAGTTGGAACTGACCGTCGGCGATGCCGAGACCGATCCGGCGGCGCTTGTACTATCCGCTTCCGCAGATAATAAAGAGATCGTGCCGGATATGGGACTCTCCTTCGGCGGTGAGGGGGCCAAACGCACGATGACGATTACTCCCGTTTCGGGCGTAACCGGCAAGACGAACGTTACGGTCACGGTAAGCGACGGCACGCTAACCGCCAGCAAGAGCTTCGGATTGTCCGTGGTTCTTGCGAATAAAGGAAGCTCCGGAGGAACGGGCTCGGGCGGATCGGGCGGATCGGGCGAAGGCGCAGCGGAGGCGGACGGCGTTCTGAAGCCGCAGCCTACGCTCGACCCGGCAACCGGCACGGCTGTCGCTTCGGTAAGCCAAGAAGAGCTAGAGAAACTATTGGAAGCTGCGGGCCAAACCGTCGTTACCATCCAACTGCCGAAGGTGGAGGGAGCCGAAGCTTATATGCAGGAGCTGCCCAAGGCTGTTCTGACCGAGGGAGGAGCTTCGACGAGCATTGTGATCGTAACGGAATTCGGCACGATCACTCTCCCGGGCAATATGCTCGCCGGCACCGATACCGGCAGTGCGCAGACGATTTCGATCCGCCTGGCTCAGGCGGATACGTCCAAGCTGTCCGCTGACGTGCAGCGTCATATCGGCGGCCGTCCTGCGGTTGACGTAAGCCTGTGGGTCGGCGGCAAGCAGCTGGCATGGAGCAGCGCGGCGGCGAAGGTACGGATCGCTTTGCCTTACCAGCCTGCGGCCGAAGAGCTGGGCAGTCCCGAGCATCTTACGGTGTGGTATCTGGATGGAGCGGGAACGCCGATTCCGGTACCGAGCGGCCGTTATGACGCAGCTTCCGGTCAAGTCGTATTTACAACGAACCATTTCAGCCTATTCGCGGTTGTTTGGGTATCCAAATCGTTCAGCGACATGACTGGATACGAATGGGCGCAAAAAGCGGTTGAAGCGATGGCGGCCAAAGGCGTGATCGATGGCACGAGCGATACGACGTTCGAACCGGGCAGCCGCGTTACCCGAGCCGATTTCACGCTGCTGCTGATGAGAGCGCTCGGGCTTACGGCCCAGCCGGGCCCGTCGTTCGACGATGTGCGGCCTGCGGATTATTACTATGAAGCGGTATCGGCGGCGAAGGCGCTCGGTATCGTAGAAGGACAGGCTAACGGAGAGTTTAATCCGAATCAGAGCATCACGCGGCAGGACATGATGGTTATCTCCGCCCGGGCGCTGCGGGCCGCAGGCAAGCTGGGCGCCGCTGGGGACTCTGCGGATTTATCGATGTATGCCGATAAGGCCGACGTCGCTTCGTACGCCGCGGCCGATGTCAGCGCGATGACTCGCGAGTCGCTGCTTGAAGGCAGCGGCGGGCGGATTCATCCGCTCGATCCGACGACCCGCGCCGAAGCGGCCGTACTGGTTTACCGCATGTACAGCAAATAAATACGGTTGGTTGACGCAAGCGAATCCCTCGGTTCTCCTGATGCAGGAGCCGGGGGATTTGCCGTTCGCGGCACAGGGAAGGGGCACGCGTCTGAAAAAGAGATTGACAACTACCCGGCATTCAAGTACTATTGACAATGTTAATGAGAATCATTATCAGATGATGAGATTACAGGAGGTCTAGACAGAATGCTTTACCAAAACAAATCATTTCGGATGAGATCAGCAACGTTGCTTGCTGTTATTTTAATGCTGTCCGTTTTTCTTGCCGCTTGCGGCTCGAAGGAGCCGGCTCAGCAAGGCGCTGCGGACAATAAGCAAGGAGCGCAAGCGGCGGCTTCGGACGCTCCGCGTAAAATTAAACATGCGATGGGCGAAACGGAAGTTCCGGCGCATCCGAAGAAGGTCGTTATTTTGACGGACGAAGGAACGGAAGCGCTGCTGGCGCTGGGCATCAAGCCTGTCGGGGCGGTACAATCGTATGTAGGCAATCCGTGGTTCGATCATATTAAAGCCGATATGGAAGGCGTGACTGTTTTGGGTGCGGAATCCCAGCCGAACCTCGAGCTGATCGCTTCGCTTAAGCCGGATCTGATCATCGGCAACAAAATGCGCCACGAGAAAATTTACGATCAATTGAAGGCGATTGCCCCAACCGTCTACTCCGAGACGCTGCGCGGCGAGTGGAAAGAGAATTTCAAGCTGTACGCCGACACGCTGAATAAGAAACAAGAAGGCGATCAAGTTATCGCCGCTTTCGACAAGCGTATCGAAGACTTCAAGAGCAAAGCCGGCGACAAGCTGAAGGAAAAAATAGCCGTCGTTCGTTTTATGGGCGGCAAGACGAGATTCTATTACGGCGATATGTTCTCCGGGGTTATTTTCAAACAAATCGGTTTTCCTCGTTCCGATCCGAAGAGCGACGAGAAGGCGTTCGAGGATATTACCAAAGAACGTTTGCCTGAGCTGGACGCCGCCGACCGCGTCTTCTACTTCACTTACGAAACCGGCGACGGCAAAGGGACGAAGCAGGAGCAGGAATGGATGAACGACCCTCTCTGGCAAAATCTGAAAGTCGTGAAAAACAACAAACTGACGAAAGTCAGCGATACGACTTGGAATACGGCGGGCGGCGTAAAGGCAGCCAATCTTATGCTTGACGATCTGTACAAAATTTACGATGTAAAGCCGTAATAACTCCATCATATCCTCTTACCGAATCGGTCGTTCCCTAGGAACGGCCGATTTTTTGCGGCAAGAAACCGTAGCACGGCAAATAATGGGGGGCTCTGTTCTCGCTTAGTCGTTAAATGGCGACGGTTATAAAATTTTGGTAAATAAGGAAACTGAAACGCAAAACGCAGCGTCTAACTATGTAGAATCGAACCGTCGAACAGGTTCATAAATGGTTGGGGGTTGTCGTCTGATGTTAACGGAGCATAAATACCGCAGCCGGGGGCTGGCTGTGCCGTCACGCCGCGGTGAAGAGCGAAGCGTCATGATGTACGGATTGTTAATTTTGTTTGCCGGGCTGTATTTGCTGGCAGCGCCATTTCAGAGGGGGTTGTTTTTGGCGGCGCGCGTCGAGGGCGATCCGCGGGTGAATTTGTCGTATGAATTGCCGATTCAAAGCACGCTCCTGCTGATCTCGTTTGTCATGCTGGCCATGGCCGTATATGTATGGAAATACCGCGATCAGCTGGGCAAGCATACGGCCGCCGTGATTCTAGTATGGCTGCTGCCTGTCAGCGCGCTGTGCTCTTATTTTCAAGCGGTGTCTTTACATTACGGTTTTTTGCTGATCCAGGCGCAGGTTTTGTATGCGGCGATGTTTTTGCTCGGGCTGCTCATTACGCTCCATCCCGCTGGCCGCAAGCTGCTGCCGCAGTTTGTGGCGTTCAGCAGCTATGCGGTTGTCGTGTACGGCTTGCTTAATTTATTCGGCAACGTGCATTACAACGGAGCCGTAATGGTGGAATCGTACGGATTAAGGCTAAGCTCCGTGTTTCAATATCCGAATGCCAATGCGGGATTTTTGCTGCTTGTCATTGCCTGCGCCGCGTACGGAGCGGTTACGGCGAGGAATCAATGGGTATCCCTGCTCCACGCCGTTATGCTCGTTCCCGCCCTGCTGTCGCTTATGCTGACATTGTCGCGGGGCGCATTATTGATGCTGCCGCTCATTCTCTGGCTGCTGCTGTTTCTGCTGCCGGTCTCCAGACAGCTGCTGCTGCTTTTGCATGCGGGCGCGGCGGCGATAGGGATGCTGTGCCTGCTGACCTCCGTTACCGAGACGGCGTTAACGGTTCAGCAGCATGCCGCTCCGGCGCCGCTATGGCCAAGCTGGGGCCTGCTGCTCGGCGCATCCTTGGCGGCGGCGCTCGTCAGCGTCGGTTTGCAGCATGTCGTTCTGCTGCGTTTGCCGAAGCTTCGGCCGGGCGGGGACGCGGTCGTCGCCGGCGGCGAGCAAGAACATAAGCCGGCTCCCTTATGGAGTCGGCGTTGGACGCTTCCGGCCGCGCTTGCGCTGCTTGGCGCTGCCGCTGTGTTCCTGGCGGCGTCGGACAGCCCGCTGCTGAATTTGCTGCCCCGTACGCTGGAACAGCGGATTCGCAGCATCGACTTTCAGCAGCACAGCGTTCTGGAGCGCGGCGTGTTCTATATGGATTCGCTCAAAATCATCCGCGACTACCCCGTATTCGGTGCCGGAGGCGGCGCTTGGTCCGCGTTATATCCGACGTATCAGAGCTATCCGTACACAAGCCGTCAGGCGCATAATTTTATTTTGCAGCTGTGGGTCGAGCAGGGGACGGCGGGAGTGCTTGCCTTCCTCGCGTTATTCCTCTATACGGCGATTCGTTACATACGGGCGGTAAGCCGCTTGGGAGTATGGCAAGAGCCGCATCTGTTCTATGCGATCACCGCCGGAGCCTTGCTCTTGCATAGTGCGATAGATTTCGATTTAAGCTTTGTTTATCTCGCTTCCGTCGTTTTTCTTTGCTTGGGCGGCATGGCCGCCATTGGGGGAGAGAGGCTCGGAGAAAGCTCTGCAACGGACAAGCGGGTCAGACGTTGGAGTGTCGGCAACGCGAAGCCTGCTGCGGCCTACAGCGTACTGCTGGCCGCAGCAGCGATATTTGTGCTGATCACGGGGGCGTCGTATGTATCCGGCGGACGGACGATGCAGAGCGCGGTGAACAGTTTGTCGGGTCAAAGCGAGATCGACGTCAAGGAGACGGCGGGACTGATGCAGGAAGCATTGCGCAAGCAGCCCGACAATCCCGGGTATATGCTGCTGCTCATGAATTTGCTGGAGCTCGGTTACGAGCAAACCAAGGATGAGCGCTTCGATCAGGAAGCCGGTAATTGGATGGCGCAGCTGCAAAGAGTGGAGCCGTTGTCCAAGGAGCTGCTTGAAGCAAGATGGAACCGCGCCGTGCGGCAACAGGATCTCGACCAAGCTTTGACGATTGCGGATGAAGCGCTGGGCCGTTTTCCGTGGGACCAAACGATGTATGAAAGAGCCATGGGGCTCCGGTTTCAATTAAGCGAGAAGGAGCGGCTTGAGCATCACGATCAGGCTGCCGCAAAGCGGCACCGCACGCTAGGGACGGAGCTGTTCCGCCAATTTTTGCTGAAGAGAAAGCAGCTTGACGATATGCCCAAAACGATCAACCTCGGCAAATCCTTCGAGGTTACTCCGGCCATGGCGATTTCGACAGGGCAGATGCTGTACATAGAGGGGCAATATACGGAAGCGGCCGCAGCATTGAAGCTGGGGATGGACGGGCGGCTGGAGGAGCCGATTCAGCAGGCGATTGCCCGCTGGTACCTGGCGGCGCTTGCCAGGGCGGGGAAAGCGGATCAAGAGCTGCTCGGCAAGCTTATAGAGCAGAATAAGGAAGAACAAAACTTGCTGGAGCAGTTGATTCATGCGCAATTCTAAAAGCGGCCGCTAACTGCAGAGAACCTTGCATCCCCGCAAGGTTCTTTGTCGTTGTTTAGGAAATGATGCACAGCCATATCCTGTGGAAATCCGTGGTCTCCCCCGAAAGGAAAGTCTACCCATAGAACGATCCCAGAGGAATGGTTAGACGCCGATCCAGCTTAGGCTGGATGCGGACGGAATAAGCTTCAGAGCATCACGTCACTTTTGGGGGATTGGTTCTGCCAGCCGGATCGCTGCAAAGCGAAGTGGGATTTATATCATTTTTTTCCATAGGGTAATCTTGTTAATCTCTCAATAAACAGCGGGGAATATGCTATAATATAGTATCTATCCGAAGATTGTGAGTAAGCGGGGATTCGATCATGCTCAGGAAATTTAGCGACCAAGAACTAGTTGAGGTATATTCGAAATGCATACAAGAGAATTTAGGCGATGACTTTAGGTTTATTTTGGAGAATGAGTTGGAGCAGCGAAAGCTTGGCTTCACTGCTCATAAGGAGCTGAACCCATTGACCTTTGGAAAATCGAATTTGGACTTTTATCAACTAGTCAAGTATTCGCTGGACAGCTATTTTGTGCTGCAGGATCATAAAGTCATCTACGTCAATCAAGCCGGCTTCGACTTGCTGGGACTGCAATATCCTGAGCAAATTATCGGCGAATTGTTTCACCGGTTTTTGCATCCCGATTTTCATTATAGTATCGGCAATCAACTGGAAAGCGTGCTGAGGGGCGAAGCGAGCGAGCTGATGGAGCAGCGCATGGTCAGGGCGGACGGGGAATTGATCGATGTGGAGGTTATGCTCGCCCCGTACCATATGGAACAGCAGAGGCTTGCCCAGGTCATTGTCAGAAACATTACCCAACGGAAGCTGACGGAACGGAGATTGCACAATCTCGAGAAGCTGTCTTCCATCGGGCAGATGGCGGCAGGCATCGCGCATGAGGTGCGCAATCCGCTGACGGCCGTCAAGGGCTTCGTCCAGCTGCTGGAGAAGGAGATGAACCATTCGTATTTGCCGGTCATCGTCGACGAGCTGGACAACGCGATCAAGACGCTGAACAACCTGCTGCAGGTGGCGAAGCCCGATCTGAACAACGAGCCCGACGTCTCGATTCATCTGTGCTCCGAGCTGGAATCGCTCATTTTCCTGTTCCAGGAGAAGCTGTACAAGGTGACGGTGCATAAACTGTTCAGCGACACCGACAGGGAGATTCGCGGGAAGAAGAACCTGATATTGAAGGCGTTTTTCAACCTGCTAAAAAATGCGATAGAAGCGATAGACGGCAAAGGCGAGATTACGATCGAGCATTTTTTCAAAAACGATATGGTCCATATTAAAATCAGCGATACGGGCAAGGGGATTCCGGCATCGAAGATCAGACTGCTCGGGACGCCTTTTTTCACAACGAAGGACGACGGCATCGGCATGGGGCTCACTCAGGTGTTCACGACGATCCACGAGCACGGGGGCCATATTCATGTGGAGAGCCACGAAGGTAAAGGAACGGTATTCCATATTCAGCTGCCGGCATAAAGCGATTTAGGCGGCGTCCGGCAAAGAGCCTGCGGTTGCAGGCTTTTTTGCCGCGTATTGGACGATGGGCGCAGCCTGGCTCTGCCTTCATTTATGGGAGCATTACAGCTTCACACAAGACGGCGCTTTTCTCAAGCGGTCTTATGAGACGATGAAGGAAGCCGCGCAGTTTTTTCTCGATTTTCTGATCGAAGACGCGCAAGGACAATTGGTTACTTCACCTTCGGTTTCGCCGGAAAACCGTTATATGTTGCCGAACGGCGAATCCGGCACGCTCTGCTGCGGACCGGCCATGGACAGCCAAATACTGCATGAGCTGTTCAGCGCGTGCGTCGATGCCTCCCTGATTCTCGGCGTCGACGAAGCCTTCCGTTCCGAGCTGTCGGAGGCGCTGCGCAAGCTGCCGCCGATTCGCGTCGGCCAATACGGGCAAATTCAGGAATGGCTGGAGGATTACGAGGAACAAGATCCCGGCCATCGGCATATATCGCAGCTGTTCGCGCTGCATCCGGGCACGCAGATCAGTCCGGATCGGATGCCGGAATGGGCGGCGGCCGCCCGCGCCACGCTGGAGCGGCGCTTGGCTCACGGGGGAGGGCATACCGGCTGGAGCCGGGCGTGGATCATTAATTTCTGGGCGAGGCTCGCGGACGGGGAGCAAGCCTGGTTCCACGTGAAGGAGCTGCTGAGGAAATCGACGCTGCCGAATTTGCTGGATAACCATCCGCCCTTCCAAATCGACGGCAATTTCGGAGGCGCGGCGGGCATCGCCGAAATGCTGCTGCAAAGCCATGAGGGAGTGATCCGTCTGCTGCCCGCGCTTCCGGCCGCTTGGCCCAGCGGCAGAGTCAAAGGCTTGAAAGCCCGCGGAGGCTTCGAGATCGACATCGCCTGGGAGAAGAGCGAGCTGGTACAGGAGTCGGTCCGTACGACCAGAGCGGGAGAGATACGAATCCGGGCGAAGCAGCCGGTGCGGATAGAGGATGCGGCCGGAAATCCGGTTTCTCATCGCTGCTTGCAAGATGCGATCTCATTTTCCGGCTCGGCCTCCTCCTGCTACCGCGTGCTACTGGAAGCTTAAGGCCGCGCAAATTCGGCATCAAACATGACTTCGAATGACTTCCATTTCCATAGGAGGTCATTTTTTTTGTACATATGGAGGCGGCCGCCGCCAAAACTATGGTAGTATGAGATTTACCGAAACTTAATCTTCAGCCCGGCAAAAACGGTTGTAAGCCGATTTTGGGCTCTATATAATAAAGTAGAGAAAGGTTAAACCGGTTTAATAGGGACGGCGCATCCGGCCGGCCCGGAGAGGAGGTGCGTCAAGGATGGCCACCATTGACGATGTCGCCAAGCTGGCAGGGGTTTCCAAAGGGACGGTATCGAATGTGTTCAGCAAAAAACGGCCGATCGGTCCCGAAGCGACCAAACGCGTATTCGAGGCGGCCCGACAGCTCGGTTATTATCCGAATCATATAGCGAGAAGCTTGGCGATCCGCAAGACGATGATCGCCGGTCTCAGGATGCCGATTCCGAAGGACGGGATGATGTCGCAGTTTGAAATTCAAATGATCAACGGCGTCTTGAACGAATGCGCCAAGCACGGGTTTCGGGTGCTGCTGGATACGCTGCCCGAGCATGACGATCCGAACCAATTCACGGTAGACCCGGTGGACGGGGTCATCATGCTGAATCCGCGCAGGGAAGACCTGCGCATCGAGATGTACCGTCAGATCGGGATGCCGCTTGTGCTGGTGGGACGGCCGGACCCGATGGACCCGGGCGTCAGCTATGTGGATAACGACAATGCCGAACTGGCCTGCGAAGTGGGACGGTACTTGCTCTCGTTCGGCCATGAGTCGATCTTGTTCCTGAACGCCTCGTCGGATATGACGGTAGCCTTCGACCGGGAGCGCGGGCTTGCCGCGGCGCTGGCGGAGCAAGGCATGCCGCTGCCGCCCGAGCAGGTGATGAACTATTCCCGCGAGCTGCATCGCAGCCCTACGGAGTACGGATACCGCGCGGTTCTGGAGACGATGAAGAGCCGGAGCTATACGGCCGTCGTAGCCGATACGGACCGGGTGGCGCTGGGCGTGCTGAGGGCGGCGAGGGAGCTGGGGCTGAACGTGCCCGACGATTTGTCGGTCATTGCGCTCAGCAATGACGCGAGACTGGCGCAGGAGATGACGCCTCCGCTCACATGCGTCGAGCTGTCGGCCGAAATGCTGGGCGCGCAGGCGGCGCAAATTTTGATGGAGAAAATGGAGAATGCCAATGTCGTGCGCCAGCATACGGTCCGGGCGAAGCTCGTCTTCCGGGAGTCGTGCAAGAAGCGGCCCCGGTAATTTCGGGCTGCGGCAAGTAAAGAGCATAATAAAGCGATTATGAAAGCGCTTTATTAACGTTTCGTAAAGCGAGGCTGAACATCGATGAGATTCCCTTTATGGCGCAACGACTATTCCAAGCCTTATTCGCTGAAATACCAGCTGATCGTTATTTTATTTATCAGCTCGCTGACGCCGCTTATATTAATCGGCAGCATTTCTTACTTTTCCATGTACGCCATTTTGCAGAACAAGGCGGAAGGCGGCGTGCAGAGCAATTTGCATCAGGTGCGGATTTCGCTCGAGGATACGATAGGCCAGCTCAATCATACTTCCCAGCAGCTTGCGTTTGACGGGAGGGTGGGCAAAAGCCTGGAAAGCTATTTATCCGCCGACACCTACGAGAAAAAACGGCTGAACGACGATATTCGCAGCGAGCTGAGCCTGATTCATTTTACGAATCCGACGCTTGGGCTGATGTTCTATTATTTCGCCGACGACGATCAGAAGCTGTTCGAGAACTTTAATGTCCGCGACGTGGATATTTTGAAGCTTCCGGTGCTGATTCGCTTCGATAAAATTACGTATTACGGCCCGCACCGGTCGTTGAATCCGATCGACGGCAATGAAGTGCTGTCGATTCTGCGCAAGGTCGAGCTGCCGGGCCGCGACGATGTGTACGTCTATATAGAAACCAATTTCAAGCTGGCCGAGAGCATTATTAAGGACAACGACCAGTTCGGCGGCCATTTGGTTCACCTGATCGTGGACAATAACGGGAAGGTCGTTTACAGCGAAAATACGGAGGATTTCCCCATCGGCTCCAGCGCCTTGTCGGCCAAGATGAAGGAAGCGCCTTCCGGCAAATATTATATGTTCGAAGAGACAAGCAATCAATCGTGGAAGGTGATGGCGGCCGTCCCTCAATCGGTTTACAAGCAGGAGATTAACCGCTGGATCAAGCAGTTCGCCCTGTTTGCCGTGCTAACGCTGGCTGTGAGCGGGTTGCTGGCCTGGCTGATCTGGCGCGCCGTTTACCGCCCTTTGAATACATTGAACGCAGATATCCGCAATGTGAAGCATAATTACGAATTTTTCCCGACAAGACAGTCCCGTATTACCGAATTCGCGGTCATTTACCGGGAGTTCGCCGATATGCGCAGCCGCATCTTCGAGCTGATCGGAGAGGTGGAGCGGAAGGAGAAGAGCAAAGCGCTGCTTGAAGTGGAGAAGCTGATGACGCAGATTAATCCGCACTTTATTCACAATACGCTGGATACGGTTCGCTGGCTGGCCCGCGCCAACGGGCAGAAGGAAATCGACCGGCTCGTATCGATGCTCAATAAAGTGCTTTATTATAATCTCGGCAAGGGAGGTCCCGCCCGCATACGCGACGAGATCGATGCTCTGAAGCAATATGTCGAGCTGCAGGGAATCCGGTATCATTTTGAATTCGACGTTCATATCCGGGCCCATCCGAATGTGCTGGAGCTGCCGATCCCGCGGTTTATTTTGCAGCCGCTGGTTGAGAACGCGCTGTACCACGGCATGGAGGATCAAGGGGCCATTGAGGTCGTTGTCCGGGAAGACGGACCTGCGCATATCGTCATTGAAGTTAAGGACAACGGGGAAGGGATGGCCCAAGAGGACATCGACCGGCTCATGCAGGAGGACAACGCGGAGCGTAGAATGGTCGGGCTCGGCATCGGGCTGCAATATGTGTACCGTATGGTGAAGTTCCAGTTTGGGCCGGAGGCGAGCTTTCATATCGAAAGCGCCAAAGGGGCGGGGACGACGATCCGGCTGCGTCTTCCGGCAGCGGAAGCGGCAACCGCTCTTGCGAAGTAAAAGCGTATTCGGCCGCAGGTTCGATCGGTGAGCATGCTGCCGGGGAAGCAGACGTCATGTACAGGACACTAACAGGAGGTGCGGGATCAATGATGAAAGTGCTGGTTGTAGACGACGATCATTTGGTGCGCAAAGGGTTTATTTTCATGATGCCATGGAACGATTACGGCCTGGAGGTTGTCGGGGAAGCGGGCAACGGCCGAAAAGCGTTGGAGTTTCTGGAGCATACCCAGGTGGACCTGCTGATTACGGATTTGGCGATGCCGGTGATGTCGGGCCTGGATTTGATGCGGGCGGTGAAGGAGCGGTACCGCGACGTAGCGATGGTGGTGCTGACGTTTCATCAGGATTTCGAGTTCATTCAGGAGGCGCTCCGCTTGGGCGCGCTGGATTATATTACGAAGGTCGAGCTGGAGCATGAGCATATGGGCGAAGTGCTAAAGCGTATCGTCGGTAAGATGAAGGAGCTTGCGCCCGCCGCCGACAGGCTGGAGCTGCCCGGCGCCTTGAAGGAGGATGGCGAAGAGGAAGGGCCGTATTCCGCCGAGGTGAAGGCTTGCGTGACCAAGGCCGTGCAGATCATCCACGAGGAGCTGCAGGAGGAGCTGCATCTGCCGGACGTGGCGCGCCGGGTCAATATGAGCCGCAGCTACTTCAGCCGCTGCTTCCGCGATATCGTAGGCAAGACGTTCAACGACTATATCCGGGAGATGAGAGTCAACCGCGCCAAGGAGCTGCTCGCGCGCACGGAGAAGACGATCGGCTGGATCGCTACGCAATCGGGTTATCCCAACGAGAAATATTTCGGCAAAGTATTCCGGGATATTGCCGGCGTGCTGCCGAGCGAATTTCGCAAAATGGAGCACGAGGTCGCAAATCGTCTCCCATAAAGTGCAATTTCGTCTACTAGGCTGTGCCGGAGAAGACGATCCAGAGATGATTTGTGCCTCAATGCGAGACACAATCTGACCTGGTCGTCTTCTTTTTTCTTTATGATTAAAGAGGAAGTCGGGTATTCAAGGGGCAGAACATTACTGAGGAGGGGAAGTATGAGAAAGAAACAAGCTGTGCTCGCGATAGCGGCATTGACGCTGGTCATGACGGCATGCTCGGGCAATAACGAAGGAACAGGCAAACCTGCGGAGACGAATAAACCGGCGGATCAGGCTGCCGGGGCCAAAGCCGATCCGTTCAAAATACCGAGTCCGATCGAGGTAACCACCTTCAAGAGCGTCAGCGCGGGCGCCAAGCTCCCCGCCGGCGATACGGTGGAAAGCAACCAGTATATGAAATATATTTCGGACAAGACGAACATTAATTTCAAAATTTTATGGTATGCGTCCGGTCAGGATTACGATCAAAAGATGAAGCTGGCCGTTGCCAGCAACGATCTGCCCGATGTGATGCTGGTCAACGAGCAGATGTTCCTCGCCTTGGCCGACGCGGGCCAAATCGAAGATCTCAGTAAGGTATACGAGCAGTACGCGTCTCCGCTGACCAAGGAGCTGTATGCGTCCACCGGCAACAAGGCGCTGGAGAAGGCGACGTATAAAGGCAAGCTGATGGGCATTCCGAACATTAGCGTTCAGGCCGACGCCGCCAGCATGGTATGGGTGCGCAAAGACTGGATGGACAAATTAGGCTTGCAGCCGCCCAAAACGATGGATGACGTCATCGCCATCGCCAAAGCCTTCGTCGAGAAGGACCCGGACGGCAACGGCCAAGCGGATACGATCGGGCTGGCCGGCTCGGAAAGCTCGCTGACGGTGCCCGCCAAGGCGCAGCGGATCGATTTCAAAGGCTTCTTCCAGGCGTATGACGCCTACCCGGGCAACTGGATCAAGGACAGCAAAGGCAATATCGTCTATGCGTCGATACTGCCGGAGACGAAGCAGGCGCTCGGCAAGCTGCGCGAGATGTATTCCGCGGGCCTCATCGACAAGGAGTTCGCGCTGCGCAAAGATCCGAACCAGGTGGTCGTCGGCGGCAAAGCCGGCATCTTCTTCGGTCCGTGGTGGTCGGGCGGTCTGATCGCCGATGCGATCAAGAACGATCCGAAGGTCGATTTCGTTCCTTATTTGATTCCGGACGCCAAGGGAACGGTCAACACGCTGATGATTCCGGTCAGCAACTCGTTCATCGTCGTCAAGAAAGGCATGAAAAATCCCGAAGCTGCGATGATTTACGCCAATACGTTTATCGCCGCCCAGCGCAAGGCCGATCCGGACGCGCTCAAGCTGGACTTCTCCGTCAGCGCGGAATACTGGCCGATCGGCAATGCGACCTTCGATTACGCCGATGCGGTGGAGCGCAAAGCCGATACGCTTAAGAAGGCGCTTGACGGCACGACGAAGCCGGAAGAGCTCAGTCCGGAGATGAAAGAGCTGTACGACAAGGCGATGCGCGATAAGAAAAATCCGAAGGCCGATTTGAAGGATTGGTCCGGCTACTACGGATATACGGCTCCCGCCGACTTGCTCAAGTCCAATATGAACAAAATTTACGGCGAGTACACGGCCGTGACGAAGACGATGGAACGTAAATGGGCCAACCTGCAAAAGCTGGAGAAGGAAACGTTCTTCAAAATCGTGATGGGCGAGCAGCCGCTCGACTCGTTCGACCAGTTCGTCACCGACTGGAAATCGCAAGGCGGCGACGAGATTACGAAAGAAGTCGTCGACGAAATCAATAAGGCGAAGAAATAACATTCCTGACTGGGAAAGAAGCACCTCCTGCGAACGGCGGTGCTTTCTTTCTAATCACCCGAGGTGAGACATGAACATTAAATCGTATTACAAGCATTATCATCTGATGCTGCTGCCGGGCGTTTTGTTTCTGATCGTTTTTCATATCGTGCCGATGTTCGGGGTCGTTATCGCGTTCCAGGATTTCAAGATCGGCCGCGGCATTTGGGATTCGCCGTGGATCGGCTTGGAAAACTTTACCTACATGTTTCAAATTAAGGACAGCGGGCTGATCTTTTACAACACTGTGTTTATCGCCGTCTGCAAAATTGTCGCGCATTTGGTCATCCCGCTTATTTTCGCCATTTTGCTGAACGAAGTCCGCTTTATGATGTTCAAGCGCTGGGTGCAAACGATCGTTTATTTGCCGCATTTTTTGTCCTGGGTTATTTTGGCCGGCGTCGTCATCGATATGCTGTCGCTCGACGGCTTCTTCAACCAGCTGGTGAAGGCGGCGGGGCACGAGCCGATATTGTTTCTCGCCAGCAACCGGTGGTTTCCGGCGATTATCGTCAGCAGCGACATCTGGAAGGAATTCGGCTTTGCCGCCATTATTTATTTGGCCGCCTTGGCGGGCATCAACCCCTCCTTGTACGAAGCGGCCGAAATGGACGGGGCGAACCGGCTGCAGCAGCTGTTCTACATTACGCTGCCTTCTCTTGTGCCTACGGTCGTGCTGCTCGCGACGCTCAGCATCGGCAACGTGCTGAATGCGGGCTTCGATCAAATCTTCAACTTGTATAACCCGCTCGTTTACGAATCCGGGGATATTATCGACACTTACGTGTACCGGGTAGGACTCGTGCAGGCCCAATACGGCTTCGCTACCGCCGTCAGCCTGCTGAAGTCGGTCATCGGCTTCATGCTGATCATCGTCTCCTACCGCGTCGCTTATAAATACGCCAATTACCGCATCTTCTAGATAAAGCAGGTGAATGATTGATGGTTCGGAATAAAACCGTTTCGGCCCGCTTGGCCGAAGCTTTGCTGCTGCTTGTTATGGTGCTGATCTCGATCGTCTCCCTCGCGCCCGTTCTACATACGTTCTCCGTATCGTTCAGCGACAATGCGGCTGCGGCCGGGGGCTTCGTCAAATTTTGGCCGGTAGGCTTTAATGTGGAATCGTACCGGAGAATTATGGAGGAGCCGCATTTTCTCAATTCGTTCTTCGTTTCGGTCAAAAGAGTGCTGGTCGGCGGCGCGATCAACTTCGCGCTGACGATTCTGATGGCGTATCCGCTGTCGAGAAGCAGCAAGGAATTCCCACACCGCAACGTGTACATGTGGTTTATGCTCTTCACGATGCTGTTTAGCGGGGGCATCATTCCGCTGTATTTGACGGTGAAAGGGCTCGGGCTGTTCAATACGATTTGGGCGCTGGTGCTGCCCGGAGCGGTGCCGGTGTTCAACGTCATTTTGCTGATGAATTTCTTCCGCAACATGCCCAAGGAGCTGAGCGATGCGGGATATATGGACGGAGCGGGGCCGTGGTACATGATGGTCAAAGTATTCGTGCCGCTGTCTCTGCCGTCGCTCGCCACCGTGACGCTGTTTAGCATCGTCGGGCATTGGAACGCGTTTTTTGACGGGATGATCTTTATGCGCAGCGCGGAAAATTATCCGCTGCAGACGTATATTCAGCAGCTCGTCGTCAATCTGAACATCGTGGAGCTGGATTCATCGCAGGCGGAGCTGCTGATGAAGGTGTCGGATAAGACGCTGAACGCCGCCAAAATCGTCGTCTCCATGGTTCCGATTCTGGTGGTGTATCCGTTTTTGCAAAAATATTTTATTCACGGCATTATGCTCGGATCGGTGAAGGAATAACTCCGGCGGTCCATATCGCAAGGGGCCGCAGCGGACTTTGAAAAAGGAGAGAAGCATTCCATGGACTATACGATGATGACGTTTAATTTGCGCTGCAATACGCCGAGCGACGGGGATAACGCCTGGCCGAACCGGATAGAGCGCGCGGCCGGAATGATCAAGGCGCACGCACCGGTTGTGGTCGGGACGCAGGAAGGATATGCATCGATGCTGACCGAGCTGCACGGGCAGCTGGAGGATTACGACTGGGTCGGCATGGGCCGGTTCGGCGGGCGTGAGGACGAGCATTGCGCGATCTTTTACCGTAAGGATAGGCTGACGGCGGAGCAGCAGGGGCACTTCTGGCTGTCGGAGAATCCGGAGACGGCGGCTTCGAAGAGCTGGAACAGCTATTTTCCGAGAATGTGCACCTGGGCGGTCTTTCGGGACCGGGAGAACGGGCGCGAATTCGCCGTGTTCAACACCCATCTCGACCATTACAGCCAGGAAGCGCGGGATAACGGGGTGAAGGTCATTTGGGATTATGTCGCCAAGCATAGAGCAGGCAGCTCCGCACCCGTGATCGTGATGGGGGATATGAACAGCGCTCCGGGCGATCGGCCGATCCGTTATTTGCGGGGGCAGACGGAGGAAGACGGGCCGAAGGGCTGGCTTACCGACGCTTATACGGCGCTGGACGGGCAGCCGGGCCTGACGGCGCACAGCTTCCGGGGCGGCTCGGAGGGCGAGCCGATCGATTATATTTTCGTCTCCCCGAACGCGCAGGTCGTAAGGACGCTGGTCGAGCGCTCGCAGGTGGACGGCGCTTATCCGTCGGACCATTATCCGATCGTCGCCGTCGTGCGGATGGATTAGAAACAGGGTGAAAAAGCCAGCGAAGCGTTCGCCTTTGAAAACGGATTCTCTCTATGGGAATATGGGAAAATAATCCAAGTAATCCGATTTCAACGGCGGATGGAGGATCAACTGGAAGCCGCAGCGGACTTTTCACCACCCTTTTAGAGCAAATGGGAAGAAGAGGAGACAGGTCTTATGGCAGAGCATCATACGGAAGCTACAGCCGGGGAGCACACGGTACGGCGCGTCATCCAACGCAGAATCGCCCCCGGCGAGCAGGGAGCCTATATCGAGATTCCGTTCGAAATGCCGGAACGGGCGGAGGAGCTGACCGTCGCTTATTCGGTCGAATCGTTCGGCGAGGCCAAAGCCGTCATTGACCTCGGCGTGCGGGATGCGGCAAGAGTCCGGGGCTGGAGCGGCGGCGCGCGCACCGGGTTTCGGATCGGCCTCGAACGGGCGACGCCGGGGTATATGCCCGGCAAGCTTGCGCCCGGCGCTTGGGCGGTGCTGCATAACGCCTACCGGGTGCCGGAGGAAGGCTGCGAAGTGATGGTTACGGTGACCGTCAGCTTGTCTGCGCCGCGCTGGCTGAAGGGGGATCTGCACGCGCATAGCGTGCACAGCGACGGCAAATATACGCTGGAGGACAATGCCGCGATTATGGAACGGCTCGGCTGCGACTTTATCGCGATGACCGATCATAACACATGCAGTCAAAATGAGGCTTACCCGCGCGGCGCGTCCGTCGTGATGATTCCGGGGATGGAGTTCACGACGAATTACGGCCACAGCAACTTTCTCGGCGTTGCCGATCCGCTGGACGATTTCCGCGTGAGCGATCAGGCCGATGTCAACGAGCGGCTGCGCACCGCCCGCGAGCGCGGGGCGCGGATCGTGCTGAACCATCCCCACTGCGAGTACTGTCCGTGGGAATGGGATTTCGACGTCGACTACGATTGGGTCGAAGTGTGGAACGGCCCGTGGGCCGAGCGCAACGAGCGGGCGCTGCAGTGGTGGCAGCGGCAGCTGGCGAGCGGCCGCCGATTGGTCGCGGTCGGAGGCAGCGACGTGCACCGCCCCGACCCGCACGTGCGGCACGCGATGCCGTGCACATGGGTGTACGCGGAGACGAGGACGGCGCAGGGGATTCTGGATGCCGCCGGCTGCGGGCATGTATGCTTGTCGTTCGCGCCGGACGGGCCGTTCCTGGAGCTGCGCTGCGGGCCGTACCGGACCGGGGACGCGGTTCCGGCGGGCGAGCGGGAGCAGGCGGGCTGCGTCGCGCTGCATGCGCGAGGCCTTCAGGCCGGAGACCTTGTGCGCTGGATCGGCGAGCAGGGGCTTGTGAAGGAGGAGACGTACGCGGCGGATGACGGCGATGCGGCCGCGCTAACGCTGGATGCGGCGGGGTTGAAGTTTTGCCGCGTCGAGGTGCGCAGGTATTTTGCCGAGGCGGGCCGGCTGCTGGTGGCTGCGCTGACGAACCCGATTTATTTCGATTGAAAATAGCAGTAGCATTATCGTTCGCCTAAAAAAGGCCATGCAGCAAGGAAGAACGGCACTGTCTGTAGAGTACAGAAGCCGTCCCTAATTGTGCCGCATGGCTTTATGGCGTTCGAAGCGGGCGGGGCGGGAAGCTGTATGTGCCGGGTTATTCGTTATCCGAAGCGTCGGCAGCTTCGAGCGTATCCAGAGTGTCGCCCGTAACGTCGAAATCTCCTTTGATCCGGCCGGCCATCCGGTCGATCCGCTCCAAATCTCCGGGCTCCAGCGTGAGCTCCAGCGATTTTATATTTTCCAGCAAATAAGCCGGCCGTTTGGTTCCCGGTATCGGTACGATGTCATGTCCTTGCCGCAGAATCCAGGCTAGCGCGACTTGCGCGGAAGTGGCGTCCTTTTCCCGGGCAATCTGCTCCAGTACGGAAACAAGCTCCAGATTATAGCGGAAGTTATCTCCTTGAAATCTGGAAAAATGACGCCGGATATCGTCCTCGGCGAAATCCTCGTACCGCTTGATCTGTCCGGACAAAAATCCTTTGCCGAGCGGACTGTAAGCTACGATACCGGTCCCCAGCTTGCGCGCCGCCGGAAGCAGCGCTTCGATCTCGCGGCTCCATAACGAATACTCCGATTGCAGCGCGGCGATGGGATGAATGCGGCTCGCCCTTATCAGGGTATCCGCATCGACATTCGAGAGTCCAAGATAACGCACCTTCCCTTCCGTAACCAACTCGCTCATAGCGCCTACCGTTTCTTCGATAGGTACGTCCGGATCGGGCATATGCTGGTAATACAGATCGATATAATCCGTTCCCAGCCGGCGCAAGCTCGCTTCGGCCGCTTGCCTGACATATTCGGGCCGCCCGTTCATGCCGAGCACGCGGCCGTGCTGGTCGCGCATAACGCCGAACTTGGTCGCTATGATTGCTTCGGAGCGGCGGCCCCGGAGAGCCGCGCCCAGAAGGAGTTCATTCGAGCCGCCGACGCCGTACAGATCCGCCGTATCGAACATATGGATACCATGCTCCAGAGCTTGAAGAATGACGGCTGCGGATTGCGTATCGTCGGCCGCGCCGTAAAATTCGGACATGCCCATGCAGCCGAGGCCGATGGCGGATACTTGCAGCGTTCCGAGATTTCTTGTCTGCATAACGGTTGCTCCTTTTTTTATACGATTTGTGGCAGAGGCGTGTATTTGACTAAGCACTGGCCGCCCCGCGGAAGCGGCAGCTTCACTATAAAAGAAATGGATAAAAAAGAGTAGACTTTTTCTTTGGGATCGTTTATTCTGAGGATAGAGTGCGCCCCACGGGATAAATGTAAAATTTTTACATAATAAAATCAAGGCAATCATATGACTTCTTGTCATACGGTTGCCTTTTGTTGTTGCGCTGATTCCGCCGGTTCAAGGAAAATTAGGGTAAGCGCTCACCTTGGCGTTTACAGCGCTTGTCCTCATGTCGTATGATAGACAATAAAAACGTAAAGCATGAGCTTGTATTGTACGGAGAGCTTGAAAGGAGCAGCGAATGAAGCCGACCATCTATGATGTCGCTCAAGCCGCCGGGGTTTCGATTGCAACGGTGTCGAAGGTGATTAACGGCACGGGCCGCATCAGCGATAAAACTAGAAAGCATGTTACGAATATTATGGAGCAGCTGAAATATCAGCCGAGCATGGTGGCCTCCGCGCTGACCGGCAAAAGCACGTTTACCGTGGGACTCACGCTGCCCGATCTGGCGAACCCGTTTTTTGCGGAAATTGCCCGGGCGGTGGAAGACCGGGGGCATGAGTACGGATTCAACGTGTTTATTTGCAGCACGGATAACGATCCCGACAGGGAGATCAAATATTTCTCTTTGCTGACGCAAAAGCGGGTGGACGGCGTCATCGTGGCGACCCGTACGGAGAAGGATCTGTTTCTCAAGAAGCTGATTCAGCAGCATGTGCCGATCACGCTGATTACCGGGGAAATGCCGGCGCTTGCCGTCGATACGGTGATGGTGGACGATTTTCTCGGCGGATACCAGGCGGGGAGCCATCTGACCGGTCTGGGGCATAGGCGCATTGCGATATTGGCGGAGGACGTGAACACGATGAGCAACCGAGAGCGGATTCGCGGCTGCAAGCAGGCGATGGCGGAGGCGGGCGTCGCCTCGGACGAGCGGCTGATCGCCGCCGGCGAATTTACCGTGGACAGCGGCAAGGAAGCGATGCGCCGGCTGCTTGAACTGGGCGAGCCGCCGACGGCCGTCTTCGCCTGCAACGACCTGCTCGCCATCGGCGCGATTCAAGCCGCCCGCGAGCGCGGTTTGCAGCTGCCGCGGCAGCTCTCGGTCGTCGGCTTCGACAACACGATTTTGGCGACGATCATCGATCCGCCGCTGACGACGGTAGCCCAGCCGATTCAGGAAATCGGCCGTCAGGCGATGGATTTGCTCATGCAGGAGATCAAGGGAGAGAAGTCGATGCGGCAGCGGGTCGTGCTGATGCCGGAACTGGTCGTCCGCGGCTCAACCGCGGCGTTGACGTAAGGGATTCTGACGCCGAAGCGGCCGTAACCTCATAGTGCGGTGGCTTAGGATGCGTGCGGCGAAAGGGCGGCAGCTTGTTTGGATCGCCACTCGTTATCCAATGCGATGATGTGCGGGCCAGACCGGCGATGAGCAAGCTTGCCGCCGCCGTACCTGTATTAACCGAGGTCGATCGTCATCTGCCTTAGCCGGCGGATGAAAGATTGTATCTTACGGACAGCCTGGTTCAGGCGGTCGGATTGCGGCTTCATGGGAAGGCACCTCCTAAGCGGTTATAGGTTACGGCATGAATGTGAAGCTTGTTTTTAGAATACTATAACGGCCGGTGTTTGGGAATATTTACCTTCAATTTAAATTCTTATTGGATGGGGCTCGGCGCGGTTTCCATAAAATAAATTGTATGCCCCGCTTGACCTTTTCAAATTCGGTCCGTATAATAATGAACCAATATCATATTCAGGCGATGACCAAAGACATGGTTTCCTTCAAGGGCTGTCAGAGAGAGGAGGTTAGGTGCGAGCTCCTTCAGCGACCGGAAGCGTAAATTACCCCTTTGCAGCCGTGATGCCGAACCCTGCGGTCCCCCTGATTTGCAGCAGTAGGCACTACCGTCTCATCCGCGTTACCGGATGCTTGAGGAACTTGCACTTTTTATGCGCATGATTGCGGCAGCGTACGGGCGGCACGGCGGATAAAGTACAAGTTCGAATCAGGGTGGAACCACGAGCTTGAACGCACTCGTCCCTTGGGAGAGATGCGTTTTTTTGCGTTCACATATACAAGTGCGGTGAAAAAATCTTATCAAAATGAACGGAGGCTATGCCATGAGGATGAAAGTCACTTTGCCGGATGGAGCAGTTAAGGAGTTTGAACGGGGGACCACGATCGAGCAAGTGGCCGAATCCATCAGTTCAAGCTTGAAAAAGCAGGCCGTGGCAGGCAAGCTGAACGGCAGACTGGTCGATTTGAACCGGCCGATCGAGGAGGACAGCGAGGTGCAGATCGTTGTGCTGGACAGCCCCGAGGGGCTTGAAGTGTACCGGCACAGCACGGCGCATTTGATGGCGCAGGCGATCAAGCGGATTTACGGACAGAAGGCCGTGAAGCTCGGTATCGGACCGGTTATCGCGGACGGATTTTATTACGACATCGATATCGAGAAGCCGCTGTCGACGGACGATCTCGAAGCAATCGAGCGGGAGATGGAGCGGATTGCCGAGGAAAATCTGCCGATCGTCCGCCGCGAAGTGAGCCGGGAGGAAGCGATCCGCACGTTCGAGGAGCTGAGCGACCCGCTGAAGCTGGAGCTGATTCGCGATTTGCCGGAGGATTCGGAGATCTCGATATACGATCAAGGGGAGTTTTTCGACTTGTGCCGCGGGCCGCATCTGCCGTCGACAGGCCGGATTAAAGCCTTCAAGCTGCAAAACGTAGCCGGCGCTTATTGGCGCGGCGATTCGAACAACAAGATGCTGCAGCGCATTTACGGAACGGCTTTCCCTAAGAAAGCCCAGCTGGAGGAGCATCTGCATCTGCTGGAAGAGGCGAAGAAGCGCGACCACCGCAAGCTCGGCAAGGAGCTTCAGCTCTTTATGTTCTCGGAGGAGGCGCCGGGCATGCCGTTTTACTTGCCCAAAGGGATGGCGATCCGCACGCAGCTGGAAGACTATTCCCGGGAGATGCAGCAGAAGCACGACTACGACGAGGTCCGCACGCCGTTCATGATGAACCAGAGGCTGTGGGAGCAGTCGGGGCATTGGGATCACTACCATGAAAACATGTACTTTACGGAAGTCGACGATACGAGATTTGCGCTCAAGCCGATGAACTGCCCGGGGCATATGCTTATTTTCAAAAACAGCCTGCATTCGTACCGCGAGCTGCCGATCCGGATTTCGGAGTTCGGCCAAGTACATCGGCATGAATATTCCGGCGCTTTGAACGGGATGATGCGCGTGCGCACGTTCTGCCAAGACGACGCGCATTTGTTCGTGCGGCCGGATCAGATCGAAGAAGAGATCGGCCGCGTCATCGCGCTGATCGACCGGATGTACGCCGTCTTCGGCTTTGCGTACAGAATCGAGCTGTCTACGCGCCCCGACGACTCGATGGGTTCGGAGGAGCTGTGGCAGCAAGCGGAAACGTCGCTGCGGAACGTGCTTGAGCACCGCGGCATCGAGTACCGTTTGAACGAAGGCGACGGCGCGTTCTACGGGCCGAAGATCGACTTTCATATTCTCGATGCGATCGGACGCAGCTGGCAGTGCGGGACGATCCAGCTCGATTTCCAGATGCCGGAGAAATTCGATTTGAGCTATATCGGCGAAGACAATCAGAAGCATAGACCGGTGGTCATTCACCGGGCGATATACGGCTCGATCGACCGGTTTATCGGCATTTTGACGGAGCATTTCAGCGGGGCGTTCCCGGTGTGGCTGGCGCCGGTTCAGGCGAAGCTGCTGCCCGTGTCCGACAATTACATCGATTATGCGCTGCAGGTGAAAAAACGGCTGGAAGACGCCGGTATACGCGTCGAGGTCGATGTCCGCAGCGAGAAGCTCGGTTACAAAATCCGCGAGGCCCAACTGGAGAAGGTGCCGTACATGCTCGTGCTCGGGGAAAGCGAGAAGCAGAGCGGGCAAGCCGCGGTCCGGGGCCGCATTGGCGGCGATCTCGGTGCGATGAGTATCGGGCAGTTCATAGAACGGATTAGCGCCGAAGCGGCAAGCAAACAGTAACAAAGCGAAGTCCGAAGCACCCTTTTCGCCTATGCGGGAGGGTGCTTTTTTTAATGTTTAGGAAATGATGCACAGCCCAGAGGAATTGTTAGACGCCGATCCAGCTTAGGCTGGATGCGGACGGAATAAGCTTCAGTGCATCACGTCACTACCCTGGAAATTACTCTTGGTACCCCATTTCCATTGTCTGTGGTGCCGCGTCGGCGGCATGGATGGCTTTTGGGGGATTTGTTCTGTCATGACGATAAAGAAAGGCCTAATTTCTCATTGACAACGAACCTGATTATGGTATAAATTTGAACTAAGGGAAAGCGCTTAACCTGATGGAGTTCGATTTTCATTATTTTCAAGAATGTTTACTGTCGTTATGCAATATATTGTTTAGGTGAAGCGCTTAATTTAACAAGGCGGAGGAGCGGTTTATGAAAACGGTCACATTAACGATGGCCCAGGCGTTGCTTCAGTTTTTGAATAACCAGTACATCGAAATCGACGGTACCGAGCACAAAATGTTCAAGGGCGTTATGGGGATTTTCGGCCACGGCAACGTGACGGGGCTCGGCCAGGCGCTTGAGCAGTACAAGGATGAAATAACGTTTATTCAAGGGAAAAACGAGCAGGGTATGGCTCATGCTGCAATCGCTTACGCAAAGCAGAAAAACCGGCTGGAGATGTTCGCCTGCACGTCGTCGATCGGGCCGGGCGCGCTTAATATGGTTACCGCTGCAGGCGTAGCTACGGTGAACCGGATTCCTCTGCTGCTCTTGCCCGGGGATGTATTTGCCAGCCGGCAGCCCGATCCGGTGCTCCAGCAGGTGGAGTATCCGCTGGATTATACGGTGACGGCGAACGACGCGTTCAAGCCGGTGAGCAAATATTGGGACCGCATCAATCGTCCCGAGCAGCTGATGACGGCTGCGCTCCAGGCGATGCGCGTGCTCGCCGATCCGGCGGAGACGGGGGCCGTCACGCTGTGCCTGCCGCAGGATGTGCAGTGTGAAGCCTACGACTATCCGGCGGAATTTCTGGCCAAGCGGGTCCATCATATCGACCGCAAGCCCGCGGCGGCGTCGGCTGTCGCCCGCGCGGCGGAGCTGATCCGCGGCAAGAAGCGGCCGCTGATCGTGTGCGGAGGCGGCGTTCACTACTCGCTCGCCACCGAGGAGCTGAGGCAGTTCGCGGAAGCGTTCCGCATCCCCGTAACCGAGACGCAGGCAGGCAAAAGCGCGATCTCCTGGCAGCATCCGCTTAGCTTCGGCGGCGTCGGGGTAACGGGAACGCTGGCGGCGAACCGGCTGGCGGCTGAGGCCGATCTGATCATCGGCGTAGGGACGCGGATGTCCGACTTCTCTACGGCGTCGAAGACGGCGTTTTCCCGGGAGGGCGTCGAGTTTCTGAATATCAATGTAAGCGGGCTGGACGCTTACAAGCTGGACGGCACTTATGTGACGGCCGATGCCCGCGAGGCGCTGCAGGCGATTGCTGCGGAGCTTAAGGCGCAAGGCTATGCTTCGGCTTACAGTCCGGAGGAGCTGTCCGATTGGAAGCGGGAGTGGGACGGTGAAGTCGACCGGCTGTATAGTATCGAACGGGCGGACGGCTTGGCGCAAACCCGCGTGCTGGGAGAAATCAACGGCTTCCTTGGTGAACGCGACGTTATCGTCTGCGCCGCGGGCAGTCTGCCGGGCGACCTGCACCGCGTCTGGAGAACGACGCAGCCGAAGACGTATCATATGGAATACGGTTTCTCCTGCATGGGCTATGAGGTCGCCGGCGCTTTCGGCATTAAGCTGGCCGAGCCGGACCGCGAAGTATACGCTTTGGTCGGCGACGGCAGCTATCTGATGCTTCATTCGGAGCTGGTGACGAGCCTGCAGGAAGGACGGAAGATTACGATTGTGCTGTTCGACAATCATGGTTTCCAATGCATTCATAACTTGCAGCGGGGACACGGCAGCGGCAGCTTCGGCAATGAATTCCGCTCTCGCTCGGAGGAGACGGCGCAGCTGAGCGGCGATTATATGCCGATTGATTTTGCGGCGCATGCCCGCAGTCTCGGGGCCAAGTCGTATTCGGCGCGAACGGTGGAAGAGCTGCGGGATGCGCTGGAGAAAGCCAAAGGAGAGCAGGTCACGACCCTGATCGATATTAAAGTGCTGCCGGGCACCAATACGGACGGCTACGAATCGTGGTGGCATGTAGGGGTGGCCGAAGTATCCGAGATGGACGGCGTGAAGCGGTCTTACGAGGAGCTGCAGGCAAAATTGAGCACGGTGCCCAAATGGTAAAGCGGTCGGGATAAGAGGATGGTCGGCGATCGGCAGAGGTTTCCGCAAGCAGAAGTCTCTATCGACCCGACCGCAGGACGCCAATCGATCGTCACATTTCTTAGAAACGTGAAACAGTGCGGACGCGGTTCGCCCGCGGTTGCCAATCAAAGAGAGGAGCCTTTTTCCATGAATGTGAAGTACGGGATCTCGGCCATCAACTGGGTCAACGAAGATATTATGGAGCTCGGCGATCATTACACGGCGGAGCAGGTGCTTGGAGACATGTCCCGGCTAGGCTTTGAAGGAACGGAGTTTTGCCGCAAGTTTCCGCGCGATACGAAGCAGCTCAAGGAGCTGCTGGACCGCCATCATATGGTGCTGACGTCGCAGTGGAAATCGGTCCACTTCAGCCAGCCGGAGCGCCGGGAAGAGGAGCTGCAATCGTTCCGCGAGCATGCGGATTTTCTGAAAGCGATGGGCTGCCGATACGTCGTCACCTGCGAAACGGGCAACGCCTTCGAGGATCTGAAGAACAACTCGGTCCGTATCGAGCCGCTGACCGACGAGCAGTGGAAGCATATGGCCGAAGGGCTGAACGAAGCGGGACGCTACTGCCGGGATAACGGGATGCAGCTCGTGTACCACTATCACGGAGAAACCGTGGTGGAGAGCGGGGAAGAAATTGCCCGGTTGATGGAATCGACCGATCCGCAGCTGGTCCATATGCTGTACGATACGGGTCACGCTTACTTCGGCGGCAGCGATCCGCTGCACATCCTTCGCACGTATTACGACCGGATTCGCTATATTCATCTGAAGGATATTCGTCAGGATGTGCTGGATTGGAAGCGCCGGGAGGGCATTCGCTTCAGAGAAGCGGTGCGCCGAGGCATATTCACCGTACCCGGCGACGGCTGCATCGATTTCAAACCGATCTTCAGCGAGCTGGCGGCCCGCGGCTATGAAGGCTGGATGATTATCGAGGCGGAGCAGGACCCGGCGATCGCCGATCCGGTGGAATACGCTCAGAAGGCCAAGGATTACTTGCAAGCGATGCCTGTATAAACAAGGCGGAGCCTGCCGGGGAACGACAAGGGAAGATAACGAGTTATTGCTTTATGCAGAAAGATTAAGCGCTTAACCCCATTCGAACGACAGTGAGGTCATACTATGGAGAAGCTAATCATTGGCATTATCGGCGCCGGAAGAATCGGGCGGCTGCATGCGGAGCATCTGACGCGCAACGGCCGCGCCGACATTCGCATTATCTCGGACGTTTATGTGACGGACGAACTGCGCGGCTGGGCCGCCGGTCTCGGCATTGCGGCCGTTACGGACAATTATAAGGACATTATGCAGGACCCGGAAATTCAAGCCGTCTTTATTTGCTCATCGACCAATACTCATGTTCCTTTTATTACCGAAGCGGCCAGAGCGGGCAAACATATTTTTTGCGAAAAGCCGATCAGTCTTGACTATCGTCAAACGGCGGCGGCGCTGGAAGAGGTGCGGCAGGCGGGCGTCGTCTTGCAGACGGGGTTCAACCGCAGATTCGATCATAATTTCAAACGGGTGCGCGAACTGGTGCAAGCCGGCCGCATCGGCGATCCGCATTTGATCAAAATTACGTCGCGCGATCCGGCGCCTCCAAGCAGCGACTACATCAAGGTGTCCGGCGGTTTGTTCATGGACATGGCGATCCACGATTTCGATATGGCCCGCTATTTGTCGGGCAGCGAGGTGACCGAGGTTTACGCGCAGGGCGCAGTGCTCGTCGATCCGGTGATCGGGGAGCTGGGGGATATCGACACGGCGGTCATCAGCCTGAAGTTTGCGAGCGGCGCGCTCGGCGTTATCGACAACAGCCGGAAGGCGGTATACGGCTACGATCAGCGGGTCGAGGTGTTCGGCTCGGAAGGGAGCATAGGCGTGCAGAACGATCATCCGACGACGGCGGAGATCAGCACGAAGGACGGCGTTGTCCGCGACAATCCGAAATATTTTTTCCTTGAGCGGTATCACGATTCGTATATCGACGAGACGCGCCAGTTTATCGACAGCGTCTTGAACGGACAGCCGGTGCCGGTAGACGGCAACGACGCTTTCCAGGCGGAAAAGATCGCCTATGCGGCCAAAGTATCGCTGACGGAAGGCAGACCCGTGAAGCTGAGCGAGATCGAGGTCAGTGTTGGTTAATATCCATTAGAGAATTAGAGAAACGGCGAGCCTTAAACGGCGGGTGAACAAGCGAGCGAAGCAAGCGAGAGCAATCCGGAGAAGCGAAGCGTTCGCCTTTGTTCTCGGATTTCACCCGTTACACGGGCTTACCTATTCAAGAAATCCGGGGACAAGAGCGATCGGAGGATGCTTTCGCATGCGAAGCGGGCGTTTTTCACCATGTTATTAAGCGTTCGCCAAAAAAACGGATAGATGTGCGGGACGGAAGGATACGGACAATGGAGCACCGGAATGAAGGAGGAGACGGCAATGGCAAAAAGCGAGTTGATCGTAAGCAGCGCGGCACCCGCATCGGACGGTAGCGTGCTGCGCATTACGCCTGAATCGGCGGGCTGGCGGTATGTAGGCTTTGAAGTGTTCCGGCTGGAGGCCGGACAGCGGCTGCAGCAGGAGACGGGGGACGAGGAAGTATGCCTCGTGCTCATCGGCGGCAAGGGGAACGTCTCGACGGAGCAAGAGCGCTGGGAGAGCATCGGCGAGCGGATGAGCGTATTCGAGCAAATTCCGCCTTATGCGGTCTATGTCCCGTCCGGCGACCGTTACGAGGTTGAAGCGTTGACGGCGCTGGAGCTGGCCGTGTGCAGAGCTCCCGGCAAAGGAACGTACGCAGCGAGACTGATCGCCCCGTCGCAGATTGAGGTCGAAATTCGCGGCAAAGGCAGCGCCGAGCGGCGCATTCATCAAATTCTCCCCGAGCAGGAGCCGGCGGACAGTCTGCTCGTCGTCGAGGTGCTGACGCCAAGCGGCCACTGGTCGAGCTATCCCCCGCATAAGCATGACGAGGAGCGGCTTCCGGAGGAGTCGTATTTGGAAGAAACGTATTATCATAAAGTACAGCCCGAGCACGGTTTTGCCATCCAGCGGGTATATACGGACGACCGTTCGCTGGACGAAACGCTGGCTGTAAGCAACGGGGATGCCGTGCTCGTTCCGAGGGGCTACCATCCGGTCTCGGCGCCTCCGGGCTATGACCTGTATTATTTGAACGTCATGGCCGGGCCGGTCAGAACGTGGAAATTCAAGAACGATACCGATCATGAATGGATTTTTGAAAGCTGGAAGTAACGATAAACGAGTGAACGAGGAGGCCGAATATGAGCTTGATTACGTTTGAAGAGAGCCGTCCGATGGATTTTATCGGCTTGGGCCGGTTGTGCATCGATTTGAACGCGAACGAAATTCACCGTCCGATGGAAGAGACGAGAACGTTTACCAAATATGTCGGCGGCTCGCCCGCCAATATTACGATTGCCGTAGCGAGACTGGGCAAAGCCTCCGGCTTTATCGGCCGCGTGTCCGACGATCAGCACGGGCGCTTCATTACGAAGTATTTGGAGGATCGCGGCATCGACACGTCGAACGTCATTACCGACAAGTCGGGCACGGTGACCGGGCTTGCTTTTACCGAGATCAAATCGCCTACCGATTGCAGCATTCTGATGTACCGCGATAATGTGGCCGACTTGAAGCTGGAGCCCGCCGATATCCGCGAGGAATATATCAAGAACGCCAAAGCGATCATGATCTCCGGCACCGCGCTTGCGGCGAGCCCTTCCCGGGAAGCCGTGTTCAAAGCGGTGGAGCTGGCGAGAAAGCATCGGGTCGTCGTCTTCTTCGATATCGATTACCGCCCTTATTCGTGGTCATCCCGTGAAGAAACCGGCATCTACTGCGCTCTCGTGGCGGAGAAGAGCGACGTCATTCTGGGCGGCAGAGAAGAGTTCGATCTGCTCGAAGCGCCTTACGGGCCGCTGCAAAAAGACGATCAGGCGACGGCCGACCGCTGGTTTGCGCATCATGCCAAAATCGTGCTGGTCAAGCACGGCGGAGACGGCTCGGTCGCCTTCACGAAGGACGGGCAAAGCTTCACGGGCACGACCTTCCCGGCCAATGTCGTCAAGACGTTCGGCGCCGGCGATTCGTTCGCGGGAGCTTTCATCTACGGCTTGATGAACGGCTGGGACATTTCGCGCAGCCAGCAGTTCGGGGCGGCTTCCGCATCCATCGTCGTTTCCAGCCACAGCTGCTCGGACGCGATGCCGACGGCGGAAGAAATTCAAGCCGTAATCGACAAGCATACGAGCCGTTAAGAGCCGTTATCATGCTTGGAAAAACCGCAACGAGAAGGGGAGATACGACCATGCTGGTCACATTGAAACAGCTCGCCGATGAAGCCGCGGCAAAGGATTATGCGGTGCCGGCGTTCAATATATTCGGCTATGAGGATATCATTCCGGTCATTCGGGCGGCGGAGACCAAAGGAGCCCCCGTCATTCTGGCCGCCAACATTCCGGCGATTCAGCATATGCCGCTCGCTTATCTGGCGCCGCTGATGCTGCAGGCGGCCCGCAGCGCCTCCGTCCCGGTCTGCGTGCACCTCGATCACGGCAAAGATTTCGAGGTTTGCTCCTCGGCGATCGAGCACGGCTTCAGCTCCGTCATGTACGACGGCTCTCAGCTGCCGCTGGAGGAGAACATCCGCCGGACGAAGGAAATCGTCGATTATGCGCATGAGCGCGGCATCTCGGTCGAAGCGGAAATCGGCTCCGTCGGCTACAGCGATCCGTCGATTGCGATGAAGCATCAGCTGTCCGACCCGGACGAGGTCCGGCAGTTCGTACGCGAGACGGGGATTGACGCGGTGGCCGTATCGGTCGGAACCGTGCACCGGATGGAGACGCAGGAGGCGAGCATCGACTTCGAGCTGCTGGAGCGCATCCAGAGCTTGGTCGACACGCCGCTCGTCATCCACGGCTCCAGCGGGGTGCCGGACGATCAGCTGCGCAGACTCGCCTCGGCGCGCGTCGCCAAGATCAATATCGGCACGGCGCTGCGCATGGCCTTCGGTCAAACGCTGCGCGAGGAGATGGAGCAGAAGCCGAAGGCGTTCGACCGGATCGGCTTGTTCCAGCGGCCGATGGCGGCCGTTCAGGAAGCGGCGCTCGGCAAGTTTACCATTTTGGGCTTCTAAACAAAGGAGAGATTCGTGATGACACAACCTACACATACAGCGGCGGTGCCCGCATTACACAATTTTATCGGCGGCCGGTGGGTGGAATCGGCATCCTCTAGATACGAGACCGTGCCGAATCCGGCGACGGGCGAGACGCTGGCGACCGTGCCGCTGTCGACGCGGGAAGACGTCGACCGGGCGGTGGCGGCAGCCGCGGAAGCTTTCCAAGAATGGAAGCAGGTCGCCGTTCCGAGAAGAGCGCGCATTTTGTTCAAATACCAGCAGCTGCTGGTCGATAACTGGAAGGCGCTGGCCGAGCTGGTCACGAAGGAGAACGGCAAAAGCTACGGCGAAGCTTACGGCGAAGTGCAGCGCGGCATCGAATGCGTCGAATTCGCCGCAGGGGCTCCGACGCTGATGATGGGCAGCACTCTGCCGGATATTGCTACAGGACTGGAGTCGAACATGCATCGCTATCCGGTCGGCGTCGTCGGCGGGATTACGCCGTTCAACTTCCCGATGATGGTGCCCTGCTGGATGTTTCCGCTGGCCATTGCCTGCGGCAATACGTTCGTGCTGAAGCCGTCGGAGCGCACGCCGCTGCTCGCGAACCGGCTGGCCGAGCTGCTGACCGAGGCGGGGCTGCCGGACGGCGTGTTCAATATCGTCCACGGCGCGCATGATGTCGTGAACGGCCTGCTGGAGCATCCGGGCGTGAGCGCGATTTCCTTCGTCGGCTCCCAGCCGGTAGCCGAGTACGTATACAAGACGGCGGCCGCTCACGGCAAACGGGTGCAAGCGCTGGCCGGCGCGAAGAACCATTCCATCGTCATGCCGGATGCAAACCTCGATCTCGCGGTCAAGGAGATCATCAACGCCTCCTTCGGCTCCGCCGGCGAGCGCTGCATGGCCACCTCCGTCGTCGTAGCGGTAGGCGGCGTAGCGGACGAGCTCGTGAGCCGTCTGACCGAGGCCGCCAAGGCGCTGACGATCGGCGACGGCTCGCAGGCCGGCGTCTTCCTGGGGCCGGTCATCCGCGACTCCCACAAAGCGCGCACGCTTCAGTATATCGAAGCGGGGGACGCCGAAGGGGCGCAGCTGCTTCTGGACGGACGCGAGGCGCCCGCGGCGGGCGGCAGCGGTTATTTCGTCGGCCCGACGATTTTCGACCATGTGAAGCAAGGCATGAAAATTTGGACGGATGAAATTTTTGCTCCTGTGCTGTCCATCGTCCGGGCGGAAACGCTGGATGAAGCGATCGACATCGCCAACGCTTCCGAGTTCGCCAACGGCGGCTGCCTTTATACGGATAGCGCCAAGGCGATCCGGCATTACAGAGAGCATATCGACGCGGGGATGCTTGGGATCAACGTCGGCGTACCGGCCCCGATGGCTTTCTTCCCGTTCTCGGGCTACAAGAAATCGTTCTACGGCGATCTGCATGCGAACGGCAAGGACGGCGTCGAATTTTATACGCGCAAGAAAATGGTTGTGGCGCGATATTAAGGGTAGCGTCTGGCCGGAGAGCCGTTCTCGACGCCAAGCGAGAACAATTTGAAGAAGCATGGCATTCGTCTGTGCAGACGTAGTTCCATACATTGAGATTGAGCAGGCAGCTTACGCGCCTGCTCTTCGCTATTTCTGGCAGACCATCGGGCTGGCTCCCTCAGCCGGTCAGCCCCGCGACGCCCGCCGCCAGGCCGCGGGTGTCGACTCGGTATGCTTTTTGAAGATGCGGTGAAAATGGGGCAGCGATTCGAAGCCGCACAGCACCGCTATTTCGTGGGTAGGCAGCGCCGAGTGCCGCAGCAGTCTTTTGGCTTTCACGATGCGTTTGCTGTGAATATAATCGGTCAGGCGCAGACCGGTCATTTGCTTGAAGACGCGCGTGAAATGCTCGGGGCTGACCAGCGCTTCCTTGGCCAAAGACGACAGGCTGAGCGGCCGGTCCAAGTGCGCGTCGATGTACCCCAGCATCTCGTGCAGCCACGGGTATCGGGTCGGCGCGGGAGGGACGGATTCCTGGAAGCTCATCCGTTCGCTTCGGGCCAGCTCCAGCAGCATGCGATGCAGAATGAGCCGCAGCGCGAAGCGGTATCCTTGACCGCGGCGGTCCGATTCCTCCTTCACTTCCTCGATATGCCGGGCCCAGCGCTTGCGGTCGTGAAAGTCTAGGGAAGCTCTGTAGCTTTGACGATGCTGGATATGACGGAACAGTAAGGGGAGAGAGAACGACTCGCCGAGCGAAATATCGGGAAGCAGCCGCTCGCCGAAATAGACGATCGAGGAAGTGACCGGATGATGCTTGTCCGGCATCGCCCGGTGTATCGTATCGCCCGGAATGAGAAACACGTCACCTTCCGCCATCGGATAGAACGCCTGATCGATAAAAAAGAGGCCTTCGCCCCGGTGAACATAGACGATTTCATACCATTCGTGCATATGGTCGGACAGCTCGTTTTGCGGGCTTTTCGTATCTTTGTAAACGAAATGAAACGGAAAATCGCCGCTCTCGGGAAATTGCTTGATTATCGTATGCATGTTTATCACCTTTACCATTGTATATCAAAATCGGTTAGGTTTGGGTCAAAATTCGAAATTACGTAATCGATTTAAACGAATATAATGAGGAATGTAATCAGCACCGCGAAATGAAGGGAGACCGGGATGATGAAAACGATCATATGCAGAGAAATTAACGAGTTTTACCAAACGGAAACGGAAGCGCCCGTTCCACAGCAGGGGGAAGCCTTAGTGCGCATCCGAAGAATCGGCATTTGCGGCACGGATTTGCATGCGTTTAAGGGGAATCAGCCGTATTTTACGTATCCCCGCATTTTGGGACATGAGCTGTCCGGTACGGTGGAAGCGATCGCAGGAGAAGCGCGCGGGATTGCCGTCGGCGATCAGGTCGCCGTCATTCCGTATTTGGAATGCGGAAGCTGCATCGCCTGCCGCAGCGGCAAAACGAACTGCTGCACGCAAATGCGCGTTCTCGGCGTACATACCGACGGCGGCATGCGGGAATTCATTGCCGTGCCGGCCGATCATTTGATCGTCACGAACGGGTTGACGCTGGATCAATCCGCCGTTCTGGAGCCGCTCAGCATCGGGGCTCATGCGGTCAGACGCGCCGATCCCCAGCCGGGAGAGAACGTGCTTGTCATCGGCGCAGGGCCGATCGGGCTGGGAGTTATGGCAATCGCAAAGCAGCGGGGCGCCCGCGTCATCGCGATGGATATGAACGACGCCCGGCTGGCCTTCTGCCGGGAATGGGCCGGCGCCGACGCGGTTGTGAACGTGCGGGATAACCCGCAGGAGCAGCTGCGGGAGCTGACGGACGGCGAGTTTCCGTCGATCGTCTTCGACGCTACGGGCAACGCCAAGTCGATGGAGTCGGCATTCCAATACGTCTCCCACGGAGGCAAGCTGGTCTATGTCGGGCTCGTCAGTGCGGACATTCGGTTTAACGATCCGGAGTTTCACAAGCGGGAAATGACGCTGATGGGAAGCCGCAACGCAACGCGCGAAGATTTCGAGGTTGTAATGAAAGCGCTGTCTGGCAGCGCGGTGGACATTAACGCGTACATTACGCATCGCGCCGGCTTCGATACGATGATCGAGCGGTTCGAGGATTGGCTGAACCCGGCAAACGGCGTGATCAAGGCGGTCGTCGAGCTGTAAGAGAGCAAATCGTTAGTTTCTGCAATATTTTATTGTTTATCGCAAAAAGTCCGTCATCCGGCGGCCTCCGCCCTATTTTATAATAAAAGAAGTTCATCCGGATGCGCAGCCGACAGGCAGACGCTTCCGCAAGGGAAGCCGTCTTCTGCACGCTGCGCTTCCGGAGACGGCAATGAATGATGGAGGTGCGTTACAGGTGGCGTACGAGTTAGTAGAGAAACTGAAGGAGCAGTACATGGCGGAAGAGAAATGGTATTCGCTCCGCTGGCATTATATCGAATGCTGCATATTGAAGGCGTATTTGGACAGCTACGAGCAAACGGGCAATCAGGCGGAATACCGCTTTGCGAAGCAATTTATCGACCGGCTGTACGACGAGAACGGCCGGATTCCCGAGATTGATCCGGCGTATTACAGCATCGATCAGATCCGAATGGCGTCGGCGCTGTTCCCGCTGTACCGCGAGGAGAACGACCCGAAATATAAATTCGTGATGGACCAGCTGTACGATCAGCTGAAGACTTATCCGCGAACGCCTTCCGGCAGCTTCTGGCATAAGGAGAACTATCCGAACCAAATTTGGCTGGACGGTCTGTATATGGGTCAGCCGTTTTATGCGGAATATACGAAGCAATTCGCCGAAACCAAGGATTATTCCGACACGTTGAACCAAATCGCCAATGTGCGGAAGTTTCTTTATAACGAAGCGAACGGGCTCTATTATCACGCTTACGATGAAAGCCGGGAAATCTTCTGGTGCGACAAGGAAAGCGGCATGTCGCCGAACGTCTGGGGCCGCGCCGTCGGCTGGTGGGCGATGGCCTTGACCGACGTGTACGAGCTGCTGCAGGGAGAGAAAGCGGATATCGAGCCGCTTAAAGCGCTGCTCCAGGAGACGGTCGACGGCATGCTGCCGTATCAGCATAGCGGCGGGATGTGGTACCAGGTCGTCGACAAGGGGGATGCCTCCGGCAATTATCTGGAATCGAGCGGGACGCTGATGATGGCTTACGGCATCTTGAAGGGCGTCCGGCTCGGCATGCTGCCTAAGGAATATGCCGTGTACGGCAGGCGCGCTTTCGACGGCACCGTGCGGCAGTACATCCGCGAGGAGAACGGCGAGGTGCTGCTCGGCGGCATTTGCAAGAGCGCGGGTGTCGGGCGCAATCCGGACACCGGCATTGTCCGCGACGGCAGCTTCGAGTATTACGTGTCCGGTGAACAGATCGCCGATAATAACGGCCACGGCGTAGCGCCGCTTCTGATGGCGTATAACGAAATCAGGCGCTTGGCATAGCAGGGAATTATCGATTACAGGACCGCCGGTCATTCATATGATCATGGCGGTCCTTCGTTTTCTAGAGAAGCGAAAGATACGAGGGCAGAATTTCCGAACTTGTTGTTTTCTTAAAACATTCATTAGTTTACCTAGTTTTTTGCGGCGGTCATGCCTTTTATACTTAAGATACAAACAAGACATAAATGGCGGTGACCAGATGAAAACAACAGCTTCGAAAATGGAAAAGCAATGGTTTACTTCTTTGCAAGGCTATGCGTTTATTTCTCCGTGGTTAATCGGCTTCTTTCTTCTGACCTTTTGGCCGATGCTGCAGTCGCTTTATTTCTCCTTCACCGATTATTCGCTGCTGGAGGCGGAGAAATGGATCGGACTTACCAATTACAAGAAAATTTTTCTCGACGACTCTTCATTTACAAATTCCTTGAAGGCGACGCTGCTCTTTGTTCTTATCGCAGTTCCGGTAAAGCTGGGGGGAGCGCTGCTGATTGCGATCATGCTGAATATGAAGCTGCAGGGGATGTTCATTTACCGGACGGTCATCTATTTTCCTTCGTTGATCGGGGCGAGCGTGGCCGTGGCCATTCTGTGGAGCAACTTGTTCGGCAAGGACGGATTGATCAACCAGCTGTTGCTTCAGATAGGCATTGAGGGGAAGAACTGGATCGGCCTCCCGCAAACCGCGCTGGCGACGCTGATCATACTGGCGGTATGGCAGTTCGGCTCGTCGATGGTTATTTTTCTGGCGGGGCTCAAGCAGATTCCTTCCGAGCTGTACGAGGCTTCGGCGGTGGACGGGGCGGGAAAGGTAAGAACGTTCTTCTCTGTGACGTTGCCGATGCTCTCTCCGATCATTTTGTTTAATCTTGTTTTGCAGACGATCGGCGCGTTCCAAATGTTCACGCAGGCGTTCATCATCACGCACGGGGGACCGATGGAATCGACGTATATGTACGCGCTGTACTTGTTCGAGAAGGCGTTCAGCCGCTACCAGATGGGGTACGCTTCCGCGCTCGCGTGGATCTTGCTGGTCATTATCTCCATCGTTACCCTTCTGATCTTTGCGACTTCGAAGAAATGGGTTCATTACGAGACGGAAGGGGGCAAATAGGATGAAGCGGAAAAACGGCAAGCTGCTCTCCCATATCGTTCTGGTTGTTCTTTGCGTTATTATCATTTATCCTGTATTTTGGTGGCTCGGCGCCGTATTCAAGACGAATGCGGAGCTGACCTCTCCCGATATTTGGCCGAAGCATCCTACGCTGGACAATTTTCCCGGCGGCTGGAACGCGATTACCGGCTATTCGTTCGGACATTTCTATATCAACTCGTTTAAACTGATTTTGAGCGTGCTTTTTACCTCGATTCTATCATGCAGTCTGGTGGCGTTCGGCTTCGCCCGAATGAAGTTCCCGCTCAAAAACTTCTGGTTCTCCATCGTCTTGCTGACGCTGATGCTGCCGAACCAGGTGACGATTATTCCGCAGTACGTCATGTTTAACAAATTCGGCTGGGTCGATTCGTATTTGCCGTTCATCGTTCCCCATGCGCTGGCGGGCGGAATCGGCGGCTCCTTCTTCATCTTCATGCTCGTTCAATTCATTCGGGGCATTCCGCATGAACTGGACGAAGCGGCCAAGATGGACGGCTGCACGTCGTTTGGCATTTACTGGCGGATCATTATGCCGCTGCTCGTGCCGGCGCTCGTGACGATGTCGATCTTCTGCTTCCTGTGGAATTGGGACGATTTCCTGGGTCATATGATTTACATTCAATCGATCGATAAATATACGGTGGGACTGGCTTTGAAAGTATTCGTCGATGCGCAGTCCAGCACGCCTTGGGGTCAATTGTTCGCCATGTCTTTCCTGTCGATTATGCCGGGAACGATCATCTTCTTCGTAGCCCAGCGCTATATTGTAGAAGGGATCGCCACCTCCGGCCTCAAAGGCTGATTCACACGATGTCCGAAATGTGCCGCTCATGCGGTATGTTTCGGTCTTTCGCGTTTTATGCCTTAAGCGTACCAGTACCGCACAAGCTGCAGAGGTGACTACAATGGAGCGATTGTTCAAAAAATATCCGATTCGCTATTTATATTTCGGCAGCTTTACGGTGTTCGTTATTTTGCTGCTTATGATCATTGTCTGGACGAGCTACCACTTCTCGATGAAATCGATTGTGAAAACCGCCGCGTCTTACCAGGAGAAGATGCTGGTAGGGCTGAACGATCATTTGCAGTCGCAGTTCAATTTTATCGAATCGATCTCCCTGTCCGCCTCCCGCAACCAGGATATGATCAATTTGCTCGGCAATCCGGCCGATCCGTACGAGCGCCATACGCTGGAGGAGCGGGTAACCTCTTCGCTGCTTCGCGCCGCGTTCAGCTCGCCTGTCATCGACAGCATCCATGTGTATATCGGGGCTCCGCCTTCCATTAATACGATTGGCCCGATCATGTATTTGAAGCTGGAAGAAATGAACAAGGAGCCGTGGAGCGATCTGGTTATGCAAAGCGATTTCGTCTGGATCGGGGAGCATAACGCCCAGACGCAGAACGGAGTCATTCCCGTAGCGAGCTTTGCCCACAAGCTGACCTCCATCTCGGGCGATTATGCCGGCGTCATCCTCATTAACATCAAGGCTTCGACGATTCAGGATATGCTCGGAGAGCAGGGGCTTCAGTCCCTAAGGCTGCTGCTCGATTCGAGCGGCCGCAAAATCGTCCAGGCCGGCAATCCCGGCATCGTGCTGAACGAAACGGATTACCAAAATATTGTGAGAAGCGTCGACGGGCTGAGCGAAGCCCATCAAACCAGCTCGGTGAAACAGCTGCTTTCATTTGAAAAAGCTTTGATCGTCTCCTCTCAAATGACGCGCTCGGGCTGGATCGTGACGGAAATTACCCCGTGGCACCTGCTGGCGCAGGACAGCTGGTCGATGATCGGCGTGCTGTGCGCGATCGGCGCGGTATCGATTGTGGCGGTGCTGCTGATCAGCTTGTACTTGACCCGGATGTACAACAAGCCGATCTACTTGCTGCTGCAGAGCATGAACCGCTATCCCGAGCTGGATCTGAATCCGAAGCTGCCTCGGGATTACAACAACGAATTCGGCCAGCTGTTCACCGGGTACGACAGGCTGCTCGGAAGAATCAAGGATTTGCTGGTCTCGTTGGAAGAGCAATACCGGCGCAAGAAGGAGACGGAGATCAAGGCGCTGCAGGCGATGATCAACCCGCATTTTCTGTACAACACCTTGGATCAGCTCAATTGGATGGCGATCAAAGACGGCAATTCCCGTATGAGCCGGGTACTCGATATGACCGGACGGATGCTGAGAATCGGCTTGTCCGGCGGAGAGTCGCTGATCCCGGTATCGCAGGAGCTCGATTTCGTCGAATATTATTTGCAGATTCAGCGCACTCGTCTTGGCGACAGCAAAATTCATTACCGGGTGGACGCCTCCGAAGAAGCGCTTGAGCTTTATATTCCTAAGATGACACTGCAGCCTTTTGTGGAGAATTGCATCAAGCACGGTTTTCACGAACGGGAGCACGGAGCTATTGCGATCGGCGTGGAGGTCGAGGACGGCTGGCTCCTCGTTACTATTACCGACAACGGAAACGGCTTGGGCTATGCGCAGACCATCGGCAAGAAGACGTCCGGCGGCTACGGCATCGGCAATGTCCGTTCCCGGCTGGACGCGTTTTTTGAGCATCATTATCAATTGGATATCCAAGGATTAGGGCGCGAGGGCACGCAGGTCACGCTGCGAATCCCCAAGCTTGCCTCGAACAACCAAGGAAAGGACGAAGCCGATCATGTGGAAAATAGCGATCATTGACGACGATCCTTCGCTGCTGGAAGGGATGCGCGAGTCGATCCCGTGGCATGAGCTGAACGCCGAATGGGCGGGGCAATGCCTGGACGGCAGCCAGGGAGTGGAATGGGTGCTGGAGCATCGGCCCGATATCGTCATTACCGATATTAATATGCCGGTGATGAATGGGCTTGAGATGATCGAGAAGCTGCGCGAGCGGAAGTATCAAGGCAAGTTCATTATCTTGAGCGGCTACTCCGATTTCGAATACGCCCGTCAGGCGCTGCGGCTGGAGGTCGACGATTATTTAAGCAAGCCGATCACGATTGAAGGGTTGATGACCGTGATGGGCCGAACGATCGGCAGGCTGAGCGAAGAAAAAATGCGTCATTCGGAGAATGAGGATGCCGATAAGAAAATACGCGTGTTCGAACCGTATATCGTCAAAGAATGGCTGAAGTCCGTATTGGTCGGAAGTGCTGCCAAGGATGTTATGGATCTGGAATTGATCAAGCTGAAGGCGGCCAAGTGGGAGCGTCAGACTCATCTTGTCCTCTGTCTGGAGCTGCTGGAAAGCGAAGGGCTCGATAATTGGTACGCGTTCGACCGCGGCGTGATGCAATTCGCCGTGCAAAATATCGTTCAAGAGCTGGTCGAGCAGCAGGCGCTCGATTACGATTACGTGCAGATGAACGGAAGGCAGTTCGCTCTCATCCTCCATTCGGATGAACGAGGCGCGGATGCAGGCTCGCTTCCGAAGCAGGCAGTGCCAGCCCAAGAGAGCATAGCGACGAGTCTGGCCAAGCATCTGAAGCTGCATACGGCCGCAGGAATCGGCACGGTTCAGGACGATTGGAACCGCATTTGCGAATCGTTCGAATCCGCTTCCCAAGCTTTGAGACAACTGCCGGAAGAAGGGGGGCCGAGCCCGGAAGGGGCGGCCGGCCGCTCCGTCCGCTTCTATCATCAGCTCGCCGAGGCGATACGGAACGCCCAGGAAGAGCAGGCCAAGGCCTTGGTGCGGACTTATATAGCCGAGCGCAGTCCATTCGCCAAAGCGGATATGAAGCTGCTGGCGGGGGAGCTGTGGGCGATTATCGCTTATTCCCTATATGATGTGGGCGTAGATCTGAAGCAAATTTATCCGGCTTTCGAGCCGGTGCCGGAAACGTCGGGCGCACTGGAGCCGTGGCTTGAGACGATCGTGACGACGATTATTCACAGCACCCATATGAGCGAGAATATGCGGCACCGCAAGGTGGTCGAATTCGTCATTCAATTCGTTCACGAGCATTATATGGAGGATATTACGCTCGGTTTGCTTGCGGATAAGGTGCAAATATCGAAAAATTATTTGGGGCAAATTTTCAAAAACGTCATGCAGGAAACGTTCAACCAATATGTTACGCGCATTCGCATGGAGAAAGCCAAGGGCATGCTGCTGGAAGGCAATCTGTATATTTACGAAGTGGCCGAGAAAGTCGGCTACAACAGTATTTCTTATTTCAGCACGCAGTTTAAAAAAATAACGGGTTATAATCCGACGGATTTAATAAATTAATTTAAGAAAATACGGAATTTGTTGTTTTCTGCAAACTTTTGTAGGTTTATGTCATATCCATCGCCTTGCCGCACTTTTATAATTTAAGTAAGCACAAGACACTAATGGAAAAGGGATGGTTGATATGAAGCTTGTAAGCAGGAAAAAGGCAGTATTGCTTTCCGCCGTCAGCATGGCGCTTCTGATGTCCGCCTGCGGCGCGGGGAATGAGGCGGCTTCGGATAAAAAAAATGCGGACCCCAAAATTAAACTGAAAATTACATGGGCCGGGTCTCAGGTTAGACATGACGCGACTTTGAAGGCATTGGACGCTTACAGCAAGCTGCATCCGAACATTGCCTTCGAGCCGGATTATATGGGCTTCGATACGTACTGGACCAAGATGGGCACGCTGTCTGCGGCAAGGAATTTGCCGGATATTTTGCAGATCGATACGAACAACCTGCTGGAGTACGCCCAACGCGGACAATTGATGGAGCTGGGAAGCGATATCAATATGGCGGATATCGATCCGCAGCTGGCCAAGGTCGGCAATGTCGGAGGCAAGCAGTACGCCGTGCCGATCGGCGGCAACGCTATCGCGCTTCAATACGACAAGGTGATGTTCGATAAGCTCGGAATTAAAGTACCGGATAAAGGCTTTACATGGGACGAGCTCATACAGCTTGCGCGGGATGTAAAGCCGAAGCTGGAAAAGGGTAAATATTTGCTGCAGGATATGTCCGTAGGCGTCAACCAGGTGGAAATCGACAAGTACGAAATTTACCAGGCCGCTCAAGGGAAGGGCTTGGCCAATAACGCCGAAGGCAAGTTCAATATCGACAAGGATACGTTCGTGAAGTTTAACGAGCTGTTCGCCGAGCTGCGCAAGGAAGGCATCGTGCCGCCGATCGACGTAACGGTGGCGAACAAAGAGAATGATCCGAAGCTCGATAATTTGCTGAACGGCACGATTATGGTGCAGCGCGGCTATGCGGCGAGCCTTGGCGCGATCGACGGCGTGAAACCGGGCGAGTTCGGCCTGATGGTCGCTCCAAGCGCCAAGCAATCCGGTTCCTTCCTGCTGCCGGCGCAATTTTTCGCCGTATCGAAGGATTCCAAATACGCCGAAGAAGCGCAGAAGTTTATCGACTGGTTTATTAACGATCAGGAAGCTGGCAAAATTCTCGGCTTAAGCCGCGGGCCGCAGGTTTCCAAGAAAGTGTCCGATGCGTTAAGCCCGACCTACAGCGATGTAGAGAAACAGCAAGTCGACCTGATTGAAAAAGCGGCTCCGATAGCCAGCCCTTTCTACAGCAGACCGAAGGGCTACGGCAGCTTCGCCAGCGAATATAACAAAATTTCGCAGCAGATCGGCTTCGGTAAGATCACTCCGGAGCAAGGCTACGACGAATTGAAGAAGAAGTGGGAAGAAATCGTCGGCAAGTAACGCCGCCGCCCATAAACGAAGAACCTGCAGCTCCGCTACGAGCGGATTTGCAGGTTCTTTGCTTGCGCAGCTAATGATTCCGGTTCTCCTCGATGAATTTATCCATCGCTTCGTTATACTGCCTCATCGCCGTATTGACATCGAGATTGTCCTTCATGATCGCCTTCATCAGATCGGTTACTCTATTAAAAGCGGCGCTCGCGAATTCGGTCGGCGGGAATGCCGGAGCGGGCTTGGTTGCGAATATGGCCTGAATGTTTTTGCCCTTGAGGAAGTCCAGATCCCGGCCGAATTCATCCTGGAACTTCTTATCCTTCAGCACGGAGCCTTTGCCCATATGCGCCATATCCAGCTGCACTTCATCGGAGAGGATCGTCGTCATCACCTTGAAGGCAGCGTCCTTCACTTTGGAGGACGGGGATAGCAGCATCAGATGAAAATCCGCTTGCGTCCCTATGCCAGGCCTTTCCGGAAATACGGGATAAGAGGCGAAGTCCCAATTATTCCAATCGTTCTTTACGTCGGATAACGGGCCGAGATTGTTTAAGCCGGCCAACATAGCGATCGTACGGTCTTTGATGAAGCTGTTGACGCCCGAGCTGAACGGCTGAACCTTGTTGTTGCCCGGAATGCTATAGATATTCTTCACCATCTCTAGCACGGTTTTCCACTGATCCGTATCGACAATCGATTTGTACGTGGACGGATCGATCAGCGGCAGGGACAGCTGGGACGCGGGCCGGTAGACCGAATCCGGCTCGAAGCCGCGGTATTGAACGCCGTTATCCTGTCTTGTCAACTGCTTGGCGAGCTCGGTCGCCTCATACCAGGTCATCCCGTCTTTCGGATACGGTACGCCGAATTTATCGAATATATCCTTGTTGTAATAAAGCGCATTGAACTGGACGTAATAAGGCAGGCCGACGAGATAATCGGTCTGATTATTCGCCTTGATCGTATCGAGCAGTTCGGATTGAATGCGGCTTAAGTCGTAACCGTTTTCCTTAATGATATCGGTCAAATCCTGCTGAATGCCGAGCAGCTTCGTGCCTTGGAGCGTCACTGAGTTCGTTACGTTAATATCGGGCAGAGCGTCCGCGGCGAGCAGCTTATCGAAGGAATTGTTTTTATCGTCAAGCTTCACGATGTCGACGGTAATATACGGGTATTTCTTTTTTACGGGATCAATGACGTAGCGCTGGATTTCGCTGTCGGTCATATAGCTTGGACGGATGCCGAATGTTACGGTTACCGGATCGGTATTGTCGGTTTTCTCCTTCGCCGTAGCCTCTTCCGGGGCAGTATCTTTGGTGCTGCAGCCGGCGAGCGCTCCCGTCAGCAGAATGAGACTGAGCAGCGTGTTGCATGTTCTTTTTATTATTAACATGACCCTAAGACCTCCAATGAACGATTTTGTAAACGATTCCATTAAGGTAAATTATAGAAACCGGGGCATGAAAATGATATTCTAATTTTTAATCAATCTTTATTCAAAATTGTCATTAGAGTCGTGCTGAAATTCCGCCGGGAGGTATGAAGCCTAATGCAAAAGCCTATCGAAGCGATGTCCGGAGCGATTAACGAGCTGGTCATCTATCAGAACCCGCTGCTGTTCCTGAAAGTATGGGAGCTGAAGCGCAATTCCGTCCTTATTGGAAATTGGCATCATCATAAGGAAGTGGAGTTCGTTGCGGTCGACTGCGGCCATATGGTCATGTACACGAAGCGCGAAACGGTTCCTTTGGCGGACGGGGATGTGTTCTTGATCGGCTCGTCCCAGCTGCACCGGACCGACCGGCCTTCCGCAAATCCTATCCGGTATGTGGTGCTGCAGGTGAGCTTGACGCAATATTTGGATCAAAGCACGCTGCCGTTTCTGCACGGCTTCTCCGAGCTGACCAATCCGCTCGACGACTTGAATTACATCTTCAGGACGGACCCGGACGCCCGCCGCGAGGCTCATAGACTGGTCATGCACATCTTCGCGGAGATGCAGACCAAGCGGAGAGGGTATGAAATGGCGATCGCCATCTCGGTGAGAAGCTTGATGCTGCTGCTCGTGCGCTGCGATAAGCGGGCGCTGCTCAAAGGCTCCGATGATGTCGAGATCATCCGTCTGAAGCCGGTGCTTAACTATGTGGATGCGCATATCGCGGAGAAAATTTCCGTGCATGACGTCTGCCGGCTGCTGAATTTGAGCTATCACTACTTTGTGAAATATTTCAAAAAGGTGATGGGCGTAACTTTCCTCGATTATGTTAACTTCAAGCGGATCAAGCTGGCCGAAGGCATGCTGCTGACCCGGGATTTGAGCATTGCCGAAATCGGCTGCAGCGTAGGAATTCCGAATGTGGCCCAGTTTTATAAGATGTTCCGGCGGTACAACCCGTGTTCTCCGAAGGAGTTCAGGCTGCGGCTGCGGGAAGGAAGCGGCGGAGAAGGGGAGGCGGGGGAGGAATAGACGAGTGCATGAAAAGTGGCCGAAGAGTCGATAGAAAAGCTGGAACAGCGCAAGCGGTCGCCTTTGTATACGGGGTTTCTCCGCTCCATCGGTGAAACAAAGAACCTGCAGCTCCGCTACGAGCGGATTGCAGGTTATTTGCTTGCGCAGTTAATGATTTCGGTTCTCCCCGGTCTGCCGATGGTTTACAGCTTTATTGCCCTCAGCCCTACAAAACGTTTGCTTTCTTCGTCCCACAACCGATATCGAAGCGCTTGTAAACTCAATCGAAATCCAATGGCAGGAACGTTCTTCAGAGCGGCACTGCTCTCATGTATGCGTTGCAAGTGATAATTTGGAGCTTGGGGAACCAGATGGTGAATATGATGAAAGCCAATATTCCCGGTCATCCATTGCAAAAGTCTGGGCAGTTTATAATAGGAGCTACCTTGTATTGCCGCGCTGACATAATCCCATTCATCCGCATGCTCGTAATACGTATCCTCAAATTGGTGCTGCACATAAAATAGCCAGATGCCCGCAGCGCCGGACAGGTATAGAATCGACCCTTGCACCAAGAGAACCTCTTTCCAGCCCAGCGTCCAGCAGAGCAGCCCCATCAAACCGGCCAGTATGGCGTTTGTGAAGTACGTGCTTATGCGTTCTTTTCGTTTGGCGCCCTTCCGATTCATTCGATATTCAATCATAAAAAGAAATACGGGGCCAAGTCCGAACATAACCAGCGGATTACGGTATAACCGGTATCCAAGACGTTTCCAAGGGGGTAGCGCCGCATATTCCTTGGTAGTTAACGTCCAGATATCCCCTGTGCCTCTGCGGGATAAATTCCCGCTTGTCGCATGATGAACGGAATGCTCATTTTTCCATTGACCAAATGGGAAGAAGGTAAAGATTCCTGTTATCGTTCCGATAATCTCATTTGCCTTTTTTTCCTTGAAAAACGACTGATGACAGCAATCGTGGAAAATAATAAAGATTCGAATCAGAAATCCGGCAGCCGGTATCGCCAGCGCCAGCGCTATCCAAATCGAAATCCCCAGACTGGCGTAAGCAAGACCCCAGAGCAGAATAAAAGGTACGATGCTATTAATCAATTGCCAGATGCTTTTCCTTAAATCCGCTTTACAATGAGAAGCCACGTCTTTTTTCCAACGAGTGAATTCTTGCAGCGATTTCATCGCAGTCCCCTTTTCTTGAAAAGCGCAGGCAGCAGGGAATTGCCGTAATTCCCCAATAGCCCTTTAATTCTTCGTTTCGAAAAGGCAATGTAAAGGAGGCATCCAAGCAAAAGGCATCCCCCCCAAACGGTAAAAATAAACGAAGTAAATACGCAGGAAATCATGATCAACCAATAATTTTTATCCGTAGTTTTTATAGGCCGGTTGTAAATAATCATTTCCCCGCCGTCCCTTCCTTGCTGACATGATTCTCGAAATGGTTCAATTCGTCCAACTTTCTTTGCGGACTCTGTTTGTTGGAATAAAAACGAATAATGTCGTCAATTGAAGAAAAAACGACATCGGCATTCGTATCTTGTGTAATTATTTTGATAAAAAACCACTTTTCTGATGGTTGCCCCATCTTTTTTAAATTAGCATTTTTAGTCCTGATTTAAAGCTTTTTTCAGATCGACGCCTGCCGTGAATATAGGGACTTTCCCCGCCGGGAGCTCCACTTCTTCGCCTGTTTTGGAGCTTATCCCCCTACGCGCTTCGCGACTGCGGACATCAAATTTACCGAAGCCAACTAATTTGACCTCTTTTCCCTGCTTTAAAGCGGCAAAAATCGAGTCCAGTACATGCGTCACCGCTTTTTCTGCGTTCTTTTTTGAAAAGCCGCTGGATCTCGCAACTTCTTCCACCAGTTGATCCTTGTTCATTTGGGATACCTCGCTTTTATATTATTGGAGTTGCAAAAAAATGGCAGCGCTCGTACTGTAATGGCCGGCAAAAATAAACAAAAAGCTACTCATACTTTGAGCAGCTTTAAAGAAATTAATACACTTTAACGACATTCTCAGCCTGCGGCCCCCGATTACCTTGGGTCACATTAAACTGGACGCGTTGACCTTCATCCAACGATTTATAACCTTCTCCCTCAATTGCGCTGAAATGGACAAATACATCATTCCCGTTTTCGATTTCGATAAAACCGAAACCTTTTTCAGCATTAAACCATTTAACTGTACCTGTTTGCATGAAATTCCTCCAAAGAACGTATTAACACGATCATTAGATATTTCAAAATTTGTCGTTGATGTCCGCTAATGTTTCGGTTAAGATAAGATTACCATGTCCGCTAATGTAAGTCAAGGAGACTTTTGGAGGTTACTAATGAAAGAAGCGATCCGGATTTCGATACAGGGTGGGCAGATGATTAAAAACTTCATCCATGTTCTCTCCGCACATAAAGGCTTGAGTCCCAAAACACTGAAGGAATATGCGAGTGACTTAAGGCATTTTATTGCCTGGTTTGAAACGGCCGATCACTCGGGGGAAGGAATGACTTTTCGAATTGAAGATGTGGCTACCCCAACATTAATACGTTATCGGGAAGCCATGCTTGGAACCATGCAATTAAAGCCGGCCACGATTAATCGCCGGCTTGTTGCGCTGAAACGATTTTTCGAATGGGCCGTTTCGGAAGCCAAACTTAACCGCGACCCGTCCAAGCCGGTCAAACTGGTGCCGGAAGAAAAGGCGAGCCCGAGACAGATGACCGACCAAGAAGAAGCGGCATTGATTGCTGCAACCGAGCGATACGGCTCCCTCCGGGATCGGACCATAGTATCCGTGATGCTTAACACCGGCTTGCGGCCTATGGAAGTTTGTGATTTAACCCCTGGGGATATTCAAATCAGTGAACGCGGCAGTTATCTTACCGTTCGATCGGGGAAACGGATTAAACTACGCGAAGTTCCTTTGAATGCTGCGTGCAGAGCTGCTTTGGACAATTATTTGGCAACGCTCTCCTCTGACGCTTCGTATCTTTTTCCATCGGAGAAAACAGGCACGCGACTAACGGAGCGAGCGTTGCGCCATTTGATTCAAAAGTATATGAAAGCCGCAGGGATTGAAGGGCTGCGCGCCCACGATTTGCGCCACCGATTCGGCTATGTCATGGCAGCAAATACCGCATTGCATCGCTTGTCGCAAATCATGGGACATGACAACCTGAATTCAACCAAGATTTATGTTAAGGAAGCCTTAAATTTTTCTTCCAAAAAATGATTGCGTTCGACATAAAATGATATATAATAAATCTTGAGAAAAATAGAACGCCGTTCTTATTTGCGGTACGAAAGGTCGTAGCCATGGCAAACCATGTCAAAAAAACCGCTATTCTAGAAACCGGAGATCGGATATTAAGAATGCTTGAATGCTTTACCGCCGAAAAGCCGGAATGGGGAGTTACCGAGCTTGGGGAGCACTTGGGCTTATATAAAAGCGTCGTGCATCGAATGCTGGTTACGCTGGAGCATCGCGGATTCGTCATTCAGAACCCGGTGACCCAGAAATACACGCTCGGCATCAAGCTCTTTGAGCTGGGAACGATCGTGGCCAACCGGATGAGCTTGCGTACGGTGGCGAAGCCGATTATGGAGAAGCTGTGCGAGAGCACGGGAGAAACCGTCATGCTGATGATTATCGACGGGCTCGAAGGCATCTGTATCGAGAAGGTCGAAAGCTCGCAGAGCGTGCGATATACATCTCCGCTGGGCAAAAGGGTGTCCCTGCATGCAGGAGCCACGACCAAAATATTGATGGCGAATTTGCCGCCGGACAAGATTAACCAGATCATTTCCGGGGGCTTGCAAAAATATACCGAGTATACGATCGTCGATCCGTCCGAGCTGCTCGATCATCTGCAGACGATAAGAGAGCAGGGATACTGCATCTCATCCAACGATTTTTCCCTGGGCGGTATGGGCATTGCCGTGCCGATCCGCGATCATACGGGAGAGGTTATCGCCGGGCTGTCCATTTCGGGTCTGGAATTTAGGATGAGTAAAATAACGGATGAATTGCTGCAGCAATGCCAAAATGCGGCGAAGCTGATTTCTCAGAGACTCGGAGCGTTGTAAATTTTTTTTGAGAGTTAACAAGAACAACGTCCTTGAAAAGAGAACAATTAAAGGAGGAATTTATTACATGCGTAAATTGATTTTGGACGTAGATACGGGCATCGACGATGCGTTAGCCATCGCCTACGCCGCAGCCTCGCCCGAGATCGAATTTCTCGGCGTCACGACGACCTACGGCATGGCTCCCGTAGACTGCTCGGTGCGCAACACGCTGCTCGTTCTGGAGCATTTGAAGTGCGACGTTCCGGTGTTCCGGGGCGCCGAAGCGCCGCTAGTCCGAACCCGCCAGTACAGCGGAACGTTCCACGGAACCGACGGGCTCGGCAATACGGCGGTCCGCGAGCCTGAACGGGCGGCGGCGGATATGCATGCCGTCGATTTCATTATCGCGCAGGCGCGCGAGCACGGCCGCGAGCTGACGCTCGTGACGACGGCGCCTTTGACGAATTTGGCGCTGGCCGTCCGGAAGGCGCCGGATATTGTCGGCCGCATCGGCCGCGTCGTGACGATGGGCGGAGCGGTGGCGACGCCGGGGAACGCGAGCAAATTCGCGGAAGCGAATATTATCATCGATCCGCATGCGGCGGACCTCGTGTTTGCCTCCGAGCTGCCGATTACGCTGGTCGGTCTCGATGTGACGAGGAAAATGCTGCTGCGGCAGGAAGAGGTGGAACGCTGGCGGGAGATGAACACGCCGTGCAGTTTGCTTTTTGCCGAATTTACCGAATTTTACATGCAAGCCTACCGCAAATATCATCCGTACTTAAAGGGCTGCGCGCTGCACGATCCGCTGGCCGTCGGCGTTGCGGTGCATCCCGAGCTGGTTCATACGATCCCGATGCACATCAAGGTCGATCTGGAGGAAGATGCGCTTGGCCGCACGACCGAGGATTTGCATAGAGAATCCCCGGACAAGCCCAACACGAGGGTATGTATGACCGTCGACGCCGAACGTTTCGTCTCCCGTTTTCTCAGCCGGGTCGATCAAGCTTTTAGCAGATAATGAAGGAGGATTACACCCATGAGCAAGCCCAGTAAGGCCGCCCCTAGCCCGGGATGGTTAACCCGCTTTGACCGGATGTCGGATTCGGCTGCGGCCGGCGTTTATTTGACGCCGACTTATATTTTGCTCGCGCTGACGATCTTGTTCCCTATGGCTTACGCCTTGTTCCTCTCGTTTACGAAGATGGAGTTCGTCTCCGGGCATGCGCATTTTACCTTCGTAGGGGCGGATAACTACATCAAGCTCGTTCAGGACGCCAGAATACCTAACGTGCTGCTGCAAACCTTCTTATTTACGGTCGTCAAGGTGGCCGGCACGCTCTTTATCGCTTTCGGCATCGCGCTGACGATTTTCCACGGCATTTGGGGAGGCGAGTTTTTCAAACGCATTTTTCTGATTCCCTGGGCCTTATCCAACGTCGTGAACGGGCTGATGTGGAAATGGATGTACAACGGCAACAACGGGATTATTAATGAGCTGATGCAGAAGCTGGGCCTCATCGACGAATACAAATCTTGGCTCGCCGAAGGCTCGACGGCGCTCGGCGCCGTCATTATCGCCGATATATGGAAGAGCGTTCCGTTCGCGGCCCTTATTTTGCTGGCGGGACTGCAGACGATCTCCAAGGAACTCTACGATGCCGGGCAAGTGGACGGCGCCGGAACGATTCAGCGCTTTTTCCATATTACACTGCCTTCGCTGCGGCCGGTGCTGATGGTTCTGTTCGTGATGGAAACGATGTGGGCGCTGCGCGCGTTCGACATTATCTGGGTGCTGACGCAAGGCGGCCCGCTGGATAAAACGATGGTCATTAACGTCTACGCCTACGAGCAAGCGTTCCGCAACTTCGATATGGGCTACGGCTCGGCGCTGGCGTTCTTCATTACGCTTTGTACACTGCTTTTTACCGCAGTTTACTTAAAAACAATAGGCAAAAACGATTAAAAAACAGGGGGAACCAATCATGGAGAACAAGCATTTTAAATGGTTGAAGCTGGGAGTCGTAGGCGCATTGTCCGCCTCGATGCTGGCCGGATGCGGGGCATCGGCCGATCAAGCCGGGACTGCCGGCAAAGCAGGTCAAGAGAACAAGGAAATTACCGTCCTCTATTTGGACGAGCCGTTCTGGAAGCAGCAAAATGAGGAATTTACGAAAGCGACCGGCATTAAGGTCAAGTATGAAACGGTTCCGTTCATGCAGCTTCACGACAAAGTATTCGTTTCGTTCACGGCCGGCAACAGCGAATACGACGTCATCCACGTCCGCGACGACTGGGCGACCGAGTTCGCTTCCAAGGGCTTCCTGGAGCCGCTCGACTCTTATGTGACCGACGATATGAAAAAACGGCTCAATCCGCAGACGATGGAAGCGATGTCCTACAAGGGCAAGCAGTACGCGATTCCGCGCTACGTATGGCTGTGGCAGTTCTACTATAACAAGACGCTGATGCAGAACCCGCCGAAAACATGGGACGAGCTGATCACCGTCGCCAAGCAAATCAAGTCGGATAAAGTATCTCCTTACGCCGAATCCTGGGGCGGCATATTGTCCTACTCCAGCTTCATCGTTCATCTGCGCGCAAACGGCGGCGAGTTCTGGGATTATCAAAACGACCGCCCGAGCTTCAACAGCCCGGAAGGCTTGGCGGCGCTGCAGACGATGGTCGATATGAACCTGAAGCATAACATTATGAGCCCGCAGTCCAAGGAGTTTACAAGCTCCGGCGCGATGGCCGAAGTGCTGACTCAGGGCACAATTGCGATGAACATGAATACGCCGCAGACGCTCGCAATGTCCAACGATAAAGAAAAATCGAAGGTTGTCGGCGAAATGGGCGTGGCGCTGATCCCGGGCGGCAAATTGAAAACCGCTTCTTACGGCGAAACCGGCGGCCTTGCGATTCCGGCTTCCTCGAAGAAAAAAGAATGGGCGATGGAATATATCAAATTTGTAACGAGCGCCGATCAGCAAAAGAAAATGTCGCTGGCGAACGGCAAAATTCCGAGCGACGACGCCGTGGTGAAGGATGCGGAGCTGCAGGAGAAGTACCCGAACTATGCGCTGCTGCCGGAGCAAATGCAGTATCCGTTCGGTCTGTTCCGTCATGAGCAGGCGACGAAAATTACCGACGAGCTGTCCCGCAACCTATTGGCCGCTCTCCTCGGCAAAACAACGCCGGAGCAAGCGCTGAACGATGCGGAGCAAAAAATATTGGCGATGATCGGCAAAAGCAAGTAACCTCTTGTGAGGCTTTAACCTGCGTCAGACCGGCTTAGGCGGAGGAACGGAATTTCCGGGTAGGAGGTCCTGGGGATTCCGTCCTTCCTTGAAGCTCCGGCAATTATTCTCAAACGAGAGGATGTTTTCGAGTGTGAAGTACGCGAAAAAAGCGGTTCAGGTGATGATCTCGATCTTATTGATGATCTTTATCTTGTTTCCCGTCCTATGGCTGCTCTTATCCAGTTTCAAGCTTCCGCTAGATTTGTTCAGCAATCCTCCGAAAGTATGGCCGAGCGAATGGACGATCAAATACTATATTCAGCTGCTGAAGGAGAAATCGTTCACATCCGCCATGCTGAACAGCTTCATCGTGTCGGGCTTTACGACCGCGATTTCCTTGACGATCGGCTCGTTGGGCGCCTACGCGTTCGCACGCTTTCAATTTCCGCGCAAAAACGCGTTCTTTCTGACGGTGCTGGCCTCGCAGATGCTGCCGCACATGGCGCTGCTCATACCGCTGTTTATGATCATGCGGATGACGGGGCTGCTGTATACGCACCAGGGCTTGATTCTGACTTACATCAGCTTTTCGCTGCCTTATGTGGTGTGGATGTTCCGTGCTTTCATCGTCTCCATTCCTTACGAGATTGAAGAAGCGGCGAAGCTGGACGGCTGCACCCGCTTGCAGATCATTCGCAAAATCGTGCTGCCTTTGTCTATGGGAGGGCTTGTCACGACGGGGATTTTTGTATTTATGGGCGCGTGGAACGAATTTTTGTTCGCCAGCGCCATGACCAATATGAATGTGAAAACATTGTCTGTCCGAATGGCGGAATTTATCGGGGAAGACCGGGTCGCCTACGAAATCATGTTTCCCGCCGGAATCGTCGGCAGTCTGCCGGTGCTGCTACTGGTGTTGTTCTTCCAGAAGTTTATCGTCAGAGGTCTGACTGAGGGCGGAGTCAAATGATACGGAAGCAGGCATAGAAAAAAGGTGATAACATGAAATGCGATTTGTTGATCAAAGACTGCAGCGTGATGACGCCAGAGTTTACTATCGAAGATAACCGCGCTATAGCTATTGACGGCTCGCGCATTGTGGAGATCGGACCGAGCGCAGAACTGGCGGCCAAATATGAGCCGGCAGAGACGTTATCGGGCAAAGGCAAGCTGTGCATGCCCGGGCTGGTCGACGCCCATACGCATACTTGCCAGCAGCTGCTTAAAGGGCGGACGATGGACGAGCTGCCGATGATCTGGTCGCGCATTCTCGTTCCGTTCGAAGGCAATATGAATGAAGAGGACGTGCGGGTCAGCGCCGAGATGAGCTGCCTGGAGATGATCAAGTCGGGAACGACCGCCTTCGCCGATGCCGGCGGCGTCCATATGCATCAGGTCGCCGAAGCGGCGGTGCAATCGGGAATGCGGGCGGCGATCACTCGTTCTTGCATCGATATCGGCGATTTTTTGCCGGATACGATGAAGCAGCCGATGGAGCAGATCATCGACAACAACGAGTGGCTGTACCGTACGTATAACGGGGCCGGCGACGACCGGGTCCATATCTGGTTCGGCATTCGCCAGGTCATGTCCTGTTCGCCGGAGCTGATTCAAGCGGCGGCGGAGATGGCGCGCCGGTACAATACCGGGCTGCATATGCATCTGGCCGAGCATCGCGACGAAGTCCGCTACTGCCTGGAGCGCTACCGGAAGCGTCCGGTCGAGTATCTCGAATCGCTCGGCGCGCTCGGACCGAATTTGCTGACGGCGCATAACGTCGTCTATTCGGAGCATGAGCTGGAAATATTGAAGGAACGCGGCGTCAAAATCGTGCACTGCCCGCGCGCCAACTTCAACTCCCACGGCTTCCCGAAAACGCCGCGCATGATCGAGATGGGTATGTCGATCGGTATGGGCAGCGACGGGGCGTCGGGCTCGAATTTAAGCTTGTTCGATGAAATGCGAGTATTCCGCTCGGGCATACATGCTTATTGGGGATTGCCGGTGTTCGATCCGCTCGTGATGCCGGCCGACGAGCTGCTGAAGATGATTACGATCGGCGGAGCCAGCGCCATGCAGCTTGCCCATGAAATCGGAACGGTCGAAACCGGCAAGAAAGCCGATCTGATTTTGATCGACATCGATCAGCCGCATATAACGCCGACGCGCATCCTGATCAATACGATCGTGGAGTCGGTCACGAGCCGCGATGTGGAGGATGTCGTCATCGACGGCAAGATCGTCATGAAAAACCGTCAAGTATTGACGCTCGACGAAGAGCGGATTATGCATGAAAGCCAAAAAACGATGGAGTCTATAGCCCGCAAAGCGGGGATTTAAGAGAGCTGCGGCCTCCTCAAAATAAGAGAATCGCCCCTGATGTCCGGATAAAGACCGGATACGGGGGCGATTTTTGTTTTTGTTTAGGAAATGATGCGCAGCCATATCCTGTGGAAATCCGGGGTCTCCCCCGAAAGGAATGTCTACCCATAGAACGATCCCGGCGGATTGGTTAGACGCCGATCCAGCCTAGGCTGGATGCGGACGGAATAAGCTTCAGAGCATTCACGTCACTTTTGGGGGATTGGTTCACATGCCGGGACGTTAGAACCAGTTTTCCGGTTTAGGCCGCTCCCGGTAACCTGGGGCTTTTACCAGGAGTCCGATTCGTCATGGCGCTAAATGCGAATATCGATCGTGGAGCTGCCGGACGCCCGGTTTTGACCGAGAGCTTGGCCCTGCGGCGAGCCTGCTCCTTGCGGCGGAGTGCCTCCTGCAGGGGGCTGCTGGGGCGCGCCTTGGGCGGCCGCGCTTGTTTGGCTTTGGCCCTGGCTCTGCGCGATTTGCTGCTCGATTCGCTGAATTTGCTGCTGGAGCTGGCGGATTTGCTTCTCATTGTCCTTGGAGCTGCCGCTTTTGGTAAGTTGATCCAGCTGCGACTGCAGCTTCTCCTTCTGCTTCTCGAGGGAAGAGGTGTCGCTGGAGCCGCTTGCCGAGTACGAGGAAGACGACAGGGAGGATAGGGAAGCCGATGAGATGTTCATGTGAGTTCACTCCTTCTTATGATAGGGACGGTGCTTGGAGACCGGACCTGCACTTATAGATCGGCAGCCAAGCTGAACGGAAGCTGAGGATACGCTGAAGGAATGCTTAATCTTTACAGCAAGGCTGCTCTGCCATAGAAATATTCGGTTCATATAGTAACAGCCGATGAATATATTGGGATTGCCTGTCCTGCGCGCGGGCGTTCAGGAGCTGGAGGCCAAAGGGGCTTGGATTTTGCACGTAATAAGCTTCAGAGCATCACGTCACTACCCTGGAAATTACTCTTGGTACCCCATTTCCATTGTCTGTGGTGCCGCGTCGGCGGCATGGATGGCTTTTGGGGGATTTGTTCCTGTTTTGCGCGCTCCAACGTGCCGCACGATACAACGTAATGAGGGAAAGAAGCCGCGATTTACGAAAAGCGCCCGCAGAGAGCGGCGCATCCCGGGTGTATGTGGGCGGCAATCATGCTATAATTAGTATTTAAGTATTAACTACGATGATATAGAGGCGTGGTGAAAAATGGCCGGAGAGCGGGTAGAAAGTGGGAACAGCGAGTGAAACTTCTACCGACCGCAGGACAAGGGCTCAATCACCACCCTTATAAGAGAAGAGAGGGAGCGGAGCGGATGCGCAAACAATTTGTCATTGAAGCTGTTATGCTGGCGGTTTACGGAGAGATGCTCGTTCCTAGCCAGCCGGTGGAATATATTATTCCTTATACTACGATACGGGAGTTGTATGAACTGAAGGATACGCCCGAGCCGATCATGCCGGACGCCAAGGATGAGACCCACGTCAGAACCAAAATCAAAGAGCTTATAGAACTTCTGGAGGAGCCGCTGAACCGCAAAAAAATCGAGAAAGCGCTGACGGTGCCTTGGACGCAAAGCCCGCCCATGCCGCTTAGCGATCATGTGACGCTGACGATGGTCAATTCCTTCGACAACGAGGAGTATGGTGAAGCGTTCGATCCTATCGAGACGGAGCTTATCTTGACCGCGATGCGCGCGCAGGCGCCGATTATGACGGACCAGTTGGAGCTTATCGAAAAAATTATCGAAGCGGAAATTCCGGTTCAAGTGTTCGATCTCGACGACTTCGAATTTGCCGTGGAGGAAGAAGGCATGGTATAGCCGGGCGCCGGCAAAGGGAAGCGCAAGAGCTCGAGGTAGATCCAAGAGGGAGTACGGTCGGAATCCTATATCCGATTCCCTCCCCATACCCAAATGTACGGGTTTCGGCCGGGACATATCCGCAGGCTAGGTTGATCTCAATGGATTATGTAACATTCCGTTGATTGCGGACAACGAAATCGAAATTGACGGCGCCGCGGCCGCAAAACGAAAGGCATGGCGTAAGCGAATGCAGCGTTCGGCGCACAAGAGCTTGAAGAAATAACCGTCCGGAATGATGGATTCGGACGGCTATTTGACGTTGGCGCGGCACCCGGCGTAGAGGCGTTTGGAGATGCAAATCCGGTTAAGTTCCGGATTTGAGGGGAACGTTCCCTGCCCCGGGCATCGTCTCGGCAGGAGGTTCGGCTGCGGCGTCTGCCCGGTCTGCGCCTTCGGTTGGGGCCGCCGCTGCGGGTTCGGACCGACGCGGCGGAGAGCGGAGGTCATGGCTGCGGATATACCAGCATGTCGTTGCGAGCTGGACGGCGGCCGCGATATAGAAGGGCAGCGCCCAATGGCCGCGGTCGATCATATGCCCGAAGGCCCCCGGCCACAGAAGGATGCCGAAGCGCAGCAGCAGGCTCTTGGCTCTGTAGAGCCACAGCTGCGCGCTTGTCTGCCCTCGCTCCGTCCGGGTCTGCACAGCCGCATCCGTCCGGCTGGCGCGCGTGCCCAAATTGCATGCCGTGCAGCCGGCTACGAGCAGCGCCGCCAGTCCGAACGACGGCGACCAAGGGAGCAGCAGCGCGAAGACGATGCCGCCGAGCTGCATGCAGACGACGGTCCGGTGCGTCCCGACGCGTTCGGCGAGGCGGATATTCAGCAGCGCGGATGCCGCCGCGCCGCCGTACGAAGCGGCCAATACGAGACTGATCATCTCCGGAGAAGCGCCGAATTTGGCGGACAGCCAGTAGGAGGTCAGCGTCGTCGCCATAACGGCCGCCATGCCGTTGAGCAGATGAACGAAGCCGGATAACGGCTTCGCCGGCGCCGCTCCGGTGCCGTCTGCACCCGGCGCGCCCATACGCTTCGGCGTTCGGGCGCCGGCCGGAGCGGCAGCTTTGCGCTCGCCTCCGGCAATGGCGGCGATGACGAGCGTGCAGCCCGCCGCGAGCGCAAACGCCGCGGCGAACAGGGGGCGGAACTGCATTGCGCCCGGCAGCGCATGCTGCCAGAGCGGTGTGAGAGCGGCGAGCATTGCGCCCGCTCCCATGCCGATATAACCGGCGAAGGCATGCACGCCGAGAGCGCGGGAATAGGCTTTGCCCGAGCAGGCGATCAGCCATTTGCGCTCGACCGCCGCGGAGGGACCGCCCGATCCGGCGTGACCGCGTCCGAAGCCGGACGCCACGGCGGCGCAGCACAACGCGGCCGGGTTCGCCGTCCAGGTGATGGCAAGCAGCGAGACGGCAAGGACCGTCTCCCATAGAAGCATATACCGCTTGGGTCCGAGAAACGCGTTCAACTCTCCGGCGAAGGCGGCCATCACCGCTCTGAACAAGCCCGCTGCCACCAGAAGCTCCCCGACGGCGCCGCCGCTCCAGCCGAGCTCTTTCAAATATAAGGTCAAGGCTACCACGCCGATGCCTTGGCACATGCTGCGCAAAATAGCGGCAGTCTGCAGGAGCCGCGCGGTGCGATGAGTGCCGAGCCACGTTTGGATTCTTTTCAATTACTTCACCTTCTTCTTCTTTCCGGTAATCCGCAAGGATACAGTCATTGTAGCAGGCGATCGTTGACATCTACTGTCAGTGATATACAATTAGGATGAAATTGGAGACGGGCATAGGAGGCATTATGCGGGCAGATCGGCTTATTTCGCTTATTATGCATTTGCAGCTGGAAGGCAGGATGACGGCTAAGGAGCTGGCGCGGCGGCTCGAAGTGTCGGAGCGCACCATATACCGCGATATCGAGGCGCTCAGCGCAGCCGGAGTTCCGGTCTATACGGACTCCGGCGCCGGAGGGGGCATTTCGCTGCCCAAGGAGTACCGGACACGGCTCGACGGCTTGACCACGCCGGAAATTCATGCGCTATTCGTCCATTTGGCGGGGGAGCCGCTTCGGCAGCTGGGGATCGGCCCTGCGCTGCAGACCGCTCTGCTGAAGCTGCTTAATGCGCTGCCGAGCGAAAGCCGTCTGGATGCGGAGTGGATTCAAAACCGGATCTTTCTCGATACGGAATCATGGCGCTCCCACCCGGAGGACGAGGCTTTCCTTACGGCCGCCCAGCAGGCGGTATGGGAAGAGAAGCGGGTCCGGATGCTTTACGTCAACCGGTCCGGCGAAGCCGTCGCAGCGATGATCGACCCGTACGGGCTTGTCGCCAAGGCAGGCGTCTGGTTTATCGTTGCGGGCCTGAACGGGCGCATTACCGCGCTGCGGCTCTCCGGAATCCGCTCTTTCGAACGGACGGAGGAGGGATTCGTTCGCCCGGACGGCTTTAAGCTGTCCGTATTTTGGCCGCAGTGGGTTGCGGATTGGGAAGCCGGACAATTCCGTTATTCCGTCGTCGCCGACTTCCCGGAAGACCGGGCGCGTCGGCTTCTGGCCAAAGTAAGGGATGTCAGGGCGGTGCCGCAGGACAGCGTCTCCGCCGCCGCGCAGCTCCCCGTTCGCCCGGGCTGGCAGCGATGGGTACTGGCCTTCGAGAACGTGGAGACGGCCGCCGACCGGATGCTCGCCTTAGGCGTGGATGCGGAGGTTATCGAACCGTCCGAGCTGCGAGAAAAACTTCGGAGCTGCGCCGGGAGGATCATGCGCTTGTACTCCTAACGGAGCCGCCCGGCTGCCGATCGGCAAGACGCTTTCCTTTAAGAAAAGATCCTCGATTCGGATCGTTTGGAGAAGGTGGGCGGCCGCTTGCGCACTTGGCCGCATTTGCAAGAGGAGGACGTTTCATGTACAATGACGTTATGAATGAACATTCATTCCGCACATCCTTTTTTAACCTGCGGGCCGTAGGCCACTGTCCATTGACCGCAGACCAAGTATAAATTTACCATACTTTAACAAGGAGGGAGAAATATCACTTGGAAGCGACGATAAGCAAGCGGGATAAGATCACCGAGGCGGCGCTCGTCTTATTCGCCGAACGGGGGTACGACGGAACGACCGTGCCGATGATCGCCGATAAGGCGGAAGTCGGAGCGGGGACGATCTACCGCTATTTCGAGAGCAAAGAAGTGCTGGTTAACGTGCTGTTCCAAGAAGGCGTCGCGCGGCTGCACGAATCGGTAATGCGCGGCTACCCGTCTTCGGGAACGATCCGCGAGCAGTTCCGGCATATATTTTACGGCATGGTCGGCTTTGCCAAGGAGCATATTCACGAGCTGTACTTCATCGAGACTCACAGCAATGCCCGTTATTTGGACGATCTCAGCCGCGACCGATTCCAGCAGCTGCTCGATTTTCTTCACTCCTATGCCGACGGCGGCAAGGAGCAGGGTTGGATTCGCCCGCTGCCTGCGGACGCGCTGATCGGAATTGTGTTCGGCGCCTTTACGAAAATATTCACGCTGATCCGGGCCGGCAAGCTGGCGGAAACGCCCGAGCTGCTCGCGCAGATTGAAGAAAGCTGCTGGGATGCGGTACGGATTCATCATCCGTAATTGGGCCCGCGCCTTTTAATAAAGACGGTTTTAGCGGATTTGGAACGAGAATGCGCTCTGCCCGTCTTTTTATCCCGAACGGAATGAATATTCATTCCTGTGGTGAAAGCTGCATAGTAATCATTTCTTTAGGAAAACTAACAGGATATTGGAAGTATAACGGAATGAAACCGACTATTACAGGAAAGGATGAAGCACCATGTCATCATCTGTTCATATCCCGCAGCCCAAAACCTTCGGCCCGCTGGGCAATCTGCCTCAGCTCAATTTGGAGGAGCCCGTGCAGTCGATGGTCAAACTTTCTAATGAGTACGGCCCTATTTTTCGTATGGATTTGCCGGGCAGATCGGAAATTTTCATTTCGAGCTATGAGCTGGTGGAGGATGCTTGCGACGAATCGCGTTTCGATAAAAGAGTGTGGGCGCCTCTTAGAAAGGTGCGCGCTTTTGCCGGAGACGGTCTGTTCACCAGCGAAACGGAGGAGCCGAACTGGCGAAAGGCGCATAACATTTTGCTGCCGAGCTTCAGCCAGCGCGCGATGCAGGGTTACCATAACATGATGGTCGATCTGGCGCTGCAGCTGATTCAGAAGTGGGGGCGGCTGAATCCCGACGAAAGCGTCAACGTACCGGAGGACATGACCCGGCTGACGCTCGATACGATCGGTTTATGCGGATTTAATTACCGCTTTAACAGCTTTTACCGCGACCAGCCGCATCCGTTTATCACCAGCATGGTGCGCGCGCTGAACGAGGCGATGAACCAGCTGCAGCGGCTCGGGCTGCAGGATAAGCTGATGGTCATTACGAAGCGGCAGTATAAGCACGATATTCAGGCGATGTTCTCACTGGTGGACAAAATGATTGCCGAGCGCAAGGCGCACGGATTGCAGGGCGGCGAGGATTTGCTGGCCCATATGCTGAGCGGCAAAGACCCGGATACGGGCGAAGCGCTGGATGACGAAAATATCCGTTACCAGATCATCACCTTCCTGATCGCCGGGCACGAAACGACAAGCGGACTGCTGTCCTTCGCGATTTATTATTTGCTGAAAAATCCGGAGAAGCTGAGCAAAGCCTACGAAGAGGTGGACCGGGTGCTGACGGACCCGATTCCGAGCTATACGCAGGTGCGCGAGCTGAAGTATATCCGGATGATATTGAACGAAGCGCTGCGCCTGTGGCCAACCGCTCCGGCGTTCTCCCTCTATGCGAAGGAGGACACGATGCTGGCGGGCAAATACCCGCTGAAAAAAGGCGACAGCGTCAACGTCCTTATACCGAAGCTTCACCGCGATACGGATGTATGGGGGGACAATGTCGAGGAGTTTGTACCGGAACGGTTCGAGGACCCGAGTCAAATTCCGTATCACGCGTACAAACCGTTCGGCAACGGCCAGCGCGCCTGCATCGGGCAGCAATTCGCCCTGCAGGAGGCGACGCTCGTGCTCGGCATGGTGCTGAAGCATTTTGAAATCATCGATCATACCAACTATCAGCTGAAGGTTAAAGAAACGCTGACCTTGAAGCCGGACGATTTCACGATGCGCGTCCGCTCTCGCGGCGCGCATGCCGGATTTGCCTTCGCGGCGCCCGGGGCAGAGCCCGCCGCGGGAAGCAAGCAGCAAGCGGTAGAGACTGCGTCTGCTCAAGTTGAAGCGCATCATACGCCGCTTCTGGTGCTCTACGGCTCCAACCTCGGCACGGCCGAAGGCATCGCCAGAGAGCTGGCCGACACCGCCCGTTACCAAGGCTTCGTAAGCGAGGTCGCGCCGCTGAACGACCGTGTCGGCAAGCTGCCGAAGGAAGGGGCCGTCTTCATCATATCGGCCTCCTACAACGGCAAGCCGCCGAGCAATGCGCGCGAATTCGTGCAATGGCTCGAAGGCGTGGAACCCGGCGAGCTGGAAGGCGTTCGCTATGCGGTATTCGGCTGCGGCGACCATAACTGGGCCGGTACCTACCAGCAGGTGCCGCGGCTGATCGACGAGCAGCTCGCCGCCAAGGGCGCAACTAGGCTGGCCGTACGCGGGGAAGCGGACGCCAGCGGCGATTTCGAGAAGCAAATCGAGGAATGGGGCGACCTTCTGTGGCCGGATGTGCTTCAAGCGTTCGGCTTGAAAATCGGCGGGCAGGCGCAGAAGCAGGAGCGCAGCACGCTCAGCGTGCAGTTCGTCAGCGGCCTTGTCGGCACGCCGCTCGCCGACAGCTACGAGGCGCAGCTGGCGACGGTCGTCGCAAACCGCGAGCTGCAGCAGCCGGGCAGCGGACGCAGCACGCGCCATCTGGAGATTCGGCTTCCGGAAGGCGTTGCCTATCAGGAAGGGGATCATCTCGGCGTCATTCCGGAGAATGCTCCGGAGCTCGTCGATCGCGTCCTGCGCCGATTCGGGCTGCATGCCAGCGATCATATCATTATCAGCGCGAGCGGGCGCAGCGCCGCCCATCTGCCGCTCGACCGGCCGATCAGCGTGCAAGATTTGCTCGGCCACAGCGTGGAGCTGCAGGAAGCGGCCACCCGGGCGCAGCTGCGGGAGCTGGCCGCCTTCACGGTCTGCCCCCCGCATAAGAAAGAACTGGAGGCACTCCTTCAGGAGGACGCCTATAAGGAAGAGGTGCTCGGCAAGCGGCTGACGATGCTCGAGCTGCTGGAGCAGTATCCGGCATGCGAGCTGCCGTTCGAGCGGTTCATCGAGCTTTTGCCGCCGCTGAAGCCGCGGTACTACTCGATTTCCAGCTCGCCCAAGGCCGGCGCGGATACGGCCAGCATTACCGTCGGCGTCGTGCGAGGCCCGGCCAAGAGCGGAAGAGGCGAATATCGCGGCGTAGCGTCGAATTACTTGGCAGGCCGCCGCGAGCAAGACGCCGTCGTGCTGTTCGTCCGCACCCCGGAATCGGGCTTCCAGCTGCCGCAGCAGACGGAAACGCCGATCGTTATGGTCGGACCGGGCACCGGCGTGGCGCCGTTCCGCGGTTTCCTGCAAGCGCGGAGGGCGCTGCGGCAGGAGGGACATACTCTCGGAGAGGCGCGTCTCTACTTCGGCTGCCGCCATCCGGAGCAGGATTACTTGTACCGCGAGGAGCTGGAGCAATATGAACGCGACGGGCTGGTGAAGCTGCATACCGCGTTCTCCCGCATGGAAGGGCATGCGAAAACTTATGTGCAGGATATGCTGAAGCGGGACGGCGCCGAAATCGTCGGCTTGCTCGACCGGGGCGCCATATTGTACGTATGCGGAGACGGCAGCCGGATGGCGCCGGGGGTCGAAGCGGCATTGCGCGAAGCGTACCGCGAAGTTCACGGCGCGGCGGAGGAAACCGCGGCAAGCTGGCTGGACGGTCTGCAGACCGAGGGCCGGTATGTAAAGGATGTGTGGGCCGGGCTATAACAGCCGGTAAGCTCCTTCTGTATTGCCGTAAGCGGGCGGGACCGGCGGACCGGCAGCTTCCGTACGCTGGCTTGCCCTCGGAGGCGGCTGTAACGGCCCGGCTTATGCTGAATATAAGGATCGTCCGGTCTTCACGACCGGACGGTCCTTTTGCCATGCAAAGCTTTTAACGTTAAACGTCATACTTCTGAAAGCTCGATGAACCAGAACGAGGCTTGCGGAGACCGCCTGTATAAGCGGGAGCGTTCGCCTTCGGCATGACGAGCCCCGGAGGAAAACGGGGGCCGCACGAGGGCGATGCGACGGAGGGACGCACTCGTTAACGGTCGCGCCCGGATGAGACCCGGGCGTTGTTTATGGTACAATTTAATTGGAGAACTATCCCAACGAAAATTACGGGCAAAGGCAGGGATCGATTTGATGAAGGAACGCATCGGGAAGCTGTATACACTTATGCAAGAGGAATCGCTTGATGTTATTTTCATAACGCTGCCCAAGCTGGTTTACTATTTTACAGGATTTTACACCGACCCGCACGAGCGGTTTATGGCCCTTGTCTGTCCTAGCGGAGAGGAGCCGTTTCTGATGGTTCCGATCCTTGATTACGAGAAGGCGGCGCGGGCTTCGAGCGTTCAGCGCATCATCTCTCACGAGGATACGGATAACCCCTATGAAGTGCTGCGGCGTCATGCATCCGGCAAGACGATGAACCGGATCGGGATTCAAGCGGAGCATCTGAATGTCAGACGCTATCGCGGGCTGATGGAAGCGACGGGCGCGCGGCAGGCGGTGGAGCTCGACGACGCCATTGCGGGCTTCCGCGTGCTGAAGAGCGAGCCGGAAATCGCCGCGATCGAGCGGGCGATCGGTTGTATTGAGGAAGCGGTCAAGGAGACGGTCGCGCTCGTGAAGCCGGGAGTTACGGAAATCGAGCTTGTAGCGGAGCTGGAATACCGGATGAAGCGCTTGGGAGCGCAAGGGCCGTCCTTCGATACGATGGTGCTGACGGGAGAGAAGACGGGACTGCCGCACGGCGCTCCGGGGACCGACCCGGTGAAGGAAGGACAGCTGCTGCTGATCGACGCCGGCGTCTTCGTAGACGGCTATGCTTCGGATTTGACGCGAACGTTCGCGGTAGGGGATGTCGGAGAGCGCTGCAGAGAAATTTACGATATTGTGCTGAAAGCTAACGAGCACATGATTCAGGCCGTACGGCCGGGCGTTACGTTCGGCAGCCTCGACCGGGCCGCGCGCAGCGTCATTGAAGCGCATGGCTACGGGGAATATTTCATTACCCGCGCCGGGCACGGCTTCGGTCTGGAAATTCACGAGTATCCGTCGATCCACGGCAACAATCCGGATGTGCTGCGGGAAGGCATGGTGTTTACGGCCGAACCGGGCATCTATATTACGGGACTTGGCGGCGTACGGATCGAGGACAATGTGCTCGTCACACAGGATGGAGTTCGCGTGCTTACTTCTTATCCCAAGGAATTGACGGTCATCGGCGTTTAGTCCGCTTGTTTGCGGAGGGCTGCCGCGGCGCGGCTTCCGAAACGGATACGGAGCTTGTCTTTCGGGATGAAACGAGAAAAAAGGCCGGCGCTGTATAGCGGCGGCCCGAGGTTCATTCCTTGGAAGAGGCTGGCATAAGCCAATCGTCCATCGTCCTGATCGGAACCGTATGCTGCTTAGTTGTCTCCGTTCCAGGAAAAACCGATGGCGTTAAGGAAGGCTCTTGCCAAGGTCATATGCCCGGTCATATTCGGATGGACGCGATCCCAGGCCAGAGTAGCCGGATAAATATGCTTTAACACCGGCTCGAACGCTTTTTGCGTGTCGATGAAAATCGCGCCGGTTTCCTCGGCGATCTTCTTGACAACGGCACCGTATTGATCCATCGCCGCGCGCATGCCGTCCGCTTCGTTCGGCTCAATATAGTAAGGAGTGAGCAGGATAAGACCTTTCAGCGAAGGCTTGGTGCGCTCTACCAGCTCGCGGAGCGTCTGCTCGTATTCATCTATGTAAACGTGTTTCTCGCCGATTTGCGGCAGATCGTACTGACGCCATACGTCGTTGATGCCGATCATGATCGACAGCCAATCCGGCTTCAAGTCGACCACGTCGGTTTGCCATCTTTCCTTCAGGTTGCGCACGGTATTGCCGCTGATGCCCATATTGGTGACGCGGATGCCGAGCTGCGGATATACCGACTGCAGAAATGCGTCGACCAAGGCGACGTAACCGCTGCCAAGAGCGTCGTTACGCCCTTCGCCTTCGGGTTTTTTGCGGCCGCAATCGGTGATGGAATCGCCGATCATGACCAGCCGGTCTTTTTTTTGCAATAGCATGGTTGAATTCATCCTCTCTCATAATTAGGTAGCGTTATTCCATGTACTATTCTCGCCGGCGGGATGATTTTCCTTCCGGCAAGTGATTTTAGCTTTAAATTGGCCGCCCGTCCCCGGGTGAGATTTTCGCGCCGAATAAGGGATAAATTGGCATCGTTCAAGTCAAACTAGATAAGATGAACATGGAGGAAGGAGCTGGTGATGAAATGACCTCAAAATGGATGCGTGCAGCGCTTGGTTCGGTGATCGTTTGCGCTGTGATAACGGCGGGGGGATGCTCCGCGCCGAGCCGTCAGGAAGCGGCGCCGACGCCGGAGGCGGTTACAACGCCGAGTCCTTCCCCTGCGCCGACGCCGACACCGGACCCTGTACACGCCGTTACGGACCGGATGACTACGGAGGAGAAGCTGGGCCAGATGATGCTGTTCGGCGTGCAAGGCACCGCGCTCGACGCGCAAACTCGCAAGCATATTACGGATGACCATGTAGGCGGATTTATTTTTTATAGCGATAATATTAAGGATACTCATCAAGCCTGGAGCTTGATCAGCGATATGAGGCAGGCGAACGCGGCGGGAGGAAAGCTGCCGCTGCTGCTTAGTGCGGATCAGGAGGGCGGAAGGGTAGCGCGGCTGCCCAAGGAGCTGCCTGCTTTCCCGACCAGTCTGGCAGTTGGGAAGACGGAGGACCCGGACTATGCCTTCCGCATAGGCGGCATGCTGGGCAAGGCGCTGAAAGCGTACGGCTTGAACGTCGACTTCGCCCCCGTGCTCGATGTAAACAGCAATCCGAATAATCCGGTGATCGGCGATCGTTCCTTTGGCAATTCGGCCGATACGGTCAGCACAATGGGCATTCAGGAAATGAAAGGGCTGCAGGGGCAAGGCGTCATTTCCGTCGTGAAGCATTTTCCGGGGCATGGCGATACGTCGGTCGATTCCCATAAAGATCTTCCCGTCGTGAACCACGATATAAACCGGCTGCGCAGCCTGGAGTTCGTTCCTTTCGCCGAAGCGATCCGTCAAGGGGCTGACGCGGTGATGGTAGCCCATCTGCTTGTCACCAAGCTCGATCCGGATGTGCCCTCGTCGTTATCCCGCGTAATTATTCAAGATTATTTGCGCGGGGAGCTCGGCTTCCAAGGCGTCGTGATTACCGACGATCTGACGATGGAGGCGATCACGAAGACGATGCCTATCGGTACGGCTGCAGTGAAAGCGGTGCAAGCGGGGGCGGACATCGTTCTGGTCGGCCATGATCCGGCGCAGCAGCAAGCGGTATTGGACGCGCTCAAGAAGGCCGCGGAGGACGGGACTCTCTCCAAGGAAGCGATCGACGCGAGCGCGGCCCGCATTGTCAAGCTTAAGCAGAAGGCGAAGCTGCCGGCCGACAGCGATAGCTTGCCGGAGCCGGATACGGGGAAGCTGGCTGCGGATATTCGTTCGGTAGTGAACTCCGCCAGCACCCGGACCGGAAATAGCGGTTCGGCCAAATAAAAGAGCTCCCCCATCGCGTGAACCGGATGGGGGAGCTTTCTATTTCAATATCGGTGAAAGTATCGATTGGAGCACGAATGGCAGCCCGGGTTAAGGCACGGTAATGACATTGGACACGATCTGCCGCGCTGCGGGATCGTCCCATACAAAGGCCTGCAGGTTATATCCGGTATCCGTCTTTTCAGGCAGGCTTACTACGGCTTTGGCTTGAACGCTTGCCCCTGCCGGCACGGTTTGCTGCAATAAGGCGTAACGCACCATACGATTTTGCGAATCCAGGACAGCTATGACTATCGTACCGCCCTGTTCAACCCCGGAGTTGCTGGATATTTGCACTTCTGCGACGATATCGCGCAACCCGCTCAAGCTGTACGTCAGATTCCCGTTAAGGTCGGTTAACGTCAGCCTTTGAATCGTAAACTTGCCCGCTCCCCAATCTTTGTTGTATTTCACGCGGAACGTATTCGAGCCGGAGTTGCCGTATTCATCCGTTCCCGATAGGACGATCTCGTTGATTCCTTCCTGGAGCATCAGGGAAATCAGCAGCGGGGTTCCGGCATGCGCGGCGACATTCTGCATAATCACGCTGCCGTTCAGCCGGACGGAGGCCGTCGCATCTCTATTCACGTTCACGGTGAAAGTGAGTTCCTGATTGGACACTTGTCCGGGCAGTTCCGTTTCCGGCTTAAATACGACGGCCGACTTGTTGTAAGTGACCTGAATCGTTTTGGCGGAGACGACGCTGCCGGGCTCGTCTCCCAGGACCGATACGGTAATGGTGTTAACTCCTTCTTTCAAGGCAAGGTCGTAAGAGAATTGCGCCCCAGCGTCATAATGATCGGAGCTGACGACAGTTTCTCCGTTTCGAGCAATACTGACGCTTGCGCCGTCAATAACCGTGCCCGCGACGGTATATTCGGGAATGTCGGCGGTTTCCTCCGCCGGGTTCTGCAAAGTAAACTGGGCCGATCGGTTCAATTGAACCCCGGTGAACGTTGCCGAGGTCAAATAGTTGGAATTGCTCGTCGCCTTGGGGGCGTCGACCGCCATGCCGACATAGACGGTGGCCGGGAAGGTCAGCGTGCTGGAGTCAACCAAGCCCCAGTTGATCTGATCGGTCGAAACATAACCGGCGATCGTATTGTCCGTTCGCGTAAGCTTAAGCCAGAACGGAGCCTTCAAGATGCTCGAAGTGGCCGACTTGGAGACGTAGCTTTGGCCTTCGGCGGTGCGGCTCATGAACAGCCCCATCCGCCCCGATTCGGCATGGTCGCTGACGTCCGGCGTAAGCATGATAGCGGCTCCCGGAGCGTTCGGCGCCAAACTGTCGCGAACCATCAGCCCGGCTTTGGCCGGATCGTCGATTTCCGAATTAAAATTGACATAGGCCATCATCTCGAAATTTCCCTGTACCGGCTGGTACACGTAATGGAACGAATCGGAGCGGCCGCTGATCGCTCCCGAGCCTTTAACCGTGAAGGTCGGCTCTTCCAGACTGGCGCTCCCCGGTATGGCGACCTGTCCGATATCCTGCTGGGCCCACGGGGCGATATCGCCTGCTCCGTCGACGTAAATGATCGTAACGGAGGATAGCGTCATCCGGCCGGTATTGTCGATCGCTTTGGAATAAATGTAATGCTCGCCGAGCGGGGCGTCCTTCCATTCCAGAGCGTACGGAGCGGTATTGTCCTGACCGATCTCCTGATCGCCGGTATAGAATACGACCTTGGCAATGCCGCTCTCCGCTCGCGCATCGGCTTGGATGACAATCGGTTGTCCGGCGGTATACGCTTGGTGCATTTGGATTCCCGTCGTTTTTACTTCAGGATTGGGGGTGACGGGCACAACCAGCGAATTGATGTAATTTTCAAGATTCGTATAGCCGTTACTCGCCGTCAACGCGCCGTCGGAGCTATCGTTCGGATTGAGTCCCTGCTGCAGCTCCCAATCATCCGGCATTCCGTCGTGGTCGCTATCCGCAGGAGCGGGAGCCGAATTCAGTTCAGGCAATCCGCCGTCGCTTTGAATGGTATTGATGATTCGTCCCGTCCCGTCCTTCACATCTTGGATTACCTTAGCGTCCAGCGAATCTCGTTTGGGCAGCGATGCTCCCGCGGATTCAAGCACTTTGGCGTAGGCGTCCTGCGCGGTATCCGTAGCAACGGGACCGCCAATCGGGTCCATTTCGTTAGGAATCAGAAACGGCTTATATTTACGGACAAGCGGGCCGTCCGGCTTGATCGCCTTCCACTTCCCGTCGCTGCCGGTCACCCAGTTATCTTGAGAAACATCGGGCGCCCCTTCCATATAGTTGCCGTCGATATACCAGGAACCGCTGTTGGCTTCCCCGGAAGGAGCGACAATCCGGTTCTTCACGCCGTCGAACGTGCTTGGCCCCGGCTTGTAGTAGTTGTTGATCATGTTGATGCCGATCGCCTGCTCGCCGCCGTAGGCGGAGTTGCCTCCCCAGTTGTACACGACGTTGTTTCGGTAATCGATTGTAGTAGGATAATTATCCGGATCGGTCTGCCGGTCGAATCGCGGATTCCGGCTGTTATGGTTCGCCAGCAGGTTATGATGGTAGGTCGCATTCGTGCCGCCCCAAATGCCGCCGTAACCGTGCGCTCCTTTGCCGTGAATCGACAGGTTGAGGCTGTCGCTGATAATGCTCCATTGTACGGTGAAGTTTTTGCGGTTTTTGATGGTGAACGTTTCGTCCGAGCTCCAGCTGAAGGAGCAATGATCGACGATAATATTGTTGCCGGTAATGTCCGCGGCGTCGCTGAGCACATTGATGCCGTCTCTAAACCGGATATACCGGATAATCAGATCGGTGCCGACATCGTTATTGCCGAATTTGACCATATAGCCGCTTACGGCAATACCGTCTCCGGGAGCGGTTTGCCCCGCAATCGTCAAATTGCCTGAAGTAATGTCGAGCTCGCGCTTGAGATGGATCGTTCCGGACGTACGGAAAACGACGATGCGGTTTCCGCGGCTCACGGCATCGCGCAAGGAACCGGGAATCGGAGCCTCTCCGATTGCGGTGTCGTAATCTTCCAGCGTCGTTACCTCGTAGACATCGCCGCCGCGGCCTCCCTTGGCGTACATAGCGGCTCCTTCGGCTCCCGGGAAGGCGGGAACGCGGGCTTCCGCCGAAGGATCGATCGTAACGGCGATCGACTGGACGGCGCTTGCATTGCCGGATTTGTCCACATAGCGGAATTCAATCCGATTTTCCCCGGGCGACGCGACTTCGAATTCCGCCGCGTATGCGGTCCAGTCTCCTCCGTTAATCCGGTACTGCACCCGGTCCGCTTCCGGCAGCTCCTCATTTTGCTCCAAATAGATCATCACGGGCTTCGTATACGAGCCGTTTAATCCGTCCGGCAAGGAAGGCGCCACCTGCGCCCTAAGTTCGGGAAACATCTCCGGAACGATAAGGGAGCGGGTCGGGTCCCAGCCGTCGAATATCCGCGGAATCGTCAGCTCGCTTGCTTCCTCCGCAGTCATCTGCGTTCCCATGACGCGCGTGCCGGGGCTTGCTCCCGGTCCGGTGCTGTTATATTCGGCAAACAAATAAGGAGGGACCTGCATCGTTGTCCAGCCCGCTGGATCGATATGATCATCCATGTACGTGTTAATGAACCGGATGATCGGGTTGTCCTGCCACGGCCTGCCGAGATAATGCTTTCCCTGCGTTGTACCGTTCTTTAAAAGGCGGGAATTTATGAAAACGAGCCCTGCATCCGTCTCATTCTTCGTCGCCGGGGCGGTGATTACGCCGCCGCTGTCGCCGCTGTTAATGCTGATGGCGTCAACATGATCGAATACCGCCGCGTTCGAGGGACCGTAGATGAAATCGGTTCTCCCCATAATCGTGCTGTTCCGGTAATATTGCCGCCCGAGACGGGGGCTTTCGCTGCGGATGCCCGCATACAGCGTATCCTGATAGCCGACGAGCTTCACATTGTCCATAACAGCCTGATCGGCTAGGACGGCTAAGGCAACGGCTTGTCCCTTTTCCGGCGCGGCGTTGTTCTCGATGCTCACGTTGGAGGCTGTAAAATGATCTCCGCTAACGAGCAGCGTCGCTTTTTGAATCGCTTGATTCGGAGCGTCCGCATTGGACTTGTTGCCTACAATTCTGGTATTATCCGAGCCTTCGCCGACCAGGCTGACGTAAGGCGCCGTAATTTGAACCGAATCGGCTTGGGTATACGTTCCTTTCTTTACATATAAGACGGTTCGGCTGTCCTGCTGCTGTGCATTGACGGCGGCAACCGCATCCGCGAGATTCGTAAAATCTCCGCTGCCGTCTTGAGCGACTGTAATGACTTTGGCAGGGGAGACGGCCAGTTCCTCTGCGGGCCGACTCTCTCCGTGTTCATTGACTGCCGCAACGGTATAGTAGTATGTTTTTCCGTTTTGTATGGAGGAAGAGTCTCCTTCCACTACGTTATCCGTGAAGCTAGGGGACGTAAGTCCGTCAACAGCTGTCACGTAGGGACCTTCGCTTGCTTCGGCCCTCTTCACAGTGTACAAGGCTGCGCCCGGAACGGCCGTCCACGTCAAATCGACGCTGCCGTAATGCGCCGTCGCCGCAAAATCGCGGGGCGCTTCCGGAACGCCTGCTAGAGGAGCGTAAGGCACCGCTTTGACTTGATCGGAAATCATACTTTCCGCAGCGGCGCGGCTTGCTGTAACGACGTAGTAGTATGTCTGTCCGTTTTCTGCGGTCAGATCGGTATATTCCGTTGAGCTTGGAATGCTTTGGATGAGCGCGTAAGGTCCTCCGTTTACCGTGCTCCGTTTAATTTGATAAGTATCTGCACCTACAACTGATTTCCAAGATAAGGAAACTCGGTTGTTTCCTGCTATGGCCGCCAGCTCGGCGGGACGCTCCACTACCGCCGCCGTCTGCGCCGCAGCGGCGGATGCCGAAGCAGCTTCGGCGTAGAGAGTCGCAGGCGTCAGATTCATGCTGATCATTAGGCAAAGCCCTAGCCGCAGGGCAATCTTCATAGGGTCAACCCTCCTTCAAGTTATGCAATCCCAAAATAACCCCAAGCGGGGCCTTGCTCCTAAGTCCGTTCAGGTACTTTGCGGGGTCACTCCGTCGATCCGCTGAGCTTAAGCGTATCGGACAGCGGCTTCATGCCGGTCATGCTGTCCCAAACGAAGGCTTTCACATAGCCGCTGAAGGAAGCGGGAACCGAGAATCCTGCATGCAGCGTCTTGGTCTCGCCCGGCGCAAGCTCCGTCTCCAAGCTGGAGTAGTCCAGCATCGTACGATTGTCGTCGTATAGGACGAACCACAAGGTCACATGTTTGACGGTTGCTGTCGTATTCGTGATTTGCTTGCGGGCGAGCATTTGGTCGGAGAAGCGATTATCGGAAACGGGGGCTCCGCTTAAGCCGAACGCCTGCGGCAGCCCGGCCCAAAATTCATACCGGATCATATAACTGACCGACGCTTCGTTGCCTGCCAAATCCACACTGGATACTTCAATGATATTGCTGCCTTCATCCAAGGTCAGCGGGTAGGCGAACGGACCGTAAACGGACTGCCCGACGGAGTCCGCAACGACTCGGCCGTTCAGCTTGACGGTCAAGGAAGCGGCTTTGCTTAAGGTTCCTTCCAGGTTGTAGACGGGTTCTCTAACAACCGAGGGCGGGGCAGGAATTTGCAGCTCCGGCGTGTCGCGGTCGTAATGAATAAGCGCCGTCGCTTGATCGGAGAAGGAGGAATGGCTGCGCGACGCTATGACTTCGACCAGATTTTCGCCCGGTGTCAATGTAAGATCCAGCTCATAGCGGTTGCCGGACAGCGGACTGTTATAGACCAGGCTTTTGTTATGATAGACCGCTAAGGTGACGCTGCCCACAGCATCGTACACGCTTTGATAGACCGAAGAGGATACGCTGGCTGCGTACACGTTATCGGTGACTGAGCCTGAGATCGTATAGTGAGCCGTATTCGTATACTCCTTTACCGGATCGATAGTTAGCCCGGTGGGAATGCGTTCGGCGAAGACGAAGTACCCGGCGTTCTTGCCGCTGTTATAATCGGCGTATCGGTTCAAGCCCATGACGGCCTCTTCGTTCGCGTCATACACTTTCTTGTAAATTTTGAACGTATAAGACAGGGCCGTATCCGAAAGCTTCACCGTATCTCCGGTATCCGACCAGCCTTGCTCGGGCTGAAGCCAGTCCGGAGGCGTCTCCCTTTGATCCATCGCCACATATACATTGGCTTTGTCGCGTACGGGGAACGTCGCAATTTGGCTGGTATCGCTGTACTTCATCGTATCCGCGTGCATTTTAATTCTGTCGACGGATTGATATTTAGCAGGCGCTGCATCGATTTTGAGAGGAGAGGTTCTGTCGGCGAACACTTCGTCGCCTTCCTTCAGTCCACTTTGCAGCGACCAGCGGTGTGCGGAATAGTTGTTGTAGGCCTCGATCGTTCCGATAATACTCGTGTCCGGGGTTTGGACCGGCGTGACGGCATAAGGCGTAGCTTCAAATTCGGTGATATCGCTTTCAATATCTACCTTGTTAAACTCGTCCCTTGTAATCGCAGTAATGCCGATATAATATTTCTTGCCGTTTGTAATTTTGACCGCTTTGTTCAAGTCGTAATCCCATTCATTGGAAGCCGAAGGAGACGCCAGAATGGGGATACTTTGTGGAGTCCCGGTGTAAGAAGAGGAGATGTACCAGGGGTCTTCTTCCTTTGCTTTAATTTTTACGGCGTATTTCGTCGCCGCGGTATCGGGATAAATCCAGACGGCTATGGATTGATTACGTCCAACCCAGTAGGCGATTTGCGGCGGCTCCGGCTTTTTGGGAGGGATGTGAGTTACCTTGACGCTGTGGACATACAGCTCGCCGTCGCCTGCGGGAGTCCCAATAACCAGCTTTTTGAAATTAAAAGCATCGGCTTCCGTCGAGGAAAACAAATTGGCTTTCTCCCGTGTGCGAATCAGGACGCCATCAAGCCAAAGGCTGAACCTTTTATTGACCGTATTTACTTCAAGCTTCATCGTATGCCATTGATCGACTTGGTAAGGAATCTTCAGATCCGTAGGAGCGGTATCGGTCCAATAGACGGCTCCTTTGTTCGGATCAAGTCCGCCGATGACGAGATACTTGCTGCTGGTGCCGATGCCGGAATTGTACAGCTGGAGCAGTTGATCTTGCTTTTTGCTGCCAGGCTGCAAAAACGTAATTTCGGCGGTAATGGTTCCTGTTCGGCTCTCGCCGAAAGTTTTGCTCAAGAGGAAGGGGGTTTTTCCCGCGTCTTTGACGGACATGTGCAGCGCTCTTTGTCCTGTCGCCGGTTCGGTCTCGATAACGGCAGTACCTTCGGCACCGGCCGGGAGCGAGCCGTAATCAAACCCCATTTGCGCGCCCGACGTACCTTCGGCAATAACGGAAAAATCCTTTTCCAGCATCGTCTCGATATCGTTCACGGAGGCTGCGGCGGCAGGGGCCGGATTCGGCAGCAGCAGGCCTCCGGCTGCTAACGGTTGAATCAATAAAGCAAAGCATAGCAGGCGATAAATAACAGATCGCAAATCTATACACCTCCGGTTTCAATAAACCATGTTTTTCGCTTGATGACGGCTAGAAATGAATCGATCGTCTTTCTAAACGGGCACCTCCTTTGGCAAGGGCATACGAAAAGTGTAATCGCTTTCACATTTTCAGGGGATTTCCCTCCTCCTTTTTGAAAAATAATAAAAACTAGGAACATCCCAACTTACTGTATTACAAAAAGCTTCTTTCCTAATAGGGGGAGGATTTCAAATACATGGGGGAAAACGATCATATTTACAAACTTCCTAAATATACAAAAAGAAACCCGTCGGCAACGGGCCGCGGGTCAAAGGTTTATATTTTAAAAAGGGGGTCATGTATTATTATAGCCCAGCTACATTAAAGCAAGATGAAAGCAATATTTCAATTATATTACAATGTTTTGCGGTAAAATGAGGGGGAATTCTGAAAGCGGAGAAACAAGAGCGTAATGAACAACAAGGGCGAGGCTGCCGACATAATCGACAGTCTCGTTCCGTTAAAGGCAGATTAACGTAACACTTTGCCCGGACGTTTCGTCTATTGTAAAGAATGGAGGGAGATGGGATAAATCGGTTATTGAGAAAGGCGGCTCGGCTAACTAATGAAACGGAGGAGGGAATTAATGGAATACATTAGGGATTACGCCATGTATGCATCCGTATTTGGCATGTTTAGTTTTGTCTGGTTCGGCTGGGCGCAAGAAGGCCCCAGGCCAAACTGGCGGTTATATATCGGGATTGCATCCGGTATTGCGCTTGCAGTCTGCTTAACGGGTGTCTATTTAAGCGTGACGAACTGGGAAGCGCCATCCGCTTTGTCGGAGGCGTCCGCCTTCCGGAATTATTTAATCTCGTTTTATGCAGAATTTGCTTTGGCCGGGGTCGGAGCCTTTGTACTGAGCAGATCGAAGCGCAAAGCTTATATCTCCCCCTGGATCGCTTTTATCGTCGGCATTCACTTTATTAGCTTGAAGAGCGTATTCGATGATCCCAGCTTATGGATTCTGGCAGCGCTTATGATTGCCGTCTCGATTGTTACCGTAATTATAGCTCCTAAGCTCCGAGTGGCGAATAGCGCGATTACGGGCATTGGCGCCGGCACGGTGCTATTCGGCTTCGCCCTGTTAGGTTTGATACGATTTATGGGGGCCATTTGAAGCTGGGAGAGCGTTTTCGCCACACTTAAGTATGGAGCGTAATTAAGTGCAACAAATGTGTATGGATGCAATGAACCGCAGCGATTACGCTAATATAGCCGGCAGGGGAGATTCGTTTTGAGCTGAGAAATGGAGAAACAACTCTCATCGTTCCAGAGGGCGTGACGGTTTTATCCTAACTAAATGATGCAGCTCGAGCAGGTGAACAAAAGCTTTGAGAGTGAGGCGATATTCATCTTCGCGGGTCTTGTTGCGAATGCTTTTTACGACTCCAACTGAGGCAGCCGATCAATCCTGATCGGCTGCCGTTTTGCTTACATAAAGATGGGATTCCGTCTTATCCCTTCATCGTATCTCTAAACCCGAAGTACGTTCAACCCGCGGAAGAAATTGCGGATATCGCCGATCATTAAATCAGGCGCATCGATCGCAGCGAAATGAGTGCCTCTGTCAAACTCGCTCCAATGAACGATACGGTTGCTTTGCTCGGCGTAGCGGCGGATCGCGACATCAGATGACTGAAATACCGCAACGCCGACAGGCGTATTCGATGGGGCTTTAGGTGCCCAGGCTGCCGGATCATGCGCTCCTTCATAATACATTCTGGCCGAGGAATTGGCCGTTCCGCTCAGCCAGTACAGCATCAGATTCGTTAAAAACCGGTCTCGGTCGACGGCTCCTACCGCATCTCCGAAGCCATAAAACAATTCGGAAGTCCAAGCGAGCAGACCGACCGGCGAGTCGTGAAGTCCGTAGGCCAACGTCTGCGGTCGCGTCGATTGAATCGCATTAAAACCGAACCGCTCCTTCATAAACTGGCCGAGACGACCCAACCGGATTTTTTCGGCATCCGAAAGCGAGCCCAATACTTCCTCTTCCATCTGGCCCATCGGTATGAATCCTAGCGTAGCGGCATTCACGTGCACACCGATAACTTGATCAGCCGCGAAGCGACCAAGCTCGGGCGCTATCATCGCTCCCATATCTCCTCCCTGCACGCCGTATCGCTCATAGCCCAGCCAGTTCATCAGCTCGGCGAAGGCTTGAGCCGCGCGGCCGGACGTCCATCCCGCCTCCTTCGTCGGCCCGGATAAGCCGAAGCCCGGGATCGAGGGAATGACCAGATGGAAAGCGTCACCCGCATCTCCGCCATAGGAGGCGGGATCTGTCAGCGGTCCGATCAGATCCAGGAACTCGACCGGGGAGCCCGGCCAACCGTGAATGAGCAGAAGCGGCGTCGCATTCGGTTCCGGCGATTGGATGTGGAAGAAATGAATGTTGGCACCGTCAATCGTCGTCATATATTGCGGGATCTCGTTCAGGCGTTGTTCTTGCTTGCGCCAGTCGAAGGACGCTGTCCAGTACTCGGTCATTTCTTTCACGAAATTCAGCGGAACGCCGTAATTCCAGCCCACTCCGGGGAGCTCGTCAGGCCAGCGGGTGAGCGCCAGACGGTTACTGAGATCGTCTAAAGCCTCTTGCGAGGTCTCGATTCGAAAAGGCCGGATATCCTTTGTCGCTGCGGAATATATTGGATTCATCATTTGAAGTTCCTCTCCTATGGATTGTTTCCTGACAACGGTTTGCCGGGGAAACTGAAGTTGTTGCAGCATGTTCGGCTTCTTGCCCGTTACTCTTTCACGATCTTCATTTTTTTCAGCGTATCCAGCGTCAATTGTTTGGCGGTTGAACCGCTGCCGGCTACATTCGTCGCGAAAACCCATATATCCTTATCCGTTTCAATATAACCGACATACCAGCCAAGCCCCATGTCCGACAGTCTAGTACCGGTTTTTCCATGAACCGTATACGCGTCCTGTTCGTTGTCGATCATAATCCGCTTGACCGTCTTCATCGTTTTTTTCTGAAAAGGGAGCTTCTCCTCAACCAGCTTTTCTATAAATTCCGCCTGTTCTTCGGCAGAGATCTTCAAGCTGCTGTCCAGCCAGAACGTATCGATTCCTCCCGATATGTCGCGGTTACCGTAGCCGATTCGATTTACGTAATCCTGCATCCGTTCTTGGCCGATATCGCGAGCCATTGCCTGGTAAAACCAAATCGCCGACTCCCTCATGGCCGAAGCGAGCGAATGATCCCGGTTCCAGCCCGGGAACTCTCTTACAATACCGTCCCATCTCTTGACTTCGTATTCGTCGGCCACTGCCTTTACTTCCAGCCCGATTAGCGCATTCGCCACTTTATAGCTGGATTCCGGGGTAAACCGTTCCTTACTTCTTTCAGGATTGTATTCATATACTTGATTGGTCTTCAGGTTCTTGAGGACCACTGTCCCTTGGGTGTTATGAAATATATCTTCCAGTTCAAGCTGATGAAAGCGCGACTTGGCATCGGCGCCCGGGGAGTAAGCAAATAAGCAAAGAACCATAGCGAATATAGCGATAAAAATCGATAGTCGGCTTGCCTTTTTCACCTGTAACACTCCTGAATCCCTCCTTAGTGCGTTCGTTTTTTTCGGGAATGGTTTCGATGGCCATCGAGAGGAACAATTTCCCAATATCAAAAGCGTTTTGATATTATTAGTCTAGTTATACGGGTGCGGCAAGTAAATCATGTTTTTTACGGTTTGTACCTGTACAGATTGGAAGAGAGGGAGGGGGACATCAATGATCTATGCCGAGGTTATGAAACATATTGAACGGCAAATCGATAGCGGCGAGTTAAAGCCGGGGAAGAGGCTGCCGTCCATCAGGTCTCTGGCCAAGCGGTTCGAGTGCAGTGTCAATACGATCATCAAAGCTTATTCCGAATTGGAAAAGAAGCATATCATCTATTCCGTCTCCAAGAGCGGCTACTATGTGGTGGAGCGGGTTCCCTCCGGCTACTTAGGTTCAACGGACGCGGGAATCATCGACTTTCTGTCGGCCGGACCGGATAAGAAGGCAATGCCTTACCGGGACTATCAGCACTGTATTAATCAAGCCATTGAAGTATATAAAGAGGAGATGTTTACGTATTCGGAGATTCAGGGGCTGTATTCGTTAAGGGAGGAGCTGGCTCGTCATCTGCGGGAGCTGCAGGTGTTTACGGTGCCGGATCGAATATGCGTAGTATCCGGGTCGCAGCAGGCTCTTCATCTATTCATCGCGCTTCCGTTTCCCAACGGCAAGAGGAATATTTGCGTCGAACAGCCCACGCATATGAGTATGGTCGAATCGATCAAATTTCAGCAGGCCACGGCATACGGGATTGAAATTACTTCTAATGGACTCGACATGGAGCGTCTGGAACATCTGTTCAAATGCAACGATATTAAATTTTTTTACACTGTGTCAAGGTTTCATAATCCGACAGGCTACAGCTATTCGAACATGGAAAAACGGAAAATGGTGGAGCTGGCGCAAAAATACGACGTTTATATCATCGAAGACGATTACCTGGGCGATCTGGACTCCGACACGCGTCAGGACCCGATGTTCGCTTATGATCCGTCAGGAAGAGTCATATATACCAAAAGCTTTTCCAAAGTGATGCTGCCCGGCTTAAGATTGGGACTGGCGGTGATTCCGGAGCCCATGCGAAACTCGTTTCTAAATGCCAAGTTCGCTTCGGATCTGCATTCGCCGGTTCTCACGCAAGGAGCACTGGAGATTTATTTGAAGAGCGGGATGTTTAAGGCTCATATTGAGCGGATGAGGTCGATCTACAGAAGGAAAGCGGCTTTATTGCAAAAGGCCTATCTAGAGACGCTGCCGCGCGACGTCGTATATTCGGGTTCGCTCTCGGGCTTCTATTCGACAATCCGGCTGCCGAGTCCGCTAAAGGCCAAGACGTTTATAGAGCATTTGAAGAAGGAAAACGTGCATGTGGCCGATGCCAAAAGTATGTATTTGCCCGAGCTTGAACAAGATTCGGTCATCCGCTTGAGCGTGTCGCAGGTGGAGGAGGAACGGATCGGCATTGGGGTTCAAAAAATAGCGCACGTTATGAAGGAACTGCTTAATACGGCGCCTCAACGATCCGGAAGATTCCGTCCAGCCCAGCCGGACAAGTGAGAATCAACGAGCGTATGAGCCGCTTTGGAAAAATTATCGGGATTAAAGTCGGACTGTTGTATATAGGACAGCATAACGGCGCCATTGCATAACATGCGCAATAGTTCCGCCAACTCGACCGGACGGGCAGCGCCTGCCCTCTCCGCTAATCGCTCAATGGCTATCCAGGTTTCCAATCCTTGGCGTTTAGATCCTGGTGATGATAACGGAGGAAGAGTGGCAGGCAACGGTTGCGAAATTGAAAAATGTACATACGCGCGTTCGCGAAAAGCTTATAACGATGGACGATCAAAAACTGCAGAAGGAATTGGATGGGATCACGATTTATCAATGGGTATCGGATCTTGCTCTTCACGACATTTATCATACCGGGCAAATCGTGTTCATCCGTAAATTACAAGGCTCATGGACCGTCTGACATCAACTTTGATTATCTATGAATCGGAACATTGGGAGGGGACAAACTATGGCAACTATCCATCGTGAACTTGAAATCGATTGCAGCCTTGATACAGCTTGGGCCCAGCTTCGGGACTTCGGAAATGCCGCAAGCTTGTTCGCCGGCGTCTTGGTGGATTGCCGGGAGACTGCGGGCATGCGAACGGTGACTTTCGACAACGGATACGTCGTTCAAGAGCGGCTTGTAAGTGTAGATGAAGAAACATGCCGCTTAGCCTATAGCGTAGCGGACGGCGGTTTCACCCATCACAGCGCGTCGAACCCTTAGTCGAGGCAGGATGTCTGGCAATCAAGCGATTCTTAGAATCTCTGTAAAAGCGTGGTTAAAAAAGGGCGCAGATGGTACAATTGAGAAAAAATTTGTGAAAGGAATACTTCTGTGCAAATCAAATCGGAGAAAGAAAAAATGGTAAGCGGCGAGCTTTACCAGGCGGCTGACCCGGAGTTAACGAAGGATCGTTTGAACGCACGCCGGTTGACCCGATTATTTAATCAGTCGCTCGAAACGGAAGACGAACTAAGAAAAGAACTCTTACGGGAGCTATTCGGCTCCATGGGGAACCATTATTACATAGAGCCAACATTCCGCTGCGACTATGGCTACAACATTCATGTCGGCGAGAATTTCTATGCGAACTTCGATTGCGTGTTTCTCGATGTATGTGAAATTCGTATAGGCAATAACTGCTTCCTTGCTCCCGGTGTGCATATCTATACGGCGACGCACCCGCTAGAGGCCCAAGAGAGAATTTCCGGAGCCGAGTTCGGCAAGCCGGTTACGATCGGGCACAACGTATGGATCGGCGGGCGAGCCGTTATCAACCCTGGCGTCACAATTGGCAATAACGCGGTTATAGCTTCCGGTGCGGTCGTTACCAAAGACGTCCCCGACAATGCGGTCGTAGGCGGCAGCCCCGCCAAGGTCATCAAGCAGATTGATAATGGCTAGTAAGCTAGCGTACGATTACACCATAATAAAGCTGCCGCGGTGAACGGCAGCTTTATTGCGCTAACCGGTAGTATACTGCAATAGGAAATTAGTGGTAATATAGTTGTATTCATTTGTAAAAAAGGGAGGACGATGAAGTGGCTCCAAAACATATAGTTTCTGCGGCAGCCATTGTAATTAATGAGCGCAACGAAATTTTATTGATAAAAGGGCCTAAACGAGGATGGGAAATGCCGGGAGGGCAGGTTGAAGAAGGCGAATCGTTGAAAGATGCAGCGATAAGGGAAACTAAGGAAGAGAGCGGTATGGATATAGAAGTGACCAAGTTTTGTGGTATTTTTCAAAATGTAAGCAGTTGTATTTGTAACACTTTATTTTTGGGCAGACCAGTCGGCGGGGAATTAACAACTTCTACGGAGTCTTTGGAAGTAGGATTTTTCCCAATCCAAACAGCATTGGAGATGGTAAGCTGGGGGAATTTTAAGCAAAGAATTCAGTTTTGTTTGGATGAAAAGCTTCACCCGTTTTATGTTGAATTTTCGATTCCGCTCAAGGATTGTTAGGCTGCTGCGAACGTGGGACGAATGTAAAGGAGCTAGTATTTGAAATGACTGTGGAAATTAAAAAGTGCGGCCCTGAAGATTTACACAAACTTCAAGAAATAAGTATGGAAACCTTCAACGATACGTTTAAAGAGCAGAACTCGCCTGAAAATATGAAAGCTTATTTGGAAAAAGCATTTAACGCCAGACAGCTGGAAAAGGAATTGTCCGATCCATCTTCGGAATTTTATTTCGTCTATCTCAATGAACAACTTGCCGGGTATTTAAAGGTCAATGCGAACGAGTCCCAATCCGAACCCATGGGCGAGCATTCGCTCGAAATCGAGAGGATTTATATGAGACGCTCCTTTCAAGGAAAAGGGCTTGGGAGACACCTGCTGAACAAAGCGATGGACATCGCCAGCGGACAAAACAAAAAGACGATCTGGCTGGGCGTATGGGAAAAGAATGAGAACGCAATAGCCTTTTATAAAAAAATGGGTTTTGTGCAAACCGGAGCGCACTCTTTTTACATGGGCGACGAAGAACAAATTGATTTTATAATGACCAAAACGCTGATATAACGTTTTCTACTACGAAGAGCGGTGGCTGATTGGAGACGCTGCCGATCTGGAGCTACTCGAATTAAAGTGGTTCCCGTTAAAGAACTGCAGAGACATCCTGAAGTAAAACGAATATTGCCTTATTTGTAGAGTGAGGATGATGCGGTTTGAATCTTGACGAATGTGAGGCGATCGGATGAATCTTGGTTTACGCCAGACACTTGGTTCCCCGGTTATGTAAATGTTGTTAACCTGTTGGCATCAATGGAAGAGGGCTGTACATTTCAAAGCGGTAATTTTTTTGAAAAAAGAAAGATGGAAAACAAGAAAAACATTTGCTTTTAATAAAAAAGTATGCTATTCTAACATTAAATCATACATTAGAACCTTATTCACGTGTTGTAAAGGGTTGTCATTTGTGCGATGGAGCCTTTTACAATGTGTGAATTTTTTATTTTACAAAATAAAAAGAACATGTTAAATACCAATTTTGGAGGTAATACATTATGCAACAAGGTACAGTTAAATGGTTTAACGCAGAAAAAGGATTCGGTTTCATCGAAGTAGAAGGCGGAAGCGACGTATTCGTTCACTTCAGCGCAATCGTAGGCGACGGCTTCAAATCTTTGGACGAAGGCCAACGCGTTGAGTTCAACGTTGTTCAAGGCAACCGCGGACCACAAGCAGAAAACGTAGTAAAGCTGTAAGCTTTGCTCCACTACAAAAACTGCCCTTAACATGTGTTAGGGGCAGTTTTTTTATTACCGGTTCATAATGCATGAGTTCATTAAAACGAGGAGGGGTAAACATGTATTCTAGAAAAAAAACAATGGAAAATGTCCCGGAAGAGGACACTATGATTTGGTCTTGCACCAAAGAAAACTGCTCAGGATGGATTCGTGACAACTTTGCCTTCGAATACGTACCGACTTGCTGGCAATGTCAATCCCCTATGGTAAAAAGCATGAGAATGCTGCCGCTGCTTGTCAACACTAACGGAAATTTGAAACTGATCAAAAAAGGCATTCAAATTTCCTAACCTCACCGGTTTGCCTCCAGAATTCGGGACGTTTATTTGTTCCAATGCCTCGTCATTTTTTCCATTCGCTTATCCTGTTTTCTCTCGTGAACGACCATGCACGCATGGATGGCTCCAGGCAACCAGAAAAATAAGGTCAGAATCAGATTAAGAACAGCCTGAAACGGTTTCCCGCAAAACAAGACGGCAACCGGGGGAAGCAGGATCGCCAATAAATACATGTCAATCACCTCGCGTTTTTCTAAGTTAATTAATCATACGTCTGTGAATTAGCAGAGTTTCGGGCGGGGACGGCCAGGCAGCCTGTTTTGTACCGCCTGCGCCCCCGGCTTTGTTCAATGATGTCCGGAGGATTCTATTGGCTGCGCGGCATGCCATTGCAAAAGACATGGCGCCTGGGAGCGGGGCATCCGTTCCGTTATTGGTATGCAGATTTTTGAAAATCGTGTTGATTTATTCTCCGCCAATCCTTCGCGCCTGTCAATCCTTAATCGTTACTGTGGGATCGGGCAAGACGATCAATTATGTTTTAATATGAAGAATGCGGTTGGATTAGTATAATGATGTTACGAAAAAAATGACATTTTGTGATAGGATTCGACACGATCCTTTGCTTTTTCTGATAAAGTGTGTAATTTCACATTACATTTCCCAGCAGTAAGTAGTATATTAGTACTAGATTTGTAGTTGTGGGAGAGGGCTGGGATCGATGAGGAAAAAGATGATTTCTATAACGGCATCCTTGTTATTGCTTACGCAAGGGGCCACGGCGTTTGCCGATCCGGCTGTGTTTACCGACATTGACGCTTCATTTGCCAAAGACGCGATTATGGAGCTTCAACGAATGGGGATTGTGGACGGGGTGAGCGGAGATACATTCGCGCCGCAGACGTATATCGCAAGGCAGGATTTTGCCGTGCTGATTGCCAAGGCGCTGCAGCTTGACGTGAGCAATCCGCCGTCTACGGCCACGTTCCGGGATATTCCGGTTGTTCATTATGCGTTTCCTTATGTTGAAGCGTTGGTCAAGGCGAACATTTTCCAAGGCGAGGAAGAAGGAAGCTTCGGCGAAGGGAAAACGCTTACAAGGGAGCAATTGGCCGTCGTATTGGCAAGAGCCAAGCAGATTCGCGCGGCGAATAACGAAACGGGGCCGGACTTTGCCGACAAGGATGATATCAGCGAGTGGGCCAAGGCGGCCGTACAAGCGGTTAACAAAACGGGATTAATGGTAGGCGACGGTCAGCAGTTCGCTCCTAAGCGCCCTGTGACGAGACAGGAGATGGCGGAGGTCGTATCCAGGCTGCTTCATCTGCCCGCCGGGCAGGAGGCGACCGGACTTATACGCAGTCTGGCAGGGGATACCGTAACCGTAGATCAGCATACATATGCCGTCGGCGATTCGGTGAAAGGAATTTTGAACGAGGCCAACCGTGATGTGCTGGACGGGGCTGCGGTCACGTTCGATACTAAGGATAATACGATAACGAAGCTAACATCGCTTACACTTCATAAAAGCGGTCGAGAGCCGAAAGAGGCGGAGGAGGAATTCGGCGGAAATCTTGTGCTGGATGGACAAGGGAACCGAATCGAAGGGAATTTGGAAATTCAAGCGGATTTTATTACGATTCGCAATTTGCAAGTTAGCGGAAATTTTCGGATAGGGGATGAACTGAAGAACGATTTTTACGGAAAAAATCTGTATGTAAAAGGAACGACGGTCATTAATGGGGGCTCTTCCCATACGATTGTGTTCGACAATGCTTCGCTGGATACCTTTCAGATCAATAAACAAGAGGTCCGGGTCGAGGCGATCGGCAACACAACCACGGGAGATGTAGTAGTAAGCGCGAATGCAACGGTAACGGCCGACCCCGGGGTCACGATTCCCAAGCTGACGGTGACGGACGGCGCAGCCAACGTAGAGATTAATGCCAATGTCTCTTCGTTACAACTGGAATCGTCGCAGCCGGCGGTTATCGGCGGCAGCGGAAATATCCAATCGATTACCGTGTCGGGAACCGCCGCGGTGACCATTCAAACGACAGGTACGATCGGTAAGCTCGAAGTGACAAATAAAGATGTGCAGATTACGATACCGCCCGGAGTGCAGGTGCAGAGCATCGTGCTTCCGGACGGTGCAGCCGCGAGCGATGTGATCGCCAATTATGCCGCGGTCAGCGGGCAGATTGGTTCGGTAACAAGCGCTTCAGGCCAGACGGTTAGCGGCGGCAGCGCTTCCTCCGGCGGTTCAAGCTCTTCCCATTCGTCTAAGGTGCTGTTAGGCGCCGTATCGGGTTTCGTTTACTATGGCGCGGCCAATAAACCTTTGGCGAACGCCACGGTAACGGTACGAGATCTTACTGCCGCTACCGGATCGGACGGCAGCTATGAGCTGCCTTCGGTTCCCGCGGGAACCGGTTTGACGCTTAGCGTAGCGGCGAGCGGGTATGTTCCGAATCCGTATACGACGACATTGGACGTGTTTGGAGGTCAGACGACGACGGTTCCCGTTATCGTGCTCGGAACGGCGACGAATCATGCTCCGGTTGTCGCCCAAGCTATTCCGAAACAGACGATATCGCTGGGGGAAGAGGAACCCGTTTTTAATCTGAACGAAAGGTTCAGCGACGAGGACGGCGATATTCTCAAGTTTACCGTCGTTTCCTTAAATACGAAGGTTGTCAAAACAGAAATAAACGGCAGCATACTGAAGCTGATACCGGTCGGCGCAGGAACGGCTAGCATAGCTATATCGGCCAATGACGGAAAAGGGAAGTCGGTCAATTCGACGTTCTCCGTAACGGTGACGGCGGCGCCGGTTAATCACGATCCGAAAGTGTCGGCTGCCGGTTTAGCCGATCAGACGGCCATGGCGGGCGAACCCGAGATTAGCCTGAGCTTGGCAGGTAGCTTCACCGATGAAGACGGAGATGCGTTGAGCTTCAATGCGGTATCCTCCAATGAGAGCTCCGTGACGGCAGCAGTATACGGAAGCGTGCTTAAGCTGAAGCCTCTGCAAGCGGGCGTTTCCTCGATTCGTATCACGGCGGAGGATGGCAAGGGCGGAAAAGCGACGGCTTCGTTCACAATGACGGTCACGTCAGAGCCTCCGGCGAACCATGCGCCGAAGGTAGCCGCAGCGATTCCTGCTCAAAGCGGGACGGAGCAAGGCTCGGCCGTGGAGTACGACCTGAGCGGAACGTTCACGGACGAAGACGGAGATGCGCTGACGCTCAGCGCCGTATCGTCGAATACGAGCGTGGCGACGGTGAAAATCACAGGAACCAAAGTGGAGATCACGCCGGTAGCTCCGGGCGAATCGATGGTGACGGTGAAGGCGGCCGACGGCCGAGGAGGCGAGGTCACAACTTCGTTCAAGGTGACGGTACAGGCGGCGAACCATGCGCCGAAGGTAGCCGCAGCGATTCCTGCTCAAAGCGGGACAGAACAAGGGGCGGCCGTGGAGTACGACCTGAGCGGAACGTTCACGGACGAAGACGGAGATGCGCTGACGCTTAGCGCCGTATCGTCGAATACGAGCGTGGCGACGGTGAATATCACGGGAAGCAAGCTGGTGATCACGCCGGTAGCTCCGGGCGAATCGACGGTGACGGTGAAGGCGTCTGATGGCCAAGGAGGCGAGGTCACAACCTCGTTCAAGGTGACGGTGCAGGCAGCGAACCATGCGCCGAAGGTAGCCGCAGCGATTCCTGCTCAAAGCGGGACAGAGCAAGGGTCGGCCGTAGTGTACGACCTGAGCGGAACGTTCACGGACGAAGACGGAGATGCGCTGACGCTTAGCGCCGTATCGTCGAATACGAGCGTGGCGACGGTAAGTATTACGGGAAGCAAGCTGGTGATCACGCCGGTAGCTCCGGGCGAATCGACGGTGACGGTGAAGGCGGCCGACGGCCGAGGAGGCGAAGTCACGACATCGTTCCAGATGACGGTGCAGGCGGCGAACCATGCGCCGAAGGTAGCCGCAGCGATTCCTGCTCAAAGCGGGACAGAGCAAGGGTCGGCCGTAGTGTACGACTTGAGCGGAACGTTCACGGACGAAGACGGAGATGCGCTGACGCTTAGCGCCGTATCGTCGAATACGAGCGTGGCGACGGTAAGTATTACGGGAAGCAAAGTGGAGATCACGCCGGTAGCTCCGGGCGAATCGACGGTGACGGTGAAGGCGGCCGACGGCCGAGGAGGCGAGGTCACAACCTCGTTCCAGATGACGGTGCAGGCGGCGAACCATGCGCCGGTCATTCAGCCGATTCCTGATCAGTCCGTAACATCAGGAGGCTCTCCGCTGCAGTTGGATATAAGTTCTTACGTGCAGGATGCGGACGGGGATGCCTTGACGATCACTGCCGATACGAAAGATCATTCGATAGCCACAGTCACGGTTACAGGCAATATGCTGTCCATTTCGGCGAAGGCCGCCGGGCAGACGGAAATCACCGTCCATGCGGATGATCATCGCGGAGGAGTAACCGCCGGAACTATACGGCTGACGGTTACGAGCAATTCGAATCACAAACCTGTGGTCGAAGCCATGATTTACGAGCAAGTACTGACCGCAACGGTAACGAATAGCAGATCGTATGATCTTTCTCAGCTATTCTCCGATGAGGATGGAGACGTGCTTCAATTTACGGCAAGCGCCGATGTCCCGAATATCGCTCAAGTGACTGTGTCGGGAAGTATGCTGACATTGTCTGCGGGGAGTGTGGCCGGCAGCGCCCAAGTGACGGCTACGGCCAATGACGGCAACGGAGGCGTAGCAACCTATACCTTTACGGTGCGGAACGCTCCGTTAACGGCTAGCAATGCTTTTGTCACGTACACGACCAAGCAGGGGGTCAGCGACTTTTCCTATGACCTTTCGACGCTGTTCCCGGGTCAAACTCAATTTAAAGTGTACAAGGGGACGCCGGACTCAACCTTTGTCGGCCCTACGCCTCTTGGCGGCAAGGTAGTTACCCTTGCTAATGACTCGATGTACACTTGGGTTATCGGCGCCGACGGCAAGGCAGCCGTCTTCAAGGTTGTCGTCGAGTCCCAAGGCTCGCCGGAATTATTTTTCTCGCAATATTTGGATGGCGGGGACGGCCGAATTGCGATTGAGCTTTACTACAAAGGCGATGGAGACCCCTCTCATAAAGCGACAGGGTATTCGGTGGATGTGTATCAATGGGTGAAGAAGGATAATAAGATGCAGGTCACTTCTGCACAGATCGCTTCATTTTCAAGCAAACCCGCAGAAAATGGTGTATTTCCAGGGGTTCCTTATATATTTATTAACGCCATTTTCTACGACTATTTTGATTTGACTAATACCTCATACTATAATGATGAATTAAACTTATACCTCAATGACGGCAACACGGTTGCACTGGTGTTAAAAAAGGACGGGCAAGTCGTCGATGTGCTGGGAGATCCGAACTCCCATGAGCGGTTCATGCCGAACGGCGGAACGATTATCCGCAAACGGGGGATTTACACCGGTTCGAAATCGTTCAGCGATCAAGGCGAATGGACCAGCTATCCGAAAGGGACTTATCAATATATTGGAGCTCATACGATTTAAGAGGATATTTACGAAAAAAAGCAGCCGAGACGTCTCGACTGCTTTTTTTCTATGAGCAAGCGCAGGAAAGGTTACAAGGTTTGGATAAACCGCTCCAGCTCGTTGGCTACGGTATAGAGGCTTGCCCGGTTTTCGAACTCTCGGCGCGATTCGGGCAGCGGAAGCAGCTTGTGGTATTCCCTGATCGCATGCAGCTTCTCGCGGAACTGGTCGGTCGAATCGTTATTGCCCAAGCTGCCGCTCAGCTCCAGCACAAAATCCCCGATGCGGCTTCCCTGCTCCATCTGCACCGTGATTTTTGAGATCGGCGGGAGCATGCGATCCAATATTTCGAACTGCCTGCGCTTGGTTTCAAAATAGGCTTCATAAGAGCTGGCTTTGCGCAGCAGGTTGTTCTCGGCGTCCAGCAGCGCCAGACGCTTCGCTTGATTCAGGGCGTCGCCGAGCTGAATGATCTCTTTGCCGTCCCACATCGTATAGCCTTCCTTGAGATAGGCGGCCATCTCTTTCAATATCGCGGCGATCAGGCGATCGACCTCTTCCTTGCAGCGGTTAAGCTCCTTGTCGATGCTGGGCATGTACCAATTGACGAGCAGGGCCACCCCGAGGCCGATCAAAATGACCAGAAATTCGTTCAGGAAAAAAGCCGCTTCGATCTTCCGATGCATATATACATGCATAACGATAACCGAGCTGCTGGCGATGCCCTCCTGAATTTTCATGCGGACGCAAAGCGGAATGAACACGAGCAGCAGCACCAGGAAAGCGTACGGATGATAACCGATGAGAGTAAACAATACGCTGGAAAACAACAATCCGGCCAGGCAGGCGAAAAATCGGCTTATGACGGCTTGAGTCGATTGTTTGCGCGATTTTTGAATGCAGAGCAGAGTCAAGATTCCCGCGGAGGAATAGTACTCCAGCTGCAGCAGCTGGGCGAGTAAAATCGAAATGCTGACGCCGACGGCGGTTTTAATAGTGCGGAAACCGATCTTCATCATGTTGTCACCACCATAAACGGTTTTTTTGAATATATTGTAATCCTGGCAAGGTATAAACGTAAAGCTGATGGGAGGAAGAACGGAAGCTACCTGCTCATTCCTGCGCGTTTTGCGCGAAGCGATCCGCAGCAGTATTGCGATATAATTGCGGGTGAAAATAAGAGAGGCGCTCCGCGGGGGAACGCCTCATTGTGTTTATGCGATTGGCGTCAAGCGGCCGCCGCAGGAACGGCGCTTCTCCGGTTGGAGACGGCGACGCCGGTAAGAATCAGGATGCCCCCGGCAATTTGCGCGGGTAAAATGGCATCGCCGAGAACCAGATAAGCGACGATAATGGCAATAAACGGCGGAATATTCATAAACATCGAGCTGGTCGAAGCGCCGACCTCCGAAATGCCCTGATTCCACCAAAAGCTCGCCAAGCCTTGGCCCAAAATAGCTACGCAGGTCAGAAGCAGCCACATCGTAAGGTGCATACTGAAGTGCATTTGCCCTTGACTGGCTTCCCATAGGGCTGCCGGAGTCATCAAAACGGTGCCGATGACCGTGGCTAATATCGTAATATCGTAGGACGGCATGCTGGAAGACAATTTGCGAATGAACAAGAGACTAATGGACAATGCCAGCATGGCGAGCACCAGCAAAATATCCCCTTGGGAAATGCCGATCGATTTGCCGCCGAACAGCACGATCAGCACGACGCCGACCAGCGCCAATCCGGCCCCAGTAAGCTTGTTCACGGTAATGGACTCTCCGAGAAACATTCTCGCCAGGAAGGTCGTCGCGACCGGAGACAAGGCGATAATGAGCGAAGCGTTGCCTGCAGTGGAATGCTGCAAACCGGTAAAATAAAAAAATTGGTTGAACAAGGTGCCGAACAGCCCGGCGAAGATCAGGATAAGCCATTCTTGCAGCGTTGGCCGCTTCATCTTGCGGTTCACAAAGGCGACCGAAATCAGGAAGAGTGAGGTTAGGACCAAACGAGAGTAGGACAAAAAGATAGGGGAGAAATCCCTCAACAAATAGGCGCTCGCCACATAATTGCATCCCCACAGCAGAGAGACGCCGAGCAAGCGCAAAATAACAGCCCGATGGGACACTGGTTTCTGTTCCTTTCCATATATCGTCATAATAACTGCTTCATTATAATCACCGTTTGCAGGGAAGTAAACCGGGATATGGGGCAAAATTGCCGGGAATTGGCGCTTCTCGACCGGTTACGGAAACGTACTTACGTCCGCTCACAGGAAATCGGGTTCAGCAGCAACCGGAAGATGTTTTCCGCATGCCTCGCGCGCAGTCTTCATATTTCACCATCCGTCGTCTCGAATGATTTGATTTCCTTATTTATTATAAAAATGGTACAATAATCCTGAAAGCTTATGGATTGGATGAAAAGGAAGCGGGGTTTCACCATGTACAGAATCCGGCCGTCTAAAGGTATTTCTTTCATTACCATGATCGCAGGTTGTTTAATGTTATTGTTTGGGATCTTTAAAGTAGTTCCCTATGCAGGTTTCTTAGGGATTATCTGGATCGTTGTGACGCTCGGAATAACCATTTATCACGGCATGAATGTTTTTAGTAAAAACGGAGTGGCATTCGGTTACGTGGAGAAGAAAAATAAACGAATTTTAAAATGATCCATTTACATATGAAAAGCTGCCAATGATATTTAACAAACTATATAATGTCACTGAGGTACGCCGCTTTTTTGCAAAAGTCGGCTTTTTTGCCGTTTCGTATTATAATAGAATAGGCAATGTTCGAAATGACGGCGTCCATTCCTTGTTTTTTTGCTCGTATCAGCGAAAATCCGGACTAAAGATCGAACTATATGAGTAAGATGAATAGGGTCGAACCCTAGCGTCGCTTAGAAGAGAAAGGGGGGCTTACCGGATGGAAGATCGCATGGAACAACGATATTTGCCGGAACAGCCGATATTGCCGCTGCCTGGCGGCATGATTTATATGGGAAAAGACTTGTCGCTGAATCGAAAAGTGATTTTATATTCGCTGGACAGTCCGAATGAGTCGTTTACGCAAACGTATACGCAGCTGCTGGGAGAAGCTTCCCAGTTTACCGATAACAGTTTTATGCATATATTGGATATCGGATTCAATCGCTCGTCGAACCGGCTGATTGCGGTGCTCAAGCCTTGCAACGGAACGCTGCTGCTGCATGAGATCGCCAAGCAGGAGATGTCTGCCGAGGAAGCTATCACGATTGTGTACGAGCTGGCGCGCGGCATGCAGAAGGCGATGGAGGAAGGGATTGCCGGATTTTCGGTCGGCGCGGACAATGTCTGGCTTGATTTTGAACGGCGCCCCGTCGTCATGAACTATTGGGAGCAGGGAGCGAGCGCGCAGCGCGGCACCCGGGGACTGAGCGGCCTGCTGCTGCGGATGCTGTCCGGTAGCGCAGCGAACTCGGCGCAGCCGGAGCTGGACGATCCGAGAGTTCAGGCGGCGCTAAGAACGATTCCTGCGGAGCAAAGAAGAAGGCTGGCCGATCTGCTTAGGCAGACGATGAATGAGGATGTCCCGGTCAAAATGTTCATTGCCGAGCTGCGCGGCTATATGAGCGCGCCGAAAGAGGCCGCGAGGGAAATTGAGCCGGCGGTGATAGTGAAGCCGGCGATTACGGCCGACGCCAGAAGGCAAAAGACGCTGCAGGAAGAACCGGCAAGACGGCCTCCGGTGATCGAGGAAGAGGAAGACGATGAGGAGGACGAGGAGGATGAGCCCCGGCGCATCACCGTAGGAGGCGTCATGAAAAAGACGCTTCTGATCGGCGGAGCGATCGTCGTTATCGGAATTTGCTCCGTGCTCATTCTCATGGGTTTGTTCGAAACGCTGAAGCCGGATAAAGGCGGGTATCTTCCTCCGAGCTCGGACGCCTCCCAGACGACGCCTCCCGCCGCTGACGGGTCGGGCGCAGCCCAAAATCAGAACGGCGGGCAGTCGAATAATGCAGGAAAAGGGACGGATGCCGGAAAACAAGGCAATAACGCCAATAAGGGCGGAACGAATAATGCCGGAAATACAGGGAATGCGAATAATGATGCAAATAACAATGATACGGGAGCGGCCAAGCCGCCGAACAGCGGGCCGGTCCAGGTGCCGAGCCTGATCGGTATGACGCAGGATGAAGCGGGAAAAGCGGCTGTGAATGCCGGTTTGCGGTTTTACTTTGAAATTGAACCGAACGATATGGAGCAAGGGAAAGTATTCAAGCAGGACCTGCAGGCGGGGCAGACCGTGGACGCGGGCACCAAAGTTACTTTCTGGGTAAGTAAAGGGAAACAATAGTATTTGCATAGGAACAGCCCGAATGACCGTATGATGAGGTCGTTCGGGCTGTTTATGCTGCTCTACGATATGCTTAGGGTTCCGTTTTTGTTGGTAGCTTTGATGGCTTTATTTTGCAATAACAGGGACTTTTTCACCGCATGGTGAAGAAGTGCCCGGAGACAATACGATCCGATCGCTTGCGCCGGAAGCGGTCTTAAGTATAGCTGAGTCCGCTGAGAGAAGGCAGCGGAATCGCGGTCCAGCCGGGCAGGCTTGCGGCCTGCTCCGATGAGGGATCGAACAGCAGGGAGACGAGCTCCCCTGCCGATAAGCGCACGCTGCCGCGGCCCTCTGCGGCAACGGTGCAGCCATCCTCCTGCTGCTCGCCGACAGCAGGGATAATCCCGCCGGCCGCGCGAAGATAAGGGGCCGCTTGCTCCAGCAGGCGCGCTGCGCTGACGACGAACACGGTGCCGCTGTTCGCCGCCGGCGCAGACGGCACGCCTGCTTCGCGCAGCAGCAGCGCGAGCTCGCGCTCGTGCCAACCTACCGCAACCGTCAGCTCCGCGAGGTTGAAGCGCTCCACCGCGTCGGCGAGCAGCGCCGCGACGGCTTCCGCCGGGCCGCCCCACTCGACGGCGGCCGGATGCCTCTTGCTGTGATAGCGGCCGGGGGCCTCGATCACAGCGAAGCTGTCGACGCCGCCGCCCGCCGGAGCGGCGACGAGCGCCTCGTGCGCCAGCTTCGCGCAGCTGGCGTGGGCCTGCGCGCCGAGCAGCCGCTGCAGCTCGGTGACGCTATGCGCGAACGCGACTTCGCGGGCGTCCGCGGCTGCATGCAGTGCGAACGCGTCCTGCGGCGCGTACGGGCGAATCTCGCGGCCGCTATGCGCCGCGGTTCGCGCGCGGAGCCGGGCGGCGCCGGCGGCGTCCAGCGTAAACCGATCCGTGCGGCCGAAGTGATAGCAGTGCGCCCGCGTATAGAGCGACCGGTCGCCCGAGACGAAGATCAGCGAAGCGCCGGCCTGATCGGCATGCCGCTTGCACAGCTCCAGCAGGCGGCCCGCGGTGCCTTGGCCGCGGTAGTCCGGATCGGTGCAGACCGAGCCGACGGAGAAGACGTTCAGCCGCGCCGCGCCCACACGGAGTACGAAAGGAACGAAGCCCATGAAGCTGACCAGCTTGCCGTCTGCAAAAGCGCCGTAGGAGTGGCTTTGTCCCGGCGAGAAAATCAGCGGAAAAGCGGTTCCCATCGACGATTGCTCGGCATCGCGAAAGATGCTGTCCGCCAGATGAACGGCTTGCTGCAGCTCTTCATTGCGTACGAGTCGAAATTCCAATAATAACGCCTCCTAAAGGAAAATGAACAGACAGTGAACTATCTTAAAGCGACAATCGGTGAAGGCGTCATTCTCGGGATGCGATAATGGCCGCCTAGTCGCGGATTTCGGCAATGATTTCGATTTCGACCGGCGTATGGAAAGGCAGGTCGCTGGCGCCGATCGCGGAGCGGGCGTGCTTGCCGCGTTCCCCGAACACTTCCACCAGCAGATCGGATGCGCCGTTCATGACGTAAGGCTGATCGGCGAAGCCGGGAGCGCTGTTGACGAAGCCGAGCAGCTTGACGATTTGTACGACGCGGTCAAGGTCGCCAAGATAGCCTTTCATGACGGCGAGGCAGTTGATAATGACCTGCCGTGCCGCTTCCTGGCCCTGCTCGATCGTCAGCTCGCCGCCGACCTTGCCTGCGTACATCAGCTCGCCGTTAATACGGCAATCTTGTCCGGACAAATAGATCAGATTGCCGGTGCGGCTGCAAGGAACATAGGTGAAGCGGGGTTCGGGCGACGGCGGAAGCGCGATGCCGAGCTCATGTAGTCTTTGTTCGATTTGGCTCATATAAATACCTCCGAATAAGGGCTTAGTGATGTTGCGATTTCTCAGCGGCCGAAGCGATGGGGACGGGAGCTGCAAAGCAGCGGGTTCCCCCCCGGCGTTCTGCGATGCGGAAACGGCCGCCTTCGCTCGTGCCGTAAAATTAATGACGGCAGCAGTGGTGCGCCCGGATCAAGACGCCTTCGCGGGCTTGGGTGTGGCGTTCGGCGAGCAGTGTCGGCTTGCCGCCGACAACGACATGGGAAATGCCGGCCGGATACTGTCGCGGCTCGTCAAAGGTCGCAAGATCCCGGATCGTCTCCGGATCGAACACGGTCACGTCGGCGGCATAGCCGGGCACGAGCAGACCGCGCTTGCCGAGCTTGAACCGCTGCACAGGAAAGCTCGTCAGCTTGCGCACCGCTTGCTCCAGCGTAAGCACCTTGTCTTCGCGGACATACTTGGCGAAGACGCGAGGGAAGGTGCCGTACAGCCGGGGATGCGGCTTGCCGGTTTCGCAGGTCAGGCTGTCCGAGGCGATCAGCGACCGCTCGTAGCCGACGACCTGCTTGACGTCTTCATCGGACATGTGGAAGTAGACGATGGAAATTCGCCCGTCCTCCTCAAGCAATAGGTCCATCATGCAGTCGGCCGGATGCAGGCCGCGTTCCTCGCTGATTGCGGCGATATGCTTGCCCTCCAGATGGCGGTTCGCTTCCGTATGCACGGCGGAGATGTAAACGCTCTGCCAGCCTGTCGAGCAGACCAGATTATCCCAATCGTCCTGTTCCCGGCCAAGCTCCTCGCGAATCCGCTTGCGCAATGCGGCGTCCCGGAACCGCTCCAGCACGCATTCGATGCCGCCTTCGACGGCCCATGGAGGGAGAACGGTCGTGAGCGTCGTGGAACCGGCATTGTAAGGGTATACATCGCAGGTGACGTCGAGTCCTCGGGAGCGCGCATCTTCGATTAACTCCATCGCCTCAAGCACCTTGCCCCAGTTGATTTTGCCGGCCGCCTTCAAATGGCTGATGTGCAGGGAGACGCCCACTTTTTCGGCAATCCAGATCACTTCCTTCACGGAAGGAATCAGATTATTGCCCTCGCCGCGGATATGGGTGGAGAACAGCCCGTTATACCGGGGCAGCACGGAGCACAGCTCGGCCAGCTCTTCCTTGGAGGTGTAGCTGCCGGGCGCATACAGCAGGCCGATGGAGAAGCCGATCGCTCCGGCTTGAAGACCCTGCTCCAGCATCTGCTTCATCCGCTGCAGCTCTTGCCGGGTGGCCGGGCGGTTGGCGAAGCCCATTACGGCGATGCGAAGCGCGCCATGCGCTACGTAGGTGGCGAGATTCTCCGACGGATTCGAGCGGGCGAGCGATTCCATATACTGCTCGACCGTCTCCCAGGGCCACTCCCAGGAGGTTTTGCCGAGCACGGGCTGCACGTAGCTTTGCAATAGCTCCGCCTGGTCTTTGACGAACGGGGCGGGGGCGAGGCCGCAGTTGCCGACCACTTCCGTGGTGACGCCCTGGCGGATTTTAATTTCGCTTAGCGGATGATCGAATATCATCAGATCGGAATGGCAGTGGCCGTCGATAAATCCCGGCGCAATGACTTGACGGTGGACTTCGACGGTCTCTCGCGCCTCTTGGTCGAGCCGCCCCACGGCGGCGATGCGCCCGTCCTTGATCCCGACATCTCCGATAAACCACGGATTGCCGGTGCCGTCGACGATGCGTCCGTTTTTCAATACGAGATCGAGCATGCGGTTAAACCTCCCGTTTTTCATGTGACGTCATTGAAACCGTTTGCATAATCGCTGCGGCATTCCCTTTATTCGAGCATTCCCCGGCCGGCAACCCGTTTCGGCTCCAGCACGTCGCCCTGGCGAAACAATACCCGATTATGCAAATTGACCGTGCTGCATATATGGTTTGGAATAACGGATATCCGGTCGCCGACCTTAAGCCCCTTCCGCTGCGCTTCCGGCCCGAGCCGAAGCATGCCGTGCTCCTCGGACATCCGCTCCAATACCGCATCCTCGTAGCCTACGACATGGCCGAAGCCTTCGAGCATCAGCGGCGCCGAATTCGGCTGTACGTCGGTGGCGAACGTCTTGCTGCCGCCGTCGATGACGGCGAGATCGGGGGAGGGACGGCTGACGACGGTGACGAGCACGCTGCCCGCGCAATCCTCCAGGCCGCAGACGCCGAAGCGGGCCTGCATTCTGTCCTGGTATACATAGGTGCCGGGACGAATTTCCGTCACGCCTTCGACGGCTGCGGCATATGCGCCCGTAGGCGTCGATCCGACGCTGACGTCGGCGATGGGGATGCCTTGAGCGCGCATCCGTTCGGCGAGCTGAACCATGATGCGGCCTTCCTCTTCGCCGGCGTCGGCCAAGTCCAGCGTCGGCCTCTGCTGCAGCAGCGCGCCGCGGAACGTATAAATGCCGGTCAGCTTCAGATGCTCCAGCGCATGGATACGGGCCGCCAGAGCGGCGGCATCGTCATATGGAACGCCGCTGCGGCGCAGGCCCGTATCGATTTCGAGCCGTACTGTAAGCTGAACGCCCAGCCTCCCGGCAGTTTCGTTCATGCGGGCCGCGCCTTCGTCGCTGTCGACCCCCAGGATCAGCCGGATGCGTCGGCTGAGCGCCGCGGCGCGTTCGATTTTGCCGGGGGCAACGAGCGGATAAGCGATGAAAATATCCGCGATGCCGTGCTCCGCCATCACCTCGGCTTCCGATACTTTGGCGACGGTGATGCCGACCGCTCCGGCCTCCAATTGCAGCTTGGCTACATCGGGAATTTTATGCGTTTTGGCATGGGGCCGAAGCCGGACGTTATGCTTGCGGGCCACCTCCGCCATCGTTTGAATATTGCGGTTCATTCGCTCCGCGTCGATAATGACGCAGGGCGTTTCCGGCATGCCGGACATCGGTTTGCTGTCGGTCAAGCGTCTTCATCCCCTTCCGCTTCGGATAATGACTTGCCTTCCTCCAAATAGTTGTACAGCGTATATTTGGAAATATTCAAATAGCTGCAAATTTTTTCGCCGCCTTTTTTGATCAGAAACGCCCCTTTGCGGTCCAACAGCTGAATCATCTTCATCTTGTCTTCCTTGGCCATTACGGCGACCGGCTTGCCGACCTGCTCCTGGGCTTCCTGAATCAAGGCGTCGAGCAGATCGCTGACGTTGCTGACGAACGATTCTTTGACCTCCGGCTGCAGGCCCGTGCTGGTTAAGGAATGCAGCGTCTTCTCCGCTACCATCAGCTCGGTGATGTCGAAATTGATGCACAGTGCGCCGATGGTTTTACCTTCGTTATTTTTCATGTAAATGGAGGTAGAACGTAAAATACGGCCGTCCTTGGTTTGCGTGACGTAATTGAATTTATTGCCGTCGACATGGTTGCCCCGCAGCAGCTCCAGACCGAGGTTGGTGCCCGGATCGCCGATTTTTCTTCCTGTAATGTGGCCGTTCTCGATGGCGGTAATCGTGCTCTCGTACGATCCGGTCAGATCGTGCAGCACCACCTCGCAGTTGTCGCCGAACTGGGCGGCGATGCCTTTGACCAGACTGTTTAGAAGCTCGGATTCGTCGCGGATGTGCTCCATGGGATTGCTTATCCTCCTCTCGCTATAGCTTCGAAATCTTCTTGAAACCGATAGTATCATAACGGATTGAAATGTCAAACAAAAAGTTTGTTCGAAAGAAAAAAAGTATGTTAGTATAATATTGTTACCGCTTGCAAAATGAACGGACGCACGGGGTTATGGACGATTGCGACCGGTAACAATTCACGGTTGATGGGGGAACCTGCTATGAAGCGGTGGTTCGGTAAGTCGTTGAAACGCAAGCTGTCTTTGTTTTTGTTGTTCGCCATTTTGCTGCCGCTCCTGTTAACCGGAGGAATCTCGTACAAAATCGCCTCCTCGATTACCGAGGATAAAGCGAAGCAGTCGGGGATGAATACGCTTAGGCAAATCGCGGGCAAACTGGAATTTATTATTCAGGACGTGGAGACGATGTCCTTGTTCATTATCGGGCAGCGGGATATTCAGGCTTACTTGGACGATGACAAGGAAGACGTGCTCCGCTTCATGACTAACGTAGGATTTTTGACGAATCTGGCTTTTTCCAAAAAGTATATATCGAACATTACGATTACGAACGATAGCGGCAGACCGCCGTTGTCGAATACGACGGTGCTTCGCTCCGGCCTTCCGGATGTGCTGAAGCAAAATGAAGAGACGTACCGCAGCAGCGTAAAATGGTGGTCGCCGCTCTACGAGAATCAGACGACCGACGGTCTGAAGAAGGTATTCTCTCTCGTGCGCCCGGTGCGCAGCTACAACAATTTCAAGCCGCTCGGAACGATCTCGATCAGCGTCGACGAGGAAGAAATCGCCCGTTACTTGGCGGAAGCGGGTTGGGAGGAGAGCGGGTTCGTCCTGCTGCTGGATTCCCGGGACGAGATTCTGTCCTCCGGCCAGCCGCAGTGGCTGAATCGTCCGGTAGCGGATATTTTTCCCGATATCGGGTCGATGGAAGGGGACAGCGGAATTCTCAATTACGGCGGCAAGGAACAGAAGACGATTTTGTATTACACGATTCCCGGTCTCGGCTGGAAGCTGGTCGGTTTCATTCCGACGCAAATTTATACGAAGCAGAACGGCTACGTCCTGATGGTCACCGCTTCGGCGGTAGGGCTCGGCTTGATTTTGGCAGCAGGACTGGCGCTGTACTTCCTGCAATGGGTGACGAGGCCGCTGACCCGTCTGACGCAAAACATGAAGGACATCAATCCGGATGAGCCGATTCCTCATTTCGAGGTGCGGAGCACGGATGAAGTAGGGCTGCTGCTGCGCAGCTACAATAAGCTGAGCGACCGAATCCAGCGCTTGAAGGAGCAGGTGCAGAAGAACGAGGCGATGAAGAAGGAAGCGGACATTCAGGCGCTGCAGGCGCAGATCAATCCTCATTTTCTGTACAATACGCTGTCTTCGATCCATTGGATCGCGCTGATGAACAAGGACCGCCAGATCGCCGAGATGGTCGGGGCGCTCAGCGATTTTCTCAGATTCAGCCTGAACAAAGGCGAGGAGTTTTGCCCCGTTCAGCAGGAGGTGGCCCATGCGCAAAATTACGCTTATATTCAATCGATTCGTTTTCCCGAGCAGTTCCACATTGAATTTTATATCGATCCGGCGATGCTGCCGATTCCGATGCTCAAGCTGCTGCTTCAGCCGTTAATCGAGAACAGCGTCATTCACGGCATTCAGAAAAAGCAGAGCAAAGGCTATGTCTACGTTCACGGAGAGCTGTCCGGCGCGGCGCGCATGAAGTTTATCGTCGAGGACACGGGGATCGGAATCGATCCGGGGAAGCTGCGGGAAGTGCGGCGCAACCTGACCATGGAGGAAGCGCGAACGCCGGCGGTTCAGCCGAGAGGCAGCTACGGACTGCGCAACGTGCATCAGAGGCTGCTGCTCCATTACGGGCCCGAAGCAGGGCTAACGATCGAGAGCGAGCCGGGGAAAGGCACGATTATTTCATTCACCATACCGATAGCGGGGGAACCGATATGAGGATATTGATTGTAGACGACGAAGTGATCATTCGGACCGGACTGTGCACGGTGATCGACTGGAAGGAGCTCGGGCTGGAGCTGCTGCCTCCGGCTTCGTCCGCAGAGGAGGCGCTCGCCCGTATTCCGGCGGAGAAGCCCCATATTTTGCTTACCGATATCCGGATGTCGGGGAAAGACGGGATCGAGCTGGCGCGCGAAGTGAAGAAGCTGCTGCCGGATACGGAAATTGTCATTTTAACCGGCTATGACGATTTCGCTTATGCGCAGCAGGCGCTGCGGGAGGGCGTGACCGATTATTTGCTTAAGACGAGCCGTCCGGAGGAAATTATTAAGGCGGCGATGAAGGCGAAGCAGCGCATTCTGGAGAAATGGGAGGCGCTCAAGCAGGAAAATTTCCAGACGGCGGCGCTTCGCAATCAGCTGCTGGAGCGGCTCGTTACACAGGGTTTGGGACAAGAGCCGTCTTCGGTTCAGGAGCAGCTGAAGCTGTGGTTCGCCCAAAACGGCGTACAGCCGGACGCTGCGGCTATGTCCCCGATGTCGGTCCTGATGGTCTCCGCTTCGGGTTGGGGGGATGAGCCGCTCGCCAGGCTGCTGCTCGGCGCCGCGGAGAATATGCTGTTCGAGCTGCTGCCCGCCGTTACGCTGCTGAAGCATGACCGGCTGCTGCTCGTCGTACGCGGCCCCGAAGGCATGAGCGATGACGGGGCGCTGAAGCAGGCGCTGCAGCGGGTGGAGCAGACGCTCAAGTGCGCGGTCTTCGCCGCGCTCGGCCGTGCGGTGGACAGCTACGACGGCTTGAAGCTGTCCTGCGGCGAGGCGGAGTATGTTTTCTCCTTTCGGGGGCTGGTCGCTGCCCGCGGGTTGTTCGCGATGGACGACGTCAAGGACCGTCAAGGCGGAAGAACGGTTTGCTCGCAAAAGGAGGAGGCGGAGCTGTCCGCCATTCTGATGAGCAATCATCCGCCGGAGCTGCGTCACTGGGTCAATCAGAAGGTGCGCGCCCGGATGGAGGAGCCTTCGGCTACGGCCGCGTCGGTGCAGGCATATTTGCAGTCTATCGTCTGGTCCGGGCACCGGTGGCTGGACCGGGTTAGAGAAGGCGCGGCTGACGCGGGCATCGCCGGGAATGCGAAGCTTCGGGAGCAGACGGCTCCGGGAGAAGCGCATACGATGACGTTCGAGCTGGCCGACCAGCCGGAGGAGGAAGTGTTCCGCCAGTTGAACTCGATTATGTCGTCGTTTCACGATGCGATGGCGGATAACAGGTTCCCATATATTCAAAAATCGATCGCATATATTCAAGCGAATCTCGATCAGCATTTATCGCTTCAGCAGGTGGCGAAATTCGTCCATTTGAACCCGAATCATTTCAGCGAGGTGTTCAAGCGGGAAACCGGCCTTAACTATATCGAGTTCGTGACGCAGGAGCGGATGCGGCGGGCCGCCGACATTTTGCAGGGCACGCAGGCCAAGATCAGCGAAGTCGCCGGCCTCGTCGGCTACGAGGATATCAAATATTTCAGCCAGCAGTTTAAAAAGCATACCGGGCAGACGCCTTCGGAATTTCGCCAATCGTCGAAAGACTGAAAAAATTCCCCCCCTGGCGCCGAAGTCTCTCCCTTTTTGCAGCCTGCGGCTGTCCTCTATACTTGAACATGTGAAGAGATAACGAGGAGGGTGCAGCGATTGAAAAAGATAACGACCATTGCGCTGACTGCGGTAATGACGACGGCTTTGCTGGCCGGTTGCGGTTCCAGCGGCGGCACGGACGGCAAGGCGGCGGGAGACGGCGGCAATAACGACAAAGCCGGACAAAAGGTAAAGCTTTCTCTGTGGCATAACTATACGGGGGACGATCTTCGTGCCAAAAATATGCGGGCGATCATGGAGCAGTTCCAAAAGGATCATCCGAATGTCGACCTTGATATTCAAGGGATTCCGCCCGACGGCTATAAAGCCCGTTTGAAAACGGTTGCCGCAGCCAACGAAATGCCCGATCTGTTCGTCATGTGGCCTGGCGCCATGACCAAGGAATTCGTCGGGGGCGACCTGCTGCAGCCGATCAACGGCTTGCTGGACAGCAAACCGGATTGGAAGAACGGCTTTCTCCCGAACTCGTTTGACGATTTCACGATCGACGGCAAAACGTACAGCGCCCCTATGGGACTGTCGCCGACCTCGATTTTGTACTATAACAAATCGATCTTCGATAAATACGGCGTAAAGCCGCCGAAAACATGGGATGAGCTGATGAGCCTCGTCGACACGTTCAAAAAGAATAACATCACCCCGATCGCGCTCGGCAATAAGGCGGCCTGGCTGGCTCAATCGAGCATTTTAAGCTCTTTGGCGGATCGCGTCACCGGCTCGGAATGGTTCTTGAACGCAGCGAACCAGAAGGGCGCGAAATTCACCGATCCTGAATTTATCCAGGCGCTGACTTATCTGCAGCAGCTCGGTAAAGCGGGCGCCTTCCAGGAAGGCTTCAACAGTATCGACAATACGCAAATGGAGCAAATGTTCGCGCAGGGCAAAGCGGCGATGATGATCGACGGCGGCTGGGCGCTGACGAATCTTGCGGCCAGCGCGTCCAAGGAAGCCTTGGACAATATGGGCGTCACGGTGCTCCCATCCGTACCCGGCGGCAAGGGCGATCCGAACTCGCTGTCCGGCGTCGTCGGCACGGGCCTCGGCATGAGCAAGAAAACGGGCGGAGCGGCCAAAGACGCCGCGTATGAATTGATCTACGCGTTGTCCGGCCCGGCGGCGCAAAAGGCTACGCTTGAAAGCAACCAACTCGTCAGCTACAAAGTCGAGCTGGACAAAACGAAAGTGTCTTCTCTGTTCGCGCAAGTGCATGAAATGCTCGGGAAGGTGAAGCGGACGCCTGTATACGACGGCGTGCTCAGCTCTGCGGCGAGCGATGTCGTGAATAACGGACTGCAGGAGCTGCTTATGGGCGGCAAACCGGACGATATCGCGAAGAAAATTCAGGATGCGCAGGCGAAATCGCTCGGAATCAAGTAAAGAAGCATAGCGGTGCGGCGGTTCCAGTCTTGTGACAGAGACTGGAATTGCTTTTTAACCCTGTCCGTTCTATTTGTTAAGATAAAGCATTGAAGTGATAAAGCGAACCTTGCTCATGTTGAAAGAATGCTCTGCCTAAGGCAAAGCTTTTAAGTCCAGCGGTATGATGTCAAGTCCCCGAATCGGTCGAATTGGAAATTTTCTTGGCTGTAACAGCTGGGAGTGCCGAAAAAAGGACAGCTCAAACTGAACCCAGCGAAAAATCGAGATAATATCCAGATTTTAACTGGGAATTATGCCAGGGACTTTAGCAAAGGAGGCGTTAATCCTTCGCAGGCGTCACCTTCTTCCGTGGCGTATAGAGTTGGCCGTTGCGTAGCAGCAC
>NZ_JANYUY010000026.1 GCF_025060755.1 Paenibacillus doosanensis
TATAATTTAAGAAAGCTTCATTCTGCCAAATATCCCAAACCATCCACGGTGTATAAACGGGAGAGGTCTGCCCAAAAACGTAAAAAAGCGGCGTAACTCCCACAAAGGCAAAGAAAGACACAGTGATCATACTCAAATCGTGATGAAAAATCATTTGAAAACCGAGTCTTACTCCGAAGGGACCTACAAAAGTAACTCCGTCGGACAGACTCTTAGAAGCCCGGTGAAAAACGAGCGTAGGGGCCATTTGAATCTGGAAAAGCGTAAGCGTTCGCCTTTGAAAACGGATTCTCTCCGCAGAAAAACGAGAAAATAATCCAAAGAATCCGTTTTCAACAGCGATTGGAGGATCAAATGGACGCCGCAGCGGACTTTTTCACCACACTTTTAGAGATTTCTAGAAAAAGAGGGCTTCCTATGAAACATGGGATTAAGCCCTCTTTTCCATACGATCTTAACAGCAATGGGAAAGATCAAATGGGTGCTGCAGCGAACTTTTTCACCATTTTTCTAGGCCGATCGGTCGGTTGTTTTGCGGGAACCGGCTCTATATACTTTGGATTAGGGCACGGCAGCATTCCAGCCGCCCGCAAATAGCGAATACTGCAGGTGAAGGAGTATGAAATATATTCAAGCGGTCGGAGTGGAAGAGGGAGAGCGGTACTATTTTGAAACCGACGGACAAGGTACGGCTTACCGGCAAATCACCGTCTTTGACGGGAACCGGTATCGGGTATCCGCTGCTCCGGATTTCTTTTTGACCGATCAGGAAGTTGAAATGATGGAGGGAGACTGCGAAATTCCCAAAGAGCAGTTTGAACGTCTGTGGCTTCAGGCGACCGAGCCTTACCGGGCGGACTGGCAGCGGGTCAAACGGCAATATTCGCCGGGGGACTTTGTTTCGGGCGTTATAGCGATGTTTTACCCGCACGGGACAATTATCCGCTTAAGCGGGGAGCAAGCCTATGCCGTTACCGGGGATGCCGGGTTGAGGGAAAGGACGCCTCCGCAATATTTGTACCCGGGTTATCGTATCGAGGGAGTCGTCGCCGGCTATGACGAGGAGCATCTCTGGCTCGTGCTCGAAGGCTGTGTCATTACGGGGGAGAACGTTTAGAAGCGCGGTGACAAACGGGAAGGAGAGATGATAGCGAGTGGAACACTTATCGACCGCAGGGCACGCTGAATCGCGGCCCGTTTAAAAGCCTGGTGAAAAACGAGCGTAGGGGCCATTTGAATCTGGAAAAGCGTAAGCGTTCGCCTTTGAAAACGGATTCTCTCCACAGAAAAATGAAAAAACAATCCGAAGAATCCGTTTTCAACAGCGATTGGAGGATCAAATGGACGCCGCAGCGGACTTTTTCACCACCCTTTTAAAAGCCAGGGGAAAAAGCGGACGAAGCAGCGAGAGCAATCTGTACAAGCGAAGCGTTCGCCTTTGTTCCCGGATTTCAACCGTTTCACGGGCTTAACCATTCAAGAAATCCGGGAACAAGAGCGATCGGAAGATGCTTTTGCATGTACAGTCGGTGAAGATCAAGGAAGGAGAAGTGTGCGATGGATGGTATGCTGGAAACGATAGATCAAATTCCATGGAGGAGGCTGACGACCGCGTACGGGCGAGGCACGGACATTCCCCGTTTGATTAGGAATCGGCAATACAAAGAGCTGGCCGGGTTGATCGAGCATCAGAGCACATTGTGGCAAGCAACGCCGTGGGCGCTTCTTATGCTGCTACGCGAGCTTGCCGGGCGGAAACCGGAAGAGGTTGACGCAGACGAAATCGAGCTGTACTTAAGCGTAACCTCCGCTTTCGCCGGTAGAAATTTGGGAGCGGAGCAGCCGCCCGGAACGATGGGCAGTCTGCTGGACGAAGCCTGCCTATGGCCGGTGGATGAAGAGGAAGACGAGCTGCTGTGGGAGGACGAGGAACCGCGTGGGTATGATCCGGATCATTTTTTCGGATATTATTATTTTAGCTACGCGCTGCTGAAGCGGGCGGAGCCGATGTTTGCCTCGATTAAGGACAATAACGCGCGGCTTGCTCCCGCTGTGCAGGAGCTGCTGCAGCTTCTTGCCGAAGAAGAAGGGTGACTTCATGGAGTGCGTCATATTGATCGGAATGCAAGCTGCAGCCTCCCAGCAGAGAAGAAGGCTTCGACGAAATTTATTCCGTCAAGACCCGTCCCGGGCTTGATTTCATCTGCGGATTGCGAACGCATAGCGGGCATCGCCCTGCGGCCATGTTCCCACCACTTCATAAATATACGTTCCCGGCTCGCGGGGCAGTAAGAGGCGGTTTCCGGAAACGGCCGCCGGCGCGGCAGTCTTGTTCTCCCATGTATACGCGGCGACGCGTTCCGGCTTCGACTCGGCTTCGAACTCGATCAGAAGCTCATCGCCGACAAGCTCGACGGCTGAAGTTTCGCTGTTGACCAGTTTATACGGCGGAGGCGCGTCGGCGATCGTGTTGTTCCAATGGTATGATCCCAAAATGAACGGAATTCTCTGCTCGCCGACCATGCCGTACGCTTGAGGCGGGGCCGACGCAGGAAGACTTTTATCCGCCGGCTTCGCGCAGGCCGCTGCGATACCAAAAATCAGAATGATCGTCATCATCGTCATCCATCGTTTCATATCGGCTTACTGGGCTCCTTCCATCGCTTTATATATCGGACCGGATTCTACGATGCCGATCATCAGCTTGGCAATCTCCGTGAACTTCTTATTGTCGGCGCTATCGCATTCGGACCATTGAAACTGCCGCTCCCCTCCGTTGATCCTTACCTTCAGCTCATATTTCGGCTGCGTGCCGCAAGCGGCAAACGACGGTTCCGTCAAATAACTCGCAAGCACCAGCTTCTTGTAAATCTGTTGGTTTTCCTCCCGGTTCAGCTGAAAATCGCTCACTGCCTGCATTTGCCCGTTATTCAGGTCTTTCACGAGCTTCATGTCAATCGTATCGATTTCATTGGTCAGCTTATCGCCGTATTTCAGATGAAAGGCGAAGTAATCCTGCTTGGACACGTCATAGGAGAGGTGCAGCACATCCCAATCGGGAGCTTCTCCCGAGCAGCCGTGCAGCGAGTATTTCATTTCGGTGTCCGTCTCCGACTTATCCATGGTTTGACAAGTATAAGAGATGATTTTGCCCGATCCGAATTTGTCCTGCGTCGTGTCGTATTCCACATTCATGGCACCGTTCCGGTACTCGATGCGATGGTAGATCGGATCTCCTTCTATCGTATAATGCGAGATGACGACGGACGCGTCTTGCCGCCGCTGCATCTGATCCATAAAAGCATCGAGCCTCTCAAGATGCTTCACGCTTCCGTGAATATTAATGACATCGGCATTATGGACCGGGTCCGTTGCGATCCCAGGGGAAGGCGTGATCAACGCGTTACCGGAGCAGTTTACCGTTAATAAGCCCAGGGAGATAATGGCGGCAACCAGTTTTGAAATGAGCATGGCGAGATGAAGCCTCCTTTATTTTCTATAATCATTCAAACGAGATGCGCTGGCTTTTTGTTCCATGCAAGGACGGCGGGCAGACCCGTAACCGATAAAAATTTTTTCGATCACATGGCCGATGAAGGCTTCCTTCATAAGGGAAGCCCGGTAACCGGGGAGAGGCCTTGTCCGGTAAGGAGCAGGTACAAATGCCGGTTTTACTAAAAGGAAAGTTTACGCTTATAATAGACACATCGACAAATACAGACAAAAAGGAGGGCAGCCCTTTTGAAAACAAGCCTCAGCCGGTCCCGCCTGTTCAAGCAGATCTTTTTGTCGCATGTGCTCATATTCGCGATTCCGTTCATCATTTTGAGCGCTGTCGTTTATTACAATGCGGTGGTCAAGTTCAAAAGCGAAATCGAGTCGTCCAATATGTACAAGCTCAACCAGGTCATGAACTCGTTTGACTTGGTCGCCAAAGGGCTGGACAATACGGCGTCTCGGTTATCGATCGATCCGAAGCTGACGCCGTTCATGGTGAAGAACGGCACATACAAAGAAATCGAAGCGATCGAGGAGCTTGCCAAATATAAGGCGAACAACGCGATCGTCGAGGAGCTGGCGTTATATTTCCACGGCGACTCGCAGCTTTATACGTCGATCGGACTGAACTCGCTCGATACGTTTACGCAGCGTACGTACCAATTCGCGGATATGGACTCGGCGGATCTTGCGAAGCAGATGAACGAGCTGCTGCTGCCGCGAATTCAGCGGGTGGACACCCGCCTATCCGGAAGCGACGGCGAGCAGACGCTGCTCGCCTTCATGTATCCGATCCCGCGCAATAGCCAGTCGCCTTACGGAACGATCGTTTTCCTTGTGCGCGAACGGGTGCTGGCCGATCTGGTCGGGCCGATTTTGGGCGATTTTAATGGAAGTGTTTACATTTCCGACGCGCAAAACAATATCATCGTGTCCAGCAACCGCGAATCGAAGCTGGCCGAGCCGGATGCGAAGCAGTTTCTCGCGCAAAACGGCGAGCAGGGCATTCACGATGTTTCGTTTCAGGGAGAGCCCTATTCGCTTATGAGCATGAAGTCCGAGATCACCGGCTGGTCTTACGTTGCAGCGATGCCGACCAGACAGTTTCTCGGCCGCGTTCTTGAGATGCGGACGTTTATTTTGCTTGTATGTCTCGCAGTCATCGTGGTCGGCATCGTTATCGCCATGCTGCTGTCGTCGCGCCAGTATCGGCCGATCCGCAGCATTGCGGATCAGGTCCGCTCGATGCAGGGCGGTAAAGCCGCAGCGGAAGGGCGCAAAGTGAGCGAGCTCGATCTGATCCGCGATTCGGTCCGGGCGACCGAACATTTGAAGGAGCAGATCGATCAGCAGCGGCCGATTATCCGCGAGCAGTTTTTCGTCAAGCTGCTGGCCGGAGCGTTCCAGAGCCGGCAGGAGCTTGACGCCTTTATTGCCCGGGAAAAGTTTGCGTTCGCGGGAGCGACATGGTTCGTGGCCGTCGCCTCTGTAGGAGGGGGAGAATATATATCCACACAAAGCCGGGAGGAACTGCTCGGAGTGCTGTCCACCGCAGCTTTGCCGCACGCGGAGCGATACGGGGTCGAGATGATCCAGGACAACGCGATCGTCATTCTCTTCGGCACGGAGACGGGCTGCGACTGCACCCGCGATTACCGGGAGAAGGCCGTTCAGGATATAGCGGACCTGTTCGAGCAGTGCAGCGGCATTCGTCCGACGATCGGAGTCGGCAATCCGGTAACGGAGCTGCTCTATGTCAACCGGTCGTATATCGAGGCGTCGGCGGCGATCGAATACAGCGTTCGGGGGCGAAGGGGCGACATTATTTTCTTCGACCAAATTTCGCAGCTTCAGGAAAGCAGCGACTGGTATTCCGTGGAGGAGCAGATCCGGCTTGTGCAGAGCATGAAGCAGGGAAACAAGGAGGCGGCGAAAGAGTCGCTGCAAGCTCTGCTCGGCGATTTGAAGGGCAAGGAAGTGTCGCTGTTCTATTTGCGATGCATGTGCTTCGATCTAATCAATACGTTTTTGCGGACGATGAAGGAGCTGCAGTTGACGATCCAGCCGGAGCACCGGCAAATGCTCACCGAATTTACGTCGCTCGAACAGCTAGGCCAAGGAATGCACGGCTTGATCGGCGATATTTGCGACCATGCGAACGCCAGCAAGGAAAATAAAAACAGCGAGCTCGGACGCGATATTTTGGCATATATCGGCGACAACTTCAAGCTGTACGATCTGAATCTGGAGAAAATATCGGATCATTTTCAAATGTCGTTGTCGTACTTCAGCCGTTTCATGAAGGAGCAGACCGGCTATACGTTTACCGAGTACGTCACCCATCTGAGGATGGAGGAAGTGAAGCGCCTCCTGCGGACTACGGATATGGCGATCAAAGATATTATCGCCAGCGTCGGCTATTCGGACGTGCCTAACTTTATGCGCAAATTCAAAAATTCGGAAGGGATTACGCTCGGACAATACCGCAAGCTTCATACGTAAGCTGCGGCACCCAATCGTCCAAGCGCGATCCGGTACTCAATTGCAGAAGTCGGCCTCCGCAGTTGCAATCTGCCGAGGGAGGTCCGATTCCGACAATTTAACGAATGACCTGTCTCAGGGGCCGTTCCAAACGGGAGCGCGGGCCGGGGCAGGTCTCTTTTTTACGGATTTTTTTTGTCAACAAAAAACAACAATTGCCGCAAGAAATACATATCGGAGCCTCGGATGCCTAGAGCCGTGCGGGATTGTCAAATACGACAAGTCCAAAACACGAACAACAAATTTACGAAAGCGCTAACACGAGATAACATAAACCCCATAAACCGCAAGTTGCTAGGGGGGGACGAAAGTCTATGACATTCAAGACGGGGGTGGCGGCTCCGGAGCTATCGAAACAAGCGGAGCGGCGAAGAGGATGGAAGTCGATACGCAAAAATTGGGAGCTATACTTGTTCGTTTTGCCGACGATGGCGTATTTTATTATTTTCCACTATTTTCCGATGTACGGCGTGCAGATCGCCTTTCGCGACTATACGCCCAGCCTCGGCATATGGGGCAGTCCGTGGGTCGGGCTGGAGCATTTGAAGCGGTTTTTCGATTCCTACTATTTTTGGACGCTGATCAAAAACACGATCGGCATCAGCCTGTACGAGCTGGTCGTCGGATTTCCCGTGCCGATCCTGCTGGCGCTGGCGCTGAACGAACTGCGCGACGGGGCATTTAAAAAATGGGTGCAAACCGTAACCTATGCGCCTCACTTCATCTCGGTCGTCGTTATGGCCGGTATGATCATCGCCTTCGCATCGCCGGGAACAGGGCTCATCAACTTGGCGATCAAGGCGTTCGGCGGAGAGCCCGTGCCGTTCCTGACCGAGCCGGGATGGTTCAAGTCGGTATTCGTCTTATCCGGCGTATGGCAAAGTATGGGCTGGGGAACGATCATTTATTTGGCCGCTTTGGCCGGTGTCGATCCGCAGCAGCATGAGGCGGCGATGATTGACGGCGCTACGCGGCTTCAACGGGTATGGCACGTCAATTTGCCGAGCATCGTACCGACCATGGTCATTTTGCTCATTCTCAACGTAGGCAACTTCATGTCCGTCGGCTTTGAGAAAGTATTTTTGCTGCAAAACCCGCTCAACCTGGAATCGTCCGACGTTATTTCCACTTACGTATACCGAAGCGGTCTCGTGCAAGGACAGTTCAGCTTCTCGGCGGCGATCGGCTTGTTCAACTCGGTCATCAACTTCATTTTGCTGCTCACGGTCAACCGGATTGCCAAAAGGTTGAACGAAACAAGCTTGTGGTAAGGGAAGGTGGTCAACCATGAATAGAGAAGCTTTGTCCGACCGGATATTCGGCGGCGTCAACAAACTGTTTTTGTTCGTCGTTTTCATTATCGTCCTGTATCCGATCGTTTATGTAATCAGCGCCTCCATCAGCGATCCGGTCTATGTCAATCAGGGCGAAATGTGGCTGTTTCCGAAAGGGATCACATTCGAAGGCTACCAGCGGGTGTTTCAAAATCCGGAAATTTGGAGCGGGTACCGCAATACGATTATGTACACGGTGCTCGGCACGTTGATCAACCTGTTGTTTACGCTTCCAGGGGCATACGCCCTGTCGCGCAAAGATTTGAAGGGGCGCGGCGTCATGATGGGACTGATCGTCTTTACGATGTTTTTCGGCGGCGGTCTGATCCCGACGTTTTTGCTCGTCAGCAATCTCGGCATGCTGAATACGGTTTGGGCGCTGATCATCCCGAATGCGGTCGCCGTTTACAATTTGATTATATGCCGCACCTTTTTCCAGATGAATATTCCGCAAGAACTGCAGGAGTCGGCCGAAATTGACGGGTGCTCGAATACGATGCTGTTTGTGAAAATCGTGCTGCCGCTATCCGCGCCCATCATCGCGGTCATGGCGCTGTATTACGGCGTCACCCACTGGAACAGCTACTTCAGCGCGATCATTTACTTGAAGGACAGAAGCCTGTACCCGCTGCAGCTCATCTTGCGCGAAATTCTCGTCCAGAACCAGATGAGCGACACGATGATGATGACCGGGGACGATATGGAAGCGATGGCGAAGCAGGCGAGAATCGCCGACATTATCAAGTATGCGGTCATGATCGTATCGAGCTTGCCGATTATTATCGTGTACCCGTTCATGCAGCGGTTTTTCATGAAAGGCGTGTTAATCGGTTCCGTCAAAGGCTAATGGGAACGGTTCACATAGACAAAGAATGATCTTATGAAATCATTTCGCCAAAAAGGGAAGGGGAAAACGAAGATGAAGAAATGGCTTCAAGTAAGCATGGTTACCGCAGTAAGCGGCGCCGTCCTGCTATCCGGCTGCTCCGGCAAATCGGCCGAGGCTCCGAAAACGGAAGGCAATGAAGCGCCGAAAAATTTCAATGCCGAAAATTATCCGATCGTCAACGACAAGATTACGCTGAACATGATGGGGGCGAAAGCGGCGATTCACGGACCTTGGAACGAAATGGCGCTGTTCAAGGAAATGGAGAAAATGACGAACATCCATTTCGAGTTCAACACGCCTCCGGCCGCGAATTACCAGGAAGCGAAAAACCTTGCTTTTGCCAGCCGCCAGCTGCCAGACGTTTTCTTCAATGCCGGACTGACTCCCGACGACGAAGTGACTTATGGAAGCCAGGGTTACCTGATTCCCCTCGAAGGACTGATCGACAAGTATGCGCCGAACTTCAAGAAGCGGATGGAAGCGAACCCGGATATTAAAAAATCGATTACGGCGATGGACGGGCACATCTATTCGCTGCCGCTGATCATCGACCAGCCGCGCGCCTTCGTGCCGAACCGGTTCTGGATCAACGGCGACTGGATGGAGAGCCTCGGCATCAAGAAGGTGCCTGAAACGACCGACGAGCTGTACGAGCTGCTCAAAGCGTTCAAGACCGGCGACCCGAACAAAAACGGCAAAGCCGACGAAATTCCGATGTCCAACGTCAAGCTGAACAACTTCGACGGCGTGCTGCTTCCGGCATTCGGTCTGCTTGGCCGCGAGGTAGAGGTGAAGGAAGGCAAAGTCCGCTACAATCCGGTTCAGCCGCAATATAAAGAATATTTGGCTTATTTGAACAAGCTGTTCTCGGAAAAGCTGCTCGACAATGAAATGTTCGTGCAAACGTCGCAGCAAATGGCCGCCAAAGGCAATAGCAACCAGCTCGGCGTATTCGCCGGCTCGGCTCCGGACCTCGTGCTGAAAGTGGCAAAACCGGAAGACAACCTGAAGCACCCGATGCTCGGGCCGCTCACAAGCCCGGTCAACAGCGAAAAGCTCGCATTGCGCGCATCGAATATTCGCCGCGGCACATTCGCGATCACGAACCAGAACAAATACCCGGAGGCAACAATTCGCTGGGTCGACTACTTGTATTCGGATGAAGGAAGCCGCCTCGGATTCCTCGGCAACAGCTACAAATGGCTCGACGACGCCAAAACGAAATGGACGTTCGTGGCCCCGGACGGCGTGAATGCGGAAGAATATCGCGGCAAGCTGACTCCGGACGTAGGCGGACAATTGCCGCTTATCAAGGAAAGAGATTTCGATTCGAAGCGCGATAACGGCAAGGCGCCGGACTATAACAAAATGGTGCTCGAGAAGCTCGATCCTTACGCAAAACGCGATTATCCGGACGTATACTTCAGCAACGAAGAGCAGAAGCGTCTGAACGTCGTCAAAACCGACATCAAAACGTACGTCGACCAAATGGAAGCGAAATTTATCGTCGGTCAAGAATCGCTGACAAAATGGGACGACTACGTGAATACGATTAAGAAAATGGGCCTCGACGAAATGCTGAAAATTTATCAGGACGCTTACGACCGCTGGAACCAAAACAAATAATCGTATAAAGGTGTGATCGCTGTGACGAAACCGAATGTCGTTATCATTTATTGCGACGATCTGGGGTATGGAGATTTGGGATGCTACGGGTCCGATGTCATTCGGACCCCCCATCTGGACGCGCTCGCGCAGGACGGGGTGCGATTTACCGACTGGTACTCCAATTCGCCCGTCTGCTCGCCGTCCCGGGCCGCCCTGCTCACCGGACTGTATCCGGCCAAAGCCGGGGTCAGCCATATTCTCGGCGGCAAGCGCGGAACCGGCGGGCTGAAGAAGGAAACGAAGACGCTTGCCGAGCGGCTGAAGGGGGCCGGCTACAGGACCGCCTTGTACGGCAAATGGCATCTCGGGTCCGCGGACGACGCCAAGCCGAACGCGCGCGGGTTCGACGATTACTTCGGCTTCCATGCCGGCTGTATCGATTACTACTCGCACATTTTTTACTGGGGCGTACCGAATGTGAACCCGGTGCACGATTTGTGGAGCAACCGCGAAGAGGTTTGGCGCGACGGCGAGTATATGACTCATATTATCACGGACAAGTCGGTCGATTTCATCGAACGGGGCAGCGAGCAGCCGTTCTTCCTGTACGCGGCCTACAACGCGCCGCACTATCCGATGCACGCTCCGGAAAAATATATGAAGCGCTATAGTCATTTGCCGACCGACCGCAAGCTGATGGCGGCGATGATCTCCGCCGTCGACGACGGCGTGGGCGACATCGTTGCGGCGCTGAAGCGGGCGGGCGTGTACGACAACACGATTATTTTCTTCTCCAGCGACAACGGGCCTTCATCGGAATCGCGCAACTTCCTGGACGGCACGGAGGATGTTTATTACGGCGGCAGCGCCGGCATTTTCCGCGGTCACAAGGCGTCCTTGTTCGAGGGCGGCATTCGCGAGCCGGCGATCCTCGTCTATCCGAAGGCGATACCGTCCGCTCAAGTATGCGGCGAAGCGGGTATGATGGCCGACATCCTGCCGACCGTGCTCGAATTTGCCGGACTTCCGGCGCCGGCGGCCGGCGAAATCGACGGCACCAGCGTTGTAAAGATGGCGACCGAAGGAGCAGCCACGCCGCATGGGCAAATATTTTGGGAGTACGGCAGCCAGCTTGCCGTGCGTGAAGGCAAATGGAAGCTTGTGCTGGGAGGCAAGCTCGATTTCAACCGGACGCAGCCGGACGAGATTCACTTGTCCGATCTGGAGGCCGATCCCGGCGAGCGTGTCAATCTGAAGGACCAGTATCCCGATATCGCTAGCCGCCTGGAGCAGGACGTTCGCCGGTGGTATGCGGAGCTAGGACAACAGGCGTGAGCCTGAGCCGTTTCGCCGGCGAAAATCGCCCGGCGACAAAAAAAGAGGGGGCCTCTCCTCTCTTTTCTGCTTCAAAGCGGACAAGGAAACAGAGGATCAATCAGGATACAAGGGAGGATACACACAAGTGAAAACGGCCCACATTATATCGCATACCCACTGGGACAGAGAATGGTATTTGCCGTTCGAGACGCACCGCCATCTGCTCGTCAAGCTGATGGATACGCTGATGGATACGCTGGAGCGCGATCCGGAGTTCAGAAGCTTCCACCTGGACGGACAGACGATCATATTGGACGACTATCTTGCCATACGGCCCGACCGGAAGGAACGGCTCGCCCGGCACATTGCCGAAGGGCGGATCGTCATCGGACCGTGGTATGTGCTTCAGGACGAATTTTTGACGAGCAGCGAGGCGAACGTCCGCAATTTGCAATACGGACACCGCGATGCGGCCAAGTACGGAGCGATTTGCAAAATCGGTTATTTCCCCGATTCGTTCGGCAATATGGGGCAAGCCCCGCAGCTGCTGCTTCAGGCCGGAATCGATACGGTCGTATTCGGCCGCGGCGTGACGCCGACCGGGTTCAACAATACGGTCGGAGAACCGGGCGAGTACGAGTCGCCATATTCGGAAATGATGTGGCAATCCCCGGACGGGTCCGGCGTGCTCGGCATTTTGTTCGCGAACTGGTATTGCAACGGCATGGAAGTGCCGACCGATCCGGAAGCGGCGAAAGCGTATTGGGATGCGAAGCTCAGCGGCGCAGGCAAGTACGCTTCCACGCCGCATTTGCTGTTCATGAACGGCTGCGACCATCAGCCGGTGCAAACCGATTTGTCCGAAGCGATCCGTACGGCGGAAAAACTGTACCCCGACGTGAGCTTCGTGCACTCGAATTTCGAGGACTACGTGAAGGCGGTCAAGGAATCTTTGCCTGCCGATCTGTCCGTCATTCGCGGGGAGCTGCGGAGCCAGCGGACGGCAGGCTGGTATACGCTCGTCAATACGGCATCGTCGCGCATTTATTTGAAGCAGATGAACCATCGCGTCCAGACGCTGCTTGAGAAGGTCGCGGAGCCGCTGGCGGCGTTCGCTTCCTCGCTCGGCCACCCGTACCCGGGCCATTGGCTGGAATACGGATGGAAGACGCTGATGCAAAATCATCCGCACGACAGCATATGCGGCTGCAGCGTAGACGAAGTACATCGCGAGATGGTCACCCGCTTCGAGAAAAGCGGCCAAGTGGCGGAAAATATCGTGGGAGACAGCTTACAGGCGATCGTCTCGCATGTGGATACGTCCAAGTTCGCCGAGTACGGCGACGGCGGGGCTCACCCGTTCGTCGTGTTCAATACGTCCGGCTGGGTACGGTCGGGCACCGTTTCCGTCGAGCTTACGATCGAGCGGAAATATTTCACCGCCGGAGCGCCGGAGCAGATCGCGCGCGAGCTGAAGGCGAAGCCGCTTCCCGCCGGTTCGCTCGTCGACGACCGGGGCGCGGCCGTTTCTCATACGCTCGAAGATTTGGGCGTGCAGTTCGGTTACGATTTGCCGGAAGACCGGTTTCGCCAGCCTTATATGGGACGCAAAATCCGGCTCACATTCCACGCAAGCGGCGTGCCGTCGCTCGGATACCGATCGTTCGCATGGGTAACGGGCGTCTCCGCCGCCGTCGCATCCGGCAGCGGCTGCCAGCCGGTGGCTGCAAGCGGCCGCGTGCTGGAAAACCGGTATTTGAAAGTGGAGATCGAGAACGACGGCTCGCTGACCGTAACGGAGAAGACGAGCGGCCTCGTGTTTGCCGGACTCGGCATCCTTGAGGATACGGGAGACGTCGGCAACGAATATATTTACAAGCAAACCGCCGACGGCGCGACGGTAACGACGAAAGGGCAAGCGGCGGACATTCGCTTGATCGAGGATGCCGGTTACAGGGCTTCGTTCGAGATCGTGCACAGGATGGATATTCCGGTTTCGGCCGACGAGCGGCTGCAGACGGAAATCGAAGAAATGACGCCTTTCACGATGCGGGAAGCGGGCCGCAGCCAAGAGACGGTGCGGATGGACATTCGCGTGACGGTCCGGCTCGAAGCGGAAGGACGCGGGGTGCTCGTCAGCGCGGCGTTCGATAACAAAGCGAAGGATCATAGGCTGCGGATGCTCGTTCCGACGGACGCGGTTACAGCCGTTCACCGGGCCGACTCGATTTTCGAGGTGGCGCAGCGGGATACCGAGCCTGCGGCGGAATGGAACAATCCGAGCAACTGCCAGCATCAGCATGCTTTTGCCGGCGTATACGACGATGCGCGCGGCATGACCGTGGCGAATCACGGCCTTCAGGAGTATGAGGTGCTCCGCGACGGACGTTCGACGATTGCCGTCACGCTGCTGCGTTCTACGGCCGAGCTGGGCGACTGGGGGGTATTCCCTACGCCGGAGGCGCAATGCTTGAGGGCTTGTACGGCCGAGCTGTGCCTTATCCCTCACGCCGGAGGCGGGGAGGAGCATGCGTACGCCGCCTATGAGGAAGCGTACCGGTACCAGATTCCGTGGCAAACGGTTCAAACCGAAGCTGCCGCCGGAACGCTGCCATCCGTACATTCATTTTTCGAATGGAGCGGCAAGGCGATGGCATTCTCCAGCTTGAAGCTGAGCGAAGAGTCGGGAGACTGGATGGTTCGCTGGTTCAATATGTCCGGAGGCGAGAGTAGTTTGAGGTGCCGGGCGTCCGGGGCCAATGGATTTTACAAGAGCGGCGTGCTTGAGGATCGCCGCGAGGCGATCGAAGAAGGCGGTTCGGAAGCGAGCCTTGCCGTTCGAGGCAGCGAAATCGTCACTTTGGGCGTCAGCATCGCTTGAGTCAACCGTACTAAGCAGAGTCAACCGTACTAAGCAGGAATCCTTGGCCATCAGGCCAAGCCGTTTGCACAAACGCACAAAGGAGACTATGACGATGCAACTCCCACACGCAGTCGAGAAGCTGTTTGAAGCAGCGGATCGCAAGCTGGCGCACCATCCGAAGCTGCTGCACATGTTCAAGCAATGCTATGTGAATACGCTCGAAACGACGACGAAGCGGATGCCGGACGGTACGACGTTCGTATTTACAGGCGATATCCCGGCCATGTGGCTGCGCGACTCGAGCGCGCAGGTCCGCCACTACGTGCCGCTGGCCAAAGACGACGAGACGCTGCAGAGCTTGATCGAAGGGCTGCTGCGCCGCCAGTTTTATTATATCGGCATCGATCCTTATGCCAATGCGTTTAACGAGGAGGCGAACGATCGCCGTTACGAGGAAGATTTGACGGAGCTGAACCCGTGGGTTTGGGAGCGCAAATACGAAATCGATTCGCTCTGTTACCCGATCGAGCTCGCCTATGCGTACTGGAAAGCGACGGGAAGAAAGCAAGCGCTGGACGAGTCGTTCCGCACGGCGGCCCGCTCCATTATCCGGCTGTGGGTCACGGAGCAGCGCCACTTTGAGCAGTCGACTTACCGGTTTACCCGCCTCACCGGTCCGAAATCGGACACGCTGCGCAATGGCGGTATGGGCATGCCGGTCCAGTATACGGGCATGACGTGGTCCGGCTTTCGTCCGAGCGACGATGCGTGCACGTTCGGCTATTTGATTCCGTCCAACATGTTCGCGGCCGTCGCGCTCGGCCATGTGGCGGAAATTGCCGAAGCCGTGTTTCAGGACAACTATTTGAAACGGGACGCGCTTACGCTGAAGGAAGAGATCGAATACGGCATCGAAACGTACGGAACCGTGCTGCATCCGGTCTTCGGCAAAATATACGCGTACGAGACGGACGGCTGCGGCAACCATAATCTGATGGACGACGCCAATGTGCCGAGTCTATTGTCGATCCCTTATCTCGGATACAAGGATAAGGACGACGAGATCGTGCGGAATACGCGGCGGTTTATTTTGAGCGAGCATAATCCGTACTACTACGAGGGCGGCAAGGCGAAAGGAATCGGCAGCCCGCATACGCCCCGCCGCTATATATGGCATATCGCCTTGTCGATGCAGGCGCTGACGTCTGACGATCCGGACGAGATGTGGTCGCTCATCGAAACATGTCTGGCAACCGACGCGGATACCGGTTATATGCACGAAGGCTTCGACGTGGACGATCCCGCCAGGTTTACGCGGTCGTGGTTCGCCTGGGCGAACAGCCTGTTCGCCGAATGCGTATACCATTGGATGAAGCGGGAGCGCCAGTGAGCCTTGCTGGCCAGGGCGCCCGCTGACACATAAAGAACTATCATTTTGGGAGGTAGATGATCGTATGACGCAGCAACAAGCCGGGAAAGAGCGGCGCAGACCGAATATATTGTTTATCCAGACCGACCAGCAGCGGGTCGATACGCTGAAAAGCTACGGCGGCGCCGTGTGCCGGACGCCGCATTTGAACCGCTTGGCGGAAGAAAGCGTCGTATTCTCGAACGCCTATGCGAGCTGCCCGGTATGTACGCCGGCCCGGGCGTCCATGCAAACCGGACTGTATCCGTTCAAGCACGGGATGCAGACGAACAGCTACGGCATGGGCAGCATGGTGCAGGAGCTGCCCGACACCCCGCGGCTGCTCAGCCGGCAATTGGAGCGGCAATCGTACAGCATCGGCTACACCGGCAAATGGCATCTCGGCTTCGGACCCGAGATGGGACAATGGCTGCGGGGCAACCTCGCACATGTCCGCTTTACCGATATTGCCGGAGGCTTCAAGTCGCTCCCGACCGACGTCGGCTACGAGGGCGACGATTTTGCCGGACACGGCGGCGGAGGGATGACGTACCCGCAGTTCCGTCAATATTTGCAGGACAACGGCCTGACATGGCAGGAGGAAAACAAAATAACCGGCCATTTCGAATGGCATTACGCCTCCGAGCTGACGTCCCCGATCGAGTCGACGGTCGAATATTTCTTGACGGAGCGCGCGATTCATTATATCGACGAGTTTCGCCGGAGAGACAAACCGTTCTTCTTCTCGCTCAACTTCTGGGGGCCGCACGAGCCTTATGTCGCGCCGACGCGTTTTCTGGACATGTATCGGGACGCGGAGCTGGAGCCGTGGCCGAACTTCTACGACGACGGGGCCGACAAACCGTCGATTCACCAAATCAAGAGAGGCAATACGAAGGAATGGGCCGACTTCGTCCCGTATATTAAACATTACTATGCGTTTATGAGCAGCATCGACGAGCAGATCGGCAGGCTGATCGCGTACTTGAAAAAGCACGATCTATACGATAACACGGTCATTATTTTCACCGCCGATCACGGCGAATCGCTCGGCATTCACGGAGGATTGTGCGACAAGTCGTTTTTCATGTACGAGGAAACTTGCCGCATCCCGCTTATCGTCAAGCCGGCCGCGGGGTTGGAGTCCGCAGTCTCGCGCACGGAGCCGAGCTTTGTCGGTACTTGCGACATTCACGCCACCATTCTTGATCTGGCGGGAGCCGGTGCGCCGCCTGAAGGAACGGACGGCCGTTCGTTCGCTCCGATGCTGGCCGGCGAAGCCGTGCAAGATTGGCCGGACTGCATCGTTACGGAGGGGGCCGGTCTTGAGGCGGCCATGTTCACCCAGCGCATGCTGCGCAAGGGGCATTACAAGTACGTGTTCAACTGCGGCGATCGGGACGAGCTTTACGATTTGTCCATCGATCCGCATGAGATGACGAACCTGATCGGCGATGCGCGTTACGCAGGCGCGTTGGCGGAAATGCGGCAATCGCTCGCCGACTGGATGGTGCTGCACGATGACGGCCTGCTGAGACAGTACAAGAGGCTGAGAATGGAATAAGATTTTCCCGAGGAGCGAGGCGATGCTTCGCAGGGGATACGCGAAGGAGATGGAATATGAACCGCATGATCGTTTTTTACGACCCGCAGTTCCCGATCGGCTCCGATCGGCCGGATGCCGCGCAAGTGGAACGTCTGGCCGCTTCGGCGGCGATCGCGGACGGCGAGCGGCTGGCCGAGCTGCTGCGGTCGGTGCAGGGCGGCTGCTTCGTCAATCTGCACGCGCCGTACTTCCCGAAGGACGCCTGGCCAGCGATACTGGAATATTTACAGCGGGGCGGCGGACTGATAAGCGCCGGAGGCGCCCCGTTCCGGATTCCGGTGTACCGGAGCGAAGACGGCTGGACCTGCGAATCGGAGCAGACGGCTTATCACCGGCAGCTGCTTATTCATGAAGCGATGCCGGTCGACCCGGCTCCGATCGGAGGCTTGGCCGCGCACGACGACATTCCGTTGCTTGCGCCCTATACCGGGCTGCTTACCGTGGAGCCGACATACAGCCTGATCATGCACGCAACGCGCTCCAGCGACATTCCGCATGAAAGCGGCTCTGCCGGGCCGATGGACGTACGCCTGTATCCGCTCGTCAAAGGCATATCCGCGGACAAGCGGGAAGTGGCTGCGCCTGTCGTCCTGATCGAGCACGCGAAGGGGATGTTCGCCGGAGCCCGCTGGCTGTTCGTCAATCAGCGGCTCACCTCGCTGTTCTGGTCGAAGGACGGAGAGGCCGCTGTTCTCGCTCTGGCGGATTTCTGCTCCCGCGGCGTCACCGAGATGTGGCTGCTGCCGCTCTATGCTTCGTACGATCCGGGGGACCGGGCAAAGTTCCGCTTCCAGCTTCAACAAATGGGCGGTGCGGCGTGGGAGGACGGGGCCGTCGAGACGAATCGCAGCTGGAGCTGCACGCTCAAGTTCGGCAAACAGACGGCGGACGGAAGCGAGCCGGAGTGGACGCATACGTTTGCGATCGCGGGCAGCAAGGAGCTGACCCTACTTCCCGTTACCGTACCCGACGAGCTGGAAGCGGGCTTGTATACGGCACAGCTCACGGCCGTCTCCGACAAGGGCGAAGTCCGCCTGCTGCGCCAAGCGGTATGGGGCTTCGATCGCGAGCTGCTCGCCCGGGGAGAGGCGCTCACTTGCGATCGCGACTATTTCCGCAAAAACGGCAAGCCGCTGCCGATCGTCGGCATGACGTACATGACCTCCGACGTGGCGCGCAAATTCATTTTTATTCCGAACGTATCCGTATGGGATCGGGATATGGCCGAGATGAAGCGGGCGGGGATCAATATGATTCGGACCGGCATCTGGACCGGCTACCGTCATGTCATGTACGAGGACGGCCATCCGTCGGAAGCGGCGCTTCGTGCGATCGACGCCTTCATTCTGACCTGCAAGCGGCATGAGCTTGAGGTGACGTTCAACTTTTTCGCGTTTACTCCGGAGCAGTGGGAAGGCTCGAATCCGTACCTCGATCCGCGCAGCGTGGAAGCGCAGAAACGGTTTATCGCGGCGATCGTGTCGAGGCACCGTGAAACGGCGAACGTGCATTGGGATTTGATCAACGAGCCGTCGATGTTCGATCCGAAGCGTATTTTCGAAGGGCCGCGCAGCAGCCGGGACCGCTTCGAGAAGAAGGCTTATATCGACTGGCTGAAAGCCCGCTACGGTTCAATTCGCGAGCTGCAGGAGAAGTGGGGGTATACGCCCGCGGAGCTGCCGAACTTCGAAGCCGTTTCGCCGCCGGAGCCGGGCGAAATCAACTTCGATATTCAAGATATGCATTCCGGGAAAAAAGGGACGCGCTGGCTCGATTACTCGCTGTTCGGCATGGACATGCTGAACCGGTGGGCGGCAGCGCTCAGCGAAACGATCCGTACGATTGCGCCGGGCCAGCTCATTACGGTCGGCCAGGACGAAGCGCTCGGAGCGCAGCGGCCGTCTCCGCTGCTGTACGAGAGCGCGGTCGACTATACGACGAACCATTCGTGGTGGCTTATGGATCAGCTCGTATGGGACGGCATTTTCGCGAAGACGCCGCGCAAGCCGAATTTGATCCAGGAAACGGGCATCATGTACGTAGAAACGCCGGACGGACGGGCGAAACGGTCGGAGACGGAGCTGCGCAGCATTTTGGAGCGCAAATACGCCTACGCGTTCTCAACCGGCGGCGCCGGAGCGGTGCAGTGGCTGTGGCATACGAATATGTATATGAATAATGTCAACGAATCGAATATCGGGGCGCTGCGGGCGGACGGCACCCAAAAGCCGGAGGCGGACGTATCTTACGATTTCGGCAAGTTTATGGGGAGCATCGGCCATTTGTTCGAGGACCGCGCGTTGGAGGACGTCGCCGTCGTTTTCCCGTATTCGAACGATTTGTCGAACCGCCGGCTGGCCGTAGAAGCGACAAGCGCCTTGACGCGCGTGCTCTGCTACGAGCTGAACGTCCATTTCCGCGCCATGAGCGAATACGAGCTGAGCGCGCTGGCGGATCACCCGCCGAAGCTTATCGTCGTGCCGAGCGCCCACAACTTCAGCGGCCAGGCTCTGGAGCTGCTGCTCGGCCACGTTCGAGACCATGGGGGCACGCTGCTGCTGACCGGTCCGGCCGGGCTTGACGAGCATTGGCGGCCTATAGAGCGGCTGACGGATCAGCTCGGGCCAAGGCGGCTTACGAACGTGCTGCGTGAGGAAGAGCTCATGATCGGCGGCCAGGCGCTGCCGCTCTCGTTCGGCGCGCGGAAAATAGCGCAGCTGTGGAAGGAAGTACGGGAGGCGGACGGAGACGAGCCGTACGGTCTGACGGAGGCGCGGATCGGAGAAGGGCAGCTGCTGTGGACGGGCTTGCCTGTCGAGCTGAACGACAGGGCGGAGTCGGTACGGGCGCTGTACGCGCACGTGCTCGCCGAGTGCGGCGTGACGACCGAGCTTGACTGGGAACAAGGCGGCGATCTGCCTGGCATATACGGACGCAAGCTGGCGTTTCGGGACGGTTCATTGTTCGTGTTCGTTTCGGAATACGCAAGAAACGCCGCCATCCGGGTGAAAGATCCGGTTACCGGACGCACATACGAGTTCTTGCTGCAGAGCGAACGGTCGGTGCTGTTCGCCGCAGACAGGGAGGGCAAGCTTGTAGCTGTATACCGGCCGGATGAAGTGGCCGTTGAAGTGCGATAGGGGATACAGACGACCATATGGCTTCCGCCGAATCCGTTCGGCGGGAGCCTTTTATCCCTTTTGGAACGGCAACTGACGGCTGGAACGGTTACAAACCGCTGAAGAATGCCGAAAGTTACGGATTAGACATGATAGCTTCCCGTAGGCGGGTTGATGACCCATTCCAGCAGTGTGATCTTGTCCTCCAATTGAGCGATCTCGCCGGTAATGCGGCGGATTGCGGCTTCATCCTCGGGCGAGGTCCGCTTGATTTCCGCCAGACGCTCTTCCGATGACTGTTTTTGCATTTGCAGCTCGATCATTTTTCGCTTGATTTGACTTTCGGTTCTCATTGCCTCTCTACCGTCCTTATAATGGGTTTGCTTGAAGCTGTTTTTATTTGCCGATACCGTAAGGATTAACGATGACCGAGCCGTTCAGCAGGTCGAATTCGTATTCGAAGCGGTCGGCCGGTATGGGATTGACGATAACATATTTTCGGTTAAACTGCATCATGCCGGTAATCGATACGGCCAGCAGGAGCATAACGACAAGCAGCCGGGTTCTTTTCAGAAATAGCTTCCTCATAAGCACATCAGCCTTTCGTTGTTTGGTTCGGACGGTTCTTTCATTGTAAGCGTCGACTGTCAATGGAATATTGATTGGGTATGTTTATTATGTAAAAATAGATGACGCCCTTTTCGATAAATGATAAAGTGAATACGTAGAAATCCTCGCGTCCACAGGTAATCCCCCTTGATTTTCAATGGTTTTTTGTTGTTCTTATACAACGTTTTATTTTGGGGCATATTTTAAACGGGGAGAATCAGAGACAAAGGATGGGATAGGGCAATGGTTCGAAAACATAAGAAAATGACGTTTGCAGACTTTTTGAAAAAATTTATTTTCATTTCAATAGGAGCGGTCATGATGGCCGTCGCTCTGGAAATATTCCTCGTACCGAACGATGTCATCGACGGCGGCATTACGGGGATTTCCATCGTATTATCGAAAGTAACGGCAGTTCCCTTAGGTCTTTTCATCTTTTTCATTAACGTGCCCTTCCTCATTATCGGCTACAAACAAATCGGCAAGACGTTCGCCATAACCACCCTGTACGCCATCGCACTCATGTCCGTAGTCACCGCGCTGCTGCATCACGTGGAACCCTTTACCAATGAAAAAATATTGGCCGTTTTATTCGGAGGCTTGATTCTCGGTCTCGGGGTCGGTCTGGTGCTCCGATTCGGCGGGTCGCTGGACGGAACGGAAATCGTCGCGATCTTGCTGTCCAAACGGTTCAGGCTTCCCGTCGGGCAAATCATTATGTTCATCAACGTCTTCATCTTTATAATTGCCGGTTTCGTCTTCGGCTGGGATTCCGCGATGTATTCGATCTTTACTTATTACATAGCCTCGAAGGTCATGGATATCGTCGTGCAAGGCTTGGACGAGTCCAAATCGGTTACGATCATCTCCTCGGAATACGAGGAAATTTCACAAGCGATTATGAGCCGTCTAGGCAGAAATACGACATACATATACGCCAAAGGCGGTTATTCCAAAGAGGATACGCAAATGATCTATTGCGTCGTCACCAGGCTGGAACTCTCCAAGCTCAAAAGCATCGTGCAGGAAATCGACGAGAAAGCGTTTATCTCGATTCAGCAAGTTTCCGATGTGCTGGGCGGCAATTTCGACAAAAACAGCATTCATTAGCAAGCTTTGTTCGTCATCGTCCGCTGACCTGACAGGCCGGCGGTTTTTTTATGGAAACTTAATGATAACTTCATGATATTTGGCAAATATTAAGGAATTATTAAGATTTATCGGTTATAATGGGGGATCAGTATCAAGAATATGTTGGATGGGGTGACGGCTTGAATTACGGCATTTTTCAACTGATTAATAATGCGGCCGGCAGCTGGGGTTGGCTTGACGGAATGATGGTTTTTTTCGCCCGCGATTTAGTGTATGTCATGATAGCGGTATTGGCCGTACTGTGGATTACCGGGAAAGCGGCCAATCAGAGGATGGTGTTCTACTCTTGCTTGTCCGTGGTGATAGCCATTGTCGCCGCAGGCTGGATCATCTCGCCGATCGTGGATCATCCGAGACCTTTTGTCGATCATGAGGTGCATCAACTGGTGTCCCATGACGCCGATCCGTCGTTCCCGAGCGACCATGCGACGTTTGCGTTTGCGCTCGCTTTCCCGATATGGTTCTTGAAGCGCCGCACGGGCGGCCTTCTGCTGATCCTCGCCTGCTTGATCGGAATTGCGCGCGTGTATGTCGGCGTTCATTATCCGGCGGATATTGCGGGCGGACTCGTGCTTGGCCTGCTAATCAGCATGCTGGTCGTCAAATATAGAAGATGGGCCGAGCCGGCGGCCAATTTCTGCATCGGCGTATATGGCAAGCTGACGGCCCGTCTAAGTTTTATCCCGCGGCCTACAGATTCCGGTACAACGGGCAAACGATCCTCCTTGTAGAGGAGTCGGCGGCGGCGCTGCGAACCTGAATAACCTGAGTGCTTCCATAAAGCTCTCAGGTTATTTGTTTTAATTTTGCTCCGGAGCCAGCTTCAACGGCATGCCGGTTACGGCATCGCATACTTCGTCGTGATCGACGAGCTTATAAGCAAGAACGGCGCGCTTGGGTCCCGTTAGACAATCGGAGGCTTTCAGCATATACTGCAGGCTTAGTTGAAAGCAGCCTCGCAGCTGCTCCCAAGCCTCGGCGGCTGTAATTCTGGGGGGAAGAAGGCCGGCGGTATCTATCCGCTCCTTGCCGGATTGAAACAGCTTCAACGCGTCCATGACGTTGGTCATTTCCCGGGTTTGGCGGTCGAGGAACAAATTCAATTTGCCGCCGATGATCGGAATGCCGTGACGCAGGCGGTGAATTTCCACCTTGATTTGGCCGCCCTGCATGCCTTCGATCGGGTGATGCCCGTCCTTTCGCAAGAAGGCGAACTGGCAAGGCTCATGGGCGTAGCATTGCTTCAAATAAGATACGGCCAGCTGACGGGCGGCGGCGATTTCCGAATTTTCGAGAAGCGGTGCAAAAGGATGCGGAGCTGTTAAATCCGCCTCTGTAACCGCGTCGTCCAGCTTAAGAACATCGTAATGGGCAGCGGAAAATACCGGTTTGCGATGTATTTGAATAAGCTGATTGTACTCCGGCTCGGGCCGGTCCAGACGGATAAGCTCAGTCACCTCCGCTTTATCGCTATACAGAATCTGCCCGGTTTCGGCGTCGAATATATCCTCCCGGTACATATAATGAGGGTGCGAGGACGGATGGAATAAGGTCAAATAGCAAAGGGACAGCTGATTTTCGCCGATCATCTGCCGGAATTGCTGCGCAGGTTTGGCCTGCCGGGGATCGGTAAACGAACATTCGTCCCATACGCAGAAGAGGTGGAGCAGCTCGAACCGGCTGTTAAGCTCGATATGGAAAGCCTGATGAGCGGCAAAGGAAATTCCTGCGTGCTGTCTTGCATATTCGAGCTTATAGCGATTTTTGCCGATCGCCTGTTTTTTCCTCAGCTGCAGTTCCTCTGGGGCAATCGGCAGCTGAAGCTTGTCAATCCATTCGATAACATGGGGATAGACGGCATTATACATCTCCGAATGAAGCTCCGTTCGCTGCTCCCGTTCCTCGCTTCGGCGATCATGTCTGTAATAAGCGGCCAGCCTTCCCGTCAGAGCGTCCAGCTCGGCCCGGATCGTATGCCGGTTGACCAGTCCTTCCTCGTCCAGCTCGGGTTCGCCGATTCGGTTCCATTCCAATTCAATCTTGTAAAAAGGTTGTTCTTGCGGCGACGAGTTGCGGTAAATTCCGCCGGTTGTCAATTCATGCGTCGCGGGAATCCCGATACGCTGCTCAATGATGGTTATGCCGTCTTGAACCGTAAGCAGCTTCATGAACGTTCACCTCCTTACAAATCATTAGTATGTACTACGCTGAAGGAGGGGGTTCGTTGCAGCTTCTTCCTGATTTGGGACGTTATTTCCGCGGATGTACGGCAGGCGGAAGCCGGATGCGTCGGCTGCGGAAGCGAATATTTACCCGTTCGAGCTGCAGGGGCGGGAAGCGTACGAAGCGCTGCTGGACGCAATTCGATCGCTGGTTCGCCGGAAATCCGATGAAGCGCAGCTTCGCGGCGGCTTGATCCGGTATCGCTGCTGCGGGCTCGTCTCGCCTGCGAGCCATTTGCCGCTGCCGGCCATCGGACAGTGCAACGGAGAACTGCTCGTCGATCTGGAAGTTACGGAGCCGCTGACTTAAGGGCACAGGTTCCGGCAAATGCTCACGAAGCATCTAATCGCCGGAGCGTACGCCTAGATCCCGTCCCAGTTGCAAAAGGCAAAGCCGCTATTCGCAAGTGGAGTAGCGGCTTTGACGCTTGTCTGGGCGTTTAAGGCTTGAACTGGCGGGATTGCCCGCGCGGGATGCTCAGCGTCTGCCAATGATTGCTCGCCAAATGCTTGGAGAGGAACACGATCTGGCCGACATGATAACCGTAATGGGATACTTGCCGCTGAATTGCCTTCACGACCGTATGCGCTTCGCCCCGGATCGTTACGTTCCGCGTCGTATCGCCGGGGGTCAGTCCCTCCAGCGCTCGGAACAGCGTACACCAGCCTTCCTCCCAAAGCTCCAGCAGCTTCTCGCGGCCGAGCCCCTTGGCTTCGAACTCGCCGTCTCTGTCGCGGCTTGGCTTTTCGCCGTCGGCGGTTAAGAAATCCGTCCAGCGCGACAGCATATTGCCGTGCATATGCAGGATCATAATTTCCAGCGAGTTGGATTCATCGTCGAGCGTTACGTGAAATTGCTCTTCGCCCAGCTGAGCCATCGCGCGGTCAGCCAGTTTTTTCATGCTGTGAAACGCCTGAATGCTCTCTTCCAAAAACAATGCGGATACCGAAGCTGCGGATTCCATATTCTTCCTCCTCATTCTCATCGTGTCACCCTTTTACGATAAGGGATCGTACGCAAAAAGTACATTCGAATGTTTTTATCGACGTCGATACACTTTTTATTCATCGGGAGAATAACCGACGTTTTCGAGGAGGCATCAGCTTCGCCTTAACTTTGCATCAAAGCCGCATCACAAGTCTTCGTTCATCGTATAATAATTCAGCATTACCGTAGTAATGCCGAGCGCGATATAGATGATATACTCTGCCAAGCCGGACAAATAGGCGAACGGAAAAATGACGAACCAGATTCCCGACAGCATCGACAGCCAGTTGAACCAGGAGTTCCAGCCCGGCTTCTTCAAATAAAAGGCGAACAAGGACGCAATAAACTGAATCGATCCGAAGACGACACTGGTTACGACAGCGCTTTCATGAGCGAATTGAATCCAATGCGGAGCAAAAACAAACAAGAGACCAATCAATGCAGCGAGCAAATTTTTAACCGCCATTTGATTACACCTCCCGAATGATGAAAAACGTTGAAGCGGCGCGCACCGGCTTGGCAACCCGCTTTTGTCGAGCCAGCGGCGGGAGGAAGCCTTATCATATGTATATGCAAGCGGTTTCAAAACGTTCGGGATTTTGCAAAAAAGAGGCTGCATAAAAGGAAAAACCTCCGATGCATGGCGCACCGGAGGCTGTGGCATACTACGTTATAAAAATTAGTTGGCGATAAATTCTTGAACCCATTCGCCGTTATAATAAGCAACGCCGATTTTCGTATAATTCGGGCTCAAAATATTCTCGCGATGCCCTTGGCTGTTCATCCAAGAGTTCATCACTTCTTGCGGATCGCGTTGACCTTTGGCAATGTTTTCGCCGGCGTAAGAGTAGCTGATGCCGAATTGCTTCATCATGTCGAACGGAGAACCGTAAGTCGGCGAGTTATGATCAAAGTAATTGTTCGTGTACATGTCTTTAGCTTTGACAAGAGCCATATTGGACAAGGAGCTGTCTTCCGTCAAGGCGCTCAGCCCGGCTTTTGCGCGTTCTTGGTTGACCAGGTTGATCACTTGCGCGGCATAGTCGGATTGCGAGCTGTTAGCCGTTCCTTGATCCGAGCCTGCGCTTCCGTTGTTATTCGTAGTGCCAGTGCCTGTATCTGCAGTACCGCTTCCGTTATCGGAAGTGTCCGTACCGTTATCTACAGTACCAGTTCCGTTATCGGAAGTGTCCGTACCGTTATCTACAGTGCCTGCGCCATTGCCTGTGCTGCCATTGTCGCATCCCCATCCGGGATTCGTTGTTTGAGCTGGAACTTGCTTCCACATGCCTGCCCACATATTGCCGTTGCTGTTACTGCCCGGCTTGAATACTTGCCAATTGCCTTGTTGGCCGTTCAGCAAGGAATTCAGGTCAATTCCGCTGCCTTGCTGTCCTTTAAGCAAGGAATTCAGATCAACGCCGTACTTTTGCGTCAAAGCGTTCAATGCATCGTTACCTGTAACCGTATTCGCTGGAGCAGCGGAAGCGGCGCTAACGCCGATAATTGGACTAAGGGCAAGTACACCTGTCAATAACACTTTTTGAAAACGATTCAAGAAAAATCTCTCCTTTTCGCGGCCTACGAGGTTAGCTGACGGATTCGGGTCAAAGAGCAATCACCCTGCCGCAAGAAGCGGCTTCACCCCATGGAATGGGTCCCCCGTGCTTTATATAGAAGCTTCGGCCTTTATAGTTTTTTTGAAACTTGTGCTCGTTGTTGCCCGACTCTAGTATCGGATCCCGGTGGGCTGTCCTTGAGCTATTACATTGTAGCACGTGTCCTGTCCGATTTCATGGGACAAAGTCTTCCAGCGGCGTTAAATCCGATATGTGAGCTAAAGATTATTGTGGATATCGGCACTCGTTGCTATGATAAACCCGTCAATGCAACGACATCCGGTCATACCCGGTAATTTTAAGGCAGGAGGAAATTGAAGTGAATCATACTGTGCACTCAGATGCAGCTTACGAGAGCAATCCGCCGTTCGACATGCCCGAGATTGAGCTTCCGAATATACCGGAATACAACGTTATAATTACCGATTTCGGGGCACGCGGCGATGGAATTACGAAAAATACGGAGGCTATCGCGAAGGCGATCGAGGCTTGCGCCGCAGCGGGCGGAGGAACGGTCGTTATTCCGTCCGGCGTCTGGCTGACCGGTCCCATCGTATTCAAAAGCCGCATTCGTTTACATACAGAGCCCGGCGCGGTCATTCGCTTTAGCAGCGACTATGCCGATTATCCGTTAATCGAATCGAATTTCGAAGGGCTTCCCGCCGTTCGCTGCATGTCCCCGCTGTTCGCCGAGCGGCTGGAGGATATCGCGATTACCGGCGGCGGTATTTTCGACGGAGCCGGGGATGCTTGGCGCCCGGTGAAAAAGTTCAAAATGACCGAGCTGCAATGGGGGAAATTAACCGCCTCGGGCGGCGTCGTCGATGCCGACGGCGAAATCTGGTGGCCTTCCGAGGCGGCGATGAACGGAGCCGCAACCGTTAACCGGCTGCGCAAGCAAAGCACGGCGGCGCTGGCTGACTACGAGCCGGTCAAAGCTTACTTGCGTCCGGTTCTGCTCAGCTTCCGCGAGTGCAGGCGCGTATTGCTGGACGGGCCCACCTTCCAGAACTCGCCGGGCTGGTGCCTGCATCATTGGGTGAGCGAGCATATTACGATTCGCGGCGTTACCGTGCGCAATCCGTGGTATTCCCAGAACGGAGACGGGCTGGATCTTGAATCATGCCGATATGCACAGGTGACGGATTCGGTATTCGATGTCGGAGACGACGCGATCTGCATCAAATCGGGCAAAGACGAAGCGGGACGCAAACTGGGCAAGCCTTGCGAATACGTCGTCGTCCGTCATTGCACCGTCTACCACGGCCACGGCGGCTTCGTAATCGGCAGCGAGATGTCGGGCGGCGTGCGCCATATGCTCGTATCGGATTGCTCGTTCGTCGGCACCGACGTCGGCTTGCGCTTCAAGAGCACCCGCGGCCGGGGAGGCGTCGTCGAGCAGGTGTATATCCGCAATATCCGAATGAAGGATATCGCGCGCGAAGCGATCACCTTCAATATGTATTACGAGGTGAAGGCCGATACGGACGCGGCGGCGGAAGTGAACGAAGGAACGCCCCGGTTCCGCGACATCTTCATTGAAGACGCCGTATGCGCGGGCGCCGAGACGGGCATTCAGCTCAAGGGCTTGCCGGAGATGCCGATTCGCGGCATTCATCTGCAGCGGGTTTGCATCGAGGCGCAGCGGGCGATCGAGTGCTCGAACGCGGAGAACATCTCGATGAGCGAGGTTACCGTCGTGCCGAAAGAGGAGGGACCTGTGGCGCGTATCCACAACAGCCGCGACATCTTGATAGAGAAGCTATCTTGCCCCGCGCGGCAGGAAGTATTGCTGCATGCGACCGGCGAACGCACTGCGGGCATCGACTTGCGGGCGGTATCCGCCGGAGCGCCGGCGGCCGTCATACTCGGCGAGGAAGTGACGGCCGGCGCGGTAAAACTGCAGCAGTCCTGCCATCTTCCTTCTGCTATGATGGGAGGGAAGAGTGCTGAAAGCGGCGTCAAGCCGTATAATTGCGCCAAAGGAGCTGACGCGCATGACATGGAAGACTGGAGAAATCTATATGGGCACGATATTGCTGGAGCAAAACCGCTGGACGGCGGATAAGGAGCCTTCTTACCGGGTCAGCGATTGGCTCCCGCGTTGGCGGCGGGACGGGTTTGACGGCGTTGAGCTGTGGGAGAATCATGCCGCCCGCTGCGAAGAGCAGGAGCTTGCTCGGCTGGAGCGATCCGAGCTGCCTATCGCCGTCTACAATTCCTACATATCGTTCGCCGACGGCGCGGAGGAGCAGCGGGCGGAAGCGGCCCGGCTGATCCGCCGGCTCGGAGCGCGGGCGGTGAAGTTTAACTTCGGCCGGGAGCCGGAGAAGCTGCAGACATATATCCGCAACTGGAACGAGTGGACGCGGCTCTTGCCGGCAGACTGCCGCCTGCTATGCGAATGCCATCCGGGCACGGTGATGGAGGAGCCGCAGGCGGCCGCAGCGGCGCTTTTGGCGATGGACCGCTGTGAGGCGATCGTGCATCCGTTTCACAGTCTCGGCCCGCTGGCCGATTGGTTTCGCCGCCTGGGTTCGTCGATTACCCACGCTCATGTGCAGTACCGATTGTCGGGCCAGACGTTTCAACGGCTGAACCGCAATCCCGCCCATATCGCCGGCATCCTTAAGGAGATGAGAGAAGCCGGCTTCCGCGGCTCGTTCACTCTCGAATTTGCCGAAGGAACCGGGCAGGGAGAGCAGCGGGAACAGCTGTACGAGGCGGCTCTGGACGATCTGAGTCTGCTCCGGCAGCAGCTGGAGCCGTAAGTCGATTTAAGCCGGCGTCAATCGGCCGTTTCTGTCCCTTGCGGGACGGGAACGGCTATTTGGCGCTGCCCCGGAACAAAAAGTTCCCGAATTTCATGTCGAAATTGACTTGCAAAGGTAGGATTCGACACAGGCTAAGAGTATAATAAAAAGGCCGGACGGCTAAGTTCGAGCTACATATAGGGTCCGTTCGGACCCGCTATTTAAGGGAGGGGCCGATGAGGGCGTCGCTGCGAGTGCGAATCAGTGTGTTGTTTTTACTAATAACGAGTATTTCACTGACTCTGGTAGGGACCAGCAATTACCGTGCGGCCAAGCTGACCATCCTCCAATCGCTTAAAGACAATGCCAGGGCCAAAGTGCAGACCCAGGCGCAGGATCTTTCGACATGGATTTCGACAAGGCTGGCCGAAGTCAAGGTGATCAGCCATACCGACTTGATCCGTTACGGAACGGATAACGAGCGGCTGGAATATTTATTAAGGGAGCGGAATCGGTCGTCGGGCAATTTTGCCTCCTTCGGCATTAGCGATACGCGGGGCATTCTGAAGCAGATCGACGGCTCCGTCACGCCGATTGCCGGGGAAGCGGGGTTCAGCGATGCGCTGCAGGGCGACGATGTCGTATCGAATCCTATGCCCGGCCAGACGCCAGGCAAGCTGATGATTACGATGCGAGTTCCGATTTTCGACAATGAATACCGGATTAAGGAAGTATTGAATGCGGATTTGGCGGCGGACCGGGTGTTGGGCAGGTTTACCGACTTTATGGTCGGACCTTCGGATGTCACTGTGCTGTTCGAACGGGACGGAACGATTATTTATCATCCCGATCACGACAAAATTCTGCGCTCGAATGTGCTCGATTCCGATTCCCCTTTTCAGCCGATCGTTCCCGAGCTTGCCCGCAAACGGTACGGCTTCGTAGAAACCACAGTAAAGGGAGAGCCTTACTTGCTCTTTTATTCCGAGGTACCCGGAACGAAGTGGTATATGGCGGTGCAGGTTTCATACCGATCGTTCGAGAAGCCGCTGCAATCGCTATTTTGGCGCACCGTGCTTACGGTTGTCGTGACGGAGCTGCTGCTGGGCATCATTATGTTTATCTTATTGAATAAAGTAGTGAATCAGATCAGGCAAATTTTGAACGTGACCGAGAATGTGGCGGGCGGCAACCTCAAGGTTTCGCCGATATTATTTCGCTCGGGGGATGAGATCGGGGCTCTCGCTCAGTCGGTCAACGGTATGGTCGACAATCTGAGAAACGCGTTTGAACGGCTCAATGCGATCATTAATCAGAACGATTACGCCATAGTCGTCATTAACACCGATTATAAAGTGACTTATTTCAATCGAACGGCGGAAAAAATTCTCGGCTACGAGGCGGAAGAAATCGTTTATAAAGAAAGGATGTTTCTTTGGCACGACGAGCGGGAAATCGCCGAAAGATCCGAACGATTGTCCAAAGAGCTGGGCGTTCCGGTAAAGCCGGATATTTCCGTATTTTTGACCCGGTCGGTGCATCATGTTTCGGAGGAATACGAATGGACCTACATTCATAAGGACGGCACCCGCTTTCCCGTCAATTTGAATGTCAGCCCGATGCGCGACCAGAACGGTTATGTCACGGGATATGTCGGCATAGCGCATGACATTCGCTTGTACAAGCAGACGGAGGAAGCCCGTAACCGCTTGTTAAGCATTTTGGACGCGGCCAAAGATTTAATCGCTTCCATAGACGTCACGGGGAAAATTTTTTACATGAATCCGGCCGGGATGGATCTGCTTTGCATCGATCGGCTGGATGAGCGCACGGAATGGGCCAAGCTGTACCTCGACAGCGCGACGTTCCAGTATTATGTCAAGGGATTGGACCGGGTCCGTGAAAAAGGATACTGGGAAACCGAATCATTCCTTCTGACGACCGCAGGCAGGAAGGTGCCGATGTCGCTTGTTCTCGTTACCCATAGGGATAAGGCCGGGCGGGTGATCTACTATTCCGTCATTGCGCGGGATATATCGGAGCAGAAGCGGATTCAGTCGGAGGTTCTTCTGGCCAAGCATGAAGCGGATGAAGCGAACGAAGCGAAAAGCTTGTTCCTCGCCCGCATGAGCCACGAGATCAGGACGCCGCTCAACGGAATTATCGGCTTTGCCCAACTGATGCTGCGGACGGAGATGAGCGCCACGCAGAAGGAATACTGCAGCAAAATGTTGGCCTCGTCCAACACTTTACTGCGCTTGCTGAACGATATTTTGGATTTCGCCAAGGTAGAGGCGGGCAAGCTGGAGCTGGAGAAGGTCAGCTTCAACATGAATGAAATCGTGCGGAACGTATCGGATATGATGAGCGTGTTTCTCGGCAAATCGCCGATCGATATTATTGTCGATACGCCCGAGGAACTGCCTGACGCCCTCATCGGCGATCCGCTGCGCCTCGAACAGGTGCTGCTCAATTTGTGCAGCAATGCGATCAAGTTTACATCCGAGGGCTTCATTATTGTAAAATTAACGATTGCGGGCCAAACTGCGGGGAACATTTGGATCGAGTTTATGGTCGAGGACACCGGCATCGGGATCAACAAGCGGCATTTGCAAAAGCTGTTCCGTCCGTTCACCCAGGCCGACGGCTCGACGAGCCGGAAATACGGGGGTACGGGACTCGGTCTTGTCATCTCGCAAAGCTTAATCGAGATGATGGGCGGGTCGCTGGCCGTCAGCAGCGTGGAGGGGAAGGGCAGCCGCTTCTCCTTCGCAATCCCGTTCGCGCTGGCCGCGCACGCCAGGGCGGAGAAGCTGAGGGTGCCGGCAGGCGGCGCCATACGCCGCGCGCTGGTCGTGGAAGACAACGCGGTCATCCGCGGCAAGCTTTGCGAGTTTCTCCGCTCGTATTCGCTGGAAGTGCATGCCGTAGATTCCTGGCTCGAAGGCTGCGCGCTGCTGCAAGCGCAGCAGCCGGACAATCGCTTCCATCTGGTGCTTCTGGATATGGAAGCGGAGGATATGTACGGTCCCGAGACGTGGCTCGAATGCAGAGCGGCGGCGCTGGAGAAGGGCTCGCTTACGATCGCGATGACGACGGTTTACGGTCGCGAGGAGATGCTGGGGATGCCGCATGACAAGCGGCCGGACACGATGATTGTGAAGCCGGTGAGCCGGCTGGGGCTGTTCCAGGCGGTTCGCGCCGTGCTGGAGAAGCTGGAGCTCCCCGCGGCCGCGCCGCCTCCGGCGATTGCCGCACCGGCCCAAGTCCGGGCGGAATGCAGAGGGCGGATTCTGCTCGCCGAAGATAACCTGCTGAATCAGCAGGTGGCTACGGAGCTGCTTGAGAGCGAGGGCTACTCCGTTACGGTCGCCCGTAACGGCAGGGAAGCGCTGGATTACGCGCAAGCGGCCGAGTGGGACCTGGTTTTGATGGATATTCATATGCCGGAAATGGACGGCTATGAGGCGACGAGACGGCTGCGGGCCGAGCGCCGGTACGATAAGCTGCCGATCGTCGCGCTGACGGCTACTGGGCTCGTTAAGGAGCGGGAGCTGTGCTTGGAATTGGGGATGAACGATATACTGACGAAGCCGGTCGATTTCGACGAGCTGATCCGGGTGATGAAGACATGGGCGGATAAGCCGGCGCGGCCGCAGCAGCGCCGCCATTCTCCTGCCGCGGGAGCGCAGCCGCCGATGTTCGACCGGCTGAGCGGCATCGATCTGGAGCGGGTGCTACAACGATTAAACGGCAAAATACCGATTTTGCTGCATATTTTATCTCATTTCCAAAAGGAATACCGGGGTTTTGCCGATAAACTGTATGAGCAGCTTGCCCAGGGGCAGTGGGATGCGGTCCGGCGGAGCATTCATACGTTGAAGGGAGTTGCGGGCAACTTGGCGGCGGACGGCTTGTTCGCAGCGGCCTCCAAATTCGAAGCGAAGCTGGAAAGCGGCGGACCCAAGGAGCCGGGAGAGCTGAAACGGGAGCTGCAGACGCTTGACCGGGAGTTGAAGTCGATCTTGCAATCGCTGGATTCAAACGGGAACCGCTTGAACGAATGGACGCAAAATGTAAGGAAAGTTTGAGGAACCATTTGCCATTTTGGAATTAGGACGATTTCTATTTAAGTTGCTGAAGGTGGGCGCTGATGCACAAAGTATTCATAATTGAAGATGACACGATTATCGGGGACATGCTTTCGATGTACTTGTCGGAGGAGGGATACGCGGTTCAACGCACGGAGAGCGGAAGAGAAGCGCTCGCTATATTGGAACACTACAATCCGGACATTGTCTTGCTGGACATCGTGCTGCCGGATGTTAGCGGAATCCAGTTGTGCGGGGAGCTGCGCAAGCGGTCGACGGTGCCCATTCTCGTCATTTCGATGAAAACCGACGTGATGGACAGAGTCAACGCGCTGCACGCCGGGGCGGACGATTATTTGTGCAAGCCGTTCAGCATGCGCGAGCTGTCGGCCAAAATAGCGGCTATGATTCGAAGAACCTATTATAACCGCCAGATGAGAGCTTTGGAACCGGAGAATGTTCCTGCCGTCAGCAGAATTTTTCTCAATTTTGACAAAAGATCGCTATATGTGAACGGACAGCAAGTGGATACGACGTTCTCCGAATTTGAAATTATGAAGCTGTTCATAGCCAATCCGGGCAAGGTGTACAGCCGGGAAGAACTGATCAATGCGGTGCGGGGGTTCGACTCGTTCGTGAATGACAGAGCTATCGACGTACATATCGGAAATTTGCGCAAAAAAATCGAGGAGGATTCCAAACAGCCTAAGTACATCAAGACGGTCTGGGGGGTAGGATATAAATTTATGAATATCTGACATGCTTTTCGCTAACATTCATCCATAAACTTTTTTTACAATTTTCGCGCATAATTAGACAAGGAGTGGATGATATTGCCATAATATACGGCTCTTTGTCATTTTATGCAGAACAGTATAGGCGGGTCGTAACGTATTGGAGGTTCAAGCAAAGCGATGTTGGAAAGAGCGTCATTGAAGTATGAAGTAAACTATTTGGAATATGTAAGAAAAACGATGAACATTTTTGCCGAGCGTAACCGGTTAACTAGGCGGGAGGCCGAAATTGCCGCATTGCTGCTGCTCTACGGTTATTCCAATCAAGAGCTGGCCGATCATTGCACGATTTCCGTCAAAACCGTCAAAAATCATTTGGACAACATGATGAAGAAGCTCGGCATTCATTCTACCCGCAAGCTGTATTCGATGCTCCTGCAGACGTTGTGCTGCGATTCCGGAATGCCTGCCGACCCAAAGCGGTTTTACGAACGGTTGAGCGGATAACAGCCTGTCCGATGCTTCAGAACAGCATGAATCAAACAATGAGCCTCACGGAGCCAAAGGGGGGGGGACGAAGTGATCCCGGTCGAATTGGATACGTTAAAAGAAATTTCAGGCAACGCTTCGATCTTTTTATCGTTTATCTTCTTGTTTCATTGGATCTATCCCTTGATCTTCAAGCTTCCGCCGGTATGGCTGCGGGTCATATGGGGCTTGTTGTTCGGCTTGACGGGGATTGCGGTGATGCAGCTGCCGATAACCGTTGCGGACGGAATTATCATCGACTTCCGGGCTGTGCTCGTTGCGATGGCGGGAGCGTTCGGAGGCGGCATTACAGGATGGATCGCCATGCTTTTTGTCGGGGGTTACCGGTTTTACTTGGGGGGTACAGGCATGCCTGTCGGAATAGGCACGACAGTGACGGCTTTGGCGATCGGGCTGCTCGTGCACCGCGTCGGCGCCAAATTCCGCAGCCAATCGCTCGTTTACGCCGTATTCGGCCTGCTTGTCGCCGTTCAGGAGATGCTGTGGTTTACGGCGCTGCCGCGGTCTATCGCGTTCATGATGATCAGCCGGTATTCGCTGCCAACTTTGCTTTTATTCCCGCTGTTCATGCTGCTGATCCGTTATTTTTTCGCCGATGAAATCCATAAAAAGGAAACGGAAGTCCGGCTCGTCGAGAGCGAAGAAAAATACCGCACGCTTGTCGAAAATTCCAACGATTCGATATTCAGCTGCGATTTGCGGGGGATGCTCTTATCGGCTAACCGGAGATTTATGAACGATTTCGGCATTGCGTCCGGCCAGCCCGAGGGGCAATGGCTGTTCAACCTGTTCGGCTTCAAGGATAACTTGGCCGCTTGGCAGGAGCTGCTGACGGAAACGGTGTACAGCAAAAAGACGGTGTCCTTCGAAAAGGAAATGAGCCATGCGGACGGCAGCGCAAGAATCTATGTGACGACGCTGTCCCCCGTCATCGGAATGGATCAGCAGGTCAAATCGATCACCGGAACTTGCTACGATATTACACGAATCCGCAACTCGGAGCGGCATATTATGCAGCTGTCGCTGTACGATACGCTGACGGATTTGCCGAACCGCAAGCTGTTGATGGAGAAGCTGAGTCAAGCGATCGCCGCTTCGCAGGAGCAGGAGACGATGGTCGCGGTCGTCGTCATCGATCTGGACAACTTCAAGCTGATTAACGATACGCGGGGTTACGCATTCGGGGATGAATTGCTGAACCGGGTCGGGCTGCAGCTGCGGCGGTATTTGACGCCGAAGGACACGCTGGCGCGGATCGGCGAGGATGAATTCGTCCTGCTGTTCGAACATATAGAGCAGCTCCAGCCGCTGATGGCGCGCATACAATCGATCCAGGACGGATTTCGTTATCCGCAGGCCATCGGCTCCGAGCAAATTCACTTGAAGCTAAGCATGGGGATCGCTTTATATCCGTCCGACGGGGAAACGTGCGAAGAGCTGATCAAGAATGCGGACACGGCGATGTATAAAGTCAAGGAGCTGGGTAAAAATCATTACCGGTTCTACAATACCGAAATGCGGGAAGCGTTGATCAAGAGAAGCAGGCTGGAGGAGGCGCTGCGCAAAGCGCTGATTCATAACGAGCTGATCTTGCAGTTTCAGCCGCAGCTGGATTTGCGTTCCGGACGCATTCGAGGATTTGAAGCGCTAATCCGCTGGGTGCATCCGGAGATGGGGACGATTTCGCCGAACGATTTTATCCCGGTAGCGGAGGAGAGCGGAGTTATCGTTCCGATCGGGGAATGGGTAATCCGCACCGCGTGCGAGCGGAACAAATCGATACAAAATATCGGCTATCCGCAATCGATCATTTCCGTGAACATCTCGGCTATCCAGCTGCAGCGGCCAGACTTTGCGGAGATGGTGATCGGCATCCTGAATGAGACGCAGCTTGCGCCGCATGATCTGGAGCTCGAAATAACGGAGAGCATTCTGATGGAATCGTTCCAAGCGGCCATAGGCAATTTGGAGACGCTGCGCGATTACGGCGTGCTGATCGCACTCGACGATTTTGGCACCGGTTATTCATCGCTCAGCTATTTGAAGAGGCTCCCTATCGGAGCATTAAAGATCGATAAATCGTTCGTACAGGATATTACGAATGAATCCGTAGAGGATTCGCTCGTGGAATCGATCGTCAGTCTCGTTCACCGGATGGGAATTCAGGTCATCGCCGAAGGGGTGGAATCGCAGGAACAGCTCGATTGCTTGCGGGCCTGGGGCTGCGAGTACGCTCAAGGCTATTTGATCAGCAAACCGCTGTACGAGCTGGAAATACGCCAAATGGCGGCTGAGGAAGACGCGGCGCGGCGAAGCGCAATGTAGAAGCCCTGCGTTGACGGTCACGGCCCGGGACTTTTCCGTTAAGGAAAAGCTCCGGGCTTTCTGTCGTCGATAAGCAAGATACGTGGAAAACGAGCGCGATTGCGCAATAAACGTCCTGCAATGCGGCAGCCGGGTGCAGTACAATGGAAGCAGAAACCTTCTCTTGTTAAGGCAGCTGATTACGGCAAACGCTTAGGAGGATGGAAGATGACGGCATTTGGATGGTGCATGGGCATTGAGCAGGCGGAGGAGCTCCGGGCTGCGGGGTACGATTATATCGAATGCGCGCTGGCGCCGCTGATGAAGCAGCCGCCAGAGCAAATAAAGAAAGCGTTGCCAAGTTATATGGACAGCGTCATTCCGGTAAGAGCGTGGAATGTGTTGTTTCCGGGAGAACTGCGGCTCGTAGGTCCTGACGCCGACGAAGAAAGCATCCGCGGCTATGTAGCGAGAGCCGTTGATACGATGAATCGCGCGGGCTCCTCGGTCGCCGTCTTCGGAAGCGGCCGTGCCCGTCACGTGCCGGAAGGCTGGGAGCGGGCGCGCGCGGAGGAGCAGCTGCTGAAGCTGCTCGGATGGTTCGCCGACGAATGCGAGGGGACGGGGCTTACGATCGCTATCGAGCCTTTAAATACCAAGGAGTCGAACATCATTAACAGCGTCGCCGAAGGCGTTCAGTATGCGAGATTGGTGAATCGGGCGCCGATCAGAGTGCTGGCCGATTTTTATCATATGGATGAAGAGCGGGAAGCGCTGGAGACGCTGGAGGAAAACCGTGAATGGCTTGCGCATATTCATGTGGCCGATACGGGGAGACTGTCGCCGGGAACGGGACAGTATCCGTACGAAGCGTTCGTGGAGCGGCTGAAGGCCGCGGGATATGACGGCGGCGTGTCGGTGGAATGCACGGTGCATGACCGCGCCCAGGAGCTCCCGGCCTCCTTGCGCTTTCTGAAAAGCCGGTGGGGATTGTAGCGGGCGAAAGGACGCGTCGTTACGGCGCAAAGTAAGCCCCCGGTCCATTGGGCTCGGGGGCTTATAAGGCGTGAAAAGCGGGAGAGGCCGTTATTTGCGCTGCTTGGGGGTTAGCTCCAGGTCCTTCAGTCTATACTTGCGATCCCATAGGAATTCCATGTCGTATTCGGTCGTATCGTTCTTGATGAAGCGATACATACAGGCGCAGAAACCGCCTATAATACCGGCCAAAGCGACCATCCAGAGAAAAAGCTCAGCCCATTGCACAGGTGCCATGCACTCATCCCCTTCTATGCGTTCATACCTCATTTTATGAGGGAGGGGAGAGGAAGATACCGGTATGGGACAGGCCTACTTCCCGTTCTTTGTCTGCTGCCCGGCCTCGTATTCCTTGGCGTATTCCTCCAAAGACGTAATATGGCCGTGCGGATGCGGAGTTTGCTTGCGGATCTTGTCCGCATTTTCGCGCCGCGCTTTCGATTTGCTCATAGCTTCAACCTCCTTTTGGCATTTTGCAGGTGCCCCTTCCTAGCTGAAAGATCAGACGGGGATCGCAGCGATTTTTTTATCGCCTTTCTATGTTGGCATGGCGGCTTTGGATTTATGCTAACTGGCGAGTGGAAAACCCCTATCGGTCGAAGACCGTGCATAAACACCGCACTGATAAGAGCTTCCGGGAGAAAAAAGCGTTGTCAAACTATGGAAGATGGTCTATAGTTAATATATATGCAAAACTCAGTTTTATAATATAAAACAACTTGAATGATAACAACTACGACGAAGGAGTCTGGCATATGCCTATCATACAATCGCTGGACCGGGCGCTCAAAATTCTCGATTTGTTCGACGAGCATGACACGGAGCTGAAAATTACCGAGATCAGCCGCCGGATGGAGCTGCATAAAAGCACGGTGCACTCTTTGCTCAAAACGCTGCAGGAGCATGCGTATATCGAACAAAACGCCGAAACGGGCAAATACCGGCTCGGTATGAAGCTGCTGGAGAGAGGGCATTTGCTGCTGCAAAGCCTGGACATTCGCACAATAGCCCGCAAGCAGCTTTTGCAGCTGGCGGCCGAGACGGGGCAAACGGCGCATCTGGTTATACTGGAGGGCAAAGAAGGCGTATATATCGACAAGGTAGAGGGACCGCGGGCGGTAATCCGCTACTCGCGCATCGGCAGAAGAATTCCGCTGCATTGCAGTTCCGTAGGTAAAGCGCTTGCAGCCTTCATGCCGCAGGCCAGACTTGCGAAGCTGCTGCATCATTATGAATATACCTCGCACACGCCGAGAACTATCACGGACGAAGCTTCCTTCGTCGAGGAGCTGGCGCGGGTGCGGAGCCAAGGATACGCTCTCGACAATCAGGAGAACGAGCCAGGAGTGCGCTGTTTGGCTGTGCCCGTGTACGATCACCATGGTCAAGCGGCCGCGGCAGTCAGCATTTCGACGCTCGTATCGAGCGTGGACGACCGCGAGCTCGAATCGCTGATACCGGTGCTTAAGCGCGCCGGAGAGGACATCTCGAAGCAGCTGGGTCACGGTCTGGTGAAAATGTAAAAGCAAGCCGTTTCGCGAGGAAACGAATATTTCGGACGATCTAACGTTCCGTCCTTTGCCTGGCCGGCTGAATAGCGGCACGGCCTATAGCGATTCGCAAGGTTATGGCAGTGCCGGTTGGCAGCCAGGCAGGGAAGAACGGACGTTTTTCGTATACATTTATCAAAACTGTGTTTTATATTATAAAACAAATTGGAGGCGAATTCATGAGAATCATTCGTTATTTGCAGCAGGGCGAGCCCATTCTGGCAGCCGTTACCGAGGAGCAGGCGGTTCACCCGCTGGAGCAGCGGGAGCTGTTCGAGCTGGTGGAGAAGGCGGACGCCGAGGGGATGTCCGTAAGCGGCTGGCTCAGCCGGGAAATTGAGCGGCGGCCCGCTATTGCCGATCGTATGCAAGCGCTCACACTGCTCGCTCCGATAGCGGCTCCGGAAGTTTGGGCGGCCGGAGTCACGTATGAGCGAAGCAAGGAAGCGCGCAATTACGAAGCGACAGGCGGGCGGCTGGATGCTACGACGTTTTACGATAAAGTGTACGAAGCGGAGCGTCCGGAAATTTTCTTCAAATCAACGGCCGCCCGCACCGTCGGACCGGGCGGCACGGTATGCTTGCGCAGCGATTCGTCGTGGCAAATCCCGGAACCGGAGCTCGGCCTCGTCATCGACCGGCGCGGCCGGATTATCGGCTATACGGTCGGCAACGACATGAGCTGCCGGGATATTGAGGGCGAGAACCCGCTGTATTTGCCGCAGGCCAAAATGTGGCGCAGATCCTGCTCCATCGGCCCGGCGATCCGGCTTGCCGATACGGTCGACGATCCTTACGCGCTCGATATCGTCTGCCGGATTTACCGCGGCGATCGGCTGGCCGTAGAGGGCTCGGCGAGCACGGGCCAGCTGAAGCGGCGCTTTGACGAGCTGGTCGGGTTTCTGCTGCGCGACAACGAGATATGGGACGGAACGGTGCTGCTTACGGGCACCTGCATCGTGCCGCCGAATGAATTTACTCTGCTTGACGGGGACCGGATCGAAATTGAAATCAGCGGCATCGGGACGCTGGTGAATTATGTTCAAACTGTGGAAAGGGTGATGGACAATGACGGAAACAGCCAATCGTACGTTTCTTAACTATATAGGAGGGCAATGGAAAGCCTCGATATCCGGCGAGACGGTGCCGAGCATCAATCCGGCGAACCGTCTGGAGACGGTCGGGCTTGTTCAGCAATCCGTGCGCGAAGATCTCGACGAGGCGGCGGCTGCCGCCCGGGGAGCGGCGAAGGCATGGAGCAGACTGTCCGGCGCGGCGCGGGGAGAGTTCTTATACAAGGCGGCGAACGCGCTGGAGCGGCGTCTGGACGAAGTGGCGACGGTGATGACCCGGGAAATGGGCAAGACGCTGCCCGAAGCGAAGGGAGAGACGGCGCGCGGCGTAGCGATTCTCCGCTATTACGCCGGAGAGGGGATGCGCAAGGTGGGCGATGTAATTCCGTCCAGCGACAGCGACGCGCTGATGTTCACGACGCGGGCTCCTCTCGGCGTCGTCGGCGTCATTACGCCGTGGAATTTCCCTGTGGCGATTCCGGTGTGGAAGATGGCCCCCGCGCTCATCTACGGCAATACGGTCGTATTTAAGCCCGCTCAGGAGACGGCGGTCACGGCGGCGCTCGTGATCGAATGCTTCGAGGAGGCGGGACTTCCGGCCGGCGTCGTCAATATGGTGACGGGACGCGGGACGGTGATCGGGCAAGCGATCATCGATCATCCGCACATCCAGGGCATCACCTTTACCGGCTCCGATCAGGTAGGCAAGCAGGTAGGGATGGGCGCCTTGAAGCGGGGCGCGAAATACCAGCTGGAGATGGGCGGCAAAAATCCGGTCATCGTCGCCGCCGACGCCGATCTCGATCTGGCCGTAGAGGCGACGATCAGCGGAGGGCTGCGCTCCACCGGGCAGAAATGTACGGCGACCAGCCGGGTCATCGTGCAGAGCGCCGTCTACGAGGAATTCAAGCGCAAGCTGCTGGAGAAAGTAGGGCAAATTCGCGTCGGCAGCGGCTTGGAGGAAGGGATTTGGATGGGCCCTTGCGCCAGCAGAGCGCAGCTCGATACCGTGCTCGGATATATTGAGAAGGGCAAGCAGGAAGGGGCGAAGCTGCTGTGCGGAGGGGGCGTGCCGGGCGGCGAGGAGCTGCGGCAGGGCTTCTATGTAGAGCCGACGGTATTCGATGGGGTCAGCCGGGAGATGACGATCGCCCGCGAAGAAATCTTCGGCCCCGTGCTGGCGCTGATGAAGGTCGATACGCTGGAGGAGGCGCTGGAGACGGCCAACGACGCCGAGTTCGGTCTGAGCGCTTCGATCTTTACGCGCGACATCGGAAGCATGCTTGCCTTTATCCGCGAGATGGATGCGGGCTTAGTGCGGATCAACGCCGAGTCGGCAGGAGTCGAGCTGCAAGCTCCGTTCGGGGGGATGAAACAGTCCAGCTCTCATTCGCGCGAGCAGGGGCAGGCGGCGATTGAGTTTTTCACAGCAATTAAGACCGTGTTCGTCAAAGGGTAAAAAGGACACTAAGCGAAAGAAGCCGGAGGGAAAACGATGGGCGGACAAGAGCCGAAACGAACGATTACGATGCACAGCGAAATCAATCCTTACCGCGACAATGTGCAGGCCAAAGCGAACGAGCCGATTACGGTCGCCGGGCTGCTGGATCGCGCCAAAAGCCTGCTCGGTCCCGCATATGAAGGTCCCAAGCCGGACTGGACGCAGGATGAAATATACGACCGGCTGGAGGCGAACGCGCCGCGGGTTGCGATCATCGGCGGATCGCCGGATCATCCGGCGCATATTCTCGACCTGGAGACGATCGCCCGGGCGGCCGTTCGAATATGGCAGAACGGGGGCGTGCCGTTCTGCTTCAGCACGCCGGTGCTTTGCGACGGCACGGCCCAAAGCACGAGCGGCATGTCTTATTCGCTGCAGAGCCGCAACGCGATCGCCGAGATGGTCGTCAGCCAGATGGAGGCGCATATTTATCACGCCGCCTTCGTCATTCAAGGCTGCGATAAGCAGCCGCTCGGCGTGCTCAGCGGTCTGGCGCATCTGGACCGGGTGCGCAGGCTGCGCGGCGAATCGCCGGTGGCGGCGACCTTCGCCCCGACGCATGTGCTGAAGGGCGGGACGATCCCGGACGACCTCAGGGACGAGCTGCTGCAGATCGCGGCAGCCGCGGAGTCGGCCGGATTCGCCGATATGGCGGACGACATTCGGGACGCCTTGTCGTATATTCTTCAATGCACTTCGAATACGGCGTTCCAAGGTGTGCTGGCCAGGGCCGTCGAGCAAGGGCTGATTACCGCCGGGCAGCATAAATCGTTCGAGAAGCGGCTTGCCGTCTCCACCTGCGACGCCAAGGGCGGCATCTGCGCCTTCCACGGCACGGGCAACAGCTCGCGCGACGTGATGGCCGGCTTCGGCTTCGTCCATCCCGCCCTGGAGCTGCTCGTCGAGCCGCCCGGACAGCAGCAGGTCAATCAAGGCGTCGACGGCTTGTTCGCCATATTGAACCGCCCCGAATGCGGCGCGGCGGAGCTGGTGAAGGCGAATATCGGCAATGCGCTCCGCATTCACAGCGCGGCCGGAGGCTCGACGAACCTGATGATGCATATCGTCGGCGCGATGATTTACGCCGGTTACGACTTCTCTATCTGGGACGTCGAGCGCATATTGCAGGAGCATCCTGTTCCCGATTTGTTCGATTACAGCTTGACCGAGGGCAGAGACATTTACGTTTTGGCGCAGCAGTGCTGCTCGGGTCAGATTCGCGGGATGGAGACGCTGTTTTACGAGCTGCAAAATAACGGGGTGCCGATGGATGCGGATGCCATGACCGTCACCGGCCGCACATGGCGGGAGCGCCTCGCCGACCGGACCGGCCTGAGCGCCGACGGCGTGACGGAGTCGCGCATTATTTTGAGCAAGCCGCGGCGCAGCTTCAGCGGCGTCGACGTGCTGCGGAGCGGATTTTTCGAAAGCGCGGTCGTGAAGGTGAGCGGCATGCCGACCAAGCAGCTCGATCATTTCGACGATAAGCTGGCGTTCGTGCTGTATTTTGAGAACGAGGAAGCGGCGAACGCGCAGCTGCTCGATGTGCGGCTGCTGGAGAAGCTGCGCGCCGAGCGCGCTTTCGCCCTGCCGCTGATGCGGCGGATGTGGGAGCACAACGCGCCGGAGTCGCTGGATTCCGCGCCGCCGCAGGATGCGGGCTACGACGCCTGGTGGGACGCGATGATCGAGCGCGAGGTCATGCGGGTGGCCGTCGTCATCTCCGGCCAAGGGCCCGCCGCCTTCGGCATGCCGGAGATGTTCACGCCGATGCAGCATATTAACGCCAACCGGCAGCTGAAGCGGCTGGCCACGCTGATCAGCGACGGCCGCTACTCGGGCGTGACCTACGGAGCGGCCATCGGCCACGTGACGCCCGAGGCGAGCGCGGGCGGCGGGATCTTGTACCTGCAGCAGGGCGACGTGCTGCAGCTGCGCTTTCGCGCGAAGCGCATCGAGCTGCTCGATGCGCAAGAGCTCGCAGCCGGCCGCATCGCGGAGCATGCGGGCCTGCTGCAGGAGCAGCGCGCCGCCCTCGGCGCGGCGCGGCTGGAGCGGCTGCGCGCGCGGCGTCGCCGCGTCGCCGCAAGCAACCGCATGGGCGGCTGTACCGACGCCGCCCGCGGAGTCGTGCCCGCCTCCGTTATGGAGGAGGCGGAGCTGCCCTGGCGCTAAGAGTTTGTCCGATGGGAGTTACGCGGTGCATCGGATAAACTCCTAGACGGCCTGCGGCCGTCCGCCGCCGCATAAACAAAAAATGGAACCGTCGCTGTGATGCAGCTCGCGGTTCCATTTGCGTTTATGCTTGTGATGCAATTTATCTTTGCTCTCCGTCCAGGTGGGCGTCTTTCTTTCCACGGGAACGACGCTTCCCCAAGTCAATCGATTCATCTGCGGGTCGATTCCGCCTTCGCGTATGCTGCGCATGCGCCGCTTCTTCGCTTTGCTCTGTGCCATTAAACAGGCCTCCTTTAACATTGTCGATCCCGCCGTTCCTTCCATCATGGCTCGGAATGAGCGATGGGGCCGGTCGGCAGTCTCTTCTTAATTATACCGAAAAACATAGCGCCGCGATAGTATGACAGTTTTGAAACAAAATGCAAAATCGGTTGTTTTCGACAGAGCGGAATGTTAGATTAGAGAAAGCATGATACCGATTCGGGAGTGAACCCTTTGTCATACGATTTCTATTACTGGTCTATTATGAGCGCCGCTTTCATCGCAACGAACCTCGTCGGCGTGCTGCTTATGCTCAAGACGAAAAAAATGCTCCTCTCCTTTCTCGTTTCCCTCTTCGTCGATTTGGCGATTTTCGTACCGGCTTGCCTGTGGTGGGCCTCTTTATTCGAAGGCTTCTCGCTGATGTTCGGACTGTTCGGCTATGGCATCGCTTTTGTGAACACCGAAATTTTGCTTGCCTTCGCTCTGTTTGTCATGAAAAAAAAAGCTGCGGCCGATGAAGCCTAGGAACGAAGCAGTAACATAATTGTAATCTGTTTTTCACCTTGTCTTAATGTTGGGCGGCTTTAATAAGTATCGACCCCCTTTTTAATATAAAAAACTTTGAGGCCTGCGATCCGAGCGATCAGCGGGCCTATTTTCTTTCTATGCGGAACAAATCCCCCAACAGTGACGTGATGCTCTGAAGCTTATTCCAGCCTAAGCTGGATCGGCGTCTAACCATTCCTCTGGGATATGGGTAGACATTACTTTCGGGGGAGCCCCCGGATATCCACAGAATATTGCTGCGCATCATTTCCTAAACAACAAAAAAGACTCCACTTCTCTTAGCGAGAAATGGAGCCCTTTTCATGATTAGAACGATGCCGCTGCGTTAGCCGCTTGTTTAACGCCTTCGGCGATGATGGATTCGGCTTTGTCAGGGAATTGGTTATGTCCTTCGGCAACGACCGTAGTGACGTCTTGAATGCCCATGAAGCCCATGATCGTTTTGACATAGTTCAAGGACATTTCAACAGCCGCTGCAGGTCCTTCGGAATATACGCCGCCGCGCGCGTTCAGCAGAGCGACTTTTTTGTTAGGCTGCAAGCCTTGAGGGCCGTTGGCAGTGTAAGCGAAAGTTTTGCCGGCTTGAACGATGTAGAACAAATAAGTCAGCAGCTGCGCAGGAATCGTGAAGTTCCACAATGGGAAAGCGAACACGACTTTGTCGGCGGCAAGGAATTGCTCTAAGTATTTGTTGACGTTAGCCGCTTTTTGTTCTTCAACGGACGTCAGCTCGAAGCCTTTGCCCAATTTGAACAAGCCTGTCAGCGTATCGACGTCGTAGTAAGGAAGCTCTTCGGCGAACAGATCGAGCTCGGTTACGGAATCTTGCGGGTGAGTTTCTTTATAGGAAGCGAGAAAAGAATCATACAATTTCACTGTAGCGGATTGGTCTGCAGGGCGGCCGTTAGCTTTTACGAAAAGAACGTTAGACATGAATAATTCCTCCTTGAATAAAATGAGTGATTTATTTTTGCAAAGACAAGTCAATTCGGATGTAAGCAAAGCGCCGTAAAAGAAATTAACTTACTTTACGTAAGTATAATAGTTTAATTACTTACTTTTGTCAAGCGGCTACGCAAAAATGTTTTCTCCATTTCTGAAAAAAAGAAAGAGGGCCGGAACGTAAGCGTTCCGCCCTCCTGCAATCGTCCGCCGCTGCCCGCCTGCCGCGGGTCCAAGGAGCATCAGGATGTTTTCTTCTTCGCCTGCTTGCCGCCGCCGGGCGCCTTGGCTGCCGCTTCGAACGCGTGAAAACGCTGTTCGCGGGCATCCCAGCGAAAATTGGCAATAAAAAAGCCGGCAATTCCCATCACCGCGATGCGGATGTAGATCCATGATGCCGTCACCGTATGCTGCGTAAACCATTCCATTGCCGTAAACAGCAGCGTCAGCGACAAGCCCCAGGCCAGCACCCCGAAATACATCACGTACTTGCCTTTCCCCATGGTTCTCGTCTTGCGCCATTTGCCTGCTTGTATTTCGTTCATCGAGCAAATCCCCCCGAATATCTTAACTGTAACCTATGTTCATTCGCTATCTCCGGCGCAAAGTCCTTCTCCGTACGCAAATTGTTCACATCTCCCTTTATTCACCAAAAAGAGAGAAATCATTCCGAGTTCGGCGCCGCGGGCGGCCGGGAGAATAATATGTTACAATGAATGGGAAAAAAAGACACGAAAGGGTACGGTATTATGAGCAAGGTGCTGTTATTTTTCTTATTGACTTGGCTGACGGGAAGTCCCATTGTGGCCATTATCGTGCTGCTGATCGTGTTCTATGCGCTGGAGCGCCGGTTTATCGGTCTGACTCCGAGCGTGACGAAACCGATCCGGCAGTCGAGGCGGTTATCCAAGCTGCGGCAGGAGCTTAGGCTGAGTCCCCACCAGACTTCCGCCAAGCTGGATGCGGCGCGAATATTAATGGAAAAGAAGCGGTACCGCGAAGCTGCGGAGCTGCTGGAGCAAGTGTTCGCGGTGATGGAGGATTCGGCCGAAGTCAGAGCGGAGCTCGGCATATGCCGTCTGAAGCTGGGGGAGCTGCAGGAAGGAGAGCGGCTTATTCTCGAAGCGTTCGAGATGAACCCGCGCGTCAAATACGGAGAGCCTTATTTACGCCTCGCCGAAGCGTGGGCGGACCGGGAACCGGCCAAAGCGATTCATTATCTGGAGACTTTCGGCTCCGTCAACTCCTCTTCCTGCGAAGCCTATTATCGGCTCGGCCGGCTGTACGGCCGTCTGGGAGATAAAGAAAAAGCCCGCGGCGCTTACCGTGAGACGGTCGAGCTGTACCGCGGACTTCCTAAGTATAGACGGCGTTTCGAACGCCGCTGGGCTTTGCTGGCCCGCTATTATAGCATGACGAACGGATAGATCAGTCCACAGCCGCCGCGAGGACGCGGTCCGGATGAAACGGCGTCAAATCGAGCTCCGTGGTGCTGCCGGTTACCAGCTGCATAACGAGCTTTGCGGTCGCGGGCGCGAGCAGAATCCCGTTGCGGAATTGGCCGGTCGCGACGATCAGGCCGGGGGCCTTGGACGGAGCGCCGAGGAACGGCAGACCGTCCCGGGTGCCGGGGCGCAGGCCGGCCCATGTGCCGACGAATTCGGCTTGCGCGAGCTGAGGCAGCAGCTTCGCCGCCTTGGCGTGAAGCGCGCTGACGGCCGAGACGTGGCAGCGTTTGTCGAAGCCGGCCTCTTCCTGCGTCGCGCCGATGAGATACGTTCCGTCCTGCTTGGGAATAATATAGCAGCCTTTCGTAAACACGGTTTTACGGGTGACGGGCGCATCCGTTCTCACAGAAATGCATTGGCCTTTGACCGGAAACATCGGCAGCTCAATGCCCCATGGTGCGGTCAACGCAGGGCTCCATGCTCCGGCGCTAACGATCACATGGTCCGCCAGCAGCTCGCCTTCGGAGGTGCGGACCCCGGCGATGCGCCCGCCGCGTTCGATCAGACCGAATGCCGGCGTCCATTCGCGAATCGTGCAGCCTTGCTTGTAGAGCGCGGCCTGCAATGTCTTGGCCAGGTGGACCGGATGCACCTGATGGTCGTTAGGGAAGTGGAAGCCGCCGCGGATACCGGCGGCCATGGCCGGCTCCAGCGCACGCAAACCGTCCGCTTCCAGCCATTCGGCGTCTTGAATCCAGCCGAGACGGCTGCGCAGCTCGCGCTCGTCGTCTTCATCCCATGCCGTACGAAGAATGCCTTCATTTATATATTGCGGCGATACGCCGCCGCTGATCCGCTGCAATTGCTCCGTCCATTCCCGGTACAGCTGCTGGCTCCACCGGCACAGCTCATAGAAATGTCCGGGATGATGGATCTCCACCTGAGCTCCCAGCATGCCCGCTGCGGCTGTAGACGCTTCTTGAAGCAGAGCTCCCTTATCGATCAGCGTACAGCGGACGCCGGCGCGGAGCAGCTCCGAAGCGATCGCGCAGCCGATGATGCCACCCCCGATAATGATAGCTGAGGTCGTGCTGTTCAATTTAACCCACTCCTAAGATTATGATGAGACCGATCTATCGCTTCGCGGAAACGCCGAATCTGCGCTGCCGGCTCCGCATGGAGCAGTACCGACGACAGGACGGCGACGCCTGCGCAGCCGGTGGACAGCACTTCATCGACATTTCCGGGCTCGATTCCTCCGATGGCAATCACCGGCACGGAGCATGCCTTGACGACGTCCGCGAGAGCCTGAATGCCCCGCGGCGCGAGCCCCGGCTTGGAATTCGAATCGAAAATATGCCCATACAGAACGTAATCGGCGCCCTGCTCTGCGGCTGCGGCCGCTTCTTCGGCCGAATGAACGGAGCAGCCGATCGAGACCGACGGCGGCAGAATGCGGCGGCTTTGGCTTACGCTCAAACTGTTGTAGGCGAGCTGAACGCCGGGCGCTCCAACGGCCAGAGCGGCGTCCAGCCGGTCGTTAATATGTACGGCGCTTTGCGCAAACAACGGCTTCAGCGCGGCGTACCATGCGGTGATTTCACCGGCGCCGCGCTGTTTCTCGCGAATATGGAGCACATCGATCAGCTCCGTCGGACATTGACCGGCAATCTCCGCGACCCGGGCCAGCTCCTGCTGTCCCGTCGTCATGACGTGCAGTGAGTGCTTTCTCATAGCAGCGCTCCTTCCGGTCTTGTTTCTCTCATCATAACGCAGCCCCTTGGTACCGTCAAAGCGTTTGTCCAAGATGTCATAAAAATATCAAATCATAGAAACTTGACGCTAGGAAAGCGGATAGATACACTTATTGAAGAAAGTTTAAGGTTTCGGCACAGATGGGGGAGGAACAGAGATGGACAAAGTGTACAAGGCGCTAACGATTGCGGGCTCCGACAGCGGCGGCGGAGCGGGAATCCAGGCGGATCTGAAAACGTTTCAGATGCTGGAGGTTTACGGTATGTCCGCGATCACCGCGGTCACCGCGCAAAATACGCTCGGCGTTCATGGCATTTACGATATACCGCTCGAAGGCATCGAGAAGCAGCTCGAAGCCGTCTTCGCAGACATCGGCGTCGACGCGGCCAAAACCGGCATGCTGTCGCAGCCCCAAGTGATCGAGCTGGTCGCGGAGCAAATCCGCAAGCATAAGCTCGCCAAGCTCGTCGTCGATCCGGTGATGATCGCCAAGGGCGGGGCGAGCCTGCTTGCGGACAGCGCCCAGCATGCGCTGCGCACGCAGCTTTTGCCATTGGCGGCTGTCGTAACGCCGAACATTCCCGAGGCTGAGGTCATTACCGGTCTGAGCATTGCGTCGGTGGACGGGATGAAGGAAGCGGCGGTCCGTCTAGTGGAGCAGTACGGCGCCGGGGCGGCGGTCGTCAAGGGCGGTCACAGCGCCGGAGAGCCGACGGACGTGCTCTACGACGGGAGCGCGTTTCACTTGCTGACGGCCGAACGCTGCGAGACGCGGCATACGCACGGGACGGGCTGCACGTTTTCGGCCGTCATTACGGCGGAGCTGGCCAAAGGGGCCGGGCTGCTGGAAGCGGTGCAGACGGCCAAACGGTTTATTACGCTGGCGATTCGCGACGAGCTCGGCATCGGCGGAGGTCACGGACCGACGAACCATTGGGCGTATTGGCGCGAGCGGCAGGCGTCGGACAAGCCCGAAAAGGAGCAAACATTTCAATGAGCTACGAGTACTTAATGCAGGCGGTGCTGCTGATTTTTTTATTAATCGTATCCTTTCCGGCGATCATTCTGTGGTCCAAATGGAAGAGGAAGAAACGGAGATAACGGCTTATGTATTACGTCAATCATGAACAAATCAATGTCAGACTGCAATTTTTGCCTGTGCTGTCGGAAGCGTGCGGACAGCTCGTCGCACAGTGGGATCAGGCGGAGCCGTCGGCGCGGCTGCTGCTGCATTTGGCTCAGGAGCGGACGCTTCACCTCGCTATCGAATCGGTGACCGATGTCGGAAGCTTGCTGATCGACGCCTTCATGATGCGCGACGCCAGCAGCTACGAGGATATTATCGACATATTGGCCGGAGAAGGCGTCTTTGACGGTCAAGTCTCCTCGATCCTTAAGCAGCTCGTTGCGCTGCGCAAGCCGCTCGTGCAGGATTATGCCGCATACCCGCGGGAAGCGCTGCACCCGCTGATTCTTGCTTTGCCGGAAGCTTTATCGGCGTTTGCCGAAGCCGTGCCGGCGTTTATTAGCCGCGAGATGGTGTAAGCAAAATTCCTAGAATTGACTGTGCTAGGATTTTTGATACATTTTAGTTTATTAATTTACTTATGGTCGTATTTCGTATACAATAACTATATAAGTAGTAGCTTTTATACGACGTCGACCGACTTAGTTAGAGCGTGCTTCAGGTGTATACTTAAGGGAAGGGCGGTGAGACCGGATGAACCAGGAGCAGGATGTGTCCACACGCAAAGTCATACTGACGATGTTGAAGACAAGCGGAGCCTTAACCGTGAGCGAGATGGCGAAGCAGCTGGGTATTACGGAGATGGCCGTGCGGAGACATTTGAATACAATGGAGCGGGACGGTCTGATCGAGGCGAAGCTGGTACGACAGGCTATGGGCAGGCCGACCAACCTGTACTCCTTGACGGAGAACGCCGATGATCTCTTTCCGAAGAAGTACCATCATCTGACGCTGGATTTGTTAAGCGAGCTGGTAGCCGAAGCCGGTCCGGATAAGGTAGACTTGCTGTTTGAGAGGCGCAAGGAACGGCTGATCAGCCGTTACGAAGAGCAGATTGCGGGCAAGGCTTTGCCTGAGCGGGTCAAGGCATTGGCGGAGATCCAGAATGCCAACGGATATATGGTAGACTGGCAGGCTACGGAAGACGGACAATATGTCATTAATGAGCATAACTGTCCGATTTCGCAGGTAGCCAACCAATACAATCATGCTTGCCAGTGTGAATTGATGATGTTTGAGAATTTGCTTGGCGCCGATGTGAAGCGGGTCGAATGCTTGGTCAAAGGCGGCAACAAATGCTCGTATGTGATACAGCAGAAACAATAAACCATCTCAGCGCGAAGATATTCTTCGTCGTCGGGATGTTTTTTTTTAACCTATTCTCAAACCTTGCCATGCTGCCTAACGACAGAACCGTCGGCCTGCTCGAAATGCTCCGTGTACTCGACGCAGTCAATTTCGCAGCCGGGACCGATGCTGACGAAGCTGCCGCGGACGATCGCGGCCTTCGTATATTCGAGGTAGATCCGGTCTCCTTCGATAATATCTGCGGCAAGATGATCTTGGGCAGCCGAAGCTTTGGAGTGAAACAGCCGGTGCAGATTGTAGGCCAATCCCGTCCGCTTCACGTTGATGGAGCTTCCGCCGATTTCGCGGGCGCGGCACGGACCGAACAGGCGGATGTCGATATGGTCTGCATTGAGCAGGCCGCCGATCGTGAAGAAGCCTTTGGCGACGAACGTTTCCGCTTCGCAGTCCTGCTGAACCAGCGCTTCGCCTCCGATGTACAAACGATCGCCTGTCAGCGTCCCTCCGATATCGGAGCGGCCGTGAAGCTTCAGCTGCCGTACGGACATGTCCCCGCCGATATCGAGCGTGCCGTAAATATGCGCCTCATCCGTCTCGGCGCTGCCCACCACGACGGAGGTGCCGAAGATGCGGAAGCGCCGCGCTTTGACATTGCCTTCCATCCGGCTCGTTCCGTATACTTTGAAATCCACGCAGTCCAGATTCCCGATAATTTGCCCTTCTCCGGTAATTTTCACATCGTCGTACGCGCCGCCGGACGCGCTTCCCGTGCCGGCAAGCACCAGCTTATGTCGTATTGCGTTCGCCATCGGACAACCCTCCGTCAGTTTAATTTCATTTTTAACTCTTCGATACAGGCGGCAAGATTCAAGCGGGTGACGACCCGAATGCCGGATTCGAAGTATACTTCGCCCGGGGCCGAGCACAATAAAAAGCTGGATACGCCCATTTTGCGAATAAAAATCAGCTCACCGCCATTGCCCCCCAGCTTCGGATAATGGTCGCCCAGCACCTGAAGCAGAATGCTTCCTTCATCCAGACTCATTTCTCCGGTTTGAAGCATCTTCTCTAAGATATACAATTGCAATATGCGGTCAAAAGCGAAAATTTCCATATCGCCTTGATATTTTATAAAAAAATCAAGGCTCATCTTCGAAACAATGTTACGGTCGATAATTTCCTGCTTCCATAGCGAGGTTTCCGCCGCTTGAGGAGAAAGCAGCTCCGCAAGCTCGTCCAGAGATAAATCGTCTTTCATATTTTTAATTTTATCGATGCGGGAGAGAATTTTATTTTTTGGGAAAAACGTCTCCTGACCGGTAAAGGTAGATTTGCGGATGAACCATTCTTCGGGGATCAAGTTTTTCCGCTTCCATCGGTATAGTTGGCCGTAAGACAGGCCGGTCAGCTCCAGCAGTTCTTTTTTGGAGATGATGTCTTGCTCCATGCGGTAGCACCTCCCAGTAAAGAAAGTGTAACATAACATTGTTACGTTGTAAATAAACGAGTTCCCCGGATTGGATATGAAAAAAACGCCCGATCGCCGGAAAACTGGTTTCGCGGCGGTTCGGACGTGCGAATGACTGTTCGAAGCTATCGCAGAATGACATCGCCGCTCCGGCTGCGTTACCGCTGCAGATTCGGCTAATTGCGGGAGCTGCGGGCGCCGGCCGCGAGCCGCGCCGCTTTATCGCGCACCCAGGAGTAGTTGCCGGCCGCGATTTCCTTCAGATTGACGAGCGAGCCCCCGATCCCGACGGCATGACAGCCGATACGCAAAAACTCGCCGATATTCTCTTCATTGACGCCCCCGACGGCTACCATAGGGATGTGGCTTAGCGGGCCTTGCAGCTCCTTCAAATACCCGATGCCCAGACTTGCTCCGGGGAAAATTTTGACGGCCGACGCCCCGGTTTTCCAGGCTCTGACGATTTCGCTCGGCGTCATCGCTCCCGGATAGATCGGCGCTCCCTGTTCTGCGGCATAGCGGATCACTTCCTCATCCGTGTTCGGCGTCACCAGATACGACGCTCCGGCCGCCAATGCCGCTCTTGCATCGTCCATATCGAGCACGGTTCCAGCGCCTATGTACATTTGCTCTCCGAATTGCCGCTGAAGCAGCTCGATCATGTCCGCGGCTCCGGGAGTGTTCAGCGTAATCTCCATCACCTTCACTCCGCCGTCCAGCAGCGCCTGAGCGAGGCCGATGACATGCTGCTTCTCGACTCCGCGCACAATGGCTATAATTTTGGTTTCTTCAATGAGCTGCAACCCTTGTTCCCGTTTCATTACCGAATCCACCTCATTCTCATGTTCTAAATCCAAATCTATTATGCCATTGTTTCGAAAGATTGGGAACCGCTTGTAGCCGCTGCGAAAAAGATGACTTCCGCGGACGAATTGCTTACAATGAAATCAAAGGAGTGGAGTGCGGTATGAACGAGGAGCAGACGCGCCGAAACACGGTGATCGGCTATGAAATTTAACGGGATGACGGTCAGGGAGATGCTGAATCTCCCTATTTTAAAGGACGCCAGGCTGATCAGCGGCGCCGGGGGCTTGGACCGGATCGTACGCTATATCGATATTATGGAAATTCCCGATATCGAAGGCTGGCTGAGGGAAGGGGAATTGATTTTAACGACGGGGTACTCGATCCGGCACGATCCCGGCTTGCTGACGAAGCTGGTCGAGCACTTGGCCAAGGCCGGGGCGGCCGGCGTGGCGCTCAAACCGGAGCGGTTCATCCACTACATTCCGCAGGCGATGATCGATATGGGCAACCGCCATAATATTCCTATCATTCAGCTGCCCGACGGCATTCCTTATGTGGACATCACCTATCCCGTCATGGAGCTTATATTGGACAAGCAGGGCGCTCTGCTCCGAAGATCGGAGGAAATCTACAAGACGCTGACGAGTCTTGTACTCAATAATAGCGGGATTCAGGCGGTGGCGGACAATGTGGCCGAGCTCCTGAGATCGCCGATTCGGGTCGTGAACAGGGCCGGGGACGTTCTTGTCGCTTCCCCGCCCGGCAGTCAGGAGCAGGAGCAGCCGCCGGCTTCGGACGCGCGGCAGTGGGATATTACCGTCGACAAGCAGACGGCCGGGAAGCTGATCGTCGAGAAGCAGCAGCTGGACGCACTGGAGCTCGTCTGTATCGAGCAGGCGCGCCTGGTGTTCGCGCTGGAATTAATGCGCAGAAAAATCGCCGACGATACGGAGACTAGGTTGAGGGGCAATTTCTTTGAAGAACTGCTGATGGGCTTGCCGCTATCCATTCAGGATGTGGAGAATAAGGGCAGGCAGCTGGGGCTGGCGCCCGAATGGACCTGGGAAATCGCAATGATCGAAGGCGAACGGTCGTATTTCGAGGAGCATGCCGCTTTTATGGGCAAGATCAACGAGCTGATTTCGCGCGAATCGCGAAACCGGCAGGTCCGCTCCCACGTATTAAGACAAGGAGACCGCCTCCTGCTGCTGCTCTCGTCCCCTCGGACAGACGATCGGGAATGGTCGGAATCGATCAAACGGTTCGTCCGCTCCTGGAGCCATGTGCGCACCGGCTTCGGCACGAAATACCCGTTATGGGAAATTCAGCGCAGCTACGTGGAAGCGAAGAAAGCGGTCATGATAGGCTCGAGGCTCGATAAAATCCAGCGGTTTTTCCGTTATGACGAAGTGGAATTATTTAGCCTCTTGCTGGATTCGTCGGATTATGTTAACTTTGATTCTTTGGTTGAGAAGCATCTGGGCAAGCTCCTGGAGTACGACCAGGAGAACGGAACCGACTTGATGGTCACTCTGTATCATTATTTGGCCGAGGGCGGCAGCTTGATCGAGGCGGCCAACCGGCTGTACATTCACCGCAATTCCGTCAAATACCGTCTCGACCGGATTAAAGATATCGCGGATATCGATTTGGACGGCATGCAGAAGCGGCTGACGTATTATTTATGCACTGCATTCCATTTATTGAAGAATAAGGGTTAAAACCTAAGGCCTATTGTGCTCAGAGCACAATAGGCCTTTGTTACTTTTGGTAGACGCGTACATTGTTGAATCATATTGTAGCCCTTTACAATTTTAATATGGCAAAGGATTCAGATTATTCAGGGAAGGGATGAGCGATATGATAGGTTTAATCCGGGTATTTACTACGGAAAATCAGAGCATTATTGAAGAGCACGGCAATGTCATTTCCAGATTGTACGGTCTTCCGGTCATGAGCAAGTGCATTCCCGATCAACCGCTAGGCATTTTCAATGATGAGACGGAACAGATCGCGATTCCTAAGATCGTCGAACTGGGCAAGCAAATGGAGAAGGACGGCTGTAAGCTGCTTCTTATCAGCTGCGCCGCCGATCCTGCTATCGAACAGCTGCGCAAAAACGTGTCCATTCCGGTCGTCGGAGCGGGCAGCGCCGCCGCATTGACGGCCCTGGCTCTCGGAGAGCCTGTAGGCGTCATGGGGATTACCGAGTGCATTCCTGCAGTCATGGAAAACTTGCTTGGGGATTCGTTAGTTCAATACATCAGGCCCGAAGATGTGACGAATACCACCGATTTGCTCACTCAGGCAGGGCGGGATAAAGCGCTGGAAGCGGCCAGATCCTTGCTCTCCCAAGGAACCAAGGTGATCGTGTTCGCATGCACAGGCTTCTCCACCATCGGCTTCGCCGACGTGCTGCGCAAAGAACTGCGCGTGCCTGTGATCGACGCGGTGGAAGCGGAAGGCTTGTATGCTTCCAACTTCTATAAACAGCTAGAAGCCGAACCGGCATCGTTCTAAGCTGTCCGGACTTCTTGTGACCAGATCTTACGTACTTCTCGTTCTATGCGTGTTCATCTGGGCTTTGAACTACATTTCGAGACAGTACTTGCTGCGGGAATTTTCTCCGCTTCTGCTTTCGGCGCTGAGCTTGACGCTGGTATCCTGCGTTTTTCTGATCGGAGCGCTGTTTACCCGTTCGCTTGTGAAAGTAACCCGCAACGAAATTATGTTTCTGCTGCTGTCGGCCGTCATCGGGCTCATCGCGAACCAGATATTTTTGTTCCAGGGCTTGAAGTATACGACAGCGACCAACGCTTCTCTCATCTTTACCTTGTCTCCGTTAATAACGGCGGGACTGTCGGCCGCGTTCCTGAAGGAGAAGGTTACTTGGCGAATGATTGCCGGCTGCGTCACGGCGCTGGCGGGTCTGTGCCTCGCGCTCAATACGAACGGCTTGGTCTTCCATGCGGGGGACTTGCTGTTGTTCGGGGCCACGTTTACCTTCTCCTGCAACTTAATCTTCACCCGGTTTCTGTCAAGGCGTCTGTCGCCGTTCATTATTACGGTGTACAGCTTCGGCTTAAGCGCGCTGTTCTTCGACCCGTTCGTGCTCGCCTTCTCCGGCGCCGGCATCGAATGGAATCATTCCTGGAGCACATGGGGCTTGCTGCTTGTCTCCGTACTTGTGGCTCAAGGGCTGACGGGCGTCATGTGGAACAAGGGGATGCAGACGGTCGGCGCCGCCAAAGCTTCCATCGTGCTGAATTTGCAGCCGCTGATGACGATGATGCTGGAATTGTTGCTTTTCCGTCACTCCGTTTCTTTTCAGCAAGTATTCGGGATATCTCTGGTGTTCATAGGAGTTCTCTTCGCAACGCTTCAGCTCGGGTATGTCCAGACAAAGAAAAAGAGCAGGATGGACAAGAATAACAATAATTGTGAAATAAATTGTAAATAGTATGGAGAGAATCATCTGTATACGATCAAGGGGGATTATCCATGGACAATGAAAAGAAGCACCCTAGTATATTCGAACCGTTCGCGCTTATTCTAAACATCGTAACGGCTGTCATCGGGGCGATCATCGGGATGCAAATCGTTACGACGTTGGGCGTGACTCCGAACACCGCAATTATCGGCGCTCTCGTAGCGATGCTGATCGCCCGCATTCCGATCACAATATTCAATAAGTATAAATCCGTTCACCGGCAAAACCTGGTGCAGACGTCCATCTCCTCCGCTACGTTCGGGGCGGCGAACAGTCTGCTGATTCCGATCGGGATACCGTTCGCGATGGGAGTTACCGATCTGGTCGTCCCTATGCTGATCGGCGCGGCGCTCGCCATGTTCGTGGATGCGGCTATCCTGTACAAGCTGTTCGACTCCAAGCTGTTCCCGGCATCCGGGACATGGGCTCCGGGGGTGGCGACGGCCGAATCGATCAAGGCGGGCGATAAGGGCGGCAAACGCGCCGGTCTGCTGGGAATCGGGACGGCAATCGGTTTGATCGGTTCTTACTTTAATATTTCGATGTCCGCCTTCGGTGTAGCCTTCATCGGCAACATTTGGGCGCTGACGATGTTCGGGATCGGTCTTATGATCCGCCAGTATTCGGTTCCCTGGTTTCATGTTGACGTGAACCAGCTGTATATCGCCCACGGCGTCATGATCGGCGCAGGGATCGTCGCTTTGATTCAAGCGGGTATGCTGATTTTCAGCAGACAGAACAAATCGGTCAAGAAGGAGAAGGCGAGCGAAAGCGGCATTGTTGCCTCCTCCGAGATTGATGAAAGCAAATTGACTCGAACGGTAGGCGAAGCTAGACGTACGCTCAGTCTCGGATTTATAGCCTACCTGATCATCGCTCTGCTGATTGCCATAATCGGCGGCCTGATCACACACATGTCCGTCGGCATGCTGCTCGGCTTTATGGTTTTTGCCGCGTTCGCCGCGTTCGTCCACGAGCTGATCGTAGGGATCGCCGCGATGCACTCCGGCTGGTTCCCGGCGTTCGCCGTCGCGTTCATTACGCTGCTGTTCGGTATGATGATCGGTTTTCCTCCGGTCGCCCTCGCGCTGCTGGCGGGCTTCAGCGCCGCTACCGGTCCGGCGTTCGCCGACATGGGTTACGACCTTAAGACGGGCTATATTCTCCGCGGCAACGGCGAGAACAAAGAATATGAGCTCGAAGGAAGAAAGCATCAGTACATTACGGGGATGATCGCCTTCGGCGTCGCTCTGCTGACGGTGCTGGTCACTTACAAAGGCTATTTCGCGCAAAATCTTGTACCGCCGATCGATAAAGTATATGTGTCGACCATTAAGGCGGGAGCTTCTCCGGAAGTGGCCAAGCAGCTGTTGATCTGGGCTATTCCCGGCGCTATCGTGCAATTGATCGGCGGACCTAGCCGCCAGATCGGCGTCTTGTTCGCAACCGGCTTGCTTATCGCCACTCCGAACGCCTGCTGGGCCGTTCTCGTCGGTATCGCCATTCGTATTATCGTGTTGAAAGTGAAAGGCAAAGAAGCGGAAACTCCAATGAGCATCTTGGCTGCGGGCTTCATTGCCGGGGATGCGCTGTACAGCTTCTTTAACTCCGTGTTTAAAATGAAAAAGTGAGGCGAAGCTTGATGTCGATATTGAAATTGGATGAAAAAATGGTGGAATACGCGGTTTACGGCGGCGCCGTTCTCGGCGGAGGAGGAGGGGGCTGGATTGAAGACGGCCTCCAGATCGGCCGCCTGGCTCTCGAAATCGGACAGCCCAGCTTGTATTCCATCGATGAATTCGCAGACGAGGACTTATTCGTTACCGTGTCTATGGTAGGAGCTCCGGCCGCCAAGGATCAATTCGTCAAGCCGATTCATTACGGCAAAGCGTTGGACATCTTGACGCAGAAGATCGGCAAAACCGTCAATGCGCTCCATACGAACGAGAACGGAGCGGGGACGACCGTCAACGGCTGGTTTCAATCGGCTATCACGGGAATTCCGCTTGTGGACTTCGCTTGTAACGGACGGGCTCATCCGACGGGCGCGATGGGCTCGCTGAACCTCTCCGAGGTGGAAGGCTACATCTCCCATCAAGCCGGCGTCGGCGGCAAGGGAGACAACTACATCGAAATCAGCATCTCAGGCTCGCTTGAAAAAGCCGCTTCGATGATCCGCAAAGCTTCCGTTGAAGCCGGCGGTCTGGTTGCCGTCGCACGCAATCCGGTCACATGCGCTTATGCCAAAGCCAACGGCGCCGCCGGAGCGATCACTCAGGCGATCGAGGTCGGCGAGGCACTGCTTGCCCGCCAAGGCGAAGCGGCCATTGAATCCGTCGTCTCCAAGCTGGGCGGCCAAGTCGTTACGATGGGTACGGTTACCGATTTCACCCTGGAGACGACAGGCGGCTTCGACGTCGGCACGGTCCGGATCAATGACGAGCATGAGATGACGTTCTGGAACGAGTATATGACGATTGAAAAGGACGGAGAGCGGTTTGCTACCTTCCCGGACCTGATCATGACGCTGGATGCCAAAACGGCCAGACCGATCGTTACGGCAGCGATTCAAAAAGGCCAGCAGCTCGCCGTTATCGCGGTGCCGAAGGCAAAATTGCTGCTCAGCAGCACGATGAGCAACACCAAGCTGCTCAAGCCGATTGAGGACATTATTCATAAATCGATTATTTCTTATCTCGGATAAAGACAAACAGAATGAATTCGGATGGAGGAAAAGGACATGACATTAAAACAAACCTTACTCGCGCTTGACGTAATGGATAGCGGCTATGTAACCGGAGAGAAAGTCAAGGAATTATTCAATGAATATAAGGATGTATCGGTAACGGTAACCGTCGTAAAAGGGGATAAAGGCAGCACCGATTTCATTAAAATCGTCGTTCCCGGAACGAACGGCAAGAGCAAAGGCGGCGACGCGCCGACCTTCGGGATTATCGGACGTTTGGGCGGCATCGGAGCGCGTCCTACGCGGATCGGTCTCGTATCCGACGCCGACGGTGCGGTAGCCGCCGTCGCTTCGGCGCTGAAGCTGGCCGAAATGCAGACCAGAGGCGACTCTTTGAAAGGCGACGTTATCATCACGACGCATATTTGTCCGGATGCTCCGACGCGTCCGCACGAGCCTGTCGATTTCATGGATTCTCCGGTCGACATTTTGACGATGAACCAGCATGAAATCGTGCCGGAGATGGAAGCGATTCTGTCCATCGATACGACCAAAGGCAACCGCGTCATTAATCATAAAGGCATCGCCATCTCGCCTACGGTCAAAGAAGGCTATATTTTGCGCATGAGCGAAGACTTGCTGCGGATTATGGAAATGACGACAGGCCAACTGCCTGTGACGTTCCCGATAACGATGCAGGATATTACGCCTTACGGCAATGACCTGTATCATATCAATTCGATTCTTCAACCGGCGGTAGCCACCGATGCTCCGGTTGTCGGCGTAGCCGTTACGGCCCAATCGGCCGTGCCGGGCTGCGGCACCGGCGCAAGCCACGAGATCGACATCGCTTCGGCGGTACGCTTCTCGGTCGAAGTAGCCAAGGAAGTAACGAACGGCACGTGCGAGTTCTATAACAAAGCGGAATTCGATCGCATCTTGAGCTTGTACGGCTCGATGAAAGTGCTGCAAACATCGGGAAAACAGTAATTTCTTTTCATATACTTGCACATTAGGGGAACTCGGGTTCCCCCTTTATTTTCATTCAGGGAGGCGATTCGGATGGAGAAGCTGGGAATGATTACGATCGGCCAGGCGCCGAGAACCGACGTTGCGCCGATTATCGAGAAATATTTGGAAGGCCGCGCCGAGCTCGTTCAAGTCGGTGTGCTGGACGGGATGACCAAGGCATATATTGAAGAGAATCTGTTTCCCGAAGAGGGAGATTACGTACTGACCTCCCGTCTGACGACCGGGGATTCGGTGGTGATGTCGCGGAAAAAAATTCAGCCGATTTTGCAAAACAAAATCAATGAGCTGGAGCAAAGCGGCATTAGGCAAATACTGCTTCTTTGCACGGGGGTATTTCCGGGACTTACGACAGCGACTTCCTATTTGATCGAACCGGATCATATTATTCCGCCTACCGTCAAAGCGATGGTCGGCTCCCGCCGTCTGGGCGTGATCGTACCTTTAATCGAGCAGAAGGAAAATTTGAAACCGAAATATTCTCCGCTCGGACTCGATCCGCTGTTCTCCGTCGCTTCGCCGTATATTAATAATCTGGACAATTTCCGGCAAGCGGCGACCGAGCTGAAGGATACCGTCGATATTATCGTGCTGGACTGCATGGGATACACCGAGGAAGCGAGAGAGCTTGTCGCGAAGACTTCCGGACTGCCGGTTGTATTGTCCAATGCGATTATGGCAAAATTAGTATCGGAAATGATCTGAAATTGCGGAAATCACTCAATCACTGAAATCGCAAAGGGATGACAAACGATGAATGCGAAGTTAACGGAAATCAGTAAAAATGTGCTGCAAAACTGCCTCGGCCTGAAGGAAGGCGAGACGTTCCTGGTCGTTGCGGACGATGTGAAGAAGGAGCTGGCCGAGTCGCTGTATGAAGCGGGCAAGCAGCTTGGCGCCGAAGCGATGCTCGTCGTGATGAAGGAACGGGCCAAATCGGGCGAAGAGCCTCCGGCGCCCATAGCCAAGGCGATGGCGGAGTCGGATGTGGTCGTCTGCGTGACCAAGCATTCCTTGACGCATACGCAGGCGCGCAAGCAAGCGGCCGCCGCGGGAACCAGACTCGCTACAATGCCGGGCATCACCGAGGATATGTTCCTGGAGGGCGCTATCAGCGCCGACTATGTCCAGGTCAAAGCGCTGACGGAGAAAGTAACGGACATGCTGACGAAGGGCGAGAAGGTTAGAATCGAAAAGGACGGCCGCAGTCTGTCGTTCTCGATTGCCGGAAGAAACGGCGTTCCGAGCACGGGCATGTACCTGAACCCGGGCGAATCCGGCAACCTGCCGTCGGGCGAAGCCTATATTGCGCCGGTGGAAGGGCTCGCTGAAGGCCAGATCGTCATCGACGGGTCGGTAGCCGGAATCGGCAAGCTGCAGACGCCTCTCTTGGTCACTGTAGCCGGAGGACGGATTACGCAGGCCGAAGGAGCGGACGCGGAGCGGCTGCTGCAAATTCTCGGCGACGGCGACGGCAGACAGCTCGGCGAATTCGGCATCGGCACCAATGATAAAGCCCGCATCACGGGCGTCGTGCTGGAGGATGAGAAAGTATACGGCACGATCCATGTCGCGTTCGGCAGCAACAATACGTTCGGCGGAACGATCGCCGCAGGCGTCCATATTGACGGAGTCGTTACCAAACCGAATGTATATATCGATGACCGGCTCATTATGGAGAACGGGCGGTTTGTTGAATAAAAGTATCAGGGATTGAAGACAAGACAAGGCTGATGGCTGCCCGCGTGCGGTCGTCAGCCTTTTTTCGTTGTGTACATGCGGAAGGAGAAGCTTCATAATAATGACGCGGCGTTTAGAGGAGATGTGAAGGGGAAGGCAAAGCGGTAGGGCTACAGCGTACTCAGGTCCAAGCTCAGCCATTCGTTGTTGCCGTCCCGCGAAAGAAACCAGACTTGGACGAATTTGCCCCGCGGTTTGTAGATGAGATGCTTGACGGCCAAAATATCCGACATGCCAAATGCCGGCGAAGCGTTGCGGATAAGGAGGGATATCGGATAGTCGGAGGCATACGTATCGATCTTGCTCTCTTTAATTCGAATCCGGTTATTCAATTCCTTTACGAGCATCTCGACGACTTCGTTGCTGTGCGTATTCGTCTGGGAGCGGCCCAGCAGCATTTTCGCTTCTTCCGAATCATAAAATAAATGGGTAATCTCTACGCCCATCAGCCGCTGACGGGAATCTTGAATGACGGCGTCGGGACGCTCCCGCTGGTACAGGAGGCGAAGCTTGTTATCGTGATTCCGGTTGTAAATATCGATCCAGATTTTGACGGCGGCGCGTTCCAAGTCCCGTTTTTCCTGATTGTTGGTTGTCATAAGCTCCTCCGAAAAATACAGCGTCGTAGATTCGCCTGAAGAGGAGGAGCGAGGCCCCCTCTTATGCGAATTATTACTATATTATGCGATGACTACATGATTCAATTCTAATTTGAGTGTAGTCAAATATGCAAGCTCCGGAAGCTCTAATTTTTCGGATAATTCGCGAAATCTTCTGTATATCGTGCGCAGGATCACCGAATCCATCTCCTGAATCATGCTCTCATGCGCAATATAATCGTTTAACGTTGCTTTAATCAAATAGCCGTTATCCTTCAGATTGGACCTTCGCTGATCGGCGATGTACTGATTTTGCAGGAGCGCCCTCTTATACATTTGAACGGTGCGGGGGCTGACGCCCTGTCTTCTTTTTATTCCATACGAATCCGTGATGGTCAAAGTGCGGCTCTCCAGGTCGAGCGAGTCGGCTTTCAAATAGACAATTTCGTGCACCTCGATTCCTTCAAGCAGCAAGCGGACAACGATGGCATCTTGAGCATTGATGCACTGACTTTCAGCAAGCAACAGTGTCTCGTAAGTCAAAACATTCACCAGTTCCAAACAACCCTTTCGTTATGAAAATAGTTTGTCGTGTATCTAGGACAGCAATAAAAATTGTATATGATTATGCAAATTTATGAAAGAATGTAAAATAAGAGGTTTTATCGTTCGGTGTCGAATGGCAAAAGTTTTTTCAGACATAAACTTTCAGCAACCGATAAAAGCGAAAAAGGGCTGGGAAAATGCTCGTCCATAGCGAATAAAGCGCTGACAAACTACAGCAGGGGGAGAAGTAAGCGTTTCGATACCGGTGCAGTGGGAGAAGGGGATGTCCGAACGGCTCCGGTAAAGAGCGGCAAGCTTGCCGCAGCGGTCATCTACGGCTCCAAATGCCCGTAAAGGGCTGTCGAAGAAGGGCAAAAGGCTGCGATAGAGCTCATAGAATTTAAAAAATGTCGAGGGATGAAATCACCTTCGTCCGCCCTGATTCGCGGCCGACAGCCTGTTTTTTTTTCAAGAATCAGTGTCAAAATGAAGGTCAGCTACTTATAATGTACTATTCCATAGGCATTCGTCTAGGAAAGCTGCCGCTTGGAAGGAGGTGTCGGAGCGTGATGTGGCAAATCAGCATTAGCTTGGCTTCCTTGGCTTTTGTCGTGCTGGCCGGCTATTTGATCTTCCTGCTGAAGGAATCCCGCCAGGCGATGCGGCAGGCGCAAGATACGCTAAACCGCATGCAGGAGAAGCTGGAACTGACGGCGGAGGAATCCGTCCGTACGATACGCCTTTCCAGGGAAGTGCTGGAGGATGTACAGAGGAGGATGAAGGCGACCGACGGGTTTGTGGATGCGATGGAGCGAACAGGGGAAGCGGCCAGCAGTCTCTCCCGTTCGGTGCAGCTGGTGTCCCGCACGTTGTCGGATACAGTTCTGGAGGCCAGGGAAACGCTACATACCCGGCAGGATACGGTGAAGGACCTTATAGAGCTGACGACGACCGGAATCCAGCTGTGGCAAAGGTGGCAAGCGCAGAAACCCTCCAAGACGGGCACGCCTGACGAATGATCAAGATTGAAGGAGATGAACAGGATGGCAGCTGATAAAAAAGGAAAAGACTTGCTGGTCGGAGCTGTAGTAGGTACGGTGCTGGGAGCGGTGACCGCCCTATTGCTGGCTCCCAAATCGGGGCGCGAGCTGAGAGCGGATTTGGCGGAAGGCGTTCATACCGTCACGGAAAAAACGCAGCAAGTGGCAGGGACGGTAGCGGATAAATCCAAGCAGCTGGCAGGCACCTTGTCCGAAAAGACGCAGCTGATCGGCAACCAAACTTCCGAATGGGCAGGCAAAGTGAAGGAAAAGGCGCTTTCCTGGAAAAACGGCAAGGCCGACGAAGCGGCCGAAGTGCCTGTGGCGGCAACGGTGATCGAGGGCGAAGAGCAGCAGCAATAAGCCGCTGACCGATCCAAGCGTACCAGCATCCGGTTTAAGCCGCGAGACGTTCCCGAGGATAGAGGGGGGAACACCCATAAGCTGGGGCGCATTGCAGCAGTCATATAAGCGTTCTACGGGCGCACGGTTCCGGGCATCCGCTTTGCAGCCTATAAAGGCCCCTTCTATGCGAAGGGGCCTGTTAGGATTATATGCGTCACCACTTGGACGGGTCGATCTTGCTCGGGTCGAGCCCTTCCCAAATGTTCTTGATCGTCACCGCTTGCGGATTGTCGAAGACGAGCCAAGCCGTAGGCAAATAGCGTTCGCCGTATTCGCTGGCCGGCTTGTTAATGATCTCGTTGTTATGCACCAGTACCGTAGACGACCCTCCGTCCAAGTTGGCGGCAGTAATCGCGCCGTGCTCTAGGAAAATGTTTTGAATATCGTACAAGGTCGCCCCGATGCTGTGTCCGGGCTGTCTGCCGTCGATAATGGCGAACATGATCGTGCCGTCTTCCTTCTGGGCCATGCAGGTGCGGGGAGCGATTCCCCAACCGTCCGCCTGGTTCTTGATTTGTCCGACGCCGTTGACGATGAAGCGCGGGGCGAAGGTGACCGCTTCCTGCACGCCCATCTGCAGCAGCTCCGTTGGCTTGTACTTGCCGGCGATCATCCGGCCGTCCTTATCGATGCCGACGATATGGTTCGGCGTGTTCATGCCGCCGTCGTTATAATAGATCTTGCCTCCGGAGATGACCAGCCCCGTAGGCTGGAAGCCGTTCCCCATCCATTCGGGATCGACGAAGCCTCCGGCATTGACTCCGGCTACCGCCCCAAGCCGTTTGACCATCGAAGAAACTTTCTCGCCTTTGCCGACTTTTCCGGGGACTGCAATTCGCAAGCTTTTGGGATCGTTGACGATCAGCAGCTTGCCCTTGAAGTTTTTGCCCTCGATAGGTTCGATCTCCACGAGCGGTTTTTTCTCTGCGGCTTTGACCGGGGTCGTCTCCGGCGTATTCAGATGAACCAGACGCTCATCCTTTACTTCCGTATAAGTATCGAACTGCTTCCAATAGCGGTCGACGCGTTTCGTCAGCTCCGTCTCGCCGATCAGATAGGCGGCCCAATGGCGATGCTGTGTCGAAATCAACGTATCCGCCATCAAATAGCGGAGGTTGGTTCCCGATTCGGTAAGGAAGAACCATAAACTGAATGCCGTTCCGAACATCATGAGAATGGAGAGCGTATAGAAGAATAGAGTCACTAGAGCGGAAGTTCGTTTTTTCTTTTTTTTCGAGGCGCGGGGAAGCGGCTTTTTGACCGTCACTTTGGTCTGGGCCGTCTTCGTGCTGCTCGATAGATTAGCTGGCATGGTTTCGTTCCCTTCAAAAATTTGGATTGCTATACTTATAAACGTAAAAAAGAGGAAAAAGTTTCAGTTATCCACTGTACTTTTTCCTCTATTTGGTTAAAAATAACTGTTTATTCTGCCGGATCATCTCTTCAAATTCTTGAGCCGATACCGGCTTTCTGAACACATAGCCTTGAATTTCATCGCAGCCCTGGGCTAGCAGAAATTCCAATTGCTCCCTCGTCTCGACGCCTTCGGCGAGCGACGTAATCTTCAACTGGCGGGACATGGCGATCAGAGCCGTCACAATAGCCGCGTTATCCTCGTCGGACGTGACGTCGCGGATGAACGATTGGTCGATCTTAAGCGTATGCACACGGAATCTTTTTAAATAGCTGAGCGATGAGTAACCGGTACCGAAATCGTCGATAGAGATGCGAACGCCGAGACTCTTCAGCTTATCCATCGTTTCCATCACATGCGGGCCGCTGTTCATCGCGACTCCCTCGGTAATTTCCAGACAAAGCAACCCGGGGTCCAGCCCGCTCTCCTGCAGCGTTTCTTCAATGACGGATACGAACTGCGGCTGATGGAATTGAATGGCCGATATATTCACGGACACACAGAGCGGATCGTAGCCTTGCTCCAACCATGCTTTATTCTGAAGACAAGCCTGCTTCAAGATCCAGTTTCCCATCGGAACGATGAGGCCGGTCTCTTCGGCAAGCGGAATGAATTCAGCCGGCGATATCATGCCCCATTCGGGATGCTGCCATCGAACCAGGGACTCCATGCCGCGTATCGTACCGGTTTTCAAATCGACTAACGGCTGATAGAGCAGCCGGAATTCGCCGCGCTCCAGCGCCTTGCGGAGATGGATTTCCAGATTGAGCTTGTGCAAGGACCGTTTGTTCATATCCGGGTGATAATAGTGATATGAATTCCCACCTTTCTCTTTGGAGCGGTACATGGCATTATCGGCATTCTTCAGCAAAGTTTCGGCATCGGTGCCGTCATCGGGATATAGACTGATTCCAATGCTGGCCGTGACGAACAATTCGTGGTCTTCTATCAGGAAAGGCTCTTTCAGCAGCAGCTTGATTGTTTCGGCAAATTGGGCCGCCTCTCGCATATGCGCATTCCCGGACAGCAGGACCATAAACTCATCCCCGCCGAAGCGGGCGGCTACATCATGATTGTTAACGTAGCTTTGCAGCCTGTGAGCCAAGCCTACCAGCAGTTGATCCCCGATGTGATGGCCGAGCGTATCGTTAATTACCTTAAACCGATCCAGATCAAAAAACAGAATAGCCAACCTTCCTCCGTGACGGCTGGCTTCATCCAGACAAGCCTTGAGACGATCGTCAAAATATAAACGGTTCGGCAAATGAGTTAACGAATCGTGATAAGCCATATGCGCGATCTTCTCCTCGGCGCGCTTCCGTTCATTCATGGCACGAATCGTCGCGTACGAGCGCAGAAACTGATCGTTTCGGGTTTCGCTAATAATACGTGCAAACAATTCATCATGATGTAAGGGATTATGGTCGGCGTAGGAGGGGTCTGCAGTCCTAAGCAACTGCGTTACGTTCTCGATGTGTTCTTTGTGGATGCGCGCGGCTGAAGCGGTTTTGGGATGCTTGCTGTCGGAGGCTCCTAGATATACGATCCCTTTCTTGGGATCATAGTCTGCGACATGGTTCATATTGACTATATTTGCGCTATCCAGAAGCCGAAAACCATCCTCGAACAGCCATTCTTCCAAATTATCGAAGGAAAAATCAAGATAATAGTGTTGATCCTTGGTGTGTATGATAATTTCCCGATCGCGAATCTTGTCGATTTTGACTACACTGCTCGAATCTATAATGATGACTTCCGACCCTCTCTTCCCGTCACGAGTCACGGGGATTTTTTGCATAGGTCTCAGCTCCATAAGAGAAGGATAGATAATAGGCTGCCAAACTCTCGTTTGACAGCCGACAGAATCAGCTTATTTATTTTTCTTGAGAAGCTCCATTGGCGTTTCTGGGCGGTGGCCAATATACGAGTTTGTAGTTACAAAAACTGAAGCAAGAATCATTAAAACAGTGTTGGCAATGATTGCAATTTTAGTTTTCATTTTGAAATTCTCCCTTCAAAGTGATCTCTCGTTCTATAAGAAAATTCAGTGGTCAACAAAGCTTGACAAAAAAAAGCTGCTGTCATAACTGTAGATTGAAAAAAAAGATTAGCTAAAACTATTAAAACAGCTATTAATTTAAGGAGAGGATAGTATTTAGGATTTATTTTACTAATATGCTCAATACCGTTTGGTGCTGTTTTTAATAAGATAAGAGCCGAGAAAATATCAATAATACTACAATAAAATGAGTAATTAAAAGAAATATGAGCTGCTGATATTATAATAAAAATAGTAAGCAAACAACATGATAAGGAAGACGACATGTGTAGACCGCCCGAAAAATATCTTAAGGCAATAAACGAAACTATAGCCATCAAAGCTTCGATAAAGTGGTCTGTCAATACGCAGAAAACAATTGCAGTTGTAAATGCAATGAATGAATTTATAAGTAGGGACAATGCATATTTTAAAGCTATTTCAGAACCAGCTTGCGAGTAATTATTTCTTATTGACCTAGCAATGTTTTCAGCTGAGCGATCAATAAAATTCATTTTTTTGACAACCTTTCACGTCTTTTAGCCCATAGTCTTTTATTATGCTGATAGGCAAGGTAAACCCCTATTAGAAAAATAAATCCAATTATTATAGGTAAAATGATATGGACTGCAGATTTCTTAAAAGCTATCTGTTCAATTTCAATGGCCACTATTCCAATTATTAGTAATCCAGATAAATAAAAATTATATCCTTTTAAAGCATCATTCGAAGTTGTGTGAAAACCTAATTTGTATTTTTGTAAAGGGAAAATCAAAAGGAGCAGTATCAGGGTTACAGTTGATTCGAAGCAAATAAATTGTACCGTTGAATTTATTAAACCTTGTTCATTAAACACTGAAAAATTAGAACCGATTGCAATGACTAAACCTTCAATAGTTACTACTGCTAGTGTGCCTATAATACATACTAAAAATGAGAATATTAATGGAAGGTTGAAAAAAAGTGTTATGAGTACTATTTGAATGACTATTACTGGAAGAACACCAAATTGTACCTGCTCCAAAAATTCCCTAATATAAATCGATATTACTGACATTATTACTGCAATAATAAATACTTTATGTAGTGAATAACGAAAGTAAATGCGAAATAATGAGAGACAAAATAACATAGCCGCTGAAAATTCTATTGAAGAAAATAAGATTTTAATTAATGACTGCATTTAAAATACCTCATTATGCAAAGTATTTGGATTTCTTTGCTCCAAGAAATATAAGTCCAATGTAGTTAGTTTAATACACTATTCTTAACTTAACAAGTAGAAAAATGTCGAATTTAAAGCGCTTTCTAGTGTATTATTCCTACCTTAACCCTTTATTGTCCTGACCAGTAAAGAAATGTAATTCAAACTTCCATGAACTAGGATAGATGAGGCTAAAGTCCCGCTTTGTTTATAAATGAAACAAAGCGATATTCCGGATAAGAAGTAAGCCAACCCTCTTTCTGGACTTAAATGTCCTACCGCAAAAATTAGCGATGAGACGATTGCGCCAATCCAAAAGCCGAATTTTTTCTCAAGAAGCCCGAAAATAATTTTTCTATAAACTATTTCTTCAATTATAGGGGCTATGACAATCGCGTAGAACGGCATAATTAAGTAACCGCTTATTAAGTCATCCGTCAAAATATTCGGGGTTTCAAATAAGAACGATGTTACGGCATGGGCAAAAATGCAATACTTCAAACCATGAAACGATATTGTATAGAGTTTTGGATTTTTTAATATACCATTAAAATCCACGGCCAGGAGTTCTTTTCGAAACAACCATAAAATAGCTATACAGCTTAAAATGGAGGCAAAGGATACGGTATATTTATTCAGAAAAAATAAGATCGGCCCAGGACCTACAAAAAGATAAAAAATCAGTAGAGTGAAGATGTGTTTTCTTTCCAATTATGACTTCCCCTTCGGTGTATTATATCACTCGGCCATTTCTTTTTCGTATGCAAAGTTCACGATCGTTATTAAGATAAATAAAGATACGGTAAGCAGTAACAAATATGCTTTGTCGAAGTACATGACGATAGCACTTACTGAACACATGGCTATATACCCGAGAAGAAGGGCTAATCTCATGTTTTTAGGAATAACTGTCCTTTGCTTTCGCGCTTTAAAAGGATCAATGAATGAAAAACCGATTCTTGTTTGAATTAGGATACAAGAGAGGATGACATTGATTATGCAAAGCATCAAGCCTTGAAGTATGTAGTCATTTTTCGTTAGCTCTATGAATTGGATGAAATCAAATTTAGTGATAAATAGATTGAAGATATTTTCGATCATCATATTAGTTCCGAAAGCTATAAATACAATTAGGACGGAATATAACGGTCTGAATTTATACAAAAGATATAGGCAAATAAAGAAGCAGCATGGCTGAACTGTCGAAATAAGGAATACGACTTTGTACGATTGAAGCAAGTGTGAGACTTGAGAAAGTAAGAATGAACTAATGACTATAGACCTGATATGCTGCCTCGGCTTAATACGAAATATGCTGAGGCCTAATATCTGTACCGAGGTCCAATAACATAAGTGTAATAATATAAGAGTAGTCTGTTCCATTTAATTTACCTTATATGGGGATTTGTGAGAAGGTTGCCATGTCAATCCTACTTTCGAGTTCTGCAAAATTCCTGCCGTATTAATAATATAATTTATTTTATCAAAAAGTAAATGTGTTCCTGTGTGACAAATATCACTTAAGCTATTCACTAAAGAATTAGTTTATATTTAGTCTGTCAACTCTTTTTCGTATAAGAAGTTCATTACTCCAATTAATATAAAAAAAGTAAGAGTAACACATACTATAACGAATTTTTCGAAAAAATATATAGAAAGACTAGTGAAAGCTAGTAAAACACAGCCGGTTAAAACCATAATAATTATTTTTTTGGGATATAAACTACTCTTAGAGTTGAGGGGGTGAGAAGAGATAAAGGAGAAGCCTAGCCTTAATTTTTGTAATAATAATGCTACTCCACAATTAATTAAAGTTAAAATAAGACCTTGAATAGCATAATCATTCTGATATATCTTTACAAATTCTATGTAATTAAAATTGGCTAAGAATAGATTAAATGCAGACTCTATTACTAAATTAAAACCAAAAGTTACTACTGCAACAATGAACGAATGAATAATCTTTAGCTTATAAAAAAAGAAGATGCATGTCATAAGACAGATAGGCTGGATAAAAGCCAATAAAAATTCCGCTTTATATGTTTGTAGCAATATTGAAGTTTGAGTTAGTAGCAAGGTACTCAAAATAATTTGACGAATATGATGTCGCGGTTTGATTCTAAATAAAACCATACTAATTAAAAGAACAGAAGGCCAGTAAGTTATATATACCAAAATGAGTATTAATTGTGGCATCGGTTTAATTCCTTTCTAGCATCAGCCGTTTCTTTCATATAAGTGAAATGCAGATTACTTCCAGTAAATAATGTTATAAATATGAATAACATAATGACTTTCTCCAGAAACATGATGGAGAAGCTAGTGAAGCTGTAAAAAGCCAATGGTAATCATTCAATAAATTGCTAGATATTGAACGGGCCTAGTATAGCGGATAGCAGAGATAAATGAGAAGACAATTCGGAATTTATTGAGCAAATAGGACAAAATGAATTTTTCACAAATTCATCATAATTAAACATTGGAATAATTAGTAGGTGATAAATCTTTTGCTAGTCCGCTAACTCTTTTTCATGAGATAAGTTCACGATACCGATTAATACGAAGAAAGTAATAGAAATAATCAACATGATCAATTTGGCAAAAAAGTAAATAGAGAAGCTAGTAAATGTCATGATAATACATCCGGCCACCGTTGTGAAAATTAACTTTCTTGGAAACGCCTCTACTTTAAAATTTGTACGGTTGGATGAAATGAAGGAGAAGCCAACTCTCAGCTTATGTAATAGAAAGGCTAAAACGTAATTTGTGAATGCTAAAATAAATCCTTGAATCATGTAGTCATTTCGGGAAATTTCAACAAATTTTATGTAGTCAAAATTAGCTAGAAAGAAGTTTAAGGTCGATTCTAGAACAACGTTAAAACAAAAAGTAATTGCTGCAATCAGCAGAGAGTGTGCGAATCTTAACCTAAAGAAAAAGACAATGCACATTAGAAGACAGATCGGGTGAATCAATGACATGAGAAATTCAGCTTTAAATGACTGTAGAAGAACGGAGCATTGCGTCATCACTAAGGTACTAAGCACGATCTGTCGGGTGTAGTAACGTATTTTGAATCTGAACGAGGTAAGACAAAGTAAAAGCGCTGAAGGCCAGTAAAACAAATAAATCAATATCATATTCAAATGCTGCATACCTCACTCTCCTTAGACTCGATCATAAATTCATCATAATTAAAACATTGAAATAATTAGTTCCATGTGATTTTTCTTTTGTACAAACTGGGACATGTTCTTTTTTATTGGTGTGGTGCCATAGAAATTTTATTCATAAAATAACAAAAAACCATTCGGCTATCAGTTGGAACGTATCGCCAAAGGATTTTATCTTTTGCTAGTCCGCTAACTCTTTTTCATGAGACAAGTTCACGATAACAATTAATATAAAAAAAGTAACAGAGATAAACAACATGATCAATTTGGTAAAAAAGAAAATAGAGAAGCTGGTGAACGCCATTATGGTACATCCCGCCAAAGTCATGAGTACTAGCTTTTTAGGGAAGACATCCATTCTATGATACATGGTGTTCGACGAAATAAAGGAGAAGCCAATTCTAAGCCTATGTAATATTAAGGCTAAGATACAATTGATGGACACTAAAAAAAATCCTTGAATCATATAATCGTTTCGGGAAATTTCAACAAATTTTATGTAGTCGAAATTAGCTAAAAGTAAATTAAAGGCCGCTTCCAAAACTACATTAAAACAAAATATAGTTGCTGTAATTAAAAGTGAATGTACAAGTCGTAGTTTATAAATAAAGAAAATGCACATAAGAAGACATAGCGGATGTATTAATGTTGTAAGAAATTCCGCATTAAACGTTTGTAATAGCACAGAACATTGGGTCATTACTAACGTACTCAGAATCAGTTGGCGAATATAGTAACGAAACTTGATTCTAAACAAGGCATGGCCAAGGGTTAATACTGAAGCCCAAAAAAATAAATAAATCAAAATCAAATTCAAATGCTGCATACCTTACTCTCCTTAAACTCAATCAGCCGTTTCCCTCATGTAGGAGAAATGCAGAATACTGCCAATCGTAAATAAAGTAATAAAGATGGAAAGCATAATGATTTTCTCCAGAAACATAATGGAGAAGCTGGTAAAGCCGATAAGCAGGAAGCCGGCCAGAATCATCCAATAAAACTTAACAGGGTATCGAGCTTGTCTATGAAATCGATTCGCTGAAATAAACGAAAACCCGATTCGTAATTTGCTCAACAAATAGGCCAGGCAGCAATTGATCAAGCATAGCAAAATGGCCGGAAGTACGGATACACTTTTGGACATTTGGACAAAGGCGTCGTAATTGAACTTGGAGAGCATCAGCGTCATAGGGGATTCAATGACAATATTGAAACCAAACCCGATAACAACCATGAGCAGCGCTTGGATCATACGCAGCCGGAAAAAGAGACAAAGACATAAAAACATGCAAATAGGCTGCACGATCGAAAGCAAATAAATAAAGCCGAAGCTTTGAATCAAAATAGACACTTGAGCCAGCATGATCGTGCTAAAAATGATTTGGCCTATGTAATTGCGGGGCTTGCAGCGAAATAGCGTTAAAGCCAGCACCAGCACGGAGGGCCAGTAAACGAGGTATATTACAACAAGTTTGAACTGTTCCATAAAACTCCCTCCATCGACAAGAAACGGGACATATTTACAATATATACAATATACCTACACTGCGATCTATACGTCAATCAACTATTCGGATACTTCTTTCAAATAAGCGAGATGAAATAAAACGGCGAGCAAAAAGAATGTGATCCCGTAGGCGCTCATAATCCATTTGTTCCATATGTATAGAGATAGGCTCGTCGAAGTAAGCGAAAGCGTACCTATAGCTAGGGCGGCTTTCGTCAATGTGGACATAGATGACATTCTCGTACGCTGTGCCGGGACGGCAAAAGAAAAGCCCCAACGGAATCGGCGCAACAGATAGACAGCCAAAAAGCTGAGAGACGAGACGCCAAAGCCTTGAATGAAATATTGTTCCCTATAGATAATAAGGAACTCGCTGTAATTAAAACCGGACAAAATCCAATTAAATATAATTTCAAAAGCGAGCGCCATTATGTAGGTCAGGAGTACCATAACAACGGCATGAATCCACTGAAGCCTGAAGAATAGCCAGACGCAAATAAAGAAGAAGATCGGCTGCACGGTAGTTACGAGAAAAGCCAATTGAAACTTTTGAATAACATAAGATACTTGAGATAACAAGACTATAGATATGGCCGATTGGGGCATATATTTGGTCATTTTCAACCTGAACAGCGCTAAGCCAAGACAAAGCAGGGAAGTCCAGGTCATTGCAAATAAAATCAGTTCGGCCAGCTGCCGCATTATTTGCTCAACTCCTAATCCGCAACTTCTTTCTGATACGCCATCCGCAGGACGACTATAAACGCAGACGAAAAATCAGCCTATAGCACAGAATCGCACAAATAGGCTGAACGGTGGCAACGAGATAAATTTTATCGTATTGGCGGATGAGGACTGATATATATGTCAATAAAAGCGCCGATAAGACCAACTGCACTGCGTAAGGCCGAAGAGGGAACCGAAACAAGACGAATCCCAACGACAACAAGCACAGCCAGGCCGCAAAATAATAAAGTCCGAGTTGAAACCAAGGCATTAACGTCAGTCCTTCTGGATTGTTAAGTGTAGTAGGATGCTAACCTTTGACAAAAGACGGGTTCATATTGCTGGTTTTGCCGAAAGAGAATTCCAGACTGGTTTGGTTGTTGTTGGCAATCTTGCGAAGAATGAGATCGTGGTACTTACGCTGTCGCAGGGCGGACATGGATACGAAGATCCCTTCTCCCTTAAGATCGAAATACAGCTTGCCGTTACGATCGTCGTATTTGCGGATCTGTTGAAAGTTGGCGTAGATGTCGGCGTCGACTTTCCTGAATTCATGCTCGTCCAACATATCAAGAAACTCGCTGAAATCTCGCAGAGACTCGATGCTGCGCGTTACCTTGGAGTTTTGATTGCAATATATAATTTCTTTCATGCCCACTTCAATATAGAAAACGTAGTTTAAATCTATTTGTATGTTCGGTGTTGGAGTTCCGGCGATGTCTTGCTCCATAAGATGCCCGGCTTTAATCATCAGTTCGGTATAAGGATAATCGTATGCCGCGGATAATTTTTTCAGGGTATCGGGTGATGGAGTGATTTTCTCATTGGTGGAGCGGTTTTTCTCCAGCTCCAGATCGCGAATGTAGGCATGCGACAGGCCGCTTTTCTTGGCTGCCTCTCTAAGCGACATAGTCCCTCGCAAGCCTTCTAAAAATTTACCAAATTCAGGGATGGGATGTCCCACTGTAATCACCTCTCTTATCGTTATTTTAAAGGACAAATTCGGTAAAGGAAATAGCAAAAGAAAAAAATATGTGACATAAGAGGAATCTTCCTAAAAAATAATTAATAAAATAAAGTAATTCTTGACGGCATGTAGTATAAATACTACATTTAATATAGGGACAGAGAGACTACATCATGAAGGGGGATCATGAAGATGAGAGATAAGATCATGAACCGTTGGAGCACTTATGAACCCTTTTATGTTGAATTTAACGGATATAAAATCGCGGACATCGTCATTACCAGCCATGCCCTGTCCCGGTGGTCGGAACGAGTGGAAAGCGATCAAGGCGGGATTGAGCATATTTGTGCTTTTCTATGGGACGCCTTGAAATTCGCACGGGTTCAGCCTTATTACGAGAATGAAAAGGACGTTTACTTGATTGACCAGGACTTGGTCATGGTCGCCGAATTTATGACTATCAAGGAAGAGACGGATATCGCCGGAAATCCTCTACATAAAATGGTCGTGGTTACTTTCCTGGGGAAAATATCGGAGGATATCCAGCTCAGGGATTTGAAAGCGTATTATTCGTGGCTGCGTCATTCCCGGCGAATGACGCTTGTCAAGCACGGCCGAAAGCGCAAATGAAGACAATGAATAAGGTTGAACAGGAAGAAGCATGCGGGGAACCCGTCATGCTTTTTTTTGTTGCCGGGAAAGGAGCAGCCGCTGCATAATTTAGGCCCGGATGCGGGGAAATTAGAGAGAGATAGGAAGGAGGATCTAAGGATGGCACGCGACTTACCTCTTAGCAACGGGAATGTGCTGGTGAATTTCGACACCCATTATAATTTGCGGGATATTTATTTCCCTTATGTAGGTCAGGAAAATCAGGCGGCAGACCATCTGTCCCATTTCGGCGTGTGGACGCCGGAAGATTTTTTCTGGATTGATCATCAAGATTTCAAAAAAAGCGCCTCCTATTTGAACGACTCGATGGTGACCCAGGTGGCAGGCGAACACGCGCGGCTAGGGCTGAAGATGACGCTGCGCGACGGAGTGGATGTGCAGGAGAATGTGTTCGTGCGCAAGGTGCAGCTGGAGAACAAATGGGACCGCGAGCGGACGGTCAAGCTGTACTTCCATCTGGACTTGCATTTATACGGCAACGGGGTTGGCGACACGGTCTATTACGATCCGGATCTGGGTTCGCTTGTTTTCTATAAAGGCCACCGCTACATGTCGCTGTCCTGCTGCGGCGGGCCCGACAGTAAGAAAGCCGGCTGCACGAGCTACGCGATCGGCCAGAAGGAAATGAACGGACTAGAAGGAACCTGGAGAGATGCGGAGGACGGCCAGCTCGGACGCAATCCGATTGCGCAGGGCTCGGTCGACGGCACGATCGAGCTGGAAGTGAAGCTGCCTGCCCGCGGATCGGCGGAGGCGTGGTTCTGGATTTGCTTCGCGAGGAGTCCTCAGGAAATCGCCAGGACGGAGAAGAGCGTCAGGGAAACGGGGCCTCAGGCTATGCTGCAGAGGACCTACATTTATTGGCTTCACTGGCTGGCGCGGGACCGTCACGATTTGAGCCTGATCGATAAGGATATGGCGTCTTTTTACAAAAGAAGTCTGCTTGTCGTACGCACGAATATGGATAACCGCGGAGCAATCGTAGCGGCCAACGATTCGGATATATTGAAGTTCGCCCGCGACACGTATTCGTATATGTGGCCGCGCGACGGGGCGTTGATCGCCCATGCTTTGGACCGCTCCGGGTATGTATCGCTGACGAGCAAGTTTTTTCAATTTTGCCGGCGGGCGATTACTCCGGAAGGATATTTGCAGCACAAATATAACCCGGACGGTTCGGCGGGCTCCAGCTGGCATCCGTGGATCAATCCGGCCGGGGAGAAGCAGCTGCCGATTCAAGAGGATGAAACGGCGCTGGTGCTGTTTGCGATGTGGCATCATCATCAGCTGGGCAAGACGCTGGACGACGCCCGCGAGGATTACGATCAATTCGTCGTTCCGGCGGCCGGGTTTCTAGCCAGCTACAAGGATGCGTCGGGGCTTCCGCTGCCTTCCTACGATCTGTGGGAGGAGCGTTACGGCGTTCATGCATTTACCGTAGCGAGCGTATATGCCGGGCTGCTGGCGGCCAGCAAATTCGCCGAGCATTTCCGGGACAAGGCGCGGATGATGTATTACCGCGATGCGGCTCAAGCGGTCAAATCGGCCGTCGAGAAGCATATGTACTCCGAGCAGGAGAAACGGTTCATCAGGTCGCTGTATTGGAATCGCGACAAGAATACGTACGAGCCGGATTTGACGCTCGATGCCAGCTTGTATGCGCTGTTCGACTTTGAAATGTTCGCCGCGGACGATCCGCGCATTACGGCGACGATGAAGGCGATTCGGCAGCAGCTGTGGATTCAGACCGAAGTCGGCGGCATCGGCCGCTATACGAACGATTATTATCATCAAGTGACCAAAGATATCGGCAAGGTGCCGGGTAACCCTTGGTTCATATGCACGCTCTGGTATGCCGAATGGGTCATCGCCGTCGCCAAGAAGGAATCCGAGCTGAAGGAAGCCGCGGAGATGATCCGCTGGACGATGAAGCACGCGCTGCCGACCGGAATTTTGGCGGAGCAGGTGCATCCGTTTACGGGCGCGCCGCTATCGGTCTCTCCTCTGACATGGTCCCATGCTTCCTTTGTCAAGGTCGTACAGGAGTATATGTCCAAGCTGAAGCAGCTGAAAAATAAAGGCCGCGGCAAGGAAGATATTAGCGACGCGAAGCTGCTGCAGACGACGGGAGGCCCGCGATGATGAAGACGGTGAGATTGACGGGCTTGCAGGCGGCGACGGCAGCTCCAGGCGGGCTCCCGGGACAAGGACAAGGAAAGCGCGATCCGGCCGGGGAAGGGCCTGAGGTCAAGACAAAGGCTGCCGAAACCGTCAAGCTGGAGCTGACCGAGACCGAGCGTCCGCAGCTCAAGTATCCGTCGGAGGTGCTGGTGCGAGTATTATGCGTCGGCCTCGACGGCACCGACCGGGAGCTGATGACCGAAAAGTACGGCGTACCCCCGGAAGGGAAAGACGCGCTCACGATCGGCCACGAATCGCTCGGCGTTGTCGTGGAGGCCGGGGAGGCTTCGGGACTTGCGGCGGGCGATCTCGTATGCGCGCTGGTGCGCAGACCGTGCAATGACCCGGAATGCGTCAACTGCCGCAGCGGGCATTCCGACTTCTGCGAAACCGGTCATTATGTGGAGCGGGGCATTAAGGGCCGCGACGGTTATTTGAGCGAATATTATGCGGAGGATGCGAGGTACTTGGTCAAGGTGCCGCCGGCTTGTCTGGACTACGGCGTGCTGACCGAGCCGCAAAGCATCGTCGAGAAAGTATGGGACCAGGTGCAGCGCATCCAGCAGCGGCTGATCTGGCAGCCCAAGACGGTGCTGGTGCTCGGCTCCGGGCCGCTCGGCCTGCTGGCGGCCCTGACGAGCCGGTGTCTCGGACTCGACACCGTCGTCTGGTCCAAGTCGCCGGCGGATAGTCCGGCGGCGGAGCTCGTTCGCGCCTGCGGGGCCGAGTTCCGGCAGGCGGATGAGGCCGGCGACGCAGGCAGCGGCGGCACAGGAAGCGCTGAGACGCTCAGCGGCTTCCTGCAGCGGCGCGGCAAGCGCGTCGACATGATCTACGAATGCACGGGCTACAGCCCGCTCGCATTCGAAGCGATGACGGCGCTCGGACCCGGCGGCGTGCTCGCGCTGCTCGGCGTGACGCCGGGAGGCCGCAGCTTGCAGGTGCCGGCGGATGCGATCAATCAGGAGCTGGTGCTGGAAAATAAATGCGTGCTCGGCTCGGTCAACGCCTCGCGTAAAGATTTCGAAACCGGACTGTACCGGCTACAGCAGATGGAGGAGAAGTTTCCCGGCCTTCTCGGCCGGATAATGAGCGACAGGCTGACGATGGAGCAGGTGCCGGGGCTCGACTTTTCGAAAATTGCCGTTAAAGCCGTCGTGGATGTGGTGCCGCAGCCGCAATGGCGGGACATGCTCTCTCAGAGCTCATCGCCGGTGGAGTACAGTTTTTCAGTATGAGGCGCGCGGCAGGTTAACATACAGCGAGACCTTCTTTCCTATACATGGAAAGAAGGTCTCGTTTTTTCACGCGTATTTCATTGACTGCAATCGTACGGATTCGTCGTTTGATCCTGGCGGTATTCGGACGGAGAGCGTCCGTACCATTTCTTGAATTGCTTGGAGAAGTATAGCGGATCGCCGAAGCCGACGGAAGAAGCGACCTGCTCAACGGTCAAAGCTTCATGGAGCAGCAGCTTGGCCCGTTCCATGCGGATTTTCAGCAGGAAATTCATAGGGGCCATTCCGGTATGCTGCTTGAACATTTTCGATAGATGGGTGCGATGGTAACCGAGCGTCTGGGCCATCGATTCGATCGAAATCGGCTGATGATACTGCAGCGTCAGCCAGCGGATCGCCTGCTCCACCTGCTGCTGGATGCCGGGGGCCTCCTTCTTCGGAATGGCCTCCACTATTAAATCCTCGGCATATTCCGCGAGAACGAGTCTCATATAGCCTTGGGACTGCATATCCGCATGAGGCGGGCGCTTGTGCAGCGTCCGTTCGATTTGATGGTACAAGGCGGTCATTCTGCGATGCTGCTTCGTCGAAGCGACCGGATGATGCTGGGAGATGCCGAGACCGCTCAAATATTCGTCGGCCCTCGGACCCTTGAACCCGATCCACCGGTAGCACCACGGGTCGGCCTCGTCCGATTCGTAGCTGACGAGCTCTCCCGGGAAGATGAAGAAGCTGTCGCCCCGCTCCAAATCGTAATCGATCCCCATGCAGCGAAACGTGCCGCGGCCTGAGACGACATAATGAACAAGATGATAATCGAGCACCTGGGGGCCGACCCGGTGCCGCGGCTTCGTCTGGGAATGGCCGCTGAACAGAACGGCCAATTCTCCTTTGCCTGGCTGCGAATTGAACGCTACGGAATGGTAGGATTCCTTCATATGGAACACCTCGTCATCTTTTGTTATGATGATAGAAGGAAAAAATGAGTTCAAGATTATAGGAGCGAACGACTGCGAATGAATCGATGGATGAAAGATAACGCACTACATCTGTCTTGGGTTGTAGCGCTGACAGCTACGCTCGGAAGCTTGTATTTCTCGGAAATTATGCATTTTTTGCCCTGCAAGCTCTGCTGGTATCAGCGCATTCTGATGTATCCTCTCGTGATTATACTCGGCATAGCGGCGGTGCGCAAGGATGTGCGGCATTATGTGTACGTCCTGCCTCTGAGCGTATGGGGGGCGGGCATCTCGCTCTATCATTACTTGATGCAGAAGACTTCATGGTTCAAGGACGGGGCGACGGCGTGCGGTCCGGTTCCGTGCGACGTCGATTATATCGATTGGTTCGGCTTTGTTACGATCCCTCTGCTGGCGCTGACGGCGTTCGTGCTGATCACGGTGTTGATGATCCTGCTGATGCTGGCGGTGCGGTCGAATCCGCAAACGTAACGAACTACATTTCTCCATGCAAAAGTGGTTTGTCTCCATATGCATCCAGCCTGCCCGGGAGTATAGTCTAAGTAAGCAATGAGAATTCATTCAAGGAACCGGGAGGCTGGAATTTATGTCCAAAATTACTTTTCTGGGAGCTGGAAGCACCGTATTTGCCAAGAACGTGCTGGGAGATTGCATGATGACGCCGTCCTTGCAGGGCTTTGAGCTCGCGTTGTTCGACATCGATCTGGAGCGTCTGAAAGATTCGGAGAACATGCTGAATAACCTGAAGCAATCGGCAGGCAGCAGCTGCGTCGTGAAAGCGTATACCGACCGCAAGGAGGCTTTGCGCGGGGCCAAGTATGTCGTGAACGCCATTCAGGTGGGCGGCTACGATCCGTGTACGATTACGGATTTTGAAATTCCGAAGAAATACGGCTTGCGCCAGACGATTGCCGATACGGTCGGCATCGGCGGCATTTTCCGCAATCTGCGCACGATTCCGGTCATGCTGGATTTCGCCAAGGACATTCAGGAGGTATGCCCGGACGCCTGGTTCTTGAATTACACGAACCCGATGGCGGTGCTGACCAATGCGATGAATACGTACGGCGGCGTCAAGACGGTCGGCTTGTGCCACAGCGTGCAGGGCTGCGTGTCCCATCTGTTCAAGAACCTCGAGATGGAATCCGAGGGCGTGCAGTGGAAAATCGCCGGCATCAACCATATGGCCTGGCTGCTGGAGGTAACCAAGGACGGCGTCGATCTGTATCCGGAAATTAAGCGGCGCGCCCGGGAAAAGCAGCGGGAGAAGCATAGCGATATGGTACGCTATGAGCTGATGTTCCGCTTCGGTTACTATGTCACCGAATCCTCGGAGCATAACGCCGAATACCATCCGTATTTTATCAAGAAAAACTATCCCGAGCTGGTCGACCGGTATAACATCCCTCTCGACGAATATCCCCGCCGCTGCGTTCGGCAGATCGAGAGATGGAGAACGATGCGCGAGGAGCTCGTTAACAACAAAAATCTGGAGCATAAGCGTTCCAAGGAATACGCTTCCTATATGTTCGACGCGATGGAGACGAACAATCCGTTCAAAATCGGCGGCAACGTCATGAACACGGGGCTCATTACGAATTTGCCGAAGGAAGCTTGCGTCGAGGTGTCCTGCCTGGTCGATGCGAGCGGCGTCACTCCGACATATGTCGGCGATCTGCCGCCGCAGCTGGCGGCGCTCAACCGCACCAATATCAATACGCAGCTGCTCACCCTGGAGGCGGCGGTCACCGGCAAGAAGGAGCATATTTACCACGCGGCGATGCTCGATCCGCATACGGCGGCGGAGCTGTCCATGGACGATATTGTCGCGATGTGCGACGATCTGATCGAAGCTCACGGCAGTTGGCTTCCCAAATTCGTCTAAATAACGATTCGGCTCCCCAAGGCGATAATCCGCCTTCGGGGAGCTTTTGTTATCTCGGGAGCTGCTTCTTGGAGGAATAAAACAGGCGCGCGGAAAGCTTGCATAAAGGGCGAATTCGAGGCTGGCGCGTGTGCGTTCGCTTGGTACCTTTCTGCTTCTACCATCATACTCTATTAGAGGTCATGCAGCGTTTCATAATCCTCAGTCAAAGGAAGCGAAAACTTGTGCAGCAAGCGATAGCGATTTTGGATTCAGGAGTAGGCGGCCTGACGGTTGTGAAAGAGGTTGTGCGTCAGCTCCCGCAGGAGAACATCATTTATTTCGGGGACACGGACCGGACCCCGTATGGCCCGAGAGACCCGCAAGAAGTCGTGCAATTTACTCACCAAATCGTCGATTTTTTGTTGCAATTTCAACCGAAGATGGTAGTTATCGCCTGCAACACAGCAACAGCGGTTGCTTTGGATGAGATCCGCGCCCGGCTTACGATTCCGGTGGTCGGGGTTATTCATCCGGGTGCGCGCGCTGCTATCAGAACGACGCGCAGCGGGGTGATCGGGGTCATCGGAACGGAAGGCACGATCCGGAGCAACGCCTACGAGCAGGCGCTGCGCCAGATCGCTCCGCAAACCCAGGTGTTCAGCGAAGCGTGTCCGCAGTTTGCTCCTCTGGTAGAGAAAGGGCAATTTTATACGGAACAGACCCGGGCGATCGTCTATCAGTCGCTCCAGGGGCTGAAGAACCGGCCGATGGACTGCCTGATACTGGGCTGTACCCATTATCCGTTTTTGGCGGACGCGATTTCCGATGTAATGGGTCCTGAGGTTACGTTGATCAGCTCGGCGGAAGAGACGGCAAGGGAAATCAGCGCCGTATTGGATCATCAGGGGATGCTGGCCGGTACCGACTCGACTCCGGTCCGTCAATTTTTTTGCAGCGGCGACCCGGTTATGTTCAAGCAGATTGCCCAATCTTGGCTGAACGAGCAGATTACGGTGACGCCTGTCGTTTGGCCGATCCCCCATATTATTTGAGAGCGGCGGCAAGCTAACAAGACTTTAGGACGATTCCTTCCCGAATCGTCCGTTTCGTATGGCGGGGCTTCCACGGCCGGAGCATGAATTCGGTACACGCGCGTATATATACATATGGCATCGCATAGCCGGACGAAGGCGGAAGGAGCGAATACAATGGCATTTTTGGTGCGGGAGCGGGACGGAAGCTACGGATACGGAGAAATGCTAAAGGATATGAACCGTCTGCAAGAGCGGTATCCTTTCATACAAGTGGATAGCATTGGCCGCAGTGTGATGGGGCGGCCGATTCCCGCGCTGCGAATTGGTATGGGTAGAAAGGAAATCCATTGCAACGGCGCTTTTCACGCCAATGAATGGATTACGACGATGCTGCTGATGCAGTTTGCCGAAGAATACGCCGGCGCCTGCTCCAGGCAAGCCGCGTTCGGAAGCTTCCCGGCGGAGGAACTGTTCGGACAGACGTCGCTGTGGCTGGTGCCGATGGTCAATCCGGACGGAGTAGAGCTTGTGCATCGCGGCGCGGCTCCGGAGCATCCGTATTACCGGCAGCTGCTCGCCTGGAACGGGGGCTCGGAGGACTTCAGCGGCTGGAAGGCCAACATTCGCGGCGTCGATCTGAACGACCAGTTTCCCGCTCATTGGGAGGCGGAGAGGGAGCGCAGAGCGGTGGCTGGCCCTGGGCCGCGGGATTACGGGGGAGTCAGGCCGCTAAGCGAGCCGGAAGCGGCGGCGATGGCGGAGTTTACGCGGCGGCATCGGTTCGAGCTGGTGCTGGCGTTTCATACGCAGGGCAAGGAAATTTACTGGAATTACCGCAATTTGGAGCCGCGGGCGTCGGAGGCGATTGCGCTGCGGCTGGAGAGAAGCAGCGGCTACAAGGCGGTGAAGCTCGGCGACAGCGACGCAGGGTACAAGGATTGGTTCATCCAGCAGTTCGGGCGGCCGGGCTTTACGATTGAAGCGGGCATCGGGGTCAATCCGCTGCCGCTCGACCAGTTCCCCGACATGTACGAGGCGACGGCCCAAGTGATGACGGAGGCGCTGGCCTGCTTAGCGGAACCGCAATGGGAACAGGACCGGGACCGCGAGTAGACACGATAGCGCGCGTTCGCGGCTCAAGGGCTTCTACTAAGCTAGGGCGGGCGATGCCTGCGGCAGCGACGCAAACCGCCCCTCGTCTGCCGTCCGTCGCTGCCGATCTCAGTAATTTCCAGTCGATGAATCTTGTTGACTTCCCTGCTCATCAGTAGTATATTGGATGTGTAACCGGTTACCCTTTTTCAGTTTGGAGTGAGAGTATGGCATCCATTAAAGACGTTGCCAAGATGGCGGGCGTTTCCGTGGCCACGGTGTCCAGAGTATTGAACGACAAAGGATATGTCGGACAACATTCTAGAGAAAAAGTCGAGAAAGCGATTAAAGAATTGAATTACAAACCGAATGAAATAGCGCGAAGTCTGTTCAAGAAGCATTCGAACACGATAGGCTTAATCGTGCCCGATATTATGAATCCGTATTTTCCCGAGTTGGCGAGAGCCGTCGAGGATACGGCCAGTAAATTGGGATACAACGTTATTTTGTGCAATTCGGATGAAAATAAAGAGAAGGAACAAGCCTATTTGGACGTATTGAAGCAAAATTACGTCAACGGCATTATCGTTTCTTCCAATACGCTGACGGCCGAACAGATTGAAGCGCTGAATATTCCAATCGTAAGCATTGACCGTGAAATCAGCAAAGGCCTGCCTACGATTGTCGTAGAGAACAAGAAGGGCGCGAAGGCAGCGACGCATTTTTTGAAAAGCAAGGGGCGCAAGCGAATCGGCCATATTAGAGGCACCGCCGGGGTCGTCAACGCCGAAGAACGGTGCGGTGGCTACAGGGAAGCGGTGGCCGAAGAGCCGTGGTTTACCGAAAGCTATATAGTGAACGGCAATTACGACATGGAATCTTCCATTGACGCGACTCGCGAGCTGCTAGGCAGGCATCCCGACATCGACGGCATTTTTGCGGCCAACGATATGATGGCCATCGGCGCCATTAAAGCCGCTTACCAGCTAGGTAAAAAGGTACCCGAAGAACTTGCCGTCATCGGTTTTGACGGAATTGTGCTCTCCTCCGTCATGATTCCTGAGCTGACGACGGTTGCGCAGCCTATCTATGAAATGGGAGAGCTCGCAACTACAGTCCTCGTTAATTTAATGGAGCAGCAGCCGATGGAGAAGACCTACTACACGTTGGAAGTTGAACTTATAGAGAGAAGAACAACCTAAGGAGCATACTGGTATGGAGCGGAAACCTAAAATAACTGTTGTTGGAAGCATTAACATGGATTTGGTAACCATTACTTCCCGATTGCCGAAATTGGGAGAAACGGTGTTCGGCGATCGGTTTCAAATGAACCCCGGAGGCAAAGGGGCGAATCAAGCGGTAGCTTCAGCCAGACTTGGAGCGCATGTTCGGATGATCGGCCGCGTCGGCAGCGACAGCTTCGGCAAGGACATCTTGCGACATCTTCAACAAGAAGGTGTCGATATAAGCAATGTGGAACCGGTTACAGATCAATCAACGGCAACCGCTACGATTACGGTTTCGGATCAAGAGAACAGTATAATTGTCGTACCCGCAGCGAATAATGATGTAACGGCTGCATTCGTTGAAAGCAAACGGGGTGTTATCGCAGACAGCGATATTGTGATTCTTCAGCTGGAGATTCCGCTTGAGGCCGTGAAGAAGGCGGCGGAAATTGCCAAGGCAAACGGGGTAACCGTCATTCTGAATCCGGCGCCGATTCAAGAGCTCCCTTCGGAATGGGTTCCATATATCGATTATTTTACCCCTAACGAGCATGAACAAACGATGCTGAAAAAATCGATCGGCGCGGAGCGGCTGGACGGCAAGCTGATCGTAACTAAAGGAAGCCAAGGCGTGTTTATTCACGACGGCGGCAGCGAAATGAATATTCCCGCTTATTCGATCGATGTTGTCGATACGACGGGAGCCGGAGACGCCTTCAACGGTGGCTTGGCGGTAGCATTAAGCCGGGGGCTGAGCTTGCAGGAGGCATGCCGATTCGGCAACGCCGTAGCCGCTCTCTCGACGACAAAGCTTGGAGCCCAGACGGGAATGCCGACCATGGCCGAAGTCGAAGCTTTTATAAAGAAACAGGCGCAATAGGACGGCAAACGCCAGTCCGCATGCAATGAGATCGCTTACTTAATGCTTATTGAATTCAGGGAGGAACGAAGAAAATGACCAAGAGACCTATTATTATCGATACCGACCCGGGGATTGACGATGCAGTCGCACTCGCTATCGCGCTGTACAGCGACCAATTGGACGTTCGTTTGATTACTACAGTGGCAGGCAATGTAAGCCTGGATAAGGTGACCTTTAACGCGCTGCGGTTGATGAAATTTTTCAATAAGGATGTTCCTGTTGCCGCGGGTGCGCGCATACCGCTAATTAAGGAGCCGATCGACGCGAGCGATATCCACGGCCCGACGGGAATGGACGGCTACGATTTCGAACAACCGGACGAAGGTCAGCTGCTGCAAGAGCATGCCGTCAACGCGATGCGCCGCGTCATTATGGACAGCGAGGCGCCGGTCACAATCGTTCCGATCGGCCCGCTGACGAATATCGCCCTCTTGCTCCATATGTATCCGGAAGTGAAGGAACGTATCGCCGAAATCGTATTGATGGGCGGATCTACCGGCCGGGGCAATGCGGGAGTGATGGCGGAATTCAATATTTACGCCGATCCGGAAGCGGCCAAAATCGTCTTCCAAAGCGGACTGCCTCTTGTGATGGTAGGACTCGACGTCGGCCTGAAGGCGCTTGTTTACCCTGAAGACAGCGAGAAGTTAAAGGTCATGAACAAGACCGGGCATATGATGTATCAGTTATTCCAGAAGTATAGAGGCGGAAGCATGAAAACCGGACTGAAGATGTACGACAGCTGCGCCGTTGCTTATTTGCTGCGTCCTGACATGTTCGAAGTGGCGGAAACGTTCGTCGATGTGGAGCTGAACGGATCGCTAACTAGCGGATGTACCGTCGTCGATTTGAAAAACTATTTGAAGCAGCCGGCCAACGCCAAAGTTTGTGTGGATATAGACCCGCATCTCTTCAAGCAATGGTTCATGGAAAGCCTGCAAAAATGTAATTAAGCGCAGCCAGAGGAATCGGGAGGAAAACAACCATGTCCAATCTAGTTATGTATGCTTCTGCTATTATTGCCGTGCTCATCGTTATCGTAATGCTGATCAAAAAAATGGATATCAAAATTACGCTGTTTTTGATGGGCTCGATTCTTATTTTGCTCAGTATCTTTATGGGGCAAAAGATCGATTTGAAAGATTTTGCGACGACAGGCTCGGTATGGCTGGACCCGCTGCAGGTGATCGTCGTCCAGTTTAAGCAGACGCTGTCCGCCGCAGGCTTCATCGTTCTGCTGTTGGGCGGGTACACGGCTTATATGTCCTCGATCGGCGCTAACGAAGTCACCGTCAGCGTCTTGTCGAAGCCGATCGCCAAAATCAAATCCGTCTATGTGCTCGTTCCGGTCGTATTTCTGATCGGAAACCTATTGTCGCTCGTCATTCCGAGCGCTTCGAATCTCGCAATCATTTTGCTCGCTACGTTGTTCCCGATTTTGAGAAAAGCAGGCATGTCCGCTTTGACGGCAGGCGCGGTGATCGCGACTTCGGCGACGATCGTGCCGACTCCGCTCGGAAGCGACAATGTGGCGATCGCCCAGGAGCTGGCCAAGCATGCAGCGTTCGCCAATATTTCCGTGTCGGATTACGTGTTTAAATACCATGCCGTCGTTTCCATTCCTACGCTGCTGCTGATCGCGATCGTGCACTTTTTGTGGCAGAAGAGAATGGACAAGAAAGCCAACCGGCAGGCGCAAGCCGGACAAGAACCCGAAGTTATCGAAACGGGCAAAGAAACTGTCGTCAGCGGAGGCGCTTTATATAAGACGGTTTACGCGATTTTGCCGGTCTTCCCGATCATTTTGCTGCTTGGCTCTTACGCCGTGCAGATGACGACGGGCAAATCGATCAATATTAGCGTCGAGGTGGCTACTCTCGTTTCATTAGTATTTGCCATTGTGTGCGAATTAATTAGACATCGGAGCGGCAAAAGCGTCCTGGAGAAGACGGAATCGTTCTTTAAAGGGATGGGCGGCGCTATTCCGATCGTCGCGCTGCTGGTAGCGGCTTCCGTGTTTGTAACCGGTTTAAAGTCGATCGGTCTGGTCGGAGAGCTTCAAGACTCCATGCAGCGTATTCAAGGTAATGGGCTGGACTTCATTCTGCCGCTGATTCTGGTCGCTTTGACCGCGCTGATCGTTATTTTGAGCGGAAGCGGCACCGCGCTTATTTTCGCCATGGTACCGTTGATCGTACCGCTCGCGGAAGCGGCGGGAATCAGTCCGATCGCCATCTCTGTACCGCTTGGGTTGTCGGGCAATCTGTTCCGCGCGGTTTCGCCTGTAGCTGCGGTTACGCTAATCGTTGCCGGAACGATTAAGGTCGATCCGATCGCGATTGTCAAAAGAACCTCGGTTCCGATGATCGTCGGCGTTATCTTTATGTTCCTGCTATCCATGATTGTCTTTCTGTAAATTTTTGTAAATAAAAAAGCGGCTTCTCTCCGTTCGGAGGGCGGCTGCTTTTTGTTTTAACATAAAAATAACGTTATACTATAGGAAAAGGGTCTGCAAACCGCCTAGCCTCGAAGGAGGGATACCTGATGTGGAAACGGTTGTTATCGTTTCGTTACTGGGGTCATGTGTTTCGGCGCATCGGCCCGCTGCTCGCTTCCCCCAAGGTGCCTGTGCGGGAAAAGCTGCTGTTCGCCGTCCCCGTGCTGGTTTATTGGGTCATGCCGGACCTGATGCCTTGGATGCCGGTAGACGACATTGCCGTTACGCTTTTCTTGATGAATATATTTACCGACCGGGCGGAGCGTAAATATTTGGCCCGTTGACGCCGAGAGGGCGCGAACCTTGAATGGTTTGCGCTCTATTTTTGCTGCCTCCGCAAGATATTTCCGCCTACGCAGTGGATTCAGCTCCCTCAGAGGATAGATATAACATCAACCGTTTGGTAAAATATTGGGAATGGGGGCGATGAGATGTCGAGGGAAAAGAATGAAGCGGGGCGTGGAAATGATGAAATCGGAGGCGTTCTCCGCAAGCTTGAACGGGATGAGCTCGTCGAACTGCTATCCACAGGCAAGTCGGGTTCGGAGCTGAACACGCTATTGCTGGAAGTTTTTCGGGAGCGGAGTGCCAGTAGATCGCCGGGTGAGCTTTTGCGTAGTTATAAAGAAAATCGGTTCGTGAAGCCGGCAGCTGTCGATCCCATCGCATTGAAGCAATTGGAACTCGAACTGCTTAGAATCGCGCAGAGCCATAAGTATACGCCAATCCAGCTGTCGCCTGTAGCTCCGCTCGGCTCGTGCTCGGTCGTTGCTCCGGCCGATCAGAACAAAATTATTTCAGCGCTGCGGGGAACAGAGGTTGTCGCGGACGTGACCAATGTAATCGCCCTTCATATTGCGGACGGCGTCAAGTCGGGCGACCTGCAAAATCATTCCGACCCGGTGCGTTTCTCCTCGACGCATCGGCATGTAAGGGCGCAGAAATTTCCGAATCTGCCTGGCATGCTGGCCCATTTCAGCCTTTATGCGATGGTTACTTCCGGGAAGGACATCGGCTCATACGGATTCGAGAAGCAGGCAATCTGGGAACATATTGCGGTGTACAGGCAGATTTTTCGGTCGCAGTATCAAGCAGAAATCGAAATAATCATTAATGCGCGAGGCGGGTACACCGACAGCGAAGGGCTACTTGAACGGATCATTCGGCACATCGGGGAGCAGGCGCCTGATCTGACGGTTAAAGTCAATGCAGCTTCTTCTGAAAATGCCTACTACAAAGGACTGCAGTTTACGATCAAAACAACGATTGGCGGACGCGAGTACAATATTGGCGATGGCGGATTTGTGGATTGGACTCAGCAGCTGCTCGAAAACAAAAAGGAACGCATGCTGATCAGTGCTATCGGACTCGACCGTCTGCTGATGCCCTAAGATACGATACTTCGTTAACCGCATTCGCGGCTATTTCTCCCGTTCTCTCCCTGCTTAATGCTCCACCCTTATTTTTCCACGGAATCATAAAATCAAGGCTAATCTCCAAACGACAAAGGAGATGACAATAATGCCATCTCCCCGTCACAAATCTAGTACATATGTGGTCTTACGCTGATTCATTAGATGCGAAGGTTGAGTTATGTAATGATAAGATCCGCTTATTCGGCTTACTCGCCTTCGGGCCAGTGAATCCACTGTTGCAGGTAGCCCTGCTCGTACAGCGCCTTGATCGTAATGATGAGAACCGGGGAGAGAATCAGCCCGGCCACGCCGAACAAGGACAACGAAATGATCATGAAAGACAGCATCGTGAACGCCGAGACGCCGAGCGAATCCCCCGTAATTTTGGGCTCCATAATCTGCCTCACCAGAATCACCACGATTAACAGCGCGGCCAGCCATATGGCGAGCACCGTCTGGCCTACGACGAACAAATAGATGATCCATGGAATGAACAAGGTCGAGACGCCGAGCAGCGGCAGCACATCGAATATGGCGGACAGCAGGGCGATAGAGAATGAATTTTTTACGCCCAGAATCATCAGCGCCACAAAAATGACGATGAACGTCAGGCTAATTAGCTTCGCCTGCGCTTTGACATAGCCGACGATGCCCTTCAGCACGTTGTCCTTCAGGAAAGTGAAGGCCGCCTTGAACGTTTTGGGGGTATGGTCCCGCGCCGCTTTTTTCCACGATTCGATCTCGATGCTAAGGAAGTAAGCCAGGATGATAGCGATGACGAAATTGACGACAAAGGTCGAGAAGCTGGTCAGCATCGTAAACATGCCGGTCAGCAGCTGCCCCGCCCATGTGGTCAGCTTCTGCGTAATTTCCGTGGAATACTCGGTAATTTTCTGCACAACATCGTCGGGCAGCGCAGGCATCGTCTCCAGACGGTCGTGCAGAAACTGCGTTTTCAGCACGATTTGGTTTTGCAGTATGGCCGAATATTCGGGCAGCTTGTCCTTCAGGTTGAGCAGCTGGCTTGTGAAGATGACGCCGGCCCCTGTGATGACCCCGAGGATGACAAGAATAAAGACGATGGTGGAGATGGCCGAGGCTATGCTCTTGGCGAGTCCTTTGCTCCGCAGGAAGCGAGCCAGCGGCTCGATGATCCAATAAACGATAAACGCGAGAAAAATTGGCGTGGCGATGCCGTACAAATAGCTGAACAACAACATGAACAAATAAACGGTCAGCAGCAGCAGCGCAATGTCAAATACGGTTCTCCAATACTTCTGGTAAAACGCTATCATGCATACACCTCGTCAAGGGAAAATTAGGACCACTTGGCGGCCCAAAGTTTCATCGCTTTCAAAATCGGGTGAAGATCATGTCCCTTGGGCGTTAACGTATATTCTACGGTGACGGGTACGGTGGGGTAAGCGGTTCGCTCCAGCACGCCTTCTTCCTCCAGGTGGCGCAGCGTTTCGGTCAGCGATTTGGGACTGATCGATTTGATTCGCTTTTGCAGCTCGCCGAAGCGTTTGGTTCCGTCGAACAATTCCCGAAGGACGAGGAACGACCATTTGCCGCCTATTGCATCCAGCGTTTTTTCGATGGAGCATTCGATGTGAGTGGGTTGTTTAGGGATGTAGTTGCTCGAAACGGCCTTGTTGGCTTGGCTTTCAGGTACAGACATGACGAACCATCCTTTCCCTTACATATATTAATTACCATGAGGTAAGCAAGTATCCAAAGTGCATTAACGCGACGATGGCCCCGCTACTATCCCCCGTTATTATCCATAGTAATGAAGAAACTGTAAAATAGCAAGCTTCCCGCGGCGCAGGCTTCGCAGAGAAGCCTTCCGCGGGGTTCGACGACCGACCGCCGACCGCCGCGCAGCGCCGCAACGCGCGCCGAGCGCTGCGCATGGGGACGGTAGATGCAGGCTGGGCCTGCCGGAGAGCCGGCATTAGGGAGCTGACCTTAGCTACCCGGCGTTACCATCGTTACCGGCGTCCAGGCTTAGCATCTGCTCCTTGGCGAAGGCAAGGAACTGTCCGGCCGACGGAGACAGCTCTTCGCCGGAACGGCGGCAGACCGCGATGGGGTTGGCAAGCCGAACCCCGTCGACCTGCACTCGCGCGACGGCGCCCTGCCGGATATATTCGCTTACCTCCAGCGCGGACAGGAGGTTCGCTCCGTAGCCGGCCATCACGGCGCGGATCGTTTCATTCGGGCCGTTGAACTGGAGTCCGACGCGCGGGGGCGCGAGATTGTGAAGACGGCAGAGCGCCAGCAGCTTCTCCCGGGTCGAGCTGCCTTCCTCGCGGACGATGAACGGCTCCTTCATCATCTCGGCGAGGGAGACGAGGGCTCCGGCCAGCCGGTGTCCTGCGGGAACGACGAACCATAGCTCGTCCTCGAGCAGTTCCTCCCGCGTTACGCCCGCCGGCGCTTCCTTGCTGCCGCCGATCACGGCCAGATCGGCTTCGTAATGCAGCAGCTTCTCATAGGCGCTGCGCGAGTTCGCCGTCGTGAGCGTCAGTTCGATGCGCTCATGAAGCTGCTTGAAGGCGGCCATCCATCCCGGCAGCAAATGGTTAGCCGGGAGGTAGGTCGCCGCAATCCGCAGCTTGCCTTGGACGCCCTGCCGGTAATCGGCTATTCTGGCGTCCATTTCCTGCTCCAGCGCGAACAGCTTGGCGGCGCAGCCATGCAGCATCTCGCCGGCCTCGGTGAGCCGGATGCCCCTGCCCTGGGAGGCGAGCAGGGCTACGCCCAGCTCCTGCTCCAGATTGCGGATTTGCGCGGTGACGGCGGGCTGGCTAATATGCAGCGCTTCCGCAGCCCGCGTCACACTGCCCCGGCTGGCCGCCTCGTAAAAAAGCTTCAAGGCGTGCAAATTCATAGGATCGCCTCCTTGATTTCAATTCATAAATTAATTTTATATAAACTAAGATTACATATATTAGATTTATGCTTGAATCTCCTTTATTGTAATTCGTAAGCGATAGAAACTCAATTCGTATTGGAGGCTGGCTTACGATGACATTCGAATGTGTAGATTGCGGCAAAGTATTATCGTCGGAGCAGGTGAACAACCCGTTTTTATGTCCGTGCGGAGGGCTTCTGGACATGGCGCATGATTTCCGGGGCATGGACGCCGAGCGGCTGAAGCAATTATTCGACCGCAGGCTGGCGGAGAGAATGACTCCTTATGCCGGCGGTGTATGGAGATATAAGGAGCTGATTGCTCCGGAGCTGCCGGAATCCTTTATCACGACGAAGTATGAGGGCAACACCGGCCTGTACGATTCGGCGCCGACGGCAGCCTATGCGGGAGTGCGCCGGCTGCTGCTCAAGGCGCAGAGCGAGAATCCGAGCGGCTCGTTCAAGGATAACGGCATGACCGTGGCCGTCTCGCACGGGCGCTCGCTCGGCTATACGAAATTTACGTGCACCTCCACCGGCAATACGTCCTCTTCGCTGGCGATGTATGCCGCGCTGGCCGGCTGCTCGTCCTACGTGCTGCTGCCGGACAGAGATATATCGATGAATAAGGTGCTGCAGACGCTGGCATACGGCGCGAGCCTGCTCTCTTTTCGCGGCACTTATGATGACGGTATCCGCTTCAGCGAAGAGCATAGCGAGGCGCTGGGGCTGTATGTCTGCAATTCGATCAATCCCTTTCGGATCGAAGGGCAGAAAAGCATTATTTTCGAAACGGCGCACCAGCTCGGCTGGAAGCTGCCCGACTGGATCGTCCTGCCCGGCGGGGCGCTCAGCAACGCGACCGCGCTGGGTAAAGGCTTGCGAGAGCTGAAGCAGCTCGGCTTTATCGATAAGCTGCCGCGGGTGGCCGTCGTTCAGGCGGAAGGAGCGAGTCCCTTCCACCGGATGGTCGCCGCGGAGGCGGCCCAGCTTGTCGCGGAGCCGCAGCCTCGCACCAGAGCGAGCGCGCTGAACATCGGCAACCCGCCCAGCTGGAAAAAGGCGCTGCGCTATACGATCCGGCCGACCGGCGGCGTCACGGTCTCCGTCTCTGACCGGGAGATTATGGACGCCAAGGCTGTTATCGACCGCAGCGGCATCGGCTGCGAGCCTGCCTCCGCCGCATCGGTAGCGGGGCTGAAGAAGCTGGTCGGCGAGGGGACCGTCGGCGCCGACGAAACGGTCGTATGCCTGTTGACCGGCCATCTTCTCAAAGATACGGATGCGGTTCGGGAGTATCACCTGGATTCCGGGACGCGAGGGGCCTTTGCCAATGCTATCCATTCGGCGGAGCTTCAGCCGGAAGCGGTGCGCAAGCTGGTCTCGGAGTGCTGAAGAAAACCGCTTCAGCGGGTTGCTTTCCCGGACAGGTTTCTTTACAATAAGGAGAAAACCAACAGTGGGAGATGTCATATAGATGAACTGCAAAATTTCGCGCAACGCCGCAAAAATGCTTTTGGCTGAATTGGAGAAAGAAGAAAACAAGGATCTGAAGCTTCGCGTATACATTACGCACAGCCATGGCGACCACGCCCACTACGGGATGAGTCTCGATACGCCTACGGACAAGGATGAAGTAGTCAGCACGGACAAAAACATCGACGTCATTTTGCAGAAGGACGAGCCGCTGCTCGACGGCGTGCGCATCGATTATTTCTACACACCGGAAGAAGGCTTTGCGGTAACCAATCCTAGCAAGGGGAACCACGGCGACCACTAAGCCGCCTGCGGTTACGAAAGGATCTGGTTTTGGGCAATGGCTAACGATATACGCGTTTGCGATAAATGCAAGCATATGAAAATGAAAACCGCCGTATCGAAGCTTCAGAAGCTGGCCCCCGACGCCGACATTAAAGTGGGATGCAAATCCTACTGCGGGCCTTGTTCGCGGTTCGCCTTTATTTTTATTAACGGGCGTTATGTGACGGGAGCTACGGAGGACGAAGCGATCGAGAAGGCGAAGAAATACGTGAAGAAAGTATCCGGATAGGCCGCTGTGCTTGCAAGTTGAGGCGGAATGCCGCGGGCGGGCGGGAATCCCCCAATCCCGTTGAACAAGAGGCTGCACGCCATGCATACAATGACCGGACATGTAAGAAGCGTTTAGTCTGCGGACTAAACGCTTTTTTTGTTGTTTAAGAAATGATGCGCAGCCATATCCTGTGGAAATCCGTGGGCTCCCCCGAAAGGAATGCCTACCCATAGAACGATCCCAGAGGAATGGTTAGACGCCGATCCAGCTTAGGCTGGATGCGGACGGAATAAGCTTCAGAGCATCACGTCACTTTTGGGGGATTTGTTCACAGTTTTATAAATTTCGGGGCTCCCCGCAAAGTACCTGAATCAGCTTCGTGGGGCTATTTACGGGAACGGCAGGACCCAGCGATATAAAGATCCCGGGGGGGTCTAACCCAATCTCGAATAAGGCAAATTTAAAAGCGCAGGGGCTTTATCGGGAAAATCGGTAAGGCCTAAGCGGAAGCTGTATTCTTTGATCTGAAAATGAAGCTGACAATGTTCATCGCTTTCATAAGGGATGCCTTTTGCAGTTAAATTGGTTTTGACCTTTTCAATAAAATCGAGACTGCTTATCCCAAAGCTTACGTTCATCGTCGGCGGTAAGGCGGTCATGGCAATAGGAATCCATTTTCGCTGCTTCGAAGCAATAACCGCATGCGCCGTCCCCCCGATTGCAAAGGTAAAATTATCATATACTTTGGCGAGGCTGAAATTAAAAAGTTCGACTAACAACGCTCTAAAGTCGGCCACACTGTCCACCGGGAACCCGACCTCTCTGAGATACAATATTTTCAGCTCTCCGCAAGGAGTCAGTATTCCTTCTGTAATGTAATTATGAGCAATGATTTCCAATAAATTGCCGTCGCCATCTCGAAAGTAAACATTCAGCCCGGTTTCAAAATCGTCAATGATCCTGCCGTTCGGCCATTTTAGAAGGGTAACATTCCCCGTACGTTGCAGCCAGTCGACTACGTTGTTAAAGTCAGAGTAAGGGACCTCGAATGCAAAATGGGCCGGAGCCAACGGTTCAGCAGCCTCCTTAAAAGATAATGTAAAGTATTCGGCCGGTTGGAGAAGGATCTCATGGTCGGACTCGTAAACGACAGGGAAGCGCAGCTGTTCGTGATAAAATTGTTTAACGCCTCGAATCGAAACCGTTTGTAATTGAAGCTGGGAGAAGTGAGTTATCATGGAAGGTGCACTCCTTTCCGGAATTAAATGGGTGAGATGATTGTAACCAATAAAAGGATATAGGTCTAATATATAATAGTATTCTGTTTATAGGTTATAACTATATATCAATCGTTTCACAGGTTGCTTTACCATTTTTTAAAATTCCGATGACATTCCGCAAACGTTCCTCTCTTATGCTGAAAGAGGATACAGTCGTTATTTCACTGGGGGGAACGAATCGATGAAACATGGGATGAAAAAAAGAAAATGGATGATCGCGACACTTGCGCTTTGCGCGTTGGCGGGCGCGTCGTCGGTTCAGGCGGCGCAGTCGCAGCTGGAGGCGCAAGCCGTGAAATTCAATGTGTTTTCGAACGGACAAGCCGTTTCGATGGATAAGGAGCCTGTCGTGATCGACGGCAGCACGTATGTGCCGCTGCGCGCGATCGGCGAGGCGCTCGGCAAGCAGGTGGAATGGAACGAATGGACTCAATCGATCCGTCTGAAAGACCAGCCGAAGGTTGCCGCAGTGCATGAATGGAAAAATCCGCCCGAGCTGACAGGAAGCATCAAGGAAGGGGGATTCTCGGGACTGCTGCATATGCCCGGCGATCCGGAGGACGTCTTCTACACGCTGGCAGACCGCGGGCCGAACGGCGAATTCGGCAAGGACAAGCTTCGCACCTTCCCGGACGACACGTACGTTCCGAGAATGTACAAGATCAAGGCGGCCAACGGCACGATCGAGATGCTGGAGACGATCAAGCTGCATTTGCCCGACGGCAGAAAAGACGTATATACCGGTACGTCCGATGTCACAGGCATGCCGAATTTACAAGAAGGCGACGAGGTGCCTTACGACGGTACCGGAACGAAGAAGCTGGGCTATGACCCGGACGGCTTGGACCTTGAAGGCATCGCCTACAGCCCGAGCGACGACACATTCTGGCTGTCCGACGAATACCGCCCTTCGATTTTGCAGGTGAAGCGGGACGGAACGATCTTGGGCCGTTATGTGCCGCAAGGGGCCAAGGACAAGCTGCTGGCTGCCGGAGCGCAGACGGATATTTACGATATTTTGCCTGCGGCTTACAACAACCGCATCGCCAACCGCGGCTTCGAGGGCGTGACGATTTCTCCGGACGGCCGGTATTTGTACACCTCGATTCAAAGCCCGATGGCCGTTCCCGATCAGAAAACCGGGGAAAAATCGCGCAACCTGCGCATTCTCAAGATGGATTTGAGCAGCAAAACGGTCGTCGGAGAATACTTGTATATTGCCGAGGACGCCTCGATGTTCCGGAATGTGAAGCAAAAAGATATTGTCATCAGCGACTTGTCGGCGTTAAGCCAAGATACGGTGCTGGTTGACGAGCGCGATAAAAACGCCGGCGACGAAGCGCAGCTGAAGCGAATTTATAAAGCGGACTTTTCCAAAGCGACGAATCTGTTAGGAACTGCCGACAGCGAGCAAGCGGAGGCGCTGAGCATCGAGCAGCTGAAGGCGAAGGGCATCGCGCCTGTGAGCAAGGAATTGGTCGTAGATGTAGCCAAGCTCGGTTATCCGCATGAGAAGCTGGAAGGGCTCGCTGTCGTCAACGAACATACGATCGCGGTTGTCAACGACAATGATTTCGGCGTGGACGGCTACGACGAGCAAGGCCAGCTGCAGGTCAATCAGAATCCGACGCAAATGTATGTTATCACGGTGAACGAGGAATTAAAGTAAAACGGCTAATCGCCGAAATCTCCTTGCCAGTAGGCAGGGAGTTTTTTTGCCGTAGAACAAGTCTTTGATATTAACTGCCGCCGAACGGAGCGCGGACATCTGGTAGACAGTGTCCGATATACATTATCTCCCAAGCTGTAGGAGTTTGTCCGAAGGAGTACGTGGTTCATCGGACAGACTCCTAGGTCCATTGTCCGCGAGATATCCTGCTTGCGGATTATGACGGCAGCCGCCGTTTGCGACCGGAGCCTATGTTGCGTTTGCGGGAAAATAGTTTGATCGTCGCGGCATTACGAGCCAGAAATGAGTCTAAAGTCCATGTAGACAGGCGAAAAATAGTCAATTAGCAACATGCATTCCGCTATGCGTATCTTATATGCTATTGTTGTCGTATTTTGTTACACGAATTGACAAATTTCGAACTCGATAATGGCAAAGCAGGCGAAAGCCTGTGACGCAAAGCTATAGGGGCTATCGAACGGATCGGTCCGTTCTGCCAGCCAGCTGCCGAAGGATCGGTGATACGCATATGCAGCGGACTCCCGCCGAGGCTACGAGGAGTCTTTTCGATGTTTGTGGGATACGTCATTCAAGTAATGCGGAGGGTTGAAAGACGATGTCTAACGAAGAGCGGGAGTTTATGACGAAGGAAGTTTTTTTTACGGTTATCGAAGGGAAGATGATCGGCGTTTATTTATCGAGCGAAGGCCCGAAAATGTTTATGAATCAGGAAGTGTTCGACCTGCGTTACCCATGCTGGGACGTGGAGATGGTCATGGGGAAAAACAGCCATTTGCTGAGCTTTTACTGGTACGGCGAAGTGAAGTTCTCGTTTCGCTGCGGCTTTGTCAATGATTTGTTCTTGAGCCTGTACGATTATTTGAGCTGTAGATTGGAAACGAGAAGACTGGCTTAAGCGGCGGGCAATCGAGCCGGGAGCCGGGTGCGGCGACAATGAGGGATGGGCTGCGGAGCGTTTTTATTTGCCCGTACGTGACACCAAGCGGGAGGCGTAAGCATACTATGCTTATCAAGAACGACCTGGGCATTCGCCCAGCGTTGCCACCATTGCTGCGAAGGCGGGCTCGGAAGGAGCGAAGCCGCCTGAAGGAGGAAAGCTCCGTGGAACCATCTGCTTACGTATCGTCCGCTTCATTCGAGCATCCGTTCTGGCTGCAGGTTTGCGGCGATCACGCCCGCTTTATCAGAGATGCGCTCGCTCCTTCTGAAGAAGAAGAGATCGGCCGGGCCGTTTGTTTCATCCGCACGTTCGACGCGTTGCTTAACGATTCGCGACGTCCGCTGAACGGAGCTTCATGGGTTCAGCTGAGCGAGGCGGCTTTCCGGCGGGTGCAGGAGCTGCGGGCCTTTAAGCTGCATCTGCTGGAGCGGTCGCTTGACGGCCGCGTGGTCATTTCGCTTCCGCCTACGTTCATAAATCATATGGTTAACGAGGCGGAGGAATATATCCGGGTGCTCGCCTTTCTGAGAATCGGGGAGCCGGCCCCGGTGTTTGACGAAATCCATCATCACTTGGTATGGCTTGCCGATGCGGCGGGCCATGCCGGCTCCATAGCGGCCGACCTGGATATGACGGAACGGCGTCTGCTCGAGCTGAGCCGCACGTTCGAAACGCATTTCACGGACTTTTATTTGAAGGCGATCGAAGTTGCGGGATACATGCGGACCAGGCTGAAGCAGTTCCCGGCCCTGGCGCGCTTCCAGAAGGAAGTGGAGCTGGAGATGGCGCTGTTCCGGGAGTTTCTGAGGGAGCTGGAGGAGCTGGCGCTCTCGAAGGAAGTGCTGGGAACGCTCAGCCCCTTGATGCCCGACCATATGGCGCGGGAAGAATGCTACTATCTGATTAAGCTGGCGAGCCTCTCTAATACCCGCCCGCCGAATTGCGATCCGGCGAAGCCCAGGGTGGAAGGCTAGAGCTTGTCAGCTCTGACGCAGCTGCGCCGTCAACCGCCGCCGGATATTTGCGGGGACTGCGGCTGATTACAAACGAATAAGCGTGCTTTGCTGCATATGGGATGCGGCAGGGGACGCTTTTTTTGTTTAGGAAATGATGCGCAGCAATTTCCTGTCGATATTCGGGTTCTCCCCCGAAAGTAAAGTCTACCCATAGAACGATCCCAGAGGAAGGGTTAGACACCGATCCCGCTTAGGCTGGATGCGGACGGAATAAGCTTCAGAGCATCACGTCACTTTTGGGGGATTTGTTCATGCTGCGCTCTGTCCCAGTGCGGGCAAAGCGGCAGGGCGCAGCATGAAGCGATTCCTGCTAACGGGCGCCGTGGCCCAAGCGCATGAGGGCGGATTAGCGCAGATGCCGACGCGAGAGGAGGGGCAACGGCAAACAGTTGGAGCCGCTGCTAGGACTGAAGGCACAGCTCCAGCATCGTCTGCGCCGCGAAAGACAGCGGAACGTCCTTCAAAGTGACGATGCCGATATGACGAGGCGGTATAGCCGGCTCCAACCGCAGCTCGAACAGCTCTCCGGAAGCCAGCTCCTCGGCGGCGAACTGCCCGGTGACGCAGGAGATGCCGAGCCCGGTCTTGGCGAATTGGATAAGCAGATCGAGACTGCCCAGCTCGAATTCCGGGGTAATGCGAACCTGATGAGCCTGAAAATAGCGGTCCGCATATTTGCGCATGCTGCTGTCTCTCTCCAGCAAGATGATCGGGTAGGCCGCCAGCTCCGCCGGGGTCATCGTTTGCCCCTGCAAATGGCTGTATCTGGCCCCGGCGACAAAAATATCGTGGAGCGGCTTCCACCGGCGGATGCTGAGCTGCGCGTCGTCGACGGGAAGATTGACGATGCCGAAATCGATGGCGCCTTCCTTAAGCAGCTTGATCGTCTCCTGCGAGGTGCGGTTCGTGACATGCAGCTTCACGTCCGGGTACTCCTTGTGAAACGCTTCCAGATAAGGCAGCAGCACATGCTTGCACAGCGTATCGTTAGCTCCGATATGAACGACCCCGCTCAGCAACTGATGCATTTCGGTCAGTCTGTGCTCCGCCTCTGCGATCAGCTGGAACGCTTGCCCGATGTAACGGAGCAGCACTTCCCCTTCGACGGTTAGCTTCGCGCCCCGCGAAGTGCGAAAAAACAACGGCCCGCCAAGCTTCTCCTCGAGCTGTCTGATCGAATGGCTGACGGCGGGCTGCGTAATGAACAGCGCTTCCGCCGCCCGGGAGAAGCTTCCCGCCTTCGCGACCGCCAGGAACACGCGGTATAAATCGAGGTTATAATCCATGATATAATCTCCAGTTATATTAGATATACATATTATTCATTATATTTATATCTTATCACAGAATATAATGACAAGGTAAGTTCATTCGGCTGCCGAAACGCGTTTGTACGACGGACGGAGTATGTACGCCGGTCCTCGTTCATGTTCGGATAGCCTTTAATCATCCGGAATAAGGGAGCGATGCATGTGAAAGGTTCGGTTACGGCTGTAGTAGGGGCCAATTGGGGAGACGAAGGAAAAGGCAAGGTTACGGATTTGCTGGCTGCGCAGGCGGATGTCGTCGTGCGGTTTCAAGGGGGGAACAACGCGGGGCATACGATTATTAACGATTACGGCAAATTCGTGCTGCATATGCTGCCGTCCGGCGTATTTCACCGCCGGATCGTCAATGTCATCGGACCGGGAACGGCGCTGAATGTCCGCGGACTGCTGGAGGAATACGAGAAATTGCAGGCGCGGAACGTGCCGGAGCCGATCTTGCGCATCTCGGAGCGCAGTCAAGTGGTGCTGCCTTATCATGAGCTGTTCGACTCGCTCGAGGAAGAGCGGCTCGGCAGCCGGCAGTTCGGATCGACCCGGTCCGGGATCGCGCCGTTTTATGCGGATAAATATTTGAAGATCGGCATTCAGGTCGCCGATTTGTACGACCGCTCCACGCTTCTGGCGAAGCTTGGCCATGCCCTGGAGAGCAAAAATGTGCTGCTGGAGCATCTGTACGGGCAAGAGCCGCTGCAAGCCGAACCGCTGGCCGAGCGGCTGCTGCAGGACGGGGAGGCGATACGCCCGCTCGTTTGCGATACGACAGAACTGCTGCATGAGGCGCTGCAGGAAGGGAAGACGATTTTGGTCGAAGGCCAGCTGGGCGCGCTGCGGGACCCGGATCACGGCATTTATCCGTACTCGACCTCCTCGTCTACGCTCGCCGGATACGCCGCCGTCGGAGCGGGAGTTCCGCCTCATGCCATCCGGCGCATTATTGCCGTAGCCAAGGCGTACTCCAGCTGCGTCGGAGCCGGGCCGTTCGTTACCGAGCTGCACGGGCCGGAAGGAGACGAGCTGCGCCGGCGGGGAGGAGACGGGGGCGAGTTCGGCTCCAAGACCGGGCGACCGCGCCGGGTCGGCTGGTTCGACGCCGTCGCCACGAGGTACGGCTGCATGGCGCAGGGAGCTACCGAGGTCACTTTGTCGCTGCTTGACGTGCTCGGGTATTTGGACCGCATTCCGGTATGCACCGCCTATGAGGTGGACGGCCAGAGGACGGAGCGGTTTCCCGCCGGGGCGCTTCTGGAGAAGGCCGTGCCCGTATACGAGTATTTGCCCGGCTGGAAATGCGATATTACCGGCATTACGGAATACGATAAGCTGCCGGAGCCTGCGAAGCGTTACATCGATTTCCTGGAGCGGCGAATCGGCGTGCCGATCCGGTCGATCTCTACCGGCCCGCGCCGGGAGCATTTTATCGAGCGGCGTTAGAAGTGTGGTGAAAAAGTCCCTGTTATTACAAAATGAAGCCGTCAAAGTTACCAAAAAAAACGGAACCCTGAGCATGTAGTGGAGCAAAGATACTGGGGACAGCCTGTTATCTTGGCGAGGACGGTGCAGGAAAGTGCACCAGCCCGTGGCCTTCTGGCTTTGAATCGGCACAGTCGCTTT
>NZ_JANYUY010000027.1 GCF_025060755.1 Paenibacillus doosanensis
GTGCTGCTACGCAACGGCCAACTCTATACGCCACGGAAGAAGGTGACGCCTGCGAAGGATTAACGCCTCCTTTGCTAAAGTCCCTGGCATAATTCCCAGTTAAAATCTGGATATTATCTCGATTTTTCGCTGGGTTCAGTTTGAGCTGTCCTTTTTTCGGCACTCCCAGCTGTTACAGCCAAGAAAATTTCCAATTCGACCGATTCGGGGACTTGACATCATACCGCTGGACTTGAACCTGAACCGCACCCGCAGCGTCGGTGGAGACGCCGCTTGGGAGGGATGCTGCCGCGGCGCCGGAGTTTTGCGCAGGCACTCTCATTTCCGTGCGGGACGATTGTCCCTGCCCCATAAGCGCCGGTTCCGACAGAAGCAAGCCGGTTACGGCTTCGATCAAAATAAGTACAGAGGTAAGCAATCCGATCCATAAATGAAGCTGGCGATATTTTCTCATAGCCCATTTCTCCTTGCGAGCGCAGGCGCTCTATATTTTAAGAATTCCAATCATTTGGCAGGCTGTCCAGCCTCTCTGCCGCCTCCCGCCGGGCGTCCTTGGCCGCCTGCGCCTCCCGGCCCTCGACCTCCGCCGGGACCCATGCCGGTATTCGCGGTAGTAACACCCGATTCGTTGACATAAGTAACTGTGTCGCCCAGCTTGAAGGTGACGACCTTGGCGCTTCCGCTAACCGTTCCTCCCTGGTACATGCCGTCTTGCACCGTGCCGGAGGACGCGCCGCCGGTGGAGATAGTATACTCTTCTCCGGCTTTCAAATTCGCCCCGGATACGACGATGCTGCTGAAAGCTTTCGCCGGCGCGAATGCTGCGACCTCCGCCCCCGATCCGTCCGTGATCGTCACCAGTGTGCCGCCTTCCAAAGTACTCGGGAAGGTCATCAGGAAGGAGCGCTGCGGCGAAGTCTCGGACGGCGCTTGGGCCATGCCCGAGCTTCCGGCGGCGATGAGTGTGCCGCCCGACAGATCGAAGGTGCCGTCGTAATCCAATGCTCCGTTGCCGTCGCGAGTCGGGCCGTTCACAATGACGGTTCCGCCGGTCATGGATACCGAGCCGTTGGAATCAAGCCCGTCGCCCTCCGCGTCGACATATACGTAGCCGCCGCTGATCGTCAGCATGCCGTTCGCAGAGCCGGACATTCCCTTGCCTCCCTCGGCCGAATCGCTGCCGCCGCCGCCGTTCAAGCCGTCGTCGCTCGCGACAAGATGAATCGTGCCGCCCGAAATCGCGATATCCATACTTTCAATGCCTTCATAGCTCTTGCTGATCTCGATCGTCCCGTCCGAAATGGAGATGGAGGTGTCGGCGTGGATTCCGTCATCCCCGGTTGCTAGGCTGTACTTCCCTCCCAGGATAGCGATATTGGCATTGCTATGAATGGCGTCGTCCGCCGCGTCAATCTCGAAATCTCCGCCCGAGATCGTCATATCGGCTGCTGCCTTTAGCGCTTTGGCGCTAGGAGATTCGCTATCGTCCTGCTGAGTCTGCTCCCCGGCCGTGTTCGGGTTCTGCCCCGCCGCCTGTCTGTTAAAGCCTCGCGGACCTTGATCTTGATCCTGATGTGTCTTGGTGGAGGCTGCGCTGCCGCCGCCTGTAACAATACGGAATGTCCCGCCCCCGATCAGTAAGGAAGCCGCCGACTGAATGCCGTCGTTCGCGGAAGTTATGTTCAGCGTCCCTCCCGCAATAACGACTTTCCCTTTGTTCTCGTCGGTATCGTTCGTCGTCTTCACGCCGTCGCCGCCCGCTTCAATCGTGATCGAGCCGTCTTGCACGGCGAACAGATCGCGGCCGATCAGGCCGTCGTCCGCGGCTTTCACGCTGATCGTTCCGCTCATGATCTTCAGATCGTCCTTGCTGGTAATGCCGTCGTTCGCATTGCCTTGAACGGACAGCTTGCCGGCGCCGTTGATCGTCAGATCGCCTTTGCTATACAGCGCCGCCGTCGGCGCATCGTCTGACGTATCCGCGTAAGTCGCACCGTCCGTTAATGCATTGTCCGTGCCTTCCGGCAGCGTGACGATCGTTTTATCCGCTTCTTTCACATGGATCGCCGGACCGTTATCGTTATGGATCTGGACGCCGTTCAGCACCAGATGCACGACCGCATCCTTCGGCGCATTAACGACAATCTGACCGTCGAACGTCCCCTTCGCTATATAAGTGCCGGCTTCGGAAATGGTTACGACATTTCCCTCGGCCTTGGCTCCCGATCCCTCTACAGCAGCACCGGAGCCGTTTAATGTAATCGCGGTCGAACCGTCCTCGCTCCAGCTTGTCAGCGCATCGTCTTCATTGAAGCCTGCCGTCTCCGATGCGTTCACGTTCGTCAGCTGTACGGCGGCTGCCGAAGCGGAGCCGCCGGATGGAAGCGCGGCGGAGGCGGAAGACGAAGCGGCGGTTGTGGCTGCCGTCTCGGAAGTATTCGCGCTGCATCCGGCGACAAGGATAAGGGCTAGAAGTGCGGCGGCGATCTTTTTGGATTTACTGTAACGTTTCATAAGCTATCAGCTCCTCATTGGTTTTATTCCTGCAAAGCAGGATTCATAGTCAGCGTAATATCGAGATTGCCGTTCCGCGTACGGACGGCGTCGAGCAGTTCCTTCTGATCCGTATTCGGGCCGAGCTTCACGGCATAAATGACTTCGTACAGGCTGCCGAGCTCGGTGGTCCGTACTTTTTTCAATTCGTAATCGATGTTAAACTTCCGGAAAATGTCGTCGAACGCTTCCTCGTAACCGAGACTCTCCGGGATAGTGACCTTCAGCGTCTTCATAGACTCCTTGCTGACGCCGAACTTGACGGCTCTTAGAATAAACATCAATGCGCACAAGAGCACGGTGAACAGCGCTGCGTAGCCGTAAGCCCCGACGCCGCAGGCAAGGCCCGACGCCATCGAGAACAGGACGTATGAGATATCTTTCGAATCGCCAGGGGCGCTGCGGAACCGGATGATCGAGAAGGCGCCGGCAAGACTGAAGGCGCGCGCAATATTGCTGCCGATCAGCAAAATAATAACGGCGACAATTACCGGTAAAATCGTCATCGTGAGCGTGAAGCTCGGCGAAGGCGAGGTTTGCGTCTTCATATAGGTCCAGCTGATCATACCGCCGAGAAGGATAGCGACCGCGAAGGTAAGCAACGCCTGGGACATCGTTAATTGCGAGACGGTTGCGCTTGAATTGAAGATAGACTCGATCATAGAAACACCTGCTCCTTTACTGGTTCCGCGTAACGGATCGATTTTTTATACTCGTTGCCATACTTGGAGAAGCTCGTTCGATACATCTGATGAGCCGACAGCAGCTTGGACAGCCAAACCGGAATCGTCTTCTCCGCCTTCACTTCCATCAGCCACTGGCCGCGCTCCAGCAACTGCTCGCCGTAATCGCCGCACTCCAGCGACAGATCGTAACGCCTCGTCCGGATATTCGTGTCGAACGTGATCCTCAAATCCCGGTTCCCCTTGCAAAACATCGCGATCCGGTCGTACGCCAAATACGTCATCGGCTGCAGCTCGTATCTTGACAGGAAGTATCCGATCTCCCGGATCACTTGCCGGTTCATTCCTTCCCGGTATGCCGGTGGCTGCCCGGTCCGGACAAATTCGTATGCTTCCTGAAGCCGGATCGCGGTGCGCCGCTTGTTGACAAGACCGAACACCTTTTTCTTCAGCTCCAGATAAACCTTGGCATCCGGAGCGGGGACGCCGTAAGCTCTGATCCGCAGTTTCTCTCTGTACTTCGGCTTCGAGAGACTGTTGCGCACCAAGCTGTGGTACTTGGTATCGTAGTACAGATTGCTGATGGAATAAAACTTGTCGTCCTTGTTGTACGCATCCGGCTCCATATATTCCATCAGGCTGCTGTAGAGCCGGTGAAACGCTTCGGTATCCATCAAGTATTTGTTCTCGTATCGGTTGAACACTTCGATCGCCATCGTTCAACGCTCCTTTCTCTGTTAGCGACTGTCTCGTATTTCGCATGTCTGTATCTTAGGAGGCGAACCTTTAACGAATCTTAAATTCCTTCACGAGCCGAAAAATTTTTGGAAACCGCATGGGGTTTTATGTTATAACCGAAGCAGACGAACCGAACCGGGAGCGGCTTAAGGTTGATTAAAGGTTCTCCTGCCATAATAGAAATATAAAGACGCGAAGGGAGTTGCAGCCATGAGAATATTAATTGTGGAGGACGAGATCAATTTGGCGGAGGCGCTCTCGCAAATTTTGAAGAAGCAGCACTATTCCGTCGACGCCGTTCATGACGGCCAGGAGGGATTGGATAACGCGCTGAGCGGCATCTATGACCTGCTTCTGCTGGATATCATGCTTCCCGGCATGGACGGAATGACGATCTTGAAGACGATTCGCGCGCAAGGCATCCACACGCCGGTCATTCTGCTTACGGCCAAAGGGGAGATTCCGGACCGAATCGCGGGGCTCGACTACGGCGCAGACGATTATGTAGCCAAGCCCTTCTCTACCGATGAGCTTCTGGCGCGCATTAGGGCGGCGCTCAGACGCAAGGGAGAGATCGTGCCCGAGGACGGGCTGCGATTCGAAGATCTTGAGCTGAATACCTCAACGCTGAAGCTTACGTGCAAAGGCAAGGAACTGAAGCTGATTCTGAAAGAAAGCGAATTGCTCGAGCTCTTGATGACGAGAAAGCAATCGGTAACTTCCAAGGAGCAAATGATCGAGAAGCTGTGGGGATTTGACTCGGACGCCGAGCACAATAACGTAGAAGTGTACATTTCGTTTCTAAGAAAGAAGCTGGCTTTCCTGCATTCCTCGGTCAAGATCAGCACGATTCGGGGCGTCGGCTACGTATTGGAGGTATCCTCCTGATGTTCGACAAACTGCGCAACCGGCTTCTTTTGATGAATATGGTCATCATTTCGATCATCATGCTCGGCGCTTTCACCATCATCTATACGATTACGTATCAAAACGTGCGCAAAGATATTATGATGGATCTTCAGCACACGGCGGATGCGTCGAATAAAAAGGACGGACCCATAGGCAAAAAAGGCGGACCCGCAGGACCGAGGGGCGGGGATATGCCGGGGGAGGATCATATGCGTTCCGTCTCCTTCTCGCTGCAAACCGACAAGCAATGGAGTATAACCGAAACGAACTCGCGGTTCGATATGAGCAGCGACTTTTATGCCGCCGCGGTGAAGAAGGCTGCCGAGCATCCCGAAAAAATCAGCCAGTTCACCCTCAACGGAACCCGCTGGGCCTACAGCGTCATCAATAATCAATCGGGGTATTTCATCGTATATATGGACGTCACCGACCGGCAAACGATTCTAACCAATCTCGTGTACACCTTCTCCGCCGTCGCCCTCTTCATGCTGGGGATTATTTATTTGACCAGCCGCTATTTCGCCGACCGGTCTATCGAGCCGGTCAAAGAAGCCTTTGAGAAGCAGAAGCGTTTTATCGCCGACGCTTCTCACGAGCTGAGGACGCCTCTGGCCGTCATTAATACCAATGCCGACGTTCTGCTGGCCAATGGCGAGGACACCGTCAACGGGCAGGCCAAATGGCTGCATCATATTAAGGCGGAGACGGAGCGCATGAAGACTTTGACGAGGGATTTGCTCTATCTCACCGAAATGGATGACGCCAAGCCGCGGATGCTTTACGTCCCCTTCGATCTGAGCGAAGCCGTAGAGAGTGTCATTCTGACCATGGAGGCCGTCATATTCGAGAAGGATCTTGCGCTGGATTACGACATTGAGCCTGAGCTAACCGTCACCGGCAGCAGCGAACAGATGAAACAAGTGGCGATGATCCTGCTGGACAACGCCATTAAATATTCCAATCCTAAGGGCTCTATCGTTCTTGCGTTGAAAAAGCATCAAAACCATGTGCGATTGACGGTAAGCAATACAGGACCGGGCATACCGGCGGAGCATCTGGATAAAATTTTCGACCGTTTCTACCGGGCCGATCCTTCGCGCTCGCGGCAAAACGGCGGCTATGGCTTAGGGCTTGCCATTGCGAAATCCATTGTCGTGCAGCATCAAGGCAAAATTTCCGCAAAAAGCGTTCCGAACGGGACGACGACGTTTGAAGTTCAGCTGAACGAGCGCTAGCTTCTTGCTTTTTCACACATCGGCGGCGGCAGCAAGCAGCGGCAACAACGAAAAACCGTTTCAAGCGATAAGCCTGAAACGGTTTTTTTGGCGATGCCTTATTATATTAGCTGCTTTCGGCCGGAACCCAGTTTCTTACCCCGTTGTCTTCCAGTATTCCCAAAGTGACATCGGTAATATCCGGGTCCTGAAGCAGTTGGTCTCTCACTTTAAATTTGATATCGTCCGCATCGGCCAGCGTTAAGCCGCGCTGCAGCTCGATCAAGCCTTCCACGTGATAATAGCGTCCTTCCTGAAGCACCCTCAGCTGGTAGATGTCGGTCACGAAGCTTTCGGCTAATATGATACCCGCGACCCTCTCCTCTACTTCGAGAGGAGCGGCTACGCCGATCAGACCCGCCATATTGTCATAGCCTACGCGAAAGGCGATTAGCACCATCAAGCAGCCGATCGCAACCGTGACGACGCCGTCCAAGACGGCAAAGCTGCTAAGCGAGGTGACGATAACGGCGAGAAGCGCAAGCAAACCGCCTATGGTTGCCACCAGATCTTCATAGAAGACAAGACGTGTCGGAGGCGCCGCCCGCTTCACATTGCGGAACGCGGCGGATACGACTGCCAACCCTTTCGCATCGCTGCGGGATTCGCGGACGACTTCTTTCATCGCTTTGACAAGCACGAAGCCGTCTATAAGAATAGAAACCGCCAATACGATTATATTGAGCCAGAAGCCGGATGAATGGATAGGATGCTGGATCAGATGAATTCCTTCCTTGATCGTCTCGTACGCCATAATCGTGACGACGATTACAGCGACCATACAGAACAAATTGATGACGCGGCCGAAACCGGCCGGGAATCGCTTCGTCGGCTTTTTCTCTGCAAGCACGCTTCCGGCGAAGACGAACATTTGATTGACGGCGTCCGCTACCGAATGCATCGTCGAAGCGAACATCGCGCCATTGCCTGTCATGACAGCCGCTGCCCATTTAATAAGGGCGATGAAGGTGTTGCCTGCCGCCGCGGTCGCGGACGACATATTTCCTTTTCGGATCAAACTTCTAAACGTATTTCGTTCGGGCTCGGGGTCCATGTAAGAAAAATCACTCCTATTATTGTATGGTTTTAAATAAAAAAAGGATTCTTCAAACTATACGGCCGCCCAAACGATCGGTTTCAAAAAATTCAGGCTAAAAACGGAGCCTGGCGACCGCCTAAACGGTCAGAACAGCCACCGCAAAACGAACATCGCCGCGATGCCCGTCACAACGGTCCCTAGCAAGCTGCGGGTGAACACGGCGACGAGGAAAGTCGGCAGCGCCGCCAGCAATTCGATATTGCGGGTCCATGGAATTAAATCCCCTTCCTTCATCAGCAATTCCTGGCCGACAAGCGCGGCCATAACGGAAATAGGAACGTATTTGAGCCAGCGCATCCCCCATTCGGGCAGCTGCAGACGGCTGAGCACCATCAGCGGGATGACCCGCGGGAGGAACGTCACAACGGCCGACCCTATAATAACGATCAAAATATACCATTTTATTTCCATTTATCCAACACCATACCTATCGTCGATGCAATCACGGCAGCAATAATAATGCCGAGACTGTCCGAAATATAGCAGCTCACGGCTATGGCGACGAGGACGGCCGCGGCCGCAACGAACGTATCGAGCGCGAACCGTTTGCGGGCGGCGACGGACAGCACCAGCAGTCCGATGAACATGGCCGGAAGAGCGAAGTCGAGCCCGAATTGCTCGGGGTTCGTGATCCACTGCCCGAAGAAGGCGCCGGCGATATTGGCGGCGATCCAGTTCAAGTACGCCGTCACGTTCAAGCCGTGCATCCATTTCTCGCTGAGCCGATGCTTGGCCGCCGCCCGGCTGATCGCCACGCCGAAGGTCTCGTCGGTCAAAAGAGTGCCCAGCAGCATGTTTTTCGCCGGGGACAGATGCCGGAAGTACGGCGATAAAGCCGCGCTGAGCAGCAGATGGCGAAGGTTCACCAGAAATATCGTAACGATGATAGCCGTGCTGGATGTGCCTGCGGCAATCATGCCGGATGCGATGAATTGGGCGGCCCCGGCATAGACCAATATGCTCATCAGCGCAATCTCGGCAATGCTGAGCCCGGCGGTCTTCTCCACCACTCCGGCGGCCAGCCCGATGCTCAAATAGCCGAGCAGCGTCGGAATGCAGTCCTTCACGCCCTGAAGGAAGCTTTCTTCTTCCGCCCGGCCCGAAGCCGCCAGTGGCTCTATTCTTAGATGTTCGGGCTTCGTCATTGGATTCATACCGATCTCTCCTATGCAAATCTTCTTCCTGTGACGACATGATACGAGTCCGGCCTGCTTCTCCACAGCGCCTCGACTTTATCCGGGCCCAGCTGCTTCGCGATCTCAGCGAACATCATGTCATGTCGAATTTCGACCGCTGCCCATACAAGGGCGGGGTCGCGCGTTTTCATCGCCATGCCGACGAAGGCGCGGACCTGCAGATGAAACGGTCATGCGTTGTCGTTCCGATTACTCGCTTCTCGCTTCCCTTGCCGGACAAGCGGCTTATTCGGGCCACAGCTCCTCGCGGTAAGCCATGTCCCAGAACAAATACTCGAATTGCGTCGTATGCAGGAAAATCTCTTCAAGCCGGTCGAGCTCCCGCTGCGGTTTCCCTTCGGCCAGCTGATCCAAGAGCCCGATGCACCACTTGGCGAGCGAACCGAACTCCTCCGAGCTGTACATCCGAATCCACTCTCCGTAATATTCATGATCCGCGGCCCCGGGAATCCGCGCTAATTCCTTGCCGATTTCCCAGTAGCTCCACATGCACGGCAGCAGAGCGGCAACCAGTTCGGCCAGCGAGCCGTTCTGGGCGGCATGCAGCATATAGTGCGTGTAAGCGAGCGTAACCGGCGACGGCTCGGCTTGCTCCAGCTCATTTTCGGATATGCCGAACCGGGCGGCATAGGCGCGATGCAGCGACATCTCTTCGTTCATCGTCGAGTGCAGCAGTCCCGCGAACTCGCCCATCGTTTTCAAATCCCCCGCCTTGACGGCGCCCAGAGCGAACAGCTTGGCATAATCGATCAAATACAAATAGTCCTGAATCATGTAAAACCGGAATTTCGCAAGCTCCAGCTCTCCGCTGCCCATCTCCCGGACAAACGGATGAGAGTGATTTTTGCGCCAGACAGGCTGCAGCTTCTCCATTAAATATTCGGAAAATGTCATCGTTCGTTCCTCCTTATTTGAGCGTATGGCTCCATTCGTATATAAACTTCAGCATCACCTGAGTAAACCGTACCAATTGCTCCACGGAAACCCGCTCATTGACGGAGTGGGCGTTGCGCAAATTGCCGGGACCGTAGATCGCGGCCGGAATGCCGGCGTCGGAGAACCAGCCGCCGTCGGTAACCGTCGGGGATACGTCCACGATAGCCGGTTCCAGAAGTACGCTCTCATGGGCGCCGCCGAGCAGGCGGACGGCCTCATGCTGCGGGTCGACCTGCAGCGAAGGGAATATCTCGCCGCGGTCCTCGATCATGGAAGCGCCGCCCCAGCGAAATTGCGGAGGGTTGTCCTTAAGCCACGGATCGGCCTGGGAAACCCGGCCCAGCCAGTCCTCAATCTCGCGCGCCACCCCTTCGTATGTTTCATTGGGGTAAAAATGCACCGTAATCCAAAGCCGGCATTCGTCGGCGATGAACGCGGCGTGTCTGCCTCCCTCGATCACCGCCGGATTGATCGTATTCGTCCCCGGCGCAAATCCGGGATAGCTTTTGGTCACCGCCCAATGCCGCTCCAGCTCCTGCAAGCCCTGAATAATCTTCATCATCTTCTCAATGGCGCTCGCCCCGTGAAGGCCGCCTCCGGCATGGATCATATTTCTGCGGGTCGCATCGTGATAGGTTTCCTTGCTTTTCACCGTTACCCAGCCCGTGATGACGCCGCCCTGACCTTGAATATGCAGGTCGCTCGTATCGACCACAACGGCGAAATCCGCGCTGTACCCGCGCTTGCAGCACTGGAGCGTTCCCGCCTCCCCTACTTCCTCCCCGATGACGGATTGGAACAGCACGTCTCCCGGGAGCCGGATTCCTGCCTCGTGCAGCAGTTGGACGGCGAACAGCGCGCCGGCCAAACCGCCCTTCATATCCGCCGCACCGCGCCCGACCAGCGATCCGTCCTTCACGAACGGATCGAACGGATCGGTATCCCAAGCCTCGCCTTGGCTAACCTCCGCAACGTCGACATGACCGTTAATAATCAAGCTTTTGTACCGTGCCGGATCTTGCCCCCGCAGAACGCCTACCACATTGGGATCGCCCGGATAGACGTCCCAGCGGTCAATGGCGAAGCCCTTTTCTTCGAGAAACGATGCGATAAAGCTCTGAGCCTCCGCCGTATTTCTTGCCGGCGGCGCCGGGGTTTGGAAGCGGATCAATCGCGAAGCCAGCCCGACCAGCTCCTCCGCCCTTGCTTCCACCTGCTTTAATAACGATTCCAACGGTTCGTTCATCCGTTTTTGTCTCCTTTCGTTTTTGAACACCAGAGCAACGTCCCCCCGCCGCTCTCGGGAAGGAAGCCGCGAACCCTATCCGGATAAAACAAAAAACCGCTTCCTGTCGAAGCGGTCTGCCTGCGCATGTATGAAGTCCCGGGCATTGTCCACTTCCCTTCGCTAGCATTACCTAGATCAGGTGTAAGGGTTGAGGCTCCCGCCTCTCTCAGCTTAACGCACCCCTAGTGTTTAAGTTTGCTATATTTCTTTCCACTAAATAGTACCACACCTGTCCTGCGGACTCAACCGATAACGCGGCCCGGCCCTTCTCTACCGGCTTCCGCATACGACCAGCGTTTGCCTAATTCGCTGCTTATTCACCGGGCTTCATAGGTATGCTATACTATGATAGGCGTTTGACAGCTTTACACTAAATTCATATTAAGATGTGGTGATCTCATGGGGGAATTGCAGCTGGCAATTCAAAATCACGGATGGAGAGCGCTGCGGCGGCTGCCGCTGCTCTTGTGGTCCATCTGGATTGTATTTTTGGTAGAGCTGCTGAGCCGGGGGCAATGGGGAGATACGTTCAAATGGACGTTTCATGCGATGCCCGAGCTCTTATTGAACACATTGCTTGTTCTCGGCTTTATGTTTCTGCTTGCGGCCGTGACCGGACGGATACGGCTATCGTTCTGGCTCGTCTCGGCGGTCTGTCTGATCTTCGGTCTCATTAGCGGGGTCAAACTGGATATTCTGGGCGTTCCGTTCCTGCCTTGGGACCTGCTGCTCACCAGCGAAACGAAGGATATGGCGCAATATGTGACGGGTCTGCTGAACTTCACCGTCATTTCCGGAATTATCGCTTTCATTGTCATCAGCCTGCTGCTTCTCTACAAGCTGCCGCGCATCGCGGTCCGGCTGAATTGGAAGCACCGGCTCGGCGTCGGAATCATCGCGCTGTTTCTGCTTTCCAACATTTATTCCGACAGCACGGCATCGATGAAAAACTGGGTTCATATCCAAAACATCGCTTGGGACCAGACCGAAAACGTCAAGACGAACGGCTTTCTGCTGACGACGATGATGAATTTGAAGTTTTTATTCATGAGTCAGCCTGACGGGTATAATAAGGAGGCGATCCGCTCCGCCGCCGCTTCTACGGTACCCGAGGTGCCGGCGCCTGGCGCCGTCAAGCCGAACGTCATCATCGTGCTGAGCGAATCGTTCTGGGACGCAACGCAAATTAAGGGCATTACGTTTAGCCGCGACCCGCTCCCGTTCTATCACGAGCTGGTAAAGAAATATACGAGCGGCACCTTCCTGTCTCCGCAATTCGGAGGCGGAACCGCCAATGTCGAGTTCGAAGTGCTGACGGGCAATTCCATGCGCTTTCTGCCGCAGGGCTCCATCCCGTACAATCAATACGTCAATAAGCCGATCGATTCGATAGCCAGCATTTTAACAAGGCAGGGGTATCATTCGACGGCGATCAACCCGTTTCACAGCTGGTTTTATAATAGTAAGAAAGTTTACGAGAACTTCGGTTTCTCGAAATTCATCTCCCAGGAATTTTTCAAGCCTGAATACGACGGACCGTACTTGGCCGACCGGGAGGTCGCGAAGCAAATTATCGACGCCAGCGAATCGACGAACGGCCCCGATTTTGTTTTTGCCAATACGATGCAAAATCATTATCACTACTATCCGGGCAAGTTCAAAGAGAATACGATCCAGGTATCCGGCGTCAGCGGCGAATCGCAAGGGCTGCTCGAAACGTACGCTCAAGGCTTGGTCGGGGCCGACGATATGCTGAAGCGTCTGGTGACGCACTACGAAACGACTAAAGAGCCGACGATTTTGCTGTTTTTCGGCGATCATCTGCCGAGTCTCGGCGACAACTACAAGGCTTATAAGGACAGCGGTTATTTACAGGAAAACGATCCGCAATTTTTGGACAAAATGTATCGCGTGCCCGTCCTGATTTGGAATAATTACTTGCCCGAGCATAAGGACAATATTCATATGAGCCCTTCGTTCATGACTCCTTATTTGCTTCAATTGGCGCAAAGACCCGGCACTTATTATACGGATTATTTGGCTCAGCTTTATAAAAGTATGCCCGTGCTGCCGCCGGAAAATTTATACGATCAGATGCATATCGACAAGGAAGCGCTGAAAACATACGAGAAACTGCAGTATGACATTATTTTCGGGGAACAATACGGCTACGGGGAAATGAAGAACGAGATCAAAGACGAGCATTATGTGCTCGGCCTGGGCCCGATGTCCATTGACGGAGTTCAGAAGGAGTCGGCGGAGGAAGGAACGGCGCTCAAAATTTCGGGCCATTATCTCCCTTACAACAGCATCGTGCAAATTAACGGGCAGCCTGCGGAAACGGAGTGGGTGAACCCCGGAGAGGTTATCGCCCTGCTGAAGCCCGATAAGCAGAAGCAGCTTCCCGCCAAAGTCCAAGTGATCGTGAAGGACTCCAGAGATAAAATCATTGCCAAGTCCAACGAATTTCAATTCTCGCAGTCGGCTGCATTGAACAAGTAACGGCGGCCGCGCCAGTATAACGCAATAAGCCGCAGTCTTAGGGAATCCCCAAGGCGCGGCTTATTTGTTTGCTTCTATTTTACATGCTGTTAAAATAATCCTTCAGCCCGCTCACGATGGCCTCCGCGGCTTTTTGCTGATAAGCCGAGGTGCGGACGACGCCCTCATCCTTGGCGTTCGATAGAAACCCGAGCTCGACGAGCGCCGACGGCCGGGCGTTTTCCCTAAGCACATGATAATCGCCGAAGGAGATGCCGTTGCTTTTTAATTCCAGCGACTGATCCAGCCGAGACTCGATCTTTCTCGCCAGCGGCATATCCTTTGTTTTCGAGTAGTAGAAGGTTAACGTTCCGCTGACCGGTTTCGGAGAAGAATTATAATGAATGCTTATAAAAGCGTCGGCATGCTTGGATTCGCTAATGACGACCCGTTTGCTTAGTTCAGGCTTCTCCTTGTCGCTCGTGCGCGTTAAAATCGCTTGCGCCCCCGCCGACCTCAGCTTGTCCGCCAAGTAAAGCGACGTCTTGAGGTTCAGCGTTTTTTCGCTGGATGCATATTTCTTGCCGATCACGCCGTTATCGTTGCCCCCGTGTCCGGGGTCGATAACGATGACTTTGCCCTGCAGCCCTTTCGAAGAAGATCCCAGCTGCTGCGCCGCCGTTTTGGCGGGCTGGCTTCCTATGTATTTGCCGAACACCCAGCCGTTCAGGCCGTTCGCGGCCTTCACCTTAACCCAATCCTGATTGCGTTCCATCACCTGCAGCTTGTCGCCCTGAGACAAGACGCCCAGCGCCGTATGCTCCGTACCCGGACCTTTGCGCATATACAGGGAGTCGACAAGGACATTGGCGTTGCCGGAGCTGCCCGAGGCCGTTGTGACGGAGCCGGATTTACCGCTTGGATTGGCCGCCGTGCTTCCCGTCTGCTTAATTAAATATTGACCTGCTACCCATCCGCTCATATTGCCGGATTTCACTTTGATCCAGCCGTAGGCTTCATCGGATATGGCGACGACCGTATTGTTCGATAAGGTTCCGACGACCTTGGAGCCGGCATCGGGCTGACTGCGGACATTTAGCGTAGTTGCAGCCACTTTTGCGCTGCCGGCAAGATTCGGCTGGGCTTGCGCCGGAACCGTACCGATCCAATTCATCGCCAAAATGGTTATTATGGCTGCCTTGAGAAATGTTCGTTTCATCCATGTACCTCATTCATTGGATTCGATGTCGCATTATGTATACTATAGCAGGAACAACCTTCCATCTAAAGTGTATATTTTCTCATTTTCGCATCGTTTTGATCTTATTTGACAGCATAGGACCTCCAGCGTTCTACTAGGGCTAATTAACTAGAGGCGGAGGCTGCCCCAAGCTCACTGAGGATATTCCGGCCGCTGTCCTCCCCGGTTACCTAGAAACGTGATGGAAAAAAAGTCTGCGGCGGCGCCCATTTGATCCTCCAATCCGTTTTTCTTAGGCGACCGCTGACGCTTTTCCGGATTCAAATGGCCCCTTCGCTCGTTTTTCACCATACTTCCAGGGGAGATTCAAGTTTACATAATTATAATTATGTAAACTTGAGCTGGCATTGCCCGGAAATCGATAAACAAACCCGTCGGCAAACTTTGGCACGAAGGCGAAGCCTCCGCCCGTTCCCTGCGCTGCCAGCGGCGGACAAGCCGCGGCCGGATCACCCGATCATCGGCCTGTCGGCGCTTCTGTCTCCCTCAGACTCTAGCTCAATAGCCCCGCTCCCGGTTTACGATTCCCCGAAGCGGCTCGCCGGCCGCAAATAGCCGCAAGTTGTCCATAAAAAATTGCCCGACTGCGTCAAACTTGCTTTGGCCCGACAAATGCGGAGTGACATAGACGTTAGGCAATCCCCAGAACGGATGGTCCGGGGCGAGCGGTTCCCGGTCAAACACATCCAGCACGGCGGCGCGAAGCCGTCCTTCCGTCATCGCTTCTATAAGATCCGGCTCGGAGACGAGCGGCCCGCGACCGACGTTGACCAGACTTGCCTCCGGCTTCATGGCGTGCAAAATGCGGCGATCGACCGCCTGTCTCGTCTGCTCCGTCAACGGCAGCGTAAGCACCAAATAATCGAGCTCCTTAACGAAAGACAACCACTGCGCTCCGTCAAAATGCCGATCCACGAGGGATGCCCGCGCGCCGCTAAAGCTCAGACCGTAGACGGTCATGTCGAAGGCGCGTGCTTTGCGCACGATTTCCGAGCCGATGGACCCGAGCCCGGCGACGCCGATCACTTTGCCCTGCAGAGCATCGACGCGAAAAGGCGACCACCGGCGCTCGGACTGCGCCTTCATCATGCGCGGCAGCTCTTTGCCGATCAGAAGCAAATAGGCGAATACATATTCCGCGATCAAGCCGCCGAATTGATCGACGATTCTTGTGATCGCGATATGGCGCGGTATCGCGGGATCGGATACGAGATCCTCGATGCCTGCTCCTATCGACTGTATCCAGCGGACGGAAGCCGCCTCCGGTCTCGACAGCAGCTCCGTCGGAAAGCGCCATGCCATGATGCAGTCGGTGCCAGGCAGCAGCTCCAGCGCCGCCTCCGGCGTCGATGCCGTTTGCACGGAAGCGACGCCGCGTTCTCTAAGAAAATCGGCATATTTGTCCGCTTCGCTCGTATGGTAGACCAAAATATTCGGAATGTTCCCGTTCACAATTTGCGATGCCTCCCGGTATTATGCAGATGACTGCAAAGCTTTTGTGCAAGTACGAAGCCCATTGTACCTTATTTCCGCCCGAAGTGTAAAACGCCCCCCACAAAGCAAATATCGCCGCGCCTCCTGCTGTTCAAGCAAGAAACGCGGCGATTGCCGGTTCGATCCCTATGTGATGTTAAGTTCTACCCCGCGGCGTCCGCGCCGCCCTCCGTCTCCCACATATTCACGACGTCGCCGCTTCGCGCCTCCGGCGTCACCGACCAGCCGGCGAGCTTCCCTCCGCGCACTTGCCCTTGAACGACCGTTTGCCCCGGGGCGTGGAGCTTGAAATCGACATCCCACCCCCGCGGCCAAGCCGGCAGCAAATAGATCGTATCCCCCGAGGTTTGCAGCAGCATATCCTGCAGTCCGATCATGCCGCTGCCGCCCCAGTTATGATCGGGCAGCCAGTCATGGCCCGGCCCCCAGAAGGCCGGGAAGCGCAGCGGACCGTCCGCCAGCTTCTTCACGGCAATGGCGGCCGCTTCTTCGGTCAAACCCATTCTCGCGCAGAAAATGTTATCCTGATGCCAGCTGATATGGTTTTTCTGCTCCGGCGTATCGACGCCGTACCGCCAGGTGTCGATAGCCACCTGCAGCTCCCCTCTGCCGATTCCATACAGCTCGTAAGGAAAGACGGGATACAGCTGCGGAATCTCGACGTTCAGGATTCCGTTCCAGCTCTGCGCGGGGGCAATCGTCTTGCGGCCGCCGATGTACCGGTACGGCAGCTCCGGGAGCCGCTGCAGCAATTCGCGGTAATAGGCTCGGGAGCCGCCGCGCTCGCTCCCGTCGAGCCATTCCCCGGGAAGCTCCAGCACGGCGCTCACGGCGGCGGTCAAAGCGGCGACCAGATCCGCCGGATTCAGCGCCAGCTTATACGTCTCGCAAGCGGTGGACGGGAACAGGACGAGCTTACCTTGCTCATCGAGTCTGCGGGTCGTTTCAAGCGAATACATATATTGGTAATGCTCGTCGAAGAACCGGATGGAGCTTTCGATCAACGGCATGTACTCGCGAATATCCGCGCCGGAATATTCGCGGAATTTCATGATCATGAAGGAAAACTCCAGCTGATTCAAATACAAATATTTGATCCATGGAGCTACTTGCTCGGTCGGGTCCATGAACGGCTTCCGGCAATGAATCCGGTCGTGGCTGTCCGGCCACCCCCATCCCCAACCGATGGGCAGGCCGAAGTTCTCCAACTGCTCGGTGAACGAGCAGCCCTCGTGTCCCCAATACACCTTGGTCCTAAGCTCCGCATTGGGCAGCGCCCGGAGATAGAAGTCGAACTGCGGCTTCATCAGATCGCCGTCGCCGCTCTTCAGCATCGGCCAATAGACGAGCCGCTGATTTTGCGCCGTGAAGCTGCCGCCGCCCCACCGGCGGAAATCCGCCGACTCGCTCTGCCAGCTGTCGTCGCCGCTTAGAACGAAGCAGGGATCGACGGTGAACAACCCGCCGTTGAATTTGGTCGGATACGTTCCGAAGGCGTTGCAGCCCAGCATGTAGCGGAACAACTGATAATTCCGCCCCGTCTGCCATACCGGATCGTCCGCGTCGGGCCGCTCCGGGCGGATATGGATGTAGCTGCGCTCCCAGTAGGCTCTCCACCATTCGCGGGAATCGGCCTTGGCCCGGACTATGTCCTTCTCCGCATGGCGGATCAAGCGATCCAGCTCCCGCCTCCACTCCTCTTCGCTGTCCGCCTGCGAAGTATGCAAGTATACCGCCACCCGGTGATTGTTCTCAGCCCGCTTGCTCTCCAGCCTCCACCCGCGATACGGCGTCCGGATATAGCTGCCCTCCTCGACGCCTGAGGGCTTGCAGCCGCTTCCCGTCATCATGCCGCCGAAGGTCAAATTCTTCTGCGGATTCCACAGCTGCCGCTCCACCTCTCCGAGACCTTCCAGCCGCACCACCTTATCGAAGAACAGCTCCTCCGAGCGGTTCCGATGGAAAAACAAGACGCCCTCTCCGTCAAATGCGACCTGATCCGGCTTCGTCGTAACCGTCCCCGGATAACCGACGGTGCTGAGCGCCGACATGCGCCGGTCCTTCGGCACCTCGCGCTCCTGGAGCCGCCAGTTCTCATACACGGCTTCCAGCAGCGTCGGCTGATCCCCGTATACCTCGACGTGGACGACCGGCTGGTGAACGTCCACCCACACTTCAATGCGGGTTTGCCCGCCGTCCGCCGCCGTGCCGGTAATTTCCGCGTATCCTTCTCTGAGCTTCAGCTCCTGGCGAAAGCCGCAGCCTTCTCCGAACGGGCTCGGATGCAGCCGCAGCCGCACTCTCCCGAGCTTCAGCATCTGGTTGTTTTCATCGAAGCTGCCGCTGCGGTCCATATAAAAGAGCAGCTCCTCCCCTTCTACCCATACGTTCAAACCGATATCGTGACCGCCCACCGGCATGCTCTCGCCCGAGTGTCTGCTCGGAGTATCCCATGCGATATGGCATTGCTCCAGCCATTGCGCCACTTCGTTTCCCTCCTTTTTTGCGGCATTTATTAAGACTATTTCATCGATTTATCGTACGCTTCCTGATAAATTTGCAAATACCGCGGCAAATTCAAGTTGTTGAAGCCGCTCACGTAGGCGTCCCAATCTTTGTCCAGATCCTTCGTGCCGGTAACGAATTGAAGCATATTTTGCTCGATATAGTCCGTTATGTTCTGCCGCAGCATCGCCGCTTCATCCGCTACCGCCGTATCCACCCACACCGACCAGTAAGGGTATACTTCCTTCGGCTGGTTGCCCTCATAGAGCTTCGTCGCTTCGAACAACCGCCGCTCGTAGCCTTCCGCAGTGTAAATATCTTTGGCCGCCGTCCAGGTGGCGCGGTATTCCGCCGTATTGTAATACTGGGCCAGCGCTCCCCACTTGTTGTTCAGCGGCGGCGAATTCGGCGCCTGCGCAATCGGCGTAATTTTGCCCTTCACGCCCAGCCCTTCGTCGTCCGGCCCCGCATCCTTCCAGCTGACTCCTTTCTCGCCGAAGTATCCGAGCGTCGTCCCTTCCTCGGAGAATAAATAATCGATCAGCTTCATCGCGGCAATCTGTTTGTCCTCGCTTGCCTTATTCGTAATCGCGAAGGTCGCCCCGGCGACGTCGCCGTATCTCCACAGCGTATTATGCGCCCCTCCCGGGCCGGTGAGCGGCGGCAGCGGATTGTAGTCCTTATCCCGCTCCGTGCCCGTCGTGACGAAAATGCCGGGATGCATCGCCGCGCCGGCTCCGAGGAGCTGGGCGTCGGCCTTGTCGCCGAGCTGCTTGTAAGCATCGCTGTTTTGGGTAAACGCTCCCGTATCGATCAAGCCGTCCTTGACGAGCGAACGAGCGTAAGCAAGCCCTTGCTTCCATTCCGGCTTATTCGCCGCCATATCTACCTTGCCGTCCTTCATGATGAAATACGTCGTATCGTCGTCATAAATAAAAGCGTTCATTCGGCGCGCTGTTGCGGTACGCAAACAACAAGGCGATCAACAGGCCGAAGAGCAGCGTCGGGACGACGAGCAGCAGCGTAATCTTCTCGATATAGATCGCTTTTTTCATCACGATATGCTGCGGCAAGCCAACGACATACGTCCAGCCGTTATAATCGGATAAGGCGGCGATGATCAGATGATCGCGCTCGATATATTGCCCGCTCGCATACTTCGGGCGCTCCGATTGCGCAGCATCCAGCCCCAGCGATGTGATGCTCCGGCCGTCGCGGTCGACGATATACGCCCAGCCGCCGTATTGATCCGTAATGCTGCGCAGCAGGCTGTTGATCTGATTCTCGTCGATATGAACGACCAGCGTGCCTTTCGTCGACGCCGCGCTTTCGAGCGTCAGCGATTGCAAATAAGTAATGACATGCATATCGCGCCCGGCGCGGCTGTATGCATGCGAAGGCAGCACGGTCCGATTTTGCGCCTGTTGCAAATACGTATCGCGCCACCGCTCGAACGTCCAGCCGGTGCAGCTCATAATAATCGTCCGGACGAACGTAGGCGCCGTCCGCGGAGACGATAATTTTCGAATCGTTTAAATAGATGTAGAAGTCCAGCATAAAATTATTGGTCAAGCTGTAGGGCGCAAGGTCCCTCCACGCCTTCCACATGCCGTAAATGTTTTGCTGCGCCGGGTCCGGGCTCGTCTCGCTCAGCAAGTAATTCAAATTTTGGTTCAACGCAACCTGCCTGGCGAACGCCTCCACTTCCTTCATCCGATGCTCGAGCACATCCTTGCTCTGGTTCAGCATCATGTCCGACGCTTCGAACGCATTCGCTTTGATGATATTCACCGAAGTCAAGTACGAGATGAGCCCCGTGCACAAAGGAATGAGAAGAATCAAAACATAGGATACAAGAAATCGCCTAAATACCCCGGAAGGCATTAGCAGCAGCTTTTTGACATTCAATTCGATCACCCGACCCTGCATAGATTGCGCTTACATTTCATCATAAAAAAACGTTATGTAAAAGTCAGTCGAATTGCGGCTTGTTTTTTGGCGAACGGTGAAAAGAAATGGCGTTTCTTCCCTAATGCGCCGCAGCTTGTTCTCCATGCCAAAAAGCCATAGACGGCCGTCTACGGCTCTCGATCCTTTTTAACGCGGTCCGGACATCTTTGAAAGACCGTCGCCCGGCGTTTTTCATGCGCCTTTTCCAGGGGTCTTTTCACCCAGCAGCGAGTTTAATTGCTCCAGTAAGTTGCCTCCCTCCGTCAGCGAAATGCTCCCGATCTTGTCGCAAATTTTTTCCAGAAATTCAAGCTCCTTCAGCCTAAACAGCGTCTGATTCTCGTCCATCAGCTTCGCCGTATTCAGCAGGCTGCGGGTAGAAGCGATCTCCTCCCGGCGCGTAATCAGGTTCGCCTGCGCTTTCTTCTCCGCCAGAAGCACCGTGTTCAAAATATCCTTAATATCACCGGGAAGCACAATATCCTTAAGCCCGGCGGACAAAAACTGGACTCCGTACTCCTCGCTCTTGCCGTTCAGACGCGTCAGCACGTAAGCGGCGATCTCCTGCTTCATCTTCAGCAGATCGTCCAGCTTCAAGCTGCCTACATATTCGCGCAAAATCAGCTGCAGCTGAATGTACAGCTGTTCCTGAAACGACTTGATCTGCAGCAGACGCAGCGGATCTACGATCCGGTATTGGCATACGAAATTAAGCCGCAAGGTCACTTTATCCTCGGTCATTATCTCCTGTCCGGTCATATCCATCTGCTGCTGGCGGAGATCGACGGTCTGAACCTGCACGGATACCGGCCCTTTCCAGAAATAATATTTTCCTGGCGCAAGCTCCCGTATCATCCGGTTGTTATAAAATAAGGCGCCCGTCTCGTGACTTGCGACCTCGAACGCTTGATAGTAAGCGGACAGCTTTGGCAAAATCGATGCTTCTATCGTATCCGGCAGCTCGGGCGCGCGCGTATCGACGCGAATATACTCATGCTTCTTCAGCACATTCCAGAACGCGTAAGTGCCCGCCGTCAGCAGACCGGCGAAATTGCCGTCCTCGTAATGCAGCACATATTCATGGTCGGCTACCCGGATAACGTCCAGCTCCTCCAGCAGAACGCTGTCGTGCAGAAACAGCCGCACATCCTTGCCCGGAACGGCGAACGGCTGCGTTACGCCGAGAATCGTTACCCGCTCTTTGGAAAAAGGCCGCAGCCGGTAGGTACCGGGCATTAGCGGCTTAATATAGCTTCCGTCGCGAAACAGCAAACCGCGTTCGTCGTTTTGAACCGTTATCGTCGTCCAGATCCATTTTTTCAAATTCATGACATCCTCCTTAGTCGACCTGAACATAGGAATCTCACCGCGCGTTCGGGCGGAATCCCGTTTAAGGACGGGGACGCCTGGGCTTTGAGCAACCGGATGCATGGAGGCCGGGCGAGCGGGCCGAACTTGCTCCCGCTGCCGCCAGCCTGCCGCCGATCATCCGCCGTCCGCACGGTCCCCGATCCGGTATCCACGGATTGCATAGCCTTACACGCAGTATGCTGTCTAAGCCATGAGAGATTCCCTGTGCCGGTCACTGTTAACTTTTTCAATAAGAGTTGAACCCCTTCATCAGCAGGAAGCACGGCGGCAAGAGCGCACAGTATACCAGCGTCAACCTGACGCAAGCACTGCCGGATTGTCTGAAATCCAAGCCCTGGTGCCTCTGCCCCTCGCACTTCAAATTGTAAGAATATGGCCTTCGCCGTTGCTTACAAATGCTATTATCGCCGATGCGGGGCTTGACGAACATGGCGGAAGTATTACAATGTGCCGGTCCTTGACGCGCAAAAAAATCCGCTTTTGGCACAAAAGCGGATTCGTTGCGTTGTATATCGATATTAGCGGGTTTCCCGATGCAAAGTGTGCCGTTTCAAGCGCGGGCAATACTTTCGCAGCTCCAACCGGCCCGGTTGCGTCTTCTTATTTTTCGTCGTCGTATAATTGCGGTCTCCCGTTTCCGTGCAAGCCAGCGTAACAGTTACTCTCATGATCATTCATCTCCTTTTATGTAATTAACGAAAGGCCGGGAGCGGATCTTCAAGCTTGCTCCAATTGCCGTTCATCTCCTCCGGCGTCAGCAGCGCCTCGTCCAACGTCCGGATGATGTCGTCCCGGTTCATATCCACCCCGATAAAAACCAGCTTCGTCACCCGATCGCCCCACGTCTCGTCCCAATCCGCCGATTTGGGAACCTCGCTGCCGAAATAGGCGCGCCGCTCCTCCTCGGTTAACGCCGCAACCCACACACCGGCGGGCGCCAGCTGCCGGGATACGCCGGCTTGGCTGAAGGAAATGGCGGTCTTGTTGCGCGTCGCAATCCACATCAAGCCTTTGGAACGAACGACGGACGCGGGCCATCGCGAAAGCCATTTCAGCAGCCGCTTCGGATGGAACGGGATTTTGCGCGTATAGACGAAGGAGGCGATGCCGTATTCCTCGGTCTCCGGGGTATGTTCCTTCTGCAGCTCCTGAATCCAGCCGGCCGAGCGGCTTGCTTCCTCGAAGTTGAAGCGGCGCGTGTTCAGTATCTCCTTCGGATCGACGTTTCCGTTCACGGCACGGATTAGCTTGGCCTTAGGCTGCAGCCCGCGCAGCGCCGTCTCCAGCTTTTCCAGCTCCTCCTCGGACACCATGTCGCATTTGTTGACGATCAGCACATCGCAAAATTCGATCTGATCGATCAGCAGGCGAACGACGCTTCGCGTATCGCCTTCTCCCGCTTCCTGCCCGCGGTCCTTCAAGCTTTCGCGGGTGAGGTAATCATGCCAGAAATGATAGGCGTCGACGACTGTGACCATACAATCGAGCCGGGTTAGCCGGGATAAGTCGATCCCGTTCTCTTCATCCACATACGTAAACGTCTGGGCGACGGGCAGCGGCTCGCCGATTCCGGTCGATTCGATCAAAATATAGTCAAACCGCTTTTCCTTGGCCAGCCGTTCGACTTCCTCCAGCAGATCGTCGCGCAGCGTGCAGCAAATGCAGCCGTTCGACATCTCCACCAGCTTCTCTTCCGTCCGGCTGAGTCCTCCCCCGTCGCGCACTAACCCGGCGTCGATATTGACCTCGCTTAGATCGTTCACGATGACTGCTACCTTAAGCCCTTGACGGTTATGAAGTACATGATTCAAAACCGTCGTCTTGCCTGCGCCCAAGTAACCGCTCAATACCGTGACGGGAATTTTGTCGCTTAGCGCTTCCGTTGCCATTTACGCACCTCTTTAATAGTAATTATTACTATTAAATAATAACAGAATCCTGCTCATTTGAAAAGTCCCCTCTCTGCATGATTAAAAAGCCTCGGCTTTACCGGGAAAAATTCGCCGCTTGGCATTCACCGATTGCTGCATGCCGTCGCCTGTCGGCCGGACTGAACAAATCCCCAAAAGCGACGTGATGCTCTGAAGCTTAACAATGAAAAAGCTGCTCCGCCGAATATTGATGACGGAGCAGCCTTACGCCTGCGCTTCAGAGGCGTCATTGCATTGAAACTGCCGATCGCGGCGGGATTTGCCCGAATTCCGCCGCCCTCCTATTTATTCCCAAGAGAATCCAGGTCTATGAACGGCGTCGCTCCGCCGGTTACGGTCGGGAGGCGGCCGTCCCACTTCTCAAGCGCCTTCTCCTGAACCTCGATCTGCTTCAATTGGACCAGATCCGGCGTAATCTCCTGCTTCTTCAGCTTCAAGGCTTCGGCCTCCGCCTGCGCTTGAGCCACCTTCTGCTTCGCTTCGATCTCGATCCGCTTCAGGTCGTTCTCCGCCTTAAGCGCCTGCTGCTGGGCAACCTGCTTCGCTTCGATCGATTGATTGAACGCATCGGAAAATTTGAAATTGACGATGTTGATGTCGTTGACGATGAGATCGTACTTGGCAAGCCGCTTAGTCAAATGGTCGCTGATTTCCCCTGCGACGACGTCGCGCTTGGCGATCAAATCTTCGGCCGGGTATCGGGCCGTCACTTCTTTGACAATTTCCTGAATGGCCGGAGAAATAATGACCGTATCGAAGGAACCGCCGATATTGTTCATCAGATTAAACGCCGCTTCCTTATTCACCGAATAGTTTACCGCGACATGAGTCGATACGGGCTGCAAATCTTTGGATGAGGCCGAGGTATCGGTTTCCGCTTTCGTGACCTGCGTATTGACTTGAATGACCGTCTGTACGAACGGCATCTTCAGATGTATGCCCGGTCCGAGAATCTCGTCGTTGAGCTTGCCGAACGTTTTGTACAGTCCCACATGTCCGTATTGTACGGAAGCAAAGCTGTTCAAACCGGCGACGACGACGATAAAAGCTATCAGCAGGCTGGAAATAACGAAGCTGATATTCGTTCGTTTCGGGCTTTTGCTTACTTCTGCATCCATGAAGTCAACCTCCCTTGGGTTATGTCGTTACTTGGTAATACGCTTATGTTCAGGTTATGTTTCAATTTCCCGCTTCTTGCCAGCGATCTTTTGGGCACGCAACGATAAACAACACCCGTCAGCTTCGCCTGCGCGAAACGAATCGGGTGTTGTTCCTGTTTTTTCAAGCGCCGCTACTTCGCCTTTTCTTGAGCAATGGCAAGATTAGCTTCCTCTTCCGCGGTTCGCAGCGCCGAATTCAAATCGAGCTTACCGGTCGAAATGTCCACCAGCGGCTTCGTATAAGCCTTCTCGACGGCATTATCGTACTTGCTTTTGGCCGATAACGGAGCAAGCTTATTGTAGAAAATCGCTTTAAGATTTTTATCTTTAAAGGCCGCGCTTTGACCCAGCGCATTTTGCACGGCGGCGCTTTGCAGGACGGGGACAGTGGCGTTTTGCGCCGCATAGGTCTGATACTCCTCCGATACCAGGAATTTCAAAACCTCCATCGCCGCGTCCTTATTTTTCGCCATATTCGTTACGCTCATTAATGTAGGATAAGGCTGCGATCCGACCTCCGGCTGGTCCTCGAACACAGGCATCGATACGATATCCCAATCCAGATTAGCCATCTCCGCAGGCAAAATGGACTGCAGATCGGATAAATAGACGAACATGGCAAGGCTCTGTTCCTTCAAAAAATCGTCCTTGTAAGGGAGTTTATTATTTAAGGCCGCGATTCGATCCTTGTATACCTGATCTCTTGCCGGCTCCGTGTAGTAAGTTTCATACATTTTTTTCCACAAATCGCTGTTAATCGTCGCTCTCTCGTTCTTGGGATCAACGTACGGCAGCGAAAACTGGTTCATCCGCAGCACATGGGTCGGGGATACGACAAGCCCCGTATACTGCTTGCCGCCGTCATTGCGCGTCAGCTTTCGGGCAAGCTCCAGCGTCTGCTGCCATGTCATGCCGTCTGTAGGAAAAGGAACACCGAACCGCTGGAACAACGCTTTATTATAATAAGTTACCATCATATTGTTAAACACCGGAAGCCCGTACAGCTTGCCGTCCGAAACCGTCTTGGCCGCTTCAAGCAGCGTTGGCTCCAGAGCGTTCAAATCCACATTATGCTTTTTGAGAAGATCGGTCAAATCCAGCTGTAATCCCGCGGTGATCGATTCATTGAATACGCCGATCGAACCATAGTACAGATCAATCCGCTGTCCTGCCGTAACCAGCTGCTGAATCCGATTGTTAGGGTCAACAGGTATGTACTTAATGTCATAGCCGGGGAACTTCCGGCGAATGGCATCCCCGAAGCGGGCATCGAACGCCTCCGTCGTATCCCCGCCTCCCGAATAAAAGAACAGCTCCACCGGCTGATCCGCTTCCGTCTTCGCAACGGCGGACGATTCTCCGTCCTGCTGCGAGCAGGCGCTCGTCATCGATCCCGCGAGCAAGCATAACCCTAAAGAACTCAACCATTTCTTCCTCATGTAAACCCTCCTTTTGAATAGAAGCTGTAACCGTCGAAGCTGCTAAACAAAATACAAAGTTTAGTAATCGGAACTTCCGGATCAGCGCATAGGTAATCGCTTACAAAACAACGGATTTTATTATCGCACGTCCGCTGCACCTATGCAGCCCAAGCATAGCATCCGGCACAGCAAGGAGTCAATTATAGATTCAAATGTTTTTTACTAAACAATCGCTCAACAAACTGACATCGTCGCCTATCTCTTACCGCCATTCTTCACAAGTTAAAGTCAGATTCTTTGGGTTGTTGGGCCAATTACATCTCCCTGTACGTTAAAGACAAAAATTGCACGGTTCTTTCGTGCTTCGGCCGGCTGAACAATTGCTCCGGCGGGCCTTCTTCTACAATAACGCCGTCGGCGAGCAGGATCACCCGATCCGCCACTTCTCTGGCGAACTTCATCTCATGAGTGACGATAACCATCGTCATCCCTTCGACGGCCAACTGCTTGATGACCTTGAGCACTTCCCCGACCAGTTCGGGATCAAGCGCCGATGTCGGCTCGTCGAACAACAGCACGTCCGGGTCCATCGCCATAGCTCTGGCAATACTGACCCGCTGCTGCTGTCCGCCGGACAAACTGTGCGGATAGCTGTCCGCTTTTTGCTCCAGCCCTACCTTTTGCAATAAAGTCATTGCCGCGGCGCGCGCCTCGCCCTTCTTTTTCTTCTGCACGGTAACCGGGCCTTCCATCACATTTTGCAAAACCGTCCGATGGGGGAATAAATGATAGGCTTGAAAGACCATGCCGGTTTTTCTGCGAATCTCCAATAATTGCGACGGCTTCGGCTTCCTGCGCTCCTGAAATTCAAGAGAGCTTCCTCCTACGGTCAACCTGCCGCCGGTAGGAATTTCCAGTACATTGATACAGCGCAGCAGCGTCGATTTCCCGGAACCGGAAGGGCCGATAATGACGAGCACCTCCCCTTGCTTCACAGACAAATCGACGCCGCGGATCACTTCGGACGAGCCGAACGACTTGGTTAGATTAACGATCTCAATCATAGTTGACTTCCCTTCTAATGGGCGACGAATCGGTCGTAGCGCTTCTCCAGCCTGCTTTGCAGCGCCGATAAAATCGTACTGAAAAGAAGGTAGACGACCGCCGCTTCGGAGTACAGCAGGAGCGGCTCGTAGACGACCGCCGTAATTTGCTGCGCTTTCTGGAACAGCTCCGTTACGGTCACGGTAGCGGCGAGAGACGTATCCTTGACCAGGCTGATGAATGAATTGGACAGCGGCGGAATCGACACCCGGATCGCTTGGGGCACGATCACTCTGCGCAGCGCCTGCCAGCGGGTCATTCCGATGGAATAGGCGGCCTCCCATTGCCCCTTCTGAATCGAGCGGATCGCCGCCCGGAAAATTTCCGAGCCGTATGCTCCTACGCTGATCGAAAATCCGATGACCGCCGCGGTAAAGGCATCAATCGTAAGACCGATGGACGGCAAGCCGTAAAATATGATGAAAAGCTGGACCAATAAAGGCGTCCCCCTTATGATCCACACATAGAACCGCGCCAGCCAGTCCAGCGGCCCCTTTCCGATAATCCGGACGAGCGCAGTGACGAACGCCAGCGCGATGCCGAGCGCAAACGAAATCAGCGTGAGCGGAACCGTGTAGGCGATGCCGGCCTGCAGCAGCGGAAGAAACGAATCGAGAACGATGTGAACGGATCTGTCGCTCATCTTCGTCTTCCTCTACTTGGAAACGTCTTGCCCGAAATATTTTTGCGATATGTTCAAATAAGCGCCGTCGCTTTTCATATCCGCCAACGCTTTATTGACCGCCCCGACCAAATCCTCATTGCCTTTATTGAACATTATGGCACTCTCGGAAGCGTCCTTCGTTTCATCGACGACCTTGATCTGCACATCCGGCTTCTGCTTCTTCAAATCGAGATAAGACAAGCTGTCGTTAACCGTCGCATCGATCCGGTTCGACAGCAGCAGATCGACCGCTTGGTTGAAGCCGTCCACTTGGACAATGGAAGCGCCGTTCGATTCCGCAATGGCGCGCAAATTACTGGTCAGCGACTGCCCCGACTTCTTCCCTTTCAAATCGGCCAGCTTCGTGATGCTCTGGTTGTCCGCCTTCACGATCAGAACGGCTTTGGATACGATATACGGGTCGGAAAAGTCGTATTTGGCTTTACGATCCTCATTGATCGATACTTCATTCACAATGGCGTCAAATCGTTTGGCATCCAGCCCGGCGACCATGCCGTCCCATTTGGTTTCAATAAATTCCGGCTGAACGCCGAGCCGCGATGCCACCTCCTGAGCGACTTCCACATCGAAGCCCGTCAGCTTGCCGTCCTTATCGTGGAAGCTGAACGGCGAATAAGTGCCCTCCGTTCCGAAACGGATTTTCCCGCTGCTCTTGATGGCGGCCAATGCGCCTTGGCTTGCCGAGGCGCCGCCGGACGGCGACGGGGTCGGCGCCGCTTCGGGCGGGATCGCTTCCTTTTTGCCGCAGGCGCCAAGCAGCCCCAATGCGAGCGTCAAGCCGATAATCAAGCAAAGCCGTTGTCTCATTCTTTGTTCAACCTCCGTAGAAATCCATTTTCCAGTTCTAATTCCTATTATTGGCTTGTTCTGCCGAATATTATTTATGAGCGCTGCATTTCTTGACAAACCAACGCCGCCAATCCTATAGTAAAGTCACATTCCGTTCTGGCGTATATAATAGCTGACTTCAGAAACGGTTTACGGATCTATCGGAGGGATGCATCATGTTTAAGACTGAAAGCTATACAGGCACGAAGGAAGAACGCTACGAATCGGTGGTGCGGCAGCTTGCCGCTTTACTGGAAGGAGAAACCGACCGGATCGCCAATCTGGCCAACGCTTCGGCGCTGCTTCATCAATTTCTTAGCGATGTAAACTGGGTAGGTTTCTACATATTAAAGCATCAGGAGCTCGTGTTAGGCCCGTTTCAAGGCCTCCCTGCCTGCGTCCGGATTCCGCTCGGAAAAGGCGTCTGCGGAACGTCGGCCCAGCGGATGGAGACGATGCGCGTGGACGATGTGCATGCATTTCCAGGGCACATCGCCTGCGATGCCGCATCGCGTTCCGAAATCGTCGTTCCGATTATTAAGCAGGGACAGCTGTTGGGCGTATTGGATATTGACAGTCCGCTGCCGAGCCGGTTCGACGAAGCGGATCAGCGCGGTCTTGAAGCGTTCGCCGAGGAGCTGGCCGCGCATTTGTAGCTCGAAAAAACGCCGCCGTTATAAATGAAACGACCATAAGCCAATTCCTTCTTGTCTTGATAGGAGCCGACTTGGCTTATTGCATGCGCGCCTAACCGGCGGCCCATCGACGTCTCGGTACGCCGCCGAATCTCCCCTCTTCTATCGCACAACTGCCTGAATACAGGCGCAATCCTCCTCCGCTCCTCCGTTGAGTTTTTTTTCGTAAAAGGACTATACATTTCCGGAATTTGTGCTACTATTTGTTATGGAAGTAACACGTGTGATAATAGTTTACATCATTAAAATCACAAACGGTGCTGCAATGAAGGAGGAGCAAGTATGTTTAAGAACCTTTGGGCCATCAGATCATCCTGGGGCGGTTATTTCGCCGTCATCCTAGTCCTCCATGCCGTAGGCATCGTCGGATTGGTGTCGGCGGCCCGAACGGACCCGGCTTTCTGGAGCCTCGGATTATTAGCCTATACTTTCGGTTTGCGCCATGCTTTCGACGTCGACCATATCGCCGCTATCGATAATACGGTGCGCAAGCTTATCCAGCAAAAGCGAAATCCGCTAGGTGTCGGATTTTATTTCTCGCTGGGGCATTCCTCCGTCGTGTTCCTGATGGTGCTGGCGATTGCGCTGTCCATCAAATGGCTGCAGGACCGAATGCCGGTCATGCAGGAGGTCGGAGGCATCATCGGCACGACGGTGTCCGGGGCTTTTCTCGTCATCATCGGCTTGATCAATCTGGTTATTCTGCTCAATTTGTATCAAGTATTCCGCAAGCTGCGCTCGACCGGAATCCATAACGAGCAGCTCGAAGACATGCTGGACTCCCGCGGACTTTTCTCGCGCCTGCTGAAGCCCATGTTCCGGCTTATTAACCGCAGTTGGCATGTGTATCCGCTAGGCTTCTTATTCGGTCTCGGCTTCGATACGGCGACGGAAATCGGGCTGCTCGCCATTTCCGCCAGCGCGGCCAAAACATCTATTCCCGTGTTCGGAATTATTGCGCTGCCGCTTCTGTTCGCCGCCGGGATGAGCCTGATGGACACTGCGGACGGCATGTTCATGACCAAGGCGTACCGCTGGGCTTTTACTTCGCCGATCAAAAAGCTGTATTACAATGTCACCGTAACCACCGTGTCCGTCATAGCGGCGTTAATCATAGGCATGGTCGAGCTGATCCAAGTATTGAGCGACAAGCTGCAATTGGAAGGGTCTTTCTTCTTATGGATCAACGAGCTGGATTTCGGGGACTTCGGCTATTTGCTGGTCGCCCTGTTCCTTCTGGCGTGGATCGTTTCCGTAACCGTCTGGAAGGTGATGAAGGTTGAGCAGCGTTACACGCGTAGCGATCAAGCCACACCATGATAGGTTGTAAGGGGAGCGCCAATGAATAAATCCGACCGTATGTTAGCCGTCGTGCTGGAGCTGCAGCGCAGAGATGTAGTAAAAGCCGAAGATTTGGCGAACCTATTCGAAACCAGCGTGCGGACCATCTACCGTGACATTCAGGCATTAAGCGAAGCGGGCGTACCGATCGTAGGAACGCCCGGAACGGGATATTCCTTGATGGAAGGCTATTTCCTGCCGCCAATCAGCTTCACGGTAGAAGAAGCCGTGACTTTACTTATCGGCACCGATTTTATCGAACAGCGATTTGATCATGACTATCGTGTCAAGGCTCAAGCCGCTCGCAGTAAGATCGAAGCCATTCTGCCGGAGAACGTCCGCAATGAAACCGCTCGCGTAAGCAAATCGATGCGCCTGCTCCCGTCCGATAAACGGATCGCACCGACCAAAGAAACGGAGCATCTCGGAACGATCCGGAAGGCGATATTGGACCAGCGAAAGATCAGCTTTCATTATACAAAACGACATGCGGATTCCAACGGCCAACGCCATAGCGCTCGTACCGTTGCTCCCTACGGGCTGGCGCTCGTTCAAGGGTCGTGGATGCTCGTGGCCCATTGCGATCTGCGCCAAAGCATTCGCCATTTCCGCTTGTCCCGTATGACGGAGCTTATCGATTCGGAAGACCGGTTCGAGCTGCCCTCTCATTTTAATCTAAGAGAGTACGCGCCCCCAGATGATCGGAACTTGCAAGTTCGCCTTCGATTTAACGATGACATAGCGGATAAGGTAAAGGAATCCAACTATCATTATATGGAAAGCATGACAGAACAGCCGGATGGGCTGCATGCGATCTTGCGCGTTCGTCGGCAGGAAGAATTGCTGTCCTGGGTACTTGGCTGGGGAGCGGATGTAACCGTATTAGAGCCAGAATCGTTGCGAAATCGCATTCGTGAAGAAGCCGAAAATATGTTGAAACGCTACTGACACGCTGTTGTCAGTAGCGTTTTTATATAATCGGAGGCAAGAGGGTTAAAAGAGATGGACATGTCGGCGTCTGGCATAAACCTTCGATGAATCGGGAGCCGTTGTATGCAGCGGCATTTTTCAAACTAATTATTGAAGGGATAGAATAATCTTGAGTATTGCAAATTGGCAAGTTGACCCGGAGCATAGCTCCGTTGAGTTTTCGGTGCTAGTATTATGAATTCAATTTCTCCCGTGTCGTCCATAAGCCGGCTGAAGGCGTGCTGGCAGCTTGAACGAAGTGCTGGCGCCCCGGACTTCATCCGTTCGTCACAAAGGAGCCATCGTTTAGCCACGAAACTGACGGTAAAATGACACCAGGCAGTCATGACAATCCCTCCTCTCCAGGCCTACAATTAGAGGTGAAGGAGGGATTACGCAGCATGGACCGATCCTACACCGTATTGGTCGCCGACGATGAAGAGCGCATCGCCCGGCTGGTTCGTATGTATTTGGAGAAGGACGGCGCAGCCGTAGAAGAGACTGGGGACGGGCAGCAAGCCTTGAATCTGGCTTTGACCCAAGATTACGATGTGGTGCTGCTCGATTGGATGATGCCTGGCTTAAGCGGATTGGATGTATGCCAAATGCTCAAAAGCATGAAATCGACGCCTGTCATTATGCTTACCTCGAGGGGAGAGGAAACGGACCGGCTGCAAGGATTCGAGGCCGGGGCCGACGATTACGTCTCCAAGCCGTTCAGCCCGAGAGAGCTTCTGTGCCGAATCCACGCGATTTTGAAGCGCACGAAAAACGGTCATTCCGTCCGGGAACGGGCCTCGGCCGACCGCTTCATTTACCCCCGGCTCGTGATCGATCATGACGCCCGGCGAGTAACGGTAGATGGACATACTGTCCCGTTAACGCTTAAAGAGTATGAGCTGCTTCGTTTTTTCGCAAGGAATGAAGGCAGATCGTTATCCCGTGAAACGTTGTTTAAAGAAATTTGGAATCACGAGACATACGGGGATTACCGGACGGTGGACACGCATGTCAAACGAATCCGGGAAAAAATAAATATCGCCGCGCCTTCGTCCCCTTCATTTATCCATACCGTGTGGGGGATTGGGTACCGGTTTGACGCACAGTGTTATTGAACAGGCTGAAAGATGAAAGAAGCCTCCCGGCGGCGCCAGGAAGCTTCTTTGCCATTTTACCGATTCATGAAGAGGTTTCCGCGCTGCGGAACAATGAAGCGGACACGGCTACGATACCCGCCACAATCAGGATAGGAACCCAGATGATCGCAAGCGGATGCGAGGTTTCCGCAATGGAGCCGACGATCGCGCCCAAGCCATAAATGACGATAGCCAGCAGTCTTAGCGCCGAATCGAGGCTGAAGCCGGAAGCCTTATCTTTGCGCAGCCATGCTCTTGCCTTGCTCATGACATCCTCGACTACATTGGCCAAGTTATTCGTTAACACCGTCGTCGAGATGCCGGCAATTCCCAGACGACGTGCGGCGGTAGTCTGCATTCCCATCGCTACGCTCAGCAGAATAATGAGCGCATACACCATCGTATCGGAAGCCTCCGCTCTTGACAGCAGCGCGAATCCGAGCAATATCAGCCCTTCGATGCCAAGCGCGAGCGTGACCTCCCGGGGCCAAAACGATTTGGTCTTGTTTCTTCCCACGATAACGGCGGCCGCGGCCGTGCCTGCAATAAAGCCCAGCAGCGCCGCAAGCGACCGAAGCACGGCAAATCCCTCCTCATGGCCTATGGCCAGTCCGAGCAATACGATATTCCCCGTCATATTGGCCGTAAATACATGCCCGAGGCTTAAGTATCCGATCACATCGACAATGCCGGAGGTTAAACAAAGCAGAATGATCATCACATTCCGACAAGTAGCCGGGGTCACGGCGCATCCACTCCTTTTCCCGCTATTTTATTTTCGACATTTTCTCTTTTCGAACGACAAAAATCTATGAATCTATTATAATGATGATACGAAATGTAGAAAGAAGGATCGACATGTATCGGAAAATGTTTGCACTCGCACTCATCATTATGGTAGTGGCCGGATGCGGAGCGAAACCCGCAGCGCAGGATTCAGCCCAGGGAACCGATCAGACGGCGCCCGTTTCAACCGTAATCAACCCTGTCTCCGCTAATGCCAACGGAAGCAATATCGGCGGCAATCCGGCAGTACCGCTCGCTTCCGGCCAAGAACCGGCTGCCGCAGCCTTTAACGTCAAGGAGCATGTCATCTATTCGGGACCGCGTTCCGAGAAAAAAGTAGCGCTCACCTTCGACGACGGACCCGACGCCAAATTTACGAACCAAATTCTCGACATTTTGAAAAAGGAACAAGTCGTCGCGACCTTCTTCGTCACCGGAGAACATGCGTCCGCACACAAGGATGTCATGAAGCGCATCGTGGAAAACGGCCATGAAGTCGGCAACCATTCCTGGGATCATCAGGATCTGACCAAGATGGACGAACAGCAATTAAAGGATGAAATAGATAAAACGGATGCCGTCATTCAAGGCTTTACCGGTCGGCCTTCAACGCTGCTGCGCCCTCCCTACGGAGCGATATCCAAGCAAGTCGTCGATCACGCGGAATCCAATCACAAGCTTATATTCTGGTCGGTGGACACAAGAGACTGGCAGGGCTACACCAGCGAGAAAATTATGGAGACGTTCAAAAAAGAGCTCAAGCCCGGCGCGATCATTTTGCAGCATTCCGCCGGCGGGAAAAACGGCAACTTGAGCAATACCGTCAAAGCGCTCCCTCAGCTTATCCATTATTTGAAGGAGCACGGGTATGAAATGGTGACTGTCTCCAACCTTGCTCCTTAAACCGAACCACGATTATCCGAATGACCAGACGAAGGCCTGCTGCGCCCCGGGCTTATGCCACTCCAAGTTCCCTTGGAAGCAGCCTTCGTCTGTGTCATCCGATTCAAATTTTTTCCAATGCCCCTCATCCCCTGCCTCCCTGATTTTACCACATTTATTCCATTCGTTGATACAATATTTCCCGTTCCGCCTCTAGCAGCAGCTTCTCGTTGTACATCTCCGTCAACTTTTCCGGAATGTTCTCTTGCAGCATCGCGCTATCCAGCACCGCAATTTTGCGTTCCACCGCTGCAATTTCCGCTTCCAGCTTGGCTAACTGTTTCTCCGTCTGGCGGGTGCTCTCCGCTGCGGCGGTGGCGATCTCTTGCTTTCGCGCAGGCTTGGCCGGTTCGGCGCGCCCGATCGTAGCGGAGGACCGAAGCTCGTCGCGTTTCTTCCTGGCTTCATCGTAAAACCCTTCATAGCGCGCAAGCTCCCCCCGCTCGATCCAATACGTAATCGGGAACAGCTTGTTTAGCAAATAGCGGTCGTGCGACACGCAGAGGATCGTCCCCTCGAATTGAGCGAGCGTATCTTCGAGCGCCTCTCTGGCGTCAATATCCAGATGGTTGGTCGGTTCGTCCAGCATCAGCACGTTGACGTCCTGATACATCAGCTGAGCGAGCCGCAATCTCATCCTCTCGCCGCCGCTCAGAGCTTTGACCTTACGGAAAACGGCCGCACCGTAAAAGAGAAACTTGGCAAGCAGATGGCGCGCCTCCCCTTCTTCTACCATCACGGCGTCGCGGAAGGCGTCCAAGATCGTCATCTCGTCATTCACGAATCCGTCCTGCTGGGCCAAATAGCCGAGCTTGACCTGACTTCCTAATTGTACGGTGCCTTGATCCGGCGCGAGCCCTTCGGCAATCATCTTGAGCAGCGTCGATTTGCCGCTTCCGTTATCGCCTACAATCGCAGCAAATTCGCGATAGCGGACCAGCATATTCACCGAGGAATACAACACCCGAGATGCGGCTGCCTCGCTTGAACCCGGCGCCTGCCCCGCTCTTACGGACATTTTCACGTCTTTAAGCGTGATCACGTCGTTCCCGCTGCGTTCTCCCGCCTGGAAAGACAGCCCGATCTTCTTGCGCTCAAGCATGGGGCGGTCGAGCTTATCCATCCTGTCCAGCGCTTTTTGCATCGCTGCCGCCCGCTTGAACATCTTCGGGTTATCCGCCTGCGCCGCCCATATCCGCAATCGCTTTATCGCTTCCTCCATCTTCCTGATCTTCTTCTGCTGCTCTTGAAAAGCCGCGAATTCCGCCAGCAGCCGGCGCTCCTTCTCCACTACGAAGTAAGAATAGTTCCCGTGATACACTTCGCCTGAGCCGCCTTCCAAATCGATGATTTTGCCGGCGACACGGTCGAGGAAGTAACGATCATGGGACACGATCACCACGCTCCCCCGGTAATCCCGCAAATGGCCCTCCAGCCATTCAAGCGCTTGAAGATCGAGATGATTGGTCGGCTCATCCAGGAGCAGCAGGTCCGGCTCCCTCAGCAAAATATTGGCCAAACATACCTTCGTGCGCTCCCCGCCGCTTAAGCTGCTGAACGGTTGCCCAAGTAAAGCCGTCAAGCCGAGACCGCCGGCCACCCGCAGCATTCGGGCCTCCATCTCATACCCGCCCATCTCGGCAAACCGGTCCTGCAGCTCACCGTACTCCTTCAGCCTTCTGTCCGTAAATGCGGCATCGGCCATTCCGGCTTCCAGCTCCGTCATCCGCTCGCGCATTAGCAGCAGGTCTGCGAATGCTTTCTGAAGCACTTCTTCCGCCGTCGTGTCCGCACCGTAGTCCGGTATTTGCGCCAGCAGCGCCGTACGGGCTCCCTTCCTGCAATGAATGGCGCCGCTATCCGGCGGTTCCAGACCGGCTATGAGCTTTAACACCGTCGTTTTGCCGCAGCCGTTAGGCCCTACCAATCCAATTCGGTCGCCTTCGTGAATTTCTACCGTCAAATTTTGAAGGACCGGGGCTCCTCCCCAGCCTTTGTTCATTTTATCTAAAGCGCAGATGATCATGGTCATCACTCTCTCTTTCATTCGATAGGTCGATAATGGGCGTACGGGTTTACGATCGGCATGTCCCCGGTTACCGGTAAGACAGCGCCGTCCCTCGTTTCCCGACAACGACAAAAAAGCCGCAGGGCAAAAGGCAACCTTTTACCCGCGGCTTTCGTTAGCCGTAGAAACCTTACCGTGGCCGGCATGGATTATACCGGTCTCACCGTACGCTCTATATGGGTCAAAATGCTGCAGTCGCCGTAAAAAGACAGACCTCTCCCGCCGATGGCGGAGCGAAATACGATCGTAGTTAGATGCACCCAATAATGGGACCACTGACTACTTAAGGCAACTTGCAGCATGTTGACACCTCCTTTATCGATAAACGATTGAAATGTGGAATGACGTATAAATAGTACTATAGCATATGGAAAAAGATTCCACAACCGCCATATTCAGAAGCTACAAATAAGGCTCGACGATTCTCTGAATCCGCGCGAGTCCTTCCCACATATCGCCCGGACCGTCATAGATCAGTACGACGGAACCGTTATAGCCGGCCGCATGCAGCGTATCCAGGCAGCGGCGAAATTCCGGCTCGTCCGGCATGCCCGCCTCGTCGTAATGCGCCTTCGCATGGACCGAGAGGCTGTGAGGCAGCGTCAATGCGAACTCGCCGTATTTGGCGGGAGCTGCGAAATTGCCGAAATCCGTAATCATGCGAACCTGATGATTCGTCCGATCCAGAAGCTCCAGGCAGTTGTCCGCGCGGGACATGAGCGGCTTGAAGTTTTCCGTTATGACGCTTACACCGCGTTTGGCCGCATACTCGTGCAGCTCCGACAAGCTCGCCGCCGAACGATACAGCGCTTCCTTATCCTCGGGCGAAGCATCCCCGGCGATGACGCGAATCTGCTTCGCGCCGGCTTGAGCAGCCACTTCGATCCATTCTTGAACGAGGCGATAATCCGCTTCGCGTCTCTTCTCGTCCCGCGTCGATAAATCTCCGTAATCGAGCAGCAGCGTATCGAACGACACTCCGGCCGTTTCGAACCGATTGCGCAGCAGCTGCAGGTAAGCGCTATCCGTCGAAGGGAAATGAAAATGACAAATCTCGACCGCTTTATAACCCCTCGCCCCCGCTTCGGCCGGCAGCTCCAGCAAAGTCAGAACCTGCGGCTGTTCCTGCTCGCGGGTACGATGCGATCCCGCCTCCTCATCCCAAACCGTCCACCGAAGCGGACCAAGCAGCCGATGCAAGCTCCACGTACTGACAGATAAATATGACATCGTCCACGCCTCCCCCAAATAGGATCAATATCGCCTCGCCGCATTCATGTAACCGTTCCGCGGCGCCCGGTTTATAGCGCGCCCTCGAACGAGTAAAAAGCCGGAGTCTTGCCGTCAGCCTCGCTCAGCCTCAACCGCTCCGCAAATTCCGGCATAAGCTCCCGTGCGGTCGGAAGATCGACCCATCTGACTTCCGCTATATCGCCGTCGGGGTCCTGGATCTGAAGCGAACCGCCGACGATTTCGGCAAAGAACGTCGCAATAAGAGCATGATGCCCCGCTTCCGTAAAGAACATCTCCCTTAGCGAGCTTAAGCCAACCAGCCCGACCGTGTAGCCCGTCTCCTCCTGAACCTCGCGGATACAGGCTTGCTCCAGCGTTTCTCCCGCCTCCACCGCGCCGCCGGGAAGCCCCCAGTACGACGAAGCTCCGCGAACATTTTTTACCAGCAGCAGCTGCCCCTTATCGTTGAACACTTGCGCGGAAGCGACATCGATTCTTTTCAACTCCGTTCCTCCCCTCCAATACGATATTTTATTTACGTATTCGGTGCGCAGCTTCGTTTTCCTTTATTTTACTTTGGAAATTCGTAAAGCCGGGAGACGACTGCTTTAGCGGGCTTCCAATACAAAAAAAGCCTGATCGCTCAGGCTTTCCCAGAAAGGCGGTTATTTCGTCGTACTCTGCAAAAGCTCCAGATCGGTCCACGTCCGCTGCTCGTTGCGGCTCCAATTCGTCAGCGCATTGCTGTATCGGCCGATCGTATACAGATCGCCTTGCTTGTCTTTATACATGTGCAGATCATCGCTGGAATCGGGCGCCGCCGACAATTTCTTTAGCGTGAAGTCCGCTCCCGCTTCATACAATCCGTCCGTTTCCCCCGCTGCGGCCGGAAGCTCTAACGGATGTCTCCCCGAAGTCGGGTCGACCGGATAATTCCCGTTCCTCATAGCCGCTTCCTGCTCCGTATTAAGCGGTTTGCCGTACAAGCGAACCAGCAGCTTGCCGCTGCCGTCCACCGGCTCCGCCGACGGGCTGTCTAGTCCGAGAGGAGACACATCCTGCTCGTTCCAGACATCATTGGCCACTCTTACCTCGCCCTCCCGGTCCATAAGGGCCAGCAGGCCGGAACCGGCATAGTATAAATCTCTGAACGGCAGCCGATCCCGCGCTATCCAGACGGTGCCGTCCGGGTTCAGGGACACCAGCTCCGGTAAAAAAGGAAACTGCTCAATCGCACTCGCTTTGCCGTTGATGATCGAAAACAATTGGTAACGGGCTCCCGGCGCCGGCCCGATCTTGGCGATCGGGTAATAGGTATAGACGCCGAGAAGCCGGCGCTTGTCGTCAATTTCGTACAAATACCCTTTCGCCTCAAGCTGAGTTCCTCCCAGCTCCCCTGTCTCCGTATCGCGCAGCTTCGCGAGAGGCATTCCTTGATACGCCAGCATATCCCCGTCACGCTCAACAGGCACTTCCTTGCCTCCGCGACTGCGCTGCCCGGCAGCTTCTTCGGCCTGCCGCCGGATCGCATCCGCCTGCTCCGGGCTCAGCCAGACTGGCGCCTCGCTCATCGACTTGGCGACCTTCACCATCGCTAGCGGCGAATCTTCCGCAGCCTGAGCGTCTATGTACAGCGCCTCGTCATCGTCGTACCGGATTTGCCCTAATACCTGATCCTGCCCGCTCCACACGGCCAAGCCGCCCTCTGCGCTCCACTGCAAATCCATCATCAGCCGGCGGTGCGCATAATCCCAAGTCAGCGGCAAGTAAGTAATATTGCGAAACTCCAGGAAAGGGTACGGCGCCTCCGCATTGTTAACCTGTTGTCCATAAACCTGGATCGGATAAGTGCTGACATTGGCGGTATAAGAACGATTCAGCGCGTTGCTCGCCGTCAGAACAGGTTTATAAGGGGCCTTATCCAGAGCGGAAATCTCCCACTCCCTGTTCGTGCAGCAGCTTCTATACAGCTGCAACCCTTCCTCTGGGCTCCAGTCAAGACGAAGCTCCAGCTCCTGAACCGTATCCCAGTTGAGCGGGACGTAGGTAACGTCGTTATAGACCAGGAACGGATATTCCGACTGCCGGTTGTTAATAAGCTGCCCGTTGACCTGAATCGGGAAAGCGGCGATGCGAACCTGCACTTCCCCTGCGGCCGCATGGGAATTTGCCGGAAATAACGGCAGAAGCATCATGCATACAAGCCATGCGGATAACCATCGTTTCACTCTCTCACATCCTCCATATGTATTTTGAACTTGCACGAATCTCCGGCGGCCGGTCATTGCGGTACGGCGAGACGGCGGTCAAGCTCGCGCAGGAGGTATCACTGCCAAACTATAGACGCCGTTCCTTGCTAAAAAGTTTCTTTTCGGCCCAAGCCCGCCCCGCCGCCTTCCCGGTAATACCCGACCAGAAACCCGTAAAACTGCTTGGCTACAGGACTTAAATACTTCCTCGCGTTCCAGGCGATGCCGATGCTTCTCCGGCAAGCCGGTTCCTTCACCTGCAGCAAGACGACCTCGGACGTATCGACCCGCTTGAGCTGCGGCAGCAAGGCTACGCCGAGTCCCGCGGCAACAAACCCGATGACCGTAACGGGGTCCTCTCCCTCGAACGTAATATTCGGCGGCAAACCGGCTTCCCTGAATAGCTCCTCGAAAATCGTCCTCGTCCCGTATCCTTTCTTCAGGGCGACGATGCGTTCGCCGGCAATTTCATGAAGAGCGATGCTTTCGCGCAGCGCCAGAGGATGGCTCCTTGCGACATAGACGTACAGCTCCTCGCTCCACAGGTATTCCCATTCAATGTCGGGGCGTTCCTCCGTCATGGAAGACAAGCAGTAATCGATCTCGCCGCTGAGCAGCTGCTCCATCATTTCGCTGGACGATTTTTGATACAGCTGAAATTGAACGTGAGGATGCTCGGCGAGAAAGCGGCTGACGAGCTGCGGAACTTCAAATCCGCCCAGCGATTTCAAAAAAGCGAAAGACAGCGTTCCGTAATCCGGTTTGAGCAAATCCCATATCTCCTGCTTGGCTTCTTCCAGGTCCTGCAGTACGCGCGACGTTCGTTTATAAAACAGCTCCCCGTACGGATTGAGCGTCACGCCCCTGCCGACGCGCTCAAATAGAGGCACCCCAAGCTCCTCCTCCAGCTTGGCAATCGAACGACTTAGAGTCGATTGGGACACGGCTAGCCGCTCCGCCGCCCTCGTAAAATGCTGCATTTGCGCGACAACTTGAAAATATTCGATCTGCTGCCATTCCACGGCATTTGCACTTCCTTATCCCGCAATATAGTCATTACATAATATCATGATTATATTGAGTTTAATACATTAGACGCATCATTATCAGACGTGATTTAATAGTGGGAGGATATGACAACACGTTACACGGTTTGGAGGAACGCTGGGATGGGAATTTCAATTATATTGTCCATGCTTGTCGTCGGACTTCTGCTCGGATTTGTCGGAGCGGGCGGCTCCGGTTTTATTATAGCGATGCTCAGCACCGCTTTCGGCTTTTCGATTCATACGGCTCTCGGCACGTCGCTCGCCGCGATGGTGTTTACGACGTTATCCGGCGCATTCAGTCACTACCGCGAAGGGAATGTTGCTGTGAAGCCGGGTATCGTTATCGGCATTACGGGAGCCGCGGGAGCATGGATCAGCTCGGGCTATTCCGCCTACGTCCCTGCCGAGCATCTGATGTGGATGACCGCGGGGATGCTGTTTCTCTCGTCGCTATTGCTCTGGATTCGCATGACGATGACGAGCCGCGCATCCCAAAACGGCGGACGGCCTCTCCGGGAATCGGGTGTCCGCTTCTGGCTTGCATCGGCGGCCATCGGAGCCGTTACCGGCGCGATGTCGGGCTTTTTCGGAATCGGTTCGACGCCTTTTATCCAGATCGGAATGATCATTCTGCTCGGCCTCTCCATCCGGCAAGCGGCGGGCACGACCATGCTGGTCATTATACCGATCGCGCTGGCCGGAGGCGCCGGGTACTATCAGATGGGCTACCTGGATATTCCGCTGCTGATTCAGGTTGTGGTCGGATCGATGATAGGCTCATACATCGGCGCCAAATTCACGAGCCGCGTTCCGCTCGGCGTGCTGAAGACCGCTATGATCGCCATGCCTTCCATCGGCGCTTTGCTGCTCATGATACGCTCTTGAAGGACTCGTCCCTTCCTTTTTTTTGCAGAGCGGTCCTGGGACAAGCATGGCGCTTTGTCGAAGAATGCTGTAAAATAGTGTTATTCATCTAATTCATAAGGAGGGACCTATGCGTAAGCTGTTTCCTTTCCTATGCGGGATCGGTTTCCTCGTGTATTCTCTCGGATTTTGTGCGGCGAGCCCTGTCCAAGCCGGTATTTTCGACAAAGTGAAAGATATTTATAACATGCCTGATAAGCTGAACGAGCTTCAAGATCAATACGATGAGGCCGCCCAAAAGCTGAGTGAGCAGCAGCAGAAGCTGCTGGACATGCAGCGGTATTCCGAAGAGCTCGCATTGAAAAATTCGGAATTGACGAAGCAATTGGAGCAGATGAGCGAAGAACGCGCATCGCTCAAGCGCAATGCCGTCGGTGCGGCGGCCATTGTCGCCGGTCTGATTGCCGCCTACATCCTGTCGATCCGCTTATGGCGTTATAGCGCATGGCGCAAGCAAAAGCAGCATAACGGAGGGATGTTCGGATCATGAGAGTGTCCGCTCCCCCGCCTCTCGGCCATGTCAGCCTCGCTCTGGAGTCCGACGAATCGCTGATCGTGCTGCATCCCAAGTCTATCCTCGCTTATCGGGGAATGCCGCATCAGCGGCAGGATCAGCTTATGAACTTATCGAGCGCCTATCATAAAAAGAGATGGATTCGTTCTTTGCTGCAAGGCCCGTGCGATATGATTCTGGGGCTCCCGCCGGGCTGTTCGCTAACTACCGTCGATATTGCGGATCGGGAAGAGCTGCTGTTCGATCTGCGAAACATCATGTATTTCTCCGAATCGCTGGCAACCAAAAGCGTCGTTCAAAAAATGCGCACCGCCTGGATTACGAAGGATCTCGTGCGCATTCGCTTCTCAGGCATCGGCAGCATCGGAATTTTGACCGCGGGCGATCTGGCCGTGCTTCAGCTGCATCCCGATAAGCCGATATTCGTAGACAAAAGCGCCTTGGTCGCTTATCCGCAAGCCGCCTCGATTGAGTTGTCCGTTTATGGCAATCCCTTGGCCAGCCAGCATATGAACGTGCAGTGGCGGCTGACCGGCAGCGGACCGGTTCTCATTCAGACGGGCCACAGGGATGCCGAGCTGATCGATCGTCTGCAGGACGATAATGTGGTGAAACGCATTTTGCGGGAAGTGATCCCCTTCGGCAGCGTCTTTATCAAGTAAACTCCGTCTAACGGACATATGACGATTAGCCGCGCAGAGCCAGTCTCTGCGCGGCTTTTTCCGCATCGCTCCCTTCCTTCCCTGAATACCCCCGTGCCAACTGGACACTATAAGGTACGGGTGAACTGGAACGATTTTACTCGAAATGACTGCTGGAATTTCGGACATACGGAGCAGTACAAGACTCTGCGGGCGGGAAACGGATATGAATGCTAACAACGGCAAAATTACTTTCTTACAAGCAGCTATGATCCTGATGCTTATGAACGGGCTGACGAATCACGTCATCGTGAATCCGATGATTTTGGACGCTTCCGGCCGTGACGCCTGGATCAGCGTAATCGTCACTGCATTCCTGTTCTTTCCCTGGTGTTTGCTGGTCACCTATATCGCCAAAAAATCCGGGCAGCAGAAGCTCCAACCCTGGCTTGCCCGGCAAACCAACTCTTTTATTTCGTGGATATTGATTATTCCCATCGCCCTGCAGCTGTTTATAATCGGCGGACTGACCGCTGTACATACGACCATTTGGACCATTACCAACTATTTGCCCGCAACTCCCAAAATCGTTCTGAACGCCTCGCTGGTGCTCGTCTGTATGTACCCTGCGACGATCGGCATCCGGGCGATTGCCATAGGCTCAGGAATACTGCTGCCTACCGTCGTGCTGCTCGGCATATTCGTCGCCGTCTCCAACTCCCCCGAGAAGGACTACAATCTGCTGAAGCCTATCCTGGAATTCGGCTGGAAGCCGGTTATGGACGGCATGCTGTTCGCTGGAGGGGGCTTTGCCGAGCTGATCGTCATTCTCGTTATGCAGCATCAGTTGAAGAGCGCAGTAAAGACATGGAAGTTTCTGATTCTCGCTTTCCTGATGGTATATATAATGCTCGGCCCCCTCGTTGGAGGCATTACCGAATTCGGTCCCGTCGAGGCCGCCAAGCAGATGATCTCTCCTTATGAGCAATGGCGTCTTGTGAAATTGGGCAATTATTTCGAGCATGTCGATTTCCTGTCCGTCTATCAATGGCTTTCGGGCGCTTGCGTACGAATCAGTCTCGCCCTCTTCCTGCTGGCCGATCTGATGCCGCTTAAAAAGCCCAAGACACGCAACCGCTTCATCATGGGAGTTTCTCTCTGCTACATTCTAATGTCGCTCGTCCCGTTGAATCAAAACGATTTTTACATGTGGATGTATCATTTCTATTTCCCCGGCTCCCTGTCCGTCATACTCGTTATCACCATTATATGGGCGGTCATAGCATTGCTCAGCAAAGGAGTAAAGGAGAATCGCACATGAGGATGCCGCAAAATTCAGAAGCTTCTTCCGCATGGACGGAGCAAGCCTTGCGCGATCTATTCGCCGATTCGGCCGATGTCCAGGTCCAGATCCATCAGGTGGACCCAAGTGAAGGCTCGCGTATGATGATGATCTATGCCGAGGGACTGTGCGATGCGGTCCAGATCGGCAAAACCGTGCTCCCGGAGCTGCTTTCCTACTATCGCTCCTCCAGCTTCAACTCCATGCACAGCGGGGACTTTTACGGCTCTTTGCCCTTAATCGCGCTCGATCGCAATATGAACGAAGAACAATTGACGGACGCGGTTTTCCAGGGAGACCTTCTGCTTTTTTTCCAGCATACCCGGTCCTTATACAAGCTCAACATCTGCAACCCGCCGGGACGAACGCCGGAGGAATCGACGACGGAAATATCGATCAAGGGGCCGAAGGACGGCTTCGTCGAGGATATTACGACCAATGTCGCGCTCATTCGCAAGCGGATCCGCAGCAATTGTCTTCATTACGAGACGAGGATCATGGGCCGAAGGACGCGAACCAAAGTCGGGTTGCTATACATCTACGATATTATCTCGCCGCAAGTGCTGGGCGAGGTGCGCAAACGGCTGGATAAGATCGATGTCGACGGTATATACAGCATCGGTCAGTTGGAGGACAAGCTGGCCGATGTGAAATATTCGCTGCTGCCTCTGCTTGATTTCACCGGGAGGCCGGATTACGTCGTAAGCGCCCTGCTGGCGGGAAGATTCGTTATCGTCGTCGACGGCAACCCGTTCGTTCTTATCGGCCCGGCTTCCTTCTCTCTCATCATGAAATCGCCGGAGGACATTCATTTCAGCTTCCAGTATATTTCCTTCGCGCGGCTCATCCGGCTGTTCTGCTTCTGGCTGTCGATTTTTTTGCCCGGATTTTGGGTGGCTATAGCCGCCTTTCATCAAGATCAGGTTCCGTTCCGACTGATGGCCACCATTTCCGTAACGCGTCTGGGGCTGCCATTCTCCGCACAAATGGAAATGATCGTCCTTCTGCTGCTGCTCGAAATATTCCGCGAAGCGGGCGTACGGCTCCCCAGCTCCATCGGCCAAATCCTTACCGTCGTCGGCGGGTTGGTTATCGGGGACGCCGCTATCAGAGCGGGCTTGGTCTCGCCTTCGGTCGTTGTTGTCGGCGCGATTACGGCCGTATCCGGATCGACCTTGGTCAATCAGACGCTGAGCACGATGGTGGGAATTATCCGTATCGGATCGTTTATCATCGCTTCGGTGCTGGGCATGTTCGGATTGATCCTCAGCATCATCCTGTTGATGTTTTACTTGTCCAAGCTGCAGTCGTTCGGCGTTCCCTATCTCGCGCCGATATCGCCGCTGCATGTCAAGGATTTGTTCAAAGCCTTTATGAGGGTACCGTGGAATCATATGCGCACCAGGCCGCAAACCTTGGACACGCAGGACTCCGATCATCAAGGAGAGGAACATAAGTGAGCAAACTGAAACTGCTGCTTGGATGTCTGCTGTGCGTACTCTCTCTGACAGGATGCTGGAATTCCAAGGATATTCAAAATATGGCCTATGTGACGGCGCTCGGGCTGGACTATCAAGATGGCAAGTATATCACCTACGTGCAAGTGCTGAACTTTTCCAACGTCGCCAAAACGGAAAATTCCCAGATCGGCAACGTGATACCGGTGTGGATCGGCCGGGGAGAAGGCAAGACCGTGACGGAATCGTTCAACGCCATTTACGCCACCTCGCAAATCCGGGTTTTCTGGGGTCATGTCAAGGCGATCGTGTGCACCGAAAACATCCTTCACCGCGGAGATCGGATGAAAGAAGCCTATGACATGCTCAACCGGTACCGCGAAATCAGATATAACATTTTGCTTTACGGAACGAAGGAGCCGCTGCAGGACATTTTTGCCCAGAAATCGATCTTGAACCTTTCCCCGCTGGATACGATCATGTATACGCCGGCTCAAATTTTTTCTCAGCGCTCCTATATTTTGCCTGTGTACGGCTTCAAGCTTATCGCCCAATACAACGAAGCCGGCAATCCGGCGATGCTTCCCTCCCTGACTATCGATAAAGAAGGCTGGAGAGAAGACTATAAGGTCAAGTCGATGCTGAAAATTAACGGGGCTTATTTTTTTCGGAAACAGCAGATGATAGGCTGGTTATCGGAGAGCGATCTCCAAGGATACCGGTGGCTGCAACGAAAGCTGGAACGCTCCCCTATAATGATTCCGAACGAGCGCAATCCCAGCGCGGCCGTCGTTCTTCTCCATCCTACCGCCAAAATTAAACCGGTGTTCGAAAACGGCAAGCCGTATTACAACATCCGATTGAAAATCGAAGCCTATTTGGACGAGCTCGCCAAGGAAATACCGGAGAAGGAAATCGAGAAGCAAGCGTCCAAGGTCGTCGAACAGCAAATCCGATACACCTATAAAAAGGGACTGCAAATCCGGTCCGACGTGCTAAAGCTTGATCAATCGCTGTACCGCGAGTATCCCGATAAATGGCATGAGCTGCACCAGAGCCGGGAATTTATCCTGGAGGAGGACTCCTTGAAGCAAATTCACGTCCAGGTAGAGCTGCTTCATACGGGCAAATACAAGGGAAGGCAAAATTAACAATGACAAAAAACCGCATGAGCCGCGGCGGTTGTGCATGGAACATGCGCCGCGGCTCATCGCGGCTGCCACACGCATTCCGAAGCCGGCTTATTCCACAGAAATTGCTGGAATACGGTTCCGATCAACTGATGGGCGTCCGTTCTCTCCGCATATTGAATCCGGCAGCAGATACAAGGCTCTATCCACTGGGTCAAGGCGTCGCGGTGCGTATGGAGCGAGGCCGCCAGCTCCAAAAACTTCTGCCTGTCCTCCGCGTCGATCCCCTGTTCCACAAGGCCGACCGGCTTATTGGACACCGTGCGGAAATTCAGCCCGGCGACAAGCGTGAACGGGCTCGTTCTGTATCCCAGGATCATGACGTCGATCGTTCGGACATGGTTGATCTGAAGCCAGTCCTCGCTCTTCGTCCCGAGACGATACCGCGAACTCATCCGTTTGGCGACAATACCCGCCATCCCCTGGCGTTCCGTCAGCTCGAATAAGGCTTTTCCTCTGACAGGTACTGACAATGTCGGCATCAGCAAGCCACTAGACTTAATGATATCGCCGAGACGCCGTTTGCGCTCCGTTAACGGTTCGTTCAAATGCTCGCGGGCAGACATAAGCAGATCGAATGCTACGAATGTTACCGGGTGAGTAAGAACTGCCGTACGGATTTTGGCGGCTTGACTGATCCGCAGCCTGTAGGTGAAATCGTCGAAGACCGCCCGTTCTCCTCTCATCACGATGCCTTCGCAGTCCACAATCGCCGTATCCGATTGGATGGATGCGCACGCTTCCTGCAGCTCGGGAAATTTCGCGGTGACATTCATTCCTCTGCGGGTAAAAGCTTCGATACGCTTCCCCTGCTTATGCAGCAGTATTCGCTGCCCGTCCCATTTGGGCTCGAAAATCGTATTCTCGTCATCGAACGGCTCCGGCGCTCTTCCGGCGATCATAGGCTTGAGCGGCGCGAATAACAGCACAGTTATCACCTCCCCCTTTCATCTTTCCAAAAAGTTCATGATCTTAACCCCGCGCTTTGAAAACGGCGGTTGGCAACGATTGAAGCGCTGCCACGCCCATCCGCTTCCCTCACCGGTTTCGGCATGCGGAAACCGGGGACAAATCCCCCAAAAGCCATCCATGCCGCTACGCGGCACCACAGACAATGGAAATGGGGTACCAAGAATAATTTCCAGGGTAGTGACGTGATGCTCTGAAGCTTATTCCGTCCGCATCCAGCCTAAGCTGGATCGGCGTCTAACCCTTCCGCTGGGATCGTTCTATGGGTAGACATTACTTTAGGGGGGAGCCCACGGATATCCACAGGAAATGGCTGCGCATCATTTCCTAAACAACAAAAAAAGCCTCAAGCGGCAAACGCTTCAGACTTGTAAAATCCAGTACTTTAATTAATAGGTATATTCCTCGAACGACAGGTCCCCGTTCACACCGATCGCAGCCCGGCTGCCTTCCGCCGCGGCAATGACCAGCTGCGACGGCGCGACGACAGAAGTATCTCCGGCGGCGTACACGCCTTTTACGTTGGTGCGGCCGAAGGCGTCGGTGACGAAGCCGCCCAGCTCGCTCGTAGCGCAGCCGAGTCTGGCGCCGAAAGGAGCGGCTTGAATCCAATGGGGCGTGACGAAGCCGCCCGCTCTTGCCACGGCGCTGCCGTCCTGGAACCGCACCTTCTCCAGTTGGCCGTCCGTCCCTTCAAAGGCGGCGATCGGCTGCTCGATCACCAGCAGCCCTTTCCGTTCCAAAGCCTGCTTCTGATCGAAAGAAAGCACGGCGCGGCCGTTCGTACACAAGAGAAGATTGCGGCTCCAATTATAAATCAGCATGGCGCTGTGAAACAGATTGGCGCCCTCGGATACGACGACAAGCGGCCTATCCCGAAGCTCCCAGCCGTCGCAATAAGGACAATTAAACAGACTGCGGCCATAGAACTGGGGAAAGCCGGCAATAGGCGGAAATTCCTCTCTAAGCCCTGTAGCCAATATCAGCTTGCGGGCGGCTGCGCGCTCTCCGGACTGCGCCGTAATTTCAAACCCGCCGCCATGATGCCGAATGTCCGTTACAGTCGCCTGCTTCATGCGCACGGACGGATATTTCATAATTTCCTCGTGAGCGATTCGGCGAAATTGCTCCGGCTTGACGCCGTCCCGGGTCAGAAATCCGTGCGATTCATGAGTCACCGCGTTGCGCGGCTTGTTATTATCGAACAGCAAGACGTTTCGACGCGCCCTTCCCAACACAAGAGCGGCATTCAAGCCGGCGGGGCCTCCGCCGACAATAACGCAATCGAGCAGCATACAGCGTTTCTCCCCTTTGCCCCCCGTCTATTCGATCAATCTTGAAATCCGCTTCTTCTTCCATACAGTCAAATAGTATGCGTACTGGAGGATAAGACTGACGATAAATGCCGCGGGATAACCGATCCATATCCCCTGTATGCCAAGTCCCGTGTAACGGGATAAATAAAAGGCGACCGGCACCTCGACCAGCCAGATCGATACGATGCTGATCAGCGTCGGCCACAGCACCGTGCCGCTGGCTCGCATCGTCGCGGTAATAATTTGGGCATGGCCAAAAACGAGGTAACTCCATAACGTGATCATCAGCAAATGATGCGCTATTTCCATTGTATGCTCGCTGGTCAAAAACCAGGACAAAATGGTTTGCGAAAATACGTAAACGAGGAAAATAACCGCGCCGCCGATGAGATAATTCAGCAGAATGCCGACCTTAATTACCTGCTTCAACCGATCCGTCCGGTTCGCTCCTATAGCCTGCGCGGCGAATATGGATACCGTAATTCCGAGGCTGATCGCCGGCATCTGCACGTAGCTGGCAACCTGATTGACGGCTCCGTATGCTGCGGTCGCATCCGACCCGTATCCGTTAACCAGCGATATAACGGCGATCTCGGATAAGGAAACCAACACCATATTGACGCTGGAAGGAATCCCTAGACGCAATAATAGCTTCAGCAGAGCGCCGTCCATACGGAGATACTTGCGGACCGAGGCGTCGAACTGCAGCGGATGCCCGGTTTTGCTTAAATAGACGAGCATGACGACGAAAGTGAGCAGCGTGGATACCACGGTCGCATAGGCGGAGCCGTAGATGCCGAGTTTGGGCAGTCCCAGCCAGCCGAAGATCAGGATAGGCAGCAGCGCCAAATTGAGAACCGTACTGACGATCAAAAAATAAAACGGCGATTTGGAATCCCCTGTTCCGCGCATGAAGGTCGTGTACACGAAGTATAAGAACATCACCGGTAAGGACAAGAGCAATATCCGTGCATAATGTACGCTAACCGCGATAATATTGTCAGGCGTCCCGACGAGACGCAGCACATCCCAGGTAAATACGCCGCCGAGGATAGCCAGCACGACGCCGACGATAAAAGTGAAGGTCAGCGTCGTCCCGACGATCGCTTTCATCCGCTCCATGTTCCCGGCTCCATACGCTTGGCCGATCAAAATCGAGCTGCCGGACCCTATGCCGATGCAGAAGGAAATAAGCAGAAAAAATAACGGAAAAAACGCCGAAATTGCTGCAAGCGCGTCCACGCCCAGCCAGCGGCCGACAATAATGCTGCCGGCCAACTGCCCGATGGACTGCATCACATTGCTGAGCATCAAAGGGATTAAAAATATCGATATGGAACGCCATAAGGACGGTGCGGGTTTCCCCGCGTCCTGCGGCTGCTTCATCGCTTGATCCGAGTTCACTTTCAAAAGCTCCTTTTCTGTTTGCCGTTTTTCATTATTTTACCGGCCTTTTATTGTAGCCCCGTTCCCCGTAAGGCTGAAGCTCTTCAAACCACAGCTGTTCCATACAGGCGAGTTCTTCTTTATATTTCTCCAATGCGTCCGGACTTTGCACAAATTCCTCGCGCGGTTTGATTTGCTCCACAATCTCGAAGGAAAACTGCTCCGCTCCGTAACGCTTCCAGTCTTCCTGAAGCGCTTTGTTAACGTGGGTGTTCATATTCAGTTGAAACTGCAGCCGGTTGTTCATGCCGTTTAAATCCATGCTGCTGCCGAGCCATATTTTGCCGTTTGCCTTATTTTTTAATTGGTAGACGCCCATTTGACGATGTGTCTGGACATATTGATTGGCCAGCTCTTTCTTTTTCTTTTGATCCATTGCGGTCCCCTCCCGGTTCCTGGCATTATTACAGCTCGCGTGTACTCATGGTCATGCAGCCGCGCAATTCATCACAACCATTTTCGACATACGTCTATAATTACCTAGACATTATATATTTTTGTTTATAATTTTACAACATTTTTCTCATTTATGCATTTTTCCTCCGCCGGTCCCGCCGGGGATTTGCCGCAGGCATCCATCCGGCAGCGCTCCCCGCCCAATATCGGAGCAAGCTTATTTTCGGGCTCTTCGCCGGATGCCCGGGATCGCCTTTGGCGTTTCGATTTCACTGTGGTAAAATCAACCTATACATACAATTCGCAGGAGGGATTTGGGATGAAAGATCTGTTTGGAAAAGCGGTTTCCCTTGGACTCGGATTTGCCGTAGCAAGCAAAGAGCAAGCGGAGAAATTCGTTGACGAGCTTGTGAAAAAAGGAGAGCTGAACAAAGCGGAATCCCAGCAATTCGTCGATGAGCTGGTCCGTAAAGGCCAGGAAGCGCAATCTTCCCTGGAAACGAAGGTTCGCGGATATATCCGGCAGGCGCTGCACGAGATGAATCTGACGACCAAAGACGACTATGTCCGGCTGACGCAGCGTATAGGCGAGCTCGAAAGAAGAGTGGCCGAGCTGGAAGGGCAGACCAAAGGTCCGGGACAGCTTCCTCCTCCGTCCGAGCTATGAGTCTGGGTCGTAAATTCCGGCATCTGCAGCGATACCACGACATCGCCAAGGCGTTCGGCAGAAACGGCTTCGGCTTCCTGATCAAGGATCTCGGACTTCCCGATCTTCTTTCAGGAACCCGCATCGGGCTCAAGGAAAGGCGCGATACCCGCTCCCGCTCTATCGGCGAGCGGGTCCGCATGTCGCTGGAGGAGCTTGGTCCCACGTTTATCAAAATCGGCCAAATCGCCAGCACGCGCCCGGACCTGATTCCCGCGGACATTATCGCCGAGCTGATCAAGCTGCAGGATCAGGTCCCTCCCTTCCCGTTCGAGCAGGCGCGCGAGGTGCTTGAGAACGAATTCGGCGATCCGCTCGATAAGCTGTTCGCCGAATTCGCGGAGACGCCGATGGCTGCCGCTTCAATCGGACAAGTTCACCTTGCCCGGCTGCACAGCGGGGAGAAAGTCGCCGTCAAAATTCAGCGACCGAACATCCGCTCCGTCGTGGAGACGGACCTGGAAATATTGGAGGATCTCGCCCGGCTCGCCGAGCATCGTATCGAATGGGCCGCCAAATATCAGGTGCGGGATATGGTGTACGAATTGTCTCAATCGCTGCGGGCCGAGCTGGATTATACGAATGAGGGCCGCAATGCCCAGCGGATGGGCAAGGCTGCGGAGCGGAACCCGCATGTCCGGTTTCCGAATATTTACTGGGACTTTACGAGCAGGAACGTTCTGACGATGGATTACCTTGAAGGGGTCAAAATAACGGAGACGGAGCAGCTGGAGAAGCACGGTTACGATCGCAAGACGATCTCGGAGCGGATAGCGCGGACGCTGTTTCAGCAAATTTTCGTCGACGGATATTTTCATGCGGACCCGCATCCGGGGAATATTATGGTGCTGCCCGGGGAAGTGATCGGGCTTATCGACTTTGGAATGGTCGGCCGGCTGACGCCGATGATCAAATACCATTTTGCCTCGCTCGTCATCGCCCTGCGGCGCAACAGCACGGAAGGCGTTATCAAGGCGATCGACGGCATCGGCATCATCCCGGAGGAAGTAGACATGGACAGCTTGCGTGCGGATATCGACGAGCTGCGGGAGAAATATTACGATGTGCCGCTGAGCAGACTAAGTCTCGGCGAAGCCGTGAGCGATCTGCTCAGCGTCGCCTACGAGCATCGAATCCGCATTCCTTCGGATTTGACGCTGCTCGGCAAAACCCTGCTGACGATGGAGGGCGTAGTTACTTCGCTTGATCCTTCCTTCAGCGTCGTCAGTATCGCCGAGCCGTTCGGCCGCAAGCTGTTCGCGGAGCGGTTCAGCCCTGGCAATGTGGCCGAGAACGTATGGCAGCAGCTCGGGCAATACGCGGAATTGTTGACCGACATGCCGTCGAAGCTGCGCGATCTGCTTCGGATGGTTAAGAAGGGCAAGCTTCACCTCGACATTTCGATCTCCGAGCTGGACGCTCTGATGATTAAGCTTGACCGTATCAGCAACCGGTTGTCCTTCAGCATCGTCCTGCTTGCCTTCAGCATTATTATGGTCGGCTTGATCATAGGCTCGTCGCTTGGACGGCAATCTACGCTGCTATGGGATTTCCCGGTTATCGAGATCGGATTCAGCATTGCGGCGCTGATGTTTTTGTGGCTGATCTATGCGATCTTCAAATCGGGCCGTTTTTGATGCATAGAGAGGGAAAAGGCAGGGAGCTTCGCTCCCCCTATCCAGCCCCTCTCCCGGTTCTGCTTTCATTTCATATAAGCCGCTACCGCAGCGCTTCTCGTTGTTTGGTCAACTGCTTATTTAATTCCGCAACCCGGCTTTTCGTCAAATGATAAATAAAGAGCATCGCGGCCAGCGACAACAAGGAGCCCAGCGCAGGCACGAGCGTAATCGCGCTTTTTATTCCTCTGGCTACTTCCGCCGATTGCGCATCGGCTCCGGACACGTATCCGATCAGCGCCAAACATCCTCCTCCCAATCCTCCGGCCGCCGCTTGGCCGATTTTACGCATTAACGAATATACCGCGTAAACCGTCCCCTCTTCTCTCTTGCCGGTTAAATACTCGTGATAATCGATGCAATCCGACACCATGGCCCAGACGATTACGTTCATGAAGGCCATTCCCATCCCCGAGACGAAGCTGAGCGCAATATACACATAAGGATTAGAAATAGGCAGCATAAATAAAAAAGCGTTTACAATAACGGCAATCGAAAGCCCTCCTATTGAGGATTCCTTTTTGCCGAACCGCTTAACCAGAGGCGATAAGACCGGCATAACGACCAGCATGGCCCCCATCGTCATGAAACCGGCCAGCGAGATCAGACCCGGCTTATGAAAATAATCTTTAAACAAATAAGGCAGCAGTGCGGAGGTCAGCATTGAGGATACCAGCAGTCCGAAGGAAGCGAGCATAAGTCCGAGCAGAGAGCGGTTTCGCATAAAGCTTTTGACGATGCTTCTTAAGCTTGCTTGTTCATGAGAGGTCGTTTTGCGCGGCTGCACCCGTTCCGTCGTCAAAGCATAAGCGGAGAAATAAAAAACAATCGCCATGACGGCAAATAAAACGGCAGCGGTTACAAAACCTCCTGCGGTAGGCGTCTTCCCGTGGCTGAACAAGATAGCCGGAGCGGCCGCCAAAATAATCAAATTGGCGATGCAGGCGCCGAGCATCCTGAAGGTGGACAGCGAAGTCCGTTCCACCGGGTCGGAGGTGATGACCGAAGCGAGCGAGCCGTACGGTATATTGATCGTCGAGTAAGCGAAGCCCCATACGATATAGGTGACCGCCGCATAGGCAAGCCTCCATCCCGCGCTTAAGTGCGGCAGCGCTATGAACGTCAGTACGCCAAGCGCCGTAACCGGCAGGGCGCTGTAGAGCAAATAAGGTCTGAACTTCCCCCGGGGTCCCGGCTTTCGCGAATCGACGAAGGCGCCCCAGCCTACATCGAACAACGCGTCCAGCACCCGGGCCACAAGAAGAATGATCCCCGCGGTCGCCCCTGCAATACCGGCTACATCGGTATAAAACAGCATTAAATACCCGCCGATAAAAGCAAAAAACATATCGTTGCCCATATCCCCGAACATATATCCGATCTTATCCCGCATGCCGAACGGGCGCCGCTGCCGTGATATAGCTTGCGGGCGATTCGACTCCATCTGTGTTTTCATATGTGTGTTCCCCCGTGTCGGATTAGTATAGAGTTTTTGCGGGGAACCATACTTTTAGATATGGCTTAGGCTCCCCGCATTGGAACTGCTTATTTATAGTAGTAATTGGGAATCGACGACCATCTGCTGCGCAGCTCGTAAGCCGCATATTTCGGTTTGCGTTCGCGGGTAAAAATCCCCTTTTTATTCCCCTGAACCCTCATGATGCCCTGACTCGTCTGAAAATCGGCAAAATTCCATACCTGCTCGCCGATCACATGCTCGAATTCGTCGAATACCTGATGATTCGCCTGCAAATATTCGGCCTGATATTCCTCGGTAAACATGACGGAATCGACGTCGTGGAAACCGGCGATCGTGTCCGCGCCGTACTCGGTGAAAATAACCGGTTTGCCGGGGCAGCGGCTTTGCCAGCCCTGCAGTTCTTGACGCAAATAAGCTTTGGCCGTATCCAGGCTGCCCGGTTCGAAATACCAGCCGTAGTACCGGTTCAAGGCAAGCACGTCGACGAGGTCGGAGACTTGACATTTCTCCGGCGTCGCCATTTGGTGGGTGACGATCGTAATAGGTCTTTTTTGCGGATCGAGCTCTTTGGCCAAATCGGCGAGCGGCGCAAAATAATCGTAAGCTCCTTCTTCCTCCGTAGCCGCCTCGTTCGCCAGCGACCACATCACCACGCACGGATGATTTTTATCCCTGGCAATCAGTTCCCTAATCACATCTTTGTGATGCTCCAAGGTCGTTACATTCGACCAGGTGCTGCGCCGTTCTCCTCCGGTGAACATGGTCATAAAGCTCAAATGCAGGCCGACGGCCGGCGTCTCATCGATAACGACAATCCCTTCCTTGTCAGCCAGCCGCATCAGCTCTTCCGAATACGGATAATGAGACGTCCGGAAGGAATTCGCTCCAAGCCATTTCATCAACTGGAAATCTTTGACGTTCACCGCTTCGTCCATTCCCCTCCCGTGCACAGGAGCGTCTTCATGCTTGCCGAAGCCTTTGAAATAAAACGGCTTGCCGTTGATCAGAAACTGTCTATCCTTCACTTCGACGGTACGGACGCCGAAGGGCTGCTCGTATACGTCGAGGATACGATCCTCCTTCATCAGCTCGACTTTTAGCGTATATAAATAACTTTCCTGCGGTTCCCACAGCTTGACGCCGGCAATTTCGACCGTGCCCTGCGCTCCCCTGCTGAAGTCCGCCGCCTTGGCGCCGTTCTCGTCCAGAACGCTTACCCGCGCTTCGGCGTCGCCTTCGATAGCCAGCTCGTAATCGGCGAACCCGGTATCTCCTTCATAACGCGTCACAACGGTAATATCGCGGACATAGGTTCGCGGCGTCGTATAAATTTTAACGGGCCGGTGCAGACCCGCATAGTTGAAGAAATCAAAATTAGGCGAGTTTTTAACCACTTTGCCGAGTCCAGGCACTTCCTTCTCCGAATAGATGCCGATCGGCAGCGTGCTCTCGTCCAAAACGTTGTTGACGGCGACGGTAAGCCGGTTTTTGCCGGCAGCCAGCAGCGAATTGATCTCGCATTCGAAAGGGGTAAAGCCGCCTTTATGCTCAGCCGCCAATATCCCGTTCACATACACCTTGGCCGTATGCGTCGCCGAGCCGAATCGCAGTACAACGCGCTCGGAGGAAATCATCGCCGGGACCGCGAATTCCCGCTCGTACCATACCCAGCCGACATGATCGCGGATTTCCTTGCCTACGGCCAAATCGTTATAAGAGGAAGGCACCGCCATACGAATCGGATTGTCCAGCTTAGCTTCGTACCATTTGTGTTCGAATCCTTTGCCGTCGTCCAGCTTGAAGTTCCAAATCCCGCTTAAGTCGATAACCGCGCGGGACTCCGTTACGATCGGATATAACATGAGTTCACCACTCCTTATTTGAAAGTGCTTACTTTTTGTATTATAGTTGAACCTGGGAAACATACGTTAGGACTATAATTGCAATAACAGGATGATATTGATCCTTTCTAATATGCCGATCGAGAGGAGCAAATAGGATGAATCATAAAATGACGGAAGCTTCGGAAGAACGGGAGGATGAAACCGTCCGGCATGAAGCCCGATTGTCGCTGGCCGGAATGACGGTATTCCGGCTGACGGATATGAATACGAGCGTCCTCTCGCTGCAAGGCGCCGTCCAATTTCATTTGGAGCGAATCGAGCTTCCCGACTTTTTGCTTGAGCAACAGGAGGAATGTTACCGCGCTTTAAGAGACGACGCGCAGCTTGCGCTTGCGCAAGGCGGACCCTCGCGCTGTTCTCTGTATGCCGGATCGCTTGGACTGACGTACATTGCAGCTCCGCTTCGCCCATGCGAAGCCGAAAGCTCGCTTATAGTCGTCGGGCCGTTCCTCAGACAGCTTCCTGATAAAATAACAGCGGAAGGCGGCGCCATCGACCGCACCAACGCCATCGTTTTGAACAAACTGATGCAAAATATGAAGATCATGAGCTCGTCCCAAATTCAGACGGTGGCCAATCTGCTGTACCGGTTGGATGCTATAGAGCACGCGCCCCTGCACGTCGTCGAGGCACCGGGGAGCGCTGCGGCCAGCGGCGGAGGGGCCCGTCGCGCTTCGCGGCTGCATGAGCCTGACGATAACCAAGTGGAGCTGATCGGGCTGCGCTACCGGATTCAGAAAAAGCTGAGCCATGCGGTAGCATCGGGTCATAAAGCGGAGGCGCAGCGTATTATCGAACGCAGCCGTCATCTGTTCGACTTCTCCGAACGTTTTCCCGGACAACCTGTACGGGCCCTGAAAAATACGAGCATCGTCAACAACACTTTACTGCGAATCGCAGCGGAGAAAGGCGGAGTCCCTTCCTTGTATTTGCATCTGACCTCCGAATATTTCGCCATCCGGATTGAGAGCGCCGACAAGATCGCCGTGCTGGAGCTGCTGAACCGGCAAATGCTGGACGAATACTGCGATCTGGTTCAAACCCACTCGACGGCCCGGTATTCCCCTACGGTGCAAACCGCGGTCCAGCATCTGGCCGTCTATTATAACAAGCCGCTGCAGCTGCGGCGGCTGGCGGATGCTTGCGAAGTTCACCCCTCTCATCTTTCGCGGATATTCAAGCGGGAGACCGGTCTGACCTTAACCGAATTCCAGCATCGGCTGCGGCTGAACGAGGCCAAATTTTTGCTCAAGACCGAGGTTTGCTCTATTGACGATATCGCATGGCAGGTGGGCTTCGAGGACGCGAGCTATTTCTCGCGCGTGTTTAAAAAGCAGGAAGGAATATCTCCAACCGAATTCCGAAATTCGGAAACGAACAAAAAGGGAGAGCCTTGAAGGCCCTCCCATTCGCGGTTTGCCGATAATTATTCTTCCCTCTCAGTTTGCTGTCCCCAGCTTCCTCCCCAACCAGGCTGCTGTCCCCAGCCTCCGCCCCAACCGGGCTGCTGTCCCCAGCTTCCGCCCCAACCGGGCTGCTGTCCCCAGCCTCCGCCCCAGCCGGGCTGCTGTCCCCAACCTCCGCCCCAACCGGGCTGCTGTCCCCAGCCTCCGCCCCAGCCGGGCTGCTGTCCCCAGCCTCCGCCCCAACCGGGCTGCTGTCCCCAGCCTCCGCCCCAGCCGGGGTGCTGCCACCAGCCTCCGCCCCAACCGGGCTGCTGCTGTCCCCAGCCTCCGCCCCAACCGGGGTGCTGCTGTCCCCAGCCTCCACCCCAACCGGGATGATGCTGTTGTCCCCAACCTCCGCTAGGATGCTGCTGTCCCCAGCCTCCGCCTTGACTGCCGCCTTGGCCGGTTCCATGACTGCCCCCAGTAGTTCCAGTGCCGTGGCCGCCCCAATGTCCTACTCCGCGTTCAACCTGCTCTGTGAATGGGAAATCACTCATCTTGGTCACATCCATTCCTTGGAATCTGCTTTCATGGTTAAAAATATATGAGGACTTCTTGTACACATTGTCATTTTTTTTTTGAAAAAAAGCTTCCAATCGCAATCAAAGCGAATTGGAAGCTCATGGAAGACCGCGTCTGTCGCCCGATTGTCGGGCTACCTGCGCGGGGACACGGCCGTCTCCGAGGCGAGGCTCCAGCCTCCCGTCTCTTGCTGCAGCCGCCACAGCCTTGCATACAAACCGTCTTGAAGCAGCAGTTCTTCATGCCGGCCTTGCTGGGCGATGCGGCCCTGATCCATCACGATGATGTTGTCGGCTTTTTTGATCGTCTTCAGCCTATGGGCAATGACAATGACGGTCCTTCCCTTAATCAACCGGTCGATAGCCTTTTGAATCTCAGCCTCATTCTCAGGGTCGAGGGACGCCGTAGCCTCGTCCAGCAGGACGATCGGCGCATCTTTTAGAATGGCGCGGGCGATGGAAATCCGCTGCTTTTCGCCGCCGGATAACGTGCTGCCGCCCTCTCCTACGGGCGTATCGTAGCCTTGGGGCAGCCGCATAATAAATTCGTGGCAGCAAGCCTGCTTCGCGGCCTCCTCCAGCTCCTCGCGGGTTGCATCGCTTTTGCCGAACCGGATATTGTTGCCGATCGTATCTTGGAACAAGTAAACGTCCTGGAATACCATCGATATATTTCTCAATAGCGCTTCCGGCTCCATGTCTCTGACCTTCTCGCCGCCCATCAGCACTTCTCCCTCCGCAGGATCGTAGAACCGGGCGATAAGCCGCAGCAGCGTGCTCTTCCCGCTGCCCGACGGCCCGACCAATGCCGTAAGCGATCCCTCAGGCATCCGCGCGCTAACGCTGCGTAAAGTCACGTTCTCGTTATAGCCGAACGTCACGCTTTGAAGCTCTACATCATGCTTGTTCGAAGGAGGCGTCCGTTCTCCGGACATAACCGGCTGTTCGAGCAAACGGACGATCCGCTCGCCCGCCTGCTCATGATAGCGAAACTCGACATAGTTGACGAGCGCCGTCGTGAGCGGGTCGAACACCCGCGTCCCAATGATCAGGAACGTGACGAACACCGTCAAGTTCAGACTCCCGCCCATCAGCAGGTGAACGCCGGTCAGCGCCATCACCGTCAGCCCGGCCCTGAGGCAGGCGATAGCGCTCAGCACAATCGGGCCGAGCAATCCTTCAATCCGGATGCTGTGGCGCATCAGTTCCTTGAAGGACATCTCCAGCCGGACGAAGCTGTCCCCGGTCATATTATAAGCTTTGATCACACGGATGCCGTTCAAATACTCCTGCAGCCGGTTGGCCGCATCAATCTTGGCGCGCATGTGGCGGGCGCCGAGCTGCCTTTGAAAGCGCGAGGTGAATGCGAGCAGAAGGGCCGAGACCGGCAGCGCGGCGAACATGGCTATCGCCATTCGCCAATCCATGAACGCCAGTCCCGCGAAGGCCAGGACAGGCAGCACCAGCGCGCCGATCATCTGCGGCACCAGATGAGAGATGCCGTGTTCGACCATGGTGAAGTCGCCCATCATCATATTGGCGAGGTCGCCGGGATCTCGCTTGTTCAAATAGCCGAGCGGCAGCCTCCGCAGATGCTCGGCCAAATTGGTGCGCCCCTCCGCGGCGGCGCCGTAGGCTTCGCGGAATTGCGACCGGTAGGCGGGAATCTCCGCCCCGTACAGCAGAAGCAGCGCGAGAACCATGCCCGCGCACAGCCACCATAGCGCCGCAGTTTGCAGCGGCTCTCCCGGATGCATGAAGGGGGCGAAGATCAGTCTCGCCGCCGCCACCAGCAGTGCGAACGGCAATATGCCCGCTATGTTGGCAAGCAGCGTATACAGCACCGGCTTGATCAGCTTGCGGGGGTTGCCCGCCGTAATGAAGTGCAGCATGCTCATTGCCGGACACCTCCGGCTTCAATCTGCCACTCTGTCGCATCCGTGTACGCATGCCACATTCGGAAATACAAACCTTCGGCAGCGACCAGCTGCGGGTGCGTGCCTCTCTCCGCCAGCTTCCCTTCGCTCAGCACTAAAATCTGATCGGCATCCCGAATCGTCGACAGCCGGTGAGCGATGACGATGACGGTCTTATCTTGCATTAATTCTTTAAGCGCCAGCTGCATTTCCCGCTCGTTCTCCGGATCGGCGAAGGCCGTCGCTTCATCGAGCACGAGCACGGGAGCGTTCTTCAGGATCGCCCGAGCTACGGCCAGCCGCTGCTCCTCGCCGCCCGACAAGTAGACGCCCCCCTCGCCTATCAGCGTCTGATAGCCATGAGGCAGCTTGCTGATGAAGTCGTGGCATTGAGCCGCCTTGGCCGCCGCAATCACGTCCTCCGTGCGGGCATCCGGCCGTCCCGCCGCGATATTGTTATAGATCGTATCGTAGAACAGAAACGTCTCTTGAAAAACAAAAGCTACGGTGTTCATCAGCGCCTTCGTCTCCATGTCCCTAATATCAACGCCTCCGATCCGGATCGCCCCCTTCTCCACGTCCCAGAACCGCGGAATCAGATTGGCCGCCGTCGATTTGCCGGAGCCGGACGGCCCTGCCAGCGCCGTTACCTTGCCCTGCTCAGCGGTAAACGCGATTCCGGAGAGCGCCTCGGTACGCGAGGCGGAGCCGGCTCCTTCCGTCGCATAGCTGAAGGAAACATTGTCGAACGATACATCGTAAGCTTCGGGAACGGCCGGCTGCTCCGGTTCCTTGACGGGCTCGACCGCCAATATCCGGTCGATCCGCTCCACCCCTTCGTTAATGTCGCGCAGGGAAGAGGCCATATACATCAATTTGAACATCGGAGCCGATATGCCCGGGCTCATGACGAGAAAGAACAGCAGCACCGAAGCAAAAGCGATGTTGCCCGGCTCCCTGCTCAGCAAATATACGCCGACAGGAAGAACGAAAGCGGCAAAAGAACCGAGTGTGACCTTAAACAGCAGGTAACCGTTTTGAAACTGATCGGTGTACTTCAGGCAATAATCGCGGTAACTGATCATATCGGCATAAAATTTGCGGAAGGAATGAACCGTCTGTCCGAATACTTTGACCGCCGGCATCCCTCTGACGTACTGCACCGCCGAACCGTTCATTCTCTCCAGCGAGTCGTAATACCGCTTTAAGTTTTCCTTCGTCTTCTCCCCCGACATCAACCGCATCTGAATGCCGAACCCGAGAACGATCGGCAAAATGCACGCCAGCGCCAGCCAGACGTTCAAGTACAGCATCACGCCGATCATGACGACCGTTGTAACTATGGCGTGAATCAGGTCGGGCAGCTGATGGGCTACGAAGGTTTCTACCTTCTCGACGTTATGCTCCAGCGTCTTCTTGACGGCGCCCGTCGACGTCCCGTTCAGCCAGCCGAGCGGCAGACGTCCAATGTGGGCCGCCAGCTTGACGCGAAGCCCGAACAATATCCGGAACGCCGCGATATGCGCCGATAGGCCGCCCCCGTACATCATGAGCAAGCTTCCGATCAAAGAAAGCAAAGCGGCGACGCCCCAGCGGATCATCCGCTCTCCGTCCGCAGCCTCCGGCCGGGCGGCATGCTCCAGCAGCTCCTTCAAGATAAAATAAACGGAAACGTACGGCAGCAGCATCAGCAGCGCGCTTAGGGCAGAGAGTATGCCGGAGCAGATCAGCAGCCCCCGTCGTTCTCCTGCAATATCCAGAAGTCTGGCCATCCCCGTCTTTCGATGGTTCATCTGCATCATCCCCTTCTTATCCTCGCATCCGTTGGAGCGGTATTTCCACACGACCTTTGGCATCGATGACGGTTCGCATCAGCGGAGCGTCACCCCCTCCCGCCCCCTTCGGCGCGCAGCCGAACAATGAAACGAGCAGCACGACGGCCGAACAAACCTTCCAGCATGTTCCAAGCTGCACATGGTATCCCCTCTCGTTCGATCGATAATGGTTCTCATTTGAACATAACAGAGCATACTTGATCTGACGGGGAAGCCGCTACCGCGCGGCGGATCGCATTGCGGTTTGACGGATCATTTATGAGATTACTCGTAATAACCGCGGACCAGATCGGAAGGATTGATCCCGTACCGTTCGCGGAATATTTCGGCAAAATGACTAAAATTGGTGTATCCTACCATACCTGCCGCTTCGCTGACGCGAAGACGCCCGGAGAGCAGAAGATCTCTGGCCTTTTCCAATCGTTTGTCGCGCAAATAGGCGAAGGCGCTTTTTCCATACTCTTCCTTGAAGCCGATCTTCAGCTTGTAATCGTTCAGACCGACCATACGCGACAGCTCGATAAGCGAAGGAGGATGCGCCATCCTGCCGATCAGCGTCTCCTTCGCCTGCCGCACCTTTTCCCTGTCGCTTTTCGATAATGCCGCTTGGCGCGAGGAAGGAGAATCCGCGGGACGCTCGAATAAAAAAGCTTGCAAATAGAAAGCAAGCAGCTCCAAAGCTTTGCTCTCGACATACATGCTGCGCATCGCATTCGAATAGGGGCAATCCTTAAGCTGACGAAGGATGGCCAGCGTCCGCTCCCCAAGCGCGGTCCGAAAAGTTCGGAAAGCGGAGGAGCCGAGCAGCCCGGCAAAGGAAACTTGTCCCCTGGGGCCGGGAAATCCGGAAACCGCCTGCTTCATGTAGTCGTCGAACAGCGGCACCGGGATGCCGATGGCCAAGCTTTGAACGGCCTTTCCTTTTTTGTACAGAAAAGAAGCTTCGAAATTGCTCATCAAATGAAGGGAGCAGCTGCCCGGCCGAATATCGTGCCTCGCTCCCGAAACCTCGAACTCCCCTTCTCCCTGCATGCAAAAGCTCAACTCCATCATAGAGGCGTCCGATTGCAGCTCTATCGTGCGGTCGCTGCTAAAACGGCAGTCCGATTCTATGACGATCAGCCCCGAACGCGTCACCTGCCAATTCATATAGCCTTCGCCGACACGGGTGCCGACGGCTATCCGCTGCATCGCCTCGTCCGACAAACGGGGCAGCGACAATGCGTCGAAATAGCTATCGTAGATGGAATGAGTTACTGCGGCGCTCATGGCTTTTCGCCTCCTGTCTTTAATCCGGTTTTCCCATAGCGTTTACGATTTCTTCGATCCCGTCGATTTTGGCCAGTGCCATAGGACCTGCGATCGACGGATCGCTCAAATAATAGACGCGGTCGTTTTTAACCGCCTCGATGCTGTTCCATACTTTGTTGTCCTTTAGCGCCTCCTTGACGCCGCCTTGGATCGGATTCGACCAATTGTTAATGACGAACAGATGGTCGGGCCGGAGCGAAGACAGGCTTTCGAGGGATAACGTCCCGCCCTTCGCAGCGCCGGGGACCGGCTTCAATCCAAGCCCGCGGTAAAAAGGCTCGAAACGCTCCTCGGGCCAGCTGACGAACTGCTCTTTGCCGTTGTACATGACGAACAGCACCGACTGGTCGCTGCGGAAAGCGAGCTTCGCTCTATACTGCTCCGACTTGCGGTCGAATTCGGCAAGCACGTCGTCGGCCTTGGCTTCTCGACCGATCACTCGGGCGATCTGCTTCAATGTCTCCCGCCATTCTCCCGCCTGCGGCAGTACGACCGTAGGCGCGATCCGGCTCAGCTGCTCGTACTTGTCCGACATATCGTCGGCGGCTATAATGATATCCGGCTGCGATGCCAGCAGCTTCTCCATATCGACCTCCATACCGAGATCCATAATGGAATGGCCGGCCAGCCGTTTGTTCAGATTGGGAAAGTTACGGCTTACGGCCGTCATTCCCTGCGCCGCGACCGGGTACGTATCGAGCACCGCCAAATAATCGACGAAGCCGACGTAAGGCACGGCGATGTTGACCGGTCTTTGGGCGATCTTCGTATCTCCGTTCAGATGGTGAATAGTCCTTGCAAAAGAATCGGCAGACGCTTCCGAATTCGGCGCCGAGACCTCCCGATCGGCCATGGCCCCCGTATCGCGGACGCCGCTTCCGTCGCAGCCTGCCGCCAAACCTGCGGCGATTATAACCGCCGTCAAGCCGCTCCATTTCGTTCTTTTCCCCCGCATTGTTCACGCAGCTCCTTCTGTATGTTATCACCGCTGTTGCAGCGGGTTCGCGCCCGGTTCACAGCAAGCGAAACGCCGCAATCGAGAATAGTTCTCATTCAAGACGGCTTTATTAGCTTACTACGTTGCGCCTGAAGCGTTCTACCGCTGGAGGGAGAGCCCGTGACGGTTATACGGAGCCGCGCTTATCGTACGGAAGGAAAATCCGGTCTGCTTGGAGAGCCTTCGCCGCAGTGACGCCGCCGGACGAAAGCGCCAGGGTTGATTCCATACTTTTCCCGGAATGCCTCGGCAAAATAGCTCGGATTGGAATACCCTACCTCGCAGCACGCTTCGGTTACGCTCATCGATTCTTGCTGCAGCAAATAATAAGCTTTTTCCAGCCGTTTTTCCCGTAAATAACCGAACAAGGTCGTGCCGAACATCTCTTTGAAGCCGGCTTTCAGCTTGAAATCGTTCATGCCGATCATGCGGGCAAGCTCAAGCAGCTTCGGGGGTTCGGTCATGCGGCGCAGCAAAATGTCGCGGGCTTGCCGGATTTTTGCCATATCGGTCTTGGTCAGACCCGCGGCTTGCGCCTCCTCTTTGCCGTCGAACAAAAAGCGGCCGAACGCCGACGATAACAGCTCCAATATGCGGATCTCCAGTTCGAGGTTCCAAGTCTCCCCCGCGCACACCGCTTGCAGCAGCCGTCTGAGCACGACCGCAGGCGTTGGCTCGATCGGCCCGCTGAACATCCTGTACGAGCCGCCACCCGTAATTCGCCCGAAATCGAGCGTCCTGCCTCGGTCCGCTCCATCGATAAAATGATGGAAGGTCGCAGCCGGAATGCCGATTCCTACCATCGAAAACGGGACGCCGGCGCCAAATTCGAAGCGTGCCTCGGCGGAATCGACAAATTGCAGTATGCAGCTGTCCTGCGCATATTCGTAGCGCTCTCCGGTAATATGGGCGGTCCGCTCCCCTTGAAAGCAATAGCTCAGCTCGACCATGGGCGAATCCGTCTGGAGCTGAAGCGTATGGTCCTGATGCAACGTATAATCGGAGACGATCAGCTCCATATCGCAGCGGGGCACATAGCGGTATATCGCCCCCTCTCCGAGTTTCGGGGCAATCGGCATCGTTTCCGTGCGGCCGGTATGACGGCGCTGCAGCCCGAGGCTGTCAAAAAAGCGGTTAAAATTATGATGAAAATCCGCAGTTTGCTCCAATAGGGTTCACTCCAGGTTTTTATTTGAGAATGATTCTCATTCTTTTTCATTATATCGAATCCATTTCGGTTTGACTAGAAATCGAATTGCCTTAACGGTAAAAAAGACATCTTCGCAAGCTGAACTTCAGCTTGATCGAACGATGTCTTTTCAGTGCCTTTCCGTCTGACTTTCTAAGCGAAAAGCTTGCGCAGCCCTTCCGGAACCTCGCTGCTTTTGCGCGATTCGACCCCGATCGTCACTATCGTCACGGCGGCATCCGCGCACAGCTCCTGATGCTGATTATAAAGCTCCTGCTTCAGGACGAAGCTCGTCCTTCCTATTTTCTCGGGAACCGTAACGATAGTCAGCTTGTCCCCTTGCCTGCATTCTTTGCGGTAATTGATATTAATATTGACCGTCACCGTCTGAACGCCGAGCTCCTTAAGCACCTCATAATGCAGCCCGGCCGTATCGTACCATTCCTCGCGCCCCCACTCCAAATATTCCAAATACTTGGCGTTGTTGACATGTCCGTTTACGTCGATTTCCGTAGAGCGGACTATGATTTCCAGACTGACCTTCATCGCTCTCTGCTCCTTCGAGACTTGATAGTTGAGTAGTATTCGACCGTTCGGCCGCCTACCTGTCTTATTGTACTGCGAACGGAGCCGAAACGGAAAGTCGCAGCCGAAAGCCTCCCTCACACCGGTCCGACCTTGGGCCACGCAAGCTCGATTCCTTTGGCCGTCAACAGCTGCTGCAGCCCCTCCAATTTGCCGGAGTCCGCGCGCACCTCTCGCGGCGTGTATCCGTTATCCAGGCAATAGGCCGCCGTATAACCGGCCGCTTCGCCGATATTCCACTCCACGGGATGGAGCCTGTAGCAGCCGTTGGTGATGTGGGTCGTCCCGATATTTTTGCATGCCGCCAGCAGGTTGTCCACTCTTTTCGGAATGAGGCTGCCGAGCGGTATCTGGAACGGCACGGACGAAATATCGAGGAAGCTGCGTCCGCTCATGCTCGGATGCAAATCGATCCGATAGCAGCCGATGCCGACCGTATCGTGGAACGGCTCGGCTCCCAGGTCGCCGCGGACCTCCGTGCTTACATGCTGCTCCAGTACGGTGAATTCCGCCTGGATGCGTCTTGATTCGCGAATGTACGGGGCCTGAGCCATCCCGTCCTCGCTGCCCACGACATCGGGCCTCAGCCGCAGCCCCGGATAACCGTGCTTCCCGTCCGGCCGCGGAGCCTCGGTCTGAAGCCAGTACAGCAGCGAGTAGCTCAGCTGCTTGGCCGCCTCCAGATGCTTCTTCCTCTCCTCTGCCGGCACATCGTAAATGTTGCCGCGAAAATAATCGTTCTGCGCCCAGTTGACCAGCGTAATATCCGATGAATACGTTCCGGGAACAAAATTGCTTTTATCGGTAATCCGGCGATAAATGAACAGCGGATATTTATCCGTGCCCGGAAACAGCGTCTCTTCGGTCGGCTCCAAGGTCCGGGGATCGGGCGATATCCAGCTAAGCTGCGGATTCGGCCAGATGTCGGGCTGGTGCGTTCGCCAGAAATGATAATCTCTGGGCTTGTCTATCGTATGGTTTTCGCCTTCGAAATAATCCATCGCGAAGCAGTACGTGAACGCCTGAATATCCCGGGGATCGGGTTTCCCGTCCAACGCATGAGGCTCGCCGGTCTGGCTCTTCGCTTCCGCCCCTGTGACATACTCGACCCCGGCGAGCGGAAGCATGTCGCCGCATTCCGTCGCGTCCAGGAAATACGGCGCATGGATCGTCAGCTTATCGCCGCACCCGCTGCGGACCGTCACGGACCGGATAACGTCGCCGTCGGTCTCGGCTTTGACGATTTTACTTAACGTTTGAATCGTCAGCAAGCCGCTGTTAATGTAAGGAATGAGCATAAGCTGCAGCACGGCCAGCATAATGCGGGGTTCGGCGCAAAGCCGGCTGACTCCCCCGTTGCCGGGGTTCAGATAGAAGGCTGCCCGGCCGGAATCGGACAAGGGAAAATATTGTCGATAATAGCTTCTCACATGCTCGCGAAACAATCGGAAGCTTCGGGTGCAGCCGAACTGCTCGATCCATTTATGCTCGTCCGGCGGCACGGCCTGGCTTGTGAACTGACCGCCGATCCAATGATATTCCTCGGTCAGATACACCCTCTTGCCCATGCTGCAGGCCGCTAAAGCGGCCGCGCAGCCGCCGACGCCGCCTCCGATGATCGCGATGTCGACATGTACTTCACTGTTCATCACAACTCCTCCTTATCCCAATTTTGGTTATTTCATCCTTCCTTATTTTTAGACGCAAGCAGTCGGGTAAAGGTTGCACAAGTCCGAAGTCCGGATGAATTCGAAGCCAAATCCGGGGCTCTGCGGCCGCCGCGCCGTGCTCCCCGGACTTGAAGTGCTTCAGTGAAACGATCTCCAGAAGGAGCCGTTAACCGCGATCATATCCATAATCTCGCTGAACGGAATCGTGAACGTCGGGAAGCCGGCGACATACGGAGCGATATCGTACGGCTGGAAGTAAAGATGCAGAGCGTGCTCGGTGACATAGAACGGCTGATCCGGTTTGATGCCTTTATACGAATCGGGAAATACATAGGAGTACTGCGGGTCTTCCTTAATCTGCCTGCCGACGATTCCGCTGAGCACCTCCACATACGGACTGCCCGGTTTGAACAAATCTTTCAAATCGTATATCGCGCCGTCGGTCAGATCGATATGCGAATATACTTTTGTCGGCATGCCGTGAGCGGCTCCAAACGGGAAATTGTAGCCGTTGATCTCAAGCACGAGCAGATTTTTGCGAAAAAACGCCACATCGAAATCGCCGTTAAAAGAAGCATCCAGCTGCGTATGCGCAGGAACCGGCTTCACCTGCGCCAGCTGCTTCAGCCTCGCATTAACCTTCTGCTGGGCAGGCTGATCGCCCATTCCCTCCACCTGCGGATAATAAACCAGATAATCTTTATTCGGTTTATACTTCTCCTCCCGTACCCGGTAAGGCTCCCTTAACGGAATAACGGTGTTGGTCCGCCAAATCACTTGCCCCGCACGGTTCAAGTACGACAATCTGCGGTCTACGTTCGCCTGAATCAGATCGTCTTGAAGCGAGACGGTGCCGCTGCCGTTCAGGCGCGGGTAGCCCTGCGCCGCATGTCCGCTGCGGTCGATGAAGAACGTCTGGTTCCGGTCGTATACGGAAGCGAGTCCTTGATGATAATCTTCCACGTCGTAGTAACGGAAGTCGGTCAGCATCCGGCCGTTCAAATCGGCCATTGCATAGATCGAACCGAAAAAAGTCCGGTTGGGATCGATCGCCTTGCCGAGCGCCAGCCTCCCCTCGCCGGGCTGACGAATGTCGTTGTAGCCGGGCTGGACGACAAAGCGCCCTTGCTTATCGATGACGCCGTAGCGGGCGGTGTAGTTCTCCCCCGTATTGACGACCGCGCGCCCTTCCTGGAACGGCAGCGCTCCGGTATAAGCCGGCTGGAGGACGACCCGGCCCTGCTCGTCGATATAGCCGTATTTGCCGTTGACCGTCTGCTGAAACGGAAGCAGGCCGTCCCCCAGCCCTCCGACGAATGCGTAAGGATACGTCGCAATCCGGTTGCCGTTCAGCCCGATCAAGGCATACTCGTTATCGCGGATTTTGACGACCGCCTTGTTGCGGTAGAAATCCCCCGCATCCTGAAACTGCGCGGGAATTACTTCATTGCCTTGGGCGTCCAAATAACCGTATGTACTTGCCTCGACGCCCGCCTGCGGCACATGCGTAAACATCGCCCGGCCGTTCTGCATCGAGGCGATATATGAGTAAGCCTTCTTCGTGACGATGCGCCCGGATTCGTCCATCAGCTTGAAGCCCTGGCTGTCGATGACAACCGACCGTCCTTCGGAGAACTCGCCGATCGAATCGTAGATCGGCTGCACGACGTATTGCCCGGCAGCATTGATAACCCCGCTATGGCCGCGCACCTGCACGCGTCCCAAGCCGTTCTCCTGAAAATCGGAGGCATAGTCGTACTGCACCGGAATCGCAGGAGCTCCCCGGCCGTCGATATATCCCCATTTCGTCCCGTGAATCGTCTTGTACGAAACCGGAAACCGTTCGATCCGCCGAGTCTGCCTGTACGCTTCCAGCTGAAGCCGGATATCCCGGTCAAGCTGCTGCAGTTTTTCTCCGGCGACGGCCGCACCTCCCAGCCGATAAGCGCGATCTGCCGAGACGAGGGCCGCCTCGGTCATTCCGGTCCAATGCTGGGCTTCCGCCAAGTAATACCAATACAGCGGATGATCCGGCTGCTTGCGGACCAATTGTTCGTAGTAGCGGACAACCTTCGGATAATAAAGCGGGTATTTGTCCACCGCCGATATCCGCTGTCCCCGCCTCCACCGAATGATATCCACTCTGTACGCTTCCTCGCTGTCGCGTATCCAGAGCGCCAAATCGGCAAGCGAGGGCTGTCCGTCCCTCTCGGGCGTCGTCATCACTTCCATGAAGCTGAAATAGACGTCTTTGCCGGCGGTATCCTTCAGCCCTTCCTCCGTCCATTCGTAGACGGAAAGCCTGGATAGATCCGAATCGGGCTCTTCCTGCCAGCCGACGATCAAATTGCTTCGGTCCAGACTCAGCACCGGAGCGGCGGTCAGAACGCTGACCCGGCTGTACGGAAGAGCGACGTCGTCGGCCGCTCCCCAGCCGTAACCCAAATATTTCAACGCCAAAAGATGCAGTTCATGATCCAGACGGTATACCGCGGATATTTCCTGCATCTTGTCTCCGTCCAAATCCGCAGCGCATATCGCAGGAAGAGGATAGGAGCGTTGGGTCGTCACAAGCTCGGCGCCTTGCGGCAAGTACGCTCTGACGAGCTGTTCGATTTGCTTCTCGTTCGCGTTCATCATGGCACCCCTCTGCAAATTTCCCGTATTTCTGCTAATAGTATGCGGGTATGGGGGATATATGCATTGGAGCGGCGACAAGCGGGCCCAAACTTCTAAAAGCTGCGGGAAACCGGCGGCGCATGCCATTGTCCGCTTAATACCGAAGCTTGCGGCCAATAAAGGCGCAGCAGCAAATTGAACGGCCCCTTAGGCGCAGGCAGCCAGTTGGATTTCATATCCGCTTCAGGCTCCGCATGTTGGATGTACAGCTCAAGCGCCCCGTCCGTATTGTACCGGAGGCTGCCGAGATGCGGGCTCAAGGCGTAGCGCCCGATGCCGTTTTTGACGAGAAAGCCCTGCTCGTTATATAGGGTTAGCGACCAGAAGGCGGATACCGGAGGGAGCTCTGCGCTTTCGAAGCGCATCGTATATTGGTTGTTTCCGTTGAGCGGATTGCCGCTGCCGTCGATAAAACTGAAAGCGTATACCGCATCCTGCGGCACGTTCGCGCCGAAAATCTGATCCGCCGCCACCGCCCGGGCCAAATAATCCGTTCCGTAAGTGCCTATAGCGCTCAGCGGCATGCTCCAGCCGCCGGTCTGACTCTGCTTCACCCATTTGCGGGCCGCTTCCTCCAACGCTTCGGGCGCTTTCTCCGCCGCGCGGCGCAGCGCCTGCTGTCTTGCCGGGTCAAGACGGCTCATGTGAAAATCGGGCGAAGGAACAAGCCCCAGCGCCGCCAGCTTCGATGTCATCTGTGCCGTCTGAATAGCCGGATACGGGGGATTTCGATCCATAACGGACATCATCAGGTTGACAAACGATGCGGCATCCATCGATGCCACCAGCTCTTTGGGCGGATGACGGCTTATAATCATATGCCCCTCGGGCGCAGGATGCGAGATCGCGGAATGCTGCAGCCGGACGATATCAAGCTGCTGCTGCAGCGCGTGAACCTCCGGGGCATCTTGCGGACCGTTCGTCTGGATGCGCCCGATGATCCAGACGGTCCCGGTCGGCGCCTGGATGACGGGAATATTCGGCGGAAGCCGGTCCTTCCCTCCCGGTCCCGCTATGACGAAGTACTGCTCCCCGCCGCCCGTCGTGCGGGAGCCTATCGAAGCGAACACATTCGACCAGGCGTCGAGCATCGACAGCATGTAATAACGACCCTTCATATCCGGGACGTGCAGCAGCATCGGCCCTCCCTCCAGTTCCAGCCAGGCGGACGAATACAGCGTATCGACATTGGGCCGCACCACTTGCGTAAATTTAGGGGAAGCCGGTTCCTTTTGGTGAACAAACCGATTTTTCTCTGCCGTACTGACCGCTCCCGCTCTTCGCGTCACATCCATGAGCACCGGCGGGAAGCCGTAAATATATGCGTCCACGGCCATCGAATCCAGCGATTCCCGGGACAGCGCTTCATCCTGGGGGTGCGCCGGCGGCGCCGGACGGGCTGCCGCAACTTGTCTTTGCCAGTTCGTCAACATACTTGTGCATTCGCCTCCGCTCTTCGTCCGGATCAATTCACCGGATTTTTTTCCAGCGGATCGTACACCTCGAATATTTTGACGACGGGCGTCTCTTGAACCGCCGGCTCGACCTTTTGCTCGAACATCGGACCGAGAATCAAGCTGGCGGCATCGGCGTCCATGGCGGAATTCCAATAATTAATGGCTCCATACTCCCCTTTGGAATCGTCGGAAAAATAGACGTTGCCCCGGAATCCTTTTTGCTTGCGCGAAATGACGTTCAATTCGTCGAACAGCTTCTCCGCCGACTCTTTGCTGCCGGGAGCAAGGGTGAACAGAATGAGACGTACGTTCATAGCGACTCTCCTTTGATTCAAAATGACCTCGATGGTTCCTTCTCATCATACGCCGGTTGAAATGGGTTGGTGAGTTGGCGAAGCATCATTTGAACCGCATAAGACCGCCTAATGCGCAGGAGGCTGGACACTGACTTATACCCATACGGCGAACGGTTGCTCTTCACCAGCTTGTGCTCGCTTAGCGATTTTGCTTTATCGCCGTTTTTTTAGCGGCGGGAGCGTTCCAGCGCAGGCACAGGCTCCTCCGACTTCGCGGAGAGCAGAAAAGAAGGAAGCTCCTCGCGCAGCAGCCAGGTGATGAAGCACTTGCGGCGAGCCGTCTCCATCTGCTGAAACAACGTGTAGGCAGCATGCTGGAAAACAGCCGCAGGGTCTTCCTTGCCGTACACATGCTGCTCAACGCTCCACCGCACATCCTTCATTTGATCGAGATGCTCGGCCCAGTAGCGGTCGAGCATGTCCATATACGTCTGCCGCCACAGGGGAAGACGCTCTGCGGCGGCGGGATCGGCGGTCACCGCATGCCAGATGTCTCCCCATATCTGCAAGAGGCCCGGTACCCCGTGCAGCGCCCCTCTTCGATCTTCGGGGGCAGGCGAACCGCTCCGTTCAACCAGCTTGCGCAGATGCTCCAAATCCTTCTGAACGGAATGGGAACCGAGCCGCTTCATCTCCGATATGCCGAACTGAACATACCGGTCGAGCAACGGAAGCACTCGCTCCTTGAGCCACAGCTCGTCGCGAACGGAGTAGACGGTCTGCATCTGCTCACGGACCACTTCGTCGAACCATATTTGACGGCTGCGCGAACGCCCGGAAGCATGATGCAAACTGGCATGAAGCCGGTCGAATAATTGCCGGATTTCCTTCTCCGCTTTGCGGATCGGTTTGCGCGATTGCTTGTACATCTCTCTTTCCTCCTCGGCCCGCTCTTCGATCAGCGCGTCTTCGAGCGACAGAAACTTGCAGAATCGCCCGGGAGTATCCGGTCCACCCGAACAGGACTTCAGCCTCTGCAGCGTTCTGGCGCTTGCATGCATTTCAGCGGCTATGACGAATAAACCGCCCGCCGGGGCGTCCGCTTCCTCCTCCGGGGCCGCGGCGATACCTCCGACCGCCTCGCTGGCTGCCAGCGTAATCGCGCCCTCCCTGACGGCAGTCTTAAGCCATGCCGCATTATCGGCAGCGCCGGAAGGATAGAGCGCTGCGAACGGGAGCTCCGCTTCTCGCAGCCGCTCAGCCAGCAGCACCGCTTCGCTCAGCGTAGCGATCCCGATCAGCACCGGCTGTCCGCTGGCGTGGCGCCCGGCGACTTCCTCCACAAGCGCGGAGCGCTTCTCCTGCGCAGTCACGAAGATCCGCTCGGGATCTTCCTCCATCCTGCAGCCGGACTCGGACGGAATGGCGACGCAGCTCAGCTTGTACCAGCCGCTGATCTCTTCCGTTCCCTCTCCGAGCGGCCCTGTCAGTCCGGTCGCCTTTTTATACTGCGTAATATATTGATAAGCGGTCATTTCCGCCCGGATCGCGGACGGGCTTTCCTCCGGGGACGCCTCCGTGACCGTAACGGGCGTGAGCGCCTCGTCGAGCAGAACCGCGTCCGCTTCGTGAATAATCGCAAAAGCGGGCGGCCGCTGCACGCGCCCGAGCAGCGTAAGCGACAGATGATCGCGCAAATAATCAAGTCCGAACTGGCGCCAGTCTCCGTACGTCATGCTTTGCCTGTATGCGTTCTTCTTATCCGCCGGGGACAGCTCCTTGCCGTTCAGACCCGCCGTCAACCCGAGCAGTTCATAAACCGGGCTCGCCTGAGCATAATCCCGCTTTGCCGCGCACTCGCTTTCCGACATGACATGGACGCCGCAGTTCAACAAAGAATACCATGAAGCGGGAAGGGTCGCCGTGAGCGCTCTGTTCATTCCCGCGGGAAGCTCGGCGCAGTAACCCAGGGACAGCATCCAGCCTGCGGCCAGCTGCTGCTCCTGCAGCTCGGTTTGCCATACTCTGCGCATCGCTTCCTGGATCGAAGCGAACAGAACGTATTTGTTCTCCAACACAGCCCTGCTGTCGGGAAGCACGGCCCTGAGACCGGTCACGAGCTGAGACAATCCTCTGTCGTTGACGATTTTCAAACGAAGCTGCTGCTCGTGAATCCGGTCCAGATGATCGTCGATTTTTTCCTTTTTTAACCCCGCTGTCTGTCTAACCCATGCTCGCATGAAAAAACCATCTCTACTTTCTACTTATTGATCTGCCTGATATTGCGGTCTGCTTTTCATTATAACAACCGTTTCTAAACAAATTCTGAAACTAGAGAAGCGAGCGGATAACGAAATGGCGGCCGCTTCTCAGACCTATAATCTGAGGCGGCCGCCATTCTTGTTTTGCTGTTTCGTTAAACCTTGGGTTCGCGGGGATTTACCTTGCGATTATTTGAACGAAGCGTAGCCTTGGTCAGCCATAACGACGCTTCCGTTAATCGCTTCCGCTTCGTCCATTGAGATCAGGTAGACGGTATTAGCTACGGTTTCCGGCCGGGTCAGCTCGCCGCCCATCACTTTTTGCTTCATGCTTTCAAGCATGCCCTTATCCTTGAATCCTTGAATGATCGGCGTATCTACGGCGCCCGGAGCTACCGCTACGACGCGGATGCCGTATGGAGCCAATTCCAGCGCGGCCGACTTGCTCATCATGATGACAGCGCCTTTGGTCGCATGATAAGCGAAGGTTCCCGGCGACGCCAGAAACCCGAATACCGACGCCGTGTTAATAATGACCCCGCGGATACCCAGCTCCTTCATCGCTTTGCCCGCCGCTATAATGCCGTAGGCTACTCCATGCTGATTGACATTGATCGTGCGGTGGTACAAATCCATATTTTGCTCCAAGACAGGGCCCGCTCCGCCGATCCCGGCATTGTTGAACATGACGTCGATACGGCCGTATGCGGCGACGGCTTGCTGAACGAGGGCCTCCACGCTCTCCTGCTTCGATACGTCCACTTGAACGAATAGAGCTTCTCCGCCTGCCTGCTTGATCATTTCCGCCGTCTCCGCTCCGCCGGCTTCATTATAATCGGCTACGACGACTCGGTCTCCTTTTCGCGCGAAGGTCAGACAAGCTTGCCGCCCGATCCCGCTGGCTCCCCCTGTAATTACCGCTACACGCTGCGTTGCCATGCTGCGACGCCTCCTTCAAATCGTTATGTGATTATGGCTACATTGTATCCCTGATCACAATTTAAGTAAATTTATGCTTAGTTAATATTCATTAAGTTATATTTAAGTGAACAAATCCCCCAAACGTGACGTGATGCTCTGAAGCTTATTCCAATTACTTTCGGGGGAGCCCCCGGATACCCACAGGATATTGCTGCGCATCATTTCCTAAACAACAAAAAAAACAGACCCTCGGCGGATCTGTTCGTAAACGAATAACGGCAGCGGCGGCCGGGGATTCTATGAATCAGCGCGATTACAGCTTCTGCAGTTCGTGCTTTAATTTGTTGACGAAAATTTTGGCCGTGTTGGACAACCGCTTGTCCTTGGCTCCGACCCAGCTTAAATGAATCGGCACTTGAAGCGTCGGTTCCAGCTCGATGATGACGAAATCGTCCCGCAGATGCTCCGGCTGATTATAAAATGAGAAATCGATCCCGACGGTAATCGCCGCGCCGCCCTGTACCGCAATACGGATGGCGTCTTTATTATTGGTCGAAAACAGGATTTGCACCGGTCCGTAACGCTGCTCGATGCGTTCCATGTACCACTTTAAATAATCGTCGTTATACAGCACCAGCGGATGCTTGCTCAATTCTTCGGGAGAGATGCTTTTATTTAGGGCAAGCGCGGATTTGCGGCTGACGCACGCAACCATTCTGCCTTCCAGAAGCGGATCGATCGTTAACCCGGCGTGCTTCTCCCCGTGCTCCTCGAACATAATAATAAGCCCCATATCCAGCTTGTTATGGCGAATATCGTCGATAATCTCTTGCGTGCCTTTCTCGAAAAGCTCCAGCCGCACGTGCGGGTAATCCTTTTTGTAGCCGATTATCGCGTTCATATACAACGTCAGCGGCCCCGGAATCGTAGCCAGACGAAGCTCCCCGCGCTGCACGTTCGAATAGCTGACAGCCTCTTCTTTCAGCTCTTGAAGCTTGCCGAGCACCTCAAGCGCCTTGCCGATAATAACTTCTCCTTCGGCCGTAGGAGCCGCTCCCAGGCGGGATCTGGTAAACAGGGCAACTCCCAGCTCGGCCTCCAGATTCGAGATCGACTGGCTGACTGCCGATAACGTCACGTGAAGATTGTTCGCCGCCCCGGTCAAGGAGCCCGTCTTGGCCACTTCCACTATACATTCCAGCTGTTCCAAGTGCATTCTAGCCTCACCCTTTAGCCTAGCTTAATATACGATCAGCAGGTTTAACTGTCACTTCACTATAAATCAGTTGTACACTGATAGCAAGAACGTTATACGCAGTTCGTTCATTCGGCATTTCAGAGAGGAGACTTAAACTATGGTCGTCATTCATGCTCCCGTCAAGAGGAAGGCAATATCGGATATCGGCTGTTTGAAGCCGTCGATCAGGAGAACGCCGTTCTTTTTGTAGAAACATGGGCCGATTCGGCGGCGCTGGAACGCCATGCCCGAAGCTCGCATTTTACCGGTTTTGTCCAATCGGTTCAAGCCGATCTGGCGGGGCCCTTCCAACCCGAAATTTTTCATGTGGTCCGACATTAAATAGTTTCCGCAAGCCGGGCTCCGGTTCGATCCGCCCGCCGCACGTGGCGGCAGGCGGATATTCCCCGTACGTTAATTCATCTCATGGAGTAAAGCTTCTGCGTCGCGAATCAGATAGGAAGCGGCCTCGCTCGATATATGCTTTCCTTGCTGAGCTTTCACAAATTGGATAAAGCCGCTCAAATCATCCCGATCCAGCTTATGGCTTAAGCTGTCCGAAGTTCCGTTCGCTTTGATCCAGCCTTTATCGACGAACTTGCCTATGAGGGCTTGAATCGACTCCCGGCTTGCGGCGGTTTTGAAGCTTACGCTTTTGATGCTTTCATTGCCGGCAGAATCGGCCGCGTGGACGGTAAACAGGTGCTCTCCTAGCGGAAGCGCGAACATCTCTATATTATCCAGACTCTGAACATTTCGGCCGTCCAGTTGAATCAGGGCGCCGTTTTCTTGTACGCCGGACAAATTGTCCTGCACGCTGACCTGAAACGTTGCCGCCGAGGCGTCGCTAACGTACACCGAGTCTGTAACGGTCGAAGCGATATCGATGTTCGGCGGCGCAGTGTCGAGGTTGACCGTCAACTCCTTGACCGCTTCCGCATTGCCCGCGGCATCGGAAGATTTGTAAAATACGTGATACGTACCGTCCTGACTGAATGTAAGCGGATCGCGGTAAGCGGTCCATTCCGCTTCATTGTTGATCGTATATTCGGTGGATTGCACCCCCGATAAATCATCCTCGGCCTGAAGGCTGACCGTTACGGGCTTCACATACCAGCCGTTCAACCCTTCGGAGCCGCTTGGCGCGATAACCGCCGTCGTTTGCGGAGCCGTAAGATCTTGCCGTCCTTCGTCTCCATAGACGATAAACTCATAGCAGGAAGCGCTTCCTCCGCTGTAGCTGGAGCCGGTTACGGTCACTCTGACATACCGGTAAGTCTCGTCAAAGCTATCTGTCGTCAAGCCCTGGGTCGTATTCCCCGTCCTGTCCAGAATGGTCGTATAGGTCGCATCGTCGTTGCTGCCCTCGATAATATACCGGTACGACCTAGGGTAAGTCGTGCTGTTATACCAGTAGCTTTCGAGCTTCGTTATATTCATGCTGCTGCCGAGGTCGACCTTCCACCATTGAGGATAGCTGTTCGTAACCGCGGCCCATCGGGTAGCGGCATTGCCGTCGTTGGCGTTGCTGACAGCATTGCCCGCTTGCACCGAGCTGGCCGTAGCCGTCTTGCCCTGCGATACGATACCCGACCGGGTCGCCGCGCTGACCGGCACACTCCATATGCCCGCCCCGGCGCTGTTTGTGGCCCTTACCTGATACGTGTGGGCGGAGTTGGCCGCAAGCCCCATATGCGCATAGGGGCTACTTACGCCGCCGACTACCGCTCCGTCAACCAATAAGTCATAGCCCGCGGCTCCCGCCGACGCGTTCCAGCTAACATTAATCTGCGACATGCTCGCCGGCGCCGCCGTCAAACCGGTCGGCGCGGACGGCAAATTCGATGCCGCCGGAGCGATCGTAACGACCTGAGGATTGCCGGCGCCGAACTTCATGCCCTGCAGAGCGGCTTGACCCGCGACAAATTCGACGCCCAACGCGCTTGCGCGATTGACCAGCCTGTATTGGGCAATCCCGCTCAAGCTTGTGTTCGTGGCCGCAGCAATCACGGAAGAAGAAGACGCAGGCGTAAGATAGGCCGGAGCGGCGTTGCCGACTGGAAGAAGATACCACTGATCGCTGCCGGCTGCCGCTCCGTTGCCCCCGTTGGCGCCTGGATCGGCATCCGCGTCCGGCGCGCCGGAAATAACTGCCGCTCCCATCGCCCGCGTCGTAGCCGCCGAAGTCCCGGACACCTTCAGAACCATTCCCGTATCGACGTTCTGCAACCTGTAAAACCCGCTAGGCTTGGAAGGGTCGAATTCATCGGGGACGGGAATGAATTGCCACCGGTCGGACAAACCGTCCTTGAGCGCATGTCCGCCAATCGAAAGCGTGTAGGCGGCAGACGGAGTAATAGCGGCGTCATCCTGGTCCTTCGGCGGATTGTAAGCCGAGTAGTACGTCTGTCCGGGGCCGGGATCGGCGATGGAATAATTGATTTGTTTGCCGGACAGATCGGAGATCGTCCTGAACGAGTAACCGCTGACTTGCTGATTGGTCAAGCTGCCCGTGTCGATTTGTGACAAGTAGCTGCCTACGGTCGCGGGAAGTTTGCCTACGATTTTGAACGTATCCGGAGCGCCCAAATCGTCGGTCTCGTATACGTATCCGTCATAGCCGACGGAGCGGTATTTGCCGCTGTATACGTTAAAGGAAAAAGCGTTCTCGTATTGCGTGTTGACCGGAACGAACAGCCTTTGGGTCGCCGTATTTTTAAATATCGGGGTGCTGCCGCCGGGCGTTACGGAAGCCAGGTAGCCGGTCGAGTTGTTTTCTTGCTTGATGCTTATTTTGCCGCCGTCGACGGACACGGTCACGGCAGCGTCCAGAGCGGGGTCGGAGTAAGAAACGGAAGGAACGCTGTCTCCGTTCGCATTTTTTATCGTGCCGCTGACGGTATTGGCCGTATACGCGCTGCCTGCGGCATCTTTGAACGTAAAGACTCCGCCGCTCGGAATTTTTTCGTAGCTGATGTCAAGAGGCGAGCCGTCCATTCCGGTCCCCGTAAGCGTAAGACTGTCGGTCTCCGGTATATAGTTGACTGTAAGATTATGGTCGCTGCCGGCGCCCATCGGGCTTCCGATCCATCCTGCGTACCCTTTCAGCGCGGAGCGGGTCCATGTCCCGTTATACCATACATCCCATGAGCCTTCGGCCATCTTGGCGCTTATCGGAGAACGGGCGAGGCTGAAATAGGTCAGAATATTGCTGTAGCCCGGTTTCCAGTTGATATGGTTATTGTAGAGAACATAGAAGTACCCGTTGACGTTGTCGACGAAAAAGCGGGTGCCCGCTACGCCGTAAGACCAGGTTGAGCCCGGAAAATTACTCGCGGTGGCCGCTTCGTTGCCGTCGTTCCACGGCGAAGTGGCGACCTGGCCGATCAGCTTCCAGGTGCTGCCTTTATCGGTCGAGTAGGCGGCCAAGACGCGGTTGTTATGGAGGCCCGAGGCAATTCTCTCGTTCGTCGTCGGATTGCCCGCGGCAAACGGGTTGAACTGGTATTCATCGTTGGTCAGCGCATACCAATACCCCGTATCCGGGTCGATCCAGACGCCGATCCCGTCGTTATGGTCATCCTGATAAGGGGTCGGAATGCCGTATGTTTCGTCGAGTTTGTAATTGATCGTTCCCGGTCTGTTCCAGTAGGAATTATAGGTTGTGGCAGCGCCCCAATCGGTATTCAATGCTCCCAAGTCCGTATGGGTGTTGGATTTGATCCAGGAACCCCCGCTATCCGATTGCTCGTAATTCGCTACCGAGTACATCCAATGAAACTCTCCGTCCTTGTCGACGAAAGCCGAGCCCGCAATATCGGCTTTCCCTGAAGCGAGACCGGGAACTGTCGCTTGCTGCACGTAAGTCGGAAATTTCTCCGCCGCCGCATAAGCGGCGGGCAGCCCTCCCGCCGCCGGAACCGTTAGGAATGCGGCAAGCACCCATCGTGCCGCCAATTTCAGTTGTTTCGGAATACGCATACGATTACCTCCTCGTACAGTCATTGTCGAAGGCGCCTTCGTCGTCCTTCGTTTCGTTCCTCCGGCGGAGCATAATTCGGCTCCAAATGTCTCTGTCCAGACACGGCCGGCTATGCCCTGTTTGCTTGAGTCCTTCCGCATCACCTCCTTTCGGCGCTTCAAATCACAAATAAGGATAATTCTTGTTGATGACGAGCACGTTTACCCTCCATGGCAAACCCTCGCATGATCGGAACCGTATCATCGCAAAACCGTCATTCCGCTGCGTAAGAGGCAGCATATCCGTCGCATACTCGCCCGCTTTCAACGCTTTGTCCGGCTTCCAAACCATCTGCCCCGGGATCTCCGCCATCGTATAAGACGGCTCGGCGTTGTCCCCGGACACGATCAGCAGATCATATCTGCCCTTCGGCAGCTCGACGATTAATGCCGCTTCGTCCGTTCCGCCGATGAAATCCCGGCGAAGCAAATCCGGTTCTCCGCGGTCCGTCGCCGTGATCTTATCCGCGCTTTCCCAGCCGATGCCGCTGCGGGGCGTAAAGACGGTTTCCGCAGTTATTTTACGAAACGTTTGACCGGGCACGCCTTCCACGTGAATTTGACGCGGCAACGCCCGGTTATAATCTTTGACAAGCAGCTCCGGCTTGAGGCCAAAGTCGAGCCGATAGGCGGCGAGCTTCGACACGCGGGCGTTTCCGGCATAATAATCGAACGTGAAATGATCGAGCACCCGATAGTGATGCGTGTCCCGGTCTTTGCCGAGAAACACTCTCCGGCCCGTGTGCGCCTCGCAGACGCGCGGGCGGCTGCCTACTGCTGCTGCTGCGGCGCCGTTATCCGTTCGCGCCAACGGCTCGTCGAACAGGACTGCACTCGCCCGAGAATAAACCAAATACTCGCCGTCCCGAACCGTATCGAAGCGCAGGCATCCGTCTTTGCGGACATGCTCCGCCGCCGCTCGCGTCATCCCGTTCAGACGCATAACGATGACGTCCTCTTCTTCGCCGAACGGGCTTCGGAGCACGACTTCGCCGCCGGCTCGGCTGCGTATTCCGACCCAGGCCGTTCGTCCGTCTGTCATCCGGGCGCTAACCTCGAACCCTCCGACGGCCAACAATCCCCTGAAGGCGCAATCTGTCCACGGTCCGTAAGCACGAGACTTCTCCCCGGCATGATGATCGTACAGGCCGGCTGTGCGTTCCCGCTCGATCACGCCTTTCGGAACTGCCGGAAACGCCTCGATCACGCCGCCGACGCTTTGCAGCAGCATCTCGTTTACGGCGGCGACGATTTCGCCGGAAGCCTCCATCATGTGCGGATGGTACAGCGGTTCATTCGTGATGTTGCAATAATTCATCCAGCGCTCCGTCTCCTCCGCGAACAATCCGTTGCATCTCAGCGACAGGTCGATGCCTTGCTCGTACAGCAGTCTAAGCGCGGTATCTCCTTTGCCCAGACGCGAGGCGGCGCAGGATAGCCAGCCGAATTGGAACATGCCGAACTCCGTGTTTTCCTCAGCATAGCGAAGCGTATTGGCCGCCCGCTGCCGAAGCGCCGGCGCGCTGTAACGATTGATTTCCCCGATCGGATAAATCGGCATAAGCAGCGACGGATGGCGCAGATGCAAGTCGGCCGGCGCCCACTCGGAGTCGAGCAGCACGTCGCCGTAACGCGCGGAAACGGCGGTCGGATAAGGGGCGAGCCGCTCGGCGATCGCCTTCCATCGGCGCCGGTCTTCCGCCGCCTCACCGAGCCGCTCGTTCGCCTCCGCCGCCATATGCAGCAAATACTTGACCGACGACAGCGTACATGTCGAGTTGCGCGTGAGCGGTCCCTGCTCCGGTGAAATATCCGGGAACATATCATACCGATCCCTCCCGGCGTCATATTGCAGATAGCCTTCGAAAAACCGCGCAATCCGCGCGAACAGCGGGTATGCCTTCTCCCGCAAAAAGCTCTCGTCCATGCTGTAACGGTAATAATCCCATACCAACTGCGCGCACCACGGCCATATGCTGAAATACAGCGCATGCGGGTAATCCCCGGCCAAGCCGTTCAGTCCGTAAAACTGCTTCGCCATCCGCTCGGCATTGTCCGCATAAGTAAACAGCCCTTCATGGAACGCTTCCGCGATTTCCAAATGGTTGGCCGTATACAGCGGCCAAAAAGCGGCTTGAATGTTGACGTCCCAATACCACATGCTGCCCCATTTGGTCGGCTGCTTGATGTCCCACAACCCGTTTAGTCCGCATGCCTGCTCGCGCATCGCGCCTCCGTTGCCGCTGCTGCAGGCGATCGCGTACAGATTAATATGCCATAAGTCCTCCAGCAGCTTGTCGGGCAGTTCCACAGACGAACGCCGCCGGAAGCTCCGCCAGTACTCCCGATGATGCGCCTTCATGTCCGCAACCCTCCCGGCGGCCCGATTCAACCGCTGCAATGCGGTATGCAGCAGATCGTCCGCCTGCTCCTCCGTCACCACCGCGGTAAGCAGCGTTATGCGTTCCCCTGCTTCGCGAAGCTGTATACGGATGCCATCCGCTGCGCATTCCGCGCTTCCCTTCGCTCCGATCAGCTTCATCATCACGATGAACGAGAACGGTCCGTAGCGGTCCCGGTCCTCCCCGTCGGGATAGAAGGAGCCTGTGTAGTAAAAGGCTGACTCGTCATACGAATGATAGGTCACGCTCATGTCCGCATACCGCCGCACCGGAATCGTCAGAACGACCGTGTCTGCTAGCGTACAGGCAGTTTGTCTGATTTCGGTCACGACGATATCGTTATCCTGCGCAACGATCGTGCTAACCTCCAGCTTCTTGCCCTGCTTCTCCATAATGAAGCGCACGTCCGCTCGCTCCGTATCAAGCTGCAAAGCGTACGAATCCGGCTCCTCCAGCTCCGCCGACGGATGCAGACGGATTTCGCCGGTCGGATAATGGGAGACGCCTCCGGGCGGCTTGCCGTATTGGCGGTGCATGCTGCTGTCCGACAAGGCGTCCCCGTACAGAAAGATCGGCTCCTCTCCCGGATCGCGGTACATCTCCTTCGCCCTCCGCTTAAGCTGTTCGAAGGTACGGCCGTATTGGCTGCCGTAATCGGGTCCTTCTCCATGCGCATATTTTTTGCTGTACCGATGAAGCTTGCGGTAATACACCTCGTAATGATTGAGCGCGAACGTCAGCTTATGGTCTTCGAAATAAATCATCCCGCCAAAATGTCCGTTGCCGAGCGGCAAAGCTTCATTCCAGCCGCTCGGCGCGTTGTCGTACGTAACGATTGTCACACTAAGCTCCTCCTACCCTTTAATCGCCCCGATCATGACGCCTTTGACAAAATATTTTTGCAGGAACGGATACAGGCAAATGATCGGCAGCGTCGACACGATGATCGTCGCGTATTTGATCGTCTCCCCGATGGCATACTTGTCGTCGCTGGCGGAGCCGACCATCATCGAATCGGTGCTGTTGGCAATCAATATATCGCGGAGCACGAGCTGGAGCGGGTACTTCTCGCTATTGCGCAAATAAACGAGCGCACTGAAATAAGAGTTCCAGTGGCCTACCGCATACCACAAAATCATAACGGCGATGACGGGCATCGACAGCGGAATGACGATACGGAATAAAATCGTCCAATCGCTGGCGCCGTCCATTCTCGCCGATTCCTCCAGGCTGACAGGAACGCTTTGGAACGAGGTTCGCATAATGATCATATTGAACGTATTGATCGCGCCGGGAATAAGAAGCGCCCACATCGTGTTCATCATGCCGAGTTGATTGACCAGCAGATAACTCGGAATTAACCCCCCGCTAAATACCATCGTTATTACAATGAAGAACATAATGGCATCTTTGAAATATAAGTTCGGCCTGGACACCACATAAGCTCCGATCGCCGTCATGACAAGATTGATTGCCGTCCCCAGCACGACGTATAGAAGCGTATTTTCGTAGCCTTTTATGATCATCGGATTGCGAAACACCGCCTGGTAAGCGCTGAGATCAAAACCGGCCGGGCCGAGCAGCAGCCCGCGATTTTGCAGAAAGGACGTCGCTTCGCTAAGCGATGCAAACAAAACGTATAAGAACGGATAGAGTGTGACTATACATAAACCGATCATTAGGAGCGCGTTCAAATAGCCGAACGCTCTTTCCCCCGCGGTTGGTTTCATAAACGTAGCTCCTCACCAAAGTTTGTTCTCGCTGAGCCGCCTGGTAACACTATTGGCCGCCACGATCAGAATAAAGCTGACGACCGAGTTGAACAGTCCGACGGCCGCCGTAAAGCTGTAGCTCGCCTCCAGCACCCCTTTGCGGTATACATACGTCGAGATGACGTCCGCCGTCGAATACGTGAGCGGATTATAAAGCAACAGCACCTTCTCGCTGCCGACCGACAGCATGCTGCCCATCTGCAAAATGAACAAGATGGCAATCGTCGGCATAATGCCGGGAATCGTGACATGCAGCGTCTGCTTCCAACGACCCGCCCCGTCGATCCGAGCGGCTTCGTACAGCATCGGATCGATCGCGGAGATCGCCGCCAGATAAATGATCGAGCCCCAGCCGACGCCTTGCCAAATGCCGGACGATACGAACAGAAACCGGAACCAGCCCGCTTCTTTCAGGAAGTCGATCGGCTCTATGCCGAAGGAGGCGAGCAGTTGGTTAATAAGACCCGTGCGGCCCAAGAAATCGATCATCATTCCGGCCACTACGACGATCGAGATGAAGTGAGGCAAATAGGAGACGGTCTGTACGAGCCGTTTAAACATGCTGCTGCGGATTTCATTAAGCAGCAGCGCGAGCACGATGGCCGCCGGAAAGCCGAACAGCAGCTCATACAAGTTGATCAATACCGTATTCTTGAGGAGCCGTCCGAAATAAATTCCGTTGAAGAAGCTTTCAAAATGCTTGAATCCGGCCCACGGGCTTCCCCAAATCCCTTTTGCCGGCTGGAAGTCTTTAAAAGCGATTTGCAGGCCGTACATCGGCCCATAATGAAATATGACATAATAAGCGATGACAGGAAGCGCCATCAAATAAATGTTCCAATGCCGCTTCCAATCGGCGCGTATCGTTTGCAGTACTGCCGGGTTGCCGTTGCCTCTCGCCATCGTTGCTCCCAATCCTTTCCGTCCGGAATGGGCCTTGCCGGGGAAAGCAGACGTATGTGCGCTCTCTCCCGGCCTCGCCCTCCTGTTTAGCGTTTGTTGAAGCGCTCGAGCGCCGTTTGCTGAATTTGAATGGCGTCGTTAATGCCCATGCTTTGAATTTTTTTGACGTACTGGTCAAAGTTGTCGATCGGCTCCACGCCCATAATGAATTTGAGCAGCATTTCATCCTTGTACGTATTGATATCCGTCATGATAGAGGCGAATTTGCTGCTCTCGTCCTGCGTCGGGGTCACGAGCGGCATCTTGCGTTCGGCGGTCGGTTTGGCCCAAACGGACAGCGCGTCCTTCTGCTGCGGAAGCGCAAGATATTGCACTTGGAAATTGTCGCTGAGCACGAACGGCGCGCTCCAAGTCGCACGGGTATATTTGGCGATCGCTTGCTGAGAGCTGATGCCGTTCGGCGGGTTCAATACTTCAGGCTTTAATACGGCTTTGCCGTCCTGCATCGTATAGCTTTCGCCCTCGATACCGTAGTTGAACAGCTGCTCGCCCTTGTCTCCGTAAGCGTAATCCAGCCATTTAACCGTTTCGACCGGGTTTTTGTCGCTTGTCGTAATAGCCGCGCCGACACCGTTGAAGGCGAAGTCCTTTTGACCCCAAATCGCTTTGTCTCCGGGCTTGAGAACAGGATAAGGAGCGGCAACCAGATTAAAGCTCGGATCTTTATCCTTCATCAGGCCGGCATATTTGCCGATGCCCCCGCCGTTGAACGCGGCCGTCGCGCCGAGCACATTCGTCGTCATTTTGTTATCGAGCAGCTTGGCATTCGGCGCCGCGAAATCTTTATCGAGCAGCCCTTCCTTGTACCATTTGTTCATCGTAGCAAGAAAATCCTTGAATTCCGGCTGAATCGGGCCGAACTTCACCTTGCCGTTATCCTGGTAAAAGCTGTTATTAATGCCCCATGCTCCGAGGAAAGGCGCATCGGTGTTGAGCAAATCTTTATCGAGGTTGATCGGAATTTCATCCGCTTTGCCGTTGCCGTTCGGGTCTTTCTCTTTAAACGCTTTCAACACGCTGTACCATTCGTCGATCGTCGTCGGCATCTTCAAGCCGAGCTTGTCGAGCCAGTCCTGACGAATCGCAGGGCCGAAAAACACTCGAACCTTATCGTCGCCGCGCAAAAACGGGAACGCGTAGAGGCTTCCGTTATCCGTCGTAATCTGCTTCTTCCAATCGGGATGATCGGCAAGCAGCTTCTTCAGGTTCGGCGCATACGTATCGATGAGCTCGTTCAGCTTCACGATTTTGTTATCCTGAATCGCTTTCTCCGGACCGCCCGGGTAATCGGTCCATGCGTATTCGATCACATCCGGCAGCTCGCTTGAGGCGATCATCAGGTTAAACTGCTCCTTCGCCTGCGCGGTATCGAGCGGAGGATGCTGGAATTCGACCTTCACTCCGGTTATTTTCTCCAGCTCCTTATACATTTCCATATCCGCATAGGTCTTCATCTGCGCTGCGGCCGCCGGGTGATTCGCCACCCAATAGGTCAGATGAGTCAGCTTCGGCGGCTGCGATTCCTTGCCGTCCTGTGCCGATGTTTGCGGCGTTTCTCCGCTTTGTCCGCTACATGCGGCAACCGCAACGGCGAGCGCGGAAACCGACAGGATCAAGCTCGCCTGTTTCATTTTTTGGTTCATTGCTTTGCCTCCCTCGTAAAATGGCTGAAACCGAAACTTGTCGTTGCAGCTTTCGATTCCAAGTGTAAGCTCCGAAAGCCGGTACTGCCTACTCTCTCCTTTTCATCTGCGTTGTACTTTCGTAAGAAATCCGGTTTTGCATAAAAAAAATCGGTCCGACATTAAAAATCGTCGGTAGACGGCGCACGGGAACCCCTCGCTTCAGAACGCTTCTCCGATGCAAGCCTCCGCATAAGAGGCAAGAAAAAAGGCAGCCTCATGGAGACTGCCTCTATTCGTCCGGCACGGCCGTGTCCGGGGCGATCGTTTCCCGGTATTTCCCGGGCGTAACTCCTTCCAGCTTCTTGAACGCGCGGATGAAGACGACGTCGTTGTTATAACCGATCAGCTGCGCGATTTGCGCGATCGTCAGGTCACGATTGTCCATTAGCCTCTTCGAGGCCTTGATTCTGTTGTTCGTGATATAGTCGAGCAGCGTTTGCCCTTGATTTTTCTTAAAAAACGTCGAAATATATTGCGGCGTCATATGGAAACGATCCGCGATCATCGCAAGGCCGAGATTCGGATCGTCAAGAGCGCGATCGATGAAAGCGACCATGTCCTGGAGCAATTGCGTGCGATGATCGGATCGTTCGACATTGAACGTGCGGGTGAGCGTTTCATACAGCTCCTTCGTTTTCAGCTGCATCCCTTCCGCCGTCGAGTGACTGAACACCGCTTTGATCGGGTCGAAATCCTCCCCGAGCACTTCCTGCTGATTCGTATTCGTCGAGTTGACGATTTTCAGAAACGTGCTTATCACATTGAAAAATAAACATTTGCCGAGCTCCGGCGTAAAGCCGCCGGAATCGAAGTTCATCGAGTATATTTTATCGAGCAGTTTTCCGACATTATCGGCATCGCCGCTGCGCACGAAGTTGGTCAGCTGGACTTCCATTTCAAGCGGATAATAATAATGCTGCTTGGTGCCGGCGATATCCTGAAAATGAATGATCGCGTTCTTTCCTAAGATCAATCGGTATTCCAGAGCCGCAAGCGCCTCCGGATAGGAATCCCGGATCGCTTTGGGTCCTTGGTGAATACCTCCGGCGGCGACGGTGATGCCGATTTTGAACCTTTGCGAAACGAGGTCGTATAGCGACTGGACGATATCCCGAATGTCGGTCTCCGCCTTCTCCTCCGGTTCCGGCTGCAAATTAATGAGAAGCGCCAGCCGTTCCCGGTCCAACTCGACGGGAAACCCTTTGTGGGGCGGCTTGATCAAGTCGACGCTTATATTGGATACGATAAACCTCGCCAGCGCCCACTGCTGCTCGCTGTCTTCGGACAAGTGCTGAATATCCTCGATTTGAATCAGCACAACGGCGAACCGGTCGCTGATTAACGCCAGATCCATAAATCGCAACGAATCTTCGTTCTCCGCAGATACGTCCACATCCATGTGCCCGTGCAGAAGCCGGGATAAATAGTTCGCCCGAATGAACGGCGTTTGCTTGGTCAGCGTGCTGCGCAAATGGTTTTCTTCATGAATCGAGCCTTCGAACGTCTGCCTGATAAACTCGTACTCGTCGAAGGAAGGCCGTCCGCTCATACGTTTGCCGCGCATTATCGCGTTCACCGTTTTTTGCAGCGGCTTATAGCTGCGGTATACCCCGGCGATTACAGCTAGCAGACCGGCGATCAAGCACAAGATGAACAAGCCGAGAGACCATGTTTGAATTTGATTGACCTGCTGCATGAACACATCGTTCGGCGTGATCGATACATATTTAAAGCCCGCTTTTTGCGAGGACACGAACGATACCATCTGATCGACGCCTCCGAGCTTGTAGCCGAACGGCGCGTCGGTATGCTCCATCCGCTTCAGCAGCTCTCCCGGAAACGGCGTTGCGCTCGTGCTCATGATCGTTTGGCCGTCGTTGTCGATAATATAGATGGCGCTGTGGCTGGCCGATTCCAGCTGGGCGAACATCCCCTTGATTTGATCGACATCGATCAAAACGACGAAATTTCCGAGGTGATCGGCCGGCGAGCTGACGGGAAGCGTCTTCACATATACAATGACTTCCTTCGGAAACGTTTCGATGCTTGCCATCGGATTCAATCCCCGGGCCAGAGAAGCGACCGGCAAGTAGGACACTTTATGCAAGCCTGTCAGAAGCCCCTGCTTCCACTGCTCGTACGGCTGCCCTTGAAACGTGTAATAAGTCGAATAAAACGTGTGCGAATCGGTGAGCAAATCGGCCTTGACAATTTTATCGCTTCGCGCGAAATAGACGAAATAATCGAAAATAAAGCTGCTGGTCATGCTCCGGTAACGCGTCATTTTATCCCGCATGAACTCGACAAACTGGTAATCGTCGGCGCTGCTTGCATGATCGGAAATTTTCAGCATATAATCCAGCTTGGGATCGAACACGACTTGGCGCGTTAGATTATCCACTTCCGACAGTTTGTTGTCGAGCAAAAGCCTCAGCTGCTCCAGCATGGCCGCATTGGAGCGGTTCGTGCTCTTTTCCAGACTCTCCTCCACCTTCGCATATAAAAACAGCCCCATAGCCATCGGAATAAGCAGAATAAACAGGTTGGAGACGATCAGTGTCTTAAGCGCGTTTCTGCGATTGCCAAACAAGCGTACATTAAGCCGTAATTTCAAAGCCTTTCACGTCCAATCCTGAAGTTCCGTTTCGCCGTTTGCGCAAGCTGCGGCCTTCGCCCCGGCGGTTCCCATTTTCCAATAAAAGTGCTATCAAAATCTTATCATCATAAAAAAATTCTGTAAATGCCAGGATATGGATTCGCTTTTTCATGCATACATTGTTATTTGCCGCCGTTCTTGTCAATACTGGAAAAATAAGCGGAGAACAGGGAGAGGAACTGCCATGAGAAATTCAGGGGTTTGGGCGGAGCGGTTCAAGTCGTTGATGTTTCGCAACCAATTCGTATTTTTTCTGCTGATCCTGCTGTTGATCGGCCTAAATATTTTGGTGCTGACAAAAGTTAACTTTATATTCAGACCTTTTCTTGTTTTGGTTAAAACCGTCCTGCTGCCGATTATTTTGAGCGGAATTATGTACTATTTGCTGAATCCGGTCGTCGCTTACCTGGAGAGCAAAAAAGTTCGCCGCGTCTATTCGATTATCGTGCTGTATTTGCTGATTCTGGGCATTCTCGCTTTAATTATCGTCACGGTCATTCCTCTGATCCGCCAGCAAATCTTAAGCCTCGTGGAAAATTTGCCGGCTTACAGCGAGGTTATCAAGCTTCAATTCGAGCAGCTTATGGGTATGAAGCTGATCAATCAGCTTGCGCAAGCGATCAATTATAACTCCGACGATCTGATTAATTCGATCTCGCAGCGGGCCAGCTCTATGCTGAATCATACGTGGTCGAGCTTGAGCGGATTTCTCGGGGCGCTGACTGAAACGATTCTGGCTATTGTCACCGTGCCGTTCATCTTGTTCTACCTGCTCATTGACGGCAAACGGCTTCCCCCGTACATCTTGCAATTCGTGCCGATCGTCATTCGCGATCAAACGTTCCGGGTTATGAAAGAAATGAGCCATCAGATCAGCTCCTACATACGCGGACAAATTATCGTCAGCTTCTGCATCGGCTTCCTGCTGTTCATCGGTTACCAAGTAATCGGTCTCGACTACTCTCTTGTGCTTGCGGTAATGGCCGCCTGCACCAGCATCGTACCGTACCTCGGGCCCGCAATCGCCATTACGCCTGCGCTCATTGTAGCCAGCGTCACTTCGCCGGTTATGCTGCTCAAAATGATCGCCATCTGGACGATCGTTCAACTGATCGAAGGCAAATTCATCTCGCCGCAAATTATGGGCAAAACACTGCACATTCATCCTGTGACGATTATCTTCGTCATATTGACGGCCGGGAACTTGTTCGGGATCGCCGGAATTATTCTTGCCGTACCCGGCTATGCCGTGCTTAAGGTTATCGTCACCCATTTGTTCCTCTGGTTCAAGTCGCGCTCCGGTCTTTATGAAGCTCCGAAGTAACTCCGCAGCAAAAGCCTGCGGCTAACCGCTTGCGAAGCGCGGCTGCTGCGAAGGCCGAATCGTTCGACAGCCATAGCGGTAAGGTTCTACCGGCCTGCATTATGAAAATAGCCGATCAATTGATCGAGGCTCAGATCGAGCATGGAGTTCAGCCGCATATCGTATGCCTCGAAGCGAAGCGGCCTCGTCAAGTCGTTGGGCACAATGACGGTATGGAGTCCGGCCGCTTTGGCCGCCGCCGCTCCATTCGGCGAATCCTCGAAGGCAACGGCTTCCGCCGAGCCGATATTCAGCCGCGCCAGCGCCTTGATATACAGCTCGGGGTCCGGCTTCACGCGGACGGCGTCTTCGTGGGTGAGGATACAGTCGAACTGCTCCGTGAGCTTCAGCTGCTCCAGATTGGGCATGACCCAATCCAGCGGAGCGCTGGATACAAGCCCCGTGAGCAGCCCGAGCCGCTTGGCCGCGCTCAAATATTCCTCAACGCCGGGGCGGGCAAATTCATGCTCCATCAGCTGATCGTAGTAGCTCCTGCGCTCTCGCCTGGCCGTCTCCAGATCAAGCCCGGTCCGGCTGCCCATTCCTTGCAATAAATGGTCGTAAGGATTAAACGAATTCGCTTCTCCTCCGATCCGCACGAGGTATCGTTCCAACGGCAGCTCGGCTCCATAGGCCCGATACAACATCCGAAACGATTCGTACTCCTTCGTTTCCGTATCGCGAATTAGTCCGTCGAAGTCAAATAATACGGCCCGAATCATCCTATCACCCTTTATCACATTATCAAATTACTGCTTTAATTAGTTAAAATATCGCAGCATACGGATTATTATATTCCCCTTTCCATCATCTGTAAAGAACGGCGTCGCGAAACAAGCGGCTTTCAGTCTGTTGTATAGCCGATGAAACCACCAGCCGGTTTACGGGCGCGTTCGCTCTTCCAGCTCGGCCAGATAGCGGTAAGCTTCCTCATTCGTCTGCCCGCACATGTCCGGCGACGGCTGCAGGCTGCCGCAAACCGCCGGACGCTCCGGCTTACCGAACAGCGTGCATCGATTATCGTCCGTCAGCTGGATGCAGCGTACCCCGGCAGGCTTGCCTTTCGGCATGCCGGGAATCGGCGATGAAATCGATACGGCAATACAGCATGCGGCACATCCCAAACGGCATTCCATGGTCGGTTCGCTCCCTTGTTCGCAATATCGGCTTTCGCAGCGTTACTGCGCTGGCGTTGGTATCATTAAGCCATTGTTCGTCCGGTAAGTCAAGCGGGCAGCCTGCCCGACAAGAAAAAGCTTAACCGCTCTTCCCACAGGGAAGAACGATTAAGCTTGAAATGACGGTTATTAAATGCTCTCCTGCTCGCGGATAAAGGCGAGCAGGTTATCGCAGCCGGCGCTGACCAGCTCGAATACTTCTTCAAAATTCCCGGTATAATACGAATCGGGCACATCGCTTCGCCCGCTAGGCGGGACGAAATCGAGCAGCTTCTTCAGCACGGCGCGGTGCTCCTGCCCGCTCCCCGGCAAAACCCGCAGATTATCGATATTGCTGGAATCCATAGCGATAATGTAGTCGAACGACTCGAAGTCGGCCGCTGTCGTCTGCCTGGCGCGAATGCCCGCATAATCGATACCGTTGCGCTGCAAAATGCGGCGCGTTCCTTCATGAGGAGGTTGTCCGACGTGCCAGCTTCCGGTTCCCGCCGAATCGGCGGCAATCCGGTCCTCAAGCCCGGCTTCCTTCACCTTGCTGCGAAACACCGCTTCCGCCATCGGCGACCGGCAAATATTGCCCAAGCATACGAATAACACCCGGATCATGGAATTCACCTGTCTTACGAAAGAATCGCTTTCTGCTGAACTTCGACCATCCAGCTGAACGGATCTTCCTGAGCCCCTTGCTGAATGGAGGTCAGCGTGTCGTACAGCTTCTGCGACAGCTCGCCGGTATGTCCTCCGTTGATCAGCATTTGATGTCCGTTCCAGTACAAATCGCCGATCGGCGAGATGACCGCGGCCGTACCTGTGCCGAACGCTTCCTCCAGCGTCCCGTTCGTGTACGCCTCGTAAATTTCATCGATGCTGATTTGACGCTCAACCACAGGAACATTCCAATGCTTGAGCAATTGGATCATCGAATTTCTCGTAATGCCGTCGAGAATGCTGCCGTTCAATTCCGGCGTATAGACAGTGCCTCCGATTTTGAAGAACACGTTCATACTGCCTACTTCTTCGATATATTTTTGATGAACGCCGTCCAGCCAGAGCACCTGCGAATAGCCTTTGCTGGTCGCTTCCTCTTGGGCTTTCAAGCCGCCCGCGTAGTTGCCGGCCGTCTTCGCGTTGCCTGTACCGCCTCTAACCGCGCGCACATAGTCGGATTCGACATAAATTTTAACCGGATGAATGCCTTCGGCGTAATAAGCACCGACAGGAGACATAATGATCATGAAGTGGTAGTTATGCGACGGCGCAACCCCGAGCGTTGCTTGGGTAGCGATAACGAACGGGCGAATGTACAGCGAATTGCCTTCTTGCGAAGGTACCCAGTCCTGATCGACCAGAATCAGCTGCTTCAGCGCTTCCAGAGCCAGTTCTCCGTCGACATCCGGAATGCTCAAGCGGGAATTGGAACGATTCAAACGCAAGAAGTTTTGTTCGGGACGGAAAAGCAAGATACGGCCGTCCGCCGCTCTGTACGCTTTGAGCCCCTCGAACACCGTTTGGCCGTAATGAAACACTTTGGCCGCAGGGTCCATCATGATCGGCTGGTAAGGAATGATACGCGGATTAATCCAGCCTTTTCCCTCTTCATAATCCATAATAAACATATGATCGGTAAAATATTTGCCGAAACCGAGCTGATTTTCATCCGGTTTTTGCTTTGGAGCGGTAGTGCGTTCGATTTTGATAGAGTTAGCTGTCATTCCGATACATCCCCTTATGAAAAATACTTATTTAGTTGAATCGTATCACTTGATTAGGTATATTAAAAATATCTGTTTTATGGGGTTCCCATACCTTTTAGGTATCACCAAACTTGGAGGCTATTATGGATATTCGACAAATGCGCTATTTTCTCGCTATTGCCAGGGAAGGGCAAATTACGCGAGCGGCCAAGGTGCTCAATATGGAGCAGCCCCCCCTCAGCCGTCAATTGAAGTTAATGGAGCAAGAACTGAACGTCACTCTCTTCGACCGCAACGGGAATAAGCTCAGCCTGACACATGCCGGCGAACTGCTCCAGCAAAAGGCCGAGAAGCTGCTCCAGCAATTCGACGAGGCGATTCAGGAGGTTAGGGAGCTGGAGGAAGGCATGCAAGGCATGCTCTCGATCGGTTCCGTCGTCTCCTGCATCTCGCTTCTGCCCAAAGGCATCGAGCTGTTCCGCGCCAAATATCCCGAGGTCACCTTCAAAATATTGGAAGGCGATCATTTCCTGCTCGGCTATCATCTGGAGAAGCGCAATATCGAGCTGGTCGTTGCGCGGCTGCCGTTCGAGTCCGCCTCCGAAACGAACTTTTCGGTCCTTAAGCTGCCCTCGGACCCTTTCGTGGCGGTAATCCCGCGGCAGTGGAGCAGCGATCCGCACAAAGAAACGATGCATGTGCAGGAGCTCGCTCAGTTTCCTCTGCTGACGCTGAAGACGGACAAAACGACGGGACTGCATGAGAAAGTCATGAACGAATGCAAGCGGCACGGCTTCGAGCCGCAGGTCATTTGCGAATGCTCCAGCGTCGCGATTATTATGGCCCTCGTGGAAGCAGGCATCGGGATTACCGTATTCCCGAAGTCCGTCATGGCTTCGTTCCCTCTGCCGAACATTCAGGTGCTGACGCTCGTCGACGCCGATTTTCAATCGGAGGTCGGCCTTCTCTGGCTGAAGGACCGCTACTTGTCCAAGAGCGCACGCCATTTTATCGATATTTTCTCCGAAAACTTGCCTTTGTAATGAACGGCGCGGACAATTCGCCCGAAAATCGACTTCAACCGAGCTGCTGCAAGCAGTTCTAGCTTCTGGGCGCCCACAGCATGACGGATACGCCGACGATACAGATTGCGGCGCCGAGCCAATCGTACAGATCCGGCGTCTTGCGGTCGACGAGCCATCCCCATAGCACAGCCATCACGACAAAAACGCCGCCGTAGGCCGCGTACACCCGCCCAAAGCTCGGAAAGCTTTGCAGCGTAGGCAAAATACCGTACAGGACAAGGATCAAGCTGCCCGCAATGCCATACCCTACCGGTTTGGATTCTTTAAGCCACAGCCATACGAGGTAGCCGCCCCCGATTTCGGCCAAACCGGCCAGTATGAATAAGATGATCGCCAACAGCATGGATGCGCTCCTTTCCTATCGACATAGCTTCATCTTAATGGAAAGCGTCACGAATTGGCAAGCTTCGGCAAGCTATTGCTTATTGCGCCATCGTGCGCTATGATTAAAGGAATTGTTCGGATTAATTTCATATCGACGTTTTCTAGGGTTCCGCAGCTTGCTTGCAGCCGGCTGGCCTGGTCCGAGAGAAAACGCGCATAGCTTTTAGAAGCTTGCGTACACGGAGGGACAAAAGCCCGGGAGGATATCTACCGATATCTTTCCGGGCTTTTGTCTCGTCTTGGGAATCCTAGTCCCAAGCAGCATTTTACAAAGGAGCTGTCGTTGTTATGAATCGAAATTGGTGGATGGTGTTTATTGCAGGCTTGTTCGAAATCGCCTGGGTGATCGGCTTGAAGCATTCGCATCATGCGCTGGCTTGGTGCGGTACGGCGGCCGCCGTGCTGATCAGCATGGACCTGCTCATCCGCGCCTCCAAGCGGCTGCCCGTCGGCACGGCGTATGCCGTGTTTACGGGGATCGGCACGACCGGCACCGTCGTAACGGAGATGCTGTTCTTCGGCGAGCCGTTCCGCATCGCCAAGCTGCTGCTTATTCTTCTGCTGATCGGCGGCGTTATCGGTTTGAAGATGATTACGAAACCGGCCAAAGACGGCCAAGGCCAAGGAGGCGTGTAAATCATGGCATGGATTGCGCTTATTCTCGCCGGGCTATGTGAAATCGTCGGCGTATCCGGCATTAGTAAAGTGAACCGCAAAAAATCGCTCTCTTCTTATGTTACTCTCGTCGGAGGCTTCCTGCTAAGCTTGTTCTTCTTGTCCGTAGCGATGAAATCGATCTCTATGGGAACCGCCTACGCTGTCTGGACCGGCATCGGCACCGTCGGCAGCGCGCTGCTCGGCATGCTGCTTTACGGGGAGTCGAAGGAATGGAAGCGGCTGTTGTTCATTGCGATGGTGCTTGTGGCCGCCGTCGGATTGAAGCTTATTTCCTGATAATCAGCCGGAGTCCAATTAGCGCTGCGATGTCCGCTAAGGAAGTCAAATACTCGTCGAAGCTTCCACTTCGAAACACGCTTCCCGATTTAAGGCTTGATAGCAACAAAAGAGCGGCTCCCGCCGCTCTTCCCGTTTTCCGCGCCTTTATTTAATTCACCTGCACCGCCGCGGAAGCGACCGATTTCCCGTCCTGCTGCCGCGACAAATAAAACAGCATAAACCAGATCAATACGAAGCCTACGATTTGCGCGAATGTGATGCCTTGATGGAAGACCACCCAGTTCACCAGCACGCCGACCGCCGGAAAAAACAGCTCAGCCAGCGTAGCGTAAGACGCCTTCGTGCCGGAGAGCCCGCGGTAATACAGCAGCAGGCTGAGCAGTCCGGGCAAAAATGCTTGCAGCAGCAAATTGACGGATACGCCGAACCAATCGCCGGTTTGAGCGGGCCAATGCCAGCTGTCGCCGTTCACCCAGGTTGTGGCCAATAGCAGCGGCAGCGCCAGAAGAAACCGCAGCGCCGTAACGGTTTCGAACGGCATTTTATCGAGCAATAGCCGTCCCATCACGGTCGAACCGCCCCACAGCGCCGCTGCTCCGATGGACAATAATCCGCCGGCTACGCCGAAGCTGGATGCGCCGTCGAAAGGAAACGACGCCCCGAACGTAAGCAAATACGTCCCGGCCAGCGCCATGATCACGACGATGAAGAAGCGTCCCGGCAGCAGCTCCTTGAGAATCCATCTGGCCATCAAGATTGCAAACAGCGGCTGAAGCTTCTGCAGCAGCAGCACCCCGTTCAGATTGCCGTGAGCGAAAGCGGAGGTAAACATGATCGTTGCAATGGCCGAGCCGCCCCAGGAGATGAACAGCAGCGCCGCGATATGCTTCCACGTCAGTCCTTTTAACGTTTTGCGGTATATCCATAATACCGGTACGGAATAAACCATCAGCAGCACATGCTCCAGGAGCACGATTTGCGACGATGTGAAAAATTTCAGCAGCAAAATCCGGAATAAGGGGTCCACACCCCATAAAGCGGCACCCAGCGCGATAAGCCACACGCCGCTGCGGGTCCCTGCCCCGGCATGTTCAGATGATTGAGATGATAACGTACGTTCCATAATCTTGAACCTCCTTTATTTTGAAAAGGAAGCTTCGAAAAGAAGTCAGCCCCGTTACCAAATAAAAATGATAACGGGGCATAAGAAAACAGGCATGTCTCCAAGCCGTTTTTTTCACAAAGAAAACAACGCACTCGAAAAGCAAGCTCGTTCTGACCTTCTCCCATCCGGACTGTACCGTCGGCCTTGGATTTTCACCAAATCAGTCGCCTGAAACCGTCTTAAAGCGGTATCTGACGAGTCGCGGGCTTGAAGCTGCAAGCAGCCTTTCACCGCCGGTCGGGAATTTCACCCTGCCCCGAAGATCCTTATTCAATTAGTTTGCATTTTATCACACGATTCGACATTACACAAGATACTAACTTAAAATTAGTTAGTGATTTTTCGTTGTATGCGGATACAAACCAAAGGACAAGGAATATGAGAATACAACGCCGAATAAGGAAATGGATTCATTTTACAGATATAACATGAACGGTTATCTCGGTTAGCTCGTTTGTTCGCTGAGCGAAATGGATTCAAAACGGTTAAAAAAATTCGGGTGGTGTTATATTGAACTCAAGCGAGAAATGGCATCGTCATTTAGGCGCATACGGGATTTGTGTATTTGAAGAAAAACTATTAGTCATCCAAAAGGGCAACGGTCCCTACGTTGGGCGATATGATCTTCCTGGAGGCACGATTGAACCTAATGAAACGGTAACGGAAGCCGTAAAAAGAGAGTTTATTGAAGAAACGGGAATTACCGTAAATATCCGGAGAAATCTCGGTGTTTGCGATTTTCTAATCCCTTACGAACTCCCCAGAAGAGGCACTACGCATATTCATCATGTTGCCGTTATTTATTTGGTCGAGCACATCTCTGGAGCAGCAATCGAGAATCCGCAAAAATTCGAAGGGCAGGATTCTTTAGGGGCGTGCTGGGTACAAATCAACGACATCCATTCTGCTAATTCCTCTCCCCTGGTTATGCAAGCAAAAGAATGGCTAAAGACGGGACAATTGCCGTTTGAATCTCAGCGGTTGGATGACTGGATCAAAAAAACGCCCGCACCTCCCCATCCATAACATCAGGAAGATTACGAGCGATAAATTTGAACTCCTATCGGGGCCAAAGTCAATGCTCCAGCACCGAAGCCGCGCCGGCCGCGGGAAGCCGCTTCTTCTGGATCGCGCTCAGCCGGGTGTAAAATCCCGCAGCGGCCAGCGTCAGGCCGATCGTAATGCCCACCCAGAACCCGAAGGGGCCGAGCCCCGTATGGGCCGCGAGTCCGTAGCCGACCGGGATACCGACGCCCCAATAAGCGACAAGCGCCGTCACGAACGGCACCGTCACGTCCTTGTAGCCGCGCAGCACGCCCTGCAGCGACGCTTGCGCCGCATCGGACAGCTGATACACGATCGCGAAGATGAGAAATTGCTTCGTCAGCGTCACGACATCGACATTGTCCGTGTACAAATAGGCTATGGGCTCGCGGAACATATACAGGAAGACCGAGCTGACGCCCAGAATGCCCATGGCCGACAACACGCCGAGCCGGCCGTACTGCCGGGCGTCTTCGGGACGGCCGCCGCCGACCTCGTAGGCAACGAGAATGGTTAACGCCATGGAGATGCTGAGCGGCATCATGAACAGCAGCGTCGTGAAGCTGATCGCGGCCTGATGGGCGGCAATCGTGACCGTATCGAACATCATCCCCATCAGCAGCGTAACCATCGAGAAGATGCTCGCTTCGAAAAATACGGAAAGCCCCATCGGGACGCCGATTTTGAGCTGTTCCTTCCATCCTTTCCAGGACGGGGCGAACCAATCGATGAACAGCCGGTACCGCCGGATGGCCTCCACCTTGAATGTCATCGCGGCGCTGACGAAGAAGATGAGCCAATATGTCGTCGCCGTAGCGTAGCCGGTGCCGATCCCTCCGAGCCTCGGAAAACCGAAATGCCCGAAAATAAGCATGTAATTCAGCGCGACGTTAAACGGCACGGCAAACAGCATGATCGTCATCGTAATCTTCGTATAGCCGTGCGCATCGAAAAAGTAGCGGAGCACATTCGACGCGAATAAAGGAATAATCCCGATGCATAAGCCGATCAGGTAATGCTTCGCAATATGGTATACACCCGGGTCGAGATGCATCGCTTGCAAAATCGGGTTCAGTAAAGCCGCTCCTCCGGCAAGCACGATCAGCGCCAGAACGACGGATAAATAAAGCGCCTGGGTGACGGTTTTCGAAATTCCCTTATACTCTCCCCGCCCGTATAATTGAGCGATCATCGGCGTAACCGCCATCAGAATTCCGTTTAAGCCTATTGAAACGGGCATCCACAAGCTGGCTCCTATGGCTACGCCCGCCAGATCATTCGTCCCGGCTCTTCCCGACATCATCGTGTCGAAGAGCGTCATCGCATTATAGCTAATCTGAGTGACGAGAATCGGACCTAATATGGTAAGAAACAGTACGATTTTTTGTTTCAATGTTTTCGCGTGATACATGAACTGTTTTTGCCTCCGTGTCTGTATACCGGCAAATAGGACGACAAAACGAGAAGACCTCAGACGAGGTCTCCGGGTCTTTGGACATATGGATGATGCCATTGGAATGACGCTGCCGCTATACCGTTTGTTCGCTATATTCTACAGAGCGCGGCCCCATACGTCAATAGCTTTATGCCGAAATTCCATTATTTATACTTGCGCCAATCCATGGAGCTTTGCTCAAGCAAATAGCCGAAATCCTTCTCCCGCCGTTTCTGCTCGGCCTTGCGCGCTTCCTCCGCCTGCTTCCTGTTCTTCTCGCGCTGCTCCGCTTCGGCTGCCCTCATCTGATCGGCCTGCGCTTTCAATTGATTGAGAACGTCCGGGTTCAATAAATCCTTGAGCGTAGCCGGTTTGTCTGAAGACGGTTGAGCCGAAGCTGCTTGCGGTTTCCTCTTCTTCACCATTCGAATCACCTCATTAGACGATGTACGGTCCGATATTGCTCGAATTCGAACACCTTACACGTATGGTACTGCTCCGATACGCTCATGTCAAATAGACGCCTGCCTGCGGCTGAGATCAGAGCGCCCTTCCCTTGTGTTAGATCCGCAGATCGGGGCGCACAAGCAAGAGGCCGTCGCTCTGCCGTGGGAACGGCATGAGGACAGCCTCTGCTGATTTATTTACTAACGACGGATGCTAGGCTTATTTGCCAAGGAAAGAATTGAGCATCCATACATGCTTCTCAAGTCCCGAATGAATGCCGAGCAGCATATCTCCCGTCGTTTCATCCTGCAATTCCGCCGCAAGCTGCATGCCGTCCTTCAGCTCTTGGATGACGATGCGGAAGTCCTGAACGATGGCCGCGACCATCTCCTCCGCCGACTCGCCGCCCTCAGCGTCGCGTACGCTGGCTTGCTCGACGATCTCTTTAATGGTAGCGGTCGGCTTGCCGCCCAGCGCCAGCAGGCGCTCCGCCAGGTTGTCCACATGAAGGGCCGCTTCCGTATACAGCTCCTCAAACTTGAGGTGCAGGGTGAAAAATTGATGGCCTTTGACGTACCAATGGAAGTTATGAAGTTTAATATGAAGAACAGACCAGTTAGAAATTTGACGATTCAAAACAGTGTGCAATTGTGTGCTCATGTCAGGTTCTCCTCCCATTTTACATTTTTTTCTTCAGGAACACTTCTTAGTATAACGAAGTCACGTAGGGTGTTCAAGCTTCGCCAGCTTAGACGGCAGCCGCCGTCTCCGCGTTCTCCAAGTAGCGCTCCGTGTCGAGAGCAGCCATACACCCGGTGCCGGCGGCGCTGATGGCCTGGCGGTAACGGCTGTCCTGAACGTCGCCGCAGGCGAAGACGCCCGGAATATTCGTCTCGGTCGTGCCCGGCTTTACGAGCAGGTAGCCGTGGTCGTCCGTCGCCAGCTGGCCGCCCAGGAAGCCGGTATTCGGCGTATGGCCGATGGCCACGAACACGCCGTTCGTCTCAATAATTTCGTCTTCTCCGGTGTCATTGTTGCGTACCTTCAACCCGGTAACGCCTTGCTCGCCGCTAACGACTTCCAGCGGCGTCCGGTTCAGGCTCCAGCTGATTTTGCCGTTCGCGCGCGCCCTGTCCTGCATAATCTTGGATGCGCGCAGCTCGCTGCGGCGGTTGACCAGCACGACCTCGGAGGCAAAGCGGGTCAAATAATTCGCTTCCTCCATCGCGGAGTCCCCTCCCCCGATCACGATAATCTTCTTGTTGCGGAAGAAAAATCCGTCGCAAGTAGCGCAGGTGCTGACGCCGCGGCCGACGTTCTCCTTTTCCCCTGGGATGCCCAAATATTTGGCGGAAGCTCCGGTAGATACGATAACGGATTCAGCTTGAATTTCGCCCAAGCCTTCAACCTGCAGAGTGAACGGACGTTTGGACAAATCGACCTGGTTGACCCAGCCGGATTTGAACTGCGCTCCGAAACGCTCCGCCTGCTTGCGCATATTATCCATTAATTCCGGTCCCATAATGCCTTCGGGAAATCCGGGGAAGTTCTCCACCTCCGTCGTTGTCGTAAGCTGTCCCCCGGGTTCTTGACCTTCGATCACCAACGGATTTAAATTCGCTCTGGCCAAATAAATAGCGGCGGTCAATCCTCCCGGACCCGTTCCGATAATCACTGTTTTATACATCGTATATATACCTCCTGTTTCTTTATATTTAAACTAAGTATAAATATTTCTTGTAACAAATCATACCATTCAGACTACCCTATTGCATGAAGATTTGATGAAGACCGAATGAAGGTTTCATGAAGACGAAACGGCCGGTGAAAACCGGTATAAAAGTTCCGCGTTAGTCCACTATATAAAGGAAAGTCCAGCGGTATGATGTCAAGTCCCCGAATCGGTCGAATTGGAAATTTTCTTGGCTGTAACAGCTGGGAGTGCCGAAAAAAGGACAGCTCAAACTAAACCCAGCGAAAAATCGAGATAATATCCAGATTTTAACTGGGAATTATGCCAGGGACTTTAGCAAAGGAGGCGTTAATCCTTCGCAGGCGTCACCTTCTTCCGTGGCGTATAGAGTTGGCCGTTGCGTAGCAGCAC
>NZ_JANYUY010000028.1 GCF_025060755.1 Paenibacillus doosanensis
CTGGATAGCTACGTACGGACGGGATAAGCGCTGAAAGCATCTAAGCGTGAAGCCCCCCTCAAGATGAGATTTCCCAGTAAGTAAGACCCCTTGAAGACGACGAGGTAGATAGGTTCGGGGTGGAAGCACGGCAACGTGTGGAGCTGACGAATACTAATCGGTCGAGGGCTTAACCAAATTCCCAAGAAAGTGAAGAGAAGCTTCGAAGCTGATTCCAAATACTTTCTCGGGGCCCGGAAACAAACCGGGAAGAACAAATAACCATTGCTCAACAACGCGCACGAGTTTCGTATCTAGTTTTCAAGGCGCAAGCCTTGAACAAGCTACACCGTTTGGTGATGATGGCGGAGGGGAACCACGCGTTCCCATCTCGAACACGACCGTTAAGCCCTCCAGCGTCGATGGTACTTGAACCGAAGGGTTCTGGGAGAGTAGAACGTCGCCAAGCAAAGTTTTAATCTTGTGTTTTATCACAGCATTCAAGACATAAGGGCCTTTAGCTCAGCTGGTTAGAGCGCACCCCTGATAAGGGTGAGGTCGGTGGTTCGAGTCCACTAAGGCCCACCATTGTTCCCTGATAGCTCAGTTGGTAGAGCACTCGACTGTTAATCGAGTTGTCACAGGTTCGAGTCCTGTTCGGGGAGCCATTTCTCCTCTGGAGAGGTGTCCGAGTTGGCCGAAGGAGCACGATTGGAAATCGTGTAGGCGTCACAAGCGTCTCGAGGGTTCGAATCCCTCTCTCTCCGCCATAATATACAGCATGGCCCGTTGGTCAAGGGGTTAAGACACCTCCCTTTCACGGAGGTAACAGGGGTTCGAATCCCCTACGGGTCACCATAAATTCCAAATAAAGGTATAAGACATATATGGAGGCTTAGCTCAGCTGGGAGAGCATCTGCCTTACAAGCAGAGGGTCGGGGGTTCGATCCCCTCAGCCTCCACCATATATACTTTTAACGACGCGGGGTGGAGCAGCCCGGTAGCTCGTCGGGCTCATAACCCGAAGGCCGCAGGTTCAAATCCTGCCCCCGCAACCAATTTACTTTTTACAGTGTGGAGCCGTGGTGTAGAGGCCTAACATGCCTGCCTGTCACGCAGGAGACCGCGGGTTCGAATCCCGTCGGCTCCGCCATTATCATTTTTCACCGAATACATTAGGCTCGGTAGCTCAGTCGGTAGAGCAGAGGACTGAAAATCCTCGTGTCGGCGGTTCGATTCCGTCCCGAGCCACCATGTAATCTTAATAATAATTTGCCGTTGTAGCTCAATTGGTAGAGCAACTGACTTGTAATCAGTAGGTTGGGGGTTCAAGTCCTCTCGACGGCACCATTGCTTTCGCAACAAATATGGAGGCTTAGCGAAGTGGCCAAACGCAGCAGACTGTAAATCTGTTCTCTGACGAGTTCGGTGGTTCGAATCCATCAGCCTCCATACCGGTTTCGAGCTGCGGCGGTCGTGGCGAAGGGGTTAACGCACCGGATTGTGGCTCCGGCATTCGTGGGTTCAAGTCCCATCGATCGCCCCATGATCTTTGATGGGGATTAGCCAAGCGGTAAGGCAACGGACTTTGACTCCGTCATGCCTAGGTTCGAATCCTAGATCCCCAGTATTTCTAATTGCGAGCCATTAGCTCAGTTGGTAGAGCACCTGACTTTTAATCAGGGTGTCGTAGGTTCGAGTCCTACATGGCTCAGATTTCATTATGCGTTCGTGGCGGAATTGGCAGACGCGCACGGTTCAGGTCCGTGTGGGCTAACCCCCCGTGGAGGTTCGAGTCCTCTCGAGCGCATTGGTTTTGCGGAAGTGGCTCAGCGGTAGAGCATCGCCTTGCCAAGGCGAGGGTCGCGGGTTCGATTCCCGTCTTCCGCTTTCCTTTATCCGGCGCCATAGCCAAGTGGTAAGGCAGAGCTCTGCAAAAGCTTTACCCCCAGTTCGAGTCTGGGTGGCGCCTCCATTGTTTTATTGGAGCCGCAGATGCTTTAGGATCAAGGAATCAATAACTTTTATGTGCCCTTAGCTCAGCTGGATAGAGCGTTTGACTACGAATCAAAAGGTCGGGAGTTCGAATCTCTCAGGGCACGTAGTAAGCCGGTATGGCGGAATTGGCAGACGCGCGCGACTCAAAATCGTGAGGGAAACCGTGGGGGTTCAAGTCCCTCTACCGGCACCATAATCTTCGGGACGTAGCTCAGCTTGGTAGAGCACCTGGTTTGGGACCAGGGGGTCGCATGTTCGAATCGTGTCGTCCCGACCATCTCGCGGGTGTAGTTCAATGGTAGAACTCCAGCCTTCCAAGCTGGTAGCGTGGGTTCGATTCCCATCACCCGCTTTCTGAAACATAGCGAAAGAGTCTTAGGATCAGATCCTGAGGCTCTTTTTCTATTACGGGAAAACAATGATACATGGAAGGAAATCGGGAATGCAGACGATGAGACGATGTAAACCTGCATGAGCGGGGAGGAAAACGAGGTTAAATACGGAGTATCGGCCGGTTAAATAAAGACGATGAAGGTTTCGGTCTGAATAAATCCTCGCTAATTTGAGTAATGGTTAAATACAACGGATAGTCTGGTATACCAACATATGAGATAATAAACAGGATCGATAGAGATACAGCGCGTGAGCGGAGCTTATAGTCCTCCGCTCACTTGGTGAAATTTAGGAGGATAGAGACACCATGACGATGTTTAATGTGTTGGATTACGGGGTTGTCGGAGACGGGACGACCTTGAATACGGAATCGATCCGCAAAGTGATGGAAGCTTGCGAAGCGGCCGGCGGAGGTACGGTATATTTTCCTGCAGGCACTTATTTAACGGGGGCCATTCATCTGAAGAGCCATATGACGCTGCATATCGATTCGGGGGCTAAGCTATTGTTTTCGACGGACCCGGATCAATATCCGTTTGTCAAAACCCGCTGGTCCGGCTATGAATGCTACGGCTATTCCCCGTTGGTATATGGCATTGATTTGACGAATGTGACGATTCAAGGCGGAGGCATTATCGACGGACAAGGCTCAGCCTGGTGGAAGCAGTATCATGAATGCAAGGCGGGACGCCGCCCTTCCAGCGAGCGGGAGAAGCAGTTGTTTGAGTTGAACAGCCATCTGATGAGTATCAAGAGCAATATCGTGGAGTGGGAGACGCAATTTTTACGTCCCGCGCTGCTTCAAATGTTCCGCTGCACGAATGTGCGGATCGAAGGAGTGACGCTGCAAAATTCTCCATTCTGGAATACGCATCTCGTCTATTGCGATAATGTAACGCTGCACAGCTTGCTCATTCACAATCCTTCGGATACGCCTAACGGCGACGGGCTCGATATCGATTCCTGCCGTTACGTGCGCATATCCGATTGCCAATTCGATGTCGGAGACGATTGCCTCTGCCTGAAATCCGGGATCGACGAGGATGGGCGCCGCATCGGCATCCCGACGGAGAACGTCACGGTAACGAACTGCACGATGCGGGCGGGACACGGCGGCGTCGTGCTGGGCAGCGAGACGGCCGGTGGCATCCGCCATGTCGTCATCTCCAACTGCGTCTTTATCGGAACGGACCGCGGCATCCGCTTTAAGTCGAACCGGGCCCGTGGGGGAACGATCGAGCATGTGCAGGTGAATAATATTTTCATGAAAGGCGTGCTGTGTCCGATCGCCATTAACTCGTTCTACCGTTACGGCGTTGATCCGGCCAATCCGGATATTTCAAGCCCGCTGGCGCAGCCGGTTACCGAGGCGACCCCGGTGTTCCGTCACATCCGCCTGAGCCATATTACGGCGACCGAAGTGTTGGGCGCGGCCGGCTTCCTGTACGGTCTGCCGGAAATGCCGATCGAGGATGTCGTGCTGGATCATATTCATATCGAGATGACAAGCGATCCGAACGAGCAGGGCGGAGAACCGGATATGGTGCGCGAAGAACTCGTGATGGCAGGCAAAGGAATGTACTGCAAATATGTGCGTTCGCTTCAAATGCATCATGTGCGGATCGAGACCCGGGAGGGAGCGGCTCTTACGATCGATAAGGGCGAGGGCATCGAGCTGCACGGATTCGGGATGAAGCGTCCGCACGCGGATACGCCGGTCATTGAGCTGCGCGATACTCAAGGAGCGTACGTGCAAGGCGCTGCTGCCGTGCGCGGAACGGATGTGTACGCCCAAATCAGCGGCGGGGAAACGAAGGATATCGTATTTTCCGGCAATATGCTGGAGAAAGCGGTTCAAGATATCGCAGTAGATGCTACGGCAGAAGGTATGGTTGTGGTAAAATAGGAAGAAAAAAGCAGGTGACATCATGAAAGTATTAGTTCTAGGCGGAACCGGCGTCATCAGCCGTTCCATCGTGGAAGCGGCTCTCGCCAAGCAATACGAGGTTGCCGTGTTCAACCGCGGCAGCAAGAATCATTTATTTTCCGGCGAAGTGGAATGCATTACGGGCGACAAATCGAATCGCGAGCAATTCCGCGAGCTGATGAAAGATCGCCGGTTTGATGCGGTCATCGATATGATTTCCTTCGACGCGGCCGACGCACAGGCAACGTTGGAGGCGCTGCACGGACGAGCAGGACAGTTTGTTTTTTGCTCGAGCACGGCCGCTTACAAGAGACCGTTCCGTACGATTCCGACGGCCGAGGACGCGGAGGAGCTGTTTGACGATCCGTCATTCGCCTATGCGTTTCAAAAAGCGGAGATGGAACGTTATTTGGGCGGCATGATCAAGCTGGGCGAAGTTCCCGTGACGATCATCCGGCCTTCTTTAACCTACGGTATCGGCTGCGCGAATCTTGGCGTACTGCGCCAAAACTTTAATATCGTGCACCGTATAAGAAGCCGTAAGCCGCTTCTTATGTTCGGCGACGGTACCGTACCGTGGAGCTTCAGCTTTGCGCCGGATGTGGCCAAGGCTTTCGTCGGCGCCGTAGGCAATTCCAATATGTATGGAAAAAGCTATCATGCAACCAACGAAGATGTGCATATTTGGCAGGACTTATATTTGGAATTCGGCAAGCTGCTCGGCGTAGAGCCGAACATCGTTCATATCAGCACGGATCTGCTGGTGCAGGCGAGTCCGGCGTTATTTTCACATCTTTATTATGAAAAAAGCTACTCCGGGCTGTTCGACAACAGCAAGCTGAAACGCGATCTGCCCGGCTATCAAGCGGACATCTCTCTGTCTGCCGGACTTTCAATGCTGCTTGACTGGTATGAGCGCGACGGTCATCAGGTCGATACGGAGAAGGATTTGCTGGAGGATCGGCTGACAGGGCTTTATACGGAATTCGGCAAACAGTTGAAATTATTATCTATATAAGAAATGAACGGATAGCCGGGGACGGGGCCAGCGCTTGCAGAAGAGATGCAACGGGGCCCGTCTTCGGCTTTGTTGCGTACCGCTTGTTGGCGCGCGAACCGAATGTCGCAAAGGGACGACAAATTCTCGCCATGCTTACCTAAATGTAAGTAACTGAACTTTTTTTGCGTTATTTTGCAGCAGCTGCTCCGCGGCTATAATAGAAGAAGGCCGGGCGTAAGCACGGTCAGCCATCAGGGAGGGAATAGAAGCTATGAAATATAGACAGTTAGGATCTAGCGATATAAAGGTAAGCGAGGTCAGCTTCGGCACGTGGGCTATCGGCGGGTCTTGGGGGACTGTGAATGACGGGGAGTCGTTAAAAGGTTTGGAACGCGCCATGGAGGCAGGCGTCAATTTCTTTGATACGGCGGATGTGTATGGGAACGGCCATAGCGAGGAGCTTCTTGCCCAAGCGACCAAAGGCAAGGAAGATCAAATCCATATCGCCACCAAATTTTGCCGCTCCGGAGATATTCACGATCCGAATAATTACACGGAAGCCGCGGTTCGCGCTTATTGCGAGCAAAGCTTAAAGCGGCTGCAGAGAGAAAGAATCGATCTGTACCAAATTCATTGTCCGCCTATTTCCATTTTGCGGGACGGCTCGGTGTTTGAAGTGCTGGACAAGCTGCGCGGCGAAGGCAAGATCCGCGAATACGGCGTAAGCGTGGAGACGGTGGAGGAAGGGCTGCTTTGCCTGGAAAATCCGAATGTGAGAGCGCTTCAGGTGATCTATAATATTTTCAGACAAAAGCCGGAGCAAGAACTGCTGCCGCGCGCCAAAGAGCGCGGAGTCGGCATTCTCGTCCGCCTGCCGCTCGCCAGCGGGCTGCTTACAGGAAAGTTCAAGGAGGACGCCGCCTTTGACAAGGACGATCACCGCAGCTATAACCGCAACGGAGAAAGCTTTAATGTCGGAGAAACGTTCGCAGGCTTGCCGTTCGAGAAGGGCGTTCAATTGAGCAGACAGCTGCAATGGATCGGAGAAGGCAGAGGCAATATGACAAGGGCCGCACTTCGCTGGATTCTCGATAATCCGAATGTGACCTGCGTTATTCCCGGTTTCAAAAATACGGCTCAAGTCGAGGACAACCTGGGCGTGCTGGACGTGGAACCGTTCTCGCCGTTTGATCATGAGAAGCTGAACCGTTTTTATCACCAAGAGGTTCATGAGCATATTCGTGGAGCGTATTGATTGCCATAAAAATGAATTCATTCTGACAAATGCCGCTGTTCGTATTACGACAGCGGTTTTTTTATATATAATGATTAGGAAAATATCCCTTAGGACAGGAGGAGCCACATGTTCAAAACCCCTATCGGGCGGCTTCGGGCCATAGGCATTTATGAAGGCATTTCATTCCTGGTGCTTCTGATTATCGCCATGCCGCTCAAATATTATGCGGATTTTCCTCAGCCGGTCAAATACATAGGCATGCTTCACGGCATATTGTTTATCTTGTATTTGCTGGCGCTTGCCCATGTGACATGGGCGCACCGCTGGAACATCTTCAAGGTACTGGGCGCGATTCTCGCATCGCTGCTGCCCTTCGGCACATTTGTGTTGGACGCCCGGCTGCGCCGAAGCGGCCGTTAACCGGCATCAAGCTACCGCTTACGCAGGGTCAAACATCGTGGAAAAAGCTCCGAATCGAGGCTTTTTTTATTCGGGGTCCCCGCAAAGTACTTGATTCGGCTTCGAAGCTAGGAGCCTCACTTTGTGGGGTTATCTTAGTTTTATGCAAAAACAGATGAGCATTCTGCATGTAACTGCCGGACAAACTTCTATAAAATAAAAAAGGTATGCGTATAGGTCGCAGCTTTGTTGAAGCTTTTTATGACAGGAAGGAGTCTTTGCATGAGCAGTTTGCATAAGGAGGCCGAGCTGAACCGCCCGGTATTATGGTATGAGCAGCCGGCAAGCAGGTGGCAGGAGGCGCTTCCGATCGGCAACGGCCGGCTGGGAGGAATGATCTTCGGATCGGTAGCCCAGGAAAAAATTCAGCTTAACGAAGATACTGTATGGTACGGAGGCCCCAAGAAGGCCAATAACCCCGATGCTTTAAACTACGTGCCGGAAATTCGGCGCCTTTTGTTTGAAGGAAAACAGCAGGAAGCGGAGCATTTGAGCCGGATGGCGCTGATGTCGGCGCCCAAATATTTGCATCCGTATCAGCCGCTCGGGGATCTTCTTTTTTATTTTTTGCATCACGATCAAAAAACTGCCGCCTACCGCAGGGAATTGGATCTGGAAACGGCGATAGCCGGCGTCCGCTACGAGCTGGACGGCTATGAATATACGAGAGAATATTTCAGCAGCGCGGCCGACCATGTGATGGCGATCCGCCTGAAAACGAATAAGCCGGGAGGGCTGACTTTCGGCGTCCATTTCATGCGCCGGCCGTTTGACGGAGGAACGAAAAGCATCGGAACGGATACGATCATGATGCTCGGCGAATGCGGCAAGGAAGGCGTAGAGTTCCGTGCCGGTTTGAGAGCGGCGGTGCGGGGCGGGACCGTGAAGACGATAGGCGATTTTCTGTCTGTGGAGCAGGCGGATGAAGTGACGCTGCTGCTCGCCGCGAATACGACCTTCCGGTATGAAGATCCGGAGAAGGAAGTATTGAGCCAGCTGGATTCGGCAGCCGCCAAAGGCTATGAGCAGTTGAGGCGGGATCATATCGCCGATTATGCGGAGAAATTCGGGCGGGTCCGCCTGGAGCTGTCCTCGCCTTCGGCGCCTGCGGCAAGCGGATCGCCGACCGATGTACGATTGGACAAGGTACAGGAAGGCGAAGACGATCCGGGACTTGTTCAGCTGTATTTCGACTACGGTAGATATTTGCTTCTCTCCTGCTCAAGGCCCGGCAGTATCGCCGCGAACCTGCAAGGAATTTGGAATGACAGCTACACGCCGCCATGGGAATCGAAGTTCACGATTAACATTAACACGCAGATGAACTATTGGCCGGCGGAGCTGTGCAATTTGGCGGAATGCCACGAGCCGCTGTTCGATTTGATCGACAAGATGTTGCCGAATGGTAGGGTAACGGCGCGGGATGTGTACGGCTGCGGCGGGTTCGTTGCGCATCATAACACGAACTTATGGGGAGACACCCATGTAGAAGGCATACCGGTATCCGCATCGATATGGCCGCTCGGGGCCGGATGGCTATCCTTGCATCTATGGGAGCATTATCGATACGGGCTGGACCGGGAATTCCTCGCTAACCGCGCTTATCCGATCATGAAGGAAGCCGCGCAGTTTCTGCTTGAATATATGGTGGAGGATGCCAAGGGGCGCCTCGTGACAGGCCCGTCCATTTCTCCTGAAAATAAATTCATTCTCCCGGACGGAACGGCGGGTAACATTTGTATGGGTCCCGCAATGGACATGCAAATCGTCCATACGCTGTTCACCGCATGTACGGAGGCGGCGGCGATCCTGAATCGGGATGAAGATTTCCGCCGGGAGCTTACGACAGCGCTTGAACGGATACCGAAGCCGGAGATCGGCAAATACGGCCAAGTGATGGAGTGGCTGGAGGATTACGAGGAATTTGATCCCGGCCACCGTCATATTTCTCAATTGTTCGCGCTGCACCCGGGCGAAATGATTCATGCTCGCCGCACGCCGGAGCTGGCCCAGGCGGCGAAGCGCACGCTCGAACGCAGGCTCTCGAACGGCGGGGGCCATACCGGCTGGAGCCGCGCCTGGATCATCAACTTCTGGGCAAGACTCGGAGAAGGCGACACTGCTTACGATCATGTGAAGGCTCTGCTGGCGAAATCGACCTACCCGAACTTGCTGGATGCCCACCCGCCGTTCCAGATCGACGGCAACTTCGGGGGCGCGGCGGGCATCGCCGAGATGCTGCTGCAGTCACACGGCGGCGAGATTTCCCTTCTGCCTGCGCTGCCGAAGGTATGGCCGGACGGAAGTATCCGCGGCTTAAGGGCCAGAGGCGGGCTGGAGGTCGATCTGCAATGGAAGCAGGGGGCGCTTAGTCAAGCGGTAATCCGTGCATCGCATTCGGGCGTCGTCCGGGTTTACAGCAAGCAGCCGCTTCAGGTACATTGCGGCGGACAGGCAGCCGCATCCGAATACCGGGAAGGGCTGCTCGTTTGGAAAGCCGAGGCCGGACGGGTTTATGTGCTGACTCCAAGCGGATCAAAAGACGAATAGATTCTGCGTTGCAGATACGGCCGGACCGCACAAGGTTCGGCCGTTTTTGCCGCTGCTGCGCCCGCCGATTGGGCCTGGGAGGATGGGATATTATCGTCATTTTTTCGGGATTCAGCCGGGACCTTCGACATGGCAATGAAAATTGTCCTATTTGCGGGGGGGAAATAGGCAGGAATTTTGACGGATTGCGTCGAAATGGAGTGCATACGTATAAAACTAAAGGAGGATGTGTATGCAATATTCAATTTATCAATCCGTTAAACTTGTTGATATGAACGATGAAATTATGTCTGAAGTCTTGTTTGATCACGGCCAGCATGAGCTGGTGGCCCTGAGCGTAGGTTCTTCGGTCATTACGCATCAGCTTGGCTTGCGCCAATTCGAGGTTGTGTATGATAAGCGGGAAGGGAAGCAGCAGCGTGTCAAGATCGTCGATATTGAAACCGATTTGATGCAGGTTCCCGCAGCGACGAGGGTTTATCTGGAGCCGGTCACGCTTATTATCGGCCAGCATGATGTGGGAGAAATTTATTAATGCGCTGTTTTTCCGGCCCGTTCGTCAACGAGGCCGGTTTTTTGCGTTGCCGCCGATTTGGCATCCGTCCGGTAAATCCAGTATGATATATGTATCTCAAATAATGAATCTAGCGCTATTATGGAGGAGAACGGAATGAACTATCGTTTTGTCGGCGTCGGCGCTATTTGCGCGCTGTTGTCCGTTGCTATCGGAGCTTTCGGAGCTCATATGCTGAAGTCCCATTTGACTGCGGAGATGCAGGCGATTTACGAAACCGGCGTTCAGTACCATATGGTCCATTCGCTCGGGCTGATCATCATAGGCGTTCTGGCGGCGTTAATGCCTGCGAGCAAGCATTTGGTGCGGGCCGGCTGGGCGATGCTGATCGGGATCATCTTGTTTTCCGGCAGCTTATATGCGCTTAGTGTGACCGGGATTAAGCCGCTAGGAGCGATTACTCCGCTCGGCGGAGTCGCTTTCCTGTACGGCTGGTTATCGGTCGCGCTCGCCGCGTTCCAACACAAGAAATCATAGCCATCTTTTGGATTCGGCCGGCATGGCCGAATTTTTTTTTGTTGTTTAGGAAAATGATGCGCAGCCATATCCTGTGGAAATCCGGGGGCTCCCCCGAAAGTAAAGTCTACCTATAGAACGATCTCAGAGGAAGGGTTAGACGCCGATCCAGTTTAGGCTGGATGCGGACGGAATAAGCTTCAGAGCATCACGTCACTTTTGGGCGATTTGTTCAAAGTTGATTGCACAGTAGGTCATTTAGACTATTTGTGAACGGAATTGTGTCAAAAAAACGGGGAATTTGCGCTTTTTCTCAAGTGCATGCAGGAGAAAAGGCCCCCATTGTAGAAAATGGTAGTGAATTTCATTGTCGAAAATTCCGGCTAAAGAGGAGGGCAATGATGCGGAAGATGATTCGCCCCGGTCTGCTTGAGGGAAGAGGTCAGTTAGTATGGACCGTCGGGTATTTTTTGTTGTCTTTGGCTGTAGCCTGGTGGGGTCTCTATTTCGCAGTGTGGATATTGAGCTTGTTGGCGGTTTTTCCCGTTATCTCCGCGCTGCGCCGCTTACAGAGAAAGCGGCGGGCCGTATCGGCGCTGTTTGTGCCCGAACCGCCGGTCCTCTATGAAGGAGCGGCTGCGAAAGATCATGAGAAGGCGTTCGAATCGCTGTTCGAGCATAACCCGAATCTGGTTTGCTTAATGGATATGGACGGGACGATCGTCAAGGTTAACGGAAACATGGAGAAGCTGCTAGGTTATCCGAAGACGATGATGGAGAACATGGCGTTCAGCCGGTTCCTTAGCGAGGAGAGCATCGGCAAGACGCTTGAAGCGTTCGCGCAGGTGCGGCAAGGCTTGCCGCAGACGTTTCGGACGGGTATGCTGCACCAGAACGGCTACCGGATCGATCTCGATACGACGGCGGCGCCCGTGAAGGATAACGGCGCTATGAACGGCATGATCGTCATAGGGCAGGATATTACGGCGACGAAGCGAACGGAAGAGCGTATACGCTATATGGCCTATTACGACGACATGACCGGACTTCCGAACCGCAGGCTGTACGTAGCCCAGCTTGATGAAGCGATTGCTTCCGCCAAACTGCACCGGCATGAGCTCGCCGTATTTTACCTCGACATCGACCGGTTCAAAATTATAAACGATGTATTCGGACATGATTACGGAGATATGCTGCTATTGCAGCTAGCCGAAAGATTCACACGATGCGTTACGGAAAACGATTTTGTGGCTCGGACGGAAGGGGACGAATTCGCCTTTCTGTTTGCGGGTTTCGGTCAAGGGCAGGTTCACGAGTTGGCCTCGCGCCTGATCGAAGTGCTGGAGGAGCCGTTTATCCTCGAACAGCATCAGGTGCATGTGACGGCAAGCATCGGCATAGCGGTGCTGTCAGAGGAAGGCGAAGACGGTAGCTCGCTTATGAAATACGCCGACATTGCGCTGAGCAGGGCGAAGGAGAAGGGCAAAAACAATTATCAAGTGTTTAACTCGGAGATGAAATCCGTTTCTTTCAAAAGGCTGACGCTTGAAAACGAGCTGAGAAAAGCGCTGAGCCAGAATGAATTCGTATTGAAGTATCAGCCGCAGATGGATATTAAAAGCGGGGGGATCGTCGGCTTCGAAGCGCTGATTCGCTGGTATCATCCGGAAAAGGGACTGATTCCGCCGATGGACTTCATCCCGTTCACGGAAGAGAGCGGCATGATCGTACCGATCGGAGAATGGGTATTGCAGGAAGCGTGCAGGCAAAATAAGCTGTGGCAGGATCAGGGACTTGTGCATGTGCCGGTTTCCGTCAATTTGTCGACAAGGCAGTTTCTGCAGCAAAATTTGCCGGAGAAGGTCGCCGAGGTGCTGCGGGAGACGCAGCTCGATCCGGCATACCTGGAGCTGGAGATTACCGAGAGCAGCACGATGGATGTCGATTATGCGATCGGCCTGCTGCTTGAGCTAAAAGCGCTCGGCGTGAAAATCAGCATCGACGACTTCGGTACCGGATACAGCTCGCTGTCTTATTTGAAACGATTTCCGATCGACAAGCTGAAGATCGATCAATCGTTCGTTCGCGACATTATGACCGATCCGAACGATGCGGCGATCGTAGCTTCGATTATCGCCATGACGCGGCACATGAATTTGCGGGTGATCGCGGAGGGTGTGGAAACAGAGGAGCAGCTTGGCTTTCTGCATAACAATCATTGCAATGAAATCCAAGGCTACTGGTTTAGTCCGCCCTTAAGCGCCGAGCAGGCGGAGGAATTGCTGTACCGCCAGCGGCAGGTTGCAGCGGTTCGGGTGCATCCGATTTTAGGCGGCAACAAATCGTAATTTTTGCATGAGAAAGGGCGGAAAACCGGCAACGGGATGAGAATCCCGGTACGGGCTTTCCGCCTTTTTGGGGTTAACTGACGTTGAAATCGTCAATTTCGTTAATTTTAAACAGGTAGACCTGCTTCTCGTCAACGTGATATACGGAAACATTGCCGCTGATCGGGTCGAAATTAAGAATTCTACAGGGAATGTTCAGTTTGATGCCTTTACCTTTCACGACCGTTAAGCGAACGAGGGAGTTTTGATTCTTGAACTGCTGCAGTTGATCCCAGATCGGTTGGTGCGGGTCTCCATGAGCCGGGTTTGACGGCGCTTTCGCGGCTGCGGTAGCGGATGTCGGTGCGTCGTCTGCGGCTGAAGCGGCTTGCGATGGATGCGCCGTCATGCCTGCCGACGCTCGGGTCCCGCTTAGATCGGATTTGGGCTTACTGATCGACTGGCGCAGCGCCAATTCGATAAACTTACCTAATTCAACCCCTTCTTTGATCTGATAATCTCTGATTCCGTCCCCGTTCAACAGGTGAAGCAGCTTTTCCAGAGCACGCCCATTGGTCTCGTCTTCGATGAGAATGTCTACGTTGAAAAGGAATCTGCGTTTGCCGATTCGGTTTTGGTCCGCCTCCATGGCTGCCCTCCTTAAGACCTAGTAATCATCCCTACTATATCATTTTTCATAGGATTTAAGTAGCGATTTTTTAAAATGCGCCTCCTTTCCCTCGATAAAAACATCTTCCTGAGTCGCTGCTCCATTCACGCCTATTGAGTGAGCTACATATAATACTCTACAGTGCTGAATAAAAGGAGATGCTGACGATGATGCGCATGGAACCCGTGACGCTTGACGATTTTACCGCGTTAGCCATTGAGGTCAAGCTTCCCAAAACGACCCTGCTCGCGGTCACTACCGATAAAGGGTATATAATGTGCGGCGCGCTGGACGTCGGATTGCTGAATGCGAAGCTGAAGGACCGGCAAATTATCGCCGCCAGGGCGACAGGCGTAAGAACGATTGAGGAATTGCTCGACGCGCCGCTGGAATCGGTAACGTACCAGGCCGAAGAGCTCGGCATCGTTCCCGGGATGAAGGGCAGAGATGCGATTCTCAAGATGAGATAAAAAGATTGCTCCGCCTGCGAGCCGGGAGCCATAGGTATGGATATAAAACAGGCAGCCGAATTCTCCTTTATAAGGATTCGGCTGCTTTTTGGTTGTTTAGGAAATGATGCGCAGCCATATCCTGTGGATATCCGGGGGCTCCCCCAAAAGGAAAGTCTACCCATAGAACGATCCCAGCGGAATGGTTAGACGCCGATCCAGCTTAGCAGCTTAGGCTGGATGCGGACGGAATAAGCTTCAGAGCATCACGTCACTTTTGGGGGATTGGTTCTTGTTTGGGGGATAGTGGCTATGGAAGTTGCGGGAGGGATTAAGTATGTTTCGGCCAAGACTATCGTATACATCAGTAAGGAAGGCAAGCATGTCCTCGTGTACGCGCAACAGAGCGGTTATGAAATGCAGTATACGCTGCAGGATATGGAAGGGAGCTATCAGGCGCAGCTTGAGGCTATCGTCGAATTAAAATCTCGGGTGAACGGCGCGGTATAATCGTATAATCTGATGATGAACGATGCCGCTCAAAGCGCGGCTCCGGTAAGCCGGAACTATGCCTTGGAGCTGCGTTTGAAGCTGGAAATTTAACATCTTCACTCATTCATGTTACTTTTCTGGAGGGATTGCGTATGGCTAAAAGCATCAAGTCCATCTTGATTTGGGGGCTCATCTCCGCGGCCGGCGCCTTCGGCTTCGCTGCGATTGCCTTAAACAGGGGGGAGTCGATTAACGCCATCTGGCTCGTCGTGACGGCCGTGGCCTTCTATGCGGTAGCCTACCGGTTCTACAGCAAATTTCTGGCGAATAAAGTATTCGGCCTGGACGACAACCGAAAGACGCCTGCCGAGCTGAGAAACGACGGCAAAGATTATGTTCCGACGAACAAATGGGTGTTGTTCGGACATCATTTTGCCGCCATTGCGGGCGCTGGTCCGCTCGTCGGCCCTGTGCTGGCCGCGCAGATGGGCTACCTGCCCGGCACGCTGTGGATTGTGGTCGGCGTCATTCTGGGAGGCGCCGTACAGGACTTCGTCATCTTGTTCGCCTCCACGCGGCGCAACGGCAAATCGCTCGGCGAAATGATCAAGGACGAGCTGGGTCCGGTGACAGGAGCCGTCGCCATGGTCGGTATTCTCGGCATCATGGTCATCTTGCTGGCGGTGTTGGCGCTCGTCGTCGTGAAAGCATTGATAGGCAGCCCATGGGGCATGTTCACGATTGCGGCGACCATTCCTATCGCCGTCGTCATGGGCGTCTATATGCGCTACCTTCGCCCGGGACGTGTGGGAGAAGCTTCGCTGATGGGCGCGGTACTGCTGCTGGCGGCGCTGATGGGCGGCAAATACGTCGCCGAGCACCCGGCTCTTGCGGGCTTGTTCGACTTCAGCGGCGAAACGATCGCGCTGATGATGATCGCCTACGGCTTCATCGCCTCGGCGCTGCCGGTGTGGCTGCTGCTGGCGCCGCGGGATTATCTCAGCACGTTTCTCAAAATCGGTACGATCGTCGGCCTGGCGCTCGGCATTCTCGTCGTCTTGCCGGATTTGGCAATGCCGGCGACCACGAAATTCATTGATGGTACAGGCCCTGTGTTTGCGGGCAATCTGTTCCCGTTCCTGTTCATTACGATTGCCTGCGGCGCGGTTTCCGGCTTCCATGCGCTCGTCTCGTCCGGCACGACGCCGAAAATGCTGGAGCGGGAGTCTCATGCCCGCCCGATCGGCTACGGCGCGATGCTGACGGAATCGTTCGTCGCCATGATGGCTTTGATCGCGGCCTGCGTCATTACGCCAGGCACTTACTTCGCGATTAACAGCCCGGCGGCCGTCATCGGCGCGGATGCGGCGAAAGCCGCGGCGACGATCACCTCCTGGGGATTTACGATCACCCCGAATGACTTGACGGCGATGGCCAGGGACGTCGGGGAAACGACGATCTTATCCCGCACCGGCGGGGCGCCGACGTTCGCTATCGGTATGGCGCATATTTTGTCCAATGTGATCGGCGGCAAAACGCTCATGTCGTTCTGGTATCATTTCGCGATTCTGTTCGAAGCTTTGTTCATTCTGACGACGATCGACGCCGGCACGAGAGTCGGGCGTTTCATGATTCAGGAAATACTGGGCAGCGTCGTGAGGCCGCTCGGCAATACCGAGTCGACGATCGGCAACTTCCTCGCTACGGCTCTCTGTGTTGCGGGCTGGGGCTACTTCCTCTACCAAGGGGTCATCGATCCGCTTGGCGGTATCAACTCCTTGTGGGCGTTGTTCGGCATCGCCAATCAGATGCTGGCCGGTATGGCGCTATTGCTCGGCTCGACGATTTTGCTGAAAATGGGCAAGAGAGCTTATGCCTGGGTAACGCTGCTGCCGACGGCCTGGCTGCTGATCGTTACGATGAGCGCCGGCTGGCAGAAGCTGTTCCATCCGTTCGCCAGCATCGGCTTTCTTACCCATGCGGCGCAGTACAAAACCGCGCTGAACGGCGGGCAGCTGATCGCTCCGGCGAAAAATGCCGCGCAAATGCGGCAGATCGTCACGAACGATTATTTGGACGCCGCCTTGTGCGCGCTGTTTATGATTATCGTGATCGCCGTGCTGATCTCGTCTATTCGGATATGGTTCCGCGTATTGAGCCACAAGCCGGCCCCGCTGGCCGAAGCGCCTTATGTGCCGCGCGGCGGCGATAACGGGCGGGAGGTGCCGAAGTATGTTTGAGACGGTCCGCAGCGTGCTGAAGTACCGCAATCAGTTTCTGGATCTTCTGGTAGGCGTGCCGAGCTACGATAAATACGTAGAGCACAGGCTGGAGCATCATCCCGCAGAGCCGATTCAGTCGCGGGAGGAGTTTTTCCGTGAAGCGCAAGAGGCGCGCTACAATGGCAAGGGCGGCAAAGTGTCACGCTGCTGTTAGCCGCAAGCCCTGCAGTCATTCCAATTCCGACGATAGGCAAAATAACAGGACGCTTCCGTTTCCGCTTAGTAGAGCGGCATTTGGAAGCGTCTTTGCGTTTTTGCGAGAACAGAGAGGAATTGCCGGTCGCGGCCGCGGGCTCGGCCCTTGAGCGTACGGCCGCTACAGCAGGTTCAGCAGGTATTGAACCGGCTCAAGAACGGAACGGTTCATCGGAGCGGTTTTCCGTTCCTTTTATACGCTCGAACGTATAGTAGGTATAAGGGTCGCTGCCTTCGACCGGCCGCTCGTACGTCAGCGTATAAAGACTGCGGTCCCATGCCGGGAAATAAATATTGCCCACCGCTTGCCGATGAACGATCGTCAAATACAGCCGGTCGGCGTAAGGCAGGGCGGCTTCATAGATTTGGCCTCCGCCGGCGATTAAGACTTCTTCCTCCTGCCGCGCCAGCCGCAGCGCTTCGTCCAGCGAGCCCGCCGTCAGGCATGGCCCGGACTGCAGGGAGCGGCTGCGCGTTACGATGATCGTGCGCCGGTCCGGCAGCGGCCTGCCGATGGAATCGTACGTTTTCCGGCCCATGATGACGGTTTTGCCGAGCGTAAGCTCCTTAAAGCGTTTCTGTTCCCCGGGGATGCTCCAAGGAATAGCCTCGTCCATACCGATGACGCCATTCTCGGAAACGGCGGCAATTAACGAAATGATCATGAAAGCTTCACCTTTTTTTCAATCTTTTCTTTCATACTACCATACAATAATAACCCGGATGGGGTAAAATGAATAACAATATCGCAGTTTTTACATTAAGGGGTAATGACGATGAAAACAGTCGCGGTGATCGGCGGCGGTATTACTGGTTTGTCTGCCGTATACTATTTGAATCAACTGATGAAAGAACGCAGTCTGGACGTCCAAGTCGTGTTGATCGAAGCCGACAAGAAGCTGGGCGGCAAGATCAGCACGCACTATGAAGGTGAATTTACAATGGAAACCGGGGCCGACTCGATCATCACCCGGAAGCAGAATGTGGCTCCTCTCATCGATGAATTGAATATGCGCGAAGAGGTCGTCTATAACGGAACCGGCAAGTCGTATATTTATATCGACGGCGAATTGAAGCCGATCCCGGACGATACGATGTTCGGCATTCCGCTGAGCCTGGAATCGCTAGCCAAGAGCGATCTCGTGTCCGCCGAAGGCAAAGTCGATGCGCTGAAAGATTTCTATACCAAAAATGAAACGTTCACCAAAAACGATTCCATCGGCTTGTTCCTGGAAAGCTTCCTCGGCAAAGAGCTGGTCGAAAGGCAAATTTCGCCGGTCATATCCGGCGTATATTCGGGCGAGCTGCATGATTTGACGATCGCTTCCACGCTCCCTTATTTGCTGGATTATAAAAATGAGTACGGCAGCATCATCCAAGGACTCTCTGAAAATAGGAGCAAATTTAAAGGCACGGGCGATAAAAAGTTTTTATCGTTTAAACATGGCGTTTCGGCACTGGTGGACGAGATGGAGCGCAAGCTTACCGGCGTGGACGTAATAAAAGGCGTCAAGGCGGAGGCGCTCGTCAAAGAGGGGGACAAGTACCGGATTACGCTTGCCGACGGGCGGCGGATTGAAGCGGACTTCGTCGTCTTGAGCACGCTGCACTCCGCGGCGCAGGCGCTGCTGCAATCGGAGGAGCTGAACGAGGATTTCAGCCGGCTGCGCAACAGCTCGCTGATCAGCGTCTACATCGGGTTTGACATTCCCGATCACGAGCTGCCCAAAGACGGCACCGGCTTTATCGCCGCCAAGAACGGCGATTTGGTTTGCGACGCCTGTACGTGGACGAGCCGCAAGTGGGAGCATACGTCGGCAAACCGCCGGCTGCTCGTCAGGCTGTTCTACAAGAGCTTGAAGCCGATCTATCAAACGTTGAAAAATCTTACCGAAGAGGAACTGCTGAAGGTAGCTCTAAAAGATATCGAAAGCAGCCTCGGTCTTACGTCCGAGCCGGTGACGTACAAGGTGACCAAATGGCATGAAACGATGCCGAATTATCATATTAAGCATAACGAGATCGTGCAGTCGCTGGAACGGAAAATGGAGGCCGGCTATCCGAACGTGCTGCTGGCCGGCTGCTCTTACTACGGCGTCGGCATTCCCGACTGCATTGCGAACGGCCAAAAGACGGCCGAGCTGATCGCCGGACGGCTGTAACTCGTTCCGAATAGGAAGAACCGGGAGATGCTCCCCGGTATAACGTTCCGGCAGCCATAAAGTTAAGGCGTCCTACCGTCGTTTCCGACAGGAGGGACGCCTTTTTTAGATTATGGAGAATAGACTAAACGTCCAGAACGACCATCTGATGGCACTCGAACTTCGGCACCGTGTAACGGACGACGCCGTCCGCCGCTTCAAAAGAAAGCTCGGTCATTTGCGGAGCCAAATAAACGCGCCGCACCGGCTTATCCAGCTTCAGCGAAACCGTCGTGTCCAAAATCGGCAGGATGTCTTCAATCACTTCGACGCCCGAGCCGCGCTTGACGGGGGAGGCGTACAGCAGATGATTGACATAACGTCCTTCGGCCTGCTGCTCCATGAGCGTAACGACGCCTTGCGCCGGCAAATCGGTCGTCAGCGTCTTGTCCGGCAGCAGCCGGTTTAAGGCGTAAAGCACGCACTCTTTGAGCGCGAGACTTCCTTTGGTCGCATAATCGGCGAATACGTTCCAGGCGAAATAAATGCCGTTGGCGCTTTCGATCATGCCGGGACCGTTATTGTGCAGCGCGCTCGGCGTATGCTGATGAGAGCAGAAGGTGAATACGTCCCGGTTAAAATAAGGATTCTCGCGGTGGCCGAGAACGGAGCCGCCCTCGGCCAAGCCGACCTGCTGGCCGTCGGCGTAAAAGATGAACGACGCGTTTGCCAGACTAGGGAGCTCGAAATGCGGGCGGAAGTAATCCGGCTTATACGGATTCTCTCCTTCCCAGACGGCGCCGAGGTCTATGGCGAATGCCGTGCCTTCTTCATTAAGCCCTGAACGGCCGGTAGCAAGCACCTTGCCGCCTTGCCGGAAATAACCGTCCAGCTTGGCCCGCAGCTTCGGACCGACGGTAATCTGATCGGGCAGAACGACGACTTTATACGGGGTGAAGTCGCTCTCCGTATCGATCACATCGAACAGCAGTTTGCCTTCGAGCAGCATGCGAACCGCTCCGGCGTCTGAAGCGCCCGACCGGTCTTCGCGTTTCTCCTCTTTATTCGAGGCAGCCGCTTCCACCGAAAGCAGGGCGATGTCCGCTACGCTGCGGGCTCCCGCGCACCATGCTTCCTTCTGCTCGACTTCTCGGTAGGCGGCTCCGATCAGCTCATAGGTGGCCGGGTCCATCAAGCCTTCGGGATGCAGCTGGTCGCCGATGGAGCAGCGGGCGCCGTTGGCGATGCTGAGCGCGGTTTCGTAGCGCAGCGCGTTCGGATGCTTGTAGCCGCCGAACTCGCCCCAGGTCGTATGGAACTTGCCCGTCATTCCGAGAAAATCCATCCCGAGCCCGTGCGCGTAACGCGCCGATAGCGGAAAATGATCGTACCCCCAGCCGCCGGTCGGCAGCGATTCCAGCTCCAAATGCGAGTTCATCCGGGCCAGGTCGCGTCTGCCGCGGCGGATATGACCGCCGTTATGAAACACTGGCAGCCCGGGCTTGATGGCGTCTATCGCTTCGCGGACGCGGCGGGCGTAGCTCGCGTAGGTTCGCTCGCCCAGCGCGATGACGGCGTCTTTGTCCCGCGGGTCCTGCCCTTGCTCGCGGAGCATCCGGACGCAGGTATGGCAGTAGCATTGACGGACGCCGACGATATCGAGGAAGATGCCGTCCGCGTCGTAATTGCGCACTACCTCTTCGATCTGTGCGATCAAAATGTCCAAATAAGGCGAGTTGAGGCAAAACTGATGATAGCCCGGCTTCATAAAGCCGTCCACCCAGTTCGTATTGTCATGAATATCGCGGATAAGCCACTCGGGATGTCTCCGGGTCAGCTTCTCGTCGAGTCCGGCAGAAATATAAACGGGCGTTTTGACGCCGATCTCGTGCGCCGCTTCGATCATGGCGCCGAGCAGGTCGAAGCTGAGGCCGGGATGTCTCTCGTTCGCTTCGCTGGGATGATAGGCCCATCCGTGATGACATTTGGAGAAAATCGTAATGGAATCGACGCGGCCTTTTTGCAGCATGTCTTGAAACTGCTGTTTGGAAAATTGCCTGCCGATATGCGGAATGGCTTCCGAAGTATGAAAGTCTAAATGAACTTGACGAAAACGCATGCGGATCGCACTCTCCTTTTTTTATTGTTTAGGAAATGAAGCGCAGCCATATTCTGTGGATATCCGTGGTCTCCCCCGAAAGTAAAGTCTACCCATAGAACGATCCCAGAGGAATGGTTAGACGCCGATCCAGCTTAGGCTGGATGCGGACGGAATAAGCTTCAGAGCTTTACGTCACTTTTGGGGGATTTGTTCTTGCTCAAAATGTTGCGCCGGGAAGCATGCCCGGCTTGCTCTTCCCTAACTATAAGCGGAAGGCGGCGGGGCGTCATAGGTGGAGGCACGACCATTTATAGCATAATTTAGACCAAATGCAATTTGTTTTTTGCCGTGCGGTGATATACACTGATGTATCAGAGAAAACGGATTCCGAGCTTGGGGCAGGGAGGAAGCGTATGGATATTTTGCAGCTGGCCATCCCGCCGCTGCCGCAGTTTTTGACGGCGGGACACAGCGTATGGCGGGAAGGCATGCAGCATTTCGAGCGAACCTTCGAGGTGTACGATCTGATCATCGTCTGCAACGGAGCGCTGTATATGACGGAGGCCGGCATCCCTTACGAAGTGAAGGCGGGAGAGCTGCTGCTGCTCGAACCGGGGCGGCCGCACTACGGACACAGGCCTTCCACGGAGGACTCGGAGCTGTATTGGCTGCACTTTCGTCACGGAAGACCGCTCGCGAGGCTGACCGAGAAGCATATTCCTTGGTCGACGCTGGTCCGCAGAGGAACGGACAGCGATTTGACCGCGCCGGAGCAATATTTATTCCTGCCCAAGTACGGCGCCGTCGATATAAAGCCGCTTCAGCCGGCGCTGAAGGATATTCTAAGGCTGCGCGACAGCTTGACGCTGGAGCATGCGGTCGATCTGCAGGTGGCGCTGGGACGGCTGCTCGCGCAGCTGCAATCCGGCGTCCGCGAGCAGCGCCGCGCCACCCGATCCTATGCCGTCTCCGAGCAGGTCAAAGCTTATCTGGAGCAGCATATGGCCGAGCCGTTCGAGGCGCGGCTGCTGGCGGAGGAGCTGCATTTTCACTTCGATTATGCGGCCCGCTGCCTGAAGAAGCATACGGGACTTAGCCCGCTGCAGTACCAGCACGCGCTAAGGATGGAGACGGCGAAACGGCTGCTGCTGGACAGCGCGGTTCCGGTGCCGGAAATCGCTTCTCAAGTGGGTTTTGCCGACTACAATTATTTCATCCGGATGTTCAGTAAAACCGTCGGAGTGTCTCCCGGACTGTTCCGGCAATCGGCCAGAGGGTATGTCTGACCGGCAGCAATAGCACAATATCGCCTGATCTTGACGGTAGCCGTGCGCCGTAGACATTTCGGGGGAAAAGGAAGAGAAGTTCAAGGCGCGAAGCTTGGATGACGCAGCGCGTTCGGTAATGTGCAGGGTAAGGCGTAAACGGCGATCATTGGCTTTATGCTGCAGGATAGGTATAATAAACGTGAGAATGACAGGATATGGAGCTAGTCATAGAAGCAGTCAGGGGGCGGCCCGATTTGGAAATTCAGAAAATTTCGTCGCGTAAAATATATGAAGTGATCGCCGATCAGATTAAGGAGCAGATTGTGAGCGGCGCGCTGCAGCCGGGGCAGAAGCTGCCTTCGGCCAAGGAGCTGTCCGAGCGTTTCCAGGTGGGAAGGTCCACGGTAAGAGAGGCGCTGAGCGCCCTGAAGGCCATGGGGCTCGTCGAAATCCATCAGGGCGAAGGAAGTTATGTGCGCAGCATCGAAGCGCAGGATGTCGACCTGCCCGTATTCGATTCGCTGCTGATGAGCCGGGAGACGGTCATGGAGCTGATCGAAGCGCGCAAGGCGCTCGAAATCTCGAATGCGGCGTTAGCGGCCGAGAAGCGTAACGATCAGGATATCGCCAAGTTTGAGGCGGTGTTGAGCAAAATGGAAGATTTCCTGGGCAATGAAGAAGAGGGAGAGCGGTCCGACATGATGTTCCATCTGACGCTCGCCCAGGCGACGCATAACTCGATTATGGAACGAATGATCGATTCGATCTCCACTCAGATGCAGGCTGCTATTCGCGAGACGAGACGGCTGCAGATGTATTCCAGCAAGACCGTGTCCAGGCAGCTTCTTAAGGAGCATAGAGCTATCTATGAAGCCATATTGAAGGGAGATCCTGCGGCGGCCCAGGACGCGATGCGCCATCATTTGTTTCATGTCGAGCAGGTGCTTTTGAAGTTTTTGAAAAAATAAGCGGTGAAGCGAGCGAAAGGGCCGTTTGAATCTGGAACAGCGTCAGTGGGCGTCTTTGAATCCGATTTCAGCAGCGAGAAACCTCTATCGACCGCAGGACCCGAAATTAATCACTGCCCTTCTAGAGTGAGCCTCTTTTCCGCCGGACGGAAAGGAGGCTTTTTGTTTGTTTAGGAAATGATGCGCAGCCATACCCTGTGGAAATCCGTGGGCACCCCCGAAAGGAAAGTCTACCCATAGAACGATCCCGGAGGAATGGTTAGACGCCGATCCAGCTTAGGCTGGATGCGGACGGAATAAGCTTCAGAGCATCACGTCACTACCCTGGAAATTACTCTTGTTACCCCATTTCCATTGTCTGTGGTGCCGCGTCGGCGGCATGGATGGCTTTTGGGGGATTTGTTCTTGCTGCCGCTGCGATAGTGATGAACGGGGCACCGCTTTCGGAAGGATTTGCTCGGCGGGTATAAACTGAACTATCCGAGGAATAATACGCCTAACCTGCTTTTATTTTCAAAAAAAAACAGTCGGTGGTTAAGCCATGGATAACAACCAGAGGAGCTTGAATCTTCAGCAGCTTTTTACCTTATTTATGCTCTCATCGGGTCTTATGGATCATGTCATTGTCATGCCTTTTTTGCTTGGGATTTCAGGCCGCAGCGGATGGATTACCGTTGTACTGGTCGGAGTGCTCCTGACTTGCTGGCTGCCGCTCTTAACCTATGTGATAAAGAAAACGAAGATGCAGCCGCTTTTTTTATGGATGAGGCAGAGATACGGCCTGGTGATCTCCGCCTTGTTTCAAATACCCATGGCGGTATATTTATTCGCGCTCGGAACAACAACGCTTGTGGACACGGTAGTGTGGGTCAAGAGCATGTTTCTTCCCGAGACGCCTGTTTGGTTTATCGCATTTTCGTTTATGGGCGTTTGCGTATGGGCCACTTACTCGGGTATACGGACGATTGCAAGATGCGGCGTTTTTCTTCTGCCGCTTGTCGTTGTATTCGGCATGTTCGTCAGCGTGGCGAATATACCGCGCAAACATTACGATCACCTGCTTCCGTTGCTGGAAAACGGCATGGGCCCCGTCTTCGAAGGGATGTTTATCGTAGGCGGCGGTCTTATTGAAGTTGTGATGGTGCTGCTGATGCAGCATCATCTGAAAGCTCAGCCGAAGTTTAGCCATATGCTGCTTACTCTCTGGGTGCTTGTCGGGTTGACTTCAGGGCCATTAGTCGGAGCGATTGCGGAATTCGGCCCGGCGGAAGCGGCGCATCTCCGATACCCGGCCTATGAGGAATGGCGGCTGGTCAGAATCGGGCATTACGTCGAGCATGTCGACTTTTTATCGATATTCCAGTGGCTTTCGGGAGGGTTTATCCGGATATCGCTTGCGCTGTTTCTGCTGAAGGATATGCTTCGCAGCCGTTCGCTTCCCGGTCGGGGGTCCATGGCCGTCGTCGCCGGGTTGGGCTGCCTTATGACGATCGCCGTGCTGCTGCCGTTTTCGGATAAAGACTTTGTCGCTTTTCTAAACGATTGGTATTTCACGGGAGCTGTGACGGTCGCCCTCTTGTTCAGCGCGGGGGTTACGCTGCTCGTTTGGTTCAAAAAGCAGGAGAGGAGCGGTTCAACTTGAAGAAAGAGGGGATGTATGAAGAGCTAAAGAAGAGCATTCGGGACTGCGAGGATATCGCAACGGAGCAGCTGGAGGCCGGCGGCCACCAAGTAACGATATTTTTCCAGCCGGATATGGTCGATATGAAACGCATGCGCGAATATTTCATGCCGGAGCTGGTCCATTCCTTGTCCGGGGAAGGGAAGTCCTTTTCCCATCTGCTGATCGAGAACGGCGCTTCGCGGATTAGGGACGAAGATACGAACTCGGGCGAGTGCGCATCTCTTATATTCAGCGGCCGTCTGCTGCTCTATTTCGCGCACAGACAGGAGTTCTACAGCATTAATTTCGCCAACATGCCTCATCGGGAGCCGGAGGAGTCGGCGCTGGAGCCTTCCATCCGCGGGGCGAGGGACGGCTTCGTCGAGGAGCTGGACACGAATATCGCCTTGGTCCGCAAGCGGCTTTCCACCCCGGATTTAAGCGTGAAGTATTACTACTCCTACGGCACCTCCAAGACGAGGCTGGCGCTACTTTATTTTGCTAACCGGGTTCCGCAGGTTTCGCTTTCTCTCATTCGGCAGCGTCTGGAAAATCTCGATCAGACGGTTCTCATCGGCGGCAACGCCAGGCTTGAGGACGTGATCACGGGAAACCGTTATTCCATACTGCCGCTCAGCAATTTTACGGGCAAACCCGATTATGCCGCAGAGCGTCTTGCAAGGGGCAAAATTTTGGTGCTAATGGACGGAATGCCGACCGCGATGATCGCGCCGGTAACCTTGACCGAGCTGTTCATCAGCCCGGAGGATTCGAACTTCAGCTATCACGCGGCTATTGCCAGCCGTATGCTGCGAGTCATTGCCGCTTTTATCACGGTGTTCTCGCCCGGCGTCCTTATTTCGCTGCTGATGTATAACCAGGATCAGATTCCGTTCCAGCTGCTTGCGACGATCGGGATCTCGCGGCTCGGTCTGCCGATCTCCGCTTTTTTCGAGATGCTGCTCAGCCTGCTGCTGCTGGATTTGCTCAGAGAGGCCGGAGCCCGGCTGCCGAGGGCGACAGGCTCGACCATTACGGTCGTCGGCGGGATCATTATCGGGGACGCGGCTTTGCGCGCAGGAATCCTGTCTCCGAGCATGACGTTTCTTGCCGCAGTCGCCATCGTATCCGGCTCTACTCTGGTCAACCTTAATCTTCAGAGCACAACGAGAATTATGCGCCTGTTCGTCCTGATTTTGTCGGCGCTCTGCGGCATTTACGGAACGATCCTCGGGCTGTTTTATATGCTCGTTTACGCCGTCAACACCGAATCGTTCGGCACCCCTTTCTTCACTTACGAGAAATACACGCGAAAAGACAGCCTGCTGAAATTTATCCGGCTCCCCTTCCGGAAAAACAATATCGATCTGGTCCATTCGGAATCTTCGCCGAAAGGAGGCGGAACCTCTTGAGCAAACGAGCGGCCGGTCGATTCATCGCGTGTCTGCTGGCAGGTTCCGTCCTTTTGGTGCTTGCAGGCTGCTGGGACGCCAAAGAAGTGCAGCGATTGAACTATATTACAGGGCTCGGCGTCGATTATGAAGACAACGATTTTATCGTTTACGCGCAAATGCTCAATTTTGCCTCGATTGCCAAAGTGGAGGAGCAGACGGCCCCGGTGAAAGCTTATGTAGGCAGAGGGAAAGGGGCGACGGTGCTGGCTGCAATGAATGATTTGATAGCGACGGGGCAAGGAAGAATGTTTCTCGGGCATGTCAATTATTTGGTTTTGACGGAAAATGTGTTTAAAAAGCAAATGCTCGAGAAAGTGTTCGATTTCACGAACCGCAACAAAGAGACGCGCTATACCAAATGGTTCTACGGCACGAAGAGCGATCTGTTCGACCTGCTTAACGCCAAAACGTTTTTTGACCGGAGTTCCATCGACAGCTTGCTGGGCAACCCGGAGCCGAACTACGATCAGCTTTCGAACTTGAAGCCGTACTATGTAAATGAGATCGTCGCCAGTATGCTGGAGCCTTCCTCCACGGTCGCCATCCCCTCGATTGAGCTGACGAGCAAGGTATGGAGGGAGCAAAACCGGCCGATGCCCATATTAAAAAAAACGGGAGGGTTCATCTTCAACGGAACGAAGTATGCGGGATGGATGAAAATGAGCGATATTATGCTGGGGCGCTGGCTGCAGGTGGCCTATGAAGCTTCCCCTTTGACGCTGCGGACTGCGGGCCGCTCGATCGCGACCGTCGAGGTGAAAGACGCATCGCACCATATCGAGATTGACGACCGGAACAGCCGTCCGCGCTTTAGAGTGAAGCTGAAGGCCAAAGGGACGCTGATGGAGCTTGCCACGCAAAAGCCGCTGGAGGAGATCGAACGGCTGGCGGAGCAGACGATCCGCAAGGAGATTAAGGAGTATTACGAGAAGGGACTTGACATGGGGGTGGATCTGATTCATTTGGGGCAGACCTATTATATGTTTAACCCCGCCAAATGGAGAGCGCTGAATGTAGACGGGCGGCTGCCGCTGGATCGGGACTCGCTTGAGGATATAGAGGTGCACTTGCTTATCAACCATGCGCAAAAATACAAATCGCCGCAGATGAAAGGGTCGTACAAGCAATAGGACAGGGGTGCAGCTTGCAGAGGCTTCGGCAGCCGGTTCCGGATCAATCATGACGGGCAGAGCAGCCGAATGGGCCGCATTTCCCGCTCTTCCAGTTGTTGTGCGGCCTTTTTTCGTTCTTTTGCGGCAAATGCAAATAAAGCTTTTCAAAAATCAACTTATCTGATAACCTGATAACATACGATCGATAATTTAAGTTAAAGGAAGGGAACCTTATGCGTGTCTCTTTATTTATTACTTGTTTGGCGGACCAGCTGTATCCGGAAGTAGGGGAAAGCGTTGTCAGGCTGCTCCACCGTTACGGCTGCGAAGTGGATTTCCCGGAAGCGCAAGTATGCTGCGGCCAGCCGGCGTTCAACAGCGGTTACCAGGATGAAGCCAGAGAAGTGGCCCGCGGGCTGATCCGCGCCTTCGAGCATAGCGAGTACGTTGTTTCGCCGTCGGGGTCCTGTACGGGGATGATTCATCACTACTATCCGCTGTTGTTCGAGAATGAGCCGGAATGGAAGCGGAAAGCGGAGGAGCTCATTGCCAAAACGTACGAGTTTTCGCAGTTTTTGGTCAATGTGCTGGGAGTGACGGATCTCGGAGCGGTGTTGAAAGCCAAGGCGACTTATCACGCTTCCTGCCATGCGACGCGGTTCCTCGGGGTCAAGGAGGAGCCGGGTCTTCTGATGTCGAACATCAAGGGCCTTGAGGTGATCGATCTGCCGAGGAAGGAAGATTGCTGCGGGTTCGGCGGAACGTTTGCGGTGAAGATGGCGGATATGTCCGAAGCGATGGTATGCGAGAAAGCGGGGCATGTCTGCTCGACGGGCGCGAACATCCTGGTCGGTTCGGATATGGGCTGTCTGATGAATATCGGCGGCCGGCTGAACAAGGATAATCAGCCGATTCGCGTCATGCATATCGCCCAGCTGCTGGAGGAAGGAGTGAAGAACGGTGAATCAGGTCGATGAGAAGCAATTGATCGGCACAGGGCTGAAAAAAAGAACCGAGGAAGCGTTGGCCGACCAGTTTTTACGCAAAGCGGTAGCTTTCACGACGGAGAAGCTGAAATCCGCCAAGCTGCAGGCGGCGGAAGATTTCGGCCATTGGGAAGAATGGCGCGAGCGCGGCAAACAAATCCGCAAGCATGTCATTGAGAATCTGGATTATTATTTGACCCAGTTTACCGATAACGTCGCCAAGGCGGGCGGCCATGTTTATTTCTGTAAAACCGGGGACGAGGCCGTCAAAATTTTCATGGAGCTGGCCGAGGAACGCAGAGCCAAATTGGTAGCTAAAGGAAAGTCGATGGTGTCGGAGGAAATTCATCTGAATCATCATCTGCATGAAAAGGGCATTGAAGCGATCGAAACGGATCTTGGCGAATATATTTTGCAGCTTGCGAAGGAAACGCCTTCGCACTTGATTATTCCTGCGATTCATAAGAATAAGCAGCAAATCGCCGAATTGTTCAACAACGAATCCGGGGAGCAATTCCCGCCGGAGACGAAGGTGCTTGCAGGCTACGCGAGGCAGCGCCTGCGCAATTATTTCCTGGAGGCGGATATCGGCCTGACCGGCTGCAATTTCGGCGTCGCCGAATCGGGCTCGATTACGCTTGTGGAGAACGAAGGCAACGGCCGGATGGTCAGCACGATTCCGAAGACGCATGTCGTGATCATGGGGATGGAGCGGCTCGTGCCGACTTACGAGGATCTGGAAGTCGTCTTGAACCTGCTCGCGCGCAGCGCGACGGGCCAGAAGCTGACGTCGTATACGTCGATGATTACCGGCCCGCGCCGCGAAGGGGAGGCCGACGGACCGGAGGAGCTCCATCTGATCATCTTGGACAACGGGCGCTCGGCGCAGCTCGGCGATCCGGTGTTCCAGGACGTGCTGCATTGCATCCGCTGCGCAGCCTGTATGAATGCGTGCCCCGTGTACCGTCACGTGGGCGGACACACCTACGGCAGCGTATACAGCGGCCCGATCGGGGCCGTGCTGACGCCGCTGCTGCAGCAGGACATGAAGGAAGCGGGCCAGCTGGCCTACGCTTCCAGCTTGTGCGGGGCATGCTACGAGGCATGCCCGGTCAAAATCCCGCTGCACGACATGCTCGTGCAGCTGCGCGCCCGCAAGGTCAAGATGGGGCTGACGCCCCTTGCCGAGCGCGCGGCCTTCAAGTCGTTCCAGACGGCGTTCGGGAGCGTGACTTTGTATAAAATGGCGACCAAATCCGCCTATTATTTGCAGAAGCCTTTCATCAGCAAAGGCTATATCAAGAAAGGGCCGGGACCGATGTCCGGCTGGACGCAGTCGCGCTTCTTCCCGATGAAGCCGAAGCAGTCGTTCCGCGAGCGCTGGGAAGCGCTGCAGAAGGAGCTGAAGAACGCTCCGGTGGTAGCGAAGGCCCCGGAAGCGCCAGCGAATAAGGGAGGTAAGCCTCATGAGCACTAAAACCGGACAAATTCACGGCCGCGAGGCCTTTATCGCCAATATTTCGTCGCGGCTCGGACGCAGAGCGCCTTCCAGCACGCCGCCGGAGCGGCCGTTCAAGGGGGCTCCGGATTTCTACAGGCAGATCGAAAAGACGACGGACGAGAAGATCGATCTGTTCATTCAAAGCTGGACCGCTTTGACGGGAAAAGTGCTTGTCGTGGATGAGAAGGATGCGAAAGAAAGCATCGGCGCCTGGCTGAAAGAGGTCGCAGCCGAGCAAGGGGTAACCCAAGCGTCGCGTTGGGAGCATGCGGGGCTTATCGAGCTCGGCTTGGACGAAGCGCTGGCCGAAGCCGGAGTGACCGTCGTTCCGTGGAAGGAAGGCGACACGGAGGAGCCGGAGGCTTCTACAGCCGCCGGTTCCGCAGGCGGCGACTCCAACTGGGCGAAGCGCAGCGAGCTGCTGAAACGGACGGAGCGCTGCCAGCTCGGCATGATCTGGCCGGATTACGCTATCGCCAACACGAGCACGCTAGTCCTCCAATGTACGCCGGAGCGGGGCCGCTCGGTCAGTCTGCTGACGGGAATTTTGTTCGCGATATTCCGCGCGGACCAGCTCGTATACCGGATGGGCGAGGCATTCGGCGGCATTACGCAGGGCAAGACGGACGGCAGCCAGTATGCTTCGTCTTTAAATCTGATTACGGGACCGAGCCGGAGCGCCGATATCGAGAACGACTTGACGATCGGAATTCACGGACCGGGCAAAGTGTACGCGGTTATTATTAAATAGAAGCTAAATGCGTAACAAATATAATAGAGGGCCTTCTCCGAAAGCGGGGAGGGCTCTTTGTCATGCGTCCGGACGGAAACCGATTATGCGCTTGGCAAGCTGAGCAGCATAGCGGATAAGCGGGGGCCGGTAATAGGGCAAAAATCCGTTGACAGAAAGATGTACCCGTTGTACGATGAAGGTGTCAATTATACAAAACCGTGGTTTTGTATAAAAAACCAAATCGGCGTGTTTTATCAGGAGGAGCCATGGAAAAGAAATACTGGGTGCCCGCCTTGGAGAAGGCGGACGTCGTGCTTCAAGCCATTTCCGGGCAGCCTTCCAAGCTGAAGCTTATCGATTTATCCAAGCAGCTCGGCATTAATAAGAGCTCGATGTTTTCCCTGCTCAATACGATGGAAACGCTGGAGTGGGTTGTGCGCGAAGCCGAGGGCACGTATTCCCTTGGATCGAAGCTAGGTTTTATTGGGAATGTTTTTTTCAAGCAATTCAGTTTGATCGACCGCTTCCGCAAGGAAGCCTCCGTAACCAAGCATACGATTCAGGAGACGATTCAGCTCGCCAAGCTGGAGCAGCGGGATGTACTGTATCTTGCCAAAGAGGAGATGCCTTCGCCTGTCAGGCTCGCCTCGGAGCCGGGGATGAAGCTTCCCGCGCACGCGACGGCGCTCGGCAAAGCAATGCTGGCTGCGCTTGATCCGGCCGAGGTTGAGGCGTTATACCCGAATGAGGAGCTGGGCCAGGAGCTAACCTTGCATACCATCAAGTCGCGCCGCGAGTTGATGGAACAGCTGGCGGCCATACGGGATCAAGGTCATGCCTGCGATCTTCAGGAAGCCGTCATGGGTTTCTGCTGTGTGGCCGCCCCGGTGCGGGACGCGCAAGGAAAAGTCATAGCGGCGATCAGCTGTTCGATGTTTCAGCATGAATGGGAGCAGAAGAGGGAGCAGGCAAGCAGGGAGATTTGCGCGCTTGCGGGCAGGTTGTCCCAAGGCAACTGCCAATAGCGATTAATAATTCCGGAAGGGACGTGAAGCAATTGAGATTGCAGAATAAAGTAACGTTGATTACAGGAGCGGGCTCGGGCATCGGGAAGAGCACGGCTCTGCTTTTCGCCAGCGAAGGAGCGGCCGTTATCGTCAATGATTTGCTCGAAGAAAGAGGGCAAGAAACGGTAGAAGAAATTAAGCAAGCCGGAGGCGAAGCGATTTTTCTGCAAGCCGACGTAACGAATCCCGACTCGGTCAAAGCGATGGTCGATCAGGCGATCGCCGCTTACGGGCGCATTGACGTGCTGTTCAACAACGCGGGTGTCAGCGGAGTCGGAGCCATTCACGAGGTCGAGCCGGACGCATGGGACCGCGTCATTAACATCAACATCCGCGGCGTATACTTGCCTTCCAAGTATGTGCTTCCGCATATGATGGAGCGGCGCAACGGGTCGATCATCAATATGTCCTCTTGTATCGCAGAGATAGGACTAGCCAGACGCGCGTCGTACTCCGCAACCAAAGGGGCGGTGCTTGCGTTGACGAAGTCCATGCAGGTCGATTATGCGCCATACCAAATCCGCGTGAATGCGCTGCTTCCGGGAACGATTCTGACGCCTTTTGTCGAAGATTATTTGAAAAAATCGTACGACAATCAGGAAGAAGCTTACGCATCGCTCAAATCGCGCCAGCTGAGCGGCGATCTGGGCAGACCCGAGGATGTCGCCAAAGCGGCGTTGTTCCTGGCTTCGGACGAATCGAAGTTCATGATGGGTTCTCCGCTGTACATCGACGGCGGCGTCGTCTTCGGCAAAAACGCCTAAACCGTCCGTTAGGAACTGCCGTTATTGGATCAAATTATCAACCGATAAGGACTCATACTATTATGGAGGGTATGCCATTATGAAACTTCTTACTTTTATCGAGAACGGCCAGCAAACGCTCGGAGTGAAAACGGAGCAGGGCATCGTACATATCGCCGCGGCTCTGCAAGCCGTTCCCGCCGGGGCGGGACAATCCGTGCCGCAAACGGTGCATGAGGTTATCGACGGAGGCGCGCAGGCGGTAGCGGCATTGCAAGCGTATGTGGATCAGGCTTTGGCGGGAGCGGCCGGACGCACGGCGGCGGCATATCTGCTCGCCGAATCCGATCTGACGCTCGGCCCTTGCGTTACTCATCCGAACAAAATCATTTGCGTCGGGCTCAACTACCGCAAGCATGCCGAGGAAACGAACGCTCCGATTCCGAAGTTTCCGATTCTGTTCAACAAGTTCAACAATACGCTGACCGGTCACGGGGCCGACGTACCGCTTCCGGTGAAGGTTACGGATCAAGTCGACTACGAAGCCGAGCTGGTTATCGTCATCGGCAAAGAAGCGAAGTACGTCTCCAAGGAGCAGGCGCTGGATCATGTATTCGGCTATTGCAATGTGAACGACTTGTCTGCGCGCGATCTGCAGATGCGCACGCATCAATGGCTGCTCGGCAAAAGCTGCGACGGCTTCAGCCCGCTCGGTCCTTACCTTGTCACAGCGGACGAAGTCGGCAATCCGAACGATCTTGCCGTCCGCTGCATCGTGAACGGAGAGGTTCGCCAAAATTCAAACACGTCCGATATGATTTTCTACTGCGACGAAATCGTCAGCTATATTTCGCAGCATATGACGCTCGTTCCGGGCGATATTATTTTGACCGGAACTCCGGAAGGCGTCGTGCTCGGTCTGCCTGAAGACAAGCGCGTCTATTTAAAAGACGGCGATGTCGTTACGATCGAGATTGAAAAGCTCGGCTCGCTGACTAACAAAATGGTCGCGGAGCAGGTTTAAACGGCGAAGACGCGGCAGACAGACGCGATCGTTCCGGAGAAGCGGCGATCGGAGGAACGATCCGCGCGCTCGCAGCTCGGCGCATTCACTATTCGCTAACGAAGATAGCTTTCCTTACGGAAAGCTCTTAGGAGGTCAAAACAATGGCAGCACATCATATCGAAGCAGGAGCCGACGCGCTGGTCATGGACGCCAGAGACCACGTGGCTACGGCCATCAAAGATTTGCAGCAAGGACAGAAGGTAAGCTACCGCAAGCAGGATCAAGTGCATGAGATTGTGCTTGTTGATGCAATCCCTTTCGGCCATAAGCTGGCGATCGAGGATATTCCTCAAGGCACCGATATTCGCAAATACGGCGAGGTGATCGGCCGGACAACAGCGGACATTAAAGCGGGGCAGCACGTTCATATTCATAACGTTGAAGGCATTCGCGGCCGCGGGGATCAGGCGGTCAAAGCATAATATACATTAGAGAGTAAGCGCAATGTTTACGCAAGAAACGTTTTCTTATAACGCTTACGAAGCCAGTTTTCTTGCGAAAACTTTTAGTTAACGCTTACGAAGTCAGTTTTCTTGCGAAAACTTTTAGGAGGAGAACATATGAGTCACATGATGGGTTACAGAAGACCGAACGGCGATGTAGGGATTCGCAATCATTTGCTGATTATTCCGACCGTTATTTGCGCCAATCAAGTGTGCAGCCGAATCAACCAAATGGTGCCGGATACGGTAGCGATTCCGCATCAGCACGGATGCAGCCAGATCGGAGCGGACAAAGAACGCACGTTCGAGGTGCTGGCGGGGACAGGGAAAAACCCGAATGTCGGCGGCGTCATCATTATCAGCCTCGGCTGCGAGGTGATCGATCCTCATGAGCTGGCAGAGGCGATCAGACCGACGGGCAAGCTCGTCGAAGTATTCGACATTCAGTCGGTCGGCGGTTCGGTGAAAGCGATTCAGCATGGAACCGAGCTGGCGAAGAAAATGCGCGCTCAGCTCGATGCGATGCAGCCGGAGCCGATTCCTTTCAGCGAGCTGATTATCGGCGTCAAATGCGGCGGTTCGGACGCGACATCAGGCCTTGCCTCCAACCCTGCGCTTGGAGCGGCGGCGGATACGCTGATCCAGCAAGGCGGCGGCGTCGTTATCGGAGAAACGACGGAGATCATCGGGGCGGAGCATGTGCTTGCTTCCCGCTGCGCGACACCGGAGACGGAGAAGCAGTTATACCATATCGTCGAGCGTTTCGAGAAGGAAGTCGAGCGGATGGGCGCGGATATGCGAGGCGGCAATCCGAGTCCGGGCAATATTGCCGGCGGACTTACGACGATCGAGGAGAAATCTTTGGGCTGTATCAGCAAATGCGGCAATGCGCCGATCAAGGGTATCGTCGAATATGCGGAGCAGCTGCCTAAGCACGGACTGTACTTCATGGATTCCCCGGGAAATGATATCGAATGCGTATCCGGAATGGCCGCCGGCGGAGCTCATCTCGTCTGCTTCACGACCGGCCGCGGGACGCCAACCGGCTCCGCAGTCATTCCTGTTATCAAAATTACCGGAAATAAACGGATGTTCGAGCGGATGAGCGATAATATGGATATCGACGTCAGCGATATGCTGGAAGGGACTTTGAGCCTCGAAGACGCGGGCAATCAAATCTGGGAAGAGATCAAAGCGGTTGCGAGCGGCAAGCTGACGAAAGCGGAAGTGCTCGGCCATACCGAGTTCAGTATTAACCGGATCGGGCCTAGCTTGTAATCTATCCGGATGCGTCACATGACTGCGCTGAGCAGTCCATAAGGTTGTATTCACGCGAAAGGGGATTCGTGAAGATGGCAAGATTAAAAGATAAGGTAGCTCTGGTTACAGGCGGCAGTCGGGGAATCGGCGAAGCGATTGCGATTCGTCTCGCGGAAGAAGGCGCGCACGTAGCCGTTAACTATACGTCGGACCGTTCGCGCGCATTGGCTGAGAAAGTCAAAGAGCAGATCGAGGCGCTGGGCAGCAAAGCGATCGTCGTGCAAGCCGATGTGGGCAACAAGGCTCAAGTGGAAGCGATGTTCAAGCAAGTGGAGGAGCAGCTGGGCGACGTTGAAATTTTGGTGAACAACGCGGGGATCGCTCCGTTCGAACCGTTTATGAAAGTAACGGAAGAAACATGGGACCGCACGTACGCTACGAATGTAAAGTCGATTTTCTTAAGCTCTCAGCTGGCTGCGAAGAAAATGATCGAGAAGCGCTACGGCAAAATCGTCAACGTCCTCTCTACGGCAAGCCTTGTCGTAACAAGTCCGGTCATCCCGCATTACCAGTCGTCTAAAGCCGCCGCGAACATGCTGACCAAAGGCATGGCTATCGAGCTGGGCAAATATAACATTAACGTCAATGCGGTAGGCCCGAGTACGGTCGACACCGATATGTGTACCGATTTCTTGGCCGATCCGGAAATTCGCGCCAAAGAGATCGAAGCGAATCCGATGAAACGTCTTGGAACGGCCCGCCAAATCGGCGACGCCGTCGTATTTCTGGCTTCGGATGAGGCTATGCAGATCAACGGCCATTTGCTGATGGTTGACGGCGGCTTGACAGTCAAAGCGGCTCAGCCTGAAGATCATATGGAGCATTAATAAAAATAATCGCAGGCTCAAGCTTCTCGGGATTTAATCCGAGGGGCTTTTTTTCGCTTACAGGGGCAGCTTCCAAATCAGGTCATTCCAACGTTATTATTAGCCGTACTTTGTACTTCTTTATTATACCGTCTTGAAAATGATATAATAAACAAGAAAGGAATGGAGTTGATTTTGCGATGCAAGACATGCTTGATCCCCGTGTGGATATTATTTTTAAACGCATATTTGGCAGTGAGCATAACAAGGATGTGCTGCTGGCATTTTTGAACAGTACGTTTCGGGATGCCGGCGAGCCCCCGCTAACGGAGATTATCCTGCTGAATCCATATACGGAGCCAGACAGCCCCGATGATAAACAATCGATTATGGATATCAAGGCCCGTACTGCACAAGGGGAGCTTTTGAACATTGAGATGCAGTTATTCAATCCATACCATATGGAGAAGCGAACTTTATTCTACTGGTCTGAGATGTACTACCATCAGATTCCGAAGGGCAGCAATTACACGAAGCTGAAAAAGTGCGTCACGATCAATATTCTGAATTATTCCAGCCTGCCGAATGACCGTTACCACAGCGTATTCCATTTGCGAGAGGATCACACAGGGATTCCGCTTTTGGACGATATCGAGATTCATGTGATAGAGCTTACGAAGCTGGATCAACAATTCGTTCCGCTGGACAGAGGTGGACTGGTCAATTGGCTGATGTTCCTGAAGGGTGCGGACAAATCCAACTGGGAGGTGTTGACGATGAATGAGCCGATGTTGAAAAAGGCGATGGATACATTGGAATTTTTGAGTCAGGATGCGGCGGCAAGGATGGCTTACGACGCCCGTATGAAGGCGCTTAGCGATGAAAAATCGCGGATTGAAGGGGCTTTGGAGGAAGGGCTGGCTATTGGAATAGAAAGAGGCATAGAAAAAGGCATAGAAAGAGGCAAAGCGGAAACGGCGCTCAAGCTTTTGGAGCTGGGAATCGATATTCAAACCATAGCCAAGGCGACGGGAATGTCGACAGAAGAGATCAGCACGCTCGGCTCTCTTAAATAAATGAAATATAACAAGACAGCCGCGCTGCAGGAGCCGGCTGTTTTTTGCGATATTGACGGAAAGGGATTGCAGCCCAAAAGCGGGACCAAAGAGGGAACGGTGGAGGAAAGGGCGAAATTTTACCCTCAACTCCCGCCTTATGTACCAACGCAAGTCTCGAATCAAATGCGCCGTAGGTATAAAGTACGGAAGTGATGTTAGGTTTTATCAGGAAAAGGGACATATTGTTAATAAATCAAACGGAGAAATCGACAATATTCGCTAAATTGCGACATAAATTCTAATAATCTCCTAATAATTGTCTTATACTTTTTAAAACTTTATCTCCTATAGTAGAACTATGATCAGCAACGATTCGTCAAAGGCAAAACGCAGCAGCCGTTAAAGATGCCGACCTTCATTGCCGAAAGTTTAGGAGGTGGTTTGTATGAAAGACATCCAATTGCTTCACAAAGGTAAGGTGTACCAGGGCCAAGTCGGTTACGATCAGCATGGGCTCATGGAGGTTACGCTCCGGGAGGATCATGCTCTCATCAACGGAGAGATGGTGCTGTGCTTCGATAAAAGCAGCCGTCAATCGATGAGAATACTGAATCATTCCCAATCCAAGGTGCTCCTGGCTCCTGTCGACTCGGAATTGTTCCAAATAAAAGCAAGGCCGGAGTGTAAAGTCGAAGCCTGGTTAAATGAAGATAAGCCGGCGGTCAGCCCTTTTAGGCTGAACACATTTGCAACCATTAGCGAGGACTTCAAGACGACGGCCGTACGTATTACCGATGTGAGCCGGTACGGCCTCGGATTTGAGGTCGATGATTTTTCCATCCGGATGCATTATGTTTACGACAGCATGTTGATTTGCGACGATGAGTGCATTCATCCGAAGCTTATTGTTCGCTACGCGCATATTATGGAACGTACGATTCGTTACGGCGCGGAGATTCACGGCATTTCTCCCGAAGATTTGAACAAATTCCGCTATTACATCGCGATGGAGCAGTTCAAGCATCTGATGCTTGTATAAAATGGATTGTAAAAGGAGCGTGATTATCCATACGCGCGGCATACTACCCAGGCTGTTAAAAAATCAAGGGACTCGGCGGAGCTCTTGGTTTTTTGTGCGGCTGCGGGTCTCTGCCGATGACATGCGGCGAAGCAAAAAAATAGAGGGCGAAGAGGTGGCTCTGCTCTTTCCCCGCCCTGCTGCAGCTCCATTTTCAGAGAGTGTGAATCGCTATAATCGATGTGATGGCAATATGAACAGTATTCCCCGTTCCGGACGCTACATTGTTTAAAACGACCGCGCCGTTTTGACATCCCCCATAGTTGCCGATATGAGAAACGCCGAAGGAATCAACTTGAATCAAGGTGCCTAAGCCGATTTGGGACAAAACGGATAGTATGGCGTACATATTCTCACCTCCCCTGCTTTCTTTAATATAGAATATGCAAAACTATCAATATTTCCTGTGCTCCGATAGTAGACGCAATACTATTTTTAAAAACGGATTTCTCCATAGAACCGCAGCTAGCACAAGAATCCTTCACGTATGAATGGGACAAGCTAAGAATAGGGAAATTGGCAAGAAGCGGCATTTTCCTATACGAGCAGAGGATGTGAGAAGAATGAGCGAGCGTAAAGAACAAGATGAGCGTTCGGCCCGCAATCGGCCCGATCTCGCCGACGTTGACCCCGGAGTAACCGCCGGAGCTATAGGCGGAGGCGTGGTAGGGGCGGTCGTAGGTTCCGTATTAGGGCCTGCCGGTGCGGTGGCGGGCGGTATTATCGGCGCTGCGGTAGGCAATCAAGCCGGTGAAGGCGCAGCAGATAACGAAGATGCCGGAAATCATAATGATGCGGGGGAGCGAGCCGATTAACCGCTCGGGGCCGTTTGGTATCGAGGCGAATCAGACCGCCGGTATCCCGGTTCTTTGCTAAAAAGGAAACCATAGCTGCGCACAGCGTGTTGCGGCATGGTTTCTTTTGCCGTCAGACCGTTCAAAAAAATCCGCGGTTCGCAGATAAGTAGGTATTTACTTCCTTGAGAGGATAGTTTAAAATATACGTAATAACATAATTACGTAAATACGTATTTTTGTGATTATGTTCGTTTCGTAGTTCCTAAGCGTTTATTGAATCTATGAAGGGAGTGTGGTTCTCCAGATGAACCGGGATTATGGTGCGGAGTTGGATGCGCTGAAAGCGCAAATGGCGGAGCTTGAAAGGCTTGTGCGAAGCATGGCCGGTGCGGAAGTGAAGTCTGCCGAGGCCGGAACAGCCGATAACCGGCAGAAGGAGCTGCTGGTGCAAGGGGGAGGCGGGGAAGCTGGCGCCATGTATTTCTCCGGCTACTACCGCAGCGGGGAGCAGACGGTGCGCTGCGAACCGCAGGAGAAAGCCTCGCGAGAATTGCTGGGGCTTAATAGGGGCAAGGCGGCCAAGGTGCTGGCTGCGCTCGGCCATAAGCAGAGGCTCGATCTGCTGCTGGAGCTATGGGATGAGGCTTTGACCGGCGCGGAGCTGGTAGAACGGCTGAATATGGGAACGACCGGGCAATTATACCATCATTTGAAGGCTTTGACCGGTGCGGATCTGCTTGTGCAGGAAGAACGGGGAGGCCGCTATACGATCCCGTCTCACCGCCGCTTTTCTATTTTGCTGCTGTTGTCCGCTATGTCGGATTTAATCGATACCAGCGATTATATCGCTATGACCGAAGCGCGCGACGAAGCGCACAGCTATTTGGGTGCATCCAGCAAGGAAGGGTACGATCTCCATCAGCTTCTGTGGGCGGTCGTCAACAATTCGCTTGAAGAGCATGAGGCAGGCTACTGCAGCGAGGTCGGCATCTATTTACATGACGACGGCAGCGCGACCGTTGCGGATAACGGCCGGGGCATTCCGACTCGGTTGCTGCCGCAAACCGGTCAGCCTACGGTGCAGTCTATTTTGACGAAGATGGATATGTTCAGTCATTCCGCATCTTCGTTCGTAGCGCCCGGCGCGGAGAAAGGGATCGGCATCGCGGTTGTCAATGCGCTGTCGCATTCGTTGAGCGTGGAAATCCGCCGGGATGGGGGGATCTACCGGCAAGAATACCGGCACGGCATTCCGAGATCGGGGCTTATGACGGTCGGCGAGACGAATGATACCGGTACGAGCGTGACGTTTAAGCCCGAGCAGGAGCTGTTCGCCGGACGGTTCGATAAAGCGAAGATCGAAGCGCGTGCCGCAGAGCTGAGAGAGGCTTATCCCGGGCTGCGGATTCGCATTCAATAACTTCTTTCCGTTACAAGGTCATATGGGGCAGCCGTACCGAGAGCGTCCTGGAACGCGAGGATAGTTGAGTTGTTTCGCACTCGGACGGCCGCCTGTCTGGCCGGGGCCGCTCGCACGGAGGAGAACGGCTGAGGCTGTGAATTACGGCGGGGATGCGTTAAATAAATAAGGAGGCCGGATAATGATTTACATAGCGTTGTTGCGAGGAATTAACGTCGGCGGCAAAAATAAGGTTAAAATGGCCGACTTGCGAACGATTTTGGAAGAGATGGGTCTAGGTCGGGTTCAAACTTATATTCAAAGCGGCAATGTTTTGTTTGAAGCCGATGAGGAAGAGGGGCCGCTGCGCCAGCGGCTGGAGCGCGAGCTGGAGGCGAGGCTCGGGTTCGCCGTCGCCGTCGTGGTAAGAACGCTGGATGAGTGGAAAAAGGTTGCCGCCGGGTGCCCGTTCTCGGATGAGGAAATTGCCGAAGCGGAGGCGGCGTCCGATGCGGAGAGTCTGTATGTTGCATTTATGCCTGAAGCGCCTTTGCCTGAAAAGGCAGAACGGCTGAGCGAATACAGGACCGACAACGATAAGTACCGCATCGACGGCCGCGACGTTTACCTTCTGTTCCGCTACAGCGTACGCGATTCCAAGCTGGCGATAAACCTGCACAAGCTGGACGTTCCGGTTACCGTGCGCAATTGGAAGACGGTCAATAAACTGCTGGCTTTAGGAACGGCGATGGCATAACGAGCGAGCGGATCGAACGTGCGCATCAATGATAATGGCGCTTAAGATCATCTTGAGGGGGCTAAACTGTCGTTATCGACGCGTTCGACCGCGAGGCTGTCCTCGCGGCGGCAGAGGAAATACGGCCGGTCGCCGCCGTATCCGACATGGCGGAGCGGGTTTGCGCAAAGCTTGAAATGATGCGGGCCATTTTTTGGAGAGCCTCTCGGGTAAGTCCGGAGGCGCTCGAACTCTGCCGGCGGATTAAGCCGCTTCAAACGGACAATCGCACACTTCCCCGGTAGGAAAAATTTTAATTTAAGTGTCGAAGCAGTGGATTTATTCAGATTCAGCGGTGTATAATCCTCTTAGCGAAGGATGTCGAAGTGCGGCGAAAAGTTAGATCTAGCCGAAGCTGGATGCGGACGGAATCACCTTCGAAGTATCGTTTCGTTTTGGGGCTTGTCACAATCTACACAGCAAAATACCGCGCAAATGTTTGGAATCGGTTCCAGTCTTTTTAACAACTCCGCCCCTTCAACGTTTCTGCAGACCGCTAATTTTGCTACGGCATGCGGTAAAAACGGTTTTTAACAAGGAGTGATTTCAGTTCATGCGCGTTGTACTTATCGATGATGAAGAGAATGCTCTGAATATTTTGGAGATCTTATTGCGTGAGATCGATGGCGTCACGGTTGCCGGACGTTTTACGAATCCGCTGCAGGGGATTGAAGCTATGGAAGGTTTGCAGGCGGATGCCGTATTCCTGGATATTCAAATGCCGGGTATATTAGGAGTGGAAGCGGCTAGACGAATCAAAGCGATCGTACCGCATATTCAGATTGTGTTTACAACCGCTTATTCCGAATACGCCGTGGAAGCTTTTGAAATCCAATCCATCGATTACTTATTGAAGCCGTTCACCAAGGATAGGCTGCGCAACACCGTATCGCGCCTTGCGAAGGCGGTTTCTGTCCAAAGCCGCGTTGAGGCTGCAAGCGGAGCCGGAATCTACGTGCAGTGCTTCGGAGGATTTCAAATCCATACGGCTGGCGGGCTGCTTCCTTGGAAAACGAATAAGGAACGGGAGCTGTGCGCTTATTTGATGCATCACGAAGGGAATCAGATTGATGCTGGAACGATTCTTAACTCGCTTTGGCCGGAGTCCGAGCTGACTAAAGCGAGAACTTATTTGTATACGTGCATCTCATACTTGCGCAAAAGCTTTCAGGCCAGCAGCCTCGATCTGAAGGTCAATAAAATCGGCAGAGGTTATGCTATCGATGCAACCGGAATGAAAAGCGATGTCGAGGAGTTTATTGCTATAGCGGAAACGGCGGCGGCCGAGGAAGCCCTGAACGAGAAACAGTACGAGAGAATGAACGCCTTGCACAAAGGGGAATATTTGCAGGACTGCGATTTCGACTGGGCGATGTGGAAGCGGGAGGACCTCAAATCCAGATATATCCGGACGTTAAGAATCGCGTACAGCCATTTTATGAGAAACGGGAACGTTGTGCTTGCGGCAGACAGCTTACGGCGCGTTCTGGACGTTTCTCCCGATTCGGAGAAGGACGGCAGGGATTTAATCCAACTGTACATCAATACGGACAAACGCAACGAGGCGTTAAAAATATTCCGGCAGCTCGATCATGCGGTGCGGGAAAATTTGGGCGTCGAGCTGGAAGAAGAGACCGTGCGCTTGTATCAAAGCTTCGCTTAATTTGTTTGGGGAGTAACGAATGAGAAAAAAGCTGGCCGCAGCGGCCGTAACATTGATCATGCTGATCGTTTCCTACGGATTTCTGTACCAATTGTATATGATTCGCGATAATGGCACGCCGCTTGCAGCCGGCGGGCGCATGGACTTAAGCGGCTGGCCCTTGGCCGAGAAAGGCGTTGTGGCGCTGGACGGAGAATGGGAGTTTTACCCCGGCAGGCTGCTTGGGCATGAGGAGTTGCAGGCTTATGTGGAAACATCCTCATCCCCATCTCCGGAGACGATGTATTTGCCGAGTTCCTGGGGCAAGCGGATGAAGCCGTTCGGTTTAGCCACTTACCGGCTGCACATCCGCGTAGACGATGGAAACCGTATGTACGGCTTGAAGACGTTATCGATTCAAATGGCTAATCGTATTCTCGTCAACGGAACGGAAATCGGTTCGGCGGGAACTTTGCCGGATCAAGGTTCGTACGTGGGAAGCAATAAGCCGTACGTCGCTTATTTTTCTTTGCAGCCGGGCTGGAACGAAATTATCGTGCAGGTGGCTAACTACGATTATTTGCCGAGCAGCGGTATTCCCAATTCCATCTATTTCGGTTATTCGAATCAAATTTCCAGTTTGCGCGATATCGCGCTGGCCCGCGATTTAATCTCCATCTGCAGCTTTTTCATTATGGGGATGTATTTCATCGGATTGTATTCCCAGCGTAAAAACGATTATTCGCTCGTTACCTTTGGACTTCTATGCATATTCGTAACCATGTTTTTGTCGACGCGCGGCGAAAGATTGCTGTTCGTCTTATTCGACTTCGTACCGTACGGCATTTATATTCGCCTGCAGTCGATTTCGGTATATGCCGCCTGCATGTCGCTGTTTTTGTTCGTTTATACGGCGTTTCGTCCTTTTTGCCACAAGTGGGTCATCCATACGGGGCTCCTGTTGGGGGTCGTGCTCATGATCACGGCTCTTGTGGATGTGCACAATAGCAGGTTGTTATTGCTGATGACGACCTTTTATGCGACGGCGCCGTTTTTGTATGCGACGTATGTCTACGTGCTGGCCGCGCTTCATCGGGTGGAAGGCAGCTTGTATCTGGTAGTGGCAGCTATTTCGTTAAACTATCATTCCTTGGCGCAAAGCTTCAACGTCTACACGAACGCACCGCTGTATTTTACTTTTCCGTACGAGGTCATTCTCGTGCTGCTGATGCTTGCTCTGCTCATGTCGCTCCGGTTCTCGAACGAGTTCAAGAAGAACGAACAGCTTTCGCTGCAGCTGCTCAAAGCGGATAAATTAAAGGATGATTTCCTTTCCAAAACATCGCATGAATTCAAAACGCCGCTGCACAGCATTATTACGATTTCCGAATCGATGGTCCAGGATGCGCGCGATCCGCTGCCGCCGGAGCAGCAGGAGAAGCTGGAGCTGGTCCTTAGCATCAGCCGCAAGCTGTCGCAGCTCGTGCTTGATATATTGGACTTGTCGAAGCTGAAGCAGGGAGATTTGACTGTTCGTCCGGTAGCGGTCGATGTTCGTACGACGGTGGACATTGTGCTGCGAATCTTTTCCTTCTTAACGGCAGGTAAACCGATCGCTTTGATCAACAAAGTTCCGGAAAATTTGCCGAATGTGCTTGCGGATGAAAACCGTTTTCGGCAAATATTGAACAACTTGCTCGATAACGCCGTGAAGCATACGGTAAGCGGGAGTATCGAAGTGTCAGCGGCGGAGCGGGACGGAATGATCGAAATTTCGGTGGCGGATACGGGAGCGGGAATCGACCCTCAGGCGCTCGATCTCATCTTCGAACCGTTCCAGTCCTTCGAGTCGCAAGGCCTTCAGAGCTTCGGGCTTGGACTGCCTATCGTGAAGCAGCTGATCGAGCTGCAGCGCGGCACTATCGAGGTGTCGTCCGTCCAAGGCGAAGGAACGGTGTTCACCATCAGCTTGCCGTCCGCCGGCAGCGGTGCGAGCGCGAGCACGAACAAACTCGCTTACGTCAGAGCCCGGGACGAGCAGGATTATTCGTTCCCTACTCCCTATTATAAGGAGAACTTGGGTAAGCATACGATTCTTATCGTCGACGATGACTTTTCCAATTTGAAAATATTGCTCGATGCGCTGGCGCCGACAGGCTGCAATGTCGTTGCCGTCAAGAACGGTCTGGAGGCGGTTGCGCAGATCGATAAGCCGAATGCGGTCGATCTGGTCGTTCTCGATCTGATGATGCCGGGAATGTCGGGTTATGAGGTATGCCAGTACATCCGTCAAAAGTATACGCTGCTGGAAATGCCCGTATTAATGGTGACGACGGCGGCGCAGCCGCAGGATAAGCTCGCCGCCTTCGAGGCGGGGGCGAACGATTTCTTGCCGAAGCCGTTCGATGCGATGGAGCTGAAGGCGAGAATCAAGGGCTTGCTGCTGATGAAGGAGTCGCTGGAGAAGGCGATCGAGCTGGAGGTGGCGTTTCTCCAGTCCCAGATCAAGCCCCATTTCTTGTACAACGTGCTGAATACGATCATCGCCCTAAGCTATACCGACGAAGAACAGTCGCGTAAATTGACGACGGATTTGGCCGACTATTTGCGCGGAAGCTTCCGGTTCAGCAATGTCCAGAAACGAACCTCCTTCGGACAGGAGCTGAACCTGATCCGTTCTTACGTCGAAATCGAACGGACGAGATTTAAAGACCGCCTGCGGATTGAGTATGACATAGCAGTAGAGATGTACGGTGTCAGCATTCCCCCGCTGCTGATCCAGCCGCTCGTTGAGAATGCGATCCGGCATGGGATCGGAGGCCGAACCGAGGGAGGCACGGTGAAAATTAAGGCGAACCGGACGGACGCTCATTATTGCATCCAAATCGAGGATGACGGTGTCGGTATAGGAGAGGACAGGCTTAGTTGCTTGCTGGACCCGAGCTCGGAGGCTTCCCAGGGAGTCGGATTGAAAAATATTATGAAGCGGCTCAAATATGAATATCATTCGGAATTGCGAGTGGACAGCTCGCCGGGAAACGGAACCAAAGTGACGGTGCTGATTCCGTTAGCAGCAGTCCTTCACTCCAACGTGTGACGACAAAAACGACAATCTTTCCCCGATGTGAATATCGGGAGAAGGTTGTCGTTTTTTGTTTGGGACGACAGTCCTTTTTGGTGAAATTTCATACAGATTATGTCGAAAGACCTAGTTTTTAAGGTTTCTTTAAGGTTCGCTGTCGTAAGATGGAAAAAAATAATAAGTTAGTCCCAGTTTGCCGTGAATAGGAAATAGGTTGTAAGGATTTTATAGAGGGGGTTTCATTGTAATGTTGAAGAGCAAGACGGCAAGAAGATGGTGCTCTATCGTTTTGAGCGTATGCATGCTGTTGTCGCTTCTTCTGCCTTGGGATATGCCGAAGGCGGAGGCGGCGGGCGGCGAATGCGGGTCCGGAGATCAGGAGGTTCGCTTCGGATCGACTCAAGTGTTAATCGGGAACTGCTCCCATTCGCCGGAAAATGCGTTAGCCAACTTCATAGGCAAAACCGATGGATATAGCTATAGCGGTATCGGGGGGAATCATGATTTTGTAAACGGAGATCTTTTTGTCCATGAAGGCGATACCATGAATTTTACGATCAATGTCGCGCAAAATCCGCAGCTGAAAGCTCTTGCCCAAGGCGGGGACGCAACGGTTGCTATCGGCTGGAGCTATCTAGAGTGGGTTGAGGAGCATTGCGGTTTTCTTGGTATTCCGAAATGCTGGCAAGGGACGGAAGTGTGGGGTTATGTCGACGGCCAACAGGTAGTCTATGATCTAGCTTATCATGGCGGTGCTGGTTCGAGCAAATCCGGCGATATACATATAACGGAGAACTCTGTTATTAACGTCGTAGTAAAAGGAGTGCGGGATGAGACGGACGCTCCGTCCGGTCCGAGAGGCTTATATATTCGATTTAAAGACGTTAAACGTCCGGTTTTGACGGGATATACATTCAAGGGCAACGGCGCTTTCAGGGAAAATAAAAAGATAGAACCGGCTCAAACGGAGCTGTACGCCAAAAAAAATGAATATTTCAGTCTGGCGTACAATTTCAGCGAGCCGGTAAGGCCGATTACGTTAAGCTCGGCCTATAACGATCCGTTTCTGAGACATCCGCTGTTTGTCAACCCGGCCGGAACCGGACTGCCGGCGGCCGGAGAGCAGCAATATTTGAAGAGCGTAAACTACTCGGCGGCGGATTTTGCCAAAGGTGCGCTCAGTGTACCGTTAAATAAAAGCTTGGAATACAAATATACGGCCAGCAAGTATCATCATAGCGGCAACCTGCCACTCGAACCGAAGCTTGAAAAAGCCAGCGGAGAGAGCGGCTCCGTATTTGACATCGATTCCTCTTTGGAGCAAAAGTTCAGAGGAGCCGTTCTCGCCGACGCGGCAGGCAATATTGTGCTCGATTATTCCAAATTCAACCAATCGGGCGACGATAGCAGCGCAGCAGGCGGCTACTTGCAAGGCAAAAACGTCAACCCTTTCGACTATAATCACCAAGGGCTTCGGGTCATTGTCGATGCGGTGCCTCCCAAATATACGAAGGTCGGCAACGGCATTCAACCGGAAATTTTGACCGGGGTTACTTTGAACAAGAACGACGCTTTCGATTTCACCGTTCAGCTGACGGAGGAAGCCCAGGTTAAAAAAGGTTGGGATGTGAACGATACTTATTTACTGCTCAATAACGGGATGAAAGCGACGTACGTAAAGGGCGACAATTCCGACAAATGGACGTTCCATCTCGCGATTCCCGACGGGGTTACGGTGGAAGCGCCGCTTCTGAAGGCGATTGCCTTGACGAATAAGGCGAACGTCATCGACCCGCTGACGGGCGAGAATAAGGATACGGGCGTGCTGCAGGATTACGCGGGCAATCTGCTGATCCAGCCGGCCAACTATGAAGGAATTTTCACCGACCCGGAAGACGGCGAGGATGCGGCCAACGTCAATTCGAAGATCGACTGGGCGCAGCTGTCGATTGACAATACGCAGCCGGAGATCAGCTACCGCTATGAATCGGGAGGGGCGACCGATCAGGTTTATCAGAAAAACGGCAAAGTGACGATCGACGCCAACGATCCTGCGCTGATCGTACCGTCTCTTGATCCGAAGGGACCGGGAGAAGTGAGGCCGAGCAGGGGCATCTATCGTCCATCGAACATGACGGGCTCCAGCTCTCCGGCCGTAGGATTGGTCTATTATATGTGGAGTCAAAGCGCGACCGATCCGTTTGCAAACAAAGCGGGAGATCATTTTGCGGCGCTCAAGCGGTTCTCTCTGTCAGCTAAGCAGCCAGGCGAGGATCTGTATCCGGGCAGCAACATTCAGCTCAGCGTCGCCAATAACAAAACGAATCTGATCGCGCTGCCAGCGGAAGCGTTAACCGAAGAGAAGAGCGGCGAATGGTATTTGCATACATGGACGTCGGACATGACCTGGGATTCGGCAAGAGAATTGATGCAGTACACCAAGAAGCAATCCTACATACAACAGCATCCCGAAGAATACAACGGCTGGATCGCCGAGGCTCCGGGCTCTGAAGCGGATAAAATCTTTTACGCCGATAATAAGGCGCTGGAGAAGGTAGGCAGCTACGGCGATTTGGCCGTGTGGCCGCTGACTGACTTCGAGAAGGAAGATTCCAACTGGGTTCACAGCGTCGGAACGATCAAGCTGGATAACAAGGCGCCTGCGGTCGCTTACGTTGAAATCGCCGGAGACAATACGCCTGCCGTTCAGGTGAAAGTCAGAATTACGGACGAGCACAGCGGAGTCGCCGGCAGTTCGTACCAGTGGGTGAAGGACGGAAGCCAGCCTCAGGATGCGGCCTGGATGCCGGTGGAATTGGCCGGAGACAGCGCGACGCTGACGACGCAGAACGAGGTTGTGGAAGACGGGGCGTATTGGCTCTACGTCCGAACGGTCGATAATGCGGGCAACGAACGGACGGTTCATAACGATAAGACCGTAACGGTCAATTCTTCCGGGCGGATCAGCGGAAGCTATCTGACGGAAGCAAGCCCAAGCTTTGTGCAAAGCCATGACGTTCAGTTTAAGCTGACGGGACTGGGAAGCATCTCGCCGCTGACGCTGTCGACCGTGACGGCTTCGGCATATGGGAACACGGTCGCCCAAACGACATACGGGACGGTAACGCAATCGGCATACGACGCGAGCTTGCTCTCTCTGGGCGATCCGCTCTATGCGACTTTTGCCGGATATGCGTACAGCTCCAGTCCGGTAAGGCCGGAGGAATCCTCTTTCACGGCATTCTCTTCTTACGCCAACGGCGATAACGGAGACCGGATTTACACTGTGCCCGCCGATCCGGGTAAAAACGGCAGTCAATATGTGCATATTCTTGCGAAAATCAATGAGAGCGGCTTCGAGAAAAAATATTTCTTTGCCAAAGAATATAAATTCGATAACGTGGCTCCGGTCGTCACCTTTAGCAAAAGCGGAGTCGCTTATCCGCAAGATTCGCAAAACGTGACGGTCACGGTACCCGTGAATCCAGACATTGAAGCGCCAATCGAGCTGATAAAGTACCAATGGATCGACGAGCAGCTTCCGGCGCCGGCGGAGAATGCCCCGGGCTGGATCGATTTGCCGGAGGACGGCAAAGCCGTTATTACCAATGAGGCTTTGAAGCCAGGCGAGCAAAAAAATTTCCGGCTGTACGTATGGGCCAAGGACGGGGCGAAGAACGGCGTTATCGCCCAAACGACGGGAGTGTTCGCCGTCTCCAAATCCGAGAACGCCAATACGCCTCCGGCCGATGTGCAATCGGATCTGATTTACTTGTACGGTGACGAGGAGGACGGTTATACCGCGATCGTGCAGCTCGGTCTCGATACCGGCACGGTGGATAAAGGCGGATACGATTTCTCGGTATCTCCGGATAACGGAGCAAGCTGGGTCAAGTGGCGTCCTTATACGAACTTCGTCGCGCTGAAAGTGCCGACGAACAACACGAACGATTTGCATATTCAAGTGAAATACAGAACGTCTGCGGGCGTCGTTGGCCAGCCGAAAAATCTGGATGCGTCGAATATGCCCAAGACGATGCCGGTGTACGCGTTAGCCAGCTTAAGCAGCGACAGACCGGCCAGCCTGGAAACGGGAGTAGATATCGATATCGCAGCTCCGCTCGGCATTAAAGTCGTGCCTGCCGCAGCCAATCCTTCGACTCCGGTTCGCAGCGGCAACACGTTCCATGTCAATGCCAACGGGCTGTACACCTTCGAGCTGACGGACAACGCCGATGCAAGCAGGAAATCGACGCTGTATGCCGTGGTCAAAAATATCGATACTACGCCGCCGACCGGTTCGGTTGAATATTTGAATACCGGCAAGACGAACGGGAATGTGACCGTGCAGCTGACGGATTTGTCCGAGCAGGTCAGAATAACGAATCCTCCCGGACGCTCGACCTACACGTTTACGGAGAACGGAAGCTTCGAATTCGAGTTTGTGGACGAAGCGGGCAATACGGGGAAGGCGAAGGCTGCCGTCGATTATATCGACAAAGAGGCGCCGAAGGTGAAAATTGAGCGTTCTTACGCTTACGGCGACAACGGCAGCAAGACGTTCGGAACGATAACCGACGATAACGGCAATGTGCTGTTTTCCAACGGAGTCACATTAACGGTAGTGAAGCAAAATCCGAAAGATAAAGACTTTATTGTACCTGGCGGAAAAAATACGGCGATGCTGCTGCAGAACGGTACGGCTTCCTTCACGGTATCGGATGTGTACGGCAATACGACGGTCGTGAAGGAAACGGTCGACAACATTATCTCCGCACCGCCGGAAGCGGACTCGATCAAGTATACGTTTGTAGACGATGCGGGCAACGCTCTGCCGGAGGATCGGATTGTAACGGTTAACGGCGTGCCGTATGCGAAAGGCAAGATGAAGGTGACGCTGTCCGGTAACGTTACGGCGCCGAATATGGTATTTGCGGGCACGGCTCCCGCCAAAGACGCCGACGGCAAATATACGAACCGGATCAGCGGCGACGACGGCTCGTTCACCTATTCAAGAACGTTCTCGGCGGACGGTTCCACGCTCGTCGCTCTGACCGACCTGCTCGGCAATACGAAAAAGGTGCCCGTGACCATTCAAGGTCTGGATAACACGGCGCCGAGTATCGAATTGAAGATGTCTTCGGTCGGTGTGACGCAGAACAAGCCGGATTTCAACTTCCTAACCGACTTGGGAGGATACGCCGTCAGCGACAATGTATCTTCGGCGGATCAAATTCGCGTCGCAATCAGCGGGCTCGATCTGGGCAAGCTCGGTCGGCAGCGCGTCACATACACCGCAACGGATCAGGTCGGCAATACGGCGGTAGCGTATCAGGACGTAACCGTAGTGTCCGGCGACGGCATGCTCATCTTTGCCGACGGAGTGCTTCTGTCCGGTTCCAGCGTGGAAAGCGCATTGTTCGATACTAATACGCTCACCTTCAGCATTGAGAAATTTAACGTGATGAATGTGGACGGGCAAAAACAAGTCAACGAATGGGGCACTTACGATTTGTTCTATCAGCCGGGATTGTATCGCGAAGGGCAAATGAAATACATTGCAAGTCAAGTTTCGTACGGCGATTTGGTGAAAGGGCAGTATAAAGTCACCTTCCCGGAAGCGGGCTGGTATACGATTATCGTCCGCAATCAGGAGCGGGAACGCGAGTATGCGACCTTCTTTATAGGCAAGAAGCAATAGTCGGACGGATGACAAGCTATCGGGGGATAAAGGCTTCCTTTTAAGGACGCCTTTACCTTTGTTCAAAGAAAAGAGGGTATTTACGGTTTTAGAATAGGAGGCAGTTGCATTGAAGCTTCTCAAAAAGACGCTGATACTATTGTTCGCGCTTATATTCGTTTTGGGCTCCAACGTCCAGGTTGCATCCGTTCTTGCAGCGGAGCTCAGCGCTCCCAAGGTAACGGTGCTGCAGAACGATTTCATTAAAATTACGGTCGATAACGCCACCGGACGATACGGCATAAGAACGGTGGAAGGGCAGCCGATCCGCAAAAAAGACGATAACGTCAATATGCTGTTCCAAGGCGACGACCCGGAAACCTCTTTTACGACATTTCGGATCGACGGGACCGATTATATTTTCGGCAACCCGTACAAGTTCGGGGCCGCTTTCTTCTCGGAGATTACGCCGCCGAGAATTGTTGAGAATTCGAACGGCACGAAGCAAATAGAAACGGTATGGACGATCAAAGGCGTTGCGATCAAGCAAATTATTATGCTGTATTCCGATAAATCGGACAAGAAAAACGTGGGCAATGTCAACATCCGCTATGAAGTGCTGAACAACAGCGGAGCCCAGGTGCAGCTCGGCTCTCGTATGCTGCTCGACACGATGGTCGGAGGAAACGACGGTCCGCAGTTCCAGATCGGCACGGCGTATCAGGTTCCTCTTACCGTGGAGAGAAAGCTTGTTCACGACCCGGAGAATGACCCGGGTATTTCCGAGGAGGACAGACCGCTCTATAAATTGCCTCCGTATTGGATTATGCGGGACAAGCTCGATCTGACGAATCCGCAAGCGACCAATGTAATGGCTTACGGCTTCAATAACTTCGCGGAGAAGAACATCAACATCGTCGATGAAATGATCGTAGGGCATTGGAACGGTCTGGCGAATACGAAATGGGATTATACGCCGAATCCGAACCTTGACTTTACGAGAGATACGAATGACTATGGCACGGCCGACTCCGCGGTAGCTTTCTACTGGCAGCCGAAACCGCTGGCCAACCAAGCGGTGCAGACGTTCGAGACGGTGTACGGTTTGGGCGAAATTATCGAGCCGGACAAAGTGTTTTCCATCCGCTATCTCGATCCGCCTCAGCAGCTCGCTACCTTAAGCGATAACAGCGACTATGTCGGCGAAGGCATATTCGATCTGAACGCCGAAGTGGAGAATCTGGCTGTATTTAATATGGAGCAGTCCAATATCGAGGTTGAGCTGACGCTGGACAGCGGGCTGAACTTCGTCAAGCTGGACGAGCAGGGCAATATTGTGCGCGACGCGAACGGCAAAGCGCTGACCGAGGCCTACCGCAGCAAGAAGCTCATGTTCCGGAAATCGGCGACGCCGGAAGAGGCGGAGAAGGGCATTATACCGAAGTATAAGCCGGGCGATACGGTTACCGCCTCGTTCAAGGTGCAGGCGAAGGGCAAGCCGTGGCCTACGACCAAGCAATATATGATGACGGTTCGCAGTCCGGAAACCCAGGTGAAGCTGGAAGGGGAGACGGACGAAGGGATAAAAGCCCAATACGAGTCGAGCAAATCGAACTTTGTGCTGCTGCCCGCCATCGGCAACGCCGTGCCGACGTATGCTTACGGGTTGACGCCGAAGGAAGCGTACAGCACGGACGTCAAATACATTACGGTCAATATGACGAATATCGACGCGTACAATACGGGCAACGAGACGACCGACCCTAACTTCGATCTGTATCTAAAAGATAAGGCGACAGGAAAACGCTATAAGGTGCCGGTCAAAAGCTCGGTTATATTGCAGCCGACTGACGACGGTTTCTCCGGCGACATGCGTATTACGTACCGGGGCGGCGATTTGGTCGACGGCAGCGGCAAGGTGATTGAGGCCGGTCTGGGGCCGGAGCTGCCGCTCGGGGAGTACCAGGTTGAAATCGACTACAAGGGCGATACCGGCGGCGATGCGGACATTGCGGCGATGTACGATTTGACGACGAGTCAAACGTTTGCCGTGACGGATAACGATGCCAACCGGGTCAGGGAAGCGAAAATTATGGCCGTCTATAAGCAAATGGTCGATTTAAGCCATGTGACCCCTTCGCTGAGCGGGAAGCTGCTGGACGATATCAACAGCGCGTTTCCAGGTGAGCCTTTCAAGAAAGGAACCGATTTATACAGCGCCGTAACGGTGTTCAAAAATGCCAAATATTATTTCGGCGCGGCGAGCAAAGCGATCGATCCCGAGTTCGATCTTTCCGGATATTTGGATGACGAGTCGCTGAAGGAAGTGCCCGCATACAACTACGCTCTGTTCGCATCGCAAGATGAGATGGACGAATTTTTCGAAGACGAGGAGAAGGAGAAGCTCGTCGACATCCGCGGGATGATCAAAACAGCGGGAACCGGAGCGGACCAGCAGGTGATCGTGGATACGAAGACCGAGCCGGCCATCATTAACGGCGCCGTTGCTTACAAAGGCAAGGATATGGTGTTCTCCCGGGGCAAGCTGGACATCTTCGGCGCCAAGCAGCAGGTAAACGGCTTCGACAGCGTGCCGTTCTTCGATACGCTCTTCGTCAAAGGCGATGGAACGCTCAGCGTCGCAAGCAGCGGCTTTGTGTTCCACAAAGGGGAATGGACGCTCGATTTCTACAACGGTTTCGATAAAACGCTGGGAGAAGGCTATACGATTCCGCAAGCGGAATTTCCGAAGGAAGAAGGAAACGAAGAGGACGATAGCCTAAACGGTACGCTGCGCTGGGCGACGGGAGCGCTGGGAGACAGACTCAACCCGCTGCGCCAGCTGATGATCCAGCTCGTTTATTTCAACAAGCACAGCTTGTTTGCCGTACCGAACTTTACGTTCTCCGGCTTCGGCATCTCGTTTAACGACTTTATACTAAGACTGGGCGGCGTTTCCTTCGGCGGAACCATTTCGCTCAAGGTGCTGAACGCCGAAGTCCGCAACGTTGTTTTTAACGATAAAGGCTTTGTCGGCATCGATGCGGGGCTCAAGTTCGACCTGAATGAAAGCTTGGGCTTGATCGAGCCGGATAAAAAAGAATCGAAGGACGCCAAGAAGGAACCCGAAGGGCCGAAGAAGCCGAGCGGTGAAATCAACATCGTTCATTACGTGCAGAAGGTTGACGGCGTATCCAACACATACGGCTTGAAATTCGACGCCCAATTAAAAAGCATGACCGAAATCGGTGCGGAAATTTCGTTCAAGCAGGTCGATGACGGACGGATTTTGCCGGATGTCATTGCATTCAGCGCCTCGCTGGACAGTCCGGGCGTGCTGATTACCGGAGCGACTTACCTGACCGGGGTCCGGGGAGCGGTGCGCGAGCTGGCCGATACGATTGCCGGCGGCACCAAAGACGATCCGTTCCCGCTGGTCATCGAGGCCGGTGTCAGCTTGAGGTTCGGCGTGGCTCCCGCGTACTTTTTCGGGGATATCGACCTGACCTTGAAGCGGACGGGCATTAAGCTGGAAGGGAAAATGAATTATTCGCCCAAGGCGGCGCCCAAGGAAGACGATTTAATCAAAATGCTGACCCAGGCTTTGATCGAAGCCCAGTGGGTAACGCCTTGGTTCGTGCGCATGCAGGCGGAGGTAGATATTGCCGGCTGGAATGTCATTGTAGGTAAAGCCGGGGTGTTCGTCGGGCAAAACCTGGAGAAGCACCGGACCGACTTCGAAGGATACATCGGCGCCAAGGTGCAAATTCCGGAGGAAGTGCCTGTCGTCGGGGGAATGCCGCTGTCCAGCATGTTCTTCGGACTGAACAACGACAAAGTGTGGGGAAGCGTAGGCATTCTGTTTATTTCGCTCGGAATCACTTATTATTGGGGCGGCGGCGTCGAATTCGGCACCTCCAGCGAGCAGCTGCCGGACGGCTTTACCCATTTGCTGATCAACGATCCGAAGCGCGGTCCCCGTCTGCTCGTCATCGGGCAAGGCGTGAAGACGGTGGCGACATCGTGGGTCGAGGCGGAGAAAGAGACGCATGAGATCGTATACCGCGACGTAGCCGAAGGTGTGCAGCTGCTGGACAACGGATCGATGGACATCGGCATAGGCGGCATTACCGTGAAAAACGGCGGACGCGTGCATGAAATTCCGATGGACGGCGTTACCGGCAATGCGATCATTGAAGTGGAATATACCGATCAGAATACACCGAGCTTGACACTGAAAGATGCGGCGGGACAGCCTTATCCGATCATTTATGACGATAAGAATACGAATCCGGACGCGACGGCGTTCACGCAAATTATCCCGGCTGCCCAAGCGAGCGACAAGGTCGATCACCGCAAGGCGTATATCGTGCTTCCGCAGGATCGGGTGCAAAAGGGCGGAACATGGACGCTGACTTCCGAATCGGCGGTGCAGACGAAGCTACTGAACGTTCCGACTTTGCCGCAGCTCAAAGACGTCAGCTTGACGAAAGACAGCGGCAACGCCAACCGGTTTACGGCCAACTGGTCGGTGGAAAATGCGAAGCCGGAAGATACGGTCAATCTGTACTTGACCAAAGAGCCTGTCAGCACGACTACGACCCAAGGCGAGAACGGGCAGGAGACGCTCGATCCGGGCGATCCCGGCATTCTGATTGCGCGGGATGTGAAGGTAAGCGAGGGAGGCGGACTCTCCGGCACAACGACCAGCGGTCATAAGGCGATCGATGTGACCCAGGTAGATATGCTGGACGGAACCGAAGATATTCGCGGATTAATGCAGCAGGGCAATTATTATTTGCGCGCCGAGCTGAAGTCCGAATCGACCTTCGGCACCAAAACATCGGCGGAGCAGTTCGAAATCATCGATCCATTGGCGCCTCAGCCGGTCAGCGACGTATCGATAGAGCCGGCGGGCAACGGATACTTCGCGTTATCGTTCAAGCCTGCGGCGAAGAAGGATGCATTGAAAGACGCTGAACACAGCTATGTAATCAATGCGATGCAGGAGCAAAACGGCAAGCTGCTGCCTTACGACAACTTCGGAGAGCTGATGTTCACCGAGCAGGAGCTTGCAAGCCACTGGAATGCCGAAACCGGCAAATACGAGGGCATTTTGCTCGGGGGCTGGACGGCTACGACAACCTCCGATGCAGTGGATCAAAAGAGTCTGAACGGCGGAAGTGTAGACCCGAGCCAGGTGAAATATGTCGGGCTGCAGGTCGGACAAGAATACAAGATTGGCGTTTCCGCTGTTGTCAAGCCGTCCAAGGAACTGGATAAGAACGAAAACTTCCATTATGCGGATAGAACCGACAGCGTAAGCAAGCTGCTTCCGGTACCTGCCAAGCCGGATTTGGAGAAGAGCCGGGAGCTGCTGTCGAAGCGTCAGCCGAAAATCGACGTGCTGACCAATAATGTCGCACAGCAAAGCGTCGAGCTGTATTCCGATCAGCAGGATGTATCGGTGGAAGCCTTCTATAACGGTCAATCGCTCGGCAAGACGACGCTGCAGAATGAAGGCAGCGGCAGCCACGGCGTGCTGCAGCTCGCTCCGCAGACGACGGACGGCACATATGCGATCGAGCTTGTGGCGACCAATACGAAAACGAAGGACAGCAAGGTCAAGATGCTGTATCTGACCGTCGATACGATCGCTCCGATATTATATTTGGACGAGCCGGTGACGGGCGCAAGAACGAGCGGCGGTAAAATCCGCGTCTCGGGAAGAAGCTCTAACGACGCGGGACTCAAGGTCATCGTGAACGGTAAAGAGACGGCGCTCAAAGTGGGTGAAGACGGGCGGTTCTCCGGGGAAGTCGCGGTGGACTCGAACGATCCGAACGCAGAGCTGACCGTACAAGCCCGCGACGGAGCGGGGAATGAAAATAAGGCCGTCGTCGATATTACGAATGACAAGTACGATGTGCCTGCAGGACTTGTTATTAAACAGGTTCCGACGATGAAGCCGGGCGACAGCCTGAAGCTGGAGGCGCGTCTGCGCATCTCCGACGGCAAAGACGCCAAGGGCAAGCCGAAATTCAAGGAAGTGGAAGTGCCTCAGAATAAGATCAGCTACTCGATCTTGTCGGGCGATGCGGTTGAGCTCGGCAGCGACGGCACGATAACGGCGCAAGCTACCGGAGCCAGTCTGGTTCAGGCCAGCTATCAGGTATCCGATGGCGTCACGCTGGAAGCGATGGCGGCTGCCGCCGTTCAAGTTCCGGCAGAGACGGAGCTCGGCAATCTGCAAGCCAGCACTTCGGCTATAAAAAGCAATAGCAGCCTGACAAAGGTGACCGTGGCCAACCCGGGCGAAATGCTCGGCTATCAGCTGGTGTATAAAGTGTTCACCCCGACTCTGACCCCTGTGGTTGTTCCGGTGCTCGGCCAAGATATTAGCGGCTGGAGCTTCCTGCCGGAGGGCGGCGTGGTCAGCGCTAAATCCGGCGACATCGTCGTCGTGGCGAAAAGAACCTCGAAGGATAAGCTGGCCGTTGCCGCATCGGGCAGGCTGACTGCCAACGTATGGAGCTCTTCTTCTAGCAGCGGCGGAGGCGGTGGAGGAGGCGGCGGTGGCGGCGTCATCCCGGCCGATACGGCGCAAATTACCGTCGGTCAGCGTACGATCAGCGCCGAGAAGAACGACAATGTGCTTGAAGCCGTTATTGCGGCGGGCGATGTGGATTTGGACGGCAGCGGAGATATTGTAATCCGGACGGAGGACTCCACGGTCCGAGGGTACACATTCCGTTTGGACCGGAGCATTGCCGAAGCTGCGGTTGCCAAGCAGAAAAACATCGTGATTGACACGCCTTTGGCGAAGCTGACTTTGACGCCTAAGCAGCTGGCGGGATTGAAGGACAACCTGGAAGTGAGCTTGTTCCCGAATGAGAGCTACGAGCTTCCGGCGCTCAAGGACATAGCGGATAGTTTGGATTCCGCATTGCTTGCGGACGGTCAGGGCGTTTCCATCAAGACGAACCTTCCGGCGTCCGCTTGGGATTCCTATGCGGCTGTACGCGTGCCGCTGCCGCAAACGGCTGACCCGGCGAGCCTTACGGCCGTGGTGCTGAAAAGCCCCGAAGACGCATGGACGCCGCTGCCGTGGAAACCGGAATACTCCGAAGACGGAGCCTATGTTCTGGTTCAACTGACCGGAAACGGCAATCTGGTATTCGTACGAAACGCGAAATCGTTCAGCGATGTCGATGACGGCTACTGGGGCAAGGATAGCATCAGCCAGGCGGCAGCCAAGCTGTTCGTGCTCGGCAAGGGTGAAGATACGTTCGATCCGGAAAGCTATATTACCCGGGCCGAATATCCGACCATCCTACTGAGAGTCGCCGGCTTGATGAATAAGAACGGCCAGGCCTCCTTTGCAGATGTCGGCGCAGAAGACTGGTTTAACCGCAGCGTGTCGGTAGCGGCGCAAATGGGCATTGTGAACGGGCTGGCGGACGGCACTTACGCTCCTCAGGCTACAATGTCGAGAATCGAAGCGATGACGATGGCGGGACGGCTGCTTCAAGCGCTCGGCCGCGCGGGCGACATTTCCGAGGAAGAGGCGGATCAGGCGCTGGCAGGTTTTGCCGATGCGGACGAAGTCCCAGACTGGGCGAAAATCCCGGCGGCGCTCTGCATCAAGAACGGCATCATCGAAGGAGACGGCAATCATGTGAATCCGCTCGATGAGCTGACGAGAGCGCAGGCGGCGGCTATTGCGATAAGACTTAGCTCGTGGATTGTAAACAATTAATATAAGGAGGGCTACCGGCACAAGTCTTTATGACGTTTGCCGGTAGCTCTACTATAGCGGTTTTTTTACCAAATGAAGGCGGTGTAATGATGGCGGTAAAGCAAAAATCAATCTATGCGATTGGGTTTGCTGTTATGTTTCTTCTGTTACTGGCAGGCTTGATGACCTTTCACGCGAATGCGAGCACGAGCCGTTGGACCGACGGCAATCATGCGGATACGAGCTGGTTCGATAACTACACAGAATTCCAGACGTATACCATCGATACGCCGGCGAAGCTGGCGGGTGTCGCCAAGCTCGTTAATGCGGGAAAAAATGCAAACGACGTACCGATTAACGGATTTAGCGGTAAAACGCTGGAGGTCAATCAAGATCTGGATTTGTCCGCTTATCTGTGGGTACCGATCGGAACGGAAGCCAATCCGTTCAAAGGCACATTAATTACGGCTCATGGTGCCACCATTGAAATTCGCGGCATGAAGATCAGCGATAATACGATGTACAGCGGTTTTATCGGGTACATGGACGGCGCGACGGTGGGCGGGTTCCATTTTACGGAAACCGGGGCGATTTCGCTGTCTTCCGTTACTTCTGATGTCTACGCAGGCACAGCGGTCGGCAAAATGGTTAACAACAGCATTTTGTACGATATTACAAGCAATGTGCCCGTTACCGTCGATTCGCCGAACCGGGATACGTATGTCGGGGGCATCGTAGGTCAAGGCGCAGGCACGTTATCCAACCTGAGAAATACCGGTGCGGTAACCGCCTCCGGGGGCAATGTGTATGCCGGCGGAGTTACAGGCAGCGTATACGGGAAAATGGTCAAAATATGGAATACCGGAGCGCTTAATGCAACGGGCAAAGCGGACCAGTCCGTATATGCCGGAGGCATTGTCGGTTATTCACCTCTATCCATAGCGATGAATCAAGACAATACGATCATATCCAACTCGGGCGCCGTAACGGTTGCCGGAGGCTCGAAGCTGTATGCCGGAGGTATTGTAGGCAAGGCGAACGGGGTATTGAGCTTCTCCGCGGCAACCACCAACAGCGCTGCGGTTACGATCAACGCTCCGGCGGCAGCCGGAACGTATGCGGGCGGGCTGGCAGGCTCGCTGGGCACTGGGAATGCGGATTTGCCCTTCGGCAACACCGGAGCCGTTACGAATAACGGCGGAACGGGCGTCCACACGGGCGGGCTCGCCGGCTATATCGAAGGCGCCTTTTCCTGGAAAAAAGGCTATGTGAACAATGTGGCGGTTACTGCGACAGGTAAAGACCACGTCTATACCGGCGGTCTGTTCGGCTATGCAACAGGCGACCTCGCCTTGAACGGAGCCGGCAAAAATACGGGGGCGATCCGCGTATCCGGCGCGCTGTCCGGTCAACCGGATGAGGCGTATACCGGCGGCTTGATCGGTTACGCCGAGCAGCGGGTCTTGCTTCAGGACGGCAGCCCGTCGGCTTACGAAAACAGCGGAAGCATCACCGTAAGCGGGGGCACGGGAGTCTATACGGGGGGTATCGTTTCCAACCGGGCTTATGCAAGGACGGATGTCACTCAAACGTCGACGGTAGAAACGAGCAACGTCTCCAGCGTCGGCAATTTGACGGTCAGCGGGAAAACGAAGCTGTATACCGGGGGATTCATCGGCATGGTCGGCGCCGACAGCCCGGATAAACAAATCACGAACGCATCGTTCGCAAGCGACATTACGGTCACGGCCGCGGCGTCCGCGCCCGGCAGCACGATCAGCACGGGAGGCGTCGTCGGTTATTTCGCCGGAGGCGGAACCGTGAGCGGAGCTTCGTTCAAACGGACGCCGGCCGGGGTTGTCGACGGGGTGCCGACCTATAAGGGCGGTACGATTACATCCACCGGAGGCGGAGCCGGAACCTATACCGGCGGGATTGCAGGCTATGTCGACGGCGGCTCCATTGCGGGAGCCAACGTAGGAAATACGGCCGGAAGCTACACGCAGCTTGTCTCCGACGGCTTCGTCGGCGGCGTTGCGGGGTATTTGAACGGCAGCGTCAGCCATGCGGCCGTTCAATATGCCGGCGCGACGGTGCAAACCGCGGACGGCTTTGCGGGCGGCATTGCCGGTACGGCGCAGGGCTCCATTAGCGGCGCAACGGTCGGGGATGCGGCCGCGGCTGGCAGCGACAGTGTGCAGCTTGCCGCTGCGGCAGGCATCGACCGGCTGACGGCCGGCGGCATCGTCGGGCGCAATGAAGGGCCGCTGGCGGTGACGGACGCCCTGGTTACCCGCACCGCCCTGCTGAACGAAGCGGGAAGAACCGATTATAGCTTGGGCGCGGTAGCGGGCGTATTGACGCCGGAAGCGCAGCTTGGGGCTGCGGGATCGCCGCTGCAGGTCAAGCAAATGGCTATCGAGGTGAACGCCGATAACAGCCAAGTCGGCGGAGCGGTCGGCGTAAACCGCGCGCATCAGGCGTTTCTATCTATCGAAGGCGTGACGGTCGAAATCCCGGCTAACGGCATCAAGTTCGGCGGCGCCGCAGGCGTTCAAGATACGGCCCAAGGCAGCGAGGCTGCCGACGGATTCGTCGTCAAGGCCGAAGACGTTGCCGTTACGGCGGCGGGAGACCATCTTCAGATCGGCGGACTGTTCGGCGAAAACCGGAGCGTAGCTCCGAAAGGCTTGGCCGAAAATGTGCGTGTGACGGCGTCGGGAACGGCGAACCAAGTCGGCGGGATTGCCGGCAATAATAGCGGAACGATCGCAGGCTCGTCAGCTAAAGCGCATCAGCTTGAGATTAGCGGCGAAGCGGGCGAGGCCGGCGGCATTGCCGGACGCTCAGAAGCTCCCGACGGGAGCGCGTCGCCGGCTGTCATCAGCAATGCTTGGGTTCATGCCGGAGAAGGAACATTGATCAAGGCGACCGGAGTGAGCGATGTGATCGGCGGTATTGCCGGATACGCCAAACGCACGGAGATCAAGGATTCCGTCGTTGACGCCGCGCTTCCCGATTACGCTACGCTATCTTACGACGGAGTTAACACGATAGCGGGAGGCATCGCCGGCAAAATCGAGAACGGCAGCATTACCGGCGACGCAAGCAAGACGAATGCGGACAATGTATTTATCGTCGGATCGGCTGCCGCAGCATCGTCTTATGCCGGCGGTATCGCGGGCTATAACGATAAAACCCGGGTGGAGAAAGTGTTCTCCGGCTCGGTTAATTTGGTCATCAGCGGCCCTAATGCGGTCGTCGGCGGCATGACAGGCTATAATCTGGGCACAGATACCGCCGTTATTATCAATAACAACACGGATGCGCTCAGCTTGAAGGTTACTCCTACGGCGGTGTCGCCGATTGTCGGGGGCATCGCCGGGATCAATGACCGGCGCGCGGGAGATCCGAGTGCCGAACCGGGCAAAGCCGTCAGCACGATTCAGAACAGCCGAATCGTCGGTACGATGCTCGTCAGCGCGGAGTCCGCGGTGACGGGCGGTCTGGTCGGCGAGAACCGGAGCCTGATTGCCAATAACAGCATTTCCGATAAGATATCGGTGACTTCCGAAGGAAACTCCGGTATCGTCGGCGGTCTGGCCGGTTTAAATACGGAAAACGGCATCTTGTACTACACTTATTCGAATGCCAATCTGAGCATTGAGGGCGAGCATACGATGGGCGGCGGCTTGGCCGGCGAAAACCGGGGGCAAGTGACCGCATCCTATGTGGACATCGCAATTACGGGCAATGCGCATGGAGTCGCGGGAGATTCCGTCTATTTGGGCGGACTCATCGGCCGTAACAGCGGTAATATCGACAAATCGTACTCGGTTTCCACCGTGACCGCGCGCGGCAGCTACTCGATCGTCGGCGGCCTGGTGGGCGAGCATGCCGCAGGCGAGATTACGAATTCCTACGCAGCCAAAGAGGTTATTGCCGGAGCCGATCATTCTTATGCCGGAGGGCTTCTCGGCCGCATTACAAGCGGTACGGTAACGACAGCCTATTCGGCGGGCAAGGTAACTGCGGCCGAAGGCTCGTATGCGGGCGGCTTTGCCGGACGCTACGATAACAACAACAAAGAACTGCTGTATAAAGCGTATTACGTAAAAGACGTAGATAACGACATCAACGGGGATTTACCGGATTTTGCGGACGGCAGCTTCCTCTGGCTGAACGCGCAGGCGCGCCTCACCACGATCCTCGCTGCAACGCTGAAGGACCGGAGCTACTTCCCGGGCTTGTCCGGCTGGGATTTCAATACGACCTGGAGATACGGATCGCTCGATGCCGAGTATAAATATCCCGAACTCATCCGCACTGCCAATGACGGCGGAGAGACGGGAGGCGGCGAAGATGTCAATGCCAATATCAACTGGTACGTAAGAGATAAGGGAGCAATCACCTTCGAAGTGAAGAGCGAGGCTGAGCTTGCCGGACTCGCGGCGATTGTGAACGGGACGATTCCCGGCGTCTCCCAGTTCTCTTTCGAAGGAAGAACGATTAAGGTCGTGAAGCCGATTCACATCCAGTCGAAGCAGTGGATACCTATCGGGTTTAATGAAGAAAGCGCGTTTCAAGGCAGTTTTGACGGCGGGGATCAATTGATCGACGGTCTGACCTTGACGGCTCCGGCGAACTCCCTGTATTCGGGGTTGTTCGGAGTCATCGGACAGAAGGCCAAAGTGGACCGCGTCAAATTGGAGCCTCTATCCGTAACCGGGCAGCAATATGCAGGTTCGCTTGCGGGATTGAATAAAGGCGCGGTGTCCCATATCAGCGTCAAGCTGACGGGCAGCGCCGCCGTCAGCGGAAGCACCGCGGGCGGCATGATCGGCAAAAACACAGGAACGCTCTCTGAGCTCACTCTGAGCTCGGAAAGCGGAGCACGGGTAGAAGCGACAGGAACGAATCCGATTGCCGGAGGGTTTATCGGCGAGAATACGGTTGCCCTTCATCCGGGTATCGTCAAATTCACGACGATCGGCGGCAATGTCGTCAGCTCTGCGGCCAATGCGACGATCGGCGGACTGGTCGGCAAGCAAGCCGGCGATGTCAGCGCTCTGAGCATCGATACGGCGGCGCAGCTGTCCGCTTCGGGAGCAGGCAGCACGGCCGGCGGTTTGATCGGCCAGTACGTATCCGGCAAAGCGGATGCGATCCGTCTGTCCTTCACAGCGGATAGCAAGCTGGAAGCGCCGGGAGCAGGCTCGATCCTGGGCGGACTCATCGGGCAATCCGGCTCCGATAACCCGATTCATCAAGCGGAGGTTGCAGCTGCAGCCGACACTTGGGTTATGACGGGCAACGGAACGGTCGGCGGCATCGTGGGAAGCAAGGAAGGCCAAGGCATTAGTGCGTTTGACCTGGATCAGGTGAAGGCGGGTCAGCTCAATCTGGCTACCTACGACTCCAGCGAGAATGCGGTGCTCGGCGGCATTGCGGGCAAGCTTGCTCATGCGGCCGTGCGCGACGCTGCGGTGAGCGGCGTTCTGCGGGCTGCGGGAAAGAGCGTTGCAGCAGGCGGCATCGCAGGGCAAGCGGAAGATTCGATTCTGTATATGCTTGACGTGAAATCGGATATTCACTCCGTATCCGGAGCGGGCGATGGTATCGTCGGCGGCGTTGCCGGGATGTTGTCTTCGAGCGACGTCAACAAGAGCTTCGATTTCGGCAAGCTTGCTCCTTTCTACCAAGGGGTGTACAACGCTTCGGTATCGTCCGGTGCGATCCAAGCCGCCGGTACGGATAACGGCGGGGATTTGTATGTAGGCGGTATCGCGGGCCGGAATCACACGGCTTCCATCTATCATTCCGTATCCGCAGCGCCGATAGCGGTCAGCGGAGGGAAGACGGTTTCCGCAGGCGGAACGGCAGGCTTCAGCACCGGCATCATCGTCAGCACGGCGGCGCATAGCGGCATAACAGCCGACACCAGCCGCGTCTATCATGTCGGCGGCGTAGTCGGCCAAGCGGCAGGCGGCGAGATCCATTATTCGAACGCCGTATCGTCGGCGGGCGAGAAGATTGCGGTTGCCAGCGCCGTGACCAAGCCGGGGATGGTACCGGCCACTCATGTCGGAGGTTTTGTCGGAACGGCCGATAATACGTTATTCGCCGATTCCTTTGCCGATATACCTGTGCAAGTCGTGTGCGACAATCAGGACAATACGATTTACGCAGGCGGCTTTGCGGGCCTGCTCGGCGATCTCGATCCGGCGGGCTCGGGCACGATCAAGCGGGCGTATGCCAAAGGGACCGTCGACGTTCAAGGCATCACGGGCGCGTACGCGGGCGGCTTCGCCGGCTCCGCGGACCGTTACGGGATCGAGGGCGCCTATGCTGCGGGCAATGTGACGAATGCGGGCTCCGATACGAGAACCGGCGGCTTCGCCGGGATCGTCGAGAGGGCGGCAAGCGTGAAGAATGCGTATGCGATGCAAGGGAAGGTGGCGGCGAGCGGCGTCAATTATGCGAGCCGGTCTTATACCGGCGGCTTCGCAGGATATAACGACGGCGTGATCGAGCGCGCGTATGCGGGCACCGCAGACGTTACGATGAATGTGAGCGGGGCCAATGCGTTCAGCGGAGCGCTGATCGGTTACAACTTCAGGAACGCAAGCGTAACCGGGTCCTTCTATCTCGGCAAGCTGGAGCCTATCGGGCGCAGTCTGGCGGCCGCGGAAGCGGCGAAAGCGGACAGCGATCTGACAAGCTCTTACGGCTTCGGGCGCTGGAACTTTGACGTCGACGCATCGTTCCTGAGCCAATACGGCTCCGCGGACATCGCCGTTCAAAGCGGCAGACAATTCGTAGGCATCGTGAAGCTGTACAATGATGCGGACACGACGTATTACCGTTTGTTCAACCGGACGGCGGATGCCGGACCGGCGCTGAATCATCTTGCTCTCGGAGCGGATATTTCGCTGGAAGGGGCCGCTTGGGAACCTTTCGCAGCGTTCCGGGGCGAGTTCGACGGCCAAGGAAAAACGATCCGCGGGCTTCAAGGCACGGCGGAGGATTCCGCGGCTTACGGCTTCGCGGCCGAGAACTACGGAACGATCAAGAACGTTATCTTCGCCGAAACGAACATCACGGCAGGGACGAATACGGGGATTGTCGCCGGGATCAACCATGCGGGAGCGACGATCAGCGGCATTGCCATTAGCGGTTCGGTGAAGGGCGCGGATTATACCGGAGGCGCAGCCGGCACGAATGAAGGCACGCTGACCAATATCAGCATCCCGTCCCTGAGCTTAACCGGTGGGGAGTATATCGGCGGCGCGGCAGGCTTAAACAAAGGCTTGATGTCCGACATCGGCATTCAATCGCTGAACGTAGCCGGAGCCGGGTATACCGGCGGGGTAACCGGAGCCAATGAAGGCGAGCTGACGAAAGCGAATATTCAATCGGTGAACGTCACCGGCGCCGGATATACCGGCGGTGTGGCAGGAACGAATGAAGGCGAGCTAACGCATGCCGACATTCAATCGGCGAACGTCACCGGTTCCGATTATACCGGCGGCGTTACCGGAGCCAACGGCAATAAGGTGGCCGAAGTGAACGCTCAAGCCGTCTTTGTGGACGGAGCCGGCAATACCGGCGGCGCGGCGGGCAGCAATAAGGGCACGCTGTCGAACGTCGGCATTCAAGCTCTGACCTTGACCGGCAAGGACAATATCGGCGGAGCCGTCGGCATCAATAGCGGAAGCGCGGAGCATATCTCCGTGAGCGGCAGCGTTGACGCGACGGGCGGCACGGCGGGCGGCATTGCCGGAGTCAATGAAGGGAATATAAGCCAAGCTTATTCCAGAGGCAGCATCGGCATGACGAAGGGGGCGCAGCCGGCGGTTGCCGGCGGAATCGCCGGAGAGAACAGGCCGTCCGGCGTCATCGGCGAATCGTTCTCCTATGCCGATCTCACGATCGCGGCGGAGCAGGCCACAGCGGGCGGCATCGCGGGGATCAATCGCGGTACGATCGCCGACACGTACTATTCGGGACGACTGTCCGCCGAAGGAACTGCCATTGTGCGGGCCGGAGGCATTGCCGGATACGCCGCAGCGGGCACGATCCGCGATTCGCTGAATGACGGCGAGATCGGCGCGGCGGTGAACGGGCTCATCATTCCGGGCAAAACGTATTTCGGCGGGATTGCCGGGCTGAAGGAAGAGGCGGCTGCGATCAGCAATACGGCCTTTAACAAGCAGATGCTCAAATCGGATACTGCGTACTACAGCGCCGCCGGAGCAAGATCGGCGGGGGCGGCGGGCGAAGCGTCCGGATTAACGGCTCAAGATTTGGTTAGCGGCTCGCTGCCGTTAACCCTGAGCAAGGAAAGATGGCAGGCGGTTCAAGGATTTTATCCGCAGCTGGTCGCTTTCGGCGGCAGCTTGGCGTCCAAGCTGAGCGCAGCGGCCGTCATTCCGGGAGAGAAGGATACGATTCATCAGATCCGATCCGAGTTCGGACTGACTCCGGATAAGAATGTGGTATGGAGCGCCGATCCGAAGGAGATTTCCATCGGCAGCACTTCGGGATCGCTGAAGGGCGCGATGATCTCGTCCGGCAGCGCGGTATTAAAAGCCGCGGTGGGCGGAGAGTCCAGATCGTTCACCGTGAACAAACCGGCCTTTGCGTTTGCAGAGACTGCGCAGAAGCCTAAGGCGGTTTCCGGCAGCAATCCGTTCACGGACATGACTTCCGTTGCTCTGGCAAGCGATGAAGCGAACGGAACGATCTATTACACGCTGGACGGCAGCGAGCCGGACCGGTGGTCGAAGGTGTACAGCTCGCCGATCACGCTGTACGGCACGACAACGATCAAGGCGGTTACGATTGCGGAGGATAAGGAGCCTAGCGAGATCTATTCCTGGACCTGGACGATGCGCGAGCATTCGCGAGGCGGAGGCGGGGGCGGCGGTTTTGCACTGCCTGCCCAGCCGGAACCGGTCATCACGGCTAAAGTAGGTCAAAAATCGGTTGCGACCGATAACGGCACGCCGGTCACTTTTGCCGTAAACAGCAAATTGGCTTTGACGGCGCCGGAAGGGCAAACGATCTACTACACAACCGACGGCACGACTCCGACCAAGGACAGTCTCCGTTATACCGGGGAACTGATCATTACGCGGAATATGACCGTCAAGATGATTACCGATCAAAACGATCAAGTCGTGACGATCGATTGCCAGGTCGAAAACGCCAAGTACGAATTGAAAAGCGACGCCGGCCAAGTGAAGTATATTTCCGGTTACGATAACAACGAATTCCGGCCGGATGCTACGCTGAACCGTTATGAAATTACGGATATGCTCAAGCCGCTGTTGAATATGGAGGACGTCAACGTTGCCAACATGTTGAGCGATGTTAGCAGCCGCAAGCAAGACGACGTCGCGTTCTTTACATCGGCGGGCATTATCGACGGTTATCCCGATCGTACGTTCGGCGGGGACAAGGGACTGACGAGAGCCGAATTCGTCGTCATTATGTCCAGAGTGCTGAAGCTGGATATTCAAGAAACCGGAGAAGCTTCCTTATCCGACGTATCCGGTCATTGGGCGGAGAAGTATATCAACGCCTTTACAAAAGCGGGCTATGTCGACGGCTTCCCGGACGGCACGTTCCAGCCCGACAGCGAGATGACGAGGGCGCAGGCCGTCGTTCTGATCAATCGTGTGATCGGCAAGGAGAAGCAGGATTTGCCTGCGGCATTCAGCGACCTGCCTTCCGATCATTGGGCTTATCAAGATATTATGGCAGCGAAGAAATAAGCATTAGAACCGGAGAGGCGGTAATGAACCATGAAACGAAAAGCGGCGGCGCTTGGCTTAGGATTGCTCGTATTGCTGTTGTCCGGCATGAGCCTGTTCACCAAAGCTAACGCCGATGAAGCGGCGGTTTACAACGCGGAGGAGATGTATGAGCGGGCGCAAAGCGCCGTATTCTACATCAGGGCTTTGAACGCGGACGATGCTCTCAAAGCTACGGGAACCGGAGTGATAATCTCCGCCGACGGATTGGCCGCTACCGCCTGCCACGTTCTAACCGAGGCCGCACGGCTGGAAGCGGTGCTGAGCGACGGACGCGCGGTATCCTCGATCGAGGTGCTCGGCTGCGATCAAGAGACGGACGCGGCGCTCCTGAAGCTCCCCGCTCCCGATGCGGGAGTGGAGGGGAATGCGGCGTACCCGGCTTTACCGATCCGGGATACGGCGGTCAAGCACGGCGAGAACGTATTCGCCCTCGGGTACCCGATGAAGGATACTCCGATCATCACCGAAGGCATTATCAACTCGCCGCATGCGGAAATTAACGGGAGAGGCAGAATATTAACCTCCGCCCAAATCGTCAGCGGCATGTCCGGAGGGCCGCTCATCGACCGGTACGGCCGGCTGGCCGGCATTATATCCGGATCGCTGAAGACGATGAACAATATCCATCTGGTTATTCCGGTCAGCGATTTACAGTCTCTTTTGCCTAAGCAGTAAGGCGGGGGCGATCGTCGCGGCGAAACAGCTGCGCATTTTGAATCGGCAACAAGAGCCGGCACGCTTTCGGGCGATGCCGGCTTTTTCCGTTATAAGCTTCTTTTCCCTTTTGTTCGGTGCAGCTTATCGGATACAATATAGCGATAGAGTTTGCATAACAGCGAGATTCGGCCGGAAGCCCGCTGACCAGAGCATATGGAGGTATAGTTAGTTATGGCTGCTATCGACGATTTTTTGAAATTGGATATCCGAATCGGGACGATTCGGCGCGCAGAGCCGTTTCCGGAGGCGCGTAAGCCCGCCATTAAGCTGGAAATCGATTTCGGCGAGCTGGGGATAAAACGTTCATCCGCCCAAATTACGAAGCGGTATGAGCCGGACAAGCTGATCGGGCGCCAGGTGGCGGCGATCGTTAATTTTCCGCCGAGACGTATCGCCGGCTTTAACTCGGAAGTGCTTGTCCTCGGGGGAGTGCCCGAAGAAGGCGATGTGGTGCTGTTACGGCCGGATGTGCGGGTTGCCGACGGGACTCCTATCGCCTAACGGATCCTGCAGCGTTGCACAAAAGGAATTTCACAGACCGCCGCGGCGGTCTTTTTTGTTGTTTAGGAAATGATGCGCAGCAATATCCTGTGGATATCCGGGGGCTCCCCCGAAAGTAATGTCTAACCATAGAACGATCCTAGCTGAATGGTTAGACGCCGATCCAGCTTAGGCTGGATGCGGACGGAATAAGCTTCAGAGCATCACGTCACTTTTGGGGGATTTGTTCTGCGTTTCATAAAGTTGGTCGTACTCGTGGAAAAGGCTGCGAATAGGTGCTTTTTTATTATTTTGGAAGCTGTATGATTTTATATTCAATATGAGAAAAATAAAAAATGAAATCATGGCGAAAGAGCGAATAAAACTAGAAAATTGAGTGTTTCAATCCACATTATTCCAAAAACAACAACCGGATTGTATGATGTGGGAATTGAACCAATAAACTTTTTATCAAAATGAATAAAATACATTTACAAATTGAGATTAAATCGTATATGATTAGAATATCGATTTTAAAGCTGAATTTAGGGGGCTGAAGCAGGCGAAGCAAGTAGCAAAATCATTGAAATTTCTATAGAAGCAAACTATCTCCCGCAGCTTACGCAAAAAGCATCTTTCATTATGAAGAGGAGGAAGACCATGACCGGTCTGCAGAAGGAAGAAATTCAGAGAAAAGTCATCAAGTGCATGCCCTGGATTTTGCTCTATGAATTTTTTCAAGTTTTTAATGAAAACGTATTCAACTTAATTACACCCGATCTTACGCAAGAGTTTAACGTTACTCCGTCTACGGTGAGCTTGATTGTCACATTAGGCAAATTATTTTTCGGGATAGCGGCGATTGTATTTACGGCTTTATCCGACGTAGTAAGCATCAGGAAGCTGCTGTTGTTTACTTGCTTCGTCTTTCCGGTCGTCACGCTGCTCGGTTTCTTCTCGCAGCACAGCTTTACTTTGCTGATCGTATTCCGCGCGCTGTTCGCCATTACGATTGCCGCGCCCTTAGCCTTGCAGGTGATGGTTGCGATCAAATATTTCGACAAGCTGACCGCAGCCAAATATTTCGGATACAATACGGCGATTTTCCAGCTAGCGTCGGCGGCAGGACATTTGTTCGGCGGCTATATCACGGAGTATTTGCATTGGAACGTTACGTTCCTTATTCCGCTTGTCACGCTGATAGGCGTGCCGATCATTTATAAGAACATGCCGAAGGACGAGAGCAAACGCGGCTCCTTCGATTATATCGGTTTGATATTGCTGACCGTTATTTCCACTTTATTAATCACCTATATGACGTTTAAAATGCAATACACCGTGCTGCTTATTTTGGCGCTCATCTTTATTGTTATTTTTGTCGTTTATACGAAGCAAAGCAGAAATCCGTTCGTTAAACCGGAGCTGTTCAAGGTAAAAGGGATTATCGCTTCCCTGATCGTCTGCGCTTTGTTCTATGGCACGCAGGTCGGCTTCGCCTTCATCTTCCCGTTCATTGTCAACCAAACTTACGGCATTTCGACCAGCACGATAGGCGTATTCTATATGGTTACGAATATCGCAGCCTTTATTGTAGGGATGCTGTCCGGGAAAATCATCAAGGGGATCGGTTATCGCAATATCGCTTTGATGGGAGGCGCCTTTATTTTCGCCGGACTGGCTCTCGTAGCGTTGCTGGTAGGATATTCGGTTGTCGTCGCCTTCGTAGGAATGGGTCTGTTCAATATCGGGTACGCTTTATTTTTCTCCGGATATTTGGCCAACTATACGCAATTGCTGCCGGAGCATCAAAGAGGCGCCGGCATCGGGATCGAGAAGCTGGTGCTCAACATCGGAAGCTCCTTGGGAGGCGCATTCATGGCGATGCTGTACGGCCAGCCGTATATGATGCACAAAATCATCGATTTTTCGGCGAACGCCAAATCCGCTCAATACAGCAATTTATCCTTAATCCTGATGCTGATGATCGCGGCAGCCACAATGATTTTTATCAGCGTGTTTAGTAAGAAGTTTAACCGGACGGAAGAATTCGGAACACAAGCTCAAGTTTAAATTCGTCACCGACCGGGTCACGTGTGTGATCCGGTTTTTGCCGTAAAGGGCGGCTTGGAATTCAATGAATGATACAGGAGGAAAAAGGAAGATGAACACGGCTTTACGCAAAAATGAGGAAAAAACCAATGTGATCTACATTGTATTTGACGATATGGGGTTCGGCGATTTGGGCTGCTACGGCTCGGAAATCGCGACTCCGAACATCGACGCTTTGGCGGCGGAGGGGCTGCGCTACAACAATTTTCACGCTACGCCGCTATGCTCGCCGACTCGGGCGTCGCTGCTGACAGGACGAAATCATCATTCCGTCGGCATGGCGACGATCACGAATTTCGATCTCGGCCCGGACAGCCCGAATACGAGAGGGCGCGTCTCGCATCATGCCGGGACGGTCGCGGAAGTGTTGAAGGATAACGGGTACGGCACATTTGCGGTCGGCAAATGGCATCTTGCTCCGGTGCATCATTCGTCGCCGGCGGGGCCTTACGATTATTGGCCGCTCGGCAAAGGGTTTCAGCGCTTTTACGGCTTTATGGAAGGGGAGACCGACCAGTTTTATCCGGATCTCGTCTACGACAATCATTTCGTGCCGCGTCCGGACAAGGGGGACGGGAAGTATCACGTCTCGGAGGATTTGGTGGATCACGCCCGGCAATTTGTTACGGATCAGACCTCGATCATGCCGGAGAAACCGTTCTTCCTCTATTTGGCGTTCGGAGCCCAGCATGTGCCTCATCAGGCGCCGCTGGAGTACATTCGTCAATACGAGGGCCGATATGATATCGGCTGGGACCGGGTCCGCGAGCAGCGGTTCGGGCGGCAAAAGGAGCTGGGAATCATTCCGCAGGACGCCGAGCTTCCGCCGTTCAATCCGGATGTCCGCCCGTGGGACGAGCTGTCCGCCGACGAACGGAAAGTTGCGGCGCGGTTCATGGAGATTTACGCCGGATTTCTGACGCATACCGACGCGCAAATCGGTCGTCTTATCGGCTACCTGAAGGAAATCGGCCAATACGACAATACGCTGATCGTGCTGATCTCCGATAACGGGGCGAGCAGCACCGGGCGCGCCAACGGCAGCGTCGATTATTCGAAAATCGTCGAAGGCGTTACGGAAACGCTGGACGATATTTTGCCCTATTACGACCAAATGTACGGCGACCGCGTCAGCTGCGAATATCCGAGCGGTTGGGCTCAAGTATGCAATACGCCGCTTCGCTATTATAAGCAGCAGACGTATTTCGGCGGTATCCGCGTGCCTCTGATTATTCGGTGGCCGCAGGGCGGCATCGCGGACAGCGACAAGGTGCGCTCGCAGTTTCATTATATTACGGATATTACTCCGACGGTGTACGAGGTGTTAAATATCCAGCCCCCGGATACGATTCGCGGCGTGCCGCAAATGCCGATTCACGGCAGGAGCATGGCCTACACGTTCGCGCAGCCGGATGAGCCGACGCGTCGGGCTTCGCAGCATTTTGAGATGATGGGCAACCGCGCCATGATCCATGAAGGCTGGAAGGCTGTGACCAATCATAAGATGGGGACGGCGTTCGAGGACGATGTATGGGAGCTGTACGATGTGCGCCGCGATTATAATGAAGTGAATAATTTGGCGGGCGCACATCCGGAGCGGCTGCAGCAGCTTATCGAGCTGTGGTGGCAGGAAGCGGAACGCTATGACGTGCTGCCGCTGCGCAATGCCGGCTGGAAGGATCTGGCCAAACCGAATCCGGAGTCGGTGACGGACCGCAATACGTTCACTTACTACGGCGGGGTGTCGATCATCGGCTCGGCGGCTGCGCCTCCGACCGTGAACAGGTCGTATTCCATCACGGCTGCTATTGAACGTCCGGACGCCTCATGCGAAGGCGTGCTTGTGGCGATGGGCAATTACGACGGCGGTTATACGCTTTATATCCGCAATAACCGGCTGTATTTTGAGTATAATCATATGCGCACTTTATTTCCTTTGATCTCGGAGTGCGAGGTTCCTACGGGGACGCTGGAGATTCGCTTCGTCTTCGCCAAGCAGCCGTTGTCGACCGCAGGCACAGGCTCCTTGTATATTAACGGGAAACTCGTCGGGGAAAGGAAATTCCCGCGCACGTACAAATTCAAAATTTCCCGCAAAGGGCTCAGCGTCGGCCGCGATGCGCTTCCTACCGTCACGGAAACGTACATGGAGGAAGGCGAATATCCGTACGGCGGCACGATCCGGAAAGTCGTTTATGAACTGGGCGACGATAAGGACCCGGCATAAGAACAGGCAAAAAAACAACCGCGTGAGCCGATCACGCGGTTTGTTTCTCTTCAATGAAATAGTCGAGCACCATGCAGCCGGCGCCTACGGCCACGACGTTATAGCCGGTAGAAGCTCTGACGATTTGCACTTCGGAGCTGCGGTAATGCTGGAGCCGGCTGCGGACGGTTTCCGCCGTGATCTCGTAAAAGGTGAGGTTCGCTCCCAGCCCGCCGCCGACGATAACCATCTCCGGGCGCAGCAGATGGATCAGGTTGGACAGGCCGATGCCGTAGTAATAAGCGGCGTCTCTTACGACGTCATAGCAGAGCGGATCGTTCTGTTCGAGCGCATCCAGGATATGGTGGAACTGCACCTCGTCCGCCTGCCCGACCATCTGCTGCAGAACGGAAGCTTTGCCGCGCTTGATTCTGCGCACGATTTCTTCGCGTACGGACGGGAAGCTGCTGTACGCTTCCAGACAGCCGTAAGCGCCGCAGGAGCAGCGGCGGCCGTGCACGTCCACCGTAATATGCCCGAGCGAATCGTCCATATCCAGCTTGCTGCCGAGCACCTGCCCCTGCAAAATGATGCCGCAGCGAATGGCCACGCCGGACGATGTGTAGACAAGGCTGTCCGCCTGCTTCCAGTATTTGCTGCGGTATTCGCCGAGCGCGGCCAGATTAATCCCGTTATCGAGCAGAACGGTCGTCTGAAATCGCCGCTGCAGGAAGTCGACAATATGAACCCGCTCCCAGCCGGCTAACATATGCTCATGGGAGAGCAGCGTTCCCGCATTCCGGTCGATCGGGCCGATCGCTCCGACACCGATGCCGAGCAGCCTCTCCCGCGGCACGCTGTGCTCGGCCAGCATCCGGTCGATGCGCTCGCTTATAAAGTTCAAGGTGTATTCGGGGGTAGATGTTTCATTCATTTTCAGCTTGTGCTCGGCAATAATGTTCAGCTGCAGATCGAGCAGAAGCACGGTCGTGAACAGGCTCGATATTTCCGCCCCGATCAAATAAAAGGAGTCCGGTTTAATGACGTACAGCGCAGGCTTGCGCCCGCCCTTCGATTCCCCGAGACCGCTGTCGTAGATTAGCCCCGCTTGTACGAGCTCTTCGACCAGACGGGAGCAGGTAGAGTGCTTATATCCGGTTTGCTCGACCAGGGTGTTGATCCGGACCGGACCGAGCTTATTGATCAAATAGTAAAGATGCTTCAAGCTTTTCATCTTCGGGGACATTAGGCCGACAAATTCTTGTAACATGGTCATCCTCCAGTGTAAGCAGCGAAAGTATCGTAAACGATCTATACAGGTTTTTCTCAATTGTACACGATTCGGGAGCCAATAGTAAACCGCTTGCAATCTATAATTAAAATCAAAAATGATAAAAACTAGCAAGGAAATCGCTATACTCCTTTAGGTTTCAGGGAAATGTCATAATAAATTCGCGGAAAAGACATGTAATTTTAAATACTTTTTATCAATTTGAATTTTATTATATTTACAAAATCGCCGTTGTGCTTTATGATGGACACATGGAACGACTAAGCTAAATTGACTATAAGGAAGGTGCCGCACATGATGTCGGATGCAAAACAGCAAATTCGCGAGGCAGCGTCTTTTATCGAAAACAGGCTCGGGCTTCAACCGGAAATCGGTTTGATTCTCGGTTCCGGGCTCGGTATTATTGCCGAATTAATACAAGAAGCGCGGGTGATTCCTTATCGCGCCATTCCCCATTTTCCGGTTTCGACGGTGGAGGGCCATGCCGGAGAGCTTGTTGGGGGGATGATTGACGGCAAGCCTGTCGTCATGATGAAAGGCCGCTTTCATTTATATGAAGGATATGACGCGTCCGCCGTCACTTTCCCGGTTCGCGTGATGAAAGCGCTCGGCGTGAAGCGGCTGATCGTCACCAATGCCGCGGGCGGGGTCAATACCGGCTTTGAGGTCGGAGACTTGATGCTGATCACCGATCATATAAACAACATGGGCGTAAACCCGCTGATCGGCCCGAACGACGAAGAACTCGGCGTGAGGTTCCCGGATATGTCCGAAGCTTACAGCAAACGGCTGATCCGACTCGCTCACCGGGTTGCCGAAAGTCAAGGCTTCGCGTTTCGTGAAGGCGTATACATGGGCAATCTCGGCCCGTCTTTCGAGACGCCTGCGGAAATCCGCATGGCCCGTATCTTGGGAGCCGATGCGGTCGGCATGTCGACGGTGCCCGAGGTGATCGCGGCCGGACACGCCGGACTGGAGGTACTGGGCATCTCCTGCATTACGAACAAGGCGGCGGGCATATTGGATCAGCCGTTGTCGCATGAGGAAGTGATGGAGGCTGCGGAGCAGGTTAAGCCGAAGTTTTTGCGGCTTGTGCTCGGCATGATCGGGGAGATGTAGCATGAGCGCGAAGCAGCCGAATATCGTGTTTATTTTAACGGACGATCAGGGACCTTGGGCGCTGGGCTGCGCGGGCAATCCGGAGATCAGAACCCCGAACCTGGACCGGCTCGCCGGGCAGGGCGTCCGATTCGAGAACTTTTTCTGCAGCTCGCCGGTATGCGCTCCCGCGCGTGCAACCATTTTGACGGGGAAAATGCCGTCGCAGCACGGAGTTCACGATTTTATCCGGGAGAACGACAATCCGCGCCTGCAATATTTGGACGGACATACGGCTTACACCGAGCTGCTGGCCGAAGCGGGCTACGTCTGCGGCCTCAGCGGCAAATGGGGGCTGTGCAACGATACCGAAGCGCAAAAAGGCTTCAGCCATTGGTACACCTACATTTACGACGGCGGCCATTATTTCGATCCGACGATGGTTCGCGACGGCCGGCCCGTCAAGGAGCAGGGCTATTTGACCGACCTTATTACCGAAGACGCGATGGCGTTTATCGACAGACAGGCGCGGGAGGAGCGGCCGTTTTATCTAAGCGTGCACTATACGGCTCCGCATCATCTGTGGATCGGAGAGCATCCGCAGGAGTATGTCGGTCTGTACGACGACTGCCCGTTCGATTCATGCCCGCAGGAGCCGGAGCATCCCTGGTCGCTTGAGCTGACGAGTCCGGCGGATGTCCGCACGAATCCGCGCGACAACTTGAAGGGCTACTTTGCGGCGGTGACGGCGATGGATCATAACGTCGGCTTGATTCTGGATCAGCTGGAGCGGCTCGCCATCCGCGAGCAGACGCTGATCGTCTTCATGAGCGACAACGGCTTCAGCTGCGGCCAGGGCGGCATCTGGGGCAAAGGCAACGGGACGTATCCGCAGAACATGTACGACAATTCGGTCAAAATTCCCGCGATCTTCAGCCATCCCGGCCGCATTCCGCAAGGACGGGTGCACGGGGCGCTGCTCAGCCAATACGACGTGATGCCGACGCTGCTGGATTATGTCGGTATCGGCCATCCGCAGGCCGACGCATTGCCGGGCGGCAGCTTCCTGTCGATCCTGGAAGGACAGGGCGGCGACGAGCGGCGCGAGGTCGTCGTATACGACGAATACGGCCCCGTTCGGATGATCCGCACGGAGCGGTACAAATATATTCACCGTTATCCGTACGGCCCGTTCGAACTGTACGATCTGGAGCGCGACCCGCGCGAGCGGACGAACCTGTACGACGACCCGGACTATCAGGAGCGGGTGCAAGAGCTGCGGAGCCGGCTGGACCGCTGGTTTCTCCAATACGCGGACCCGGCTCTCGACGGCGCCAGGCTGCCCGTAACCGGGACGGGACAGAGCAATTTGGCCGGGCCGGGGGTAACGGGCAAGCCCGCGTTTAACCAGAACGGGCGGCTGTTTAAGGAACGGCAAAATCAGGAGCGGCTTATCTCGGCCGCCAGGCAGACAACGGAGGAGAGCGACGAATGACGGAGCCAATCGAATTGACCATTTTGTATACAAATGATTTCCATGCGCAAGATAAGCCTGTAAAGGCGACCTGGATCGAAGGGGAGCCGATGATGGGCGGCGCGGCCTATATGGCTTCCTATATTAACAAGGTTCGGGCCGGCGAGCCAAACGTGCTTGTGCTCGATGCCGGAGACATTATTACCGGCCCGGCGATCAGCTTCCTGACCAGCGGAGAAGCCCCCGTCGATTTGTTCAACGCGATCGGCATCGATGCCTCGTGCATCGGAAACCACGAATTCGATCACGGCGTGCCCAATGCGCGCAAGCTGGTGGCGCAGGCGCAGTTTCCTTTTTTGTCGGGCAGCATTTTCTATAAAGGAACGAATATTTTATTCGCCAAACCGTATGAAATACTGGAGAAGGGCGGTTTGAAGATCGGCGTCATCGGCATTCACGGGAAAAAGGCCGGTTACGAAACGATACAAGTCGATCTCGTCCGGGATCTCGACTTCCGCGAGCAGGAATCGCTGCTGCAGGAGTATGTCAATCTGCTGAGGCCGCATGTCGATCTGGTGATCGTGCTCGCTCACGAAGGGGTGCCTGCGGAGCAGTCGACGACGGACCGCGAGGTGCATGTGGAGGAAGACTTTGAAGAGGATGTGCGGATGTGCAGCCATGTCAAAGGCATCGATCTGATGATTACGGGCCACGCCCACAAATCGATCGCGAAGCCTTACGTGGTGAAGGAAACGGGAACGCTGCTCTGCTCGACGCGCGGACTCGGGACGTTCGTCGGCTATTTGAAGCTCCGGGTCGATAAGTCACAGCGCAGGATCGTCTCCTATGAAGGGCATCTGGAGCCGATTTACTCCGACCGGATCGAGCCGGACCCGGCGGTGGAGGCGCGCGTGCAATATTGGGACGACCGCTTGAAGCAGCTGATCGATCAGAAAATCGGCTATGCCGAGGAAGCGCTGACGCGCAATTATTTCGGCGAGTCGGTGCTCGGCAATATCATTACGGATGCCATTAGGCTCTACACAGAGGCGGATGTCGCGTTCACCAATCCCGGCGGATTGCGCGCCGACGTAGATCAGGGAGATATTACGGTCGGGCATATCATCAGTGTCGTGCCGTTCAACAATAATGTGCTCGTCATGGAGATGACGGGACGCGAGCTAAGGGAAGTGCTGGAGCAGAGCGCGGGGATGAACGCCGGAGTGCTCGAACAGTCGGGGGTAACGATGGTCGTCGATCCTTCGGCCGAGCCAGGCAGCCTTGTCTCCGAGGCGCTGATCGGCGGTCTGCCGCTGGACGAGAACCGTATCTACAAGGTCGCCTCCGACGATTTCACGTGCAAGGGCGGGGACGGATTTACCGCATTCGCGGCCGCAGCGCGGGTGCGCGACACTTCCATGATCATGCGCGATCTCGTGATCGAGCATATCCGCAAGCTGGGAACGATTCGGCCGCAGCTTGAGGATCGGATCGTTGTCGTCCCGCCGCTTGCAGCGACAACCTGATTGATGTTATAAAAAGCATAGGGTGGGCGAGGGGCTATACAGAAGGAAGGTTCAGCATGAATGAGTAAACAAGCCGGCCGGCCGGCGGAAACGGGATTATCCCGGAGCCCGGTGCGCAAAGAGCTGCTTGCCGGCGTCGTATCTTTTTTCACGATTGTGTACATTATCGCCGTAAATTCCTCTATCCTGGAAGATGCCGGCATCCCGCTGGAAGCGGGGATTATTGCGACCGCGCTAACTTCCTTCGCGGGCTGCATGCTGATGGGATTATGGGCCGACGCGCCGATTATTCTCGTTCCCGGTATGGGAATCAACGCCTTGTTTACGTATACGGTCGTTCAAACGATGGGGCTTTCCTGGCAGGAAGCGCTGGGTGCGGTTTGCGTCTCGGGGCTGCTGTTCGCGCTCGTCGCTTTTACTCCGCTGGCGCAGTCGATATCGCAGTCGATTCCCGACTCGCTGAAGGAGGCGACGACCGTCGGCATCGGATTATTCCTTACATTTATCGGCCTGCAAAAAGGAGGCATCGTCGTCTCCAGCGCAACGACGTTCGTAGCGCTCGGCGATTTCGCCGACCCGCACACGGCGTTGACTTTAGCGACGCTGCTCGTTGCGCTAGTGCTGCATGTCCGCAATGTGCCGGGAGGCTTCCTGATCACGATCGCGGCGGGCACCGCGCTTGCCATCGGATTCGGTCAAGTCAGCTTGAGCGAGGCGGCGGGCGGTCATGTATCGCCGCAGATTTATCTGGACGTTATCGGCGCATTGTCGTTCGCAAGCATCGCCTCCGCATCGTTCTGGATCGCGGCTTTCACGCTGGCGCTAGTCATTGTATTCGAAAATATCGGCATGATTCACAGCCACCTGCGCATGGCCGGGGAGCCGCAGAAATTCGCCCGTTCCTTGCAGGCCAACGCGGTATCCGTCATCACTGCCGGTATTTTCGGTACGAGTCCTACGGTTTCGACCGCGGAGAGCGCCGCGGGCATATCGGCCGGAGGAACCCGAGGGCTGACGGCCATCACGACGGGGCTGTTGTTCCTGGTCGCGATATTTTGCATTCCGGTAATTAAGCTGATTCCGGACAGCGCGATTGCCCCGATCCTGATGATCGTAGGAGGACTGATGAGCGCCGGCGTCCAGCGCATTAACTTTGCGAAGTTCGGGGAAGGCTTTCCCGCTTTTCTCATCATCGCCCTGATTCCCTTGACATACAGCATTGTCGACGGCATGGCGTTCGGCTTTATGGCCTATGTCGTCTTGAAGCTGGCGCAGGGCAAAGCGAAGGAAATCTCGTTTCCGCTGTATTTGATTGCAGGATTGTTTTTAATCAATTTTATTTTTCATGCGATAGGATAGACAGGATCGAGGCTGCCGGAACAGTGACCGGCGTCTCGGTCTTTTTTTTCGCAAACGACAGACAGGCCGCGGCCGGGCCTGCTTTTTTGCATAAACGGATAACAAGACGAAATCGTTCTATCGCCGAAGCCGCCAAGTTCACGAGATCGTTATACGCATCGGTGGAAATCGTTCCTTACCGGCCGGATGGCCGGGTGATATATTGTAGTAGCAGGAAGGAAGCGATGGAGATAACGGAGGGGTTAGCGATGACAATAAACAAAAAAACGATGACGTTATTGGCGGCGGCGGCCGTATGCGCGGCGATATCCGGCTGTTCGACGGGAACGGCTACGACGGAAGGGACGGCCGCTCCTTCAAGCGGAGGAGAAGCGGCTCAGAGCAAGCCGAATGAGAAAATAACGCTGACGATGTGGGGCGGCGTTCCCGCCGAATCCGGTCCGCAGGAGGTCGTCGACGCCTGGAACGCCCAGCACCCGGACATTCAGGTCAAATACGAGCGCTTCGTCAATGACGACGCGGGCAATATGAAGCTGGACACGGCGCTGACCACGGATCAGGGCGTCGATCTGTTCGTCAGCTACTCGCAGACGCTGCTGCAGCGCCGGGTGGACGCCGGATTCGCCGTCGATTTGGGCACCTTCAAGGACTACAACATCGACGAGAAAATCGCCGGAGCGGCGGAATGGAAGACGAACGGCAAATATTACGGGATGCCGACGAGCAAAAGCCAGTTTTTCGTATGGTTTAACAAGGATTTGCTCGATCAGGCCGGATTGAAGGTTCCCGATGCCTGGACATGGCAGGATATGAAGATGTACGCCGAAAAGCTGAAGAGCGACAGCCGCTACGGATTGGTTCAGCATCTGGAGCCGTTCCCGGACCCGCTCGATTCCGTCTCGACCAAATACGGCTACACAAAGCCGGACGGCAGCTCCAATATGGATCATCCGCTGTACGGCCAATGGCTGGAAACGCTCAAAGCGATGATGCAGGACGGCCGGACGACGGTGCCTTACGCCGAGCAGGTTACCTCCAAGATGCCGGTGGAAACCGTATTTCTCAAAGGCGAAGCGGCGATGCTGAACGCGGGAACGTGGATTTTCCGCAGCGCCAACAATATGAAGGATAACCCGCGATCGTTCAAGATCGCCTTCGCCCCGGTGCCGCGGCTGACCGACAAGGCGGAGGATTTCGTTACGCGGGGTGGAACCGGCGATGCCATCTCGATCAACGCCAAGTCGAAAAACAAGGAAGCCGCCTGGAAATTCCTGACGTGGTATGCGGACGGCGGCATGCTGCCGATGGTGCCCGGCGGAAGATTCCCGGCCTCCAAATCGGTGAACGCGGATGAAACGCTGAAGCTGCTGCTTGGGGACAACGCCGCGACCTATGATCAAGAATCGCTGAAGAAAGTGCTGTTCAACGATTCGGCGAAATATACCCGCTCCCTGCCGAAGCAGGTGATGGACCTGCGCCAGGAGGAGTACGAGAATTTCTTCACGGGCAAGAAGGATGTCAAGGCGACGCTGGAGGCTATCGCCCGCCGGCATAACGACTATTTGAAGCAAAATAAAAAATAAAACGGGTGGCGGGAAAGAGCGGCCGGCACGCCCGAAGAGCTTCGGTTTCCGGGTCGATCCGGCCCTGCGGTCCCGAAGCCCGCGGGCAGCGGCCGCTTCTTTTCGCCGACCGGCCTATAGGGAGCGGATTGTGATGCGCAAAAGGCAGCTGTGGATCGGGTATGCTTTCATCTTGCCGAATCTGCTCGGGGTGCTGTTGTTTTTCATCATCCCTGCGCTATTCTCGGCGGTGCTGATGTTCACGGATTGGAAGTTTACGAGCCCGGTGTTTCATTTTATCGGCCTGGATAATATACAACGTTTGTTTCATGACGAGCTGTTCTATGTCTCTTTGAAAAACACCTTGCTGTTTTTGGCGAGCGTCCCGGTGTCGGTAGCGCTGGCCTTCCTCGTCGCGGTCGTCTTGAACCGATCGGTGTATTGGAAAACGCTGCTGCGGGCGTTCTACTTTATGCCCTACATTACGAGCGGGGTCGCGGTCGCCTTCGTCTGGATGCTGCTGTTTCAGCCGAAGCAGGGGCCGATTAACGGTCTGCTGACAAGCCTTGGCTTAAGCAATCCCCCGGGATGGCTGACGTCTCCCGACACCGTGATGGCCGCCGTCGACATCATCTGGATCTGGTTTATGCTCGGCTACAATATGATCATCTATTTGGCCGCGCTGCAGGAAATTTCGCCGGAGCTGCTGGAGGCGGCCAAAATCGACGGAGCCACCGCGCCGCAGACCGTCCTGCGGATCATGCTTCCGCTGGTCAGCCCTACGACGTTCATGCTGGTCGTGACCGGGCTGATCATGACGATCAAAACGTTCGGCATGATCGAAGCGCTGACCCAAGGCGGACCCGGCAGCAGCTCGCTCATTATGTCGCTGTACGTATACAAGACCGCTTTCCGCTATTACGAGATGGGTTATGCGGCCACGATATCGTGGGCCTTGTTCGCGGTCATCCTCGTCATTACGGCCATCCAGTGGATCGGGCAAAAAAAATGGGTCCATTATTGACATCTGTGCGATCCGAAGCATTATTCATAACTGTTCAAGGAGGCGATTGCCGTCATGCAATCGAACGTCGATTACGCCGCTTCGAGCCGCCCGCCGCAAGCCGCGGCGATTCGCAAAGAAACGATCCGCAGGCTGCGAAAGGGCGCCGTTACGGCGGTTATGCTATTGTTCGCCGTCGCGATGGTGCTGCCGTTCGCGTGGATGATCTCCACTTCGTTTAAGACGCCGGGAGAAGTATTCGCTTATCCGATTCAGTGGATTCCCGCGCATTTCGTTTGGGAGCATCATCTGAAAATATGGACCGGAACGGCCAGCTTCGTACCGTATTATCTTAATTCGCTCAAGGTTTCGCTGCTCAGCACGGCGGGAGCGACGTTTCTGTCGGCTTTGGCCGCATACGGCTTTACCAAGGTCGAGTTTAAAGGCCGGGACACGCTGTTTCTGATCTATATCGCGATGATGATGATCCCGCCGCAGGTGCTGTTCGTGCCGAAATTTATTATGTTCAAATGGATGGGCATCTTCAATACGCATTGGGCTCTTATTTTGCCCGGAATGATTACGATTTTCGGCGTCTTTATGATGCGGCAGTTTTTCATTACGATACCGAAGGAAATTTCCGAATCGGCGTTTATCGACGGGGCGGGCCATGCGCGGATTTTTACGCAGATGATGCTGCCTCTGGCCAAGCCTGCGCTCGCCACGCTCGCCGTGATCGATTTCTCGTGGCATTGGAACGACTTCGAGAACGCGCTCGTCTTTCTGATCAGCCGCGAGCTGTATACGGTGCCGCTCGGGCTGCAAAATTTTATTATGGAATTCAATGTCGATTACAACGGGATGATGGCGGCGGCGTCAGCCGGGATACTGCCGATGCTCGCATTGTTTTTGATCGGCCAGCGCTTCATTATTCAGGGCTTGTCCGGCACGGCGGTCAAGGGATAAAGGCGTAAGCCGAATTCGTCTTTAGCCTTCCATCAAGGAAGGCTTGTTTTAATGACCTCCTGCTTGAGACATTCGTCTGCCGCCGGGACATTTCCCGGTGGACGCTTGATGCCCCGATATATTAAGCTGAAGGTATCGATCTAAGAATCGGCAAATCCAATCAAAGGAGGCAAGACGCCCGATGCGGCTGCCACCCCGTAGACAAGCATGGTTCAAGCTGCCCGACTGGGCGCCCAAAACGCTCAAAAACCGCTTGTTTTTGGCCTTTGTGCTGTTGATTCTCATTCCTCACGCCGGGCTGAATCTGTACAACTTCAACCGGGTGGAGGGCGTGCTGCGGAAGCAGACGGCGGATCAAAATCTGGATCAGATGATTGCGATGAACAAGTCACTCGAAGATTATTTGAATGTGGTGTACAAAACGGTCATATTGCTGGAGCAGGACGCTGCAGTCGCGGCCGTGCTGCAAAATCCCGGGCAATACGACAGCCTGCAGCGGGTCTATTTGATCGACACGAAGTTCAAATCGATTATGAACAGCTTGTTCATCAGTCTCTCTCCCGCCTATTATACGATCGCCGATTTTACGGGTCATGTCTATGCTTCGTATCAGCCGTACGAGAGCTTGTCTTATGAGCGGACGGTTAAAGAAGCTTGGTATGCCAAGGCGATGAGACAGCCCGCCGTATATGAATGGAGCTGGGAGGACAACTACACGAGCCGCGACGTGTCGCGCAGCCCGCAGCTGCTCTCTTATGCCGCGGCGCTGAAGAGCGCCAGCAATACGCCGTTTGCCGCCCTGCGCGTTAGCGTCGATATCTACGAATGGTTCCGCATTGCGACCGAATTTTCGCAGGAGACGTATTTGCTGCTGGATCAAGGCGGGACGGTGCTGGCCGACAACAAGACGGGCAGAAGGCTTCAGACGGACGTGCTCCGGGACTTGCCGGATTTGAAGGAGCAGGGCTACTATGTCTCGGGCAGTTATCTCCATATTTATTCGAAGCTGCCGCGGCTGGACAAGGTGATCGTCAAGCAGGTTCCGCTGAACGTCATTTACGCCGAGGTCGACAAGCTGAAGCAGTCGTTTTTCACCGTCTCGGTATCGCTGACGCTCGCCTTCATCACGATTACGCTGCTGATTTCCTCCGCGATCACGAAGCCGCTGCATCAGCTGCAGCGCAGGATGGCCGATGCCGTAGACCGGCGCTTTCGGGTGAAGCTGCCCGAGGCGAACCGCCGCGGGGAAGTGCTGGAGCTGACGCGGGCATTCAACCGGATGATGGAGGATATGGAGGAGCTGGTTCAGCGTCTGAAGGTGGAGGAGCGGAAGAAGGAGGCGGTTCGCTTCCAGGTGCTGCTGTCGCAGACAAATCCGCATTTTTTGCTGAATACGCTCAATACGGTCAAATGGCTCGCTTTGGTGGAGCAGCAGACGGATATCGCCGACATTTGCGTCAGTCTGGGCAAGCTGCTGGAAGCGGGACTCAATTCGGAGCTGGAGCTCATTCATGTGCAGGACGAGCTGCAGCTTGTGAAGTCTTACGTCCATATTCAAAGCTTCCGTTACAAGCAGTTGTTCGAGATGCGCTACGAAACCGAGCCCGGACTGGAATACGCGCTGATTCCGAAGCTGAGTCTGCAGCCGCTGGTCGAGAACAGCATTCAGCACGGCTTGATGGAGCTGGACGGCGAAGGGCTGATCACGATCCGGGCCTATGCACGGGGCGGCAGCCTGATTCTGGAGGTGGAGGATAACGGAGCGGGGATCAAGCCGCGGGAGAAGACGGGACGCACGCGCCCGGGCATCGGCATCAGCAACCTGAGGGAAAGGCTGGAGCTGCTGTTCAAGGGGCGGTCGGCGCTGGACATCGTGCCGCTTGCCCAGGGGACGCTGATCCGCTTCTCGCTGCCGCTGCTGCTGTCGAAGCCGTATGAAGCCCCGGTCCGGACTAGCCCGCCGGACGATCCGGCAATTGCCGGCGGCGAATGACGGCGAGCTGCGGGAAATCGTTCTATTGCGTAGGGGCCATGCCGTAAAAATGCAGGATTTTGTTCTATTCGGAGCAGGAATTTGTTCATATGCGCCGCGGGTTTCTCCGTGGTACGATGAGAGATGAATGCATGGTATTATCGGGATACGCCAAGACGAGGAGCGGAGGGGGCATAACGATGTGGACCGTATTGCTGGTAGAAGATGAAGTGTTCGTCCGCGAATCCGTCAGGCGCATCGTCGATTGGCATCGTCTCGGCTATGATGTGATCGGCGAGGCGGGCAACGGCGAGGAGGCGCTCGCCTTCATCGTGCAGCGGCGGCCTGACCTGGTCATCTGCGATATTCTGATGCCGAAGATGAACGGCGTGGAGCTGCTGCAGCGGGTGCGCGAGGCCGGGATCGAAAGCCGGTTTATTATGCTCTCCTGCCTCGGCGATTTCGAATACGTACGGCAGGCGATGGAGCTCGGAGCCTCCAACTATATTCTGAAGCTGTCGATGAACGTGCAGTCGCTGGTGGATGCGCTGGTCAAGGTAGAGGCGGAGCTGCAGAAGCGGAAGCCGGGCGGGCAGACTGCCGCCGGCGAGGCAAGGCCGCGGGAGGCGGAGCTAAGCCGGGAGCAGGACCGCGATGCGCCGCTGTTATCCGGGCCGAGCCGACCGGAAGGCGAGACGGGGCATAAGGAAGTCGACAAGCTGATCCGGTTTATGAAGAATAATTACGACCGGATGATTTCGCTGAAGACGCTGGCTCAAGAAGTGTCGATGGACGAGAAATATATCAGCGCGCTGTTCAAGAAAAAGACGGGGACGAACGTCATTCATTACCTGCATCAAATCCGTGTCGGCGAAGCGAAGCGGCGTCTGGAGCAAACGAGCTTGCAGGTATCGGAGATCGGCGCGCAGGTCGGGTATGAGAACGACAATTATTTCATTAAAATATTCAAACGGTTCACCGGATTGACGCCAAGCGCCTACCGTGCCCGATTTTTATCCGGCCGGGGCTGACGAGGCACGGCTGCCGATGGTTTCGGCGGCTTTTTTATAATCTTGCCGGGTTGTTGACAACTGTCTGAATAAAGGTTATTGTAGATAAATAAAGTCTGTAATCGAGGTGGACACTGCGCAATGAAGTTTTCCAAAGCGACGAATTATGCTCTTCACACGATGCTCTTCCTTGCGGCAGCCGCCCCGGATAAACATATCGGCGTTCAGCAGCTGGCCGAGCACCAGCAGGTTTCGCCTACGTATTTATCAAAAATTCTTACCAAGCTGGCCAAGGCGGGGATGGTTGAATCCGCATCCGGCGCCAACGGCGGATACAGGTTAAGACGGAACTGGGGAGACATTTCGTTCCTCGATATTATTCATGCCATTGAAGGGACCGCTTCCTTATTCGACTGCGACTTCAATCACGGGCCGGATTGTTTGATCCGGAAGGTGATGGTAGCTGCGGAAGAGGAGATGGAAGCTTATTTACGAAAGCAAAATATGGCGGAGCTCGCCAAAAACTTACCGCATCTTCCTCTTTCGTGAAGGGCGGCTCTATTTTTGGTTATATTATAGATATAATATGTCTTTAATATCTTTATAATTGCTTGCAATGAATGTATTTTACCAAAAATGAGGAGGCATGCAGCGTGATCAAGGAACTATGGGATGAGAACGTCTGGGAAACGGCTTGGAAGGAAGATGCGCATACGGCAGTGAACAAGATGAAACAGGCCGGCATCGATCCGGCGCGCTCGTTTGACAACAAGGCCAAGGCGTTCAACGAGCAAGCGTTCAACGAAGAGGGCAGACGAAGAGCGAAGCGGATTATGAACTGGCTGGAAGGACGGGGCGTAACCTTTGCAGACGCCTCGATATTGGATATCGGAGCGGCGTCGGGCGGATTTACCGTGCCGTTCGCCTTAAGAGGCGCCAGCGTCACCGCCGTGGAGTCTTCTCCCCCGTTGGTGGACTTGCTGAAGGAAAACACCGCGGCCGCGGGGATCGCCCCGGGGAAAGTGGAAATTGCCGCCGAGCGGTTTGAGGATATTGATATTCAAGCCAAAGGATGGGAAAAAGCTTTCGATTTCGTGTTTGTCTCGATGTGTCCGGTCATTGTCGATTGGGAGAGCGTGGAGAAGGTGCTGAGCTGCGCTCGGGATTATTGCTATATCAGTCTTTCGGTAGGCTCCAGAGAGCACAGCCTGGTCGATGCCGTCTGGCCGCTGCTCGCAGACAAGCCCCGCAGGGCCGAGCATTTGGAGATGTCCTATTTGCTGAATTTATTGCTGCTTAAAGGATATTCCTTCGAGACGCTGGTCACAAGGGAAATGAAAACGACGGAGGTTTCCGTTGAAACGGCGCTCGAGGACGCCATCAACTGGCTGAATATGTGGAAGGTGCCGACGGACGAGCGGAACCGGACCATCGTCGCCGATTACTTGGCAAGCAATTACCCGCACGGCAAGGTGGAAATCCGGCAGGGAGGCCGTTTCGGCAAGGTGCTGGTTCGCTTGAAGCATCAGCATATGCTAGGTTAATATACTACGGAGGTGCAGAAATGATGGAAGATCAGCTTCTCGATGCAGTCATTATCGGAGGAGGCCCGGCGGGGCTTAATGCCGCGCTCATGCTGGGACGGGCAAGGAAAAAGGTGGCGGTCATCGACGAAGGCCGCCCGCGCAATGCGGTCACGCGGGAATCCCACGGGTTTCTGACCCGCGACGGGATTCAACCGGACGAATTTCGGCGGATCGCCAAGGAACAGATCGGAGCTTATCCGTCCGTTTCGTTCGTCGAAGACATAGCCGTATCGGTTGCCGGGACGGACGGGAGCTTCCGCATAGCGACGGCGAATGGACAAACCTTTGCGAGCCGCAAGCTGCTGTTTGCCTTCGGCATGAAGGACCGGCCGCTGGCGATACCGGGGCTGGCGGAGGTATACGGGAAAAGCGCCTTCGTCTGCCCGTATTGCGACGGCTGGGAATTAAGAGACGAACCGCTTGTTATTATTCACCAGGGGGCTGAGCTCATGCACTTCGCTCCCCTTATATCCGGCTGGACGAAGCGGTTTGTCGTTTGCACGAACGGGCCGGACGGGCTGTCCGATGCGGAGCGCGAGGAGCTGCGCCGCCGGCAAATCCCGTTATTCGATGCGCCGATCCGCTCGGTTGATTCGAATGAAGGCATCGTGCGCCAAGTCGTTCTTGAGGACGGAACGGCGATTCCGTGCCGAGGGATCTTTTTCAAACCGCTGCTGGTTCCGGGATCGGATTTGCCGCAGGCTATCGGATGCGAAGTGACGGAAGCGGGAGTCGTCGTTACCGACGAGTTCGGCAAAACGAACATTCCCGGCGTCTACAGCGCGGGGGATGCGGCCTCGCAGCGCCATCAGGTTATTGCTGCCGCTTCTATGGGCGCATTCGCCGCGGCAGCCATGAACAATGAAATGAACTTGGAAGCTTGGAGAAGCAACGGCTAAGAAGCGCGAAGCTACAACATAAAGAAACCGTTCCTTGTTGCAGATACGGCGGGCAATACTCGCTTTCTTCTGTAGAGGAGCGGTTTTTTGGCGTTCGCGAAAAAAAGTGCAACGCGTTAAAAATGTGTTACCGCGCGCGGCGGACGGCAAAAAAAAGTGTTATTGCCGGTAATCGCTTACATCGCTATGATGGGGGTACATTACGGAGGAAACGAGGGATAGCGATGACACCAATACGCGCCAGCGGAGTCCGCGGCGTCGACCGGCTTGCGGAGAGGCCTAAGGAGAAGCGGTGGATAAAAATGTGGAGGCGCAACCGGTATTTGTACTTGCTTGCGCTGCCGGGCATTTTGTTTTTTCTTATTTTTAAATATGTGCCGATGTGGGGCGTTCTGATTTCGTTTCAAAATTACTCCCCTTACCAAGGCTTGCTGCACAGCCCGTGGGTCGGCTTCGAGCATTTTGCGCGATTTTTCGCCAATCCGGATTTTCTGAAGCTGTTCCGCAATACGCTTGGCATTAATGTGATGAACCTTGTGCTTTTCTTTCCGCTGCCGATTTTGTTATCCGTTCTGCTGAACGAGCTGAAGCAGCAAACATTCAAGAAGACGGTGCAGACGATCGTCTACCTGCCGCATTTTTTCTCGTGGGTGATCATTGTCGGGATTACCTTCTTAATGCTGTCGCATAGCGAAGGCGTTATAAACAAGATGCTGCAGAGCGCAGGCTGGAGCCAGATCGACTTTTTGACCAATCCCCGTTATTTCTGGCTGCTGCTGACGGCCCAAACGATCTGGAAGGACGCGGGCTGGGGGACGATTATATTCCTGGCGGCCATTGCCGGCATCGATCCGCAACTGTATGAAGCGGCGAAAATGGACGGGGCGGGCAGGCTCAGGCAAATATGGCATATTACGCTGCCCTGCATCCGCAACGTCGTCGTCATTCTGCTTATCCTGCGAATCGGCCATATGATGGACGTCGGGTTCGAGCAAGTGTTCCTGATGATGAACGGCGCCGTCTCCGATGTGGCCGACGTGTTCGAAACCTACGTATACCGGGTCGGCATCAAGCAGGGGCAATTCAGCTACAGCACGGCGATCGGGCTGTTCAAATCGCTGGTAGGCTTGATTCTTGTCGTGGCGGCGAACAAAGCGGCTAAAAAAATGGGCGAGGAAGGAGTGTACTGATATGCGGGGGCAAGCGGCGGACCGGTGGTTTACGGCAGTCAATGTGCTGATCCTGTCAATGGTAGGGCTGATCAGCGTATTTCCTTTGTACTACGTGTTTATCGTTTCATTTACGAACCCGGACGAATATTTCAGCAGAGGCTTCGTGTTGTTCCCGGAATCGTGGAGCCTTATCTCTTACCGGTATATTTTATCGACCAAATCGTTTATTAATGCGATCGGAATCAGCGGATTTCTCGCAACGGCGGGCACTTTGCTCTCGCTGGCGGTTACTTCGGCGCTCTCCTATACGCTGTCGCGCAAACGGATGGAAGGGCGCAAAATGCTGATGCTGATGGTTCTTTTGACGACTTTATTTCAGCCGGGCATCATCCCGAATTATTTGCTCGTCAGGGAACTGGGGCTGATCAACAGCGTATGGTCGCTGATCGTTCCCGTGCTGAGCAGCGGCTGGTACGTGCTGCTTATGAAAGGCTTCTACGACAGCATACCGGACAGTCTGGAGGAAGCCGCTACGATGGACGGCTGCAACGATATTCAGGCATGGGTCCGCATCGTTCTGCCGCTATCGCTTCCGGCGATGGCCGCCTTCGGGCTGTTTTTCGCCGTCGGCTATTGGAATACGTTTTTTCAGGCCATCTTGTACATCAACAACCATAACATTTGGCCGTTGCAGGTGCTGCTGCAAAATATGCTGATCGACGCGTCCACCGCATCGGGAGGTTCGGCCGCTCTGGAGCTGACCAGCGACCAGCCGATTCCGCCGGAGACGCTGAAGATGGCCGCCGTCGTCGTCGCGACGATTCCGATTTTGCTCGTATATCCGTTTTTGCAAAAGCATTTCGCCAAAGGAGCGATGGTCGGGTCGGTTAAGGAATGACTGCCGGTCGGCGCTGCCAAGGCACGGGTTCATATTAAACTAAAGGGGCTGAATACAGATGAGAAAGCAAGCATGGACGTTGGCGCTGGCATCCGTCGTAGGAGCGGCGGCGCTGCTCTCTGGTTGTTCGGGAGGCGCGGAGCAGAATGGAGCGGACGCCGGCAAGGACGCCGGTCCGACGCAGATCAGTGTCATGACCGTGTTCTTCACGCCGGAGCCTCCGGGGGAAGACGATGTGACGAAGAAGGAAATCGAGAAAAATACGAATACGAAGCTGAACATCTCCTGGGTATCGGGCAACAATTACGACGATAAAATGAATGTGACGCTGGCGTCGGGAGACATTCCGGAGCTGATGCTCGTGCTCGACCCTTATCATCCGCAAGTCCAAACGATGGCCGCCCAAGGGGCGTTCTGGGATCTTACGCCTTATATTAAGGATTACAAGCATTTAAGCGAGCTTCCGGCTCTGTCCTGGCAAAATTCGAGCATCAACGGCCGCAGCTACGGCATTCCGCGGGTCAGGCCGCTCGAAGGCTCCGGCTCCTTCCCGCTCATCCGCAAAGATTGGCTCGACAAGCTCGGCTTGCCGGTGCCTGCCGATATGGATCAGATGTACGAGACGATGAAGGCGTTCAAGGAGAAAGATCCGGACGGCAACGGCAAGAACGATACGATCGGCTTCTCCGGACTGGTGAGCTCCGACGGGATGGGCTCTTTCGGCTGGGTAGAGAACGTGTTCAACGGAACGAACGGGCGGTGGAAGGAAAAGGGCGGCAAATTGTTGAATACAGTATATGAGCCGGGTACGCGCGAGGCGCTGGTATGGCTGACGAAGGCGTATCAGGACGGTATCATCGCCCCCGACTTCCCGACGCTCAAGACGACGCAGGTGCGCGACCTGATCACGACGAGCAAGGCCGGCATATTTGCCGATGCGATCAAGCCGTCATGGCTGCTGACCGGGCAGATGCGGAAGACGAACCCGCAGGCGGATCTGCTGCCGCTCACTTACCTGGAAGGGCCGAACGGCAAATTCGTTCCCAAGGACTCCGGAGTGTACGGGATGTATGTAATCCCGAAGACGGTGCCCGAAGCCAAAATGAAAAAGCTGCTGCAGTTCATGGATTACGGAGCGACGGAGGAAGGATGGATGCTGGCGAGCTTCGGCTTGAAGGACGTTCATTATACCGTGAAGGACGGCGTCATCGCGCCTACGGAGCAGGCTGCCAAAGATAATGTCGGGGTGTTCCTGCACCTGTTCGCCAATCTGGATCGCTATGAAAGGGCGTACCAGACCGGCATTCCGGCCGATTTCTTGAACAGAAACAAGCAGATTATCGACGAGCGGGCCAAATACAGCGTAGCCGACCCCGCCGTAGGGCTGAATTCGGAAACTTATTTGAAAATAGGCAAAGATTACGATAAAAAGATTCAGGATTTGAAAGTGAAAATTATTCTCGGGCGGGAGCCGATTGCGGCATGGGACGAGTTCGTAGCGAAGCTGAAGGCCGATGCACAGTATCGGAAAATAGACGAGGAGATTAACGCGGAGTATGCGAAGCGAAAAGGAAAGTAGGTCGCTTCGCCGGTTTTGACTCGTTCATGGTCCATGTGGATAAAAATGAAAAAAAAAGGAGTGGTTGGCGAGATGAAGAAGAAGCCGAACATATTGTTTTTGATGAGCGACCAGCATCGGGCGGACGTGACGGGGTATGAAGGCAATCCGGTTATACGCACGCCTCATCTGGACCGGCTCGCATCGACCGGCGCGGTGTTCCGCAATGCGTATACGCCTTCTCCGATCTGCATTCCAAGCAGGCAGAGCATGATGGCGGGACAGTTCCCGCGAACGACCGGATGCGAAACGTTCGGGCAGGATTTGCCGCCCGGGCATATGACCTTTGCCAGACGATTGTCGCAGTACGGCTACCAGACCGTCGTCAGCGGCAAGCTTCATCATACGGGAACCGACCAGATGATGGGCTGGACGCGGCGGATCTGCGGCGATATGCAGACAGAGCCGGGCTATATCGAAGGCAAGCAGGAGGACGAATATGCGAAGTACCGCGTCCCGTCCCAGAAATGGCCGCAGCCTAAAGAAGTGAGCCGGGCCGGGGTCGGCCGCGGACAGTGTATCTCCCACGATGAATATGCGCTGGAGGGAGCGCTGCAATTCATCGACGATTATTTCAACAGCACGTACTACGACCGCGAGCAGATTCAGCCGCTTCTATTGAAAGTCAGCTTCCTGCAGCCGCATTATCCTTACTTTACGAGCGAGGAGAAATTCACTTATTACTTGAACAGGGTGTCGCCGAATTTCAATGAACCGTTGTTCGACCATCCGTTCCTCAGCAAATTCCGCGTACATGCCGGAGTCGACGCAACCGAGCGGGACATTCGCCGGGCGACGGCGGCTTATTACGGAATGATCGAGACGATCGACGGATATTTTGGACAAGTGATGGCGGCGCTGGAGCATGTCGGCCAAAATCTGGACGATTGGATCATCATTTATACGTCCGACCACGGGGAGATGCTGGGCGAGCACGGCGTATGGGAGAAGCAGAAGTTTTTCGAAGCGAGCGCCAGAGTGCCGCTGATCATCCGATATCCGGCCGGGTTTCAAGGCGGCAGAACCTTGGAGGAAAATGTGAATCTATGCGATCTGTTCGCGACGATCTGCGATCTGTGCGGCATTCCCGCTCCGGAAGGGCTGGATAGCCGCAGCCTTGAGCCGCTGATGGCAGGAGATTCCGCCGGATGGGATAACGAGACGGTGTCCCAATTCGGGGGAACCAATCTGATGATTAAACGCGATCATCTGAAATACCAGTATTACGATACGGACGGATCGGAAGTGCTGTTCGATCTGGCGCGCAACAAGGAAGAGACGGTCAATTACATGGCCGACCCGCAGTATGCGGAAGCCGTCGCACAGTTCCGCGAGCGCGCGAAGGAGCTGCGCTTTTAGCGCTGAGACGAAGGAGAAAGGCGGTACGATGACCGATGAACGGATGGAAGCTTCCCTTTCACATGCCGGCTATCTCATGGGTACAGCGCCGAACTTACCGCAAGAGCTTGCTTATCGTGCTCGCGATTACTTGTTTGCCGACCTTATTGGTCGGCATTTGCGTTAACCGGATCGGCATCGGACAACTGGAGAAATCCGTCGCCGCCACGAGGGAGCTGCAGGTGAGCCAGGCAGTCGTTCGAGCGGACGAGCTGCTGACGCATCTGGAGAAAAATGCGACTCAATGGGCGTTTAATCCGGTATTCGGCCTGAAGCTGTTAAACCTGCAAACCGATTACGACTACGAGCATATCAGGGAGATTTTTCACTCGCTGGTGCTGCTGAAGGGCTCCAATCCGCTGATTCAGGAGGCTTATTTGTATATGGATCGGCCGGGAACCGTCTATTCCGAGGACGGCGGCGTGACGGCGCTCGGCGCGCTGGATAGAGAGCGCTTCCATTCCTTGCTGGCCGGGCCATACACGACGTACTGGCTCCCGTCGCTTGGTTTGCTGCAGCAGATGGACAAGGAGGCGCCGGCCTTGATTTACCGGCTTCCGGCCGATATCGGTCAGCCCTTTGCCGCGCTTGCGATTTATTTGAACAAGGGCGCCTTGGCGCAATTGCTGAGCGAACCGACTGCGGGGGGAGAGGCCAGTTCCTTTATGGTTGCGGCAGACGGCGTATGGATCGCCGAGGCCGGCTCCGGACAGCCTTCCGCCAGGGAGGAGGAGCTGAAGCGGGCGGTGCTGTCCCAGGGCCGGCGCAGCGGCACCTTCGTCTATGCGGCGGCAAACGGGAAGGAGAGCTACTCCGTCTCCTACAGCACCTTGAACCGGCTCGGCAGCGGCTGGATCTATGTATCCGCAGTATCCTTATCCAAGATGACCGCGCCGGTTCTGCTTACCTCCAGGCTGCTCTATGCCGTCAGCCTGGCGGGGCTGCTCGCGGGAATCGTGATCTCCATCTTCGCCTCGCGCAAGCTGTACGAGCCGATTCGGTATTTGACCGGGCTGATCCGGGTCAACCGAAGGCCGGCCGACGCGGACGGCGAGCATAACGAGGTCGCGTTCATCGAGCGGGAATGGAGGCAGCTGAGCCTGGAAAGCCAAAGCTTGCGGGAGCTGTCGGCCAGACAGCTGCCGAGCTTGCGCGTAGGCTTCCTGCTGCAGCTGGTGCAGGGGCACTTCTACACCTGGACGGAGACGGAGGTGCGAAGCCGGATGGAGGAGCTGGGCTGGGAGCCGGGGGACGACAGCTTTGCCGTCGTCGTCATTCAGCTTCACGGCATGACCAAGCGGTCATCGGCCCATTACAAGGAGCGCGATATTCAGCATCTGTCCTATGCCGCTTCCAATATTACGGAAGAGCTGGCCCAATCGAAATTCGATCATGCGGAAGTGATTAACTTTCAAGATATGTCCGCAGGTCTTCTCGTCCGTTATCCGGCGCGGGTGTCAAGCCGGCAGGCGAAGCTGGAGCTGTATGAATTCGCCGAGCAGCTGACCCAAGCGATCAGCTCGACGATCCGCATGGAGGTCACGGTTTGCCTCGGCCGGATCACTCCCGCTGCAACGCGGATTCCCGTCGTTCTGGACGAGGCGAGACAGGAAATTCGCAACCGCAAGCTGATCGAAGGGAATCAAATATTGGACGCCGAGGAGCACAGCCGCGAAGAGCACGCGCCGGTCCATTATCCGTTTGTGGCTGAGACGGAGCTGCATCAGGCGATCCGGGACGGGCAGCTGGACGAAGCGATGGAGGCGGCTGAACGATTCTGCCGCGAGCTCCACCGGCATAGGAGCACGCAGCGGTTATTCTCGCAAGGTCTGCTTCAGCTGTTCGGCAATATGCAGTTCCACTTTCTGAAGGCCGGTTTCGATCCGTACCCGCACGCGGCATCCTTCGATCCGTATGCGGAGCTGAGCCGGATAACCGATCCCGAGGAAGCGGTCGGCTGGTTCCGGCACAAGGTCGTCGGTCCTTATGTGGAGGAGGTCCGGCAAACGGCCGAGACGCATGAGGCGAAGCACAGGCGGATCGTCGAAAGCATGGTCGAATCGCTCCGCACTTCGTATCATAGCGAGGTATCGCTGGAGTCGTACGCGGATGCCTACGGCGTCAATCCGGTGACGCTCAGCCGCATATTCAGGCAGGCGACCGGGAGCAACTTTATCGATTGCTTGACCCGAATCCGGATGGATCAATCGAAGCGTCTGCTGGCGGAAACGGATTTGAAGATCAACGAGATCGCCGAGCGCGTAGGCTACCAGCCGACGTATTTTAACCGCATTTTCAAAAAGATCGAAGGAGTTACGCCGAGCCGCTACCGGGAAGCGGTCAAACTGTAGCGCCGCTTCCGGCCCGGTTGGGTTTGGAGGATAAGCGGCCGAACGTTAAGAACATTTTGAGATAAAGAAAGGCCGGTGGGAAAGAATGGTTTCATCTGCAATTGCCTCTGTTGTGCAATTTATTTATTCGCGGCTTGCCGCAACGGAACTGAACTGGGCTTTGACGGGCAGTGCCGGCTTGGCTTATCAAGGCTTGCCTGTACAGCCCAACGATATAGATATTCAAACCGATGAAGCGGGAGCTTATGCAATGGAGCGCATGTTTGCGAGCTATATCGCCAAGCCGGTAGCCTATTCATCCAACGGCCGGATACGATCTCATTTCGGCAAGCTGCTCGTTGACGGCATCGAAGTGGAAATAATGGGCGATATCGAAAAATTGGTAGACGGACAGTGGGAAAAGACGCCTCCGCTCGCGTCCATAAAGCGAATCGTGCAAGCGGGGGATATGCGGCTTCCCGTCTTGTCGCCGGACTATGAAGCGGAGGCGTACCGGAAGCTGGGGAGATTCGAGAAGGCGGAAATGATCAGACTGTGGCAGTCGTCTTAAAGCGAAGCTATCGACAGCGATTGGAGGATCAAATGGACGCCGCAGCGGACTTTTTCACCACGCTTCTAAGAGAGCGGTGAAAAAGTGGCCGGAGAGTCGGTAGAGAGTTGGAACAGCGTACGCGGTCGCCTTTGTAGACGGATTTTCCCCGTGTGAGGGGTTAAAATGAAAGAAATCCGGCTACAACAGTTATCATGAACGAGACAGACTCCCCGTCAGTGCAATGTCTTAGGTTAATTTTGGGAATAATGGTGTAGTAGAAGCTAAACCAAAACCAAAATCAGAGCTAAATTGCAAAGGAGAGTCTGTACTATGAAGGATACCATAAAATACGTAGGCTTAGACGTATCGA
>NZ_JANYUY010000029.1 GCF_025060755.1 Paenibacillus doosanensis
GCAGCTAAACCTTCCATACCATGTGCACGATAGAAAGCTACCCACTTAATAACGGACTTGTAATCGATTCCAATGCGTGCCCCGATCTCAGAATAGGATTCTTTTCCTGACAAATAATCTTGTACGGTCTGGAACTTCTCCTTCACACTGAATCTACTCATAAAAAACTGCACCTCCAATTGTTAGCTTGTGTCTAACAATTGGGGTGCAGTTCAGAACTTTAACGGTTCCCCGTAGGTTTTTTTGCGCTGTTTCGAAATAAAGCCGGTTTCATACGCCGATAAGGAAGAGGACATAACGCGGCTCTTTAAGCATATACATGTACAAGATGTCCCGCTTGCCGACTTAAGAATAGTTTCCTCGGGGAGCCGCCGCTGCGCTGTCCCGACAAAAAGTACAAGCAGGGAGTAAGACGGGGAGTACTCAAGTTTAGGAGGACCGGAGCCACATGAAAAGATTGGGATCGCTCATCATGGCAATCGTTTTGACCTTTACCGTAATGAACGGGTCAACACCGGCAGAAGCAGCCCCGCCCGTATCGACCCACGCGGAGACGGCGGCTTTGATCGATGTTACTTCGGGGCGGATTTTGTACAGCCAGCAGGGGGACAAACCGATGCGCATCGCAAGTCTGACCAAAATTATGACGGCGATCGTCGCCATTGAAAAGGGCAATTTGTCCGACGTGGTGAAAGTGAGCAAAAACGCGTTCGGCAAAGAAGGCTCGTCGATCTACTTGCGGCTGGGCGAAGAAATGAGCCTGCATCATTTGCTGTACGGCATGATGCTCCGCTCCGGCAATGACGCCGCAACGGCGATAGCGGAGCATGTCGGCGGAACGGTCGAGGGCTTTGCCTACATGATGAACGAAGAGGCGCGCCTCATCGGCATGCGCAATTCCAGCTTTAAAAATCCGAGCGGACTGGATGCGGAGGGGCATTATTCGACCGCCAACGATATGGCGCTGCTGGCCGCCTATGCGCTCAAAAATCCGGTATTTCGGGATATCGTGAAAACCAAAGTGAAGAAGGCGCCGAACCCGAACGATCCGTGGGATTACACGTGGATGAACAAAAATAAGATGCTCAGCTTGTACGAAGGAGCCGACGGAGTCAAGACAGGCTACACGAAAATAGCCAAGCGCTGCCTCGTCTCGTCCGCTACGCGCAACGGCCAGCAGCTCGCTGTCGTTACGCTCAACGACGGCGATGATTGGGCGGATCATGCGAAGCTGCTCGATTACGGCTTTCAGAACTTCCCCCTGAAGAAACTGACCGCCAAGGGCGATCCTGTGCAGGGGACGGATTATGTCGCGGGCAACGCCTTCTCTTATCCGGCTCTGGATTCGGAGCAAGGCCAGTTCAGCTCCAAGGTGCAGTTGAATGATCCTGCTTCTATCAACTACCGGCTCGGCGAGATGGGAAAACTGGAGTTCAGTTTGAACGGCAAGCCTATCGGAAACGTTCCGCTGTACGAGAAGGGCAGTTCCCGTCTGAAGGAAAAGGAAAGCTCGTCCATGTCATTTTCGGCGAGCGATGAATGGGAAGCGTCGTTCACCGAGAAATGGCTGTATATTATGCAATTTCTCGTCCGCGTATTGTTTACGGGACGCGCGATCTAAGCCAAAGCTAAGCCAAAGCGCCAAATGCCGGCGGGAAGGGAGCCAGCGGAAATGGTCAATTTTATATGGTTGTTTTTCATCGTAGCGGGATTCGCCGTCGCCGCCTTCCAGGGGAAGATCGAGCTCGTCACGCAGGCGGCGTTCGACGGAGCCAAAAGCGGAGTGACGGTATGCTTCGGGCTTATCAGCATTATGGTGTTTTGGCTAGGCATGATGCGGATTGCGGAGGACGCGGGGCTGCTGCAGAAGCTGGCCGTCCTGCTCCGCCCGATCGTCCGCTTCCTGTTTCCGAGCGTTCCGAAGGATCATCCGGCCATCGGCTACATCATGTCGAACATGAGCGCCAACATTCTCGGTCTCGGCAATGCGGCCACTCCCATGGGAATCAAGGCGATGCAGGAGCTGCAGCTGCTGAACCCGGACAAGGATACGGCAAGTCCCGCGATGTGCACGCTGCTTGCGCTGAATACGGCGAGCATTACGCTGATACCGACGACGCTGATCGCGATCCGGATGAACTTCAATTCCGCCAATCCGGCGGAGATCGTAGGCACGACGCTGCTTGCAACCTTTATCTCTACGCTCGCCGCCATCCTCGTGGATAAGTGGTACCGGCAGCGCAGCACCGTGATACCTAAGAACCGGAGGAACAATCCGAAAGGGAAAGGATGATCTCCATTGTACTCTTGGATAAATATGATTTCGGCCTGGGCGATTCCCGTTATTATCGTGTTTATCCCCCTGTTCGCCGCCTACCGTAAAATCCCTGTCTACGAGTCCTTCGTGGAAGGAGCCAAAGACGGCTTCGATACCGCCATCCGGATCATTCCGCATCTGGTTGGGATGATGGTCGCCATCAGCGTATTTCGCGCATCCGGAGCGATGGAGCTGTTCATCGGCTGGATTCGCCCGTTCTTCGAGATGATAGGAATTCCCAGCGAGGTGCTGCCGCTGGCCATCCTGCGGCCGATCACCGGAGCCGGCTCGCTGGCTTTCACTACGGACTTGATCCAGCAGTTCGGCCCCGATTCGCTGATCGGCCGGATCGCTTCGACGATTCAAGGCAGCACGGATACGACGATGTACGTCATCACCGTATATTTCGGAGCCATCGGCATCCGCAAGGCAAGCTATGCGCTCAAAGTCGGTCTGATCTCCGATGCGGTCGGTTTCGTTGCCTCGATTGTCGTCTGTTATTTAGTCTTCGCCTAGAACCCCCGGTTTTCTCCGCACATATACTGTACCAGCGAACGGATAAGAGGTGAGCTGAGTGCAGTTTTACGGCGTTGTCATTCATCATTCCGCATGTTCCTCCATTAACGGAAAAGGCTATGATTTTTTTATAGCCCGAGACGGGTCCATTATTCCTGCCTCCGAGCAGACCGATCCGCTATATATCCATATTTGCCTGGAAGGAGATTACTCCGAACCCCGCAGAGCCTTCACAGCCCAGGAGAAGGAGCAGCTGTTCGTCTTGAATAAGCTGATTCTTCGGCTTGCGGAGAAGCACGAATTTCAGTCCGACGACATATTTCCGCATACGATTTCGTGTCCCGGCGGTTATTTCCCTTGGTCTCAGCTTGTGATTTCACCCGATGATAGGTATCATTAGGGTTGAGGTGAATAGAGTCCAATGGAAAGACTACAAAAAGTGTTGGCAGAAGCGGGAGTGGCCTCCCGAAGAAAGTGCGAGGAATTAATCACTGCAGGCCGCGTGCAGGTGAACGATGAAGTGATCACAACCTTGGGAGTGAAGGTCGACGCTCAGAAGGATGTGATCAAAGTGGATGGACGGGCTATTCGTCAACAAAAGAAAGTGTACGTTCTGTTTAATAAGCCTAAAGGGGTTATTACAAGCGCATCCGATCCGGGCGGAAGAAAAATCGTTACGGATTTTCTTAAAGCGGTCAAAGAGCGGATCTATCCGGTAGGGCGGCTCGATTACGATACCGAAGGTTTGCTGCTGCTAACCAACGACGGAGAATTCGCCAACCTGCTGACGCATCCGAAGCATCATGTCCCGCGTACTTATCATGCCACGGTCAAGGGAGTTCCGCACGGAACGCTGTTGGACAAGCTGAGAGAGGGAATCGAGCTGGAGGACGGTCTGACCGCCCCCGCCGAGGTTGAATATTATGACATCAATCCGGAAAAGAATGAAACTGTAGTTTCGATTACGATATATGAAGGGCGTAACCGCCAGGTCCGGCGTATGTTCGAAGCGATTCAGTATCCCGTAATCAAGCTGAGACGCGTTCAATTCGGGCCGATTCCGCTGACCGGCGTGCCTCGGGGCAAATTCCGTCATTTAAAGCCGCAGGAAGTGAAGGAGCTTATCGATAGCGCTCTCAAGACACATAAAATTCAAAAAGGCAAATAAGCGCTGGCGTCAAATTTCGATATAATGAGGTTAGACTCGAATAGCGATTGTTTGAGGTGTGACATAATGGGAAAAAATAAACGTTGGGTGCAGTTGGCCATTTTTGCCGTGGTCGTTGTGATCGGGGCGTTTACGCTGTTCAACAATTTATACGCCACGGACAAGAAGCCTGTCGAAGGGTCCAAGGCCCCCGACTTTACCCTCGTCGGACTGGACGGCAAACAGCATAAGCTTTCCGATTATAAGGGGAAAACGGTTATGGTCAACTTCTGGGGGACGTTTTGTCCGCCCTGCAAGAACGAAATGCCGGCCATTCAGCAGCAGTACGACAAGCTGAATAAGCAGAACGCCGATTTTCTTGGCGTCAACCTTGGAGAGAGCAAGATCACGGTGCAAAGTTTCATCGACCAGTACAAGATTCATTTTCCGATTTTGCTTGACGACAAGGAAGAAACCCGGAAGCGGTATGGCGTCATGCAGTATCCTACAACCTTTTTCATCGCTCCCGACGGCAAAATCGCTACGATCAGGATCGGCGAAATGGATGAAGCTTACATAGAGCAAACACTTGCAACCATTGCCGCTTCGAGTAAATAACGGCTGGCTTACGTCTGATGGCAGTCCATCGTTAGCGGCGTTTTGTGCCGCAATTCTTGTTCATCCGCACTATTCGTCTATGAAAAGAGGGTTTCCGACCGTTGCCGTGAACAGGAGCCCTCTTTTGCGGCGAACGAAAGGCATGAACGGGGCAGAAGCGCGGGCCGGCCGCTCGGCCATCAGTCAGACGCTTTAGGAGGACATCATGATTCAGAATACCAAATGCGAATGCGGTCACCAGAATTTGCTCGGAACCGTGCTTTGCGAATCGTGCGGGAAGCCGTTGTTCGACGACGATGGGTCGGCTCCGCTGGAGATGCGCTACGATGGCGTGGCAAGACGTTCACAGAGGGAAAATCCGGGCTTGCTCGACAAAGTGTGGAACTTCTTCTCCTCCGTCAAAATTGCCATCTATCTTATTATCATTACTCTGCTGGGAGCTGCGCTGGGCACGATCTTTACCCAGGAGAGCAACTTCGTCAATTTTGATCCGTCCACCTATTACAAAGACACCTACGGAACGATCGGCGAGATTTATTACCAGTTGGGGCTATCTCATACATATCAATCCTGGTGGTTTATTACTTTGCTGCTGATGCTCGGCACCTCGCTTGTCGTCTGCAGTCTGGACCGGGTGCTTCCGCTGTACCGCGCGCTGAACAAGCAGCAGATTCGCAAGCATACCAACTTTATTTTGCGCCAGAAGGTATCCTACAAGGGGCCGCTGCCGACGAGCGGTCCATCCTGTGAAAGCGCGGACGAGGATGCAAAAGTATGGGTCGAGCAAGCGGCCGAAGCGTTAAGGAAACAGCATTATCGCGTACATACCGACGGAACGGCCTTGTTGGCCGAGAAAAACCGATTCAGCCGCTGGGGGCCGTATATTAACCATATCGGGCTTATTATCTTTTTGTTGGCCGTCTTAATGAGGAGTCTTCCCGGATGGAATATGGACCAATACGTCGCCTTTCCCGAAGGGCAAATCGTCAAAATTCCGGAAACCTCTTATTATTTGAAAAATGAGAAGTTTACGCTGGAGTTTTATAGCGAGGACGAGATGTCGCCGGGATTCCGGGCGAAGGAGCAGGCCGTGCCGAAAGTTTACGAAACGAAAGCGGTTTTGTACAAATGCACGGCCGATTGCGACGATCCTCTCAAGCAGCCGAAGCTGGAAGAGGTGCACCGGCAAAATATTATCGTAAACGAGCCGTTGAATTATAAAGGTCTGCTGGCCTATCAGTACGATTTCAAGCAAGATCCGCTGCTGATTTCGGTTAAGCCGTCCCTGAAAAATAAACAGACCGGAGAAGTGTACGGCGCATTGGACCTGTCCATGACCCGTCCTGCCGACAAGTATCAGGCCGGACCGTATGAATTGACGCTGAAGGGCTACTTCCCCGAATTCGGATTGGACGAAAAAGGGCTGCCGATGACCAAATCGAACGAGCCGAAGGCGCCTGCGTTTATTTTTTACATCAAAGGGCCGGGACTGGCTCCCGAAGGGCAGCCGTACATGTATTTCCCGCGCCAGGTGGATAAAGAAGCGTTCTCCCAGGATCAAATTAACGGAGCTATCGCTTCCAAGTTCGAGCTGTCCGTCAACTCGATGGATGACGTGCAGTTCTCGGAATATACGAGCTACTTGAACATTCGCGTGGACCGCGCGCTTCCGTTCATATGGGTCGGGGCGGGAATCAGCATGATCGGGCTGGTCATGGGCTTTTACTGGCATCACCGCAGAATATGGCTGCGCATCGACGACGGACAGCTGTCGTTAGGCGCGCATACGAACAAAAACTGGTTCGGCATCCGTAAGGAGGTCGCCCAGGTTCTTCACAAATCGGGGATTGACGCGGATCCCAAAACGTTAGAGGCTGGAGGGGTGTCGTAGTGAACAGCAGCACGTTATTGCTACTTGCTTTCATTGTATACAACGTAGCGTTTCTTATCTTCGTTCTTGCTATTGCCGGGAAAAGTTGGAATCGGGACGATCCGGAAGGGCATGTGAAACGATGGGGGAAAACAGGACTTATTTTCTCCATTATCGGCTTAGCCTGTCACGCCGGCTTCTTCTTCACAAGGTGGGCTGAGGCGGGGCATATTCCGACGAGCAACATGTTCGAATTTATGACCTTCCTCGGCATGATGATCATGCTCGCGTTTATTATCGTCTACTTGATCTACCGCGCGCCGGTGCTCGGCATTTTCGCGCTGCCGGTGGGCATTATCATTATCGCTTACGCGTCGGTATTCCCGAAAGAAGTGCAGCCGCTCATTCCGGCGCTGCAAAGCTACTGGTTGAAAATCCACGTGACGACGGCGGCGGCGGGAGAGGCGTTCTTCGCCGTCGGTTTCGCGGCCGGCCTTATGTACCTGCTGCGCAGCGTTAATTTTAAGGGAACCTCGAAGACGGATCGCCGGGAACAAAAGGGCGTCGAGTTCACGATGTTTTTCCTTGTCGTGATCATTGCTTTCGTCGTTACGATTTTCGGCTTCAATGCGTCGGGCTATCACGCCAAATTCGCTCTGCCAATGGAAGAGGGCGCGGAAACGGCGGTGCAGCAGACGGTCGATTACGTTTTGCCGCCGCTCGTGCAGCCTGCGGACGCTCAGGTGCTGGAGATGAAGCCGTTCCTCGGCATGACGACACCTCCTATGGAATCCCCTTCATGGCTTAAGGGCAGCAATGCCGCCAGAAAGCTGAATACGGTCATCTGGTCGGTGCTCGGCGGGTTGATCCTGTACGGATTGCTTCGGTTAATCGCGCGCCGGTCGCTGTCCGCTGCCATCAGCCCGCTGATGAACGGGATCGACGCGGATGATGTCGATGAGATCAGCTACCGCGCGATTGCCATCGGTTATCCGATCTTTACGCTGGGAGCGCTCATCTTCGCCATGATTTGGGCGGCGGAAGCATGGGGACGCTTCTGGGGATGGGACCCCAAAGAGGTATGGGCTTTAATTACATGGTTATTTTATGCCGCATATTTGCATCTTCGCTTGTCCAGAGGGTGGATCGGCAAAAAATCGGCATGGTTGTCCGTTATCGGATTTCTCGTCGTGATGTTCACGTTGATCGGCGTTAATCTGGTCATCGCTGGGCTTCACTCGTATGCAGGCGTATAATGAAGAGAGTGCATTTCATTTAGAAAGGGTTGGGGCCGATGTCGGATAGAAAAATGACGATCTTGGTAGTCGACGATGAAGAGCGCATTCGCCGTTTACTGAGAATGTACTTGGAGAAAGAAAATTTCACGATCGAGGAAGCGGAAGACGGCGAAAGCGCGCTCAAGAAAGCGTTGGAAACCGACTACGACCTCATTTTACTCGATATTATGCTGCCGGGGATCGACGGCAATGAAGTTTGCGCCAGATTGCGCCAGGTCAAATCTACCCCGGTCATCATGCTAACCGCCAAAGGGGAGGAAACGAACCGCGTGCAGGGCTTTGAAGTAGGAGCCGACGATTACGTCGTCAAGCCGTTCAGTCCGCGCGAAGTGATCTATCGGGTCAAAGCGATTTTGCGCAGATCGTCGGTAACCGCCTATTTGTCCAAAGAGGTAAATTCGAGCAACAATATCGTCTTCCCGAATCTCGTCATCGAGCACGACGCTCACCGCGTTACGGCGGGCGGGCAAGAAGTGGCGCTGACGCCGAAGGAATACGAGCTTCTGCACTACTTGGCGGTATCTCCCGATAAAGTATTTTCCCGGGAGGAGCTGCTTAAGGATGTATGGAATTACGAATTTTTCGGCGATCTGCGGACGGTCGACACGCATGTCAAACGGCTTCGCGAAAAGCTCAATAAGGTTTCTCCGGACGCCGCTTCGATGATCACCACCGTCTGGGGCGTCGGTTACAAGCTTGAGGTGCCTAAATAAGTGTTCATACTCAGAAGCATAGTCGGTAAGCTGTGGATCACGATTATCGGCCTGGTCGCCGTCATCTTGATGGTATTGGGCTTGTTTCTGTTTCAATATATCCAAACTTCCTTTCCCAAGTCGCAGGACCAGATCGAGAATTTGCATAAGCTCGCTTTGAAGGTGTCGAACGGGATTTCGGTTCACAGCGAGGACGACCATTATATTATGATGGTCAACGATTTGCTAAGCGCTCAAGAGGCGACCGTATTTATCGTCGATACGGATTTCAACCAATCCGGGTTTTCGGAAGAAGCGGGCAGCTTGGATGATTTGCATTATAATGATTTTTTCAGCAAGCAGGATATGCAGAACGTATTTAACGGAACGATCATCGATAATCAGGTAGCCGGCAAAGGCGGCGTGAAGCAGCGCACGAACAGCTTGTATTCCGCAGTCGCCGTGCCGCTGAGGGATTCGGCGCAGCAGAAGGTGATCGGAGCCGCCGTGCTGTACCAATCGACGCAATCGGTCGAAGCGACGCAGGCGTATGTCATGAGACTATTCGCTTATGTGTCGATGGCGGGGTTTTTGATGACGACGTTTTTCGCGTTCTTCTTGCTCACCCGGATTACGCAGCCGCTGCAGCAGCTTAGGAAAGCGGCGGATCTTATTTCCCATGGAGAATACGGTACGCGGGTGCCGATCTCTTCGGACGATGAAATCGGCGAGCTGTCCAAAACGTTCAACCGGATGGGAGAAGAGCTGTCGGATACGATTAAGGCGCTTAACCATGAGAAAGAACATCTGTCAAGCGTGCTGCGCAGTATGGCGGATGCGGTGATTACGTTCGATGCGGACGGAATGGTGATTTTGACCAATCCGCAAGGCTATATGATCGTCAGGGACTGGAACCAAATCGAGTGGGAAGAATTCGATACGGATGGCGGGGAGGAAGCGGGCGACGGGATTCGGGTCGATACGATTCCTGCGCCGGTAAGACCGCTGTTCGAGCAGGTGATCAACGAAGCCAAGGAAATTGCCACGAAGCTGCACGTGCAAAATGAGGTATGGTCCATTGTGATGGCGCCGCTCTACTCGCGGGATGTCGTACGAGGCGTCGTTGCGGTCATGCGCAATGTAACCGAGGAGTTCCGGCTCGACAAGCTGCGCAAAGATTTCGTAGCCAACGTATCGCATGAGCTGCGAACGCCGCTTTCCATGCTGCAAGGCTATAGCGAGGCGCTGATCGACGATATCGCCTCGTCGCCGGAAGAGCGCAAGGAGCTGGCTCAGGTTATACACGACGAGTCGCTCCGCATGGGCAGACTCGTCAGAGATTTGCTCGACCTCGCCAAGATGGAAAACGGCAATTTGGAGCTTCACTTCCGCGAGGTTGATATCGCCGGCTTCATGCGGCGGATGCACCGCAAGTTCGCCGTGCTGTCGAAGGAGCAGGACATTACGATGACCTGCGAACTGCCGGAGGGCGAGCCGCTGGTTGCGGACGCGGATGAAGACCGCCTGGAGCAGGTGATGACGAATCTGCTGGATAACGCGATCCGGCATACGCCGGCCGGCGCGCAAATTCAGATGAAGGCGGCCCCCTCCGTGTATGAAGGCAAAGAGGCGGTAATACTGGAGATTACCGATCAGGGACAAGGCATTCCGGCCGGGGATCTGCCGTATATATTCGAGCGCTTCTACAAGGCGGATAAAGCGCGTACGCGCGGGACTACCGGAGGGACGGGGCTGGGGTTGTCCATCGTCAGCAACCTCGTGGAAGCCCATCGCGGCACGGTGCAAGTGAAGAGCGCCGTAGGGCAGGGCACGACGTTTACGGTCATTTTGCCAAAACAACAGTCGTTTTCTAACTAATGGGAATTTTCAGACATTTTCGCGAAACGGCTCGAAACAACGAAGCGAGCTTCCGATACGATATCGGAAGCTCGCTATTTTTGTTGAAAAAAGAAGCTAAATCTTGTTGTCCGTGAAACAAATCGGGGCCGAACCGTACTATTCCAAAGTCAGTTCGCGGACGTTCGTCAGCTCGGGGAGCTTGATCAGCTGATCCAGGACATCCTTGGAAGCTTGTTTGTCGGTTGTCAGCACCATGATGGCGGAACCGCCGTATACTTTGCGTCCTACCTGCATCGTCGCGATGTTGACGTCGTTGCTGCCGAGCAGCGTGCCCACTTTGCCGATAATACCCGGCTTATCGTTGTGCGAGATCAACAGCAGGTTGCCTTGCGGCGCGATATCGACGGGGTATTGATCGATTTGCACGATCCGTTCGCCGTAGCCGGACAGCAGCGTTCCAGCCAAAGTGCGCTCTTCGTTTTTCGTCTTCAAGGTGACGGATACGAGGTTGGTGAACGTTTTGGATGCCGTCGATTTTTGCGTTACGATGTTCACGTCGCGAGTTTTGGCCAGGTGCATGGCATTAACGATATTGACGCCTTCAAGCTGATTGGCGAGAATGCCTTTAACGATGTAGCGAGTGAGCGGAGTGGTGTCGACGTCACTCAAATCGCCGGAGTAATTGACGACGATTTCGTTCACCGCGCCATCGGTCATTTGGCCGGCAAATTGTCCGAGATGCTCGCCGAGACCGAAGTACGGCTGCAGCTTGTTGAGCACGGTCGGCGGTACCGGAGGCATGTTCACCGCGTTTTTGAACGGCTGGTCGCGCAAGATGTGAAGCACTTCCTCCGACACGTCGATCGCTACGTTCTCCTGCGCTTCTACGGTCGATGCGCCGAGGTGAGGCGTTACGATAATTTTCGGATTGTTCAGGAATGGATGCTCGGCGCGAGGCGGTTCCTCTTCGAATACGTCGAATGCCGCTCCGGCTACGATGCCTGCGTCGATCGCTTCGACCAAAGCTCCTTCGTCGATAATTCCGCCGCGCGCGCAGTTAACGATTCTTACGCCTTTTTTCATCAGCTCGAATTGCGGACGGGAGATGATGTGGCGGGTCTCGTTAGTCAGCGGCGTATGCACGGTAATGAAGTCGGCTTGCGCCGCGATTTCGTTGACGGTGCCGAGTCTTACGCCGATTTTTTCGGCGCGTTCTTCCGTCAGGAACGGGTCGTAGCCGATCACGTCCATGCCGAACACTTTGGCGCGCTTGGCTACTTCGCTGCCGATCCGGCCCATGCCGAGAATCCCCAGCGTCTTGTTGCGAAGCTCTACGCCTACGAACGTTTTGCGGTCCCATTCGCCGCCGACGGTTTTCTTGTACGCTTGCGGGATGGAACGAGCGACCGACATCATCATAGCGAAGGTCAGCTCACAAGTGGCGATAGTGTTGCCGTCGGGGGCGTTGATGACGACGATTCCGCGTTTGGTTGCGGCTTCCAGATCAATGTTGTCGACGCCGACGCCGGCGCGGCCGACGACTTTCAGCTTAGAAGCTGCAGCCATGATATTCTCGGTCACTTTCGTTTGGCTGCGTACCATCAAAGCGTCGTAATCGGCGATGATAGCGACCAGCTCGGCTTCGGAAAGGCCGGATTTTTTGTCAACCTCGACATCTTCCGCGTCGTACAGCATTTGAATCCCCATATCGCTGATGCCATCCATAACTAACACTTTAAACATTGTTTACAGACCTCCATTTTATTATAATTTGAAAAAAGAACATAAAAAAACTCCTCATCCCCATACGATTGCCGTATAAAAGGGACGAAGAGCTGCTCTCGTGGTACCACCCTAATTCGCTGCACGCTCGCACGCGCAGCCTCATGAGTCTGTCGACTCGGAACGATAACGGGTTCTAGGCGGCTGAGTCTACACAGGTTTTCGCGGAAAGCGAAGGCCATTTCGAAAACAGCGACTCGGGAGTGCTCCACGTAAATGATAATGTCCGACTCGCACCGATCGTCGGCTCTCTGCGCATTACCGGTTTACATTGTCTCCGTCAATGTCATTGCTGGCTAGTTGAAATTTTTCATTAGCGTACCATGCCTTTCAGGTCGTGTCAATAGGTGTCGAAACGATTGTTTCAGCCGTTGAATTAGCCTGGACCTCTTAGGGCAATCTACGTACGCTTACCGGATATTTACTGCTGATTGTTCGTCTTTATCCGGATACAAACCATATTTTATGGCAAATTGCTTTAGATTGCAATGGTTTTTACTTGATCAATTGTGAATTTTTCGTTATTCTTCATTACAGCCGCGAAAAAAGGAGGACCAGCCTTATGGAATCGTTCGAATATATCGAGCCAAGAGAGTTTCTGGAGAAGGTGGACGGGAAGCGATTGGGCGATGCTCTGATTATTGATGTCCGGGAGCCGATGGAGTGGGATTATTATCATCTGGAAGAGGCCAAGCTGATACCGATGAATACGATTCCCGCCCGCTTGCCCGAGCTTCCCCAGGACAAGCCGCTGTACATCGTATGCGCGCATGGCCTGAGAAGCGCAAACGTATGCTATTACTTGCGGCAGCACGGGTATGAGCAGGTGATCAATGTGGAGGGCGGGATGGCGGCCGTGGCCATGCTGCGCGGTTTTCAATACGACTGAGGCCGAAATGTCAGAACGGCAAACAAGCCGCTAGCGGCAAGCAGGTTCACTGCGATGCCCGCGAGGCGGCTTTTGCTGTAATGGCGCGGCATTGGCTTCCGCGCGAATCACGGCTGCGGCTCGTCGATGAAGAAGGGGAGCTGCGGCAGCGTTTCGCCCGCATACCATCTGCTCTTGCTGCGGATAAAGTCGCCGGTGCGAACGGCGTCCGTGGCGAGCAGAACGTCCGCTACGGGCTGCACCTGATTCAAATTCATTTTGCCCGCTTGCCCCGTCGCCACCATCTCATCGATCCGGCTGGTCATGTCCTGGGGCGTAAACGGTCTGAACGTCTGCGAAGCGGCAAGCATGGCGGCGACGTAGTCGTTTTTGGCGTTTAACGACAGCGCCCTCCAATCCGTCACATTGAGCGGCTTGGCCGGGTCGGCGAGCTTGATGTCGGGGTGATCGGCGGCATTCCATTTTACGATGGCGTCGTAATAATTTTGCTGTGCGGCCAGAGCGAACTTTTTCGCTTCGACAATATACGCGTCCTTGTTCAGCTCATCCAGCGCTTGAGCGGCGGGAATCGCATTGGCTTTGGATTGAAATCCGCTTAAGGCTTCGTTAAAGAGCTTAAGGCTTTTCGCATAGTTTTGCTGGCCTTCCTGCAGCAAAGGCGAGGAGTCCGGCATTGACGCGCTGCTGACTTCGCCGTATTTGTCCTTGGCCAGCTTGGCCAAATCTTTCAATATCAGGGAGACGTCGGCGGAACGGTTCAGCTCGAGCGCGTTTAATTTATCGAACCAGCTGTTCTGAAATTCCCTATACGGCTGATAAATGGTATGATAATAAGACACCAAATACTGTTGATGATAGGCGGAATACTCTTGGGCGGCATTTGTCTGTTTGGAGAACAGTTCGGCATACTTCGCTTCGGAACGTTCCTGACCCAATCGTACGCCGAGGAAAAAAGTTCCGAGGGCCAGTACCAGCATAAAAATAAAGATGAGAACAAATAAGTAATCAGAACGGGTCAACTGTTTCTCCATTAAGCATGCTCCTTGTAGTCTTTTTTGCGCGTAGGAAAGCGGGGTTCGCGTCCGCGAGACTGCCTGCGGCGAACCCATTGTCCGGGTGACCGGCAATCTGCGGTTTCACTGCTTGCGGCAGCTGTCGCGGGCAGGCGCGAAGCGGCGGCCACCCCACTGATAGTATAGGTGATTTTGTCGAATAAAGGAATAATCCGGATGAAAAAATTTAACTTCAAGCAGTTCAAGTTTCGGTCGCTGAGAGTGGATGAAATCGACGAACGATACTTGATCATGAACTTGTACGTAACGCAATTATTGGTATTGGTTCTTGGGTCCATCATTATGCTGTTTCATAGGCCATCGCTTGCCGCGATGTTTTCATGGAAACAGGGGATAGCCATTCCGCTCTGGGGCGTCGCTTTGGCGGCCGTCGTGCTGATCGTGGACGTTCTGATCTCGCGGTGGGTTCCGCCCGAGGTCACCGACGACGGCGGCATCAACGAAATGCTGTTCAGAAACCGCCCTTTGTGGCATATTACGGTCATGTCGTTTATTGTGGCGGTTTGCGAAGAATGGCTGTTCCGGGGAGCGATCCAATCATTCTGGGGGCCTTACTGGACGAGCATTTTATTTGCGGCGATCCATATCCGCTATTTGCAGCATTGGCTGATGACGGGGCTGGTGTTCGGCATCAGCTACGGACTGGGGTGGATCTATATACAGACCGGCTCTCTGTGGGCGCCGATCATTGCGCACTTCGTCATCGATTTCATCATGGGTTGTATCATTCGTTACAGGAGAGAGGATTAAATGTATTCCAGACAACAAGAGCTGAACATGCCGAATGAGCAAGGACCGGAAGAAGAACGGGAGGAGCATTTCCTCCCGCCGCGCAAAACGGTGCACCCGACGGAAAGAGAAAAATATCTCCCGATTTTTTACCGGACCTTGCTTTGGCTGTTCATTTTACTTGTCGTAAGCTTACTGGTATGGGGTTGGCGTTACGTCCGCAGCCATACATGACCTTGAGGATTGAAGCGCGTCCGGCTCGGATTACAAGCCGATATCAATGGAGGAAGGGTCTACGAATCCGTATTCCTTCCCCTCCAGCTCGGTCAGCAGCTTGTCGAGGGCTTTGACCGTCCAGGGAAGCTCATGCATCAGAATGTTACTGCCCGGCCGGAGCTGCTCAAGCACGTTCGCGACCACTTTATCCGGATCATTGCTTTTGGTCGACATCTCCCAATCCTTCGAACCGTTGGACCACGTCATAAACAGCATGTTCTCTTCTTTGACCTTCGCGCGAACGATATCTCCTCCCGACCCGAACGGAGGCCGGAAAAACTGCGGCGAGCTGCCGGTCGCTTCCTTCACGATCGCTTGTACGTCCCCGATTTGTTGATCGACTTTTTCTTTACCCTCTTTTTTCAAATCGATATGATCCCAGGAATGGTTGCCTATCGTTTGTCCGCGTTCTTGAATGAGCTTCAGCAGCTCGGGATGCTGCTTGACCCTGTACCCGTTCACAAAGAAAATCGCCTTGGCATGATGTTTGTCGAGCGTATCCAGCAGAGGCTCAAGCATGTCTTTATCCTTCGGGCCGTCGTCAAAGGTGAGCAGGACGACCTTCTTGCTCGTCGCTTCCGGATCGATCGGAACGATATCATAGCTTTTGGCGTTCAACTTGTACAGTTTGGGAGCCGGTTTCTCGGCGGCCGCTTGCTGCTGCTTGTCTTGCCCGGCGGGAGGGACTGCGGCCTGTCCGGTCTGAGGGCCTCCTTGCCCCGCTTGCGGGGGCTGAGCCTGCGCTGCTTGATCGATTGCGTTCGAAGACGCAGGGGAGGACGCTGTGCCGGTACTGTCAGGCTGCGCTTGTCCGGCCGGAGGCGCGGCGGATGGTTCGGCGGAATTGCGGCAGGCGGTTGCCGTTAAAATCAGGCAGGCGGCAAGCGCCCAGAGCAGTTTGTTTTTCATCGCATAAAAACTCCTATTCTTTGCTGGTTTCCTAATTTTATCATGCATGGTTCCCCTCTTCATAGCGGAAAATACGATTGTAAGCAAACTGATGGAGGGATGGATACCATGAAGATCGGTTCGTTCTTGCTAGGCGGCTTGGTCGGCGCGGCTGCCGTTATGTATTTTAATAATAAAAGCAAATCCATGCTATTTTCCGCTTTCAGCAGCAACAATCAGTCGCTCGGACAAATGACGGACAAATCGAAGGAACGGCGCAAGGACTCGGTGCACGAGGAGAAGCATAAGCCTGCGTCTGCAGCAGCTTCCCATGACTCCGGCTCCTCCCATGAGAAGGACGGCAGCCATTCCGGCTCGACGCTCAGCAAGGTGGAGGAGATCATCAGCCAAGACCCCGAGCTGAAGTCGACAGTCGACGAAATTTTGGCCGAAAATCAACAAAAAGAAGTATATCATACGCAGTGACCGTCTGGAGCGGGCGCTTGCAAAGAGCACAGGCAGGAAAGCGCTGCTTGTGCTTTTTGTTTTTTTACAGTCATTCGTACATTTATTGTTATGTTGTGATATAATAGACATATAATTGAATACAAGCTATAATTGCTTACTCACCTTTTTAACCTTACTTCATAAGCTATTAATATACGCGTCGGCAAGGAGGAATCCTGTATGAAAATGGAGCGTTTAAGTCAGGACAAGATACGGATTTTCCTCACATTCGACGACTTGACGGAGCGAGGCATTCAAAAGGATGACATGTGGAGAGAAATTCCTAAAGTGCACGAACTGTTCAGCGACATGATGGACCAGGCTTATACCGAGCTGGGCTTTGAACCGTCCGGCCCGCTGGCCGTGGAGGTGCTGCAGCTTCCTGCTCAGGGCATGGTTGTCATCGTAACCCGCGGCAAAGTCGATTTCCAGCAAACCGTCGAGTCGTATGACGAGGAAGTCGAGGAGATGTATGAGCTTGAAGTGACGCTGGAGCAAACCGATCAGATTTCCTACATGTTCCATGATTTTGAAGATATGCTTCGCATGGCTAAGGTTTTGAATCCGTTAGTCACAGAGGGCGGGAGCCTGTTTGCTTATAAGAACAAATGGTTCTTGCTGCTTAATGCCGACGAAATGGATGAGAACGGATACCAGGCTGTCATTGCCGTGTTGTCGGAGTTCGGTGAGGCTGCTACTGTGACTAGAGCTGTGCTGGAGGAGTATGGGAAGACGGTCATTGCTGAAAACGCCGTTAAAGTGCTATGCGCACATTTTAAATAATGATCTTGGTGCTTTACAGATCGATCACAATGTTCGAAGGCATTCTTCAAAAACAGTCTTGTTTTTGCGGAGTGCCTTTTTTGCGATGCGGATACGAAGTTCGGACAAGGGGGCGCACTATGGTAAAAAACATAAGTATGGAAACCGTTAAATCGTCAGTCGACCTTGAAGAAATGGTCGGTCAATATCAGAAGCAGCTGGGCGAGGCGGCTTATGCCTATTTGGAAAAAAGAGGGATCGAGCAGGAGACGATCGAGCAGTACCGGATCGGATACGCCCCGGGCAAAATCGGGTTTCATGTCAGCGAGCATTTCGTCAGCGATTTTTTTGCCAACCGGATTATTATTCCCGTTACCAACGCGGACGAGGAGACCGTTGATCTGATAGGCAGGTCCATCGATCACCGCGAGCCGAAGTATAAAACCTTGATCGGCGTAGAGGATTACATGTTCAATGAGCAGATTCTCGCGGAAACCGAGGACGTTATTTTATGCAACGGCGTGTTTGACGTTCTCAGTCTGTACCAAGCCCGGTTGCCGGCGGTATGCGTACCCTATTGGTTCGGTTTTAAGGAACAGCATGCGGTCAAGCTGAGCGGCAAGCGCGTATTTATTTGTCTCGGAAACGATGAATTAGGCCGCCGGGAAAGTGTAAGAATACAGACCCTGCTTCACGAAACGGCGCAAGAAGCTTATATTGTGAATTTGCCGGAAACGATCCGCGATCTTAACGACTTCTTTGTCAGGGCGCAAAATCCGCTGGACACGTTCATGCAGATCTTGAATCATACGATGGAAGAAGCGATGCTGGTTCCGGTCGCGCCGGATGTGAAAAATTTGACGGTCTACGCCGAGGAGTACATGAAGCGGTACCGCGGACAAGTCTACGGGCTGTCCAGCGGATTCTACGGACTCGACAGGGCGCTTTACGGAGGGTTCCGCAGCGGGCTGTATCTGATATGCGGAGCCGCGTCGAGCGGCAAGACGATGCTGATGAAGCAGATGGCCGATCATATAGCCGGCTTGCAAAATCCGGTCGTATACGTATCGTGGGATATGACCGGCTTCGAGCTGTGGGCTCGCAGCATCGCCCGGACGCTTGGCGTCGAGCCGCAACAAATATTGAACGGCAAGCTGGACCCGGAACGAATCAACGAGGCGATCCAAAGCTATATGCCGGTCAGCAAAAATATGTGGACGCTCGAATGCTCGCCGGACACGACGCTGGACAAGGTGCTGGCCTCCATCGGGAAAATCGCCGGTTTGGCGGGCAAAACGCCCGTCGTCTTCATCGATCACTTGAAGCGGGTTCCCGTTCGGATGGTCCAGGATCATGCTCCCGCGGCGACCTTAACCGAGCGGCAGACGTATATCGCTTATGCCTTGAAGCAGTGGTCCAAGGAGAGCAGCGCCGTGATCGTCGCCGCATTGCCGGGAGAATACGAGCAGCAGCGCATTCCCGACGGAATGGAGGCCTGCGCGGACGTCATAATGATGTTGAAGCGTGAGGGGACGGCTCATCATGATAACGTTCACTCCGTATCGCTCGATCTGGTTAAAAACAGAAACGGCACTCCGGCGCATATTCCGCTCGATTTTCAGCAGCAAAAAGCCGTGTTTACGGAGCAATAAATTTTAAAGAAAAGGGCCGATGCGATGGCGGAAAATTTGAACGTGTTTCGTTCTACGCAGGTCATTATCGGGCAGGAGCTGCTGAAGCTTGGCTGTTCGCAAGCGATGGTCGAGCTGCTTAAAGAGCCGATGCGAGTTTTTACGATGCGCCGGCGGCGTCGAAGAGTCGTATTTTGAATGGGGCAAAACAACCAAGGATATTAATGGACGGAAGCGGAAGTGCATGCCAGAGCGCAAGAAGTGATGGAAAAAGGCTTTGAAAATGTCTATAATATTCGTATTGCGAGAAATGTCGATACGCGCTTGGCCGCTTATAGGGTCGGCGTTCGTAAAATGGCTGAAGCCGCCCGGTTCAGAGGGTAGGTTCATTATAATAATACGGCAGGTTTTTGACATGAAGCTCCTGCCGAACGAAAAGGCGGAGAACAGAACAGCAAGTCGGAGAGTTTACGTGCAGCCTTTGAAAATGGATTGTAACTTTTATCGTCATTCAGATGAATCCATTTTCAACAGCGGCCGGAGGCCGGTGTTCTTGTTCTTAACCTGAGAGTTCGCGCGCTTCTGTTATCAAAAACCGGGAATGGAGGGGGACACGTGAGCGTCTTTTCAGTCCTAGCGGCGGCGATAGCGCCCGGTGTCGCTCTATTGGCTTATTTTTACTTGAAGGATCGTTACGATACGGAACCTGTTCATCTTGTGATGAAAGTGTTTTTCTTCGGCGTGCTGCTTGTGTTTCCGGTCATGGTGCTGCAAAGGGCGTTCGTGCACGGGCTCGGCGACAATCCCTTTGTCTTCAGCTTTATCATTTCGGCCGGCGTCGAAGAGTTTCTCAAGTGGTTTCTTATTTATTTCGTGATATATAAGCACACTTCGTTCGACGAGCCTTATGACGGCATCGTATACGCCGTAGCCGGTTCGCTCGGTTTTGCTACGCTGGAGAACGTATTCTACGCCCTGCTCAACTCGGCCTCGATTTCCAGCTTGTTGTTCCGGGCTTTGCTCCCCGTATCGGGTCATGCGATGTTCGGGGTCATCATGGGATATCATCTGGGCAAGGCTAAATTTAATCCGGGTTTGACCAGAAGGCACTTGGCGTTATCCTTGATGCTGCCGATCTTCTGGCACGGAGTGTTCGATTATGTGCTTGCGACGACCAAAACGTACTGGATCTGGTTTATGATACCGCTCATGGCGTTCCTGTGGGTCCGCAGCCTGCGGAAGGTGAACCGGGCCAACGCCACCTCGCCTCTGCGCGTGGTTCGTTCCGAAGAGCAGGTTAAAATTTGACCGGTTTGTCTATACTTAGCAGTATAGATTCCAAAAAAACCGGAGGGTATGCATGGCGTTAAACGAAAGAGTGAAAGTAACTATCCGCTGCAACTGGTGCGGCGAGCGCTTTATCTTGAAAGGCAGGCGGGATAAAGGCAGAATCGATACGGGGTTCAAACAATGCATCTGCAACAACGAAAGTGATTTCGAAATCGAGCCTCACGATTTTTAACCGGAAAGCCGGCGCGGTCATCCTCTCGCTGAAGGGGGGAGACCGGCGCGGGCTTTTTTGACACACGTCACTTTTGGGGGATTTGTTCTGCTGCTATCATACTTAAGACAAAGCCGGTTTCTTATTCTGCTTAACAGCGTATTCGTGCATAAGACTTCTTCCTTGAGCGAAAACTAAAGCCAAGTTTGGCTGATGAAGGGAGATTTCACGAACATGTACAAAAGATTAAGCATCGTCATGTTTCCCGTCTTGCTGGTTGCCTTGATCGGAGCCGGGGTCTGGGGATATTTGGAGCATCAGGAGAAGAATGCTATATTGATCAAAGCGGAAAATCAATACCAGAGAGCCTTTCACGATCTGTCCTTCCATGTCGATAAGCTGCAAAGCGAGCTGGGCAATACGCTGGCTTACAATACGGCTTCCCAGGACAGCTACAGGAAGGGCCTTGTCAACGTATGGCGCATAACAAATCAGGCGCAAAGCGAAATCAATCAGCTGCCTTTATCTCTGCTGCCCTTCAACAAGACGGAAGAATTTTTGGCCAATATGGCCAATTTCTCGTACCGCGCGGCGACTCGCGATTTGAACAAGCAGCCGCTCTCCGAGGAAGAACTATCCAATCTCAATGCGCTGTATTCTCACGCGTCGGAGATTTCGACCGATCTGCGCGCGATGCAGACGAAAGTAATGCAGAACAATTTGCGCTGGATGGATGTGGAGACAGCGCTGGCGACGCAAAAGGAGCCGCTCGATAATACGATCATCGACGGGTTCCAGACTGTGGATAAGAAGGTCGCCGAATATTCCGACGTCAAATGGAGTCCCTCGGTATTAAGCGCGTTTCAGACGCGGGATATGAATATGCTGTCGGGCAGCGACGTTACAGCCGAGGAAATTCGGCAAAAAGCGGCGAAGTTCTTAAATACCGATGCCGCCTCGCTGCAGGTAGTAGAGAACGGGGCCGGGACGGAGTATCATTCCTTCAGCGTGTCCGCGCCCAGAAGCGACCGCCCGGACGGGATCCATATGGATTACAGCACCAAAGGCGGGCAATTGCTGTGGTTCTCCGCCTCGCGCGACGTTCCGGAGAAGAAGCTCGATCTGCGCCGGGCGCGCGATACGGCCGCCGAATTTCTGGACGGGCACGACTATAAAAATATGACGGCCGTCAGCTACGACGAATACAGCAACACCGCAAACATTACCTTTGCCAGCCGCAGCAACGACGTAATCAATTATCTGGACAAGGTTGCGGTCAAGGTCGCAATGGACAACGGCGAAATTTTGGGCATGCAGGCTAACGACTATGTGTTCGATCATAAAGAGCGCCAGCTTCAAGCGCCCAAATTAAAGGCCGAAGAGGCTCGCAAGGTGCTCAATCCGAACATGAAAGTAGATAGCGAAGCTATGGCTCTCATTCGCAACGACCTGCGGGAGGAAGTTCTCTGCTATCAATACACCGGCCGCATCAACGGCGGAGTGTACAGAGTCTATATTAACGGCGATACCGGCGTCGAGGAGAAAATAGAACGTTTGGGCAAAGACGAGCAGCAGGTCACCCAAACGTAAGCCGGAAGAGAGAAGGGGCTCGCGCAGCTCCTTCTTTTTTTGTGCGAGCGGCCGCCGTCAGCGGGTTCTGCGGTGCCGGGGCATTTTTTCGCTTCCCAATATGGAGCCGCATGTTATAATATTAAAGATAAAATAGTGCTTAGGTACTGGTTTTTGGTCAACATCACGGGGAGGTGCGCTTATTTGCTGCCGAAAGTTAATCAGATTTTACATATACAAATCAATTCGATCGACGAGGAAGAAGCCAAGCAGGAGTACAAGTCGAGAATCGCCGATATCAAGGACCGCGTCATCAGCATGGAGGTGCCCATCAACGAGCATACCGGAAGATTGAAACGGCTGTTTGCGGGAGACGAGATGTCGGCTTATTTCCTTACCGACGGCGGAATCAAAAACTATTTTACAACGTCCGTGCTCGGATTCTCCGACGATGTCATCCGCCTGGTTCATATTAAGAAGCCGGAGCCCGAGACGATCACGAAGGTGCAGCGGCGCAATTTTTTGCGGGTGCCCGCTGAGCTGGATATCGCCGTGACTTACTCCGAACAGCTGCAGTTCGTCGCCGTCACCGAGGACGTCGGGGGCGGAGGCGTATCGTTTCTGTGCGACGGCTACATTCCGCTGGCAGCACAGCAAACCGTTCAATGCTGGCTGCTTATCCAGTACAAGAACGGCATACTGGAACATGTTTCGTTCAAGGGGGAGCTTGTGCGGATCAAGCCGCTGGAAACCGGCAGGCAGCTGGTGATGCTGCAGTTTGCCGAGATCACGGATAGAGACAGACAAAAAATTATTCGATATTGCTTCGAACGCCAGCTGGAATTTCGTAAAAGATAGCGCATAATTTGTCGAAGGATGGACAAGCTACCACCAAAAGAATGCATTCTACGGAGTGGTAGCCATGAAACGAAACGAAAAGCCTAATGCTTCGGATAGGTACGAAGACCTATTTCTTATTTTTTCTTCCATTATTGAAATGTGGGCCAAACGAATACTCATTTTGCTGCTTTGTTTGCTGGTCGCATCGCAATTATTGCTGCAGGTGCCGTTTCTTCGCTATTATATGGTGAAGGTGGAGCAGTTGGAAGGAATCCCTTTTTTGCGTTCATCATGATAAGATTCGACGCTTTCGTGACGAAACGGCGTGAAGAGTTTTTTGCAATCCTTCTCTCACCTATGGTATAATTTTCTTTGGTCACAGGCAGGGCCTGTTTCGTTCTTCATTGTCTTCATCGTTTACTTTATTGCTTGGGAGGCCCGCGTTTTGGAAAAGATCAACATAGCTATAGATGGCCCGGCGGGGGCAGGGAAGAGCACGATTGCCCGCCTTGTCGCTAATGAGTTGGGATTTGTTTATGTCGATACCGGGGCCATGTATAGAGCCGTCACTTGGAGCATCCTGCAGCTTCATTTGCAGCCGGATCAGGAAACGGATGTGATAGCGGTCGCCAAACGGCTTGATATTCGTCTTGTGCCGGGGCAGGAAGGGCAGCAGGTGTTTGTCGACGGGCGGGATGTAACGGCGGATATTCGTTCCGCGGCCGTCACCGGCAATGTTTCGCGCGTTTCGCAGATTGCCGAGGTTCGCCGAATTTTGACGGACAAGCAGAAGCTGCTTGCGCAGGACAAGGGCGTCGTGATGGACGGCAGAGATATTGGAAGCCATGTGCTGCCGGATGCGGAATTGAAAATATTTTTGACTGCGAGCGTAAGAACCAGAGCGGAGAGACGTTACAAGGAAGTCCGGGACGACCGCGCGGACGTTACGCTGGAGCAGTTGGAGCGGGAGATCGCTTTGCGGGACCGCATGGACGAAGAGAGGGAGACCTCGCCGCTGGTTCAGGCAGCCGATGCCATCTTGCTGGATACGACGGAGATGAATATTTCTCAAGTGGTGGAACGCATTTTGGAGCTTTGCAGAGCTAAAGTCGGCGGAGGGAAGTAGCATGCTTTACTCGACGCTTCGCGCCATATTTCATTTTATTTTTCGAACCGTATTCCGCTTGAAGGTGATAGGAAAGGAAAACATTCCTGAAGGTGTTCCCGTTATTCTGTGCGCTAATCATACAAGCAATTTCGATCCTCCGTTTCTGGGGAGTCCGCTTGTAGGAAGGCGCGTGCATTATATGGCCAAGGCCGAGCTGTTCGATGTTCCGGTGCTGGGCTGGGTGCTTCCCAGAATCAGCGCATTCCCCGTCAAGCGCGGCGGCGTCAGCAAGGAATCGATCCGTTTGTCGCTGCAGCTGCTGAAGGAGAACAACATCATCGGCATTTTTCCGGAAGGCACGAGAAGCAATGCCGGAGGGATGGGCAAGAAAGGGGCCGCCATGCTGGCGCTGAAATCGGGCGCTACGGTGATTCCCGCCGCCATCGTCGGAGGCTATAAGCCGTTCAAACGGATGAAGCTCGTTTACGGCAAGCCGGTAGATATCAGCGAGTTCGCCGATGCCGGAGGAGAGGGTCTGGAGATGGCGACCGACAAAATCATGACCGTTATTAGAGCTATGGTCAAAGAGCACGAATCGAATTGAGAATATGTGGAATACTTAGAGAAACAATTAACCGCGCATTCTTTTCACGCCGGTAAATTATATAAGACAGCAGCAATTGTAACTACTATTTGTTAGGTTGCTAATCAAGGAGGGCATTGAACCATGTCAGAAGAGACAAACGTAGAGCAAAATGTGCAAGAGGAGCAAAATCAGCAAGAGGTATCCCAAGAGGAATCCATGGCCAATATGTCCGTGCTCAAAAAGGGAGATACCGTGAAAGGCAAAATCATTAAAGTCGACGACGATCAGGCATTCGTTGACGTTGGTTATAAGTACGACGGCGTCATTCCTGTGCGCGAGCTTTCTTCCGTTACTCTCGGTAACGCGGGCGAAGGCGTTCAAGTAGGCCAGGAAGTGGAACTGAAAGTACTGACTATCGACGACAACAAAGAAAAGCTGGTCTTGTCGAAACGCGTTGTGGACAGCGAGAAAGCTTGGGATCAGCTCCAAGCGGACATGGAGAACAAAACGATTATCGAAGCTGCGGTTGCCGAAGTGGTTAAAGGCGGTCTTGTCGTAGATATCGGCTTGAGAGGCTTTGTTCCCGCATCGATGGTAGAGCGTACGTTCGTTGAAGATTTCAGCGACTACAAAGGCCGCACGTTGCGTCTTCGCGTGAAAGAAATGGACCGCGAGAAAAACAAAGTGATCCTTTCTCAGAAAGACGTATTGGACGAAGAGTTCGAGGCCAAGAAGCAAGAAGTATTGGCTCAGCTGTCCGTCGGACAAGAACTGGACGGTACGGTACAACGCTTGACTCCGTTCGGCGCGTTCGTAGATATCGGCGGCATCGACGGTCTGGTGCATATTTCCGAAATGGCTTGGCATCATGTAGAAACTCCTTCCGAGGTTGTTAAAGAAGGCGACCAAGTGAAGGTGCAAATCTTGAAGCTGGATCCTGCTAACGAGCGCATCAGCCTGAGCATCAAAGCGACTCAACCGGGCCCTTGGCAAAAGGTGAACGACAGCTTCAAAATCGGCGATATCGTAACCGGAACCGTGAAGCGTCTTGCTCCGTTCGGCGCATTTGTTGAAGTGGCTCCCGGCGTTGAAGGCCTGGTTCACATTTCCCAAATTGCTCACCGTCACATCGCGACTCCTTTCGAAGTGCTGAAAGAAGGACAAGAAGTGAAAGTGAAAGTACTGGACGTTAACGCCGATGAGAAACGCATCAGCTTGAGCATCAAGGAAACCGAGGAAGCTCCTGCGGCTCCTGCTCCTAAAGCGGACAGACCGGCAAGAAACCAAAAAGAAACGGCCATTGCCGAAGAATATCAAAACCAAGGACTCAACCTCACTTTGGGCGAGAGATTCGGGGATAAATTAAGCAAATTCAAATAAGCAGTGATGAAATGAGGAAACAGGGTGCGGATACCTAGGAAGCTGGAGCATGTACATTATGCTCTACAGCTTGGTCAAAGCGGAAAGCAAGGCTTCTCCGACATCAAGCTGATTCATAATTGTATCCCTGAAGCTTCTACCGAGCTCATCACATTGCAAACTTCGATCGGCGAACTCAATTTGAGCTCGCCGATTATTGTTAATGCGATGACCGGGGGAGCCCAGGAAACGGAAGAGATTAACCGCGATCTGGCGGTTGCCGCCAGAGAGACGGGAATCGCAATGGCCGTCGGTTCCCAAATGTCGGCTTTGAAAAATCCGGAGGTGGCTTCAAGCTACAAAGTGGTGCGGGAGATGAACCCGTCCGGTCTTGTTTTCGGCAATTTGGGAAGCGAGGCGACGGTGGAGCAGGCGCTGCGGGCGGTAGATATGCTGCAAGCCGATGCGCTGCAAATTCATTTGAATGTGATGCAGGAGCTGATCATGCCGGAAGGAGACCGCGATTTTCGCGGTATGCTGGAGCGCATCGCTTCGATCGCCGATAAGGTCGGCGTCCCGGTCATCGTCAAGGAAGTTGGCTTCGGCATGGCCAAAGAAAGCGCGCTCGCTTTGATCGAGACAGGAGTTGCGGCAATCGACGTCGGAGGCTACGGAGGCACGAACTTCGCGGCTATCGAGAACGCGCGGCGCAAGCAGCCGATGGAGTGGCTGAACGATTGGGGATGCTCGACGGCTGTGGCGCTGCTGGAGTCTGCCGAGGCGCTCAAAGAGAGCCGGCACAACGGGCGGCAGATTGCCTTGATCGGCTCCGGCGGCATCCAAGGCAGCTTGGAGGTTGTTAAAGCACTGGCGCTCGGTGCGTCGGCGGTAGGCATTGCGGGAGCATTCCTGAGAACGCTGCGAACCGAAGGGGTGGATGCTCTGATCTCCCAGATCGGGCATATGCATCGGGAGCTTAAGCTGGTCATGACGGCGCTTGGCGCCCCGACAGTTGCGCAGCTGTGGAACGCGCCCGTCGTCCTCTCCGGAGAGACGGCTCAGTGGTGCTCGGCCAGAGGGATAAATATCCAAGAATACGCGGGTCGCACAGGATTGATAAAAATTACATAACCTAGCCATACTAAGAAACGAGCGGCTGGCCGTACATGCGGGCCATGCTTTTGAATACGGTACGTTCTTAGGTGGTGCGAATGAATCCAGGATACTTGTCCTTATTGCTTATGGTCGTAGCGCTGATTTTATTCGCAAGCGGCTGGAAAGACATTATTGTAAGAGGTATAACTTCAAAGGTCATACTTCTTTTTTTTGTTTGCTGGCTTGTCGCATCCCAATTGACTGTCCCCGCAGCCGGCGGCCGCGTCAATCTGTGCGTAGCGGTGCTGCTGTTTTTTGCCGCTTATACGTTGTGGACCATGCGCGGCTTCGTCTATCGTCTGCACATGCTTTCCGTAGGAGCCCTCCTCGGCTCGCTCTGCTTCTTCATGCAGGAGACGATTCATCTGATTCCCGCTTTATTTCTTGGAGGCACCGAGGTGTCCATCGCTTTGATCATCGGGCTGCTGGCCAGCGTCTTGATTCAGATCCCGTCCGTTCAATTGGCCGCTCTCTCCATCGGTTTACTGCTGGCCGAACTGTATCGGGGCTATCTGCATCAAGATTATGCGGGACTGCAGATCGGGTATCAGTCGTTCCAAGACCGCTGGTGGCTGACCGTCTTCATGAGCAGAAGCTTGTCGCTGATTACCGGTTTCGGGCTGCTGGCCTGTAAAAAAAGCGTCAATTGGATGACTGAAGGTATAAAGCGCAGAGGCGGCGGCGATAGTGAGTAAAAAGGGGGACACGGAATGTGGCAGTGGATTGCAGAGCAAAAATATACGGTAGGGATCATTATGGGGGTCATATTCGGTCTGCTGGCGAGATTGAGCATGCTGCAGACGGATTACCGGCAATACCCGACTTATCCTCACGGGAAAATTATTCACATTGCGCTTGGCGTTATCGCCGCAGGACTCGGCTCTGTGGCGGTGCCGTCGCTGCTGGATAAAAACTATACCGCGATCACCTTTTTGACCGTGGCGGCCCAGCAATTCCGCGATGTCCGCAATATGGAACGGCAAACGTTGTCGAAAATCGACAGCATGGAGCTTGTGCCGCGGGGGGCGACTTATATCGAAGGGATCGCCATGGTGTTCGAAGGCAGAAACTATATGGTCATATTCACCGCGTTCGTCGCCGCGCTGTTCAGCATCGTTTTTGCGTGGTATTGGGGCATTGTCGCCGGCATTGCCGCCATTTTGTTTACGAACCGGTTCAAGAGCGGCAAAAGCATTTCGCATATCGCCGACGTACAGAAGGGAGAAGTGCGCGTCGACGGACCGAATCTGTTCGTGGACGATATTTACATCATGAACCTCGGCTTGGAGGATACCCGGCAAAAAATAGCCGAACACGGAATCGGGCTCGTTGTCGTTCCCAAAAATCAGAACAGCCGGGTGACGATTGCCAATCTCGGGCAGCGCCAGGCTTTGCTTCACGACATATCGACGATACTCGGCGTCTACCGGGATGACGGGGAGCCGGCGCTGGTTCCTCTCGCCAAGCTGGATATTAATGACGGGAGATTGGCCGTTTTCCTGCTGCCGCAGATCAAAGACGCGGAAAAAGCGCGGCAAATTCTGTTGAACTCCCCGGTGCTGGAGAGCGCCGTCAGGCTGCCGTCGGAAGCGGATGTAACTGCAGAAGGTTAGGGAGGAATGCGCTATGGGCAAAATTATGGCGGTGGTCACGGCCGATAAGCAGCAGGTTGCAGGCGGAGCCCCGATTTTTTTCGTCAAGGATGCGGACGAGCTGCAAAAGGTGGCGTTCAAGCTGGAAAAAATTTTGGACGCCACCACTCACGATCTGGAGAACGGGACGCTGATTCTCGTGGATCATAAAAGTTCATCCTCATAATGGCAAGTCATAGATTCCATTGCTTTCAAGGAAAGCAAATGCTATGATGTAGATTGTGAAATTTTTCATGTTGCTTAACTGCGCAGCTAGGAAGGGAATGAAGTCAAGTGGCAAGACCCATAGTGGCCATAGTCGGCCGTCCGAATGTCGGTAAATCTACTATTTTCAACCGCGTTATCGGAGACAGGCTTGCGATTGTAGAAGATATGCCGGGGGTAACCCGTGACCGGCTATATGGAGTCGGAGAATGGCTGGATCGCGAATTCAGCGTTATAGATACCGGCGGTATTGAAATCGACGGGGACAATGAGATGTTGAAATCGATCCGCGTGCAAGCGGAATTGGCGATTGAGGAAGCGGATGTCATTATTTTCATGGTCGATGCGAAGGCCGGAGTGACGCCGTCCGATAACGAGGTGGCCGAGATTTTGTTCCGTGCGAAGAAACCGGTCGTTCTCGCTGTCAATAAGGTCGACAATATAAAGCGGCAAGACGATATTTACGAATTTTACAGCCTCGGCTTCGGCACCCCGTACGGCATCTCGGGCTCTCACGGCACAGGAATCGGCGATTTGCTGGACGAAGTCATCCATCACTTCCCGGATACGCACGACGAAGAGTACGGGGAAGAAGTGATCCGCGTAGCATTGATCGGCCGCCCGAATGTCGGCAAATCGTCGCTGACGAACGCAATTTTGGGTGAAGACCGGGTTATCGTCAGCGATGTGGCTGGGACGACGCGGGACGCAATCGATACGCCGTTTGAGCGGGACGGGCAAAAATACGTTATCATCGACACCGCCGGGATGAGAAAACGCGGCAAAGTGTACGAGAATACGGAGAAGTACAGCGTCATGCGCGCGCTGAAAGCGATTGAACGCGCCGATGTCGTTCTCGTGCTGATCAACGGCGAGGAAGGGATTATCGAGCAGGACAAACATATTGCCGGATACGCTCACGAAGCGGGCAAGGCGGCGATTTTCGTCGTGAACAAATGGGATGTCGTCGACAAGGACGATAAGACGATGCAGCAATTTACGCAAAAAATCCGCGATCATTTCCTGTTTATGACCTATGCGCCTATCGTGTTTCTGTCCGCCAAGACGAAGCAGCGCATCCACAAGCTTCTTCCGGTCGTCGATCAGGTGGCCGAGCAGCATGCTTTGCGTATTCAGACGCATCTATTGAACGACGTCATCTCCGATGCGGTAGCGATTAATCCGCCTCCGACCGATAAAGGCAGAAGGCTGAGAATCAATTACGCGACTCAGGTTTCGGTCAAACCTCCGACCTTCGTCTTCTTCGTGAACGATCCTGAATTAATGCATTTCTCGTATGAACGCTATTTGGAGAACAAAGTCCGGGCCGCATTCGGCTTCGAAGGAACCCCGCTAAGATTGTTCACGCGTAAAAAATCGGACGACGAATAGGGAGAGATCAGCGGTGCTTTTCGTTATTTCAATCATAATTGCTTATTTGCTGGGATCTATCAGTTTCAGTTATTTGGCGGGCAAGCTGCTCAAAGGGATCGATATCCGCGAGCACGGCAGCGGCAATGCGGGAGCTACGAACACGCTGCGGATTCTCGGGGTAGGACCCGCGGTGACGGTGCTTATCCTCGACGCGCTGAAGGGCGTAGCGGGCGTGCTGATCGGGCGCTGGCTGGGCGGCGGCGACGTTCTGATCGAAGCGCTGTGCGGACTGGCCGCCATCTCCGGTCATAACTGGCCGATTTATTTCGGATTCAGAGGCGGCAAGGGGATAGCCACTACGATCGGCGTTATGATTACCGTAGCTCCTATGGCCGTCGTCTACGCCGGCATCGTATGTATCTTGGCGATCGTACTCACCCGTTACGTTTCTCTCGGTTCTCTTCTGTTTACAGCCCTCTTACCATTATTTATCTGGTTCATGCAGGGACCGAAAGAAATTTTTTGGCTGAGCCTGTTTGTGTTTGTCTTCGCATGGTTCCGCCACCGCGGCAATATCGTCAAATTGGTTAAAGGTCAGGAAAGTAAAATCGGTTCCAAAAAATAATCCGGAGGTGTTGACTCATGCCTGGCAAAGTATCCGTCTTGGTTGCGGGAAGCTGGGGCACGGCGATTGCTTCTGTTTTGGCGGAGAACGATTCCGACGTATGGTTGTGGTCCAGAAATGAGCGGCAGGTGGCGGAGATTAACGCAGAGCACCGCAATCACCGGTTTCTCGACGATGTAGAGCTTTCGCCGCGGATTCGCGCCACGACCTCGATGGAGGAAGCGCTGCGCGGGGCAAAAGGCGTCTTCGTGGTGGCTCCTTCGTCCGCGATGCGGGAGGTAGCCAAGCAAATGCGGCCGTATCTCTCCAAGGAGACGATCCTGGTGCATGCGACGAAAGGTTTTGAAGCGGATACCTTGAAAAGAATGTCTACCGTGCTCGCCGACGAGCTTCCGGAATACGATGCTACGCGCATCGTCGTGCTGTCGGGTCCGAGCCATGCGGAGGAAGTCATCAAGCAGTGTCCGACAACGGTCGTCGTCGCCTCCGAACATGCTGAAGCGGCAGAAGAGGCGCAGGATCTGCTGATCAATTCGAGCTTTCGCGTGTATACCAACCCCGATGTCGTCGGCGTGGAAGTAGGCGGAGCGCTCAAAAATATCATTGCGCTCGGTGCGGGCCTCACCGACGGGCTCGGCTACGGAGATAACGCCAAGGCGGCGCTGCTGACGAGAGGGCTTGCGGAAATAAGCAGACTGGGCACCGCGATGGGCGGCAATCCGCTCACCTTTGCCGGTCTGGCCGGAATCGGCGATCTCGTCGTCACTTGCACCAGCAAGCATAGCCGTAATTGGCGGGCGGGCTACCTGATCGCGCAGGGGCATCCTCTGGATGACGTGCTCAAGCAGATGGGGATGGTTGTCGAAGGCGTCAAAACGACGCAAGCGGCTTACAAGCTGTCGCGTCAATACGATGTGACGATGCCGATTGCCGACGAGCTGTACGAGGTGCTGTTCAACGGGAAAACGGCGGCGGCGGCGGTAGAGGATTTGATGGGGCGCGGACGCACCCATGAGCTTGAGGAAGTAGCCAAGCCTGTGCAAACAAAATGGTTCGGGTAGTTATGCGCCTACACGGTTCATGACCGCGGTTCATACAATACCTTAGGTTCATAACCCCTTTAGAGGGCTATGAGGTTAAGGAGGGACAGGACAGTGGCCGACAAACATACGCCAAAAGACATTTTGAATGCCGTAAAAAAGAAAACCGGAAAAAATGTGAGCGAAAAAGATATTTATAAGCTGGCGAGCGGCGTTAAGCCTTCCACGATGCAAAGCGAAGCGCAGCTGCGGCAGTTGATCAAGCAAGTATCCGGTCTGGTGAACGTACCGGTGTCCGAATCGACCATCAATGAGATCATACAATCGGTGAAGGGCAGCAAGAACGGCAATACGATGGAGCAGCTTATGAAGCTGATTTCAAAAAAATAACAGTTTCGTGGCATAAGCGTCCTTCGGGCGCGCTTATGCTTTTTTTATGTTATAATAGCAAAGAATATTTTGGGTGTTTTCGATCATACATAATAATTCATTCGATAGGGGTCGTAGTTCATGTCTTCGATGGATAAAATGTGGGCGTCGTTTATCGCAATCGGGTTGATGGTGTTCGCATCTTTGATCATTTCTTTTGCCAGAACGAGAACGAAGGGCGTTCTTCGGGCGGTATTGTCGATCATCGCTTTTTTAATGTTTATTCCGATTTTGCTGTACATGCTGGTTTCATTGCTCTAGACCGGCTGCCGCCGCAAAGATCGCCCGCAAGAGGCTTTCATACGTATTGGAGGGTATAACATCTATGATTACGTTGATTGGACGCAAGGTCCGCAAGGAAGTAGAGAGAGAAGGCGGATTGACGATTCTGGATCTCGCCATGAAGCATGGCGTCGATTGGTCGTTCTCTTGCACCCGGGGCACCTGTGCCAGATGCAGATGCTTGATTAAAGAAGGAAGCGGGCTGCTAAGCGAGCCGACGGACGCCGAGCTGGACCGGCTGGAGCCGGAAGAGATCGAAGCCGGGTTTCGTCTTGGCTGCCAAGCTGTCGTCAAACAGGACGGGCCTGTGACGGTGCAGTATAAGCCTTATTTTTAAATGTAAGAAAAGGGGATTGTCGTGGAAGGTATAGACAAGCTGGGGGATGCGCTGAAGATGCTGCTTGCCGATTTGAGCCGCGTGGAAGAGCCTTGGCTGATCGGGGGCAGCTGCGGTTTGCTAATGCAGGGAGTTTCTCTGGCGCAGGCGCCCAGAGATTTGGATATGTACGCCGACCGGGCCGGAGCGGCGGCCATCCATAGCGCTTTGCTGGCCTATTCGGTCGATGAGCAGCAGGAAGACCGTTCCTCCATGTATTGTTCCGTCTTAAGCCATTACCGTCTATCCGGCATTACGCTGGAGCTGGTCGGGGACTTCGAAGTGACGGCGCATGACAGCGTCTATCGTGTGGAGACGGACTATTTGTACAAGGAGCTGGCGGCGTCGTACCCGCTCGCAGACAGTGCGGGAAAACCGCTTAAGCTGATGCCGCTTGAGCACGAGCTGATCTTCAATCTGCTCAGGGACCGGCCTGACCGGTATGAAGCCATAGCCAGAGTGATGGCGGGCCGATACGGCGGATGGACGAAAGCGCTGGATCAGCTCGTGGCGCGCAATCGGCTAAGCGACGCGCTCGTCTCCCGTTTGCAGCGTCTGCTGCAAGGATGACTCGGAAGGAAAAGGAGAACGGCAGATGGCTCGCGTAACGTTTTTGCCGGACGGCAAATCGGTTGAAGTGCGCCCGGGAACGACTCTGCTCGATGCGTCCCGCCGGGCGAGGGTTACGATCCGCACCCGCTGCGGGGGAAAAGCCGCCTGTCTGATGTGCAAAGTGACGGCGGGCGATCAAGGATTGGCCGCCGCCAATCAGAACGAACGTTTAAAGCTCGGCGGTCTGCTGGAGCAGGGATTCCGGCTTGCTTGCCAAGCCAAAGTGACGGGCGATTGTCTCATCACTTTGCCCGAGGACCCGCTGAAAGCGGCCGTAAGAAAGCAGCTGGAGCGGCAGCAGGAGGAAGAATAACCGATGAAATGGAAGCTACGGAAAGCATGGGCGCCGATTTGGATGCTGACGGCGTTCATATTGCTCTCGGGCTGCATGTATCCGAAGGAGCAGCTCAAACAAAATCAGGTCGCATCCGGCGAATACGTCGTCGTCGTACAAAATGCGGTCGATCAGTTTCATACTAAAACCGGCGTGCTGCCTATCAAAAACAGCGATCAAATGACGCCGCTTTACGAGAAATACCCGATCGATTTCAAAAAGCTCAAGGAACGCGGGCTGATCTCGAACATCCCGGCCAACGCTTTTGAAAACGGCGGTACGGCCATTTATGTGCTCGTCGATGTGGAAACGAAGCCTACGGTCAAAATGATGGATTTGACATCGTTCCAGCTGACGGTAGAGCTGCAAAAGCAGGTGGATGAGTACAAGTCGAAAAATAACGGAAAGCTGCCTCTGGGCGAACCCGTGGCTCCGTCGTATTTCCGGATCGATTTTGCCCAAATGAACAAAAAGCCGTTGCAGGCAAGCAGCATGTACACGCGGCAGGTGATGCTGCCTTTACTGATCGACGAAACGGGACGGGTATCTATCGATTATTCGGAAGAAATTATGCGCCTTATCGACAAAAAATCGCTTCAAAGCAGCTTGAAGCCGGATCAGGACTTAAGAGAGCTGCTCGTGCAGGAATCCTACTATGTTCCGGCGCGCACAGGCCCCTATCATTGGCTGAACGGACAGCCGACGCCGGTTCTCGAATAGTCCGGCGCAGCCGAGCCTCTATTAACCTTTACAAGGGAGATAGAGGCTTTTTGCCGTTTCCTCCGAGCCGGCCCGCCTTCCGCGAGTCCCTGTAAGGGGACTTTTTTCGTTTGTCCAAGAATATCAAGCGGCAACCGTTCATATATTCACAAAGAGATGAAGCCGCGGTGGGTTGCCGTTGTCAAACAAGGAGTGATTTGAAAATAAAATATATGATTTCGAATCATCATATTTTGTTAGCTAGTACATATATTTTTACTAGTCCAAAAAGCATGTGTACGAGTTTCGTCTTAAACAACCTGTAGGAGGGATTCTCATTGGAAAAAGTGGATATCTTTAAGGACATTGCAGAGCGTACTGGCGGGGATATTTACCTGGGGGTCGTTGGAGCGGTCCGTACGGGGAAATCAACGTTTATCAAGCGCTTTATGGAATCGATCGTGCTGCCCAACATTCAAAACGAGGCCGATCGTATCCGGGCGACGGATGAATTGCCACAAAGCGCGGCGGGCCGGACCATTATGACGACGGAGCCGAAATTCGTACCGAACAATGCAGTACAGCTGCATGTTGCTGAAGGACTGAATGTCAATGTTCGTCTCGTGGACTGCGTCGGCTACGTAGTCGAAGGGGCGAAAGGGTATGAGGACGAGAACGGCCCGCGGATGATCAATACCCCTTGGTTCGACGAAGCGATCCCGTTCCAGGAGGCAGCCGAGATCGGAACGCGCAAAGTGATTCAGGAGCATGCGACGCTCGGCGTCGTCATTACGACTGACGGCTCGATCGCCGAAATTCCGCGCTCTTCTTATGTCGATGCGGAAGCAAGGATTATTTCCGAGCTGAAGGAAGTCGGCAAACCGTTCATCGTGATCGTCAACTCCACCAAGCCTAACGGCGAAATCGCCCAGGAGCTTCGCGGCGAGCTGCAAGCGAGTCACGACGTTCCCGTAGTGGCCATGAGCGTAGCGAATATGAATGAAGACGATATGATTTCCGTGCTTCGCGAAGTGCTCTACGAATTCCCTGTTCACGAAGTTAACGTCAACCTGCCAAGCTGGGTTATGGTGCTGGAGGAAAACCACTGGCTTCGTTCCCACTTTGAAAATTCCGTCCGCGAGACGGTGCAGGATATCCGCAGACTTCGCGACGTGGACCGTGTGGTCAGCCACTTCGAGGAATACGAATTTATCGATAAAGCGGCGCTGGCCGGCATGAATATGGGGCAAGGCGTGGCCGAGATCGATCTGTACGCTCCCGACGAGCTGTACGATCGCATCTTGATGGAAGTCGTCGGGGTCGAAATCCGCGGCAAGGATCATCTCTTGCAGCTGATGCAGGAATTCAGCCACGCCAAGCGCGAGTACGACCATTTTGCCGAAGCGCTTGAAATGGTCAAAACGACCGGCTACGGCATTGCGCCGCCGACGCTCGCCGAGATGGCTTTGGATGAGCCGGAGCTGATCCGTCAAGGCTCGCGCTTCGGGGTGCGCCTGAAGGCGACGGCGCCGTCGATTCATATGATCCGCGTCGACGTCGAATCCGAGTTTTCGCCGATCATCGGTACGGAGAAGCAGAGCGAGGAGCTGGTGCGCTACCTGATGCAGGATTTCGAGGACAATCCGCTCAAAATATGGGAATCCGATATTTTCGGCAGATCGCTGCATTCCATCGTCCGCGAAGGCATTCAGGGCAAGCTGGCTATGATGCCCGACAACGCCCGGTACAAATTGCAGGAGACGCTCGGGCGCATCATCAACGAAGGCTCCGGCGGCCTGATCGCAATCATTTTGTAATAAATTTCACCAAATACAGGAGAAAATGCACTCTTGCGGGTGCATTTTTTCGTTTTGACTTGAAAAAGTGTGTGCCGTGTATTACTATAGTCTTGATTTATCGCATAGGAATAGCAAAGTTTGGTAATCCGGACGGACTTCCGCTGCGATAAAGATAGCCGCTTTTTTGGGGGCCGGAAAGCTGCCGGTAAAGGCTTCACTCAAGGTTTTAGCGCGCTTGCATGTATATTTTTGAACTTTTCGGTTAACAAAGGAAGTAACAGGAAAAATCGTCAATACGGCGTACTTCTCTTTTGCTAAGAACCGTCTTGAAATTAAGTTTTGGGGGGAGGTGAATGGCATGAATAAATCTGAATTGATTAACAAGGTGGCAGAAACCAGCGAGCTTTCCAAGAAGGATGCTACTAAAGCGGTTGAGGCTGTTTTTGAAGCGATCTCCGAAGCTCTGCAAAGCGGGGATAAAGTGCAACTGGTAGGATTCGGAAATTTCGAAGTTCGTGAACGTTCCGCTCGTAAAGGACGCAATCCGCAAACGGGTGAAGAAATCGAAATTCCATCCAGCAAAATCCCGGCTTTCAAACCGGGTAAAGCTCTGAGAGACGGAATCCAATAAGCAAGCGTAAGTACATAAGTCTTACGGCTATTTCGATAGCATAACACCCGAATCGTGAAGGTTCGGGTGTTTATATTTCCGGCCAAAAAAATCTTCATCAATACTTTACAAATCGGGCCCGGCCATCTTATAATAATACTTGTTTACATGACAATCGGGGTATGGCGCAGCCTGGTAGCGCGCACCCTTGGGGTGGGTGAGGTCGCACGTTCGAATCGTGTTACTCCGACCATGAAAAAGACATCGTAAAATCGGTGTCTTTTTGTTTTGAATAGCCGCGGTTAGATGAATGAGGGGGCTTACTAGAGTGAGAGAGAAAGCAAGAATGTGGCTTGCGTCCAACGACTGGACCATGTACGGCATCATTGTTTCGATTTTCCTGGTTTGGCGGATCGGCGTCGTGGGCAACTGGAGCACGGCCTGCTGGGTGCTGCTGATGATTTGCTTATTGGGAGTCCGCAAAGATCAAACCGATGTCGATTGGAAACGTTTTTTTATTTTCGGCCTGCCGCTGCTGGGCGTATTTTATTATTTCTACGGCTCGGGCAACGGGCTGTGGTGGAAGATCGCCAATTGGATGTTCGAAAACAACCGCCATCCGTGGACTTGGGACAGCATGATGAACAGCATCCCCTTCAACGACGGCGCATGGACCCGAATCATCGCCCGCCCTCGCTTGGACAACTGGATGGTGTGGGTATATAACTACGGCTTCGTTCTGTCGCTGTGGGTTTGCATCGTGCGCAGCTTCTGGACCAAAAGCGTCAAGAAGATGATGTCTTACGCTTTGTCGGGGCATTTGCTGCAGTTCCCGCTTATACTGCCGTTTTACAATTTGATTTTGCTGCGCGAAGTGTGGTGGGTCAAAGGACAGCCCGACCTGCTGGGACGCCAGTTTGCGACGGAGAACGATCTGCTCGTCAATGTCATGAACTGCTTCCCGAGCATGCATACGTCGATCTCCTTTGCGATGCTGCTTTTGGCTCTGCGCGAAAAGGATCGGATTTTTAAATACATGATGGTCGCATACTGCTCGGCAATTATTTTCTCGACGCTGTATTTGCAAATTCACTGGGTGCTTGACGTGATCGCCGGAATGGCGTTCGCTTACTTGATCGTGAAGCTGGCCGACCTGTTGATCGGCGTGGCGACCCGTTTGCTGCCGCAGCGCTTCAAAGGCTTCTACAGCAAAAAGAAAGACAATGCATACGCAACAGACACCATGGCTGCCTGACGGGCGGCTTTTCTTTTGCCGCCGGCAACAGTTGACAACGGGACTGTTTTTCTGCATCATACAAGTAAAGACGCTGGACAGGAAGGGAAGATTGCCATGGAAGCTGGTAACGTGAATCAAGGGGATTACTTCGTCATAAAGGCCAAAGAGAACGGCGTGCAGGTCATCGGATTAACCCGCGGGCAAGATACGAAATTTCATCACACCGAGAAGCTGGACAAAGGCGAAGTGATGATCGCCCAGTTTACGGCGCACACGTCGGCTGTCAAAATCCGCGGCAAAGCGGTCGTGATGACGAAGCACGGGGTTGTGGATACGGAGGAATAATTTTTCAAATTTCGCAGGCATAGCCTGCTTTTTTTCGTTGTACAATGATAGAAGAGGGATTTCGGCCAAGCATTCACACACGACGCAGATGAAGTGAAGGAGGATTTTGTCCGATGAAATGGTTTTCCCGTCTTCTCATCACCATTGTACTCTCCGTAGGTCTTGTTCTGGGATTGTCCATTTTGCCTGAGCTGGAAAGCAAGTGGAATATCCCGGCGTTTCATACCGTTAAAGCGCAGCCGGTTTCCGATAACAATATCGTCGACGTGATGAGCAAGGTGCAGCTGCATTTGCGCATAAGCCATGTCGAGCTGACCCATGCGATCGTATCGGTCGATCTGTTTGCTTCCCCTTCTTCGGAGAAGGCGGAGATCATACAGGATATGTACGCGTTATCCCGTTACTTCTTCAGCAGCACGACCAATATCAATCAGGTGCTGATTCGCGTTCTCGACGGCTCGAAAGAAGGCGGCACGTCACTTTTGCTGGCCACGGACGCGCGAAGGGAAAAGTGGCTTCCCGGGGAAATCACGCCCAGAACGCAGAGCGCAGAGGAGATGGAGCAATATTTGCAATCGCATTTCCGCGTGACGTATACGGCAAAATGGCAGCAGCGATTCGACGCAAAAAGTTAAGACAAGTATTGTGCGAGTCTCTGCGGATTGTGCTATAATAATTTAGATTGTGATATCAGCGATTCTTTGGATTGGTTCGGAGGCACATTATGAATTCTTATCGGATCCCCGAAATGGCCCGAAAATATATGGATTACGACATGATCCGGCAGCATACCGACTTGCCGGTATTTCCTGAATTTCGGACACATTTGTTGTATGCGTTCTTAAGCAGACACAGCTCGTTATCAGGCTACAGCGAATTGTTCAGTCTGGTCACTTCTTTGGTTCAAATCGGGATGGACACGCATGATTTGGTCAGCATCACCAATAACGCGAAGGAAACGAAAGCGGCAAGGTCGAGGCAGCTCAAGGTTTTGGCCGGAGACTACTTTAGCAGCCGTTTTTATTATTTGCTTTCCCATGCGGGACAGATCGAGCTGATAGGGATCTTGTCGAACGCCATCTGCGAAGTCAACCGCAAGAAGATGAATTTGTATCAAAGGATGAGACAGCTGAACTTGACGGCCGACGATTACATCAAGCTGTCGGTCGAAATCCGCGCGCAGCTGTATTTGGCTTTCGCCTGTTTGATGGAGGAGTCTCTGCGGCATACGTGGCCGGAGGTGCTGGGGCTGTTCACGCAGTGCGAAGTGCTGCTGCTGGAGATCGGCCGTTCGGAATCCGTACAGCAGTACCGGGACAGCTGGGGATATTGGCATATCCTGCATCAAGCTTCCAAAGAAGAGGGCAAGCATGTTCAAGCCGAAGATCCGGACTACGCCAAGCTGCGGTCCATCTGGCTTAAATATAAAATTACGCCGCAGCTGTACCAAATGCTGGATTCATGCATGAAACAGCTGCAGGATAAGCTGCAGACGCTGGAATCGAAGGAATTGGCTAAGGAGCTGCAATTGATTGGAGAGCCTTTTGCGCGTTACCTCTCGACACCTAAAGCGCTGGAAGAAATTTGAGGTGAAAATTCGTGCAATCCAAAGCGAAGTCAAAAGAAGAATTCGTTCATTCCGTCTTCGAGAGCATCGCGCCGAAATACGATCTGATGAACGATATTCTCAGCTTCCGCAGGCATAAAGCCTGGAGAAAATTTACGATGAGCAAAATGGCTGTCAAGCCGGGCAGTACCGCGATCGATCTATGCTGCGGAACCTGCGACTGGACGATCAGCACGGCGCGGGCGAGCGGCAGCGGTCAAGTGGTCGGTCTCGACTTCAGTCAAAATATGCTTGATTACGGAGCCGCGAAAGTGCGGGAAGCGGGGCTCGAATCGCAGATCAAGCTCACTCAAGGCAACGCGATGAGCCTGCCGTTCGAGGATAATACGTTCGACTATGCGACGATCGGCTTTGCGCTTCGCAATGTGCCGGACCTGGTGAAGGTTATCGAGGAGATGCAGAGAGTCGTCAAGCCTGGAGGCATGGTCGTCTCTTTGGAGCTGTCCAAGCCGACTTGGCAGCCGTTCAAGGGGCTTTATTATTTTTATTTTCAAAATATTTTACCTATGCTCGGCAAGTTGATTGCCAAACGATATGAGCAGTACAAATGGCTGCCGGAATCATTAATTCATTTTCCTGATCATAAGCAGTTGGCTGACATTTTCAGAAAAACGGGACTGACCCAAGTTCAAGCTTTTCCGCTTACCGGAGGCATCGCGGCTCTTCATATCGGCATCAAGAGTAAGGGAGCGCAATAAGAAATGGGAGTGGAAAACGAATGTTGTTGAAAAAAGCAAAAGTGTTTATGGAAATGATTAAAATCGAGCATACGCTGTTTGCTTTGCCTTTTGCGTTTATGGGGGCATTGCTCGGTTCGGTCGTTATTTTTCAAAAACTGCCGGGTTGGGGACAAATCGGCTGGATCATTCTGGCTATGGTAGGCGCAAGAAGCGCCGCTATGGGGCTTAACCGGGTTATCGACAAGGTGTTCGACGCCAAAAATCCGCGCACGGCCGCCAGGGCCATTCCGGCAGGTCTGATTTCTTCCAAGGAAGCCATTTTGTTCATTGTGATTTCATTCACATTATTGTTTTGGGCTACGGCCAATTTAAGCTCGCTATCGATGAAACTGCTTCCTATAGCTATTTTCTTACTGGTCTTTTATTCTTATACCAAACGCTTCACATGGGCGTGCCATTTGTTCCTCGGCTTTACGATCGCGCTGGCTCCGCTTGGCAGCTGGGTGGCCATTACGAACAATGTGACGTTGAGCGCTTTGATCTTCTACGTAGCGATCGCTTTCTGGGTTGCAGGCTTTGATATTATTTACGCATGCCAGGACGAAGAGTTTGACCGTGAGGAAGGCTTGCATTCGATCCCGCAGCGGTTCGGCGTCGCCAAGGCGCTGCGGATCGCCCGCTGGTTCCATGTCATCACGGCGTTAGGGCTGCTCACGCTGTTCTATTTGACCGATCTCAGCTGGGTTTATTTGACCGGCCTCATTCTTGCCAACGCGCTGCTGTTCTACGAGCATAAGATTGTGACGCCGAAAAATTTGAGCAGGCTGAACACCGCTTTCTTTACGCTCAACAGCGTCATTAGCGTGGCGATGTTCGTGTTCACCCTGGTCGATCTGGTGGTGTTCCGCGGATGAGAAGGCCCTGGGTCGTAGGAATTACCGGGGCTAGCGGAGCCGCTTACGGCGTACGCCTCTGCCGGTTCCTGCTTGCCCGCGGACTGAACATCCATCTCTTGATTACCGACGCCGGCTGGCGGGTGCTCAAAGAGGAGCTCGGCTGGGACGCTGCCCGCAGGAAGGAAATGCTGGAGAAGCATTTCGGCGGATACTCCGGCGGCTATGTGTACAACCCGATTCAGGACATCGGGGCCAGCACGGCCAGCGGCTCCTTCCGGACCAGCGGAATGGTCATCATTCCGTGTTCGATGGGGACCTTGTCCGGCATCGCTCACGGCGCCTCGGACAATCTGCTTGAACGAACGGCGGACGTGATGCTGAAGGAAGGCCGGCCGCTGATTATCGTGCCGCGGGAAACGCCGCTGCACGCGATTCACTTGGAGAATATGCTGAAGCTGGCCCGCATGGGAGTCAGAATCATTCCGGCTATGCCGGCATTTTATCAAGGGCCGCAGTCGATGGACGATATGGTCGATTTTATGGTCGGCAAAGTGCTGGACAGCATGGATGTGGAGCATGAATTGTATAAAAGATGGGGGACGACGGAGGATGAGACGAAGCCAGGCGATCCGCATCGGCCGGATTGATTTTACGAATGTCTGGCCTTTCTTTTATTATTTCCCTTATGAACGCTTTCAAGGGGAAGTGGAATTGGTTACTCAGGTCCCTACCCAATTAAATGCCGCGATGGCCGCAGGCGAGATCGACATCGGTCCCATTTCGTCTTTCGCTTACGGCGAGCATTGCGAGCAGTACGTGCTGCTGCCGGATATGTCCGTCAGCGCTTTTCGTCAGGTTCAGTCCATATTGCTGTTTCACCGGAAGCCGCTGAGCGAGCTGTCGGGAGCTTCGGTCGCTCTGCCCACGACATCGGCAACCTCCGTCAATCTGCTTAAAATTATTTTGCAGCGGTTTTATGGGGTTGAGCCGGTTTATCATGATGCGGCGCCCGTGCTGAACGACATGATGCGCACGGCCGATGCGGCTCTATTGATCGGCGACCACGCAATCCGGGAAAGCTGGCTTCCGCACGGCTGGCACGTGACCGATCTTGCCGAGGAATGGACGCGCCGAACGGGGCAGTGGATGTCGTTTGCCGTATGTGCTGTCCGCAAGCAGGAGGCGGAGCGTCATCCGGAGCTGATCGCCCGCGTCTACGAAGGCTTCATGGAAAGCAAACGCAAATCGCTTGGCGATATGACGGCTCTCGTACAGGAAGCGCAGCGGCAGATCGGCGGGGACGCCGCTTATTGGCAGCGGTATTTCTCGACGTTAACGTACGAGTTCGGTCCGGATCAGCAAGCGGGATTGCAGCTGTACTACCGCTATGCATGGGAGCTCGGCTTGCTCAATAAACAAGTGCCGATTCAATTGTGGAACGACAAATACTGAACACAGGTGACGGAATGAAACTGATTGAGCTGTACGCAAAAATGAAAAAGGATATTTCGTACATAGAGAAAGAGCTGGAACGAAGTATCGACACCGATCACGCCATGCTGCGCGAGACGTCGGTACATTTGCTTAAGGCAGGCGGCAAAAGAATCCGGCCTATTTTTGTTCTGCTCGGTGCGAAATTCGGCACCTACGATTTGACCCGCGTCAAGCATGTAGCGGTGCCTCTGGAATTAATACATATGGCTTCGCTTGTTCACGACGACGTGATCGACGATGCGGAAACCCGCCGCGGCCAACTGACCGTCCGCTCCAAATGGGATAACCGGGTCGCCATGTTCACGGGCGATTATATTTTTGCCAAAGCGCTTCACGTAGCGACCGGCCTGGGCAATCCCGCGATACACCAAACGTTGTCCAAGGCGATACTGGAGATGAGCATCGGCGAGATGGAGCAAATCCGCCTTTTCTTCAACGCGGAGCAGACGGTGCGCGACTACTTGCTTAGAATCCGCCGGAAGACGGCGCTGCTGATCGCGATAAGCTGCCAGCTCGGAGCTATTGCGGCCGATGCGGACGAATGGGTATCGAACCGGTTGTATTCGTTCGGCTACAACGTGGGGATGGCTTTTCAGATAAGAGACGATCTGCTCGATCTGTGCGGCACGGAGAAGGAGATCGGCAAGCCTCCGGGCAGCGATATCCGGCAGGGCAATATCACGATCCCGGTCATTTATGCGCTGCGGGAGCCCGGACTGCAGGCGCCGCTCATGCAGGAGCTGCGGAGAATTCAGGAGGCCGACGGCCAAATCGACGTCAGCCGGTTTATCGGGTTGATCCGCGGCAGTCAAGGCATCAGGCAGGCGGAAGAGCTGGCCAACCGCTATATCGACAAAGCGATTGCCGTTCTGCACAGCTTGCCGGACATACAGGCCAAGAAAGATTTGATCGGCGTAGCCCATTTTATCGGCAATCGTTCTTATTAAACGTTAAAACGGTTTATTATCATGCGGTTTATGTGATATATTGGGAAGAAAAGGGGGAATAGAGGGATGGAACGCACTTTTCTAATGGTCAAGCCCGACGGCGTCCAACGCGGTCTTATCGGCGAAATCGTCAAACGATTCGAGCAAAAAGGATTTCAGCTCGTCGGCGCCAAGCTGATCCAAGTGACGGCAGAGCTGGCGGAGCGGCATTACGAAGAGCATAAAGGAAAAGATTTCTACGATCGATTGGTCGATTTCATCACGTCCGGTCCCGTATTTGCCATGGTATGGGAAGGGGATCAGGTCGTCGCATTATCCAGAGCGATGATCGGCAAAACCAGCGCCCTGGACGCGGCCCCGGGAACGATTCGAAGCGATTATGCCATACATACGAATTATAATTTGATTCACGGTTCCGATTCTCCGGAAAGCGCGCAAAGAGAGATTGCCAATTTCTTCGCCGAGCACGAGTTGTTGAATTACAGCAAAGTCATAAGCCAGTGGATCTAGGGTGAGGAGACCGGCATGGAGGATCAGGATTTTCTGCTGTTCATCAAAAAGGTAAAAGATTACACGTCTATCGATTTGGCGCAATATAAAGAAGCCCAGATGAAACGGCGGCTGACTACGCTGCGGATGAAGAAGGGGTACGACTCGTTCGCTTCCTTTTTCGAGGCGATGACGAAGGATAAGGAATTGTTCTACGAATTTCTCGACCGGATGACGATTAACGTATCCGAATTTTGGCGCAATCCGAATCGGTGGGAAGTTCTGGAAAAACAGTTTCTGCCCGAAATGCTGCGCAAAACCCGCAAGCTGAAATGCTGGAGCGCCGCTTGCTCGACGGGGGAGGAGCCCTACACGCTGGCGATGATTTTGGCGGAGCTCGGCGCGCTGCAGGATGCGCAGCTGGTGGCCACGGATCTCGACGAGGGCGCGCTGGCCAAGGCGAAGAAGGCCGTATATTCCGATCGTTCGATCCGGGATGTGCCGCAAGCGTACTTGAAAAAATATTATAAGCAGGAAAATATGACGTTTTCGATTGCGGACGGACTGAAGCGAGAAATTCGCTTTCAGAAGCAAAATTTGCTCATCGATCCGTTCGATACGCAGTTCGACTTGATTATTTGCCGTAACGTCATGATCTATTTTACGGAAGAAGCCAAGCACTTGTTATATCATAAATTCGCCAATGCGCTGAAGCCGGGAGGCATCTTGTTTGTCGGCAGCACGGAACAAATTTTCTCTCCGGGACAATATGAGCTTGAGCCTGCGGAAACGTTCTTTTATCGGAAAAAAGGCTAAAAAAGCGGAAGCCATGTATAACTTTTTCCATCTGTTCCTATACTGTGAATAATCGACAAAAATCTGCAGGAGGGGATTCGGTGGATAAACGAAAAGTGATCATGGCTTATCGAAGAGGATTTATTACGGTGCAGGAATGCGCGCAAATTATGGGAATCGATTCTTTGCAAGTGATGGGGATGATGGAGGACCCGGAGCTGAAAGAGCTTCCGAGTCCGTTCAAGAAGCAGCCCGTCAACGGCTGATAGAGCAGGAAGCACTACGATTGAGCGAAGATGCGCCGCTGCGGGGTACGAGCCCTAAGCGGGGCATCTTTTTTTGCGCCCGGAAACGATGCTAATCGGATTTCCGTACAGGGAGGGCTTTATTCAGATTTGCGCATTCCGCCGCGGACGGCCCTAGACGCTCGGCCCGGGATTTGAGTCCGTTTCTTGTCAAACGGTGGCGCCTATACTATAATTAGCACATGAATGGAGTACATAAAAGCGCTAAAGCGTGCCGGTCGGTTATTGCTGCGTTTTTGGGGATAGGATGAAAGGGGACAACGAGTGTGAGATATTTAACAGCAGGGGAAACGCACGGTCCGCAGCTTACTGCGATTATCGAAGGGTTTCCGAGCAATGTAACCATCGATTTTGAACAAGTGAATTTTCAATTGGCGCGCCGGCAAAAAGGGTATGGACGCGGACGCCGCATGCAGATTGAGAAAGATACCGCGAGCATTGTCGGCGGCGTAAGACACGGCAAAACAACAGGCGCTCCGATCGCTCTCGTCGTGGAGAACAACGACTGGAAGCATTGGACGAGCGTAATGAATATCGAACCGATCGAAGGCAACGACGAGACGAAGCGCAGGGTAAACCGGCCGCGTCCGGGTCATGCCGATTTGAACGGCGGTTTGAAATATAATCAAAAAGATTTGCGCAACATTTTGGAACGGTCCAGCGCCCGGGAGACGACGATGCGTGTGGCTATCGGCGCGGTAGCCCGTCAATTGCTGTCCGCATTCGGCATTAAAGTGGCCAGTCAAGTAATCCGCATCGGCGAGGTGGAAGTGAACCGCCAGGAGCTGCCGATCGACGATTTGATCCGCATTACCGAGGAATCGCCGCTGCGCGTGGTCGATAAGGAAGCCGAAGCGCGTATGATCGCGGCGATCGACGCGGCGAAGGAAGACGGAGATACGCTCGGTGGCATCGTGGAATGCGTGATCGAAGGCGTGCCTGTCGGGCTCGGCAGCCATGTGCAATGGGACCGCAAGCTGGACGGACGCATCGCGCAGGCGGTTTTGTCGATCCAAGCGTTCAAGGGCTGCGAGATCGGCATCGGTTTCGAAGCGGCTAAGCTGAGAGGCTCCAAAGTACACGACGAGATCATGTATGAGGAGGGAAGAGGCTTCTATCGCGCTTCCAACCGTGCGGGAGGCTTCGAAGGCGGCATGACGACCGGCGAGCCTATCGTCGTACGCGGCGTCATGAAGCCGATCTCGACACTGTACAAAGCGCTGCAGAGCGTCGATATCGATACGAAGGAAGCGTTCACCGCTCAGGTGGAGCGTTCCGATACTTGCGCCGTAGCGGCAGCGGGCGTCATTATGGAAAATATCGTTGCCTGGGAAGTGGCAAGCGCGTTTCTCGACAAGTTCGGCGGAGATTCTCTGGAGGAGATTCGCAACAATTACAACAGCTTTTTGGAGCAAGTGAAAAGTTACTAGAGGAAAGAGGCGAGGACCGGATGAAGGAGCTAACGGTTGATTTAGGGGAACGATCGTATCCGATTTATATCGGCGAAGGGATTTTGGATCAAATCGGCGGCTTGTTCGATAAGCACGGCATCAGCAAAATTTCTCCGATCCTGCTGGTTACCGATTCGCATGTTGCAGAGCATCACCTGGCTCCGGTTATGGGCAAGCTTCAGGAGTCGGGTTACTCCGTCGTCTCCCATATCGTAGCCGCGGGAGAGAAGTCCAAATCGCTCGGCGTGCTGGAGGATATCGTAACGACGGCACTGCAGGCCGGGCTCGACCGCAAGTCCACAGTTGTCGCTTTGGGCGGCGGCGTCGTCGGGGATTTGGCCGGCTTCGTGGCGGCAAGCTACATGCGGGGCATCCGTTTCGTGCAAATTCCGACGACGATTCTGGCCCACGACAGCAGCGTTGGCGGCAAAGTGGCGGTGAACCATCCGCTCGCCAAAAACATTATCGGCGCGTTCCATCAGCCGGAAATGGTACTGTACGACACGGCGACTCTGCAATCGCTGCCGGAGCGCATCGTGCGCGAAGGGCTGTCCGAGATGATCAAGCACGGCTTGATCTGGGACGCCGAGTTTACGCAGTGGATGGAAGACAACGCCGAGAAGCTGATCGCGCTCGACCAGGAAGCGCTGCAGTACGGACTGTACCAGGGCTGTAAGGTGAAATCGATCGTCGTGTCCCAGGATGAGAAGGAGAACGATCTGCGGGCTATTCTCAATCTCGGCCATACGATAGGCCATGCTCTGGAAGCGGTGGCCAATTACAATGAGCTGCATCACGGGGAAGCGATCTCTATAGGGATGGTCGGCTCGGCGAAGCTGGCGATGAAGCTGGGTTATCCCGAGCCTATTTATACGACGACCAAACGTATTTTGCAAAAATTCGGCCTGCCGACGCGCATTCCCGCTCATCTGGATACGGATGCGATCATGAGCGCGATGATGCATGACAAGAAGTTCAAAGAAGGTACGATGGTATTTATTATTCCGACGGCTATCGGCAAGGTGGAAATCAATAAAAACGTATCTACGGCATGGGTAAGAGATGTCGTAGAGCAATTGAAACAGGAGGCTTGACCATGTTTGTTCGAGGTATTCGCGGCGCCACGACCGTGGAGCATGACGAGAAAAATGAAATTTTAAGCGCGACGACGGAGTTGTTGAATCAAATCATCGTTGAAAACGGAATTAAACCGGATGAGCTTGCTTGTGTATTCGTTACGGTGACAAGCGATCTGACCAGTACGTTCCCCGCTCAAGCGATCCGCCAGCTTCCGGGCTGGGAGCTTGTACCGCTGATGTGTTCTCTGGAAGTTCCCGTAGAAGGTGCGCTGCCAAAGTGCATTCGGCTCATGGTAATGGCCAATACGGAGAAAAAGCAGGACGAGATCGTTCATGTTTATTTGAAAGAGGCTATGCGTCTTCGTCCCGATTTATCTAAATTGACAAAAGCATAAGCGGCATAGTATAGTTATGGTAGCTGATTTGTTAGTTGATTGAGAAGAGAAGAGAGTTTTAGAGCAGAGTAGAGCCTAGTTGAGATGAGCCGAGTAAAGTACTTAAGCCTATGGTGCAGTTGTTGCGAGCACTTATATTTCTTATTGTCATCGATAAGATGATGCCAGGGCTAAGTATGTTTATGATCATCTAAAAACCGCCTCTACTTTGACGTAGAGGCTTTTTTAATTGTTTAGGAAATGATGCGCAGCAATATCCTGTGGAAATCCGGGGGCTCTCCCGAAAGTAATGGGAATGAGCTTCAGAGCATCACGTCACTTTTGGGGGATTTGTTCTTGTTGAAAATACCCGTTGGCGGGCAAACAAGCAGAAAGCCGGCTTTCCGAAGGGGAAGCTGAGGCTGAGACGAGAAGAGGAGAGATTCGATATGTACACACCAGAAGCAAAGGAAGTTATCCGGCTGGCGAAGCAGTATAATTTGATCCCGGTCGTCCGGTCTTTAATGGCCGACACGGAAACGCCGATTCGCGTGTTCCAGCACTTTTACGAGGAGAAGAGAGCCTTCCTGCTGGAAAGCGTCGAGGGCGGCGTGAAATGGGCGCGGTATTCCTTTATCGGAACCGATCCGTTTATGATGATCACGGCCAAAGACGGTGTGACGAAAATCGAGAGTCAGAAAGAAACCAAACATTCCATCGAGAAACCGATCGACGTGCTGAAAGCTTACCTGCGGGCGTATTCGAGCCCTGCGTTTCCGGATTTGCCGCGGTTTACGGGCGGAGCCGTCGGATTCTTCGGTTACGATTTGCTGCAATATTACGAAAAATTGCCGGCGCACCGCAATGACGACCTGCACATGAACGATATTCAGTTTATGTTCTGCGATCAAGTGATCGTATTCGATCATTTCAAGCAGCAGATTAAGGTCATCGCCAACGTCCATGTTCCCCAGCATGGCTCGGACGCGGAGATTGTGGCCGCTTATGAAGCGACCTGCGCCAAAATCGACGAAACGATCGAGCGTTTGAAGCGTCCGCTTCCTGCGCTGTCGATGCAGCAGCATCCGATTCCGGAAGACGTGGAAATCGGCGAGCTAAAGTCCAACCTGACGAAGGAGCAGTACGTCGCCAATGTGGAGAAAGCGAAGGAGTACATTCGTTCCGGCGATATATTCCAAGTAGTGCTGTCGCAGCGGTTCGAGATCGAAACCGACGTATCGCCGCTGCACGTATACCGTATTTTGCGGACGATGAACCCTTCGCCTTACATGTACTGCCTCAAGATGGACGACGAAGTGATCGTGGGGACCTCTCCGGAGCTGCTCGTCCGCGTCGAAGACGAGAAGGTCGAGACGATGCCGATTGCCGGAACGCGCCCGCGGGGCAAAACGCCGGAGGAAGACGAAGCGTTCGAGCGCGAGCTGCTGGCCGACGAGAAGGAGCGCGCCGAGCATCTGATGCTGGTCGACCTCGGACGCAACGACATCGGCAGAGTATCCGAATTCGGCAGCGTGCGCTGCGACACCTTCATGCAAGTGGAGCGCTACTCGCATGTTATGCACATCGTATCGAATGTCACCGGGAAGATTGCCAAGGATAAAGATTTCTTCGACGCGTTCATCTCGTGCTTGCCTGCGGGCACCGTATCGGGAGCGCCGAAGCTGAGAGCGATGGAAATTATAGCGGAAGTGGAGAATGAAGCTCGCGGCGCTTATGCCGGAGCTATCGGATATTTGGGCTTTTCCGGCAATATGGATACTTGCATCACGATCCGTACCATTATTTTCAAAAAAGGTAAGGCGTACGTGCAGGCGGGAGCGGGAATCGTATGGGATTCCGTCGCCGAGAGCGAGTATCAGGAGACCGTCAACAAAGCGAAGGGGATGCTGAAGTCGATTCGCACGGCCGAAGCCGTATTCGCCCCTAGACCGGTAGCTCACAGCGTCATCAACCACGACTACTATTAATTCGAATCTCTGTCGGCCGAGGGCTTCGGAGCCATTGTCGGCTGCTTAAAGAACTTATGGGGAGGCAGTTTACATGGAAAATCAATTTACGGTACAACAGGCGCTTCAACAATTGATCGGATTGCATCATTTGACCCGCGCGGAAGCTAGAGGGGTCATGTCCGACATTATGGACGGATTGGCTACGCCTTCGCAGATCGGGAGCTTCCTGACGGCGCTTCGGATGAAAGGCGAAACGATAGAGGAAATTACCGGCTTCGCCGAAGCGATGAGAATGAAGGCGAACCGGGTGGAGACCGAGCAGTTCAATCTGCTCGATACTTGCGGAACGGGCGGCGACGGCGCCGACACGTTCAACATCTCGACGACCGCGGCGATTGTAGCGGCGGCGGGCGGTATCCGGGTCGCCAAGCACGGCAACCGGGCGATGTCGAGCAAGAGCGGCAGCGCCGACGTGCTGGAAGCGCTCGGCGTCAATATCGAGCTGAATCAGGAGCAGGCCGCTGAATGTCTGAAGCATGTAGGCATCTGCTTCATGTTCGCCCAGCGTTACCACCAATCGATGAAACACGCCGCGCTGCCTCGCAAAGAGCTCGGCTTCCGGACGGTGTTCAATCTGCTCGGACCGCTGACGAATCCGGCCGGAGCCGATCGTCAGGTACTCGGTATCTTCGATCGCGGCAAAACGGAGACGATGGCCCATGTAATGCGGGCTCTGGGCGTGAAAAGAGCGCTTGTCGTAGCCAGCTTCGACGGTCTCGACGAAATTAGCATCTCCGACGCGACGCAGGTGACCGAGCTGAAGAACGAAGAGATCGTCACCTACGAAATCACGCCGGATCTGCTCGGCTTGCGCAGCGCCAGCCTGAAGGAAGTGATCGGCGGCGACGCGGCGGTCAATGCGGAAATTATTCACAGCGTGTTCCAGGGAGCGCAGGGCGCATGCCGCGATATCGTGCTCGCCAACGCGGGAGCCTGCTTCTACGTTACGGGAATATGCGCCACCTTGCAGGAAGGCGTCAAATATGCGGCTCATGTGATCGACTCGCGCCAGGCGCTAGGCAAACTGCAGGAGCTAGTCCAATTTACGGGAGAAATCAGACATGTTTCTTGATAAAATTGTAGCGACCAAGCATAAAGAAGTGGCAGACTTGAAAGAAAAAATCTCTTTGACCCAGCTGGAGCGGGAAATTGCGGAGCTTGCGCCGACGCTCGGCTTCGAGAAAGCTTTGTCCTCAGGACGCAAGCGCCCGATGGGATTGATCGCCGAAGTGAAGAAAGCTTCTCCGTCCAAAGGGCTAATTCGTGAAGATTTCGAGCCTGTGCTGCTGGCTCAGGCTTACGAGCAAGCCGGGACGGACTGCATCTCCGTCTTGACGGACGCGGACTATTTCCAAGGCTCCAACGACTATTTGCGTCAGGTTAGGGGCGCGGTTCAAGTGCCGATTCTGCGCAAAGATTTTACGATCGATCTGCACCAGATTTATGAAGCGCGCAGCATCGGCGCGGATGCCGTGCTGCTCATCGCGGCTATATTGACGACGGAGCAGTTGAAGCTGTTCGCCCGCGAAGCGAAGAGCATCGGCCTCGATGTGCTGGTTGAAGTGCATGACAAGGAAGAACTTGACCGGGTGTTGACGCTCGATGCATCGTTGATCGGCATCAATAATCGCAATCTGAAGACGTTCGTCACCGAGCTGAAAACGACGGAAGAGCTGATCGCCTACATTCCGAAGCATGTTACGATCGTAAGCGAGAGCGGCATTTCCAAACCTTCGGAAATTGATTATTTGCAATCGATCGGTGCGCATGCCGTATTGATCGGAGAGCATTTCATGCGGCAGCCGGTCGTGGGGCAGGCGGTTCATGATCTGCTCGGGACTTATGCGGCGAAGGGGTAAAGCAATATGACAAGCGTAAAAATATGCGGGTTAAAGACTCCGGATATGGTACAATCGATATTGCATCTGCCTATCGATTATATCGGATTCGTTTTTGCCAAAAGCAAACGGCAGGTGACGCCGCAGCAGGCAGGCGAAATGATTCGGGTTATTGCTGAGCGGCGGGAAGCCGGTAAGGCTGTCCCGTTGACCGTCGGCGTGCTTGTTAATCCTACTCGCGAGGAACTGGTTGCGGTGATGCAGGAAGCTCCTCTCGATATTTTACAACTGCATGGACATGAAACGCCGGAAGAGTGCAGACGCATCAAGTCGGAGTTTCCCGGAGTCAAGCTGTGGAGGGTCGTTTCGGTAGCCCAGACGGGGCAAGCGGCCGGGGCAAACGATTCGGATGCCGAGCACAGCGTTATCGCGGCCGCGCTGGACCCGTACGCGGAAACCGTGGACGCTATTTTGCTGGACACGTTCGATCCGGTATATGGTGGAGGCTCCGGAAAAACGTTCTCTTGGGAGGCGATACCCCCATACCAGGCTTGGAGCCGGGCTGCAGGGATTCCTCTGCTCGTGGCGGGGGGACTTCAGCCGGATAATGTGGGAGAGCTTCTGGATGTTTATACGCCCGATGGAGTGGATGTGTCGAGCGGAGTCGAAACCGATGGCGTAAAAGATATTATGAAAATAACCAGCTTTGTCGAAAGGGTGAAGCATCGTGTATAACGTACCGGATGAGCAAGGCCGCTTCGGAAAGTTCGGCGGGCGCTACGTTCCCGAAACTTTAATGAACGCGTTGATCGAACTGGAAGAAGCCTACAAGAAATATGTAAAGGAAGAGAAGTTCCAGCAGGAGCTTCAATACTTACTGCATCGTTATTCGGGCAGACCGACCTCGCTGTATTATGCGGAGCGCTTGTCGGCCCATCTGGGCGGCGCCAAAATTTATTTGAAGCGCGAAGATTTGAACCATACCGGTGCTCACAAGATCAACAACTCCTTGGGTCAAGGGCTGCTTGCCAAATATATGGGCAAGAAGAAACTGATCGCCGAAACGGGGGCGGGTCAGCATGGCGTGGCCACGGCTACCGTCGCGGCGCTGCTCGGGTATGAATGCAAAGTGTTCATGGGCGAAGAAGATATGAAGCGCCAGCAGTTGAACGTGTTTAGAATGAACCTGCTGGGCACGGAAGTCGTTCCGGTTACTTCGGGCACCAGAACGCTGAAGGATGCTTGTAACGAAACGCTGCGCTACTGGGTGAGCCATGTCGACGATACGTTCTACATTCTCGGTTCGGCTACCGGTCCGCATCCTTATCCGATGATGGTCCGCGATTTCCAAAGAATTATCGGGGACGAGTCCCGCAAGCAAATATTGGAGCTGGAAGGCAAGCTGCCGAATGCGGTTATTGCCGCCGTAGGCGGAGGAAGCAATGCAATCGGCATTTTTTACCCGTTCGTGCAGGATGAAGGCGTTCGTCTGATCGGCGCCGAAGCCGCGGGACGCGGGATTGAAACGAAGGAGCACGCGGCGACGATGACGATGGGAAGCCACGGCGTGTTCCAAGGCTCCATGAGCTATCTCCTCCAGGATCAATATGGACAAGTGCAGGAAGCGCACTCGATCTCGGCCGGACTCGACTATCCGGGCATCGGGCCGGAGCATGCGTACCTCAAGGATTCCAACCGTGCGGAATACCATCCGATTACCGATAAGGAAGCGCTGGATGCGCTGCAGCTGCTGAGCCGCACGGAAGGCATCATTCCGGCGCTGGAGAGCGCGCATGCGATCGCGCAAACGATGAAAGTGGCTCCTACGATGGGCAAAGACGAGATCATCGTCGTGAGCTTGTCCGGACGCGGAGACAAAGACGTGGAAGCGATTATGGGCTATCTGGGAGGTGCTGTTCATGAATCGCATTGATCGTGTATTCGCCGAACTGAAGCAGCGCAAGCAGCCTGCATTTATTCCTTTTTTAACGATCGGCGATCCGGATTTGAAGACATCGGTCGATATTATTAAGCAGCTGGAGCAGTCCGGCGCGAGCATGGTGGAGCTGGGCGTGCCTTACTCCGATCCGCTCGCCGACGGGCCCGTCATTCAGCGCTCATCGATGCGGGCGCTTAAAAACCATCAGGTGTCCATCCAGGACGTAATGAATACGGCTCGTCAAGCGAGAAGCGAAGGCTGCGAGCTGCCGTTCATCTTGTTTACTTATTATAATCCGGTGCTGCAGTTCGGGTTGGAGCGGATTTTCCCGATGCTGCAGGAAAGCGAGATCAGCGGATTAATCATCCCCGATCTTCCGATGGAAGAGGATGCGGAAGTCCGCAAGCTGGCCGACGAGCACGGCATCCATTTGATTCCGCTGGTGGCTCCGACCTCCAACGACCGGATCAAGCGCATCGTATCCCGCGCCTCCGGCTTCGTATACTGCGTCTCCTCGCTGGGGGTTACGGGCACGAGAACGGAGTTTCACAGCGGGATCGACTCGTTCCTGGAGACGGTGAGGCAGTCGACGGCGCTTCCTATCGCTATCGGCTTCGGCGTATCTACTCATGAGCAGTTTGCCAGATTCGCAGAGACTTGCGACGGCATCGTCGTAGGCAGCGCGCTGGTGCGCCAGGTGGAAGAGGCGCTGCCGCTATTTGAGCAGGATGCGACGCGTCCGCAGGCGCTCTCTCGCATCGATCAATTTGTAAGAAATTTAATAGGATAAGTAGACGAAAGCCTCGCTATTCTCGGAATCGGCGAGGCTTTGCTTTTTTCACGGCGGAAGAAGCGGGCTTGGGCGCCGCTGCGGGAATGCGGCTCAACCGCCGCAATATCCGCAAGGTCTTCGTTAAGCGTTAATTAATTTCATAGTTCGGCAATATAAAACTTCACATTTGATAGCAGTTGTGAGAAAATTACTAGGAAGCAACCAATAGAAGAGCGTGTCCCGAGGGGCGCGCGCTTTCCATAGCAGAACTTATTATTTGAATGAGGTGACCTTGAGTGCAGCCCAAGAAAAACATTGTCCATCTGCCGGTGTACAAGCCAGGCAAGCCGATGGAAGAAGTAAAGAGAGAACTCGGCTTAACCGAAGTCATTAAATTGGCTTCCAATGAAAATCCGTTCGGATGTTCCCCTAAAGCCAAAGAAGCGATTATCGCTCACGTAGATCAAACCAGCATTTATCCGGACGGCGGCGCCGTAGATTTGACGAATGCCGTGGCGGCGCATTTTGGCGTTGAAGCGAACCAAGTTATTTTCGGAGCGGGCTCCGACGAGATCATTCTGATGCTTGCGCGCGCTTACTTCGTTCCGGGCGACGAGACGATTATGGCTTCTCCGACGTTCCCTCAATATAAGCATAACGCCGAAATCGAAGGCGCCGTGTGCATCGAAGTGCCGTGCATCGACGGATATCACGATTTGCAAGGCATGCTGGATAAAGTAAGCGAGCGCACCAAGATCATCTGGCTGTGCAATCCGAACAATCCGACCGGCACGATGCATTCGCATCAAGAAGTCGTGGACTTTTTGAACAAAGTGCCGTCCCACGTTCTGGTCGTTTTGGACGAAGCTTACGCGGAGTACAATGTGAGCGGGCAATATCCGGACAGCATCGGCCTGGTCAAGCAGTACAAGAACGTCATTACTTTGCGCACGTTCTCCAAAATCTACGGGCTGGCGACCCTTCGTATCGGTTACGGCATCGGGCATCCTGAAGTGATCAAATCGATCAATCAAGTCCGCGAGCCGTTCAATACGACGGGCTTCGCGCAAAAAGCGGCTCTCGCTGCGCTTCAGGACGAACAGTTCATTGCGGACTGCCGTGAAACGAATGCCCGCGGCATTAAGTACTTATCCGCTCAGTTCGACGAGCTGAAGCTGAGCTATTACCCTGCGCACGGCAACTTCGTCATGGTCGACGTGGAGCGTCCGGGCGGGCTCGTTTTCGAGGCGCTGCTCAGAAAAGGCGTTATCGTTCGCCATGATCCGGGTTGGGGCATGCCGACGATGCTGCGCGTCACGGTAGGCAGCCAGGAGCAGAACGAGAAATTTATCGGCGCCCTGCAATCGGCGTTAAAAGAAGTGGCTGTGAACGCATAAGAGAAGCTTCGCTTTTTCAAGGCGTTAGTAAATAGAGAAGGAACCTGTTCATGACTAAAATAGCTATTTTTGGAGTGGGCTTGATCGGCGGTTCTTTGGCGCTGTGCTTTAAGGGAAAGCCGGGGATAACCGTTGTGGGACATTCCAATTCTCCCCGGTCCGTCGAGAAGTACTTGAAGCGGCAGGTCGTCGATGATGCGACTACCTCGATGGAGGAGGCTGCGGCTGACGCCGATTTCATCTTCATCTGTGTTCCTGTAGGCAATTTGCAGGAATATTTGGTCAAGCTGTCCAAGCTGCCTCTGAAGCCGGGCTGCATCATCACGGACGTCGGCAGCACCAAAGCCTCGATCGCGTCGTTCGCTTCGAAGCTGGATTTGCAGGATGCGTATTTTATCGGCGGCCATCCGATGGCGGGGAAGGAGAAGTCGGGCGTGGAGGCGGCTACTTCCCATTTGTACGAAAATGCGTTTTACGTTCTGACGCCGGATGAGTCCATACCGCCCGAAGTATACGAGCGGCTGACGAAGCTGCTGCAGTGGACGCGAGCCCATCTAGTGAAGGTGGACCCGAAGCTTCATGACGATATTGTCGGAGCGATCAGCCATCTGCCGCATATTATCGCAGTGGCGCTGGTCAACCAAATCGCCCGCTACAACGAGAAAAACGAGCTGTACCAGAATTTGGCCGCGGGCGGCTTCCGGGATATTACCCGTATCGCCTCCAGCGATCCGGTTGTCTGGCGCGACATATTGCTCGATAACCGCGAGGTCATCCTTCGTCTGCTGGAGGACTGGAATGAAGAGATCGCTTCGTTTATCCGGCTGCTGAAGGAGAAAGATGGGGAAGGGATTGCGGAGCAATTCCGCCTCTCCAGCGAGTTTCGCTCGGCTCTGCCCGAAAGGCGCAAGGGCGTGCTGACTTCGGTGTACGAGGTTTATGTCGATGTGCCGGATCATCCGGGCATCATCGGCCAAATCGCTACGCTGCTCGGCAGCCACAGAATTAACTTGAGCAACATTCAGATCATCGAAAGCAGGGAAGATATCCCGGGCGTGCTGCGATTATCTTTCCGGGACGAGTACCAGATGGATAAGGCTATTGAACTACTCGCGAAAGAGAATTACACGGTTCACGTGTAATTCTTTTTTCTTTTGGCGCAAATAAAACGTTTTCAAAAAAGTATTGACAAATTGAAAACGTATACATATAATAAAAGTACAGTATGGTTTCTCTCCACTCCTATCCGAATAATGGCACTATGTGCAGCCACCTTTTCCAAGGTGGTTCTTTTTTTTGTTTTGCGGCATTTCTTAGAAAGAGCGGGGAATTACCGGCGGCCTTCAGTTTGCTCCAAGGGGGACATTAGTCGTAATAAATTACACCTTTTTTTGGAAGTTATTCTGAAAGTTGTCTGAAATATGTCGATTAAGCAGGATTTTTGACCGAGTTTACCGAATGTTATAAGGATGAAGTCCGATCTTTAATTTTTTTGAAAATATACCGCAACTTTTTTACTCCCGTATAGTCAAACAAAGTAGAATCGCTGGGAGTAAGCAGGAATCACAAGGAGGGTCGTAATTCAATGACCGATTCCCAGTTGATCAGAGAGATCAAGGACGGCAACGTCCAGCTATATGATGAATTAATGCGTCGCTATGAACGAAAAATATTGGCGTTTATTTACCACATGCTGAAAAGCGCAAAAATGGAGTCGTTGGCGGAGGATCTATGCAACGAAACCTTTTATAAAGCATACCGGAGTCTGCACTCGTTTCGCGAAGTGGAGGCGACCTTTTCCACGTGGTTATATACGATCGCCAGAAATACCGTTCTTAGCGAGCTGAGAAAAAATAAAAATACAAAGGTTTCTTTGGAGCAAAGCGGACTTGAGCCTCATGCCGGGGCCGACGCTATGCCTGAATTAACAGCGCTTCGCAACGAGAAAGTATCGATGGTCCGGGATGCCATTAACAATTTGCCTGAGAAGCAGAGGTCTGCGCTTATTTTGCGTGAATACGATCAATTGGATTATCAGGAAATTGCCAATATCCTTGGGCAGACCGTAAGTTCGGTTAAATCCTTATTGTTCAGGGCGAGAGCGAGTGTAAAGCTCCAGTTGGAACCATACTTTCTTGATCCGATTTTTGAGGAGTATGAAGGGATGAATCGATGATGAAATGTGAAGAAGTACAAGAGATGCTAGGCGTCTACTGGGATCTGCCCGAGCATGATCTGAAGCGGCAGTATGTGGATGAACATATAAAAAATTGTCCTTGCTGCGCCGCCGAATTCGAAATATGGCGCGAGAGCACGGAGCTCATCAAGTCGGCAGCGGAAACCGGCGAGTTCGCGGAAATGTCCACACCGATTTCGAGAAGCGTCATGAACCGCATTTATGAGGACGAATCGTGGAGAGTGCCTGTCGCCGACAAAATGTACGCCATGACGTTCAAGCTGCGCCGCAACGTATCGGCCATCATCGCTTTTTGTCTCGCCTTGTTTATATGCTCTTTCCTATACTCGGTGACGCATCAAGCTGCGCCGGAATCTGCTATGGTCTCCGGAGAATCCGCCGTATTCGGCCGGATAGGCGACCCGGTTGTCGTGGCCGGAAGCAAGCAGGAATCGATGAACGTACATACGATGCCCTCGGCCGTCGCCAGCTTGAAAGGATTCAGCGAGCCGTTCATGTACCAGGTCGGCCCTATTCACACGATAAAAGATTACATGATCTTTGTTTCGCTTCTCGGTCTGACGTGCACGCTGCTTATTATGAACTGGCTGTCCAGAACGAGATCTTAATCGGCCTTACAGGAGGATTTAATGCTTACAATCGGTTTTATTCGTCACGGTACTACAGAATGGAATCTGGCCGGGAGGATGCAGGGTCAGATGGATACGGAGCTGGCGGAAGTAGGCGTGCGCCAAGCCGAGCTGCTTGCCCTGCGGCTGAAGAGCGACAGCTGGGACGGGGTGATCGCGAGCGATCTGATTCGGGCCAGACAAACGGCCGAGATGATATCGAATGTAACGGGAACTCCGTTTATCGGTGTCGATGCCCGTCTGCGGGAGCGTTATTTCGGGCAAGTGGAGGGGACGACGCAGGAGGAGAGGATCGCCCGCTGGGGTGAAGGCTGGAGAGAGCTGGAGCTGGGAATGGAGAAGGACGAGGAACTGCTGAAGCGTTGGGATGCGTTCCTTCGGGAGCTAAGCGCCGCCCAACCGGGAAAGCGAATACTGCTGGTTAGTCATGGCGGTTATATCGCCCCTGTTCTGCATTCTTTGACGGGCAGGCCGGTGGAATCCCATTTGCACAATACGTCGCTTACGATAATGGAGGCCGTTGACAGCGGCTGGCATTGCAGGCTGCTGAATTGTACGGCTCATTTGGAGCCGGTCATCTAGAATAAATGGAGTTAAAGAAAGCCCGTGAATCCACGGGCTTTTTTTGTGCAGCCAGCGCCGCGCAGGAAAGTTTTTCTTGCAATCGGCGTTTAAATCCGGCGCAAATTCCCATAATGGTACTAAGCCTATTTGGAGGTGCTGTACCATGAATTTAGCGGATATGTTAAGCTATGCGGATATTCAAGACTTGAGCCGAATTGCCCATACGTACAACTGTGAATGCAACGGTCACTCCAAAAATGAGCTCATTCAGTCGATTCTTACGACCGTCAACCGCAAAGAGGTATTTGAACGGCAGGTCACGGACATGCCGATTGAGGATGTTCGTTTTCTCAACTCTTTGATTTTCGATCCGAGAGGATCGTTCAGCCTGGAGGAGCTTATTGCCAGGGTGCAGCAGAGCCGCTTTATTAAGGAAGAGGATGAGGAATGGAACCCGCGGGATATGATCCTGCGCTTTAAACAGAGGGGCTGGCTGTTCAACGGTTATTCGCAGCAAACGCGTTATTTGTTCCAGGTTCCTGCCGATTTAAAGCGAAGGTTCGGCGATGCGCTGACCAAACAGTTTCAACGGCGGCTTGTCGCGGCCAAGGAGCCTGAGGTGTATCGGGACGAGCAGAAGCTGATTGTGGACGATATCGCTCATTTTTTGCAATATGTTCATCAGAACGAGGCAGTGCTTACAGCGGATAACACGATGTACAAACGGCAGCTGCTGCAGGTGCTGGACCGGCTTTCGGTTAAGGAAGAGCCTGCCCCCAAAACGGCTTGGCGCTTCGGCTACGGAAGAATGTTCAAAGATTATCCGAATCGTTTTTCTTTCATCTACGATTATTGCTACTATACAGAACTGATAACGGAACATCATCAGGTGCTCGCGCTCAGCGATAAAGGCAGGGAGCGTGTAACCCATGCGACCAAGGAAGATTTGGTGCAGGTGTACCGGTTTTGGCTGAGATTGTATAAGAACGCGATTCCGAATTTGCAGTCTCTGGTCCATTGGCTCGATAAAATAGCGAAGAGCTGGGTCACCCTGGAGTCGGTAAAAGAAACGCTCGTGCCGCTTATCCGCCCGTTTTATTATGATACGCCCGAGTCTGTGCTGGAGCAGCGCATCGTGCGGATGATGATGCATTTGGGGCTGCTTCGGATCGGCGAAAGCGATGAGTTCGGCACGGTCGTACAGGTTACGAAGCTCGGAAACGGCGTGATCCAAGGCAGTTATGTCGCTGACGAGGATAAGATTACAATCCCGTTCGAAAACCGTTCGGGCGAAGCGTGACCGGGAGGGGAGCAACGGCTAGCCCTAATGTAGGTAAAAGCACATTCGGCGCGATAGGGGCTGTTGTACTTATCGAGGCCGAAAAAGGGTGAATATGCTTAAGTAGGGGCAGCTTTACCGTTCGCTTTTCAAGGGTGATGGTTCGCATCGTCCCGGCAATGCAGCAAGAAAACAAACCGATGGAATGGATGCAAAGATGGGCAGCGGAGTACAGGCAGCTGATGATGTTTTAAAAATATTAACGCGAGACCGGTTTGGAGGTAGGTTCTAATGGGCAAAATGAACGTTTCCAATGATATGATGCTGAGTTTGTTTGCGGAGATGGTGCTGGATGAAGCCATACGTAAATATAAGGAGCAGTATTTGTACAGAGAAATTGATTTGGCTTTGGCAAAAGGAGACGAACAATCGTTTCTAGCCCTCACGACAGAACTGAAATCGCTCAATACTCATGGCAAGTGAACCGAAGCTCCTGGCCTAAATTATGACATCTTTTTGAAAGGCATGTGAGAACCAATCATATGTCTTTTTTTTGTGTTACATTATGTGGAGAAATGAATACTGATGTGGAGAGTGAATGAAGCCGATGAAATTTAGCGATGTAGAGCAGGGGGCATGGGAAAGTCTGAAACCCTACGTGGATACGTGCCTGCTGCCCGTAACGGGTATGACGGGAAAGGAGCAGCCCTGGGAAGCGACGAGGGCGCTGGAGCAGCTGCGAGATGCGCTCGATTGCTTCGAAATTCCGTACAAAGGAAGAGTGCTGACGTATCCCGCTTTTCATTATATAGAAGGAGAAGAAGGACGGGAGCTGGTTGCGACGATGTGCGGCCGGCTAAAGGACAACTTCCCCTATGTCGTTCTTGTGTCCGCCGACGGTCGCTTAGCCGAGCTTGGCGAAATTCGCGGCGCGGACAAAACGTTTATTCTGACGCCCGGAGAATTGGCTGAAAATCTGGCTGAGATCAAGCGGCATATTGCCGAGCAACTGCAGCATTTATGGTCGGGAAGGTAACCTTTGCGAAGCGTGTATGATTGATTACATTTTTGCTAATTCTAAGTACGGGACGCGATTTTTCCCCTCATGAACAGTTGTGACAATTTCGTTAACAGTTACTGCTGGGACAAGAATTGATGGCTCTAAATGGAAGTTAACATTCTTGACGCACCTAGAGTCGTAAGCTATTATTAGTAATGTCCTAGTATGTGGTGTAAAGTTATGTCGAACGACGTGATATATGTTGCAAAAGGGGGTAGAACGAGAATGAGTGAGCACAACAGTCATGATGCGCAGCATCAGGGTGAGAGGCCGGTTAAACGTCGCGAGATGTCCCGCAGGCAGTTTCTGTCCTATACCCTTGGTGGAGCTTCTGCGTTCATGGGCGCCGGTATGATTGTTCCTATGCTTCGATTTGCTATCGATCCGGTCCTTCAGCCTAAATCGCAAGCCGATTGGGTCAAGGTAGTCGAAGAAGCGAAGATCGAGAACGAACCGAAATCCTTCAAATTTCAAGTGCATCAGGTCGACGGCTGGTATGAGAGCGACGTTGAATTGGAAGCTTGGATTTCCAAGGATCAGCAAGGCAACATCTTCGCCTTGAACCCGACCTGTAAGCACCTTGGATGTACGGTTAACTGGAATGCCAATCCGGAGTACAAGGATCAGTATTTCTGTCCTTGCCACGGCGCGCACTATACGGTAGATGGCAAAAACCTTGCTGTAGCGCCGGCGCCTTTGGATCAATACGATCTCAAGGTGGAGAATGGGTTCGTTTATTTAGGACAACTTGGTCCTAACAAAAGGGTGAAATAAGGAGGCGTAACATCAGATGTTTAAAAGTATGTATAACTGGATTGATGAACGTCTTGATATCACGCCGATGTGGAGAGATGTTGCCGATCACGAGGTTCCCGAACACGTTAACCCGGCGCACCATTTTTCCGCATTTGTTTACTGCTTTGGTGGATTGACGTTTTTTATTACGGTTATTCAAATATTGTCCGGTATGTTCCTGACGATGTATTATGTGCCGGATATTATTAACGCCTATGCGAGTGTTGACTATCTGCAGCATAAGGTTGCATTCGGCGTCATCGTTCGCGGTATGCATCACTGGGGTGCCAGTCTTGTTATCGTCATGATGTTCTTACATACGCTTCGCGTGTTCTTTACAGGCTCCTACAAGGCGCCGCGCGAAATGAACTGGGTAGTAGGCGTGCTGATCTTCTTCGTCATGTTGGGTCTCGGTTTCACCGGATACTTGCTGCCGTGGGATAACAAAGCTTACTTTGCAACGCAGGTAGGTATCAAGATCGCCGCATCCGCTCCTTATATCGGCGATTACATTAAGACGTTCCTGCAAGGCGGCGAGATCGTCGGTGCGCAAACGTTGACTCGATTCTTCGCTTTGCACGTGTTCTTCTTCCCGGGCATTTTGCTGGCATTGCTGGCGGGTCACTTCTTTATGATTCGTAAGCAAGGGATTTCCGGTCCGCTGTAAGCAAGACTTCGATTGGCATTGTATCAATCAAGGAAGCGGCTTCAGTTTACAGCCAGTCTCGCTGTTGCAAGCGAGAACGTTATTCGAAAAACCGCAGCGCGGCTTTTCGATCTGTGGGGACGACAGGTCGCGTTGAAACGGCAGTTCTTGCGTGCGGAGAGCTTGAGATTTCTTCATGAGGGCAAGACATGAGGAGGCTTTCCGACACTAAAAGAAGTAAGGAGGGGCGAAATTGGCACACGGCCATAAGTCTGACGAAAAAATCGTTTATGTTGGAGACTCTCGCGTTCGGACGAGATCTGCTAAAATGGCTCAGCCGGATTATTCGGCTTTCCCGGGAAAATCCGAAGTATTCATCCCGAACTTCCTTCTCAAAGAATGGATGGTAGGGGTTGTCGTACTCGTCGGCATCCTGGTTCTAGTCGTATCCGACCCGGCTCCGCTTGGTTATCCCGCGGACCCGACCAATACACAGTTTATTCCGATGCCTGACTGGTACTTCCTGTTCATGTATCAATTGCTGAAATATCCGTATACTTCCGATCAATTCGTCGTTTTGGGAACATTGGTCATTCCGGCTATTATGTTCGGCGGCTTGATGGTAGCTCCTTTTCTGGACACGGGGAAAGAAAGACGCTTTTACAAACGCCCGATCGCTTCGACTTTAATGTTTCTCACATTGGTTGCCTGCACCTATTTGACGGTCGTTTCGTGGACGCATTACGAACACGAGATGAAAGATAAAAACCTGGTGCCTGAGCACATCAAACGCGAGGAAGAGCTTCATGCCGGCAAGGCAGAGAGCGGCGGAGGCGGCGCCAAGAAACCGGCTGCTGCCGCAGCGATCGTAGCTCCGGATGATCCGGGTGCGGAAATTTATAAAAAAGCAACTTGCGTAGCATGTCACGGCGGCGAATTGAAAGGAATGCCTTCTTCCGGAATTCCTGCATTGCGCGGCGTAGGCGACAAGCACAGCAAGGATGAAATTTTGAACATCATCAAAAAAGGGCAAGGCAATATGTCCCCTCAATACGATGATAATATCAAAAAAGGCTTGACGGACGCCGACATCGACAAGGTGGCTGAGTGGTTGTCCAAGCAAAAGAAAGAGTAGTTACGAAGGACCTGGTCGCTTATGTTGCGGTCAGGTCTTTTCAATGGAAGAAACGAAAGCATTTTCAGGCGGGGGGAAACCTATTGCTAAGCATGTCGATTCGCTCCTATTTTTCCAGAGCTTTTTTATCCAGCCGCTTCATGCTGTGGAGCCTGTTCTGGGTTAATCTTCTCGGGACGATATATGGTTACGAATGGTATTGGAACCAGATGACGTATACGGCTGAAACGATGTCCGCGGCTTATTTGCCGTTCGTTCCCGATAGTCCGACGGCCAGCTTGTTTTTTACCGGGGTTCTGGCCTATTTGCTGGTCGACTCGTACAAAGGGCGGTCTCTTGCTCCCCGTCCCGGATGGTTCCGTGGATTTGTAGAAGCATTCGCCGTCGTCACCTCCTTCAAATACGGGGTATGGGCCGTGTCGATCATTTGGGCCGGCGCGTATATGGGAAGCGAAGTGAACTGGCAGGATTGGATGCTGAGCATCTCGCATTTAGGGATGGCGGCCGAAGCTTTATTATATTGGCGTTTATACACGTACCGGTTCTGGCCTATCGTTGCGGTGGCGGTATGGACGTTGTGGAATGATTTTATGGATTATGCCGTCGGGGTATTCCCGTGGCTGCCGGAAAGCTTGATGGATCACCTTCCTTCGGTTGCGGCATTTACGGTTGAGCTCAGCTTTGTCAGTCTGGTCGTCGCCTTCGTTATTATGAAGGTTAGGGAAGTTTTGAATAAACGCGAGGTCTAAATGCGGACATCCCCCCATAGGATGATGATAGGAGGGATGTCCGATGTTGCGTATAAAAGTAGGGAGAGGCATCGGCCTCTTGTTGGTTGCGATGCTCGGAATGCAGCTGCTCGCCGGCTGCCGCCAGGCGGAGAAACCGGCGCAAGAGGCGGAGCCTAAGCCGTCTACGGAGCAATTGCAGAGGGTGGAGCTGCTGAACCGGACGGCTGACGATATGTATAAGAAGGTAATGCAGGGGGATGTTATGGGGGGGCGGGACGCGCTGCAGCAGCTGAGCGATCAAGTGACGACGATTCGTTACGAGGGGCTTACGACACTGGACGGGCTGCACGCTCTGACGGAAGCCGTCACTCAGGGCAAGAGAGTGTTCAATGCGGCGCGTTTCTCGCCGGATGAAGGACAAGTAGCCGCCGCGCAAATCCGTCTGGCCACCGACGCGTTGTCGCATCCGGAGCAGCCGATGTGGCTGCAGTACTACAAGCTGCTGCAGGACGACGTGAACGGAATCGAGCAGGCGGCGAAGGATAAAGAAGCGCAGCAGTTTCAGAAATCGGTGTTTCTGTTTGAACGGCATATTTCGATCATTCATCCGAGCCTTTTGATCAGCAGAGACGCAACCGATGTGGAGAAGCTGGATTCGCTGGTTACTTTCATGAGCGGACAAGCCCGGACGGAGAAAGAGCCTTATCAACCGGTCGGCAACCTGCTGCCGACGGTCCGGCAAATGCTCGACAAGCTGTTCTTGAAGAAGGATACGACCGCCTTCCTGCCTGTCGTCGACGATCGAAATCCGATTCTGTGGACGTTTGCGATCGGTTCGGTTATTTTGGCCGCACTTGGGTTCGCAGGCTGGCGGCTGGCGAAGAAAGACAACGGCTTGGTGCTAGTCCGCAAGAAAGACGAAGCATAGCGATTATTCGGGCTTAAAGCCCTCCCCAACTACGTCATGAACCTCGTTGATTATGATAAATGCGCGAGGATCGACGGAACGGGCGAGGTCTTTAAGCCTTTTCATTTCCTGCCGGTAGACGACGCAATAGACGACGTTCTTATGGGCTTTGGAGTACGCGCCGACGGCGGGAATAATGGTAGCTCCGCGGTCCATATGCTCCGCAATTTTGGCGACGAGCTCTTCGGCGTGATCGGTGATGACGGTAAACGCCCGTGCGGCGTAGGCCCCTTCGATAATAATGTCGATCACTTTGGTCGTAATGAAGACGACGACGAAGGTATACAATATTTTTTCCTTAGGGATAAAAAATAGCGCCGAGCCGATGACCAGACAGTCGAATACGAGAATGACCCGGCCCATGCTCCAGCCGAGCCACTTTTGCCCGATCGTAGCTATAATATCCGACCCGCCTGTCGTGCCGCCGTACCGGAAGACAAGCCCCAGACCGACGCCCAGCGTGACGCCTGCATAGGCGACGGCCAGAAAGTAGTCGTGTTCGGAGTGAAACGGCACAATCCAGCCGCGATGGATCAGTTGTTCCATTATCCAGAGGAAAAAAGATAGAGAGACAGTGCCGATCACCGTGTTGAGCATCGTTTCCTTGCCGAGAACTTTCCATCCCAAATAAAATAGCGGGATATTAATGACCAATGTCGTCGCGGACGGAGGAAGATGAAAGCTGTAATTGAGCAAGAGAGCGATTCCGGTGATCCCGCCCTCCATAAGCTCGTTTGAAATAACGAAATAATGAAGGCCGAAAGCGTAGATTGCCGTCCCTAACGTGATGGGCAGCAGGTTCTTCCATTTGACGAGCGGATAAGAGGATAACAGAGAAATCGACCTCCCGGAAAATGAACTTTCAAGACATATAACGACCGGATTAGTGTAAGTTTAATCATAGTATGCCTTAGTTTCAAGCAAAAAAAATTTGTCATCCCCAGACGTTTGCGATAACATGGTATATAGGATCGGTAACGACAAATGAATGTTTATGCATAAAGACAAGGTTGGTGAGCAGCGTACATGGCCGAAAAAACGTTACAGGAACTTCAACAGGAAGTCGACCAATACATATCGCAGTTTAAAGAAGGATATTTCAGCCCGCTTGCGATGCTGGCCAGAATGTCCGAGGAAGTCGGGGAGCTTGCAAGGGAAGTGAACCATCAATTCGGCGAAAAGCCGAAAAAAGCTTCGGAAGAAGACAACTCCATCGAATTGGAGCTCGGCGATATTTTGTTTATAACGATCTGTTTTGCCAATTCCTTAGGCATCGATCTGACGGAAGCGCATGACAAGATTATGCATAAATTTCGCACAAGAGACGCTAACCGGTGGACAAAAATAAACACGGATAACGAATAAAGCTCATATGCTGTACCATCACCTTGCCGAAGGAGGATGGGGCTGATGACAGGGCATGAGCTGATTCAAAAAGCGTACGATGCCATACTCCATAATGATTTTGAGAGCGCGATAGAATGGTTCGAGCAGGCGATTGCCATGGAACCGGGTAACGCCGCCTTTCATTATAGATTATCGATCACGTACGCCAGAAGCAACAAGCTGGTCAAGGCGCTGGAGCACGCTTCCCAAGCGATTGAGCTGGACCCGGACGAAGAGCATTACCGGTATCATCTGCAGCATCTTAAAGCCAAAGAGATCGTCAGGCAAGCGGAGGCGTATTTGGAGAAAGCCGGGGATCAAGCGTGGCTGGCTATTTCGCTGCTGAAGCAGGCCATCGCGCTGGATTCGTTGTCGTCGGAGGCGTTTTTGCTCTTAGGGGTCGCTTATGCGGAGGTTCAGGAGTACAGTCAGGCGATTGCTGCGATCCGCGAGCTGCTCAAGCTCGATCCGCAGCATGAAGCCGGCATTCGGCTGCTGGAAGAGTGCCGCGCCAAATGGAAGGAATATATGCAGTCGTAGCGATCTAACACTTTTGTTGAATGAAAGGAAAGAATAGATAATGAGTCGAATTCGAGTGGCTGTAGCAGGCGCAAGCGGCAGAATGGGCCGTGAAGTAGTAAAAATGGTGTTGGGCGATCCCGAGCTGGAACTGGTCGCGGCCGTAAGCCGGACTTCCGATCCTACGGTCGACGCGGGAAGATTTGTCGGTATGGACCCGTGCGGAATTCATATGAGCAATGATCTGGAGATGGCTTTGGTAGAAGGGAAGCCGGACGTGCTCGTCGATTTCACGGCTCCTCATTCGGCGGTTCTCCATACCGCTCTGGCGCTGCGTCATAAGGTTCGTCCCGTTATGGGAACGACCGGGTTTACTCCGGAGGATATCGAGAATTTGGACAAGCAATGCAGAGAGCTTGGAATCGGCGGCATTATCGCCCCGAACTTCTCGATCGGAGCCATTCTGATGATGAAGTTTGCCGCGCAAGCCGCCAAGTATATGCCGCATTTGGAGATTATCGAATACCACGGCGATCAGAAGCTGGATGCCCCGTCCGGTACGGCGGTCAAGACGGCCGAGCTGATTTCGCAGACGCGTCAGGAGCTCCGTCAAGGCAATCCTAACGAAGAAGAAACGATTGAAGGTTCCCGCGGCGGACTATACAATGGATTTAGAATACATAGCGTCCGGCTGCCTGGCGTGTTCGCGCAGCAGGAGGTTATCTTCGGAGCGTTCGGGCAGACGCTGAAAATCCGCCACGATTCCTACGATCGCGCCGGATATATGCCAGGAGTCAACGTTGCCGTGAAAAAGGTAATGGATATTACCGGCATGGTGTACGGTTTTGAACATTTTATAGATTAATGTCTCACGAAGATTTACAGTGACTAAAGGAGCCTAACAGGGATGTCAATGAAAATAGCGCTAATTGCACACGATAGAAAAAAAGAAGAAATGGTAAACTTCATTACCGCCTACGAGACCGTTTTTGAACACCATGAGCTGTTCGCTACAGGAACGACGGGAACGAGAATTATGGAACAAACGAAGCTGCAAATTCATCGCTTTATGTCCGGACCGCTTGGCGGGGACCAGCAGATCGGCGCGATGGTGGCGACGAACGATATGGATCTGATCATCTTTTTGCGCGACCCATTGATGGCGCAGCCTCACGAGCCGGATATCATTGCGCTGCTGCGTCTATGCGACGTGCAGGGGATTCCGGTGGCGACGAATATTGCGACGGCGGAGATCCTGGTCAAGGCGCTCGACCGCGGAGATTTTGCGTGGAGAGAGCTGGTGCACAAATATAAGCCGGGTGTGCCGGAATGACGGAAGCGCTCGATATTCTCATTTTCGGCGCGCATCCCGACGATGCCGAGATCGGTATGGGGGGAACGATCGCCAAGCATACGGCGGCAGGGTATAAAGTCGGCATCTGTGACTTAACTTATGCGGAGATGTCCTCGAACGGCACGGTAGAGCTTCGTCAGAAGGAAGCCGCGCAGGCGTCCGATATTTTGGGGCTTGCGGCGCGCAGCAATCTGGGGCTTCCCGATCGCGGATTGCGGATGGAGCCGGATCAGATTCGGGCCATTACGCTGCAAATTCGCAAGTATAAGCCAAGAATCGTCTTTGCGCCGTATTGGGAAGACCGCCATCCGGATCATATTGCGTGCAGCAAGCTGGTGCAGGAGGCGCTGTTCAACGCCAAGCTGAGGAAATACGAGCCGCAGACGGAAGCGCATACGGTAGTACAAAGTTATTTTTACTTTATTAACGATGTCGCCGAGTCGGATCTGCTCGTGGATATTACGGACGTGCATGGACGCAAGATGCAGGCGCTCGGAGCTTACCGTACGCAATTCGAGGCTGTCGGGGCGAACAACGATTTCGTCGCCACCCCTCTTAACCAAGGATACTTGGAAAGAGTGGAGGCCAAGGATCGCATGCTCGGGCAAAAGCGGATGGTTCCGTATGCCGAAGGATTTGTAAGCAAGCTTCCTTATATGGTCGATTTATTTTGACGGCAGGAAGACGGATATACATAACGGGATAAACGAATAAGATACTTAACATATGAGGCAAGGGAGGGGAGCGCATGAAGGATCGGTTGAAAATCGGAATTACTTGTTATCCTACGCTGGGCGGCTCGGGCGTCGTGGCGACCGAGCTCGGCAAGCTGCTGGCGGAACAAGGACATCAGGTGCATTTCATTACGCACAGCATGCCGTTTCGGCTTGGGAAGTTTGATAAAAATATTTTTTATCATGAAGTGGAAGTCAATGATTATTATGTGTTCAAATATCCTCCGTACGATTTGTCTCTGGCCAGCAAGCTGGCCCAGGTCGTTCAACTGGAGGAGCTCGATCTGCTTCACGTTCATTATGCGATTCCGCATGCGGTGTGCGCTCTGCTCGCCAAGCAAATGGTAGGAGACAGGGTCAAGGTAGTTACCACCTTGCACGGCACCGATATTACGGTGCTGGCGCAGGATGAATCGCTGAGCGATCTGATCCGCTACGCCATTAACGGGAGCGATGCGGTCACCGCCGTATCCCGGGACTTGATCCAGGAAACGCGCAAGCTGCTTTCGATCGAGAAGCCGATTGATCTGGCTTATAACTTTGTCGACAAGCGGGTTTACTATCCGCGCGAGGTGACCGCCTTGCGTAAGGAGTTCGCGCATCCTGACGAGAAAATATTGATCCATATTTCTAACTTCCGCCCGGTCAAGCGGGTAACGGATGTGGTGGAAGTATTCGATAAAATTTGCCGCGACGTGCCGTCCAGGCTGCTGTTTGTCGGCGAAGGCCCGGAATTGTCCAAGGTGCTTTGCAAGGTGAAGGAGCGCGGATTGCTCGACAGAGTTACCTTCTGCGGCAAGCAGGACGATGTGGCGCAGCTTCTCTCGTTGTCCGACGTGATGCTGCTGCCTTCCGAGAAGGAAAGCTTCGGGCTCGTGGCTCTGGAGGCGATGGCTTGCGGCGTGCCTTCCGTCGCATCGAATGCCGGGGGCATTCCTGAGCTGATCACTCACGGGGAAACCGGATTTTTGGCGGATATCGGAGATGTCGACCAAATGGCTTATTATACGAAAATGCTGCTGACCGATAAGGCGTTGTACGAGAAAGTGACGCAAGCTTGTCTGCACAGAGCGAGGTTTACGTTCTGTAACGATGTGATTACCCGTCAGTATGAGGAAATATATTATCGGGTACTGGAGAGACCGATGCCCGAGGAACTAAAGATGAAACCGATGAATTGTTGAGCGGTACCGTGCCGGATGATTCGGCCGATTACGCATGCGGGGGTCTGAAATGCAGGAGCCGTTGGAGCGATTGGAACGGGGAGCTCTCACCATTGTGGAGGCCCTGATGAAGCAAGGATATGAAGCCTATCTGGTCGGCGGCTGCGTCCGCGATAAGCTGCTGAGCCGCAAAGTGAAGGACTACGATATCGCCACCTCGGCAAAGCCGGAGCAGGTGAAGTCGGCGTTCGCGCGAACGATACCGACAGGTCTTCAGCATGGCACGGTTACCGTCGTGATCGAAGGCCAGCCTTATGAAGTGACCACGTTCCGCAAAGAGGATGCCTACGAGGATCACCGCCGGCCGGCCGGGGTGGAATACATAGACAGCTTATACGAAGACCTGCGCCGCCGCGATTTTACGATGAATGCGATGGCGCTCGATTTGGAGGGCAGGCTGATCGATCCGTTTCACGGGAGGGCCGACATGGAGCAGGGCATACTGCGCTGCGTCGGCGAAGCCAAGGAGCGGTTCGAGGAAGACGCGCTGCGGATTCTCCGCTGCATCCGCTTCGCCGCGGAATACTCCATGGAGGTGGAAGGCGCTACGTGGGAAGCGCTGCTTGCGCAAGTCCACTTGCTGAAGCATATTGCCATGGAACGGGTCCGTATGGAGCTGGAGCGGATGATTGCCGGAGCCGCGCCGGTGAAGGCGGTCAAACTGCTGGCGGCAAGCGGAGCGCTGCGTTACTGCAAGCTGCCGCTTCTGCTGGCCGATGTCAGCCCGGACCGGCTGTCCGAAGGGCTGGCGCAGCTTCATTCGCCGCTTGAGCGTTGGGCTTATATGTATTTACAGCTCGGAGCCGAGGCGAAGGCGGTAGAGGAGGAACTGAGAAATCTGACTTTCTCGAACCATCAGGTCGAGGAAGTGCGGCTTATTATCGCCGCAGCCCGCAATGTAGCCGGCTGCTTGAACGGCGACCCGGCCGGAGAGGTCACCGCTTCTTCCTACGGAGAGTCGTGGAAGTTGGCCGCGGTTCGATTCGGCAAGCAGGCCGTACGATCTCTAGGCGCCATTCTCGCCATAGATGAAGATGCGGCCGCTTCGGCGGGAATTGAGAGCGGTCAAGCCCGCAGCCTTGCCGGCGGCAGCGTTGTCTGGCTCGATGAGATGCCGGTCGGCAAGACGGTGGAGCTGCAGGTTAACGGAGGCGAGCTGATCTCACATATCGGCAAGCCTGCGGGGCCTTGGGTAGCTCCGGTACTGCAGCATTTATTAAGAGCCGCTGCGCTGGGGACTATTCCCAACAGTAAAGAAGCTCTGCTGCTTGAAGCGCGGCGCTATGATCAATTAACTGAGCGGGAACGGGATGAATGATGAACATAAACGAACATTTGCTGCGTACGTTCGAGGCCAGGCCGGGCGAGTTTCTGTCGGGAGAAGAGCTCAGCGCGACGCTGCAGGTGAGCCGGACGGCGATCTGGAAGCATATCGAAAGGTTGCGCCAAGAAGGATATGAATTCGAAGCGGTGTCGCGCAAAGGCTATCGCCTCGTCGCCAAGCCGGACAAGCTGGATGTGGAGGCTATTTTAGGCCGCCTGCATACGCGCGTCATGGGGCGGAGCATACATTACATGAACGAGGTGGATTCCACCAATAACGTAGCCAGAGAGCTTGTTCAGCAGGGGGCGCAGGAAGGCACTCTCGTCGTTGCCGAGCAGCAGCTCGCCGGCCGGGGACGGCTGGGACGCAAGTGGCATTCGCCGAAAGGGAAGGGGCTGTGGATGACGCTGATCCTAAAGCCGCGCATTCCGCTGCATTTTACTCCCCAACTGACTCTTCTTGTAGCCGTTGCTTTATGCAGGTCTCTCCGGCAAATTTCATCGCTGCCTATCGGAATCAAATGGCCCAACGATTTGCTTATCGACGGGAAGAAGATCAGCGGCATTTTGCTTGAATCGAGCGCGGAAGAAGAAAATTTGAATTATGTCGTAGCGGGAGTGGGGATCGGAGTTAATTTGCTGCCGGACGATTATCCCGATGACGAGTTGAGAGCGAAAGCGACTTCGCTCGCGATCGAAGCGGGTCATACATTGGACCGGTCGGAAATTCTCGTTGCCTTTTTGCAGGAGCTGGAAAGCTTGTACGATATATATCACGAACAGGGCTTTGGACCGATCAAGCTGCTATGGGAAGCGCTCAGCGTTTCGTTGAACCGCCCGGTCACCTGTCAAACCCCAAAAGGGTTGGCGGAAGGGACATCGCTCGGCATCGACGAGAGCGGAGCTCTAATAGTAAAGCTGCAGGACGGTACCGTGACCAAGTGGTATTCGGGGGATATTCAATTTTCTTCCTGAAAAGTGCGCCAGCGTGTCGAAAAAGGGTGTTGTAAGAAAGAAAAGTCTGGTATAATGTTCATGCAAGGCGATATCCATGGGAATTGCACTTGCTGAACGATCGGAAGTTCTTACCAGACATGACGGACAATTGCATAGCTTTACCTGGAATATGTCGGATTCTGCTCTGAGCCTAACGGACCGAGACAGAAGGATCATATGATTTTTTTTGCCATGTGAACCTTTTAGCTCCCGTAGGCTAAAAGGTTTTTTTGTTTATACTACAACTTATCGGCGTAAAACGTTGGAGGAAGGTGAGTGTTTGTGATGGAAAAACGGAGACCGGTAACAACAGCCAAGCTGAAAAAGATGAAGGAAGAAGGAACACCCATCTCCATAATTACCGCCTACGACTATCCGTCGGCCCGATTGGCCGAGGAAGCGGGAATCGACGCCATCTTGGTCGGCGATTCTTTGGGCAATGTCGTATTGGGGTACGACTCCACGATTCCTGTCACTCTGGACGATATGGTATATCATTCCCGTGCGGTTGCCAGAGCGGCGCAAACGGCGTTTGTCGTTACGGATCTGCCCTTTATGACTTATCACGGAAGCGTGGATCAGACGCTGCGCAACGCAGCCAGAATCATGCAGGAGGGCTGTGCTAAGGCGGTCAAGATGGAAGGCGGAACGGAAATCGCCGCGGCGGTAGAAGCCTGTACGAAGGCGGGCATTCCCGTAATGGCCCACATCGGCTTGACCCCCCAGTCGATTCATCAAATCGGCGGTTTTAAAATTCAAGGAAAAAGTACCGAGCAGGCGAAGAAGCTGCTGGAAGACGCTAAAGCCTTGGAGCAAGCAGGAGCATTCGCCATCGTGCTCGAGCTGATGACGGATCAGCTGTCGGAGCATATTACAGCCGAGCTGTCGATTCCAACGATCGGCATCGGCGCGGGTCCTCATTGCGACGGACAGGTGCTGGTATTCCATGACGCGCTCGGCTACGCCTCGGACATCGTTCCTAAGCGTATGGTCAAGGAATACGCCCAAGTCGGAAACATCATCCGCGAAGGTTTGAAGCAGTATGCCGACGAAGTGAAGCAGCGCCGCTTTCCGCTGCCGGAGCATTCCTTTCAAATGGAAGATCAGGTAGCCGAATTTTTGTACGGAAGCAAGAAATAAACGAGCGGGGGAGAAGAAATGCAAATTTTACATCGTATCCAAGATGTCAGGGAAGCGGTAAAGACGGCAAGAGCGGAAAACAGCGGGCTGAAAGTAGGCTTCGTGCCGACGATGGGATATCTTCATAAAGGGCATGCCAGCTTGCTTGAAGCGGCGCGCGAACAATCGGATCTGGTCGTGCTCAGCATCTTCGTCAACCCGCTGCAATTCGGACCGAACGAAGATTTGTCCCGCTATCCGAGAGATCAGGAACGGGATCTGGCCGTAGCGCGGGCTGCGGGCACGGACATCGTCTTCTTCCCTTCTGTAGAAGAAATGTATCCGCAGCCGACGAAAACGGTCGTTTCCGTATCGGAAGTGACCGAGCGGTTGTGCGGCGCGGCCCGTCCCGGCCATTTCGACGGTGTCGCTACCGTCGTAACGAAGCTGTTTAATATCGTACAGCCTGATCAAGCTTACTTCGGCTTGAAGGATGCGCAGCAGATTGCGGTCATTCAGCAGATGGTCGACGATCTCAACATCCCTGTGGGCATTGTGCCGTGTCCGATTGTCCGCGAGGAAGACGGGCTCGCCATGAGCTCGCGCAACGTGTATTTGCAGCCCGAGGAGCGCAAGCAGGCGCTGGTGCTTTCTTCGGCGCTGCAGATGGCGGAGCGGCTCGTTCAGAGCGATTCAGGCTCATTGCAGGCGGAGGAGCTGAGGCAGGCCGTAATCGATCACATCCGGCAGTCTCCGCTTGCGGATATTGACTATGCGGATATTTTAGCGTATCCTTCATTGGTGCCGGTAACCGATCTTCGTTCGACGCCGGCGTTCATTATCGCCTTGGCCGTCAAATTCGGGAAAACGAGGCTGATCGACAATATCATTATCCGAAAATAACCGGTTAGTAAGTTTCTTCGAGAAAACTTTTAGCTTATGCTTACGAAGTAAGTTTTCCTTCAGAATACTCTTAGGAGGGTTCAACATGTTCAGAACGATGCTGAAATCGAAAATTCACCGCGCTACCGTAACGGAAGCCAATCTTAATTACGTAGGAAGCATTACGATCGACGAGGATCTGTTGGATCTGATCGATATGCTGCCTAACGAGAAAGTGCAAATCGTAAACAACAATAACGGCGCACGGTTCGAAACTTATATTATTCCCGGACCGCGCGGGTCCGGTGTCATCTGTCTGAACGGGGCGGCTGCGCGCATGGTGCATGTAGGGGATACCGTCATTATTTTATCTTATGTCATGTTGACCGACGAAGAAGCCAGAAAGCATCATCCGCAAGTGGCCATCATGGGCGAGAATAACAAGGTCGTCAGCGTATTGAAGGAAGAAATTCATTCCACCGTCCTGTAACGAATGAAAACAAGTCCGGGGGCAAAAAATGAGGGTATGCTCAGCTTAAAGGCGGTGGGATGCATACATGTTCAAACATTTATTTGCCTCCATGAACGAGATGCTGGACGAGATTGCCTCCAAGTACGATAAGGCGACAGGAGCAAGAAAGAAGGAGCTGCAGGAAAAGCTTCGCACGCTAAAGGCCATGAGCGATACGTTTATCGAAGAATGGCTGTTGTTTGAAGAAAAGCTGGCCGCGTTCCATCAGCAGCAGCACCATCATCCTTTATATGCTGCCAATATGATGGACCCGGAATTGGAAGGCAAGCGGTCGGACGAATTTGTGCGCGGACAAGGTTATTACAAACTGTGGATGTACGACGAGGCGATCCGCGAATTTTCCGCTATCGTCAGCAAACAGCCTGATTTTACATTGGCGCGAGTTTATTTGGCCATGAGCTACTTGCGCAGAGGAGATATCGCGGAAAGCTACAGTCATTTTCATTTTTTGGCGCAATTAACGAATAACCTGCAGATGAGAGCTATTTCTTACAATGCGATGGGATGTATTCAAGCAGCTCATCACGACAATATGGATAAAGCCGCGGAATATTTTAATTTGGCGTTTCAAACGGACCCGAGCAGCGTTCAGCCTCTGATGGAGATGGGACTGTGCTGCGAAAAGAAGGGCCAGCTGCAGTTTCACCAGCAGCCTTACCGTTAAACGAAGGATAAGTTTACTATTCCCTTTTCCCGAGAGTATTGGTATGCTTAGAAGAGAGTGGGAATGAAGGGATTGACATAAAAGTAATGAAATTCGCGGTTTTGGATTTTGAAACGACCGGGAGCCAGCCTGCGGATCGCATCATACAGGTTGGCCTCGTCATTATACAAGACGACTACATCATCGACAGGTATACTTCTCTGGTCAATCCCGGGATAGGTATACCTTCTTCTATAACGTCGTTAACCGGCATTGACGATGAGATGGTCAAAGATGCCCCAGAGCTTGATACGGTTATTGGGCAAATGGTGCCGCTTTTGCAGGATACCGTCCTGGTCGGGCATAATATCGCCTTTGATTTGGCGTTCTTGCAGCGGGCTCTGGATGAGCACGGTTATTTTCCGTTCGACGGCAAGGTGCTGGACACGATGGATACGCTGCGCGTGCTGTTTCCGTATTTGGGCAGCCTGCAGCTAAACATGGTTTGCCAGTCGCTCGGCATTGAGCATGAACGGCCGCATCAGGCGGACAGCGACGCCGAAGCGACGGCGCTTGTTTGGCTGCGCTGCTTGGAGAGGCTCCAAAGCTTGCCGCTGCTTACGCTTCAGCGGTTATCCCTTATTTTCGATGAAGTGACTAGCGATCTCGGATGGTTTCTTCATGAAATGAAAGCGTATAAGGAAATGTTTACCTCTGTGGATACGGAGGAAGGACGTTATTTTCGCCAGTTTGCCATCAATGTGGATGAATGGGGCAACGAAGAGCCGGTGCGCGAGGACGACGAAATGCAGTCGATCCCGGATAGCTTCGCCGAATTTTATGAATGGCTCAAACAGCAGCTGCAAATCCGTTTCGAGTCCTACGAGGACCGCGAAGCTCAGGTGAAGATGCTGGAAGAGGTCGAAGCCGCTTTCGAAGAAGGCAAGCATCTGATGATCGAAGCGGGAACCGGCACGGGCAAATCGCTCGGTTATTTGATTCCGTCGCTGTATTACGGGCTGAAGAAGGATAAGAAGGTGCTTGTCAGCACGCACACCATCAATTTGCAGGAGCAGATTAGAGAAAGAGACATACCGCTTCTGCACAGTTTATTTCCGGTGGGCTTTCGCGCGGCGGTGTTGAAAGGAAGAAGTCATTATTTGTGCTTGCGCAAATTCGAGCATAAAATGAATCTTCAAGATTTTGAAAACGGCAAAGAAGACCGGATCACGGCCGGACAAATGCTTGTCTGGCTTAGCGAAACGAAGCAGGGCGACGAAGAAGAGCTGCATTTTGCCACGAATAAAGGCAATCAGTTTTGGCATACGGTGGCAAGCGATTCCGATTCCTGTCTGAACAGAGCATGCCCCTGGTTCAAACGCTGCTTTTATCATCGTGCCCGGCATGAGTCCAATACGGCCGATGTCATTATAACCAACCACTCTATGCTGTTTACGGATACGAAGGCGGAAAACCGGCTTCTGCCGTCCTATAAGCATCTTGTTATCGATGAAGCGCATCATTTCGAGGAAGTAGCCAGCAAGCATTTGGGTATCGAGCTGTTCTACGGGGCTTTCCTGAATACGTTATGGTGGCTGTATAAAGATGGCCGCAGCGGCCAATTATCTTCCCTGAAGGCCAGGCTGCAGCGCGAGGAATCGGAGCGGGCGCAAGCGTGGAGCGGCGTTATCGACGCGGTCATTCCGAAAATCGTTGCGATTAAGGAACAGTGGGACGAACTGGCCGAGCTGCTGTACCAACTGCTTGCCTCGCGTTCCGATCCGTCGCAAACCGAGGGCGGACAGCTTGTATTCCGGATTAAGAAAGACCAGACGCCAAGCTCGTGGGATAAGCTGCTTGTTCTCGAAGAGAACATTTATTTGAACTGCTCCGAGGTTTTGAAAAAACTGGATAAAATGCTCAGCGAAATGAAGGAGCTTCAAGACGAGCAGGATCTTCAGGGAGTCGTAACCGATATCGGCGGCACCGTCAAGGAGCTGTACCGTCACCGCGACAATCTGCATTTTTTTATGACGATGCCGGACGACAATTACGTATATTGGCTTGAAGGGGGACAGCATAACAAGAGCAAATCGCTGCAGCTCGTTTGCGTTCCGATCGACGTCAGCCCGATGCTTCAGCAGCACTTTTTCGAGGTAAAAGACAGCGTCATCATGACCTCGGCTACGCTTTCCGTAGGCAAGTCTTTTGGTTATACCTGCGAGCAGCTGGGACTTGAAGAAGTGAAGGACGGCTCCGTACAGGCCAAACTGAAGACGGTGCAGCTGCCTTCTCCTTTCAATTATCGTCAGCAGGCGCTGGTGGCGATTCCAAGAGATTTCCCCAGCATTCGCGGCAATTCAGGAGAGAAGCAGTTCTTGGACCGGCTGACGCAATCGCTTGCCGAGGTAGCGCTGGAGACCAAAGGACGTATGCTGGTGCTGTTCACGTCCAATCGGATGCTGAAGCTCACTCACGCGGCATTGAAGGAAGTGCTGAGCCCTTTTGGCATTCAGGTATTGGGTCAAGGGGTTGACAGCAGCAACCGGAGCAAGCTGACCCGCTTGTTCCAGAACAGTCCGGCGAGCGTACTGCTGGGAACGAGCAGCTTCTGGGAAGGCGTGGACATTCCCGGCGACGCGCTGAGTTGTCTGGCGATCGTGCGGCTTCCGTTCCAGCCTCCGAATCATCCGTTAGTGGAAGCGAAGACGGAAAATTTGAAGAAGCTTAACCAAAATCCTTTCATGAAGCTGTCGGTGCCCCAGGCCGTGATCCGCTTTAAGCAGGGCTTCGGGAGATTGGTTCGGACGGCGAACGATAAAGGCATTGTCATTATATATGATACCCGGGTCATTGATACGACATATGGAAAGTACTTCTTGTACTCGCTGCCCGGCCCCAAAATCGAGCATATGCCGACCAATCAATTGGTACCGAGAATTAAGCAGTGGATGGGGGAAAGCGACGTATGAAAACAATTAAAATTTCTGAAGCGGTCGTTCGCAGACTGCCGGTTTATTTGCGGTTTTTAAACGAATTGAGCAAAAAAAGCGTGAACACGGTATCTTCGCAGGATTTGGGTCAAAAGCTGGATCTTAACCCGGCTCAAATCCGTAAAGATCTCGCCTATTTCGGAGAGTTCGGCAAAAAAGGCATCGGCTATGACGTCGACTATTTAATCGAAAAAATACGGCAAATTTTAAAGCTTGATAAGGTGATTCCGGTTGCGCTCGTCGGAGCGGGGAACCTTGGGCGGGCGTTATGCAACTATAACGCTTATTTGAAAGATAATATGAAAATTGTCGCCGTTTTCGACGCGCACGCATCGAAGATCGGGGAGTCGATCAACAATTTGAATGTGAAGCCGATGGAAGAGCTCAAAGAAGCGATACAAGAGCTTCACGTAAGAATCGGTATCATTACCGTTCCTGCCGCTGAAGCGCAAGGGGTAGCGAATCAGTTCGTCGAGGCCGGAGTCGAAGCGATTTTAAATTTTGCTCCGATTATTATTAAAGTACCGAATGAAATTCGGGTGCATCACGCCGATTTTACGACGGAGCTGCAAAGCCTCGCTTATTATCTCGATTAGAGTTTCAACTCCGTCCCGGAGACAGAGCGCATACCAAAAAGCCTGCAGCGCTGCAGGCTTTTTGGTATTTATAAAATTGTAGCGGGCGGAGGAATCGGGCCCGACTCACTCTCTATGCGCTAACGTGAATCTTTTCTTTACTTATGTATGCGGTCGGGTTCAGCAGTCAAGTTCAGACGAACAGAACGACGACTTTGTAAATGAGATAAGAAAGCGCCATACTAATCGGTATCGTAATGACCCAAGTCATAACCATTTTGGTAACGGTCGCCCACTTTACGTCGTGGAATCTCAGCACCGATCCCGTTCCGATAATCGAGGACGAAATGACATGCGTCGTGGACAGCGGCATCCCCATTGCCGTCGAAATCTGAATGACGATGGATGAATTCAGATCGGAAGCGAACCCGTTGATCGGCTCGATCTTAATCAGATTTTTGCTCATGGTCTTGATGATCTTCCAGCCGCCGATCGAAGTGCCGAGGCCCATGGCGGTAGCCGCGCATAATTTGACCCATAACGGCACGTCCAGATTGGTTTGGTACCCTAACGCCACCATTCCGAAAACGATAATTCCCATTGCTTTCTGAGCATCGTTGCCTCCGTGCGACAGGGAGAGAAGACCGGCCGAAAAAATTTGAAAAAACCGGAACATTCGATTTAGCTTCGAGCGGGAATGATTGCCGCTGGCAAAAATAATCTGTTTAATGATCCACATAATGATGAATCCTGTTGCAAAAGCGATCATGGGAGACAGGATCAGAATAGCGATAATTTCTTTAAAGCCGCTCCAGTTGACTGCGGATATCCCCGCACCGGCCACGACGGCGCCGGCTAAAGCTCCGATCAACGTATGCGAGGAGGAGGAAGGAATGCCGAAATACCAAGTGACTAAATTCCATATAATAGCCGTAATTAATGCCGCGATGACAACGGTAACCCCGTTTTCGATGGTTGCCGGATTGGCGACTTTGCCGCCGATCGTTTTGGCCACTTCAGAGGAGTAAACCGCTCCGATAAAATTGAGGGTGGCCGCGAAAAAAACGGCTACCTTAGGGGATAATGCCCTGGTCGATATCGATGTTGCAATCGCATTGGCCGTATCGTGAAAGCCGTTGATGAAATCGAACAGCAAAGCCAATCCTACGATGATGAACAAAAGGGTTAACATAATTACCTCCTACCGGTTGCGAAGCAGCTTACGAATAACGCAATACGACGCTTTCCAAAATGTTCGCTACGTCTTCACAGGCATCCGTAGTTTGCTCAAGGCGTTCATAGAGCTCCTTAAGCTTGAAATCGTGATAAGGGTCTTGAGGATTCAAGAAAATTTCGCGAATTCCTTCCCGCATTAACCGGTCGGCCTCGTTCTCCAAGCTGTTGATTTGGACGGTATGTTCGGTAATTTGCATATATTTCTTTTTGGACAATAGTTTGAAGGCATCGAGAATATGCTGGCAGCTGGCAACAAGAACGGCGGAAAACTCCTGCATATACTTATCGCTCTCGTTAATGTTCAAATAATCGAAACGTGCGATCGTCGCTTCGATCCCGTCGATGACATCGTCGACTTTGGAGGCAAGTTCCATAATATCTTCCCGATCCAATGGGGTAATGAACACTTTGTTCAGCCCTTTGAAAATTTGATGGGTAATCTGATCGCCTTTGTTCTCTAAATCCTTCAATTGAGGATAGAACGCTGCGGGCGGTTGATCTCCCATTACGGCGTTGCGAAACATTTGCGCCGCGTGCAGCGTATTTTCCGACGCTTTGATCAGCAGGAGCAAAAAGTCGGTATCGTTCTTTTTGGCGAAAAGCATGAAACAGCCTCCTTCAATATATGTAAATAATTTACACAACGAATAATGATCGCGAATAATGTAGAATAAGCGTGAAAATGAACACCAAAAATAAAAATAACACATCAGAGTAAGGGAATGCAATCATAGTTTATCCAATTCAGAATATGTTCATCAAACATTAATGATGCAGCGGTTAAACCTCTTGACAGCCGCTCTATTACTTGCTTTTCGGCTAACGAAGTTGTACAGTGGAGGTTGATGCTAGGAGTCGGAAAGGATAAGGTGATTATGAAAAAAACGATAATTACTAACGGACAATTCATTATATGGAATGAACAACATCCGATCGTTAACGGTTGTATGGTAATAGAAGACAACCGGATTACATATATCGGCACGGAAGCGCCGCTGCCGCTGGAGCAGTATGACGAACGTATTGACGGAACGAACAAGCTGTTCATGCCGGGGCTTGTCAACACGCATTGCCATGCGGCAATGTCGCTCTTGCGCGGCTACGGCGACGACCTCGCGCTGCAGGTTTGGCTGCAGGAGAAAATGTGGCCGATGGAAGGCAAGTTTACCGCTCACGATGTTCGTTGGGGAACGGAGCTGTCCATCCTGGAGATGATCAAGGGAGGGACGACGACGTTCGTCGATATGTACGATCATATGAACGAAGTCGCGCAGGCTGTGGAGCGCAGCGGAATGCGCGCCGTCTTGACGCGCGGCGTGATCGGCTTATGTCCTCCGGAGGTACAGGACGCCAAGCTGAAGGAAGCCGTGCAATTTGCCCGTGATTGGAACGGCCAAGCGAACGGACGCATTACGACGATGATGTCTCCGCATGCTCCGTATACTTGTCCTCCCGATTACATCGAGAAAATTGTGCAGGCGGCTCACGACCTGAATTTGCCTATTCATACGCATATGTCGGAGACGGCCCGCGAAGTGCAGGATAACGTAGATCAATACGGGGCGAGACCCGTAGAGCATCTGGAAAAGCTTGGCGTATTCGCCAGACCGACGCTGGTAGCCCATGCCGTGCATTTGACGGATGAAGAAATTTCGCTGCTGCAAAAATATGACGTTCGCGTATCGCATAATCCCGGCAGCAACCTCAAGCTCGCAAGCGGAGTCGCCCGGGTGCCCGAGCTGCTGAAGCGCGGCGTGAAGGTGTCGCTCGGCACCGACGGCGCGGCAAGCAACAATAATTTGGATATGTTCGAAGAAATCCGGCTTGCCGCGCTGATTCATAAAGCGGTCACCGGCGATCCCGTCGCTGTGCCGGCCGAGGAAGCGATCCGCATGGGGACGCTGGAAGGCGCCCGTTCCATATGGCTTGACGATGTCGGCGCCCTCGAAGCGGGGATGAAGGCCGATTTCATCGCCATCGATATCGATCAGGCTCATTTCTTTCCGAAAACGAATTATGTTTCGCATGTGGTGTACTCCGCATCGGCCAAAGATGTGACAGATGTATGGGTAGACGGGAAGCGTCTCGTGAAGAACGGCGAATGTTTGACGATTGACGAGGAAAAAGTACTGGCCGAAGCTCAGCGCTGCTTTGAGCGGTTGACTAGCGCATAAATAAAGTGTCGTGATGCTGGCGCCAAATTCAGCGGCGTTCTGGCAAAAATGTTTAGGAGGTCAATCCCCCGATGAAACTGAAAATAACGATAGCCTCCGTAGCTGTCGTTGCTCTTCTGTTATTTTTTGGAGGACGGTTCATCAACGCGGTTCAGGAAGACGAATGGAAAATCCAGCGGGCCGCAGTTCAGACCGCCTATCAAAAAACGTTGTTAACTAAAGCGGACAAAGTCGAAAGGTTCGTCGGAGACAAGCCGTATACGGTCATTCACGGTGAGAATAAAATCGGACAGAAGATGATCGTATGGGTCGGGGAAGAGGAATTGTTCGCGCAGATGGCGTCGGACGGCGTCACTGAAGAGCAAATCGAAGCCCAGGTCGAAGCCAAGCATCCGGAAGCGGACTTATTAAGGGCGATGCCGGGCGTTCTGAACGGCGCTTTAATATGGGAGGCTTTCTACAAGCTGCCGGCGGATGATTCGGGCGATGAGCGCTATTATTACGATTATTATACTTTTAAAGAGGGCACGTTGCTGGATACGTATCGTTTGAGCATTCAATAGATGGCGCAGCTGTCGCATCGCATTTTCGCATATATAGCGGATTGCGGTGCCGCGGCGGCGCTTTTTTTAATACAACGGCGGCTGCGGTTGGGATAGGATGCATTACCACACATTACATCGGGCAAACTGATATATCATATGATATACTTTCTATATACTTTAGTTGATATATTATTATATAGAAAGGGGGACGTCGGCTCATGAAGTTGCGTCTCTTACCTGTGATAGTGAGTGTAGTAGTTTCCGCCACCGTGCTGTTCGGAGGTTGGTTCGTATATCAAAGCTATGCAATGGAAAGTCCGCTTACGAATATTGTCCAAGAAACCCCGGGAGTGGAGCTGGTCACTACGCGGTTTACGGCAAACGATGCGGAAATCGATATTAAAATGACGCCGGGAACCAGCCTGCGTGAAGTGTATGACCATATTCAAAGCGAAGGATCTTCGATTCTCGGTAAAAAAGAACTGAAATTAAAGGTTGTGAACGATTCGTCCGCCGATCTGGATGCATGGTGGTCGTCCGCCTTGTTCGACGTAGCCCAGGCGATGGAAACCAAACATTATTCGGACATTCCAGCGACGCTGAAATCGCGCGCCGGTACGGTATCTGACCTGCAAGTATCTACGGAAATGAACGATAAATACGTATTTATTACATTGACGAACGGGGATAAAAGCAAATATGTTATGCTCCCGCGCACGCCTGAGAAGTTAGGGGTGTGGCCGAATGAGTAAAATTTATAAGGAAATTTTCATCGGAACGGTTCCCGTTGTTATCATTTTCTTGTTTTTTATCGGCATCAATGCGATTCCGCTTGTGTTTGCGGCCGTCATTTTAGGCACAATACTGTATATGAACCAGATGCGCGGCGGCAGCAGCGGCTTCGGAGGCTCCGAACGAAAAGCCCGGACCCGAAAGGCGCCGGCGTACTTGACCTTTGACGATATCGGAGGGCAGCAGCGGGCCAAAATCGAGCTTAAGGAAGCTCTGGATTTTTTGATCAAGCATGAAGAGATCCGCAAGCTGGGCATTCGCCCTTTGAAGGGGATTCTTCTTGAAGGGCCTCCCGGAACGGGGAAAACGCTGCTTGCCAAGGCCGCGGCGCATTATACGAATTCGGTGTTCATCGCCGCTTCCGGCAGTGAGTTTGTCGAAATGTATGTCGGCGTAGGGGCGAGCCGGGTCCGCGAATTGTTTAAGGAAGCGCGCAGCCGCGCCGCAAAGGAAAACAAAGAGAGCGCCATTGTGTTTATCGACGAGATCGACGTGATCGGCGGCAAGCGCGACGGAGGGCAGCATCGCGAATACGATCAGACGTTAAACCAGCTGCTGACGGAGATGGATGGCATTCATACGACCGATTCTCCGCGCATTCTCCTTATGGCGGCGACGAACCGCAAGGAGATGCTGGACAGCGCGCTGCTTCGTCCTGGCCGTTTCGACCGTCATATCGAAGTGGATCTGCCGGACAAGAAGGGCCGCTTGCATATCTTGAATATACACGGCAAAAACAAGCCGCTGTCAGAGCAAGTGAATTTGGAGATGATCGCCGAGGAAACGTTCCAATTCTCCGGCGCGCAGCTGGAGAGCGTTATGAACGAGGCGGCCATTTACGCGATGCGCGAAGAATCGCCGCTGATCGAACAGAAGCATTTGTCGCAAGCTGTAGACAAGGTGATGATCGGAGAGCGGACGGACCGCGAATCGACGAAGGAAGAACGAGATAGAGTAGCGCTTCATGAACTGGGACATGCTATAGCCGCAGAGAACGTTCGTCCGGGTTCGGTATCCCAGGTTGCGCTCAGCCCGCGCGGCAAAGCGCTCGGCTATGTGCGTCATAATCCGCAGCAGGACCAGTATTTGTATACAAAGGAGCAGCTGGAGGAGCAAATTATTGTCGCTTTGGGCGGCGCCGTAGCCGAGGAGATGTTCTACGGCGGGCGGAGCACCGGTTCCCGCAACGATTTTGAACAGTCGCTGCACCTAGTGCGCACGATGATGGACTCTGGATTAACGAATCTCGGTATTATCGACCGTCAAATGGTGACGAAGGAAGAGCTGATGAAGGAAAACGCCGCTATTTTGGAGCAGCTGACCGAACGCACGCGCGAGATTTTGGAACGGCACCGCATCGTATTCGAGCAGTCGCTTTCGATTCTTGTAAAAGAAGAGGTTTTGTCGGGAGACCAGTTCCGTCAATTGCTGGAGCAATCCCGATTGCAGACCGCATAGAACAAAATGACGCCAAAAGCTTGAGGTTCAGGCCGTTTGCCTGCAGCTTCGAGCTTTTTTTGTCGTTTTCCGCAACTTTTCCGTCATTTTGGCGTCTATTTTTTTGGTAAGTTTCGCCATAATACCGGTCGTTTTTGCATAATAGCCGCATTCATAACAAAATTCAAAATACATAAGCTGAGGTGTAAGATGAGAGTTGCTACTACGTTATTATCTTTACTGCTATTTTCCTTGCTGTTATGTCCGATGATGGCTTTCGCCGCGGTACAGCCGATCCAGCTGTTTCTGAACGGCAAGCCGCTTGTCGCGGAGGTGCCTCCGCGCATTATTAAGGACAATACCGTCGTTCCTGTCCGAATCATTGCCGAGTCGCTAGGGTCCAAGGTCAAATGGGATGAAAAGAGCCGTAAAGTAACGATCGATAAGTCGGGCGTCAGCATCCAGCTGTTCATCGACAAGCAGAGTGCTCTCGTGAACAACGAATCGTTCGAATTGGAAACGGCTCCAACAATCGTGGACGGCAATACGCTGCTTCCGCTGCGCTTTGTCAGCGAGCAGTTCGGAGTGGACGTAACCTGGGACGACTTGACCCGTTCCGTGTTTTTATACCAGTCGGAGGGCGACGTCAAAGAGGCGGTCTCCTCGCCCGCGGCGGGCGCAGACGGCAAACCGGCGGCCGGGGAAGAAGCCGGAGCGAAACCGGGCAAAGACGAAGGAGCCGCAACCGCCGGCAAGGACGAAGGCAAAACGGACGGCCGGACGGAGAGCAAGCCGCAGGATAACGCCGGTGATAAGCAGCAAGATAAGCCGGGCGAGAAACAGCAGAACGCAGCAGGGGACAAGCAACAGGACAAGCCTGAGCCGGATAAAACAGGCGGAAGCGCAGCCGCGGCGGACGCGGGCAAGAACAATGCTGCAGGAACCGCGGCGGACAAGCCGGGAAGCGTCAATCCGTCCGGACAACCCGGTTCCCCTGCGGAAGGGAAGGACGGCGGCAAGGATCAGAATAAAGACCAGGCCAAGGAGCCTTTGACGACGATCCGCTCGATAGCGCTTGAGGGCGACCAGTTTGTGATCAAAACGAGCGGCGCCGATCAAGCAGCGAACGTATCGGCCGTGAACAGTCAAAACCGTATCGTCATCGATATTCCGTACGGCCAGCTTGACCCGACGCTCAAGCTGAACGACAAGGGCGAGGGAACCATCAAGGTAAACCGGGCCGGCGTCTCGCAAATTCGATATTTGCTATTTTCAAAAGAATCGTCTATCGTTAGAATAATAATAGATTTAACTAATAGAGTAGATTTCAAGCCGTCCGTGAAAAAGGTGCCGAATCAGCTGTCGTGGACGATCTCCGCGGCCAAGGATAAATACAAGGTAGTCATCGATCCGGGGCATGGGGGCAAAGACAGCGGCGCGATCTCGGCGACAAAACGCATGGAGAAAGACTTTGTGCTTTCGCTCGGCCTTAAGGTGAACAAGCTGCTTCAGAAAGAGCCCAAAATCGAGCCGTACATGACCCGCGGCGACGATACGTTCGTCGAGCTTGCAGACAGGGCTTCTTTCGCCAACAACATGAACGCGGATCTGTTCGTCTCCATTCACGCCAATTCGGCGGGCAAGGAATCCGTAGAAGGCGTGGAAACGTATTATTATACGGACCAAAGCTTGCCTTTCGCCAAATTGATGCATGAACAATTATTGAAATCTACGCAGTTTCCCGACCGCAAGGTGAAGCAGGAAAATTTCTATGTCGTTAAAAATACGACGATGCCTTCTCTGCTGCTGGAAATCGGATTTTTAACGAACAAGTCCGAGGAAGCAGTTATGTATCAGGATGCATTTCAAGATCGAGTTGCCGCGTCCATCGTTGCTGCTATCAAACAGCAGTTGAATATCGACTAAGGAGAGGATAGCGATGCAAAGACGGTTAGTGAACGGCGCCATTATCGGAATTACGCTGGTCGCGCTGCTCGCCGCATGCGGGCAGAAACAACCCGCGCCGGCAGCCGGCGGACAGGAGACGGGCAAGCAGGCGCAATCGTCGGCGCCGACTCCGACCCCGACTCCGGCGGCCCAAGACGTCAAGCAGATGAAGATTAAAACCTATTATGGCGATGAGAATGGAGAAAGACTGGTCGAGCAGGAAGCGGTCATCTCTTACAAACAGGACAACGACAAGTATTTGGCCGCGCTGAAGACGTTGACGGTAAGTTCCGACGACAAGCGAATTCCATTGATGAAGGGCTTTACCTTCAATTCCGTCACGCTGAAGGATCAGACCCTGACTGTCGACGTATCGATGGCTCCCGAATCCAGGCTGGGTTCCGGGGGAGAGAGCTTGCTGCTGCAAGCTTTGAAAAAGAACGTATTTCAATTTTCAGAGATTCAGAATCTGGACATTTTGCTTGACGGCAAAGCCGTGGAAAGCTTGATGGGACATATGGATCTGCCTCATCCGATTAAGCGCGGATAACCGCGCTTTTGTTGAAGCTGGCAATCGAAGAATTCCGGGAGGAGCAAGTATATGAACAACAAGTATAAGCATTCAAAGAAAATGGCGGCAGGAATTATCGCTTTATCCGTGCTGGTCGCAAGTCCCGTCTATGCGGCGGATACCGTGACCAAAACGAGCGCAACAAGCAGTACGACAACGGCCTTTACCGACGTAAGCAGCGATCATTGGGCTATCAAGCATATTACGAAGCTGGCGGCGCTTGGAATTATCCAAGGGGTGGACAAGGGCAAATTCAGCCCGGATACGCAGGTATCCCGGCAGGATGTCGTCATTATGGCGATCCGAATGATGGGTCTTGAGAACGAAGCGCTGAAGAACAAGAGCGAGACGATTCTTCCGGTGACCGTAGACAGCTACGCCAAGCCTTATATTGCTTACGCATTCGATAAAGGGCTGATAACCGTCGACGAAGAAGCCGATACGAACGGCTCCGGCAGCGCCGGCTCCAAAGCTTCCGGCTCGGATAACGCCAAATCCAAAACCGCTTGGGGTTCAAGCCCGGCCAGCCGGGAATGGGTCTGTAAGCTGGTTATCCGCGCCATCGACAAGCAGGATTTGGCCGACAAGAAAAGCGCCGATTCTTCGATATTCCAGGATGCCAAGGACATGTCTTCATGGGCCGTCGGTTATATCAACGCGGCGGTTAGCCTTGAAATCGTAAACGGTGTGGACGATAACAATTTCGATCCGAAAGGCAACGTGACGAGAGCGCAAATGGCGACCTTCCTCAGCCGTGCGGACAAGGAGCTTACGACGCATTCGGAGCGCGTGGCGATCGGGTATATGATGGATTTGAAAGACCGCAAGATTACCGTGATGGATAAGCAGGGTAAAACGAGCGAATATACGCTGGCGTCGGATACGGTATTCTACAAGGGCGATTCGCGGATTCCTTCCAGCGATATTAAAGAAACGAATGAAGTCTATGTCATTCAGGATAGAGGAACGGCTTCCTACATAGAGCTTACTAACGATACGGAGCAAATGGAGACGTATGAGGGGACGCTGGAGCAGCTCTACGTGTCCAAAATGATGGTTTCCGTCTCTCAAGGAGGAACCGAGGATCTGAAGGATCTGGCGGAAAACGTGACGGTTACCGATAGTGACGGCCGAGGGCTGAGCTTAAGCTCGATACCGGTCGGAAGCATTATCCAATTGAAGCGGAATCTTCTTATTCCTAATTCCAAATATTCGAAAATTGTTGTGAAACAGGTGCCGATCAGCAAGACGTCGGAGGGAACGATCGTCAGCATCGATGCGGATCAAAATACGATCACGTTCCTGGAGAAAACATCCGGAGAAAACGAATCGTTCCCGATTAGCGTCAAGCTGGCGGTTACGCTTCCGGGGAATGCGACAGGGGATTTATCCAAGCTGAGAGTCGGCGACATCGTTTCTTATGACATTAAAAACAATCAAATTACCGGCGTGAAGGTGAGCAAGCAGGCCGATATCGGCAGCGCCGTGGAAGGAACGCTGACCAGCGTCAGCGACGACAAGAAAATATTGACGATCAACAAGCCGGACAATACCCTCGGTGCTTTTTATATCGACGATAATGCCGTTGTCTCGATCGACGGATTGGGAACGGCGGGCTTCTTCGATTTGGAGCTGGGCGACAAGCTGAAGCTGGATCTGGTCAATGAGAAGGTTGTGAAAGTGACGGTCACAAGCCGTGGCGTTACACAGCTGTCCTTCGCCAGAATCGTCAACTACGATGCGGAAAACAAGCTGTTGACCGTTACGGACGAGAACGGAACTCCTTATGCCTATAAAATGACGGAGACGACAGGCATCAGCTATTGGGACGCGCCGATGAATTTGGACGACTTCACCAGCAAGTTCACGAAAACCAAAGGAACCAAGGTCGATCTGAAAGTGTCCAAGGACAAAGTCGTAAGCATCAAATATGCCAAAGACGCGGAAGGTGCGGTATCTCAGGTTAACGCGTCGACGGGCCAAATTACGATCCGTACGGCAGGCGGGCAAAACGTAACCTTCGGCATTACGGCGAGCGTCCCGGTCGAGACGCTGGCTATCGCCAATGCGACGATCAGCGACGTGAAGATTGGCGACAACATTGTAGGTTCATTGAACCGCGACCAAGATACGATTATGTCGATCGCGATTAAGAAAACGGCGGTTTATAAAACGCAAATTACCGATAACAAAGAGCGTCAGGTCAGCGTGAAAGATTCGAGCGGCGGGAAGCTTACATTCGTCATCGATAACAACGACAAAATATTGAATCCGGGCAAAGCGACCCACAGCTTCGAAGATATTGCGATCGACGAGTATATGAAAGTAGCGTATACGGGCAAAAAGCTGGAAAGCGTAGAGCTGCTTACCGCGAATCGCGGTAAAGTGACTGCCGTCGACACGGCTTCGGGAACCATTACGGTTCAAGATTATACTGCGGGCGTTCAGACCATTACCGTAGGCAAGCAGTTCTCCGTGAATATTGGAGGCGCCGCATCGGCTGATCTCGCTTCGGTGAAGGTCAACGATCGAGTTGAAGTGGTCAAGGGCGATCAGACCATTATTACGGTAGCTGCGGCGAGCAAGCGTAAAGTGCAGGCTTATGATTCCGTATTGAATCTGATGCAGCTTAAAGCGGGCGTGTCCGGGGATAAAACGACCTATACTTTGTATTCCAAAGCTTATTTGCATCAGGGCGCATCGGCCGTAGCCGCGGGAAGCTTCGCCGAAAATGACGATGTGACGATTTACGTGCTCGACGATAAAATTTACGAGATGGAAAAATAATAGAGTAAAGAGCGAAAAGTGAAGTAACTTTTATTGCAAAAGCGCCGTCTAAAGGGGAGAAGCTGCATTTCTGCCGTTTAGACGGCTTTTGTATCTCAAGAACTATATTTTTTTATGAAATTTCGTGAAAAGTTCGTATTTTGTCGGATGAAGTCATTGATTCCTGACGCTTGATTCGTTAAACTGAAGTTTATACTACTAGAAAGAGGTAGCTTGTCACTATGAACAAGAAGCAGGTTCGGGAAGTATTGAATACGATAGCGGAGATGTTCCCGGATGCTCATTGCGAGCTCAATCATACGAATCCTTTTGAGCTGACGATAGCCGTATTGTTATCTGCGCAATGTACGGATGAGACGGTCAACAAAGTAACTGCTTCCTTGTTTCAAAAGTACAAGCGTCCCGAAGACTATCTTGCCGTTCCAGTAGAAGAATTGGAGCAGGATATTCGTCGAATCGGGTTATTCCGCAATAAAGCCAAAAACATTCAAGCGCTGTGCGCGATGTTGTTGGACAAGTACGGCGGCGAAGTTCCCAAGCTTCACGAACAGCTGGTCGAGCTTCCGGGCGTAGGTCGCAAGACGGCCAATGTCGTTGTGTCCAACGCTTTTGGCGTCCCCGCTATCGCAGTGGATACTCACGTAGAGCGCGTATCCAAGCGTTTGGGAATGGCGAACCTGAAGGATTCCGTCCTGGAAGTCGAGAAAAAGCTTATGAAGCTGGTTCCCCGGGAGGAATGGACGGATACGCATCATCGGCTTATTTTTTTCGGGCGTTATCATTGCAAAGCGCAAAATCCGCAATGCGGCGGCTGTCCTTTGGCCGCAACGTGCCGTGAAGGAAAAAAACGTATGAAATCCGGTAGTCGTAGGAAACCTATACAGTAGCAATCTTTACCACAGCAAAAAGATAAGGATGGGATTATCATGAAATGTATTTCGGTATATACCAACGATTTTGAAGTGTTCTCCGATATTTACGAGAAAGTATTGAATACGCCTCTGGCGGAAAATGAAGAGAAGCAAGTCGAGGGCGTTACGGTGATGGAATCGGGAGATGTGCCCGACAATTACATAGACCGTATGAAAACAAAGCCCGAGGTTGTCGTTATGAAAGTGCGGGATAAGGACATTACGATTTTGCAGCACCGCAATTTGTTCGAAATTTTTATCCCCGTGAATGAAAGTGTGGTACACTAAAAGCCGAAGCAATTCGGTTTTTTTTGTTGTTCCAGAGCATGAGAATAGATACGGGGAGATTGGGATGAGCAACTTGACGGTTATTGGGGAAACGATGGAAAGCGCCATTCGTACACTGCTTCAGCAGGTGGAGCGGGAGCAGGACGGCGGCAATGCGAAAAAATTAAAACAGCTGCTGCAAAAAGCGGAAAGCGGCGGCTTCTATATTGCGTTCTGCGGACATTTCTCGGCAGGCAAATCGAGCTTGATCAACAAGCTGTGCGGCCATCAGCTGCTGCCTTCGAGCCCGATTCCGACGAGCGCGAATATTGTCAGCATCAGCAACGGCGAGTCCGGAGCGCAAGTCGCTCACAGAACCGAAAACGAAGGAGAAGCGCCGAAGGTGCAATCCGTGCCGCTCAGCGAGCTGGCCGCCTATTGCAAAAACGGCGAAGATATCGAAACGGTTAATCTCCGTTATCCGATTCCTTTTCTTGGCGATCACGCTTCGCTGCTCGATACGCCGGGAATCGATTCGACGGACGACGCGCATCAGCTGGCGACGGAATCCGCGCTGCATTTGGCCGATGTCGTCTTCTATGTGATGGATTACAATCACGTTCAGTCGGAAATTAACTTTGCTTTTACGAAAAAGATGAAAGAGTGGGGCAAACCTCTCTATTTGCTGATCAATCAGGTCGACAAACACCGGGATCAGGAGCTGTCGTTCGAAGATTATCAGGCGGGGGTCCGCGAAGCGTTCGCCAACTGGCATATTCAGCCCGACGGCATCGTCTATACGTCGGTGAAGGCGCCGGACCATCCGCACAGCGAATGGGGCAAGCTAGATTGGCTGCTGCGCCGTCTGATCGAGGAGCGCGGGCCGCTCGCCGCGCTGAGTCTGGGGCAATCGGCGCAGCATTTGGCCGCGGCGCATGCCGGGAAGATGGCCGAACGCAATGAGTCGGCCAAAGAGGAGCTGCGCGCCCGTCTGGCCGCCGACGAGGAGGCCGAGTCGGCGCAGCGGCAGCAGGCGGAGCTGAGCCGGGCGCTGACGGACGGCGAAGCGAAGCCGGAGGCGCTGCGTGCGGCGCTGCGCAAGGAAACGGGGGGAATATTGGATAACGCCAATATTACCCCTGCCGTAACGCGCGATCTCGCGCACGATTATTTGCAAAGCCGGAAGCCCGGCTTCAAGGTCGGTTTCTTCGCCGGCGCGGCGAAGACGGCGAAGGAAGTGGAACGGCGTCTGCTTGCGTTCCATGCGGATTTTGCCGGGCAAGTGGCGACGCAGATCGAGCGTCATCTGCAGCAGGCGCTTGCCAAAGGCGTGGAGGCGGAGGCGGGGCCTCTGCTTGCGCCCGAGCGGATTCGCGAAGCCGCGGAACGGCTTCATCTGGAAGTTGCGCCCGGCTGGCTGGCCGAGCAGGTGAATGAGGCCGCCGGGTTCGGAGGCGACTATACGCTCAACTATACGAAGCAGCTCGCCGGCGAGGTGAAGCTGCAGTACCGCAAGCTCGCGTTCGAGCTGATCGACGAGCTGACGGCGGCTCTTGCGGCCGCGCAGGAGCCTCAGCTCCGCGAGCTGCGCGAGCGGCTCGCCGCGCTCGAAGGCCGCCTCGGCAGCCTGCGCGAGCTCGAGCGCATCGCCGCCGCGGAGGCGGCCTACGCCGCGCAGCTGGCGGCGCCGCTCGCCGCGCTGCAGGCGCCTGCGCCAGCGCTGCCGGACCCGGCG
>NZ_JANYUY010000002.1 GCF_025060755.1 Paenibacillus doosanensis
TGTCCTCCTTGATTTGATGTTGCGGTTGGCAGACCGGCTATCATCTTATCATAAAGGTCAAGGGATTTTTACTCATAGCTATAAGCTTTCCTGAACCCCCAGTCGAACTGGGGGTTTTCTTAGACAAAAAGGAATCTTCCGCGGTTTTAGCCTACCGCATGAAGATTCCTTTTTTTCTTGCCGTCCTGACGGCTCCTGCATCTTTTACCCAAGGCCGTATCGTTCCTGAAGCACGCTGCGATGATGCAGCTCATGACCGGCAATAATACAAGCCAGCGCCCGCACGGACAGCACGCTGTTATTGGCCACGCCTTGCCGCGACCAGGCTTCCTCGGTCAAACCGCGAAGCAGCGTTAACGTCGCTTGGCGAACCGCCGTCAGATCTTCCAGAAGATCGGTCAAAGAACGCCGGTCGAAGAACGATTCGCGAACGAACGGTTCCTGGTCGTACCCAGCCAAAGTTCCCGTGTCTCCCCGGGCAATGCGGAGCAGGCGGTAAGCCATAATGCGCTCGTTATCGGAGATGTGGCCGATGACTTCCTTAATGCTCCATTTGTCCGATTCGTACCGATAGCCTGCCTGCTCCTCCGTGAGCGGCTGCAGCAGCGCCAATGTCGTCTGCAGTTGCTCCTTCAAAATATCGCTCAAGCCGCCCTCCGGCACCAAACGGATATAGGTGTCGTAATAAGGTGCGTACTCCCTGCTGTCAGGACGCTGCTTCATCTCTTATCCCCGCCTTTATCGTTATCGGTTGCACGCTGTGTTCTACTCCCAAGGAAACTTCGTCGTCAAATGGCCGGAAAATTGCAGGCTCTCTTCCCTGCGGTTTCTCCGCATTTCCGCGCGGCGAGTGGCCGTTTCGTTCAACCTGCGCTCCTCTTCGGTCTCGGGAACAACTCTCGGTACCGTAACAGGGCGCTTATTCTCGTCCAAGGCTACGAACGTCAGAAACGAAGTCGCCGCAATCGTTCTCTCCCCGCTCTTCAAGTCTTCGGTAATCACCTTCACGAACACTTCCATGGAGCTTTTGCCCGTCCATGTCACGAACGATTCCAAGCAGACGGAATCGGTGGGACGGATCGGCGACAGAAAGTCGACAGAGTCCGTGGACGCCGTGACGACGGATCTGCGGCAGTGCTTGGAGGCCGAGATGGAAGCGATATCATCGATATAAGCCATTAATTTGCCGCCGAATAACGTATTGTGATTGTTCACATCTGTCGGGAACACTCTCGACGTTTTATAAGTTCTCGATTCTTTCACGTACCGCTGTTCCATCGCAAAGTTCCCCCTATGTGCTAGTTCCCTACTTATTGCTTGGTTCGGCTCTTCGTTCGGCGATCGCATAAGCCATAGCCGCCGTGTCCGTATGAGTAATGCTGAGATGAATGACCGCAGCTCCCGCTTCCATGCCGAGCCGGAGCCAAGCTTCCTCCGACAGACGGCACAGCGGCTTGCCGGCATCGTCAGGCAGCACCTCTATGTCCTGCAGCGATACCAGCTTGCCAATGCCGCAGCCGAGCGCCTTGCTGACGGCCTCCTTGGCCGCGAACCGGCCGGCGACGAATTCGGCGAGGCGCCCTTTGCGGGCATCGGCCAAATCCCGTTCCGCCGGCGTCAGCACGCGTTCGATAAACCGTTGTCCGGAAGAGCCGTCCACTATGTTTTTTACCCGGCCAATGTCCAGGAGATCCGTTCCGATTCCGATGATCATGAGAAACGTCCTTTTCTTCAAAACGTAAATTTAAATGCCGGGGATCGGCGCGCGCTTGTGCTCCGTCTTCAAATACTGCTTCTCGAGCTTTTCCTTGGCGGCCGGATCGATTTCCTTGCCTTCCAGGTAAGCGCTGTTCGCTTCGTAAGTAATGCCGAGCTCGTTCTCGTCGGTCTGCCCTTCCCACAAGCCAGCGGTAGGAGCCTTATCGAGCACGCTTTGCGGAACGCCCAGCTTGGCGGCAAGCTGTCTTACTTGACGCTTGTTGAGCGAGCTCATCGGCGTAATATCGACGGCTCCGTCACCGTACTTCGTGTAGAAGCCGGTTATCGCCTCCGAGGCGTGGTCGGTGCCGACAACAAGCAGGTTCAGCTCGAACGCGAGCGCATACTGCATGACCATGCGCGTTCTGGCTTTCACATTGCCTTTGCCGCCGCGGCTCAAATGACGATGCTCGCCGATCGATTTCAATCCGTGCTCGGCCTCCAGCGCGATCTCGTTGACCGCTTCCTCGATGTTCGTTTCAATCCGGTATTTAAGCTGGAACGCTTCGGCTACGGCATAGCTGTCGGAAATATCGCTCTGCTCGCCGTAAGGCTGAAATACGCCTACCGTCTTGTACTCTTTGCCAGTTTCCTGAGTCAATTCATCCGTCGCACGGACGCATAGACCGGTGACGACCGCGCTGTCGATGCCTCCGCTGATCGCGATCAAAAGTCCTCTCGCTCCCGCGCCCAGTACGTATTGCTTCAGAAAATCGACCCGCTTGCGAATTTCTTCATCCACATGAATTTCCGGCTTCACGCCGAGCTTGGCGATAATATCCTGTTGCAGGCTCATCGTCTACATACACCTCTTCTACTCTCTTTTGACTATAGAAAACTCCCGATCGGCGCATAGATGCCGTCAGGAGCTTTAATGTACATAATATTACTTGCAGAACTCTTCGAAAGCGCCGACCAGGTCGCCTGCGATCATTTCCGCCGAGCGATCTTCGATCTGATGGCGTTGAATGAAATGGACGAGCTCGCCGTCTTTGAACAATGCGATGGAAGGCGAAGAAGGCGGATACGGCGCCAAGTACTCGCGGGCTTTGGCCGTCGCTTCCTTATCTTGGCCTGCGAAGACGGTGAACAGATGGTCCGGCTTTACTTCGTGCTGAAGCGCTTTGGCCACGCCCGGACGGCATTGTCCGGCGGCACAGCCGCACACGGAGTTAATAACGAGCAGCGCGGTGCCTTTAGCGCTTTCCAGCTTCTCGACGACCTCTTCCGGCGTACGCAGCTCCGTAATCCCGATGCGGGTCAAATCATCTCTCATCGGTTGAACCATATCTCTCATGTATGACTCAAATGACATGGACATGTACAATTCACTCCTTTTACCTACATAAGGATTTACAAACTTTCGTTTGTCTTATTATACATCGGCCGTCAAGGAAAGCAAAGCATCTGTTTACTCCCCGCGCCAAATAGGCCGTCTCACGCGTCAGAGCCATGAGACAGCCTAAGCATTGCCGATGCGGCTATTTACTGCCGGAAAAACCGTTCTCCGTGCCGCGCTCGTTCGCCGGTTCCTCGCCTTCATTATCGCTGTACGCCTGATAAGCGACGTTTTTGTCCGCGTGCATAAAGCCGCCGGTTTGAGGGACGATGCCCTTCTCGAAGTAATCCTTATTTTCGGGAGAATGAAAACCTACGTCTTTGAACGGATGCACCCATTCGTCTCCCGACATCACCGCCGGATCAACGTCTTCGGACCAATTTTCCAACGGAGACTGCTCCGATTCGTACTCATGATCGCCGATCACGACGCCATGGGAGTTCACGAACGGTTCTCGAGGCCCTCTCCCCTCCAAAAATTGAGGCAGAAAGTTAATTTCAAACGGATCGAGCTCGCTCTGCTCCTTGGCCTGCTTAGAAGTCTGACGCAGCGATTGACCGCCGCTTTCCTTACGCTCCATATGTCTCCCTCCTTCATGCGTTATCCGCTCCTGCGGCTTGAGCGCTCGAGGCTTCCGCCGCAGATAACCTTCTTCCGCCTGCCTATTCGTGTGATGCCGCAGCCCGTTCTATACGGAAGGACGGTTCGGGCCGTCCAGCTTTTTATCGTGCACAGCTTTTCCTGCGGATGTTTGTTTATTTTGAAGAGCCTGTTTTTCTTGTTCCTTGGAATTTTGCGTGTTAGCCATATTCGTTTGCCACTCCCTTCACCGTTATTATGCGTAGCCTAAGGAAAATCACTCAAAGCTTCAAAAATTGGCACGGCTTAATGTGTAAGAACCGCTCGGTTTGCATTAAGGAAGAAAAAGCGTACAATTATCGTATCTATTTATACCTTGAGGAGCTTCTACATTTATGTCATACGATGTCATTGTCATCGGAGGCGGTCCTTCCGGCCTTATGGCCTGTATAGCGGCGGCTTCCCATGGAGCCAAAGTGCTGCTCGTCGACAAAGGAGACAAGCTCGGGCGCAAGCTCGGCATTTCCGGGGGTGGACGCTGCAACGTTACCAATGCGAAAGAGCTGGACGAGCTGATCCGGCATATTCCCGGCAACGGGCGATTTCTGCACAGCGCCTTGGCGCAATTCAGCAATAAAGATATTGTCGCGTTCTTCGAAGGCTTGGGCATACGGCTGAAAGAAGAAGACCGGGGGCGGATGTTCCCCGTATCGGACAAAGCAAAGACGGTAGTCGACGCGCTGGTCGGCAAGGTGCGCGAACTCGGCGTCGACATCCGCGTCAACAGCCCTGTCCGCCGCGTGCTGTATCGTTCGGAGAGAGTCGCAGGCGTGGAACTGCAGGGCGGCAAGCGGATCGAAGCCGCGGGCGTCATTATCGCCGCCGGCGGCAAGTCGGTGCCGCATACCGGCTCTACAGGCGACGGCTACGCTTGGGCCGAGGAAGCGGGGCATACGATCACGGAGCTGTACCCGACGGAAGTGCCTATAACCTCCGGGGAGCCGTTCATCCGCAGCAAGGAGCTGCAAGGGCTGTCGCTGCGCGATATTACTCTGTCGGTATGGAATCCGAAGGGCAAGAAGCTGATCGAGCATGAGGGCGACATGATCTTCACCCATTTCGGCATATCCGGTCCCGCGGCGCTGCGCTGCAGCCAGTTTGTCGTGAAGGCTCTTAAGCAGTCCGGCGTATCCCGGATTCGGATGACGATCGACCTGTTCCCCGAACGGAGTGTCGATGAAGTGTATAACTACACGCTGTCCTTAGCCAAGGCCGATCCGAAGAAGCAAATCAAGAACGTGCTGAAGAGCGCAATTTCCGAACGGCTGCTCCCACTCGTACTGGACAAAGCCGGACTCTCCGGCGAGATTACGTACGATAATATTCCGAAGCAGCCGTGGATGGAGCTGGCCAAGCTGCTGAAGGCGTTCCCGGTAGATGTGAACGGCACGCTTTCGATAGAAGAAGCTTTTGTCACCGGCGGCGGCATCCACCTGAAACAAATCGACCCGAAGACAATGCAGTCGAAGCGGATGCCAGGCTTATTCTTCTGCGGCGAAATTCTCGACATTCACGGCTACACCGGCGGCTACAATATTACCGCAGCGTTTACGACCGGCTATACGGCCGGGAAAAGCGCGGCGGAAACCGTATAAAAGCGGTCGAAGAAGCACTGGCGACCCGCGCCTTGAGCCGCAAAACGATAATACTGCCGTCGGCATTGTTTAATAGAGAAAGGCCTTGATCCTCTACATCCGTAGAATATCAAGGCTTTCTTATGTTTATATTATCCCTGCTTCGGCATCCGATTCGCCGCTGCAAAATATTCCGGGCTCGTCCCGTCGGCGAAGCGAACCGCGGTCTTCGCCTGCGCGAAGTCGTTGCCTGCCACGAATAATTCCTCGGCGTCAACGTTCTCCAGCGAGAGGAACGCCTCCGTGCCGCGCTCGGCTTTGCAGCCTTCTACGGATATGCCGGACACGCTCTTCAGCGCGACGGCATTCTCCCCTTCCTTGGCGGCACGGCCGCGGAAGCCGCGCAGCGACAGCCGCTCGATATGCTCGCCGTACATAGCATTGGACCAGTTCGTATTCGGTTCTCCCTGCCATACGACCTCCACATCGTCCAGCGACACGTTTTTGGCATGACGGCAAAATACCGCCGGGACATGATGCGGGAACACGCCTCGAGCAGACGGCTGCGTATCGAACAGTCCGCCGGGATAGCCGCTTTTGACCCGCATGGCGAGCTTCAGGCCGCGGACGGAAATATTTTCGATCACGCTGTCCTCGGAGCCTTCCAAGTAAACCCCGCCTTCAGCCTCCACCGAAATATGATCGAAGCGGATGTTGCGGATGATGCCGGGAGCCTGCGCCGAATCTTTGCGCCGCTCCGCCGTAATGAAGATCGGCTCGCCTTTCCCCCACCAGCGCAGCTCTCTGCTCGTCTCCTCGGCATCGCTGAACAGCCGCGTCTCGATAATAATATTCGAGAACAAAATATTTTCAACCGTGGCGCCGTCCCGCACCCACAGGCCGAGACCGCGGTTGGAGTTGCGGATGACGCAGTTGGATACGACGATATTGCGGATGTCCGCGTGCGTTTCCGTTCCGATCTTCACCGCCGAGTCATGCGTCACCAGCGTGCAGTTCGTTACGGTAATATTTTCGCAGGAGCCGTAGCGCTCGGCGCCGGTTTTCGTCGTTTTGACCACGATGCAGTCATCGCCGGTTTCAATGTGGCAATCCGAAATATGGACGTCCTTGCAGCAATCCGGATCGATCCCGTCGTTGTTCGGCCCGCGCTGCTGCCCCAATATTTTGATTCCGTGAATGTTGACGCGGCTGCAACCCGTCATATGAAGCCCCCAAGACGAAGCCCGGTATAGCGTCACATCGCGGAACAGCACGTCCGTGCAGCCCTCGAAGTCGATCAGCTTCGGACGGAAGCCGCCGAGCGGCAGCAGCACATAGTCGCTTACGCCATCCTCCGGTTCGAGAAAATGTTCCCCTCTGCCGTCGATTGTTCCCGGCCCGGTAATCGACACCCGTTCGGCATGCCGGGCGCAAATCAGCGCATTCTTCCCTTGGCCTTCGCTGTAAAACAGCTGCTCACTTCCCGACGACTGCGGGGCTGCGAAGTCTTGTTCTTCCATGCTGCTGACGATCCGCGCAGCCGCCTCGAGATGCAGGTTCACATTCGATTGGATCAGCAGCGTGCCGGACAAGTATTGTCCCTGCGGCACGACGACGGTGCCTCCTCCTTGACGATGGCAATCGTCGATCGCCGCTTGAATGGCGGCCGTGTCTTTTACTCTCCCGTCTCCTACTGCTCCGTAATCGCGTACGTTCACTCTCATATCGATTCTATCTCCTTTATATGCGCTCATTATGTTCATCCCCGCAGTACATCGCAAAAATCGGCTCTATATGCTTGAAATACAGATGCCCGTCCTCCCATGCCTGGAAGTGCAGATCCATTCGCGAATCGTTCCAGTTTTCCGGCGTGCCGTTAGTCGCCAGTTTCCGCGGAAGCACCGGCTCTTCGACAACCTTCGGAAACTCCTGATAGCCGAACAGCAGGTTTTCGTGCATCGCAATAATCTCGTACTTATCCCCGAGAAAAGCCCGTTCCTCCTGCAGCTGATAATGATAATAGATGTAGCTGGCCATCATCTCGGGTTTCAGATGAGCTACGCGCCCCGCCCTGCGCTCGACGGGCTGCTTGCGAATCCAGTGCTCATAACTCGCCGGCTCGTTGAAATGAAACACGTCGATCATCGGAATCCACTGCCGCACGGCGGCCTGGCCTGGCCAATCTTCAAGCATAGGCGCAGCCGTTTCGAACAGCTCGTCCGGATGAATATCCCGATCTATGCATTCATAGTAGGCAAACACATGCTGCTGCCAGCGGAAGCCCGCAATCGTCATGATACCGCCCTCATCCACCCATCGGCGCGCAACCGGAGAGCCCGCCAGCTGCCGCAGCGCCGCTTCTTCCTGTCCTTCTCTCATTTGCGCGCGATAAATCATTCTTTTCACCGTTCATCGGCCCCATTCGTCTTCGTCGTTATTCGTCCCTGCTTTATTGATACTACGTTTGGTTCTTTCCTTCAAGAGGACTTTTATGCAGAAGCCGCTTCGGGAGGTTATCTTTTTTTGCTCTATTGTTCTTATTTTGCAAACAAAAGAAAGCCGCAAGCTTCTTCGCGAAGCCTGCAGCTTGGTCCTTCGAATCGCCGTACGGCGCAAGCCGTCCCGACCCGATATCTCTTTTAACGATTAACGGCATACGGCTCCACATGAACATGCACATTATCGATGTGATGTTTGGTATGCATACGTCTTTCGATTTCGTCGCTAATATGATGGCTCTGCTCAACGCTGAGCTCCGCGCTGACTTCCACGACGACATCCAACAGCACGCTGCTGCCGTGAATGCGGGCGCGAATATCTTTAATCCGCTTGACGCCCGGAGTGTCTCCCACCGTCTGCCGGAATACCATCAGCTTCTCCTCATCGAAACCGTCGGTGAGCGCATGAGTCGCTTCGGCAAAAATATCCCATGCCGTCTTGCAAATAACGATGCCTACGGCGAACGCGGCAACCGCGTCCAGAATCGGAAACCCGAGGCGCGATCCGATGATGCCGATTGCCGCGCCAATACTCACCAAGGCGTCCGAACGATTATCGTAGGCGGCGGCCATCAGCGATTGGTTATTAATTTTGCGAGCCAGCCGGCTGTTGTATAAGTACACGCCCCACATGCAGGCGGCGCAGATTAGAGCGACCCAAGCGGCCAGCATATCCGGCGCCTGCCCGTCGTCATGAAGCAAACCTTTCCCCGCTTGCACGAGCACCTGAAGACCCGCCGCGAACATAATGAAAGAAGCGACCATGGATGCGATCGTTTCCGCTCGCATATGACCGTACGGGTGGTCCTGATCGGGCGGCTTGCGCGAAATTCGGAGCCCTATCAATACGGCAAGCGATACGATAATATCGGTCGTATTGTTGATTCCGTCCGCCGTCAACGCCTCCGAAGAGGTGATATATCCCATGCCGATTTTGAAAACAGATAAAATCACGTAAGCGGCAATGCTGACCCATGCGCCTCTTTCGCCCTGTTTTAAATTATCGTACGTGTCCACCCTAGCTCTCCCCCAACTCCATGCTACCATACATGCTTGATTTTAAACCGAACCTCATCATAACAAACGAAACTTGTGTGGGTCTAGAGAAACAGTTTTTTCCCGGCAACGAAAAATAGGGGAGCTGCAACTTTGTTTTCCGGGGCAAATCTTTTTCACCGGGGGAATCAAAGCGCAGAAAAAAGAAACAGCGGCCCGCATGCTACGGAACACCGCTGCTTCCTGGTCTGCCTGGCTACGGGACGTCTTCACAGCCTGACGCCGGCATCAAAATAGTTATAATCGTCGTCGGAAGGATCGAACACCTCGGCTCCGTTGCCGGAGTCCGATTCGCCCGCTCCCAGACTTTGGGACATACCGATTTCATCCTTTGCGTCCAAATCTTCGTTCACCAGATGAGCGGGAATCGGGATATAATCCGTTTCATTATAGGCCGCCGCATAAGCGTCGCTCTCCGCTAAGGCCCCGTATGTATCCTTCAACAGCCCTCCATGCGCCTGCGCGATTTCGAGCGCCGAGGTCAAATCATTCCTCTCTACATGAATGTGCAGCGTCGGGTGCTGCATTTCGTTATGCCATCCTGTCCGGTAACCGAGCTCCTCCAGCGTTTCTCTGGCAAGGGCAGCGGACTGTTCGTTTTCGAATTCGAAAAAAATCGGTACGCCTGTCAAAATATATCATTCCTTTCGTCAAGAACCTTCTTATAACTAGATTGCCCTTGACGACGCCAGATTATTCCTTCCCCCCGCTGCCAAAGCAGACATACGCGGGTCAAGCGCCGCATAAATTGGTTACAAGTCAAGAACCGCCGCTATTTTTCAAGAAAGGGGTGAATCCCGTGTCTTATCATAACGATGAGCAAGACCCTTCCTTCTCTCCGGGAAAGGATGCGCTGACGGCGGAGCCGGCCGACATTCAACAAAATAAATGGATCGCCGCCGCCGCATATATTCTCTTCTTTCTGCCCTTGCTGGCCGCAAGACAATCCCGCTTCGCTATGTATCACGGCAATCAAGGGCTGGTGCTCCTGCTGCTGAACATCGTCTGCAACATCGTGCTTGGATGGATTCCGTTCATCGGCTTGTTTCTTGTGCCGCTGGCCAATCTCGCCACGCTGGTACTCGCCGTCATCGGCATCGTCCAGGCTACCGGCGGGCAGCTGAAGCCGCTGCCGATCATCGGTACGATTTCCATCCTGAAAGTGCCTTAGTATGCCGTATGCGGCACGTCGGCAAGCCGGAGCTAACTGAACCTGTCAGAAGCTCCGGCTCCGCACGCGCCCATCTGTCTTATGGCCGCGCAAAAGTTATTTCGCCCCCGCCGCAGCATTCCGGGCAGATTCCTCCTGCAGCGGCATCGTCAAGCAAGCCTGCAGTTTGCCTTCCTTGAATATGCAGCGATACTCGCTTGGCTCCGCTCCTGCCAGCATCGGAGGCAGAAAATGCCGGACATGCCCGGCGATTCCCTGATTGTCCGGCTGAACGACCCAATCGACCGCCTTCCAAGCAAGAATGCCTTCTTCCGACTCTGCCGGTGAAGCAAACGCATCCTTATATTCCTCCGGCAAGTCCGCTGTATACACATACATTCCCCCGGCAAACCGGCCATCGGTCTCCCAAGTCACGATCCCGCCGAACCGGGCTGACCGCAGCCCTATGCCCGTTTCCTCCCAAGCCTCTCGGATCACACTGTCGTAGGGAGTCTCTCCGGGTTCCAGCTTGCCCCCTACGCCATTCCACATCCCCTTGAGCGGAGCATGATGCCGATTGATCATCAGCACCCGGTCCTCTTTTCGAATAAAGCATAAATTATAGTTTAACATGACGCAATCTTCTCCCCCTGATCACCGTTTTTATAAATTCATGTACACTCATGATAACAAATTGCGGATTTTCAAAAAAACATTAAAAAAGCCCCGTTCCAGCGGAACGGAGCTTCGTTAGTTGCACAAATTCGTCAGTATAGGCCCGGTGGGGGTCGAACCCACAACCTACCGGTTAAGAGCCGGTTGCTCTGCCATTGAGCTACGGACCTGCGAACAAGCATCATTATAGCATAAGCTCATATCGAGATCAACTCATTGTTTGCTGCCCTCGCCATCCTCCTTTTTCTGCTGCAATACGCTGACATGCTGGCGAACAAGCTCAGAGGAATGAAAGCAGCGAAATTTTAACATATTATGTTTGTCAATCGGAATTTGTTTTGGTATGATGATTGACAAAGTACTTAATGATGTGTAATGATAGGGTTAGTGAAAATTACTTTACCGCTTAAAAGCCATAAAGCTTAAAAGCTGCAAAGTGCAATCGGACAACGTAACGCCCGCTGTACGCTTTCTTTGCCGGGCTGCACGCCGCACAATGGGAAAAGGAGCAACGATTATGACAAGAAATACAAATCACAAAATTTTGGATTGCACGATTCGTGACGGAGGTCTCGTCAACAACTGGGATTTTAGCGTTAAAATGGTACAAGACATGTATGCGGGCTTGAGCGAAGCCGGCGTGGAATATATGGAAATCGGTTATAAAAACTCAGCCAAGCTTTTGAAGGGTGCCGATGCGGGCCCGTGGCGTTTTTTGAACGAAGATTTTTTGAAGGAAGTCATTCATACCAAAACCGACACGAAGCTGTCCGCTCTCGTAGATATCGGCCGTGTGGACGAGAACGACATTTTGCCGCGCGAGCAAAGCCAGCTTGACCTGATCCGTGTAGCGACCTACATCAAGGATGTAGACAAAGCGCTGGAGCTTGTCCGCAAGTTCAATAGCTACGGCTACGAAACAAGCGTCAACATTATGGCGCTGTCCCATGTTATGGAAAACGAGCTGACCGAAGCTTTCGAGGAGATCAACAAATCTCCGGTCGACGTCGTCTACATCGTTGACTCCTACGGCAGCATGGATTACAGCGACATCGATTATTTGGCTGCGAAATTCCAGCGCTTGCTTCCTGAAAAGAAGCTTGGCTTGCATATGCATAACAATATGCAGTTGGCCTTCTCCAATACGATCATGGGCGCTAGCAAAGGTGTCGAATTTCTCGACGCATCCGTATTCGGCATGGGCCGCGCGGCCGGCAACTGCCCTACTGAGCTGCTCGTAAGCCATTTGAAAAACCCTAGATATGAAGTGCGTCCTGTTCTCGACCTGATCGAGAAGCATATGATTCCTATGCGCGAGAAAGTGGAATGGGGCTACATCGTTCCTTACATGATCGCAGGCGTGTTGAACGAGCATCCTCGTGCGGCTATGGCGCTTCGCGCAAGCAGCGATAAAGATAAATACGTTGAATTTTACGACAAGCTGACTTCCCCGGAAGCGATGCCTACCAATCATCATTCCGACTAATCCCGGAAGTACAAAAAAGACGGTTGCCCTTGCGGCGCATCCGTCTTTTTTTTGAATGTTACTTGATAACCCGGCGAGCCGTTTGATAGTGGTTGTTCCACCAGCCCGAATTCAGATTGGAAATCTTGACTCCGCCTTCGCCGTACGTATGCAAAATTTTGCCGTTGCCGATATAAATCGCCACGTGATGCACCGGGGAGTAGAAGAATACCAGATCTCCCGCTTTCAAGTTTTTACGCGCAACGAAGGTGCCGGCTTTCGACTGTTCTTTCGAAGTGCGCGGCAGCGAAATGCCGATCTTCTTGTACACATATTGAGTGAAAGAAGAGCAATCGAACGATTTCGTGCTGCCCGCCGTAGCGCCATATTTGTATGGAACTCCTAAATACTTTTTCCCGATCGAGATGACGCTTTGCGCTTTGGATGATGCCGTTGCCGATGCGGCCTCTACGGAATGCGTAGGCAGTACGGCCGCGGTAGTTGCGAACATGGTAAGGCTAAGGCCGATACACAGCAACGATTTGCTGAGATTTTTTTTCATGGATGTCATGACTTATTCCCCCTGGATCGTGTTATTAGGCGTATCACCTGTAACTACCATATCACATCAAAAAATGGGGTTATTTACTAGAAACCTCGCAAAACCTTGCCGCTCTTGGCCCGAAACGCTATTATGAGAAATCCATGAGAATTTTTTAAAGAAATCTTTCTTGACAAAGAAAGGGGTTTCGCTTTCATTGGCTTCCTGCTTTTCCACAGCTCTGCTCTTGACTTATCCGTTCATCATTGCCCGCTAATGCCTGATTTCCCCCCGCAAACGTAAGCTCTCAAACCGGAATCCTGTTTTTTCCTTGGCCAAATTGCCGTTTTCCCCGTTTGCTCCCAAATTTTGTGGATATGCTAAAACTAGCAAGATAAACAATTCCATGAAGCAGGAGGCATTCAAGATGAAACATCTCGCATGGTTAGCCGCTTTTATTCTGCTGGTCGTCGAAGGGGTTATGATCGGCCCTATTCAAACGTCGGCCCAATCCGCGGCAAACGGTTTGGCGGCTTCGGCTTGGCAGCAAACCCCGGAAGCGGACGAGCTGAGCGCATATGAAGAAGAGCAGGCGGAGCTGCAAAAGCAGGCCAAAATCTCCAAGGATCAAAGCATCGCGATCGCCAAGCAAAAGGTTGCGGGCACCGTGCAGGAAGTCGAGCTTGACACCGAGGACGGCACGGTTATTTACAACGTCGTGATCGAGGACAACAAGGATCAGGTCATGGAAGTCAAGGTCGATGCCGCAACCGGAAATATTATTACCGTGGAAGCGTCCGACGACGAGATCGAAGCGGCCGAGGATATGGAATAATCGCCAAGCGCCGCTGCCGCAGGCCTTTCCAGCCTTCTGTCGCATAGGACAGAGGGCTCTTCTTTCTGCAGCGGAACTCGGATGCACAATTAAGCCCTTCGCTCGTGCGGGGGCCAGCCGTGGTGGTGAATATGCGCATGAAGCTAGTCCGGTTTCGCTGGGCCCAGCTGCCGATTCTGTGGAGATTGACGCTCTGGTCGTCTCTTCTGCTGTGCTGCCTTTTTATCGCCTATACGGTGGTACAGTACATCGTGATCAACCAATGGATGATGAGCCAGGAAGAGAAAGCAATCCGCAAAAATATGGATGAAATCATCGGTTATTTTCAAGAAAAAAACGCCGCCGGCACGGAGCAGATTCAAGCCGGTTCCAGCTTTTTGCGCAAAATTATTCAAACGAACCAGCTCATTCGGGTATTGGACGGCGACGGAACGATTGTGGTCAGCTTGTCGAATAAATTGCCGGAGGATTGGGTCGTTCCCTTTCCCGTCAAGCAGCCGCAGCTCACGAGCATTTGGCATGTGGAGAATCATCTGCTCATTATGCGCCAGCCTCTATCGACCCAGGGCTTCTCCGGAAGCGTGGAAATCGCCAATAATCTGGAGCATTTCGATATGCTGAACAATATGATCCTGCTCGTAATGGTAGCCGGCGGTTTCGGAGCCGTACTGCTCAGCGGGATCGGCGGCATGCTGATTGCCAGGCAGCTGCTGAAGCCGGTGCAATCGGTGACGGAAACGATGCGCAGAATAAAGCAAAAGGGGATTCACGAGCGAGTCGCCTCGCCCAACAATCATGATGAAATATCGATGCTGGCCAAGCTGTTCAACGACATGATGGACCAGGTAGAGACCTCGTTTCAGAAGCAAAAGCAGTTCGTGGAGGATGCTTCTCATGAGCTTAGAACGCCGATTGCGATTATCGAAGGCCATCTGTCGCTCCTGGACCGTTGGGGCAAGAACGATCCCGCTCTGGTCGACGAATCGCTGACGGCGTCTCTTCAGGAGCTTCAGCGGTTAAAAGGGATCGTCAGAGAGCTGCTGGAGCTGACCCGAGCGGATTCGCAGCATCAGGCGGGTCAAACGGAGCAAGTGAAGCTCGCCAAAAAAGTATTGCACACGGTGAAAAATGTATCCGTTCTTCACCCGCAATTTACGTTTCATTCCGACCTGCATGCCCTCTCCGGGGCTGTTATCCGCATCGCTCCCCAGCATCTGGAGCAAATACTGCTCATCCTGCTGGATAATGCCGTAAAATATTCGCGGGACCGGCGCGAGATCCGGATCACCGGGGCTCTGCGGGACCGGATGGTCTGTCTCGACATCGCCGATTACGGCATCGGCATTCCCGAAGCCGATCTGCCTTATGTATTCGACCGCTTCTATCGGGTGGACAAAGCCCGAAGCCGGGAAAGAGGCGGGACCGGGCTGGGGCTGGCCATTTGCAAGAAGCTCGTGGAGCGCTATGGCGGCGAAATCGGCCTCACGAGCAAGGAAAACGCTGGCACTCGCGTCACCCTCCGTTTCCCGGCCGAGCCCTCGCCGTAAAACAAGCCTCATTCCTAAGCGATTGCGACGCGCGGCGCTTCCCCTCCTCCCTCTCATCTATGGTACTATTAGTTTAAGTTCTTACTATTCGGCATCGTATGTGGCCGACAGGAGGTGAATGACGGGATGCAGCCGAACCTTACCCGCAAAACGCCCAAGCAGCTGCTCAATCCGGCCAGCGGCTATTTGACCGGGTACAGTCACACATTGAATCCGTATGCAGGCTGTGCCTTCGCCTGCTCGTACTGCTATGTCCGCGAGATGCCCGTAGCCAAGTTCCGGCGGGAGCCGTGGGGCTCGTGGATCGACGTCAAGGAGGGCGCCGCTGCCATCCTGCTCAAGGAACTGGCGAAAGCGAAGCGCAAAGGGCCGGTGACAATCTTCATGTCGTCGAGCACCGACCCGTATCAGCCGGCCGAGCACCGCGAGCGGCTTACCCGCTCCCTGCTGGAGGCGATGACTGACGAGCCGCCGGATTTCGTGCTCGTACAGACGCGCAGCCCGCTGGTGACGCGGGATATCGACCTGCTGCAGCAGCTCGGCGGGCGCGTCCGCGTCAGTATGACCGTCGAGACCGACCTTGAGCCGGTCCGCCGGGCGTTCACTCCGGCCGCTCCGCCGATAGCGGCGCGCCTCTCGGCCTTGAAGCGGCTAGCCGCCGCAGGGATCGACGCGCAGGCGGCGGTCTCGCCGGTGCTGCCCTCCTCGGAGCGGTTCGCCGAACGGCTGGCCGAAGCCGTCGGCCGCGTATGCATCGACGACTTCTTCATGGGCGACGGCAGCGGCGGCAAGCGCACCGAGCGGCTCGGCATCCGCCGCATCTACGAGGAGCTGGAGCTAACCGATTGGTACGACCGGACGGCTTACCTGGAGGTGCTCTCCGCATTGTACGGCGTCTTCGGCGAAGAGCGCGTCTATGTGAGCCAGGCCGGATTTTTGCCCTGACGGTAAGATGGGACGGCGTGCGAATCGTTTGTCCCAGGCTGATAACGCAATAAACGCCTCTGCAAGGCTGCCGGCACGGCGCCGGCTTACAGGGGCGTTTTTCGTCTTCACTTTTTTCCATTGCAGCGCGGGCATTATCCTTTCACGGAACCGACCAACGCGCCTTTGGCGAAATATTTTTGCAGGAAAGGATACACGATGAGAATCGGGAGGGTCGACACCACGATAACGGCCATCTTGATCGTCTGCTCGGGCGGCTTGATGAAATCGCTGTTCGTATCCGCAGCCATACCGCTCGCCGCGATAACGATTTGCCGCAGCAATACCTGAACCGGCCATTTCGACGCATCGTTAATATACATAATGGCGCTGAAGTAGGAATTCCAATAGTTTACCGCGTAGAACAAGGAAATCGTCGCCAAGGAAGGCAGAGACAGCGGCAACACGATTTTGAACAAAATCCCGAAATCGCCGCAGCCGTCGATCTTCGCGGATTCCTCCAGCCCGTCCGGAAGCCCCTGGAAGAAGCTGCGCAGAATGATCAGGTTGAACGCGCTGATCGCGCTCGGCAAAATCATCGCGAAATAGCTGTCCACCAGGCCCATGCTTTTCACTACGAGGAAGGAAGGAATTAAACCGCCGCTGAACAGCATGGTGAATACGATCATCAGATTCACCGTCTTGCGTCCGTCGAGATCCCGTCTTGTCAGCCCGTAAGCCATCAGCGACGTCAAAAACATACTGATCAGCGTGCCGCCGACCGTCACCCCTATGGATACCGCCAACGCTTTAAACAACGTTCCCGTCGACAAAATGTATTCGTACGCATTCAAAGTAAATACCGTCGGAATCAGGACGAACGGCTTGCGCGCCATCTCTTCGGCCGTCGTGAACGATCCCATGACCACGTGAAGGAACGGCAGCAGCATCAGCAGCGCTACGATAGTCAGAAGCAAAATATTGAAAAAATCGAATATACGGCTGGCGATTGTTTTATCTTGAACCATGTTTGGATGCCTCCTTTGAAGTAAATGGCTTGGGCCTAGTAGATGCCTTCCTCGCCGAATTTCTTGGCCAGCCAGTTGGAGAACAACACCAGGATCAGGCCGATGACCGATTTGAACAAACCTACGGCTGTACTAAAGCTGAACTGCCCTTGTTTCAAACCTGCCGTGTAGACGAATGTATCGAGAATTTCCGCCACGTTTTTGTTCATGGAGTTAAGCAGCAAATAAATATGCTCGAAGCTGGTATCCAGCACGCTGCCCACCTTCAGGATCAGCAGAACGATGACGACGCTGCGGATGCTTGGCAGTGTAATATGCCAGATTTGCCGGAAACGCCCGGCTCCGTCCATCCGCGCCGCTTCGTACAAGCCCGGATCGATAGCAGCCATGGCCGCCAAGTAAACGATCGTTCCCCAGCCCGCTTCCCGCCAAATTACTTGCAGAACGTAAATCGGATTGAACCATTCCTCACTCATAAGGAAGTTGACCGGCTGTCCGCCGAAAAATGTAATCAGTTCGTTAATAAGCCCGCCGTCCATCGTCAAAAGCACGAAGGAGATGGATACGACGATAACCCAGGACAAAAAGTGAGGAACGTACACGATCGTCTGTACGACGCGTTTGAAATACGAGTTCGTCACCTCGTTGAGCATAAGCGACAGTACAATCGGCACCGGAAAATAAAACACGATATTGACGAGAAACACGACCAGCGTGTTTTTGAATATGTTCCAAAACTCCGAATCGGTAAACAGTCTTTGGAAATGCTCCAGCCCTACCCATTCGCTGCCCATGATCCCTTTGTACGGCTGGTAATCTTGAAACGAGATGATAAGCCCGAACATCGGAACGTATTTGAATATAAGGAAATACAGAAATCCCGGTAAAATCATCAAGTAAATATAACGGTTGCGGACAACCCGTTTCAAAAGACTGCTTTTGGGCTTGGGCACTATTACTGCGGAAGACTGTGCAGCCGTATTATTCATCACGTTCATTCCTTTCTATCGTTAAACAATCCTAAGATGCGAACCGATATCGGATAAGACAAGGCTGCCGATCTGCTCAGCAGCCTTTGCCCTTGAATCACCTCTTATGGAGACCGCTTATTTGCCGCCGTTGCTTTTATATTGCTCGTTAAATTCGTCGATGATTTTTTGTCCGCCGTCATTTTGCCATTTCTTCACGGCAGCTTGATATCCCGCTTCGTCAATCTTGCCCATAATGAATTGATACGTAGCGTCTTTAATTTGATCCTGCAGTCTTGCGCCCTTCTCGTTGTACGTTTTGGAGTCGAGGGAAACCGACGGATCGGTCACCATGAATTTCACTGCCGCATTGGATAAATTGTTCGCTTTCTCGGCAACCGGCAGCGTGTAGAAGGAAGGCGTTACGTTAGTCGTTTCGTATAGAGCCATGTTCAGGTACGGTCTGACTTCCTTCTCAACCAGCTTGCTGTCTGTCGAAGGCAGCACCTTGCCGTCTTTCTTCGTGTAATGCTCGCCTTCTACGCCGTATTTCAGCAGATCGGCGATTTCCGGAGAGTAGAACTTATCCATCACGTTCAAAATCGCTTTCAGGTCTTTCTCCGTCTTCACGGAAGATTTAGGGAACAGAACGACGGTGCCGTAGCCGGAAAGACCCCAAGTCACGTTTTTGCCGCTGCCGTCTTTAATATCGTTAAGCACATCGTATTTCGCTTCCGGCAAGTTCTTTTCCGTCTTTTCCTGCATCGTTTTGACATCGCCCATCGTACCGATGTAAACACCCGCTCTGCCTGTATACATCAGGTTTTGCTGGTCCGTTTTGCTCGTAACCGGGAAGTCCTGGTTGATCAAGCCTTCGTCGCGCAGCTTCTTGTAAAATTTAAGCGTATCCATATATCCGTTGGTCATGAAGTCCGGTATTAGCTTGCCGTCTTGAACGCCCCAGCCGTTCGGCGTGCCGAAATACATCGAAATCGTTTTGAAGGAGCCGTATATCAAGTCGTTGCGGTCTGCAAGCGGAATCGTTTTATTGCCGCCGGCCAAGTCAGCTTCTTTAAATTTCTTCAGCATGTTGTAAATATCGTCCACTGTCTGCGGAGCCGGGATGCCGAGCTTGTCCGCCCAGTCCTTGCGGTAGATCAGACCGGAACGGGCCGGCTGTCTTTCCTGATACAACGTATAAATTTTGCCGCCGACTTCCGTGTTTTTCAGTACATTTTGATCCAAGCCCTTCAGGTTCGGGTAGTCTTTCAAATAAGGCCCGATTTCCCAGAACTGCCCGTTCTTGATGGCATCCCGCATTAAGACGAAGGACGCCTGATTTTTCAAATAAACGACTTGAGGCAGCGAGCCCGTTGCGAAGGCGGCTTGGAACTTCTCATCGTAAGAGCCGTCCGGAACCCATTGAATCTCAAGCTCGGAGTTCGTTTTTTGCTCCAATATTTTCTCGATTTTATCCGACGGCACCTCTGTGGTCTGCAAATCGGCCATAATCGTAATTTTCACCGGCTGTTGACTGGTCTCGGCGGAATCTGCCGCAGCGCCGCCCGTATCCGTCGCTTTGCTGCCGCTGCTGCATCCGGCCATCACGGAACCGGCAAGAGCGAGTGTGCAAATAGCGCTGATCCATTTCAAATCTTTTGAAGATTTTCTCATTTTCTCTTCCTCCCAATTTCATAACTGTATTCATAAAAGGAACTTGCTCTGCTTCTAGTAGCTGTGTCTTTCATCTGTCGAGTACTAATGTACCCGCTCAGAAAGATTTCGTACATTATCCCTGACTCACATCTTAGAAACCCAGTAATGACGCGGGTTTGAGCATTTCCTATATGCAGAAATTAACCTGCTGAAGCGCCTGCACACCGCTTTTGTAACGGCGCTGAACGCCCTGATCGGGCTTATGGATAGCTCCGGCAATCGGACCAAAAGAACAAATCCCCCAAAAGCCATCCATGCCGCCGACGCGGCACCACAGACAATGGAAATGGGGTACCAAGAGTAATTTCCAGGGTAGTGACGTGATGCTCTGAAGCTTATTCCAATTACTTTCGGGGGAGCCCCCGGATATCCACAGGAAATGGCTGCGCATCATTTCCTAAACAACGAAAAAACCGCCAAGCGATTCTTAGCGGTTGTGCTATCGGATTATGCATTTATTACGGAGAAGCCGAGCGGCTTTTGCTGTACGCTTCTTCGTACTCTTTGACGATTTGGGAGCCGCCCTTATTTTTCCAGGACTCGATTTCGCTGCGGAAGCCCGCGGCATCGATTTTGCCCAAAATATAATTATAGGTCGCATTGGTCATAATCGAGGCCAATTCCGTACCGTGGGCATCAAAAGTCAGTGAGGACAACCCTACGGTCGGATCGTGAATCAGCATGCCCTCATTATCCGCAACAAGCCGGTTCACCTGCTGCAGGATCGGCTCCTGCCCTTGCTCGCTCTGCTTGAATAGATTGGGATTGCTTATATTTGCGATCATAAGAGACAGCAGCGGACGGACTTCCGCATTCATGCGCTGAAACATATCGGCAGGAACCGCCACTTCCCCGTTCTGAAGCACATAATGTTTGCCTTCCTGCCCGTACAGCATCAGATTGCTAACGTCTTTATTCATTGATTTATCAAAAAATGTCAATATCGCCTTCAACTCTTCTTGCGTTTTGATCGCCTTCTTGGAGAAAAGAAACAGCCCGCTGTAATCGGGAATCGACCATACTCCGTAGCCCTTCGGCCCCTGAATGCGGTTGACGAGCGTCAAATCGGCGGCGGCGTTCACCTGCTTCATTTCCTCCAGCATCCGAGGGGCGTCGGACAGACTGCCGACATAGACTCCCGCCTTGCCGCTGATCAGCATGTAACGCTGCAGCTGCTTGCTGGCTACGGGAAAATCTTTGTTCATAATATTCTCGTTGTACAGCTTTTTCATAAAATTCATCGTGTCCATATATTCCGGCGTCTCGAAGTCGGGAATAAACGCGCCGTTCGACAGCAGCCAATTGTTCGGCGTGCCGAAATAGGAGCTTAGCGTCTTGAATGCGCCGTAGACCAGATCATTGCGGTCAGTCAAGCCGATCGTATCCTGTTTGCCGTTACCGTCCGGATCGTTCAGAGTAAACGCTTTGATAACCTGATACAGCTCGTCGATCGTCTCCGGCGCCTTCATATTTAGCCGCTCAAGCCAATCTTTGCGGATCAGGATGCCCTGCCGGGAGGCCGGGCGTTCATTGTACAAACCGTAATATTTGCCGTCCAGCTTCGTTTCGTCCAGCGTATGTTTGCTTAGCGTTTTCAAATTCGGGTAATAGTCCAAGTAAGGGCCGATGTCCCAGAACATGCCGGAACGGATAGCGTTTTTTACCAAATTGTAGTCAATTTGCCTTACATAGGTAACCTGCTTTAATGTATTCGTTTCCAGCGCATTCATCATTTTATTCGTATAAATATCGTCGGGAATCCACTGTACGTTCAATACGGCCCCGGTTTTGGCGTTCAGTTCGTTCATAAGCTCGTCCGAAGGAGGTTGAGGCTGAAACAACGGCACCATCATACTGATCGGCGTCGGCGCTTCCTCCGGCTTCGCATCGTCCGTCCGGGCATCCCGTTTTCCATAAGAACAAGAGCTCAGGATCAGGATAGCCGCGGCGGTAAGCGCAATCAACCGGACCCGTCGCACGTCATAACTGCGTTTCATCTGCATTCCTCCTTCCTTCTGCTTTCCCCTTCATTCTAACATGACATTGTACACGAAAAAAGTCGAAAAAAACTGGCTTATCGTGACGAAAGTTTGTTATATTTGTCATGAATGCGATTGATCTAACAACTTTGAACTTGATACAATGAAGTGACGAGCTTCTGCAGACCAGCGCCTAAGGGAGGGGATACCGATGAGAAAATACAGCTTTTTGACCAAAATGACGCTTTTCGGCTGTATTTTGTGTACGCTTCCCGTGATCTTTATAGGCTTTTTCTCCTATATGAAATTTTCCAAGGAAATTCAGAAGCAGGTCAACTCGGAGCAGCTGCAAATATTGACTCAAATGAACTCCAACGTCGAGCAGACGCTGCAGACGGTGAATCACGCTCTGGATCAGCTGAACAATTCGACCGTCATGTCCGAGGTGCTGCGACGGCCTTTTACCGAACAAGATTTCATTTTATATAAAGATTTGCGCAAGGAAATCAGCAATACCCAGTCATTTTACACGAATCTGGAAGATGTCGTCATCGTCAATCTGAAGCAGAACTGGATGCTGAAAAATTCCGGCTTTTACCGCTTGGACGAATATCTTCATCATTCGCAAATTTCTAACCAGATGATGCTCCCGAACGCCACGTCGTGGGTTTTGAATCCAAGCTTGTGGTTTTACAGCGAGGAGAAAGCCAATGCCAGCACCTGCCCCTATACGATCAGTCTCGTTCAGAAGCTCCCTACCCAGGATTTGGACAAGTACGGGCTCGCCATCGCCAACATCTCTTCATGCAATATGCCCGGCATTCTCGATTATACGCCGCGGGAGTCGGAAACCGTGATGATTTTGGACGATCAGGACCGGGTCATCTACCATAATGATCCTTCCATGATCGGCAGATACGCTATCAATACGGGTTTTATTAAAAATCCGGCCATATTCGACAAGCCCTCCGACCAGTTCCAGACGGAAGTGGACGGAAAGAAATATACGGCCACTTATTTGCGTTCTTCCTACAACAATTGGATTTATATGTCGATCATTTCGATCGACAGCCTAACCAAGGAATCGGTTAAAATCCGCAATTCGACCATCCTTGTCAGCATCATTATTGTGCTGCTGTTCATGACTGTCGCCTGGATCTCATCCAGACGGATGTACACGCCGATCCGCCGGATGATCAAGCAAATTCCCGTCAAGGATGATAGCTTCGGCGGGGCCCGGCAGAACGAATTCGATCTGATCGGCAGCATCATGCAGGACTTGTCGTTATCCAAAAGCAGGCTGGAACAGGAGACCCACCGCCATTTCCAGCAAGCGCGCGACTTCTTCCTCATGAAGCTCTTCCAGGGAACGATGCGGCGCAAGGACTTGACGGAGAAAACGGAGCAGCTCGGCTTCAGCGACAAACTGGACGGCTGGAAGGTCATGTCGGTCATTACCGTGCAAATCGATACGCTCGAAGACACGTCTTACGAAAAGGACGATCTGGACCTGCTGCTCTTCGCCATCAGCAATATCGCCGAAGAAACGATTCCTGCCGGCTTCCGTCTGCCTCCGGTATCGATCGATCAGACGCTCGTCATTCTGGTCGGTCAAGAGGAGCGGCATTCGGAGGAATATACCCGCTGGATCTACTCGCTTACGGAATCTTTGCAGCAGATGATTCAGAACATTTTGAAGCTGAAGATCAGCATCGGCATCAGCCTGCCGTTCAACGACTTGAAGCATACGTCCATCGCTTACCGCGAAGGGCTGGAGGCGCTCAAGCATCGCATTCATCTGGGCGTCGGCGTCATTATCCATTACGCCAATATGAACGCGGGCAAGCATCAGCTCAATCTGGATTATCCGTGGCTGACGGAGAGCGAGATGTTCGACGCCATCCGGCTGGCCGACGAAGCGAAGGCGGTCGAGTCGTTCGAGCATTTGATGCAGACGATTTTCAAGCATGAAATGTCGCCGCAGGAATATCAGGTGCCTATGATGAGGCTGCTTAACAATCTGCTCATTATGATCCAGGAGGCCGGCATTCGCCTCAATCAGCTTAATCCGGGCGGCGAGTCGTACTATGAGGAGCTGAACAAGCTTCATCTTGGCAAAGAGATCGAGGAATGGTTCCTTTCCCGGCTGATCCTGCCTCTGCTGCAAATTTTCCGCGAGCGGCTCGACTCGCAGTATCAGAGCATTTCCGAGACGGTGCTCGACCGCATTCACAAGGAGTTCGACACCGAGCTGACCATCGAGCAATGCGCGGCGGATTTGCATTATAACGCCAATTATTTAAGCAGCGTGTTCCGCAAGGAAACCGGCCAAACGTTCAGCGATTATTTGACCTCCTTCCGCATGACGATGGCTAAAAAATGGCTGATCGAGACGGATATGCCGATCAAAGATATCGCTCAGCGGCTGCAGTATCAGCCGCAAAACTTCAACCGCTTTTTCCGCAAGCATGTCAGCATGACTCCGGGCCAGTACCGCGAGAGCTTCCGGAAAAATCAATCCTGACCGGCGGCGTGCGCGAAATTGGCGGGCCGAAGGTGCGGCAAACCAAAGCAGGCTTCCCGGGTGGGAGGCCGCTTTGGTTTTTTTCGTTGTACCGGACTCCTGCTAAGAGCCCGAGATCAAGCAGGCTTCGCTATGCGGGAATAGTCTGAAGAAGCCGATGGCGCTCGCGTTCGGGAGATGGCACTCGCAACGGCACAGCGGCCGTTATATCAACCCAATCGGCCATTTTCGATTTCTAACGGACGCAGATGCAGCTATTGGTCGCCATAGCCGCCTTAGAAAGCCATTCGGAGCTATTTAAGCGCGCTGATGACCGTTTACGTTTAAAAAACGTCTGTTTGCGACGAATTTAGCTCGCTGGCGTCCGTTAACCTTTGAAACGGTTCGATGCCCGGCTCAGGGGCTGCCCCGCTGCAGTTCCCTTCTAGGCCGTTCGAGCGCTTGCCCGTTCCTGAGAAATAGGCTTTGGCGAGCGGTGTTGCAGCCAAGCCATTGTCTAAACGGATACGTTGGACGCCGCGGCTTGTTGTTCACCACGCTTCTAGGGCTCGATCCGCAAAAAATAGACGGGATCGCCTGTTTTGCCGATTCGGTATTCGCTGGGCGTCGTTCCGACAAAGGAGCGGAATACTTTGATAAAGTAATTCGTATATTCGAATCCCGTTTCCCTGCCGACCGATTCCACCGTCATATCCGTATGCCTGAGCAGCCAAGCCGCCTGTTCAATGCGGATTTTGCGCAAATACTGGTTCGGCGTAAGGCCGGTTTTCTTCGAAAACTGGCGGCAGAAATGATATTTGCTCAGCCCCGCCGCTGCCGCCATATCCTCCACGGACAAATCGGCGGCAAACCGCGACTTCATCAGCTTGATCGCGGCGCGAACGGAATCCGGCATCTCTTCGGGCGTGCGCACGATATCCCTGCCTTCGGCCAGCCGGTGCAGCGACATGAGCAGCTCGTACAAGCGCGCGGAAATCGTATACTTGTCCAGCTCGGGGTCCCGGTACACCTCCGCATACAGGCGGCTCAACACCGCCAGCGGCTCCCGATGCTCCCGGAACGAGACAACCGGGCCGAGCTTCTTGATCAGCGTCGTGAAGTGGCTGAGCGCATCCGCCCCGTTCACGACGATATAGAGAAACTCCCACTCCTCGCCCCCCTCCGGAAAATAGTACTCCTGATCGCCCGGCACGACGGTCATAAAACCGGTATCCTTAGGCAACGCGTATAACCGCTCCCCGTCCCGCAGCATCCCCTTGCCGGCCAGCGTATACTGGAACACGATCAAACCTCCTCCGCGCTCCATGCCGTTCCAGCGGTATGACGCCGCGGCGACCCGGTCCCATCCGATATTGATCAGACGAATCGGCAGCTCTGCCGGGCTGATATATTTGAAGCCGAAGCTCGTACGTGCGCATGCCTCATGAGGGATGAGCAATATAGTATCATCCTTTCGAAAATATGTTATCATTGTAAGCCTTTTCCTTATCGCTTATTATGAAACTGTCCGATTCGGAAGTCAACGGTCGCGTGCTTACTGATTATATATTTTTCGAGCGAAAGGGGAATTGGTTCGATGTTGAACATTGCAATGATCGGTGCGGGGAGTATCGGCTTCACCCGCAGGCTGGTTATGGACATCCTGGCGGTGGAGGAATTCCGCGATGCGCAATTCCGTTTCATGGATATTAACGAGGAAAGTCTCGACATGGCAGCGAGCCTGTGCCGGCATATGATCGAGAAGAACGGGCTTCCGGCCGTCATCCATGCGACGACTGATCAGAGGGAAGCTGTCGCCGGTGCCGACTATGTGTTCTGCACCGCCAGAGTCGGCGGGCTGGAAGCGTTCCGCCACGATATCGAAATCCCGCTGAAGTACGGCGTCGATCAATGCGTCGGCGATACGCTCGGACCGGGAGGCGTGTTCTTCGCGCTCCGCACGATTCCGGTGCTGCTCGATCTGGCCCGCGACATGCGCGAGCTCGCTCCGGGCGCCCTGCTGCTCAACTATTCCAACCCGATGGCGATGAATACTTGGGCGGTCCGCCGGGCCGGCGGCGTCCCGGTGATCGGGTTGTGCCACGGCGTGCAGCACAGCCACTCGCTCATCGCCAAGGCGCTCGGCCTGCCGAAGGAAGAGGTCGATTATACGGCGGCCGGCATCAATCACCAAACTTGGTTTATCGAGGTGTCCCACCAGGGCAGCAGCAGACTCGGGGATATTCTCCCGGCGATGGAGAAGCATTCCCAAATCGCCGCTCAGGAGCCGTGCCGCATTGATGTGCTCCGCCGCTTCGGGTATTTCTCCACCGAGTCGAACGGGCATTTAAGCGAGTACTTGCCTTGGTACCGCAAACGCCCGGAAGAAGTCTCCCGCTGGATTTATCCGGATACATGGATCGGCGGTCAAACCGGCGGTTATTTGAACCATTGCCTGAGCCGGGGAGACGAGTATAAAGAAAACTATCCGAAGTGGCTTAGCGGCGAATTGGAATCGATACGTCTGGGCGACCGCTCCGAAGAACACGGCTCCTATATTCTCGAAGCGCTCGAAACCGGGCGCGTCTACCGTGGTCATTTCAATATCGAAAACCGCGGCCTCATTACGAACTTGCCGGACGGCAGTACGATCGAGATTCCTTGCTACGTAGACCGCAACGGCATTCAGCCGACCTATATCGGCGCGCTGCCGCTGGCCTGCGCCGCCACCTGCCGCGTCAGCATCGGCGTCCAAGAGATGGCCGTCGAGGCCGCGCTGACAGGCGACCGCGAGCTTGTGAAGCAGGCGGTGCTGCATGATCCGCTGACCGCCGCGGTGTGCACCCCGGACGAAGTATGGCGCATGTGCGACGACATGTTCGAGGCGCTGGCCCCGTGGCTGCCGCAGTTCAACGGCGAGCGGCGCACATGGAAGGACATCCCTCAGCCCGGCGGAGGAAAGCTGTCCTTTATCCGCTAACCGACGTTCTCAAGCTCCAGCCGCTTCACCCCAAATAGGGCCCGGCAGTAAGCGCGCGCCGCCGATTTCTCGGCAGCCCGCTTCTCGCCGGGCCCAACTGATTACATCCTATGGATTAGCGTGTCCTCCTCCGCCTGCTTAAGGCCTAAGACAGACGCTGCGGCGTAAAACCGCCTCTCAGCGCAGCCAATGCGTCAAGCCGATCATCGTCAGCAAACCGACGATGAATGCGAACGTAGCCGGCCGCTCGTGCCCGTCTCCATGGCTTTCGGGAATCAGCTCCTTGTACACGACAAAGAGCATTGCCCCGGCCGCAAAGGCCAGTCCATAGGGTACAATATTATGAATTCGCGAAGTAAAATGATAGCCCGCAAAGCAGGCGCCCAGTTCGATCAGCGAGGTCCCGGCGGAATAAACCATCGTTCGCAGCTTGCCTACCTGCTGGGAGATGAGAAACAATGCAATCAGGAATCCTTCCGGCACGTTCTGCAATCCGATCGCAAACGAAACGAGCGGTCCCAAATCTTGATGCTCGCTCGCAAAACTGACGCCGACCGATAAACCTTCCGGTAAATTATGCAGCCCCATAGCAATAAGAAAAAACAGCGATTTGCCGTTCACCGCTTCTCTCTTAAATGAATGCTTCGGTTCGGTATGGGGAATCCACTTCTCCATCAAAGTCAGCGCCAGCGTCCCTCCGAGGATTCCGACGGTCAGCACCAGCATATTGGATAGCTTCAAAGCGGACGGGATCAAGCTGTATGTCGAAGCAGCCACCATAATTCCGGCCGTATACGCCAGCAGGCTGTCTCTGCCGCGATGAGACACGTGCTGGAGCAGCAATGCCGGAATTGCGCCGAGCACCGTGCACAAGGAAGCTATCGTCCCGCTAAGCGCCATCTCATCCATACCAAACCTCCGCATCTTATTTTGACATCTCCGCCTTTATCATGATATGTACAAGCACGAAAAAAAGAACAAGGAACTCGTCCCTTGTTCTTCGCGATGATTCGTTGGTCGCGGCTTTCGCCCGCTTCGGGGCAGCACCGTCTCTTAGCGGAAATCCGGCGGAATCCGGCGGGCGACTCCCGTGCTGATAGCCGCTTCAATAACAGCATGGCGCACATTCGCTACGACATGCTCGTTGAAAATACTCGGAATGATATACAGCTCATTGACTTCCGCGTCGCTGACGACCGAGGCGATAGCGCGGGCGGCGGCAAGCTTCATCTCCTCGTTGATGCGGCGGGCGCGGCAATCGAGCGCTCCGCGGAAAATACCCGGGAAGCAGAGCACATTGTTGATCTGGTTCGGATAATCGCTTCGGCCGGTCGCCATAACCCGCACATACGGCTGCGCCACTTCAGGCTCGATCTCCGGATGCGGGTTGGCCATAGCGAATACGATAGGGTCTTTGGCCATCGATTGCAGGTGATGGACCTTCAGCAAACCTGCGCGCGATACGCCGATGAACACATCCGCTCCTTGGATGACGTCATCCAGACTGCCTGGCTCCGCCTCCACCTGCGGCTGCTCGGCAAGCCATTGCCACATCGGCTGCTCATACGACCCGCCGCGTACGATAGCGCCGTCGCGATCGACCGGCACGAGGTGGTTCAATCCTGCGGCGAGCAGCATCTTGCACACGGATACGCCCGCTGCGCCGATGCCGTTGACGACAACGCGGATCGATTCGATCGGCTTGCCGACCACTTTAAGGGAATTGAGCAGCCCGGCCATCACGACGACCGCAGTACCGTGCTGATCGTCGTGGAATACCGGAATGTCCAGCTCCTGCTCAAGCCGCGACTCGATCTCGAAGCAGCGGGGAGAGCTGATATCCTCCAGATTGATTCCCCCGAAAATCGGGCTCATCGCCTTCACCGTACGAATAATTTCTTCCGTATCCTTCGTATCGAGGCAGATCGGGAACGCATCGACGCCGGCCAGCTGCTTGAACAGCATCGCTTTTCCTTCCATGACGGGAGCCGCAGCTGCGGGGCCAATGTCGCCGAGGCCCAGTACGGCCGTGCCGTCCGTCACGACGGCAACCGTGTTGCGTTTGATCGTCAGCGAGTACGCTTTATTGGGATTCTCATGAATCGCCGTGCAGACGCGGGCTACTCCCGGCGTATACACGCGCGACAAGTCATCGCGGTTTTTGATCGGCATGTTCGGGCTCATCGATATTTTACCGCCCAGATGCGCTAGAAACGTCCTGTCCGATACGTTAATCAGCGTAATTCCGGATAATTCCTTAATGGCGCTAACAACCTGCGCTTCCGCCGAATCCTGTACGTCCACCGTAATATCCCGTACGGAAGATTCCTTGCCGATGCGGATTACGTCAATAGAGGTGACATCGCCTCCGGCATGGCTGATCGCAGCCGCCACATCGCCAAAAGTGACCTGACCGTGAGTCAATTCTACCCGAAGAATAATACTTGTATTAGCCATTGACTAAAGCCCTCCTCGAAAAGTTCATCATTATGAACAATATTCATAATGATGAACTATAATGTATATCACATCATATCACGCTTGCCCTTGAATGCGCAATATGATTTTGTTTCGCTTTCATAGCAGGGGCATTATGCCGTTCGGCATTTACCGGACTGCTTTTTTAAGCATATCCTCGTCCATCGCTCCTTGATGCTTTTTGCGAATGATTCCCTGTTCATCTAACACATAAGTGGCCGGATACGCGGATATTTGATAGGTTTTCCCTACTTGGCCTTCCACATCCAACACCAGCGGAAAAGTCAGCCCCCAGTGGCTCTTGAACGCCTCGACGGGAGCCTGGCTTACTTCGGTATGTCTGGCATCCACAGACAAGATGACGACGTCGCGGTCTTTGTACTCGCTATAAAACTTCTGCATAACGGGCATCTCGATCCGGCACGGCGGACACCAGGTCGCCCAAAAGTTGATCAGCACTTTTTTTCCCCGGAAATCGGACAGCTTTACGGCTTGACCTTCCAACGTAAAAAGCTCAAAGTCCGGCGCCCGCTGACCGATGCCGAGCCCTTCCGCCGCATCCTCCGCAGCCTGAACGCCGAACCCTCCCGACTTCTCCCAAGTATTCGCAGCGACTGTGCTGATCAGCGCATGGAGTATGACGAAAGAAACGAACAGCGTCGATACGCCCCTGCTCCCCGCCTGCGGCCGTACTTTCCGCCAAGCTGCCAGCAAAGCGATGCCGAGAACCGCTATGACGGCATTAGTGGAAGCATTTCCCTCTAAAAATATGACCGCCAAAATCCGATACAAAGTGTACCCCACCAAAATGGAGACAAGCCACGAATCTATATAAATGGTTCTGTTAGGGGATTTATGGTCCCGAAACCACACATAGCCTAACGTTATAAACGTTGCCAGCCAAATGCCTCGCATGCCGCCGCTGCTGTACAGCAGGTCCGCGGGATTATCCAGCAAGCTTATCGGCTGAAACAGCAGCGCGCTCAACTTCCATAAGAGGAGCCAAAGCAAAGCCGCGTCCCAGGCCCTGTCATAGCGGGCTTCTGGGGGCAGTAGACGGCGCAGCCGCGCTCGCATCGTTACATACCCTGCCACCGCCGCAGCGGCCGCAATCGCAATTTGGCTAGATAAGACCAACGGGCCAAGCGTCCACACGTTCAAATCCGGTACCTCCTGCTCCTAGTCCTTGATTCCAAACGGATTGTTGTCAGCGATATCGCGTTCTTATTTTTATTGTGTATCGGATGCTTGGTCATGTCAAACTCAAGTATTTTTGCACTCCAATAGAACAATCTTATAGGCCCCTATACGAGGCAAACCTTTGCCTGCCGCTTTGATGAAAAGCGCCGGCAATTTACATAAAAAGGTTTGGCAACTACATCTTAGAACAACTGGAGGTAATTCAAAACATGAAGAAACAACTTGCCGCTCTACTGCTAGCCACTACTCTCACAGCCGGAATTGGCCTGGTCGCCCCTCATGAAGCTCACGCCGCATCGGCGCAAATCGTCAGCGGAGTCAACTTTAGAGACGCGCCCAGCACTTCGTCCAAGGTGATCCGTATGCTTAAGAAGGGCGAATCCGTCAATATTGTTTCCAAGGTGAACAATTACTGGTACCAGGTTCGCGATGCCAATGGCAAAGTCGGCTACGTGTCGACAGACAGCAAATATATTAAATCATCCTCTTCCGGAAACAGCAGCTCCGGCAATAGCGGAAACAGCGGCAGCGGCTCTTCCAACAACAACACCAGCACCAATACCAGCGCTACGGTCACTAAAATTATTAACGCCGGTAAAAAATATCTCGGTACCCCGTACGAGTTCGGCTCCAGCCGTTCGAATACCAAGACGTTCGACTGCTCCGATTTCGTCCGCCAAGCGTTTAAAGACGGCGCAGGCATCACTCTGCCGAGCGATTCCCGTCAGCAAGCCGATTATGTGAAAAAGCTCGGTAACACGACGACGGATTGGCATAATCTGAAGCCGGGCGATCTGATGTTTTTCATGGATTACAAAGGGACAAGCAAGTCCGCTTATCCGACGAATAAATCCAATCAGCGCATTTCCCATGTAGCGATCTATTTGGGCAACGGACAAGTTCTTCATACGTATTCCAAAGAATCCGGCGGCGTTCGCATCGACAGCATCGAAGGCAAGCATTGGGAATACCGCTTTGTGTTCGGCGGAAGCGCACTGAAGTAACTTCGGCGCTTTTATGGCGGCGATGCCCCGCTAACCGTTAAACCGGCAGCCTGCGACCATCTGCGTCGCGCTGCCGGTTTTTTGGCTTGCCCGCTAACCCCGCAGCTGCTGCAAATCCATACTTATCTTATGCAGTGTGCCGCTGTTTTCCTTGGACGCTCCCTGCCAAAAGCACCGGACAACCGCTGATCCTTTCATACAAATCATCTCCCGTTCTTCAAAAGGCAAGTCATGAAGCTGTCACGGCAGCTCGGAATATCCTATACCCATGTATGGTATAATGAATACTAAGCATTAGGAAACAATACATTTTGTGGAGGTTTATAACTAATGAACCTGCGGCTAGTTCCATTATCGGGGATGGTAGCGCTATCGATCTTGCTGAGCGCTTGCGGCTCTTCTGCCGGCAAGTCTGCCGACGCCGTAGCATCGCATGCTCCCCACCAGCAGCACGCTGCAAACGGCGACTTGCAAGAAACGACCTCAAGTCTGGCGAAACTGCCGACCTTTCTTGACAAGCAGCGCCCGGAAATCAAACAAGCTTATCAGATTGCGGCAAGCACGCTGGATGTGCTGAAGTGGATTCCCTGCTACTGCGGATGCGGCGAAAGCGCCGGACACACGAGCAATCAGAACTGCTTCGTCAAAGAAGTAAAGCCGGACGGCAGCGTCGTCTGGGACGATCACGGCACGCGCTGCGGCGTCTGTCTCGAAATCGCGGTAACGGCCGCCAGAATGAAGCAGGATGGTCGCACGGTTAAGGAAATCCGCACCTTCATCGATCAAAAATATGAAAAGGGCTACGCCAAGCCTACGGCTACTCAGATGCCGGCTTAAACGCAAGAGGTCTTGAGCGGGCTGATACGCAGAGCTGCAGCGGGACAGGGCGCGCTTAAGAACAAGGCAGCGTTCCTCAACTGATGCTCGGCAGTATGACCGTCATGGTAGTCCCTTCCCCTTCTTTACTCTCCACCTGAATAGCTCCTTTATGGAGAGACACGATGTTGTGGACGATGGCCAGACCAAGGCCGCTGCCCCCGGTAGTCCCTGTGCGGGAGCGATCGGCTTTGTAAAATTGCTGAAATATTTTATTCCGCTCCCCTTCGGGGATACCGATTCCCGTATCGGCAAAGCTTACCTTCACCCGGCTGACTTCGGATTCGGAGCGAATCCGGATGCTGCCTCCTTCCGGCGTAAACTTGATGCTGTTGCCGAGCAAATTCATCCACACCTGATTAAGCAGGTCCGCATCGCCGGCAATCATCGTCTTCGGCAGAGTCAGCTCCAGCCGTATATGCTTGGCGCTCCACAGCGGCTCGCAAACGACCGCTACGTGGCGAAGCTGCTCGTCCAGCCGGAATGTCGTTCTCCGAAACGGATGATGCTTCGATTCCAGCGAAGCGAGCTTCAGCAGATTATCGCTCAGGCGCGACAATCGCTCGCTTTCCGATTGAATGATATCCAAATAATTGATCCTCTCCGCCTCCGGGATCGTGCTGCTGCGCAGCGCCTTCGCAAATCCGATGATCGACGTCAGCGGCGATTGAATTTCGTGAGATACATTGGATACGAAATCCTGCCGCATTTGCTCCAATTGCCCCAGCTCGAGCGCCATTTCATTGAAGCTCTGGGTCAGCACTCCGATTTCGTCGTTGCGCGTATAATCCAGCCGGACATTGAAATTGCCCTTCGCCAGCTTGCGCGTCGCTCTGGTCAGCATATTGAGCGGCTTGACCAAATAGCGGGCCGCCACGGCCATCACCGCCCCGCCGACAACCAGTACGATCAGCAAATTCAACTGGATCGTTCTGCGGATACCGACGCTGAAGACCGAATAGTCGGGCTGTACGAACAGGGCGAAGCTTGTTCCGCCAAGCTGTATCGGAAACCCCATCAGCCAGGCCGGAAGGCCGTCGTTATGCGGTTCGATGAATTGCTGGTAACGCTCGCCGCCAATAACCCGCAATATATCGCCGGACACCACCTTCGGCGAATCGGCCGAGCCCGCTACCCGTCCGCCTGCCGCATCGTATAACCCGATGTAAGACGATTTCATCTCCGCAAGCTGCGGCAGAATCGTGCTCCACTTCCCGGGATCGCTTTCCTTCAGCAGCGCCGCGATATGCTCGCCGGATTGCTCCGTATCCGTCTTCATCCATTCCTGCAGCTGTTGATCGAACAAGTGATTGGATACGATCAGCGAGACGACCAGGCCGACGATGACCGCCGCGACGAATACGGCCACGAGGCGAATATACAGCGACTTGATCATTCCAATACCTCCAGCCGGTATCCTAACCCTCGTACCGTGCTGATTCGGAACCTTGCCGTCTCCTCCCTGAAGCGTTCTCTCAGCCTTTTCACATGGACGTCAACCGTTCTTTCGTCGCCTTCATAATCGATGCCCCATATTTGCTGGATGAGCTGGTCTCTCGTGAAGATTTGCCCCGGATAGCTGGCCAGCTTGAACAACAGCTCAAATTCCTTGAGCGGCAGCGTACTCTCTTCTTCATCGGCTATCCGCACTCGATGCGACGATTGGTCCAGCATGCAGCTGCCGACCTGCACAAGATGCGAAGTAGCGATTTTGTAACGTTTAAGCAAAGCGCGTACCCTTGCGACAAGCTCCAGCGGATCGAACGGCTTGACCAAATAATCGTCGGTACCGAGCTCGAAGCCTTTAATTTTTTGCCCCGTCTCTCCTTGAGCCGTTACCATCAGCACCGGAATATCGTAATGTTCTTTAATTTGCCGGCATAAATCCCATCCGTCCATCTCCGGCATCATAATATCGAGAATGACCAGATCAACCTTGCCTGCCTCAAGCTGCTGCAATGCCTCGCGGCCATGATAGGCCTCCAGCGTAATAAACCCTTCCCGCTGCAAAAATAACGTGATCAAGCGTACGATATGCCTATCGTCGTCCACTACCAACACATTGGCCATACGGCATAATCCCCCTGAATTGGCTGTTCTGTTCCTTAGTATAACCATGACACTAAGAAACCATTGTTGCCGCAAAAAGACTCAAAGAGCTGCCGATTTTATAAAAGCTTCGTTAAAAAGTGTAGTGAAAAACAAACGGCCTGCGGTCGATAGAAGTTTCCACTCGCGGTTGTAGCCGGATTTTTTAATTTTTCACCTCCGGAAAGGAGAAAATCCGGGAGCAAAGGCGAACGCTTCGCTTCTACAGATTCAGGGCTGTCAAAGCTAAGAACAAAACCCCCAAAAGCCATCCATGCCGCCGACGCGGCACCACAGACAATGGAAATGGGGTACCAAGAGTAATTTCCAGGGTAGTGACGTGACAACAAAAAAAACAGACTCCGTAACGGAATCTGTTTCTGAAGGATATAGCTCACTCTATAGTCCCAATATGGCGTCAATCATCGGCTTCGTATCCCCGCCCGGGTACATGACGTACAGCAGAACGTAGACGACGACGCCGGTCGGAGCGGTAAGCAGCCAAATAACGGCCGTCCAGCGGCCGATTTTCTTATGCTTCGCAAACCGTTTGTTGAACGCATGCAGTAAGGTAATAACGCCGAATACGGCCGCAACCGTAGCTAAGGTAATATGAAAAAATAAAAATAGATGATACGGCAGCTTCAAAGATTCCGGTCCGCCGAAGGTTGTATTTCCTACGAAGATGGTCCGTGAGACGTAGATGATGAAAAAGGCGAGGGCAAAGCCGGCTCCCCACAGCATCAATTTCTGGTGAGTGTCCCGATTCCCCTTCACAATCTGCGCCCATCCGAAGGCTACAAAAATAGCACTGATCACGATGAAGCTGGTGCTAATCGTAGGCAATATATGCATTGTTGCTTCCACCTCATTATCGATAGTCAGGCCCGGTTAGCATTGACCGGAGAATGGACGAACGACTCATTCTGCAAATCTTCTTCCTCTTCCTGCCGACGCTCTCTCCGATACCAGCGGAAGAACGTATATGCAAGCGCAATGCCGTAGACGATTTCTTGAATGATTTTCATAATGACGCCGCCTAGCTGCTGATCGTTCAGAACGGACATAAATAAATACTGCTCGGAGACGTTTTTAAAATTCGCATACATCGGCTCGCTCGCAAAGATGATCAAAGCGCAGGCCGGCGTCAATAAAATGCCGTTGACAAAAATATACGCCATCTTCCACAATTCCGACATCTTGTTATATTCGGGCAGCGGGCAAAACACAGGGAACCACATTTGGAACGCCGCCAGAAGGAATACCGTATTGTACACGTCATGGAGCACCGAATTGGCCATAAGCGCGTCCATAATCATCGGGATATGGTAAAAGGAGAACACCATGTTAAACACGAATAACGACCCGAGCGGCGCGGTTAACAATTGCATAGCACGCTGTGCTCCCCTGCTTTTGAGCAGCGGCCGCAGCATCCATCCCGGAAGGCCGAGCAAAATAAATGGAGGCATAATCAGATACAATATCGATTGCTGCAGCATATGCGCGCTGAAGCTGTAATGATGCCCGTAAAAGCTTAGAGGGCTCCCCTCCGCCAAATAATATAACAACAGCCCGATATAGAAAAATACTTGATGTTTGACCGCCACCGGCTCCGACTCTGCGAACCGATGACGCCACCGATTGACAGCCATTCCATATAACCAGCCGATGATAATCACGACAAGCAGCACACCAGGCCCCCACAGCGTCGCAAAGCCGGAGATCGCGCCTGCGCCTTCATGACCGCTATGACTCAAAAGACTCGCATTCATGTCCAACTCTCTCCTTTCCGGATTCCTAGGCATAACAAGAAAAAAAGAGGGGCTTTCATCTTCTAAAAGCCACCCCTTACGCTAATTACCACCAAGTCCAGAAAACGCCCGCAGCTACGGCCGTCAAAGCAACGATAGCTCCAAAAATCAAACCCACGATCGGGAAGAGATGGCCTCTATCCTTCATGTGCATCCAATACGCCAACTGGAATAAAACTTGAACGACGCCAAGGCCGCTTAAAAACCAGAGCAGAAACGCCCGGTCCAGACCGCCGTACAGCACGGCTGCAAAAGCGATCATGGTTAACAGTATCGATACGATATAGGACAAGTAATGATTCTTAGGGCCTTCCAACTTATGCCGGTTTCCGGCAGATGAAGTATGCTGTTGGCTGCTCATTTACGGTCCCACCTTCCCCATCAAATACACTACGGTGAAGATAAATACCCATACTACGTCGATAAAGTGCCAGTACAAGCCGGCAACATAAAACTTAGGCGCCGTAACAACGGTAAGTCCCTTTTTCAAGGAAGACAAGATGAGAAGCGTAATCCACAATACGCCGAACGCTACGTGGGCTCCATGGAAGCCGACCAGCGTGTAGAACGATGTGGCGAAGGCGCTCTTGGAGAACACATGGCCTTCATGCACATATTCGGTAAACTCATATACTTCAAGGCCTAAGAAGCAGAGGCCCAACAATACGGTAATACCCATCCACAACAAAAGCTTGCTTAATTGATTGCGGTGTAAAGCCATCGTTGCAAATACGCTGGTAAGGGAGCTCGTCAACAAGATGAATGTCGATAAAGCTACCGTACCTAATTGGAAAATCTCTTGTCCCGTAGGACCGTCAGGAACCTGGTTTCGCAGAGCGATGAACGAAGCGAACAACGTACCGAACAATACGCATTCTCCGCCAAGGAAGAGCCAGAATCCCATTACTTTATTTTTTCCTTCCAGTGTTGCCGTTTCCGCGTGAGGTGGCAGGGCACCGCCTACTCCATGATGCGCACTCATGCCTTAACCCCCTTATCGTTGAGCTCTTCCGGTTCAATATGATACCCGTGATCGTCGTAAACCGATCTTAACAACATACAGAGCAGCATAATGGCGATACCGATAACGGATACCACGTAAGTATGGTACATAAAGCCGAAACCGGCAATAAAGAATCCGATCGAGAAAATCAACGGCAAAATCGACGGAGACGGCATATGAATCGAACCGATAGGCTCTGCCGGAGTCATCTCTTTGTTGCCGGCCATCTTCTCTTTCCACAATGGGTCCAATCCGCGCACAAGCGGAGTTTGCTTGAAGTTATACTCTGGCGGAGGCGAAGGAATCGCCCACTCCAATGTACGGCCGTCCCATGGGTCCGCAGGAGCGTTCTTCGGCAGACGAGCCGTCGAAATCGTATTGATCAAGAACACAATCGTACCGATACCCATCAAGAAGGCGCCGATCGTACTGATAAAGTTACCTTCTTCCAAACCAACGCCGGGCTGATATGTAAATACGCGGCGAGGCATCCCCATGAGCCCTAAGAAGTGCTGAGGGAAGAAAGTCATATGGAAACCGATAAAGAAGGTCCAGAAATGAATTTTACCAAGCGTTTCGTTCAGCATACGGCCGAACATTTTTGGCCACCAGTAGTAAGCACCGGCGAACAAACCAAGAACCAAACCGCCGACGATAACGTAGTGGAAGTGAGCTACGACGAAGTATGTATCGTGATACTGGAAGTCAGCGGCAGGAACCGCAAGCATAACCCCTGTCGTACCGCCCATAACGAACGTCGGAATAAACGCAGTGGCAAAGATGTTCGCTGTCGTGAAACGGATTTGTCCGCCCCACAGCGTGAACAGCCAGTTAAAGATCTTAACCCCGGTAGGAACGGCGATAGCCATCGTTGCGATGGAGAAGATCGCGTTACCGACAGGTCCGATACCGGTTGTAAACATGTGGTGAACCCAAACCATGAAGCCCAGGAACCCGATCAGCGCTGTAGCGAATACCATCGAGCTGTAACCGAACAAACGCTTTTTGGAGAACGTACTGACGATTTCGGAAATGATACCGAATGCCGGGAGAATCAGGATATATACTTCGGGGTGACCGAAGATCCAGAACAAATGCTCCCAGAGTACTGCATTACCGCCTTTGGCAACATCGAAGAACGCGCCGCCGAACAAGCGGTCGAACATCAGTTCAACCAAACCTACGGTAATCGCAGGGAAAGCGAACAAGATCAAAGCGGAAGTGATGAATGCTGTCCAAGTAAAGAGCGGCATTCTCATATAAGTCATACCGGGAGCGCGCATGTTGATAATCGTTACAAGGAAGTTAATCCCCCCGATTAACGTACCCAAACCGGCAATCTGTAAGCCGAGCACATAGAAGTCAACGCCATGGTAGCTGATGGTAGGATCGACAATGCTTGCAAGCGGCGAATAAGCCGTCCAGCCTGCCGCAGGCGCTCCGCCCAAGAACCAGCTGGTATTGAGCATGACTCCACCGAAGAAGAAAAGCCAGAAGCCCAGCGCATTCACAAATGGGAATGCTACGTCGCGAGCTCCGATTTGAAGCGGTACAACCGCATTCATAAAAGCAAAGATAATCGGCATCGCCGCAAAGAAGATCATCGTCGTACCGTGCATCGTCGTAAGTGCGTTGAACGTGTCGCCGATAAAAATCTTTTGGTCAGGATACAACAGCTGAATCCGAATCAGAATCGCTTCCACACCGCCCATGAGGAAGAACAATCCTCCAGCAATCAAGTACAAAATACCGATCTTTTTATGGTCAACGGTTGTAAGCCAATCCATTAATCCGGTGTAATGTTTTGCCTTGTGAGAATGAGCCAACGTATTTACCTCCTTTTTTCCAAGATGTTCATCATTTCAATGAATCTAAGTATTTGACCAAATCGTTGATTTGGTTGTCCTGCAATGGGATTTGAGGCATTTTGTTGCCCGGTTTCACCGATTGAGGATCTTTAATCCATTTCTTAATGCTCTCGTCGTCGTGAGGCAGAATACCTGCAACCATTTCACGAGAAGCGAATCCGTTCAAGTTAGGTCCAAAGCCAAGGCCTTGTGCATTGACCGCGTGACAGGACAAGCAATTGTCTTTAAATATTTGCTCCCCGTTCTTAGCGTCGGCTGGGATTGTTGCCGGGGTTTTCATTTTCTCTACCCATTTGTTGAAATCGGCTTCCGTTTTGGAAACGACCTTAAAGTCCATCAAGGCATGGGACGCACCACAGAGTTCCGCACATTTACCCATAAAGGTATCGGCGTCGTCCGCTTCAAGATAGAATACGTTGGTCATCCCTACGTTCGTGTCCTGTTTGCCGCCCAAGGAAGGAATCCAGAAGGCGTGAAGCACGTCCGCGGATGTAATTTCAAACGCAATTTTTTTGCCTGCAGGAATAACCAGATCTTGCGCGGTAGCAATACCAAGCTCCGGATATTCAAACTGCCACCAGAATTGATGCGCTGTCACTTTGACATGAACCGCATCCTTGTCGTTGATATGGTTTTCCGACAACTTGACCGTATAGCTCACCGTAGGCACAGCCAGAATGAGCAGCAGAAGAATCGGAACGACCGTCCAAATAATTTCCAGTGTGTGGCTGCCTTCCACTTGCTTCGGAATGATGTCTTTATCGCCCTTTTTCTTCCGAAAGCGAATGAGAACGTAAACATAGATAGCGAATACAACCACGACAACCAAGATCATGATGCCAAGGCTCAGCTTCATTAGAAACAGCTGGTCTCTGGCGACAGGACCCCTAGGCTTCAAGGCTGAAATCGTATCGTGTCCACACCCTGTCAGAAGCATCATCATCAACCCGAAAAGAGGGATGAAGCGCCACAGATTTTGCCATCGATTCATCTTATCAATCCCACCTCTAAAGCTAATATTTTTCAAACAAAAGGTCATATATTGTCAATGAACCTAATCACCATATTAACTATAAATTCGTACCACTTTTTTGTCAATGAATCTGAAGAAGTTCACAAATTGTTCTCAAACGGGCATTTTCATAGTATTTTCATTCGGTTTTCTCCTTTGCCTCTCTTGTTTTATTTCCAAAATCCAGGGCTTTTATGCACGAAATGTCGAATAATCGCAGCGCATAATAATCCCGATTTGTTGGATTCTAATATTGAAGAGCTTATCCCTTATTTAGAATCAGTTTTCTCAAAAGCACCCGAAAGTTATGCCTGCCGAACTGTTTTTTCTTCACCGAGGGCCGGCCGGGATTAACGACATTGTGAGGAGGTAATAAGCTATGCACGGTTTACGGCTTTCTTGGGCAGCGTTGTGCGCAGGCATCTTTGTAACGCTCGCCGGATGCTACCCGACGTACGATTACAACAGCGCCAACAATTACGGCAGCAGGCGGGATGCACCCAATCAAGATACGACAAGAGCCTATCAGACGCAGCAGCAGTACGCGATCGTATCGCATAAGCATTCGAATCTGGAGATGAACCAATTTCTATCCGATCAAGTCGCCGCTATGGACGGGGTAAACAGCGCCATCGTCATGCTCGCCGACAATACCGCTTATGTGGCCATTACGATCGACAAGACGGCGACGGGAACGCGCAGCGGAATCGGGCCGCAGGAGACGAATAACGCCGGCACGGTCCGCGGTCTCTATAATACGTACACCCCGTTCAACGACTATGCCCACCCGGACAAGCTCGCCACCGGAACCAACTCGTACGAAACGGTGTGGGACCATAATTATTTATCCCATCTGTTTAAGCAGAAAATTGCCGAAAAAATTCGTTCCTTGCAGCCTACTGTGGTCGACGTTTATATTTCGGCCAACCGTACCTATATTAATGAATTAAACCGGATAGCCCAGGAGGCTTGGCACGGGCGCGATCTGAAGCCTTATTTGCCTCATTTCGACGCTCTGTCGGAGCAAATCTTCGGCACCCAGCCGACCCAGCCTACAAGCACGGAACGGTAAGTCTTTATCCCCCCGAGTATCGCTTCATATTATATATGAAGAAACTCGGTTTTTTTTATGCCGCGATCCGGTTTCTTTTTGCCTTCGCTTCCTGTAGAATGCATGTATACGCCGGACAGCCGAACAAGCTGTTATTATCGGAAGATGAATGAACCGGAAGATAAGGAGACAATCTATAATGAAATCAAATTTTGCCACATTAGGCATTAGCGAACAAATAGCGGAAGCCTTGAAAAACCAAGGGTATACGGAGCCCACCCCCGTTCAGCAGGAAGCGATTCCCGTCGTGCTCGCCGGGGACGATGTCATTGCCCAGGCGCAAACCGGCACAGGGAAAACGTTAGCTTTCGTTCTGCCGATTCTCGAGCGCATCGATCCGCGCAAAAACTACACGCAAGCGCTCATCGTCACGCCTACCCGCGAGCTTGCGATCCAGATCGCCGGAGAAGTTCAGAAATGGGCGCCGATCAAGGGCGTCCGCGTTCTCGCCGCCTACGGCGGGCAAGATGTCGAGCGCCAATTAAAAAAACTCGAAGGCACCGTACATATGATCATTGCGACGCCTGGCCGCTTGCTCGACCATCTGCGGAGAGAGACGGTTCAACTGCAGCGCTTGTCTACCCTGGTGTTGGATGAAGCCGATCAGATGCTGCATATGGGCTTTTTGAACGAAGTGGAAGAAATTATTGTGCAAACGTCGCCCAAACGGCAGACGCTGCTGTTCTCCGCCACCATGCCCGGGCCTATACGCAATCTGGCTAAAAGCTATATGAGAACGCCTCAGGAAATTAAGGTCAAATCCAAGCAGATTACGTTGACGGAAATCGAGCAAATCGCCGTCAAAACGACCGACCGCGGCAAGCAGGACGCCTTATGCCGGCTTATCGACGAATATCGTCCCTATTTGGCGATGATCTTCTGCCGTACTAAGCTTCGCGCCGGCAAACTGAACGAAGCGCTGCAGGATCTCGGGTATGCATCGGACGAGCTGCACGGCGATTTGACGCAGGCGAAACGCGAGCAGGTCATGAAGCGGTTCAGAGAAGCGAAGATCCAATTGCTCGTGGCAACGGATATCGCCGCAAGAGGGCTCGATGTCGAGGGCATTACGCATGTGTTCAATTACGACATCCCCCATGACGTGGAGAGCTACATTCACCGCATCGGCCGGACCGGCCGGGCAGGACAGCGCGGGATGGCGGTGACGATGGTCGCGCAGCGGGATCAAGGCGCGCTGGAAGCGATCGAACGCGGCATTCATATGGAGCTGCCGCGGCGCACAGTGAAGGCGGACGGCGAGCTTAGCGAAGCGCGGACGAGCGGGCGCGGTGGACGCAGCGGCGAACGCGGCGACTACGCCGACAAGGAGCTTGTGCGGACGCCGGGAGGACGGCGCGGAGCCGGGCAGCAAGCGCGCGGGCGCGCAGGCGCTGCCGCCGACTCCGGCGGACGCGGATGGCAAGACCGCTCGGCAGCTCGCTCCAGCGAGCGCGGCGGGATGCAGCAAGCTCGCGGGCGGGCAGGCGCTGCCGCCGACTCCGGCGGACGCGGATGGCAAGACCGCTCGGCGGCTCGCTCCAGCGAGCGCGGCGGGATGCAGCAAGCTCGCGGGCGCGCGGGCGCTGCCGCCGACTCCGGCGGACGCGGATGGCAAGACCGCTCGGCGGCTCGCTCCGGCGAGCGCGGCGGGATGCAGCAAGCTCGCGGACGGGCGGGCGCTGCCGCTGACTCCGGCGGACGCGGATGGCAAGACCGCTCGACAGCTCGCTCCAGCGAGCGCGGCGGGATGCAGCAAGCTCGCGGGCGCGCGGGCGCTGCCGCCGACTCCGGCGGGCGCGGATGGCAAGACCGCTCGGCAGCTCGCTCCAGCGAGCGCGGCGGGATGCAGCAAGCTCGCGGGCGGGCAGGGCAGCCGGACGCTAAGCGCGGCAAACGCGGCGACGCGGGAAGCCGCGGACGGCGCGGGCGATAAACCCGCGGCACAGCGGGCTTCGCCGCCTCAAGGGGCGGCTGCAGCGGGGGGCTCCTCTCCGATTTCCCCCTGGCTTCGATACGTAAGCCTTTACCTGAGCGCGGAAAACAGGTAAAATAAGGTATACGCAATCGGCAAGGAACTTCTAAAACCAAGGAGGGGTTTCCATGTACGAACTAAGGGATAAAGACTTCATCTTCATTTTTACCGGACCAAACGGTGCCGGACGTAAAACCGTCGCCCAAATGTCCGGTGAAACACTCGGAATGAAACAAGTGATATCGTACACGACGCGAGCACCCCGGTCTGCGGAATTCAACGGCCAAGATTACCATTTTGTCTCCAGAGACGTATTTACGGAAGCCGAGCGTAATAACGAATTTATTGAAGTTATCGAAATCGACGGCAACCGCTACGGGGTAAAGGAACGAGACGTAGCTCAAATGATTGAGAAGCACGGAGCTATTTATTTGGTTCTGAACCGTTTCGGCGCCGAAGCGCTCAAAAAGCTGTACGGCAATAAAGCCGTGCGAATATTCATCTATGCGGACCTGAAGACAATTGTTAAACGCGAAGAAGACCGTGGAGACACTCCGGAATTAATTCAGCGTTACACTTCCCATTACGATGAAGAAATGGCTTACAAGGATCAATGCGAGCACATCTTCGAAAACCTGGATCTGGCACACACCGTCTTCGACTTGACCAAAACGTTGGACGACAACTATTTGCACCGCAATTTGGTGGATAAAGACTAAGGGCGGTGCATTTCAGCTAATGAGTGCGTCCTATATTATAACAAACCCCTGTATGAACAAGCCCGGCTGCGTCCTAGCCGGGCTTGTTTGTTCAGAATGCGAAAGGCGCCCGATAAACTGCAGCTCCCCGGACGGATCGCGGCCGGCGGGCTCCCTTCTCCGATCGTCAGCCTCTGTCGCATCATCGTTCGAAATAAGGTAAACTGAACATAGTACGATAAAAAAGTAACTTCGGAGGGAATCCTTATGAAGCTTATTTCTATAGAACCTACGCCCAGTCCTAACTCCATGAAACTCAATGTGGATGAATCGCTGCCGAGAGGCATCCGCCAAACGTTCAAAGCGGATCAGGCTGCCCAAGCTCCCGAACCGCTGAAAAGTCTTCTTGCGATCCAGGGAGTGCGCAGCTTGTTCCGAACGGCCGACTTTATCGCGCTGGACCGCGTTCCCGGGGCGGATTGGGCAGCCGTGCTTGCCGCCGCCCGCGAGCTGATGCAAGCAGAAGCCGGAGCCGGAGAGGCCCGGGATACGGGCCCTGCCGCAAGCTACGGAGAAGCTCAAGTGTTAGTCCAAATGTACCGCGGCATTCCAATGCAAGTACGGGTACGCTCGGGAGACCGAGAGGTGCGCTCGGCGCTGCCGCCTCTGTTCGGCAAAGCGGTACAGAAAGCCGCCGGATCGTCCATGATCCGGGAGCGCAAGCTGGAGGAGTTCGGTGTCCGTTACGGAGAACTGGAAGAAATCGCCGAAGAAATTGTAAGCGAGCTGGAGGCGTCCTATCCCGAAGAGCGGCTCCATGAGCTGATCCGGCTCGCGCAGGAGCAGGGAACTCCGGAGACCGGGGAAGCGCCGCCGCAAAGCGTCAGACCGAGCCCGTTATCGCTGGCGGAAGTAGAGGAACAGTTCCAATCCGACGATTGGAAGCTGCGTTACGCGGCGCTCGAACGGTTCGAGCCTTCGATCGAGGCGTTGCCTCTATTGGCCAAAGCGATCACCGATGAAAATACCTCGATCCGCCGTCTGGCCGTCGTCTATCTCGGCGACCTGCGACGCGCCGAAGCGCTGCCTTATTTATTCCAGGCGCTCAAGGATTCTACCGCCGCCGTGCGTCGCACTGCCGGGGATACGCTGTCCGATCTCGGCGATCCGGCCGCTGTCGGCCCAATGATTGAAGCGATTCGCGATAAAAACAAGCTCGTTCGCTGGCGCGCCGCCCGCTTCCTGTACGAAGCCGGCGACGAAACCGCCGTCGAAGCGCTTCGCGAAGCTTCGAACGACCCCGAGTTCGAGGTACAGCTGCAAGCGAAGATCGCGCTGGAGCGCATCGAACGCGGCGAAGAAGCCGCCGGATCGGTCTGGCAGCAAATGACCGAAAGCCGCAAGGACGGCAAAGCGTAAGCCTGCTCCGGCAAAGCCGCTTGCCTGCAAGAAAAGCGGCGCGGAACCAATCCCCCAAAAGTGACGTGATGCTCTGAAGCTTATTCCGTCCGCATCCGGCCTAAGCTGGATCGGCGTCTAACCATTCCTCTGGGATCGTTCTATGGGTAGACATTACTTTCGGGAGAGCCCCCGGATCTCCTCAGAATATGGCTGCGCATCATTTCCTAAACAACAAAAAATCCCCTGGCGCGGCTAAGCCAATGTCCGCCAGGGGATTTGCTATGCAATCGTTAGCCTCTCGCCGGTGGCCGAGGCTATACGAGCGTTTCGCCGAGCTGCAGAACCCGCAGCGCCTGTTCGGGCAGCTGCCGCCTCCGCCAATCGGCGAGCAGCCGGTCGAGCGCTTCGCGCGGCGTATCGTCGGCCAGGCGGAACGCGCCGTAGTGCATCGGGATGAACACATCCCCCTGCACGTCCAGAAACGCTTGTACCGCCTCCTCCGGGGTAACATGCTGCGCGGACATAAACCACTCCGGCTCGTACGCGCCGATCGGCATCAAAGCATACCGGATCGCGAACCGTTCGCCGATCCGCCGGAAGCCGGGGAAATAGCCGCTATCCCCGGCAAAATACACCGCCCCGCGCGCCTCGCCAAGCTGCGCGGGCTGGAAGACCCAACCGCCCCAGTGGGAGCGGTTGGTGTCCAAGAGCGTCCGGCGCGTCCAATGCTGCGCCGGGACAAAATGCAGCTCGAGCCCGCCGAGCTGCGCATGCTCCCACCAGCTGAGCTCGGCGACGCTGGTGAAGCCTTTGGCCCGCAGCTTGGGCCCGAGCCCTGCGGGCACGTACAGCTGCGCGGACTTCCATGCGCGCAGCGTGCGCATGTCCATATGGTCGTAATGGCTGTGGGAGAGCAGCACCGCATCGATCGGCGGCAGCTCATCCATGCTCAGCCCGGGCGGGGACAAGCGCCGGGCAAAGCCCATCCGTTCGGCCCAGACCGGATCGGTCAGCAGGTTCACACCGCCCATCTGAATCAGGAAGGAAGAATGGCCGATCCATGTAATCGATGTCTGCTCCCGGTTGCTCCGCAAAAAATCCACGGCTTTCCGTTCGCAGGTCGGCACTGTGAAGGATAGATCCTTAATCTTCGTCCGGCGCTCCTTCTGCCATTGCCGAAGTTCTTTAAAGCTTTTTAGCGTGTTGACCCCATCCATATTCTCAAATCGTTTGCCCGCCAACACCATGCCCTCCTCCCGCCTCAGAAGACGTTTTTCTATATTTTAACTATACCTTCTTCATCGACATCGTGCAAAACAGGTCCGGGAGGCTGCTGTTCGCAGGCCTTATACCCCGCTCCCCGCAATATGCCGGAATAGGTTGAGCGTCATATGCATAAACCCTTCGTCATTCGGATGCAAATAAGCATCTCCGAACATAGCAGGCATCTGCGGGATGAGCCTCTGTCCGTCAATAACGCGAATATCGGGATAGTCGGCGCATATTTCGCGGATCGTATCGGCCAAAGCTTCGATCGTCCCGATGCTCCTCGGTTGATCTTGGTCCGCACGCCACAGCGGCGTCACGACGAAGATCGGGATTCCCTCATACAACCGGGCCGCCTTGGCGAAAAAAGCGGCGCATTGCTGCCTGAATTCCTCCATCGCACCATATCGCCCCCAGTCGTTCGTCCCGTAGGCGACCGTGATCAGATCGGGCCGGTACGGCAGTTCCTCATCGAGGCTGCCCGCATCGAATATATATCCGCCGACTCCTTGATTGAGCACATTCATGCCGAGCGCCCGCGAAAGCTGCACCGGATACGTCGATGAAGGCTTCTGCGCATCCATTCCTTGCGTAATCGAATCGCCAAGACAGAGCAAATTCCGCTTATACGGAACGGCCGGCTCGGCAGACGCTCCGTCGGACAGTGTTAAAGACAGGACCGTCAGTACGACGCTGTGCGGGAAATAAATCGTCCATCTTCGTTTCTGTCCAGTTTTCTCCGCAGCATCGAGTGTATAGGTCAGCCTTCCCAGGTCTTCGCCTACGGTTGGAGAACCGATGCTGCCCTTCATCACCCCGTCTAGCCAAATATCGAAATAAAGCCAGTTGCGCACCGAGCCTTCCACCAGATAAGCCAGCTCCACCGACTCGGTATCCGACATAAAATCCAAACACACGCCGGCAGGGCAGCCGCTGCGGATGCGGTAGTTGTCCTGCTTCGCATACAGCTGCATTTGGCGTTCGGTAAAACGCAGCGGCTTTACGCCTGCCGCCGTCCGCTCGATGCGCAGCGCATTGGCAAACAAGCTGCCGTCAATAACGGAATTTTCTTCTTCTCTCATCATGAAAAGCTCCTCCGGATAAGATGAATTGCACACGTTAAACTTATCATAGGAACCGAAGCTCTGTATACAGTTGTTCATGCCGGATTTATCCGGATGTATATGCTACAATATAGGCTGCGAAATGAAACAGGGAAAGGGATGTCTAGCGAATGACTCGTGTTGTTATTTTTTCTGGGGGAAGCCTCGGCCCTTGGGCGCTGCGGCTAATTCAGCCCGGCGATCTGCTCGTCGGGGCCGACAAAGGAGCATTGTTCTTATTGCGTCACGGCCGGCGGCCGGATGTAGCGCTCGGCGATTTCGATTCGGTCAACGCGGAGGAGAAAGCGTATATTGCGGAAAACAGCGGCCGGTTTATCAGCTGCGATCCGGTGATGAAGGATTTGACCGATACGGAAATGGCCTTCAACTGGGCTCTGGAGAAGCAGCCGGACGAAATTGTGCTGTGCGGAGCGCTCGGCACTCGTTGGGACCACGCTTTAGCCAACGTGCATTTGCTGCGCAAAGGACTCGAAGCCGGTCTTCGCTGCCGGATCATCGATGCTTATAACGAGATCGCCGTCATGGACCAGCATCTTCCGTTGACGCTTCAGCGCAGCCGCTTTTCCCATGTCTCGCTGCTCCCGCTCAGCCTCGACGTGGAAGGCATCGAACTGCAAGGCTTCCAATACCCTCTGCATAACGCCAAACTGACGATCGGACAATCCCTCGGAATCAGCAACTGTCTTGCGGAGCCGGAAGGAACGATTGCGATTACGGCGGGCATGCTGCTGGTTATTCAAAGCAGCGATCAGGCGGCGGAGTAACGCTTGCCGTCGACAGGCGGCGGCTCCGCAACCTTCTCATCCGTTCCCACTAGCCGCCGCCGTTACTAACGTCTTGCTCTCCGGTTCGCTCATCCTCCTGTCCACCAGAGAGTGACGGCATGTATCACAGGCACCGCCAAGGCAGCAATCAGCAAAGACGGCAGCAGGTTAGCGACATTGATTTTGCGCAGCTCAAGCAAATTGATGCCGATTCCCATAATTAACACCCCGCCGACCGCCGTAATTTGGGTAATGATCTCATTTAACATACCTTCGCGGATCAGCGAAGCGATACCGGAGGCAGCCAGCGCGATAGCTCCTTGATAGATAAAAACCGCCAGCGCCGAGAATAAGACGCCGACGCCCATGGTAGAGGCAAAAATAATCGCCGTAAATCCGTCCAGCATCGCTTTGGTATACAATATATCGTGCTGACCGCGCAGCCCGCCGTCCAATGCGCCCAGTATCGCCATCGCTCCTACGCAATAGATCAGCGTCGTATTGACGAACCCGAACGCAATTCCCTGCTTGCCGCCTTTTCCCGGCACGGAGCTGTCTTCGGCGGAATTGTCTTTGGTCCGGCCTCTGCGCTTTAATTCGGATAAAGCTCCTACTCCCCGTTCCAGCCATTGTCCCAAGCGTTCCAGCCCGCGCTCCACCTGAAGCAGCTCGCCGGCGATTCCTCCCAGCATCAAGCTCGCCACGATCAGCAAAAAGTTGCTCGATTTCAGCGTCATCGACAAACCTAGCGCGACCAGCGCCATACCGATGCCCTGCATCACCGTGCTGCGAATGCCTTGACTCATTTTGTGCAGCACAAGTCCCAGCAGCCCTCCTATGACGATAGCTGCCGCATTGACGATTGTTCCCCATAAAGCCATATCCCAACGAACCTCTCATTTCCCTATGCAGTTTCTAGTTGCTTGGATGTGTGTTTCTTCTATTAATTAGGCATCTATGATCATATCATATAAAAGTGTGGTGAAAAAGTCCGCTGCGATGCCCATTTGGTCTTCCAATCGCTGATGAAAACGGATTTTGGTTTTTTTCCTTTTATCTATGGAGAAAATCCGCTTTCAAAGGCAACCGCTTACGCTTTTCCAGATTCAAACGGCCCCTCCGCTCTTTTTTCGCCATGCTTATAAAACCAGAAAGAAAAACAGGACCCGTCCATACAGCGGACAGATCCTGTTACCGTACTCGAACTGCTCAATACATCCGCTTATTTACGGAGTATATCCATAGGAGCCCGGCGCAAAGGTAGACGGATCATACCATTTGTACCCCGCGGCTGGAGCGGACCACGGCTCGGGCTGCGGCTCTACGCTTTGCTGCGGAATTTCGTTCTCCGGCCCGGTTGTAACGATAGGCGTCACCGGATCAAGCTGAAGCTGCTGCACTTGCCCCAAGTTTTTATAGGACTCGGACTTAGCCAGCCAATTGATAATGTTGACCAAAAGCACCCCGTCGTCGCCTTCTTTGAAGCCGTCGTAGGTTGTCTTGGCCTTGCCTGTATCCTCGCGCATATATTTCGGCATAGCGTCTTCCACCGGAGACGAGTCGCCGATGAAAGCGGCCTTGCCTAGGCCCGCCTTCGAAATCGCTACGAACGGCCCCTCGGCGGCTCCTCCTCCGGCATATACCCCTTTATCGACCGCATTGGCCCATTTGACCGTCGTTTGCGGCATGAATACGATCCCCTTGGCTTTCAAAGGATCGGTGATCAGAAGAGTTCCTCCGGCATGCATTTCCACTTGACTCACGCCGCTTGTAATACCGAACGATTGTACCGGGCTTACAATATCCGTGTTAGTCGCTTCAATATCGCCGAGCGCATTATAGCGGAATTTAACCCCGAAATTTTGACTGAGCCACTCGGAGCTTACGACACCCTGCATCGCAGTAGACATCCGCTCGTCCGCATTCATTCCTTTGGCCGGATCGTTCCAGGCGCCGCGGCGGTATCCGTTCATAACCTCCGAGGCATCCCAGCGGTTCACGTTCCGGTCTGCGTTATAATGGTCGGCGATGAAGAAGATACTCCCGCCCTTCTGCACATATTCCGTCATCGCAGCCTGTTCGGATACTTTATAAGGAATATTGGCTTCGCCGATGACGAGTACGGCATAGTCTTTCAAATCTTCATAGGTGATCGGAGTCGTTTTCCGCAGTTCCTGCACGTAGTAACCTTCCTTGGCTATCGCGTCGGCAAAATCCGAGAAGCCTCCGTCGATAACCCAGTCCGCCGCGCCGGCCGTCTGTCCGTGAGTATTGTCGAACAGCACCTTTTTTCCGTTGGGCGTGCCTGTCGGCTGGATATACGGAGCGGGATCGTTAGCCCCTTCCGCCCATACGGAAGGCAATGCGGCTATATTCAGCGCCACGACTCCCGCCATCACGGCAGGGAGCGTACGGCGCATAAGTTGACGCCAAGTTTTCAAAAAGAGTTCCTCCTATTCAATTATGGATTCGTTGAAATAGTCACATCATCGATAATGGCCTCAGACTTGCTGCTATCCCCTGCGGCAAGAACCGAGAAAATAATGACATAATCTCCGCTGGATTTGGCAATGAAATCATAATCATAGAGAGCCCACGCCGATGACAACTCTTTATAGTCCCCATATGTATCATAGGCTAGGGAAGACCCTACCAGCGCGTTGCTATTTCTTAATTTAGCCGATCCTTTGGCCCAATACTTTATATAATAATGCTGATCTTTGACCAATGATACGGTCTGAGTTGTAAAACGCACATGGTTTTTGCTATCCTCGTTAATTAACTGAACTGCATAAGAGCCCGTATGCGCATCCGTCGTTTGCGATACTTTATTCGGTTTGATATTCGTACCGCTGCCCATCCACGCATCCGGCATTCCGTCCGTCCCCCATACCTCGAAGCCTCCGTTCGCGATGGTTACCGGACCGGCAGTCTCGCTCACCGTCACATTTGCGCTTGGGGATGCCGTGACGCCCGCGATCTGTGCGGTCAGCTTATGCGGGCCGGCTTGGTCCAACGTCAGCGACACCGAAGCGGAACCGTTGGCGAACGTAACCGGACCGGAATACACCTTGCCGTATACGCTGCTGGTTACGCTGATCTCAATGCTTCCGTTCAGAGCTTTGCCGTCCTGGCCCTTAGCGTTCAAAATATCCAGCGCGAAGGATTGACCGGAAGCCGGTTTGTTCGTAGACACCGAAAGCGATGCTCCGGACAGGTCCGTGCCGAGCTGCTCGGTCACAAGCATATAGACAGGATCGGTGCCGGTTGCGGAAATCTCCAGCAAAGCGCCTGCGGCCTGCGGAGCGATCTCCACGGAGAAATCTCCTGTTGATGCGTCCGCCGCCGCACTGCCGAGGGTTGCGCCCGCTGCGCTTACGGTTACGGTCGCTCCCGCTTTGGCGGTTCCCGTTACGGTGGTATCTCGAACAGTAACCGGGTTGACCGTAGGCTGTTCTTTCATCGCTTCAACGGTAATGGTGAACGGCTTAAGCGCCGACTGATCGCCGCGCGAGATGATAGCTTTTAGCGTCACCTGCGTATCGGCAGCCAAAGCCGCTCGGGTTACCGCGCCTGTGGCGACATTCACGATAGAAGACTGCGAAGCGTCCGCCAGCTGCCAAGCTACTTTCGTGCCGTCCACTCCGCGATCGGTAAGAACGACACCCGCTTCAACGCCGTCGTAGAACACGTACAGCACGGCCGCTTCATTCGCTACCGCTTGAGCGTCGGATACCGCTTGAGCTTTGATTGTAATCTCGAATGATCTGGTTGCCAAATTTCCGTTCAAGTTCAGATTGGCCGTCAACGTCACCTGCCGATCCGGCTGCCCGAAGGCAGGCTGATTCACCTGACCTGCCGCAGACACGATACCGGCATCGCTCGTAGTCCATGTGATGACGGAACCGTTGCTGCCTGCCGCCGGCAAATCGAGATCGGCGTACACGGCCGATATGTCGCCCAAGTCCAATGCGTTCTTATCAAGCTGAACCTTATCTGCATCGGATACTTTCCCCTGCTTCGCCACATCGTCGGCGCTGCGGGGATAGATCTCGACCGTAGTATTGAACATGACGGAAATTCCCGTTACATCGACGATATCGCCGTTGGCGATGGCTCCGCCGTAATTGACCGCATATTTTTGGCCGTAAACTTTGATAACATTTCCATCCAGATCCGTTGCGTCAAAATTACTGCCGGACAAATTCGAAACGATCAAATGCTTCACCGCTACCAATTGTCCTCCTTTGGACGGAACATCCGCTGCAGGAATCACCTGCGCCGCAGGTACATCGGTCTGACCGGTGACAGTAAATACCGCGCCCGTCAGCTCGATTTCGCCGTTATACGTCGTTTTCACGCCGGAAGATATCGATACCTGATCTCCTGGATTCACCGCCGTTTTGGTCGCAGGCGAGTAGACGAGAATACCGCCCGTTGCATCCTGCATATAGAACGTATTCACCTTATCGCTTTTGGTTGTGACTACACCCGAGGTCGCAACGGTCGCGCTGTCCGCCTGCCCTCTAACTTCGGCGAGAGTCAAACCGGACGCCGACTGAGCTTTGACGGTGACGTCAAACGTACGGCTGGCAGAAACCGCATTGCTTGTGACCGTAGCGGTCAAAACCGCCTTGGCGTCCGGTTGCCCGATCGCAGGACGCGTCACTGCGCCTGCTGCCGTAACCACTGATGCATCGCTGGTTGCCCAAGTAATGGCAGAACCGTTAACTCCGGTCTCTGGCAAGGTCAGATTCGCCGTAACGGCGGACAGATCGCCCAGGTTCAGCGCTTCCTTGTCGGCTTGCGCTTTTTGTTCATCGGTCATGCCGGTTTGCCCGGGCAAGCCTTTGATCGTAAAGGTAAAGCTGATTTCCCGGACCGCTTGGCCTACGGTGATTTTGACTGCAAGCGTCACAGTCGTGTCTTCGGTACCGCGCGTCACTTTGACATGAACGCCGTCGACGATGCTCAAGGCATCCGAGCCGCTCATCCACTGCAGCGCCGCTTCCGTTCCGGACAGGGCGGGAAGATCGAAGTCGCCGGTCAGCTCCGCAGACGATAGCTTGTTTTGGAGCTCGCCAGCCGCTTGCGCCGCGCCGTTCAAATCGGAGAGCAGCTTGACCAGCGTTTCTTGGGCCGAGGCATCGGTTGTGGTGATCGATACTCCGCTGTCATCAGACACGAGAACTTGACTGAAGTCGCCGTTCAGGATCACGTCGCCCGACAGGTTCAACACCCCCACGCCGCTTCCCGTCCCCAATTGCAAAGTGGTGCCGGCCGCCGGCCGGTTCACGGTGACGCTGCCGATCGTGCCGGTGCTAAACAAATCCAATATAGCCGGAGTGAGAATATTCAAGGCTCCGATAGAGGAACCGCCTTCGGTTACCACATGGACCGGATTGGCCTGTTCCGCCGTATCGATACGGAGAACATGGGGGACGATAACGTTCATCAGATGAATCGAATTCGCCGCGCCGGATTTAATCTCGATATTCTCAGCCGTTATATTTCTCAGGGTGATTTCACCCTCAGGACCCGGGTCTAACGTCAGCGTGCCGTTAATCACAGTCTCTCCGTCTGCCGGTCCGTATGTACCGCTGGAAGTAAGGGTATAATCGGAATTATAAGTTCCTGCAACCGCGAACGGATCGGAAGGCTTGGAAGAGCCGATCGAGCCTCTTGAGGTTCTGGTGGTTACTCCTGTCGCTTGCAGCCCGGTTGCTTTGCCTTTGTAGGTCAGGCGATATACTTGCCCGCTCGTTTGGGCGCTTGTCGTCAGTTGAACGACGTTCGGCATGCTTGTTTTGACCGCAGCCCCCGAAACGGTAAGACCGTTATCGAATTGAAAATCCGCAGCAGCCGCGGCTTCCACCTTATCTTGGAATACGACTTCCATGCTCGTATTCGTCGTAGCAATCAGATCCTTAACGGCAGAGACTGTATCCTCTGCGGCGTTCTGTCCGTCCGTCGAACCGGTCGAACCCGTTGAGCCTCCGCCGGCGGCAGATTTCAGCAGCTCATCCGCTTTGTTCAAATACTTTGTTTTATTGAATTTAAACTCGTAGCCTAAGCGAGCCAGTGCTTGGCGCTCAGCCGTATCCTTCGGCTGAAACTTCACACCGCCTTTGCCATCCTCCAAGCCTCCGATGAAGCCGATGTTAAAAGCAAACGCTACATCGCCCTTAGCCCAGTCCGACACCGAGCCGAAGTCGCTGAGCTTCGCCTCCTTACCATTTTTAGCCGCTTGCGGCTCCAAGCCGAACGACCGGATGAAGAAGGCCGCAAGCTCTTCACGGGTAACCGTTTGGTCGGGCGAGAACTTATCTGCGGCAGTGCCTTCGGTTACTCCGGATTCGACCAGAGCCCCTACGAAGCCGCGGTACCATGCGTCATCCGGCACGTCCTTGAAGACGGCGGCAGCGGATACCTTCTCCTGAAGTCCCATCGACATGACCAAAATTTTGGCCATCTGAGCACGGGTCACCGCGTCATGCGGCTTGAACAATCCCCCGTCAAAGCCGGACAAAATACCGGCGTCGGACAAAGCCTGAATCTCTTTGACCGCATAAGAATCTCCAAGATCCTTGTATCCGCTCGCCGCGGCATTCGAGTCCTGGGCCATCGCAGCCGTTCCCCAGCCGAAAAACGACGAACATAGCATACATGCCGTAATGCTCCGGGCCGTCCATTTTTTCATTTTGTTTTTAATCAAAAATAATCTCCTCTCTGATGTGGGATACGAGCATTATACAGCATTTTTTCCGACCATCGTATAAATAAAATGTAAATTTGAAAATTAATGCTGGAAAGGGACCCGGCCTTGTCATTTGTAAACAATATCCATTTATTTTTGCACAAGGAGAGCAAGTGGGGAACGGGAACGGAGTCGCCTCTTGATCTGCGAAAAGAACAACGCCTGCCCCGAAGCATAGCGCTTCGGCGACAGGCGTTGTTCTCATCATTCTTTCTCATTATATGACGCGGAAGCTCAATGCGGCGAACCGCCGGAGAGACCGACTCGCTCGATCATACTCCGGCTTTCCGGATTGAGACCCGTGAGGGTCACTTTTTTCCCGAGTCCGGCGTATTTCTGAGTCGCTTTGGAAATGGCGGTCACCGCGGAGATGTCCCAAACATGGGAAGCGCTCAGATCGATGACGACATGATCGGGGTCCGACGAGTAATCGAACAATTCGACAAAATGCATCATCGTCCCGAAAAACAGCTGCCCCGAAACTTCGTACACTTTATGCCCCTCGTCGTTCAGACGCGTTTCGCAGCGCAGCCGGGCCATCTTCCAGCCGAAGTTCAACGCGCTCAGCACGACGCCGGCGACAACGCCGATCGCCAGATCGGAAGTCGCTACGACGATCGCGACCGTCAGCACCATGACGATGGCGTCGCCGCGCGGAATTTTGCCGATCGTCCGCACGGAATTCCAGTCGAAGGTACCGATCGATACCATGAACATAACGCCGACCAGGGCGGCCATCGGAATTTGCTTCACGACGTCTCCGAGCACGATAATCAGGAACAGCAGGAACACCCCGGCCACCAGCGTAGACAAGCGGGTGCGACCGCCCGATTTGACGTTGATCACCGTCTGTCCGATCATGGCGCAGCCGGCCATCCCGCCGAAAAATCCGGTAATGATGTTCGCAATGCCTTGGCCGCGGATTTCCCGGTTTTTATTGCTCTTCGTTTCGGTCATTTCATCGACGATCGTCGAAGTCAGCAGCGTCTCCGTCATGCCTACGACCGCCAAAGCAAGCGAATAAGGCAGCAAGGCGAACAAGGTGCCCCAAGACAAGCTGATCTCGGGAATATGGAAAAACGGAAGCGCCTGGCGAATTTCGCCCATGTCGCCGACCGTGCGCACATCGGCTCCCGTCGCTACCGAGACGATCGTCATAATAATGATCGCCGCAAGCGCCGACGGGAACGCCTTCGTCAAACGCGGCAGCAAATAAATAATCGCCAGCGTTCCCGCCACCATAGCGTACATGACCCAGGTCGCCCCTGCGAAGTTGGGCAGCTGCGCCATAAAAATAATAATCGCCAAGGCGTTCACAAAGCCGGTAATGACCGACTGCGGGACGAACGTTATAAATCTGCCGACCTTCAAAGCTCCGAGAATCCACTGCAGTATCCCCGTCAGTACCGTTACCGCAAACAAATAATCCAAGCCGTACTTGGCGATGATCGGCCCCATCAGCGAAGCCATCGCTCCCGTCGCCGCCGAGATCATGCCGGGACGACCCCCAAAAAACGAGATGCTCACGGCGATCGTAAACGATGCGTACAGGCCGACCATCGGGTCCACGCCCGCCATAATCGAGAAGGCGATCGCCTCGGGAATGAGCGCGAAGGCCACCGTCAAACCGGATAAAAAGTCGTTGCGGACATTGCCAAAGAAACCTTGTTTCAGCCATTCAAAAAACAAGAAAAATCCTCTCCTATTCCGTTGTTTATCTAGTTGGCGCTCCACTCTCAGGATTGCCGGGGCCGATATTCACTGCCCTAGATTATAAACGGTAAGAGAAGATCTTTCACGCCATTAGACAAGCAGGAGAGGCGGAAATCGGGCGTTTCTCTTAGCAAACTTTCCATTTTCGCCTCATTCCGCATTATTTCTTGCACAGGCGACTCAGTATTGCGCTTTATGCATTCCGTCTGCCTCAACGCCCTGCAGCCCCGTAGACTATTTCCGCCCGTAATCGGCCTTAATTTCCCCCCATGCCTTCGTATCCCACTTGACGATCTTGTTCGTGTACGTATTGCCGCGCAGCCACTCCAAGGCCCGATCTACGAGCGTCCATATTTCTTCCGTCGACGCGTCCCGCGGCAAATTCGTCGCCACTTCCTTCTTGCGCACCCAGCTCATCGCCGTTACCGAATCGCTGTAGATGGTCATTGAGCTGCCCCTCTGCTTCAAATAGGCCAAGGCATGAACGATTGCCAGAAATTCGCCGAGATTGTTCGTTCCCTTCGCAATCGGCGGATGCTGAAACACAACTTCCCCGGTCTTCGTATAGACGCCCTTGTATTCGACAATTCCGGGGTTGCCCCGGCTGCCGACATCGACGGACAGGCTGTCGAGATCCGCCTCCCCGGCGGCCTTCCCGCCGCCTGCGGAGGACTTGCGCCCCGAGCCGGAGGAAGCGGCCGAACCGCTCTTCACGCCCGCCATCGCGAACGAGGCTTTCCAGCCGCGGGCCAAGGCGGCCTTGGCCTCCGCTTCGCTCTCATAAGCTTTAAAGCGCGCCTGCGGGTAGCCGTTTGTCTGCGTCTGGCATTCCGCCCACGTTTTATAGATCCCGGGCACTTTTCCTTCCCACACGACGTAATACTTTTGTTTGGCCACTACGCTACGCACCTTCTATTCGTTAAGATTTTTGAAAAATTCGATGAAATAGGCCCCGTATTTGAAAAATTTCGCTTCCCCGACGCCTTTGATCTTCAGCATCGCCGCCGGGTTCGTCGGCTTGACGCCGCACATCTCCCTGAGGGTGCTGTCCGGAAAGACGATGTACGGCGGAATCCCTTCGCGCCGGGCAATCTCCAGCCGCAGGCCGCGCAGCTGGTCGAACAGCTCGGATTCGACGTCGCGGACGGCCGGTTCGGTACGAATGCGCATTTTCTGCACGACCCGCTCTTCCCCGGACAGCACCGACTGGGCTTTCGGCGCAAGCCGCAGCACCGGGTATTTCCCCTCGGTGATGATCAAGTATCCTTCGGCTACGAGCAGCTGGATGAGATCGACGATCTCCTTTTCCGTCCGGTCCTTGAGCAGCCCGTAGGTGCTCAGCTCATGGAATCCCAGCTCGATCACCTTTTTGCTGCGCGAGCCTTTGAGCACCGCGGCAACGGTCGTCGCCCCGAAACGCTCTCTCATCCGGCGCACGCAGGAGAAAATTTTTTGCGACTCGACGGTAATATCCGTCAGCTGCCGTTCGGTGCTGCAGCTGCTGCAGCGGCCGCAATCTTCGCAGTCGTCGCCGAAATAGCGGACGATATAGCGCTGCAGGCATTGCGACGTATGGCAATAATCCGCCATCTGCTGCACCCTGCGGTATTCCTGTGCTTGCCGCGCCGGATCGGCGATCGACTGCTCGATCAGAAACTTCTGGATATGAATGTCCTGCGGGCTGAACAGCAGCATGCACTCGCTGGGCTCTCCGTCGCGGCCCGCCCGGCCCGCTTCCTGATAATAAGCTTCCATGTTTTTCGGCATATTATAATGAATGACATAGCGGACGTTCGATTTATCGATCCCCATGCCGAAGGCGTTGCTCGCTACGATCACCCGCACCTCGTCGTACAGAAACTGCTCCTGCGCCTCGGCACGCTCTTTATCGCTTAAGCCCGCATGATACTTGCCCACAGGCACTTTATTTTTGCGCAGCAGCTCATACAGGTTGTCCACTTCCTTGCGCGTGGCCGCGTATACGATGCCGACTTCCTCCGAATGCTCGCGGATATAATCGAGCATGACATCGCGCTTATTCTCCCCTTTGATAACGGAGAAGGCGAGGTTCTCGCGCGCGAAGCCGGTCACATGCATATCCGGCTCCTGCAGCTGCAGATGCTTGACGATATCTTCGCGCACCTGATCCGTCGCCGTCGCCGTGAAGGCGGCTACGATCGGCCGCTGCGGCAGGCGCTCCACGAGCCGGCTGATCGCCAGATAGCTGGGGCGGAAGTCATGACCCCACTGCGATACGCAGTGGGCCTCGTCCACCGCTACCATCGGCACCTCGACCTCGCTCATCAAATCGATGAACCGCTCCGATTCGAGCCGCTCGGGCGCCACGTAGAGCAGCTTGTACTCGCCGCGGGCCGCCTTGTTGATTCTGAGCTCCACCTGTGCATAAGTCAATGAGCTGTTAATATAGGCGGCGGGAATGCCGATGCTGTCCAGCCCGTCCACCTGATCCTTCATGAGAGAAATCAGCGGCGAAATGACGATCGTCGTCCCCTGCATCAGCATGGCCGGCACCTGATAGCAGATCGATTTGCCGCCGCCTGTCGGCATAATGCCGAGCGTATCCTTTTTATCGAGAACACTTCGAATCACTTTCTTCTGTCCGTCCCGAAACGTCGCGTAGCCGTAATATGATTTGAGCACTCTTTCGGCTCGCTCCATCATGCCTGCCAAACGATGTCTCCCCCTTCCTATGTGAACACTTGCTCCATCTGCTTTCTCACCAGATTTTTCTCCGGCCGCCGTTACGCCGGGCTTTTAAAGCTTGGCTCGTCTGGAGACGAACGGTTCCCCGTCCCACAGCACCTCCGTAGCCGCCCGCCGCGACTGCATCTCCGGTTCTTCCAGCAGCAGGAAGAAATTTTTGGTCGGCAGCTCGCCGAGCCCGTGCTTGGCGGACAATCGATCCAGATAAGGGCGCATATCCTCATGCACGCCCGACAGATTGCCTCCTTGCTGCGAGAAAGCGTACAAGGCGCTTGCTACCGGCACCCGCTTCACCTTCCCATGCGCGGATGCGCGCAGGAAGAAATCCCAATCCCAATAATGGTACATCTGCTCGTCGAACCATCCGATCCGGTCGTGGAGATCCTTACGGTACAAACAGCCCGAAGAGACGAAGGTCGAGAACCGCCGCATGGCCGCTTCGTCGTGCTCATAGGCGAATACGAACCGCCTTGTCGCCCTGCGAGTCCGTCCGACCCATTCATAATCGAATATTTCCACATCCGAATATACCAAATCCGCATCGGCCGCTTCCTTGAGCATCCGCTCCACATGAGTCGGCAGCAGCAGATCGTCGTCATCACATAGCATAACATACTCGCCGCGCGCATGCTCCAGACCGCAGTTTCTCGCTCGCACATGCCTGACGTTGCTTTCCAAATCGACGACGGTCATATCCAGCTCCGGATACAGCCTGCGTATTTCGTCAACCGGCTCACCCGCATCATTGACGATGATGATTTGCAAATGACGATACGTTTGTCTCCACAGAGACTCAACCAGCTCACTCACGCTATCCGGACGATTGTACGTCGGAACGATAACCGATACCAAAGGCTGTTTCATAGGCCGTGTCCCCCCGCATGTTCACCAAGTTCCTCATGTCCTGTTCTCAAAAGCCGCTATTGTCAAGATACCAAAAAAAAGCCCGAAGGGAAACAACTGCAAGCAACCTTTTATCTGTCCGAACGTACTAAACTTATAGGGATGTGCGATTTTGGACGCTTTTGGCAAGAGGAATTCCGGCTCTTTTGTTGAACAAGTATTAGATGAGCGTGCGTATGCCTGCCGGTACGGAGGCCGCGCGGCATGGTTTCTTGGCCTGCCGAAGACGCTCGTTACAGCAGGGCCGGCGCCTATTTTCCTAACAATTCGCCGCAAAGCGATCCCGCCGCCCGAAACCATATAGAAGCTTTTACCTCACACCCTAGAGTCAGGAGGAATGTTCCGCATGCCGTGGTTAAGAAAAATTCGCTTGCCGCAGCTCGCCTTATTCGTTTCCATGCTTCTCCCGTTCGATCTTCCGGTGCATGCCAGCGCTCAGGATGCCGTGCAAATATATCTGTTTCAGGAAAAAGTGCAGTGGGAGCAACAGCCGTATATCGAGCAGGGCAATACGATGGTGCCTATGCGCAGTCTCTTCGAGAAGCTGGGCTTTACCGTAGAATGGGACCCGGGCACTCAGACCGCGACGGCGGTCAAAGGAGATTTGACGCTTTCTTTAACCGTCAGCAAAGCAACGGCAGCGGTCAACCAGACCCAATATAATCTGGAGGTTGCGCCGCAGATCAAGGACGGAAGCACCTTCATTCCCCTTCGCTTTGTCAGCGAAGCATCCGGATCAGTCGTAAGCTGGGACGAAGCGGCCCGAACCGTGCATATCGATACGCCGGCCGACGACCCGCAGCAAAAGATTCATAATCTGATCGATAATATTACCCAGAGCAGCAGCTTCACGCAGATGGTTCTGGCTATTACGGATGGCGACGGCATCAAGAAAAATGAAGTGAATATAACCGATGTCGCGCTCGGCAGCGACGGTCTTACAGCCAAAGCCAAGTTCCAGGTCGGCTTTACCGTCTCCAAAGCGGTGAAGAAAGGCAACGGGGTGACGATTTCCCCATCGGAAACCGCCTTGTACGAATTTACCTGCGACGTCTACAAGGACAAGGCCGGCCAATGGCTGCTCAGCTCGCCTCCCGCTTCCATGAAATATGAGCTGGTTGAGAAAAAACCGTTTATGGACGCATCCTAACAGTCAATCGCTATGCACAAAAGTTACTCCGCCGGACAGACTCCTAACCGAATACAAACCGGCAGCAAGCCCCTTGCGGTTAAGCAGGGGGCTTGTTTTATTTGCAGAAAACTTTTCCTTTGGCTGCGCCTCTTGTTTTACAACAAAACCGTTACAACATCGGTAATAACAGCCTATAAGCAGGAGATAATATAGTTAAAGGGGCGCTCCTTTCGGAGCCGCCCCTCTTAGTTCGATCTTATTTTACAGCGGCAGCAGCCGCACTTGATCGCGCTGCTTTAATTGCGCCACCATATCGTACCAAGCCTGCGGCTTGTTCGGCAGCACGGCGTAATACCGCTCCAGGAAAGCGCTGATCAGCGAGGCGGGAATCGCCCCCAGGCTGTCCGCATCGTCTCCGAACGGCATGAAGCCGAGGTCCAGCTCCTGCACCGCGGCGCCGTCGTTATGCCACGACGGATGGACGTAGCCGAGATCGAGCTTGCGGTAGCCGATATGGGCCAGCACCTCGCGGCGGACGAACGGGTCCATCGGCTTGACGCCGCCGAAGCTGTGATCCTGCGCCAAGTAGGGGTTGTAAATCTCGGCGAACATACCAAGCAGCTTACCGCCGGCGGCGCCTACCAGCGACAGAAGGTCGCTTGTCCGCTGCTTGACCAGGAACGGCCCGATGCCGAGCCCTTCGCGTCCGATAATCGTAAAATCGGTCATAGCGACCTGCATATCTTCGTAGTAGCGGTACTCGGTGGCGCCTACTACCTGCCCTTCATGAACGGCTACGAACACGCGAATGCCCGGGTCCTGCAGCGGCTCGGCCCACAGCTCGTACTCCAGCACTTCCTCCGGCGGGAAGACGGTTTGCATCAGCTCATGCATTTGTTTAAAATACGGATCGGCAATATTCGTAATGCGATGGTAATCCATGTTCTCCCACTCTCCTATCCTTAACATAAAGCTAGTATAGCAAGGGTTCGGCTCCAATCCAAATCGGAACCTGCCGCATGTAAAAAAGGCCTTCCGTACCCATGCATCCGGCGGAAGGCCCTTCTAATATTCCTATTCCTTGTCCATCAACAACGGCACCACTTGACCGCGATTCACGTCGATCAAGCCGAAGTCGGTAATCTTCAGCGCAGGGCTGACCGGCAAAGAATGGGTGCTGATCGACATGATCGGATTGTAATGATGATATCCGAGCGCTTCCATCGCCTCGCGCAGCCGCTGCACTTCGGCGGCGGTCCGCTCCAGCGGTTCCTCCGTCAGGATGCCGCCTACCGGAAGCCGCAGGCTCGCCAGCACCCGGCCGTCTTCCACGACGCAGAAGCCGCCCTGGCCGGCGATCACCTCATTGGCCGCCAGCATCATATCGGCGGCGCTATGGCCGACAACCAGCAGATTGTGGTTGTCGTGGGAATACGTCGTGGCGATCGCGCCGCGTCGGATCGTATCGCCGCCGATCAGGCCGTACGCGCGGCTGCCGGTTTTGCCGTAGCGCTCGAACGTCGCTATCAGGCCGTACGGGCTCTCCTGCCAGCGGACTTCCCCGCCGCGAACTTCCACCTCGCCGTGCACTTCCTCGGTGAAGGTCGAGCCGTTCTTCACCGTCATCACGCGGCCGAGATATTGCCCGTCCTGCTTCTCCGTACGGATCGCAAAATCCTGCTCGGTCAATAACGGAAGCTGGACGCTATGGTAGAAATAGGAAGGAAATGCGTAGCGGCGCTCCGCACATTTGTAATCCTCCCGCGCATCATACACTTTGCTTCCCCGCTTGTACACTTGTCCGATGGTCAATTTTTCCAGGTCGTTAAGCAGCGAGAAGTCGGCAATCTTGCCGGGGGCAATCGCGCCGCGGTCCAGCAGCTTCATCCGCCGCGCAGGCGTGAACGTCGCCGCATAGATCGCTTTCTCCGGCGTCATCCCCATGCCGATCGCCTTGCGCACAATATGGTTCAAATGCCCGCGGCGCTGGAGGGAATCCGGCATCACATCGTCGGTGACGAAGCAAAAATGCTCGGACACCTCATGCTCGATCAAGTAGCCCATCACTTCGTCCGTCATCGATTTCTCCTGGATTTCGATGAACATGCCTGCGGCAATCCGCTCCTTCATCCCTTCGATCGATTGATGCGTGTGATCCGAATCAATGCCGGCGTATATGATTCGCTGCAGGTCCAGATCGAGCAGCTTCGGCACATGGCCCTCGATAATCAGGCTCGGGTAGTTGGCGCGAATATGCTGCAGAATCCGGTTCGTCTTGCAGTCCGGATCGTTGATCACATCGACGTAGTTCATAATCTCGCCGAGACAAGCGATCGTCTCCGACTGCAGCAGCGCGTCCATATGCTCAATCTCGATCGATCCCCCCGACGTCTCCATCGAAGTCGCAGGCACCGAGCTCGGGATCGCATAGAACATATCGGCGACGCAATGCTCGCTGGCCCGGATCATCTCGGTCACGCCGGGCAGCCCGAAGACGTTGGCCATTTCATGAGGCTCCGGAACGATCGTCGTAACGCCGTTGCGGATCAGCCCGTAGGAGAACGTTTCCGGCGTCACCATCGTGCTCTCGATGTGCAGATGGATGTCGACGAGGCCCGGAATCATCCAGCGCCCCTCCGCGTCGACCACCTTGTCCGCCTCGAAGCCGTCCTCTCCCCTCGGACCGATATACAGAAATCTTCCGTCCAGCACAGCAGCGTTGCCCTGCGTGAACGTTTTGAAATAACTGTTATAAATCATTGCATTCTTGATGAATAAATCGACTCGCATGCCCGTACCTCCCACGTACCGCACTACTCCACCAAAACCAATTTTTCACCGGGGAACTGCAATCTGACCTCCCGGCCGTTCAAATAAGGCAATTCCATCTCTTTATTGACCGTAAAATCGCCGAGCGCCGTTTCTACGACATATTGGTAGCTTCTGCCGAGGAAGGTGCTTACCTTCACGCGGCCCGGCAAACTGTTGCCGCCGGCCGGCAGCTCCTCCGGCGTCCCCATCACTACGTCGTCGGGACGGATGGCGCCTTTCTTGCTTCCGTTCGCATTCGCCGGATTTTTGACCACGCGAAATACGATGTCCCCGGTCTTCAGCTCGATGTCATCGCCCGCCTCGCGGCGATCATCGAAATGGATGAAGTTGTTAAAGCCGATAAAGCGGGCCACGAACTCCGTCTTCGGATATTTAAAAATCGTGGACGGACTGTCGAGCTGCTCGATAATCCCTTTATTCATAATCGCCACTTGATCGGAGATGGAGAAGCATTCCTCCTGATCATGGGATACGTACACCGTCGTAATGCCGAGCTCCTGCTGGATACGGCGGATTTCCACCCGCATGTTCACCCGCAAATTCGCATCCAGATTGCTCAGCGGCTCGTCGAAGAGCAGCAGATCCGGCTCGATCACGAGCGCCCTGGCGATGGCGACGCGCTGCTTTTGCCCGCCGGACAACGCTTTGGGAAACCGCTTCTCGAAGCCGGCCAAGCTGACGACATCCAAAATGTGATGCACCCGCTTGCTGATCTCGGCTTCGTTGACTTTTCTCAGGCGCAATCCGAACGCCACGTTGTCATACACGGACAAATGAGGGAACAGCGCATAGCTCTGAAATACAAAGCCGAAATTGCGCTTGTTGACCGGCACCCGCGTATAATCTTTGCCGTTCAGCATAAACTTGCCGTCCCGCGCCTCCAGAAACCCGGCGATCAGCCGCAGCGTCGTCGTCTTGCCGCAGCCGCTCGGTCCGAGCAGCGAGATGAGCTTGCCCTTTTCAATGTTCAGGTTAAAGTCTTTCAGTATATAGTTTTGCTCGTAAGCAACCGATACGTTTTCCAGGGATAGCAATGCCATGGACGAATCCTCCGTTATCGTTTTGTAAAGTAGGACAATCCCATAATTTTTTCAATAATGAACATCAGCACCGCGGTAAAAATCATCAGCAGCACCGAGATCGCGGCGATCGTCGCGTCGAAATGATTCTCCACATACGTCAGCATCTGGATCGGCAGCGTGCTGATCCCGGGTCCGGTCATAAAGACGGAAATGTCCACGTTGTTGAACGACTCCAGGAAGGCGATAAGCACCGCCGCGATAATCCCGGACTTGATGTTCGGCAGCACGACCTTGAAGAACGTCTGCAGATGGCCCGCTCCCAAGCTCAGCGCCGCTTCCTCGATGGAGAAGTCGAAATTCGACAAGCTGGAGGCGATAACGCGGATGATGAACGGCAGCATAATGACCGTATGGCCGAACAGCAGCGACAAATAGATCGGCAGATGATACGTAATGATCAAATATTTGAGCATCGTAAAGCCGAGCACGATCCCCGGGATCAGCACCGGCGAAATGAATACGGCGTTCAGCGCGTCCTTGCCTTTGAATTGAAACCGGCTCAGCGCATACGCGGCGGGCACCCCGAGAATCAAGGCGAACACATTGCCCAGCAGCGAGACGACGATGGACGTCTGGAACGTTTCCATAAACATTTTGACTTTAAAAATATTGGCGTACCATTTCAGCGAAAAGCCTTGCGGCGGAAATTTGAGAACCGTCCCCGGATCGAACGAGGCGGCGGCGATAATGATGAGAGGCCCCAGCAAAAAGATATAGACCAGAAGCGTAAACAGGCTTAAGCCTCGATTTTTTTCCTGCATACGGTTCTACTCCTTCGGGTTGAATTTGTTGGCCAGTTTGTTCATAATACCGATAATAATGAAGGTAATGGCAATCATAATCGTCGCTATGACCGACGCCAAATACCAGTCGTTGAGCGTAATCGCATTTTGATACAGGAAGGTCGAAATAACCCTCTGCTTGCCACCTAGCAGCGCGGGCGTCGTATAGGCGGTCAAGCTGCCGACGAACACGAGAATGCTGCCGATGATCAGCCCCGGAATACTGAGCGGCACGATCACCTTGCGGAAGGCGGTAAACCGCGGCGCCCCGAGGCTTTCCGCCGCTTTGATCAAATCGGGATCGATATTTTCCATCACGCCGACCAGCGTAATGATGATGAGCGGCAGAAACAGATGAATCAGACCGATCATCATCGCCGCAGGCGTGTACAAAATATCGAGCGGCTCCTTAATGAGCCCGATCGCCACCAGCGTATTGTTGAGCAGACCCTTCTTCCCGAGAATGATCATCCAGCTGAACGAGCGCACGACCGAGCTCGTCAGCAGCGGGAAGATGGCCAGCGCCAGCAGCACGCCCTTCTTCTTCATGCTTTGCTTGGAAATATAGTAGGCTACGGGAAATCCGAGCACGATACAGAGCAGTGTCGTTACGATGCTGACTTCCAGCGTCGTCCCCAATATTTTCAGAAAGTACGGATCTTTGAAAAAGTGAAGATATCCTTCGAACGTAAAGCGGCCTTCCTGAAAAAAGGTGGAGCCTATCGTCAGCACGATCGGGATCAGCATAAATACGCACAAAAACAGAAATCCCGGCAGCAATAATAGATAGTAATAGGTTTTCTTCATCCAGCTATAGCTCCTGTTCTCGTATGGCTAAGTTTGCAGCGTGCGTACGAACAGATCGAGAAACGCATCCGTATCGACATCTGTGCAAACGCGAATATTCGGCTGCTTCGACAAACGGTTCTGGAAATCGCAGACGGTTTGGCCGTCGCACAGCTCGCTGCGTGTTTCCACATCGACATAGTAATGCTTCGTCGTCACGATATCGCTCCGAATCGCTACGCCGACGGCCAGCAGATCGTGAAGCACACAGGCATAGACGCCGTTGCGCTCGTAATACCGCTGCATATAATCGGCCGTGCTCTCTCTGACGTAGCGCCCGATCGGCGTGTCTCCGAGCGTATCCATCCGCTCCTTCGTCAGCAGCGCCTTGCGGGTCACATCAAGGCCGACCAGCGTCAGCGACGGGAATCCGGCGTGGAACACGATCTTGGCCGCTTCGGGATCGACGTAGATGTTGTACTCGGCTGTCGGCGTCACATTGCCGTAGCTGCCGACGACGCCTCCCATCACGATGACTTCCTTGACGAGCTGCGTCAGCTCCGGCGCTGTGCGCAGCGCCAAGGCCAAGTTCGTCAGCGGCGCGGTCATAATCAGCGTCACTTCGCCCGGATAGCGCTTCGCCTGCTCGATGATCACATCGGCGGCGAACCCGTCCGAAGCCGCCTTATGCAGCGGCATATCGGCCAGCGCTCCGCCGATGCCGTCCTTGCCGTGCACGCGATGCTCGAAGTACGACTCCCGCATCAGCGGGCGGTCCGCCCCTTGATAGACGGGGATCGCCTCCTCCGCCTCAAGCAGCTGCAGCAGCTTGCAGGTGTTATCCGTCGCCTGCCGCATCGATACGTTGCCGTTCACGGTCGTTATGGCGAGCACCTCGAACGCGCCGCTGCGTACGGCGAGCAAAATGCCCAGCGCATCATCCACCCCCGTATCCACATCTAGGATGACTTTCTTCCCCATCATGGCAAGCCTCCTGCCCGATATGCTTTTCTTGAGAAAAAGGAGGGTACATGCCATTGGTCATGTCATATACCCTTCGTGTTCAGCCGAAATACGGCCGGATTATTGAGTTACTTCTTTATTGAAACGGTCGATCCATTTTTTCAAATTGGCATTGACGAATTTCATGTCCAGCTTGCGCAGCTTGGCCACGACGTCGGCGCCGTAAGTAATGCCCTGCGCTTCTTCGGCCGTCAGCTGCAGCGTCTTGTTGACCGGAGAATCGATATGAGCCTTGGCGGATTTCTCCTGGGCTTCCTTGCTCAAATGCCAGTTGATGAAGTCTTCGGCCAACTGCTTGTTCTTGCTGCCCTTAACGACGTTGATCGTGTTCATGATCGCATAGCCGCCCTCGGACGGCGTAATGAATTTCACGGTCGGCACGGCCGCTTTCAAGTCTTTCACATACATTTCCATGATCGGGCCGCCGGCAATTTCGCCTTGAGCCAGCATGTTCACATACTCGGAGGTTTGGCCGTAATATTTCACGACCGATTTGTTCAGATCCTTCAGCTTCGCGAACGCCTGGTCTTCATTGAACGAGCTGCTTCCCGCAACGACCGATGCGGCATCCACCATCATCGGGCCGCTGGTCGAAGTAATGTTCGGCATCGTCAGCTTCTTGGCGAACTCCGGACTCCACAAATCCGCCCAAGACTTGATTTCCTTACCGCCAAGCGCTTTCGGGTCATAGGCGATGCCGAGCTGGCCGACCGTATAGGCAGGGCCGTAGTCTTCGCCGAGCGGCGCCTTCGCCACATCATAAATATCGTTCAGGTTCGGGATACGGCTGCGGTCGATCTTCTCGAACAAGCCCGCTTCGATCCCCTGCTGTGCATAATAGTCGGATAAATAAATCAGGTCGACATTGGAGCTGCCCTGCTTCACTTTGTTCAGACGCTCGGCGTTGTTGCCGATTTCCAGCACGATTTTAACATTATGCTCTTTCTCGAACGGTTCATAAATTTCTTTGCGGAAAAAGTCCTCCGAGAAGCCCCAAGTGGAGATAACGAGCTGTGTCGGCTCGCCTTTGCCCGCCGCTTTGTTCGTGTCCGCCGCCGCTCCTCCTTGCTCCTTCGGCGCGCCGCAGCCGGTAAGAGCCAGTCCCAATACGGAAAGCGAAAGAATACCTTGAACCCATCTGTTTTTCATCGTCTTTGTCCTCCAATATCTTTTCTTTGTCGTTGCCCAGAACCGGGCGGGCGAAACGCCGGACGGGTCCGTCTCCTGTCAAGTCATTGCCTGGCCTGCATGCCGGCCGCTTCGCAAGCGGATTACTGCCTGAAACGGCTTCGATGCAGGTCTTTAGGTTTTTTCTCTAGTATTTTACAACCCCGGCAATCTATGCATTCTCCGGTTCCGCCGTCGCACTCCCGCCCGATTCCCCCTTTTCCTTCTTGCTTATAAACCTATAAAAAAAAGAAAGCGCCCTTGGTAGAATAAAAAGCTTCTAACAAGAGCGCTTTCCATTGTAAACAATGTCCAGCGGCATCCGTTTCGTCGTTGGTTCGGTTCCCTCTTAAGATAAATCAAAAGAGAAACAGCCGATGTTATTCGGTTGTGCTTTCGCGCAAAATGACATTAGTAATGGCCCACTGCGTCGGCGGATCGTAGTCTCGCAGGACGGCTTCAATCGCAAGCCCCATCTCTTGTTCGAGTTTCTCCCGGATTCGCTTCTTATAGATCGACGACATGTAAAAATCAACCTCGTACTTCAGCGTAGGCGCTTCGCCCTCCAAAGCGGTAGACCGCGGCGAGCGGCGGTGCCTGGCCTGGTACGTGATGATATTATGATCGATCGAAGCCTTCAGCAGCGTGGTACCGAATCCGAACAATTCCTTGGATACCTCGTTGTAGATGTGACACAGCTGCTTTTTGATTTCGTTAGAATCAGTTAGGGGCATATGTTCACCTTCTAGAACCGTCGTCGGATTCATATAATTTCATCATACTGAAAAACGGGCTATTTTTCAAGGGATCGTTCGGATTTCTTTCTGCAAAAAGTCATTGAAACCTAATTTTTAACAAAAATCAGGGAATTTTCCGAATGAAAACAAGTCATTCTCATGAAGACATCCTATGATTTGCGCCAATTACCGGTTCATAATATCCCGATACAGCTTGTCTCTCTCCCCCTGCTGCCCTTCGTAAATGTTCAAATAATCAAACAGCGCAAACGAAAAATCGACAAAGGCCCGTCCTTGGGCCGTTATAATATGTCCGCTCCGAACGACGCGCCGGTTCACATAGCTGCGCCTCGGAAAAGGGTCCTGTACGCCCAGAGCTTGAATCCGCTCCGGCGAGCAGGAGGTCGTAAAGTCCGTGCCGTCCAGCACGCCCGCCCGGCCCAAATATTGCGGTCCGTTGCAAATGGCGGCCAGCAGCGTCCGCTCCTCGTCCAGCTTGCGGATCAGAGCGGTCAGCTCCTCCCTCTGCTCCCGGATCGGGCCGCCGGGGATGATCAGCGCTTCGATATCGTCAAGCCGCAGCGCATCCTGCACGGTCCGATCGGGCATATAGAACAGCCCCGACTCGCTGACGACAGGCTGAAGCTCGTATCCGGCCGTCATAACCGTTCTGCGGCCTACGTTCTTAATCTTATGCAGCGCCAGCGTAATTTCGAAATCGGCGAATTCCTCGGAAATAAAGCATACTATCGTTCCCATGACGACACCCCCGTCTATTGTCTCCAACCCGGCCGGACGATACCGGCAAAGCGGCGGTTCCATCCAACCTTCATCCCAAGAAAGCTGTTGTCGATGGTGACAACAGCTTTGTTAATTATTGCTTTCGTACGGCTTCAAAAGTAATGATTTGGCCTGCATTCGACGGCTGACTCTTGTAAATATAATCGGCAGAGCATGTAATATCCGAGAAACCGATGCTCTCTAAAACAAGCCTGAATTCCTCAATTCCATACCAGCGCAATGCAAATCGTTGCAGCTCGGTTTGAATCAGTTTTCCCTGGCGCCATTTCTCATATTTTATATAAGATACAGTACATTGCTGGAGCCAATCCATTTCAATCGATTTGCTTTCCAGCGTAATCCCCTCCCCATTAGGCAGAGGATACGCGGAAGTAGCGATCTTTCCGGTTTTCCAGTCATGAGGCAATAGCAGATCGACAATAAGCCGCCCGCCCGGGGCCAGATGCCGATAAAAGCATTGCAATGCGCCCAGAGACTCCTCCCGCTTTTCAATCAAGCCAAAGGAACCCGTAGGAATAATAATCGCCTCATACTGGAAGGGCAATGAAAAATCCTGCAATTGACCTTCATATAAACGAGGACTTAGTCCTCTTTCTTCGCAACGTTTACGACAAGACTCCAGCATTTCAGGAGAATAATCAATTCCATCGACGATATATCCGGCCTCAAGAAGCGGAATCAAAAACCGTCCTGAGCCGACCGCCGCTTCCAGAATACGTCCCTGACAAGTTTGCAGTCTTTCTTGGTAATATTCAATATCGCCGTTTAAAGAAAACCCTACAGGCTTCGTCAAATCGTAGAGCTCGGTACAAAGCGCACTGTAATAACTAAACATAGATCATTTTCCTCCGTTTTTTATTGCACGGAAGGCTTTAATAAAAGAACTTTCTAAAGTTATCTCTTCCGTACCTCGAATTGAATAGATGAGTGTAAGGATCTGACTGTCATGGGAAATCACTCGCTTTCCATACAATTTAATCACATTATACAGTAATTTCTCATACTTGATAAACGGCCCAGCTCGAATATTTTTTTCATTTGATAAAAAAACGAAGGGATCGATTCATGCGGATCGTCTTGTATAGCAACCAAAAAATTTAGAGGAGATGAAGCAAGTGAATACAAAAGCTTGGGTTCGTATCGCAGTATCTTTATTAGCGCTGTTATTAATCGCTTATGTCGTTATGCAGTACGGCTTGTCCGACCCGAAGAAAGCGGGACTGATCGTCCAAAAGCTTCGCGAGCCAAATTTTCATTACTTCCCCTGGATCGTGTTGCTTTACGGACATATTGTAACGGCCTGTCTCGCCGTCATTCTCGGCCCGCTCCAGCTGTTTATCCGAGTGCAGGGAACCTGGGTCCGCTACCACCGCATGCTGGGGTATCTGTATGTGGCGGCGATCACGTTCAGCGGTTTGATCAGCATCTACTTGTCGCTGTTTGCGACGGGGGGCTGGAAAGCGGGTCTCGGCTTTTTCACTCTGGACGTCCTGTGGGTAACGACGACCTGGATCGGCGTGAAGCGCGCCGTAAACCGGCAGATAACGGCTCACAAGCAGTGGATGATCCGCAGCTATGCGCTCACGCTCGCCGCGGTCAGCTTCCGCGTATGGCTTATGGTCTTTTCCATGCTGACCGGATGGTTCGTCCAATCTTACCAGCTTTCCGCATGGGCTTGCTGGATCGGCAATTTGATCGTCGCCGAGCTGATTATCCTCTATGCCTGGAAGAAGACCCGGACAGCCGTCAGAGCCGGCCGTACGTACTAGGTTCCCTGGCGGCGGTCGCGCCTACGGAGCCGGCTTCGGCTTGCGCGTGAACGGATCGACCGTAAGCCCTTGCTCCGATGCCGCGATCAGCGCGTTTAGCCGCTTCATCCGGGTTTCTTCCTTCTTGGCGCTGACGATCCAATGGATCGATGTTTTCCGGTACGACGCGGACCGGCTTTGGAAAAACTCCCATGCTTTGGCGTTAGCACGGAATATCGCTTCATAGTCGCCTCCAAGCTCGGCAGGGATTTTCTGCTCATGAGAGTAGATTCCGGTCTTGTCCTCTCTGCGCTTTTCGAACGCGTGCAAGCCCGCCGGGCGCATCCGCCCGAGCTCGGTCAGCTCGGCGACCCGCTTTACATTCACTGTGCTCCATATGCTGCTCGGCTTGCGCGGGGTGAAACGGATCATATAGCTTTCGCTATCGATTCCTTTGCGCACCCCGTCGATCCAGCCGTAGCACAACGCTTCGTCCACCGATTCGGGCCAGGTCATGCTGGGCCGGCCTGTGCCTTTCTTATAGTAGCCGACCAGCAAGGCGTCGGCCTGCTCATGATGCTCTTCCAGCCAGGCGCGGAATTGCGCAGGGTCGGCAAAAAACAACGGCTCCATCACAGTCGCCCTCCTTGATTCTCCGGTCCGGCCGCTTTTGCGCCGATTTTCCGGTTCCTTGTTATACGCCATTTTCTGTAGGAAACCCGGGCCGGGCTGAACATGACCTGGACCGGTCGGTGTGGACCTTGGGCTGAACGGGACCGCCCCGCCCGGGCTGCAGCCAGCGCCCGATAATAATCGTGCGCCGCTTCCCTCATACGTATTCCATCATCCGAACGTCATGGCGCTTCCATTGAAGACCGGCCCCCGAATTCGCTACGATAGATACCGTGAAGCACGCCGTGTAACCTGACGGCCCCTAAAGCAAACCGGGAGGAATATGCAATGCACCCCTTTACCAAACGGCTCAAGCGGAAGCGGATATGGATCGCGCTCGCTCTGCTCGCCTTCATCTATTTTAATAACTGCTCTTGGCTGAGCGATCCGCCGCAAGGCAGCCCGTTTCTTCTCGCCCACCGCGGCATGTCCCAGACGTTCCCCATGGAGGGGATTATGAACGACACCTGTACCGCGGAGCGCATCTACGAACCCGAGCATCCTTATTTGGAAAATACGATCGCCTCCATGGACGCCGCCTTCAAGGAAGGAGCCGCTGTTGTCGAATTCGACGTGCAGCCGACGCTCGACGGCCGATTTGTCGTATTTCACGATTGGACGCTCGATTGCCGGACGAACGGCTCCGGCGTGACGAGAGAGCATACGGTATCGGAGATGCAGGCGCTCGATATCGGCTATGGATATACCGCGGACGGAGGGAAGACGCACCCGTTTCGGGGCAAAGGGATCGGCATGATGCCGACGCTCGACGAAGTGCTGAGCACGTTCCCGGATCACGAATTCCTTATTCATATGAAAAGCGACGATCCCGCCGAAGGACTGCTGCTCGCTCAATATTTGCGAAAGCTTCCGTCTTCCAGACTGCAGCAGCTTACCGTATACGGCGGCGACAATCCGGTCGCGTCGGCTAAAGCGTCCATTCCCGAGCTGCGCGTCATGTCCAAATCGACGATGATCCGCTTTGTTCTGACCTATGCCGCCATCGGCTGGACCGGTTACGTTCCCGACTCGCTCCGGCACAGCCAGGTCCATATTCCGGAGAAGATAGCACCGTGGCTGTGGGGCTGGCCCAACCGCTTTATGACACGGATGACCGACGCCGATGTCCGCGTCATTATGGTCGGCGGCGACGGCACCGAATTTTCCAGCGGCTTCGATACGCCCGAAGATGTTCGGCAACGAATTCCGGCAGCCTATACCGGGGGCATATGGACCAACCGGATCGATCGGATCGCTCCTTTATTCCCGAAGGAAGCACCCTGAAACCAACGCGGAAGGATGCGTCCCGCCCCTGCTGCTACCGGCTGCACCCGTCCTTGCATACAGAAATGAGATCGTTATATTTCGGTGATTTCCCCGCGGGCCAATCTGTGCTTTAATGGAGGAAGAACACATCATTAAAGACCGGATAGGAGCAAGCTTCTGTGGGAACTGCAAACCGATGGATTTATGTTGTATTGGCCTTTGTCGTCGCATCGTGGGGACTGAATATCGTCATGGTGAAATATTTGACCGAAACCGCGCCTCCGTTCCTCGTAGCCGCCGTTAGAATGCCGCTCGCCGGACTGGCGCTGCTGCCGTTCGTGCTGCGCAAATACGGCTGGTACCGACCGAGCCGCAAGCAGTGGGGGCTGCTCTGCCTGATCGGACTGACGTCGATCTTCTTTCACCAGCTGTTTCTCGCTTCGGGCGTCGTGACGACGACGGCGACGAACGCTTCGCTCATTCTCGGCCTGAATCCGCTGACGACCGCTTTGCTCGCCGCCGTATTCGTAGGCGAGAAGATGAACGCGCGGCTCGCGCTAGGTATCGCGGCAGGCTTCTCCGGCGTCGTCATCGTCGTGCTGAGCGGCTCGGCGGATGCGTCCGTCGAAGTATCCGGATGGGGCGACTTGATCATGGTGCTGTCCATGCTCGGCTACGTGGCAGGCGGCCTGCTGATCAAGACGATTGCCTCTACGGGAATGCCGACCTTGGTTACGACGGCCTACTCCACGCTGATCGGCGGCATTCTGCTCAATATCGGCGCTTTCGCGCAGCTCGGCCCCGGCGCTTACGGCTTGGTTCATTTCGACGGCACGGGCTGGCTCGTCATGCTCGCCTCCGCCTGGATCGCTTCCTCGCTTGGCACGCTCGGCTGGAATCACGGCATCAAGCTGCTCGGGGCGAATAAAACGGCAATGTTCATCAACGGCATGCCGTTTGCCAGCATGGTCGGCGCCGTGCTTTTTCTGGGCGAGCATATCCGCTGGATTCACGTCCTCGCCTTCGTGCTGACGACGCTGGGCATCGTGATCGGCACCTACCAGCCGCGCGGCTTCGCGCCCCGGAAGCCGCCCGCTGCGGCAGGCTCCGGAAAGTTGAACGGATAGCGCCGCCCCGCTTCGGGATACTCCCCGGCATTTCGGGGCTCCCCGCAAAGTACCTGAATCAGCTTCGAAGCCAAGACCCCACTTTGCGGGGTTATTTTACAATAAATTGGAAGTTTATTTTCAGCTAATCTTAAGCTTAGGGTAATAATAATTTCATATCGCCCTCCTATACTTGGTTCTTGTACACAAGATCAAGGAGGGGATCGTCCATGGGGTAGCGAAGCCGGCCTCGGCCAAAGATCAGTTGAACATCATTTATATCGTTCGAGCATTAGCCATACTTGGCGTCATCTTCGTTCACGTCACATCGATTCCGGTCGGGGAAATTGTCGACAAAAGCTCTTCGATGTTTTTCTATTTTAACTTTTTGAACGTATTCAATAAATTCGGTACGCCGACCTTTATTTTTCTTAGCGCGCTTGTACTGTTTTACAGTTATTTCGATCGTCCGCTGAACGGAAAATTAATCGCGCGGTTTTATCAGCGCCGATTTTTATATATTTTAACGCCTTATCTGATTTTTTCGGCTTTTTATTATGTGATCCAAATTTATTACTCGTTCGGAGAAACATGGGGGCAGTTCGCTCAGCATGCGTCGTTCGCCGATTTTTTCACGATGGTGCTATACGGCAAAACCTTCTATCATCTGTACTTTGTCTTCATCAGCGCGCAGCTGTACGTATTATTCCCGCTGCTGCTGTGGTTTTTGCAGCGCTATCCGCGGGTGACGAAGCATCTGATCTGGATCGGACTGGCACTGCAATGGGCCTTTGTCCTCTACAATCATTTCAGCCTGCATTACGCGGATAAAGGCCAGCTTGCCATCAGCTATATTTCGTATTATTTGATGGGCGCTTTCTGCGGCATCTATTATCCGGCCGTCAAGGATTGGATGATCGTGACTTGGAGTAAGCTGTTTTCGGCTAAAGCGCTGCTCTGGATTCCGCTTTGGGCGTTATGGATCTTCTCCAGCTTCGGCGACGTTAACTTGTGGTATCAGACCCGCGTCAACGACTTCAGTGCGAGTGCGCTGCTGTACGAATGCTACTGGTTTTTCCATACGTTCACATCGCCGTTGATCCTGCTGCAAATCTCCTATTTGTTGTATCGCAATCTGAACGCCAAAGTCGTCAATACGATCATTCATCTCGGAGTCGCTTCATTCGGTGTGTACATTATCCATGCGGCCGTGCTGTTCTATTATTTCCGGCTTCCGGTCAGTTACACGCTGGCTACGTATTACCTGTACATCGCATCGGGATATGCCGTCACCCTGCTCATCTCTTGGACTATTGTCGGCCTGGCGCAAAAATACGTCAAAAGCTCTTGGATGCTTTTCGGCTCCAAGCCGAAAGTGCTGCCTTACGTGCAATCGCGTCCGGTCGCAGCCAGGCATACGACCGCTTAATGCCGCAAGAAGCTGCGCGAAAGCGATCCTGTCCGCAGTTGCTTGCGACGCGTTCCTTATTGCAAGCATTCTCCTATAAAAATGCCGAAGGACCCTCTAGCTCGCAAACTGCGGAGATGGGGTCCTTTTGACGTTGACTGGCGCCCGGCTGCGTCCGTTTGACCTCCCAATTCGTCGGATGAGTCTATTTAAGCTCTACCCATTTCTTCCCCTGCTCAACCGGAACATAACGAAGCAGACGTTCGACGAGAAGGGCGGGATCGGACTCGACGACGAGCAGCCCGAGATTTTCCTCGCGCATGAAGCCTTCCTTCACCGTATGCTCCAGCATCGCGATAAGCGGATTGTAGAACCCGCGTACGTTCAGCAGCCCGATGGGCTTCTTGTGAATCCCGATTTGCGACCAGCACGCCGCTTCGAACAGCTCTTCATAGGTTCCGAGTCCGCCTGGCATGCTGATAAATGCATCGGACAGATCGGCCATCAGCTGCTTTCTCTCATGCATCGTCTTCACTTCATGGAATTCGGACAAACCGGTATGGGCGATTTCGCCGCGGAACAGCCCCGTCGGCATAACCCCGATCACCTGTCTCCCCATCGACAGCACCTTATCCGCGACGCGTCCCATCAAGCCTACGCTCGCCCCTCCGTACACCAAGTCGATGCCATGGACGGCAAGCGCTTCTCCGAGGCGAAGCGCCGCGTCCTCATAATCGGAATGATTGCCCGGATTGGAGCCGGAAAAGACGCAAATGCGCCGGATATCGTTCATCATGGACTGAAACCTCCTGCGTTAGACCAAATATTCCCTTAGTATACGGGAAAACGGCCGTTCCGGCTAGACCGGGACCGAAGCGAAGCAAACCGGGCGAGGCGGCTCCGGTAATCGCTTCGAAGCCCACCTACGCCAGCCGAGTAACGCCGACAACGGCTGGTTACACTAATCCGGTGCGCAGCCAAAACGCTTGCCATCCCATTTTCCAAGGAGATCATGCTGATATGAACGTTCTTGTCATAGCGGTTCACCCCCATATGGAGCAATCCCGCATCAATAAACGATGGCTTGAAGAACTGAAGCAGCACCGCGCGGTGACGATCACGATTTGTACGCCGCTTATCCCGATGAACGCATTGATGTCGGCCAAGAACAGGCACGGCTGGAAGCTTGCGACCGCATCGTGCTCCAATTCCCGTTTTTTTGGTACAGTTCTCCCCCTTTGCTAAAAAAATGGTTGGACGACGTGCTGACCTACGGCTGGGCTTACGGCTCTTCCGGGGATAAGCTGCACGGCAAACAGTTCGCTCTGGCTGTATCCACCGGAAGTCCTGAGGAAGCCTATCAGGCGGGAGGCCGCAACCAATTCTCGATGAGCGAGCTGCTCAAACCGTTTCAGGCGACAAGTAACCTGATAGGAACGGTCTTCATTCCCTCGTTCGTTCTGCACGGTATTCATGCGTTATCCGAGGAAGAGCTAAGTTTGAACGCCAAACGCTATGCGGATTATGTCCTCCAGCCGATGTAGAGAACCCCTGGCTGCGTGCGGCCAGGTTCAGCCAAAACTGATTTTTCCAGCTTTATTCCTCTTGCCATATGAAAGCCGCTTTGTTACGATGTAATAAGAACATATGTTCTTATTACATTCGAAGGCAGTGAATGCTATGGATCGTCCCCGACGGATACAATACGAACCGCTGCAAGCCAAAACCATTCTCAATTCGGTCAAAGCGCCCTCCATGCCCTTTGATTGGTCGATCAACCCTTATCGCGGCTGCCAGCACGGCTGCAGCTTCTGCTATGCCCGCTCTACGCATTCCTTTCTCGGCGTGGAAGCGGACGATACGTTTCAGCGGCATATCTTCATCAAAGAAGGCGCTGCGGACATTTTGCGCGAGCAGCTGCGCAAACGGCTGCGCGGCAAGCATCCCTCGGAGCTCGGCCAAGTAGCCATCGGCACGGCGACCGATCCGTACCAACAGATCGAAGCCAAGTCCAAGGTGACGCGAGGATGTTTGGAGGTGCTGGCCGAATACCAGGTGCCGGTAACCATTACGACGCGTTCTCCGCTTATTTTACGGGACATGGACTTGCTCCTGCAGCTTCCGCTCGCCTCCGTAAACATCAGCCTCAGCACGCTGGACCCGCTTGTGTGGCGGCAGTTCGAGCCATCCACTCCGGCACCCGCCCAGCGGCTGAGAACCGTGCGCAAGCTGGCCGAAGCCGGCATTCCCGTCGGCATTTTTGCCGCTCCGATACTCCCTTATTTGACCGATAGCGAGACGGATCTCCGCTCTCTTCTTGCAGCCTCTGCAGAGGCCGGCGCCGGGTTCGTCATGCCGTCTTACTTGCGTCTCAGCACGCCGGAGGTGAAGGTTTGGTTCTTTCAGACGCTGCGGCAGCATTATCCGCAGCTTGCGGCGCCGTATGCCCGGCTGTATCAGGCTTCGTCATCGCTTCCCCCCGAATATAAGACGCCGAAGATGCAGATGATTAACCGGCTGCTTGAACTGTATCCGCAATTAAGACATACCGTACGGTCTCCTTACAACCCGCAAGCTGTCCCCGTTCATGAACGGACGGCCGCAAAGGACGATGGCCGGGAGCAGGAGCCCGTTCAATTAACCTTATTCTGAAAAAGACAAAAGAGCTGACCCGAGAAGCGTTCTGCTCTAGGATCAGCTCTTCCGGCTGTCTGCGCTTGCCGTAACGATAAGGAAGACGACCGCAGCCTTCCGCCCTTAAAGGAGCGGCTGCATCCCTTGCTCGATCCAGTCCTCGCGGGTAGGTCCGTAAATATCCGGCGTACGAAGTCCGGCCTGTCTCATCAGCACAGTCATCTGTCCGCGGTGATGCACCTCATGCTGGATCAGCACATGCAGCGTCAGCCCGTTAGCCCATGCTTCGCCGCCGTACATCTCGCTGGTCCGAAGCAGGTCGGCGTCGGTCCACTGGGATTGGACCGCCTCAAGCAGTTTCTTGCTCATACTGCCGTACGTTTCGGCGATCGCTTGAGCCGAGTCCGGAGCCGGAGTATGCTCATCTCCGGGAAGCGGCGGAAGCTGGAGTCCCGTGCGGGCGAGCATCTCATACCCCGATGTCGCCACATGCCATGCCAGCTGGCCCAGAGTGCGCAGCTCGGGACCGACGGATTGACGCAGCGACGCATCGGTCAACGCGTTCATTACGCGTTGGGTGGCCGCGGTCTCATTGCTCCAGCCGGCCGCAAAGGATTGAACGGATGTAAACATAACTTAACAACCTCCTCGATTCATTAGCGGTTACATTTCATACATCCAATATACAGCAGCAATACTGACAGCATTATGTCAAGGTTTTCTCGCGGGCGTGTACATTTCCACGATTTTTTGCGCAATCTCCCGAATGGATTGGGCCACGCTATCCGGCTCGATAATTTTCACATCCGTTCCGCTGCTCAGCAGCATGTTGTACAGCCACGGCTCGTCCGGCTGCTCCGTCGTTACCAGCAGCGTGCCGTCCGGCTGCGTAACGATGTCCGCATCCCTGTAATAATCCTGCACTCTCGGCTTCATACGCGGTTGAAACTGCAGCACCAGACGGATCTTGGCGGTATCCGGAGACCGGTTCCACCCGTAACCCAGCTGCTCCAGCGTCTTCGGACGGCGGACGAACGTTTCGCTTAGCACATGCAGTTCTTCGATTCGCGATAGCCTGAACACCCGATAATCCTCTCTTAAAAGGCAATAGCCGTATAAGTACCACACGTATCCTTTCAACACGACGCTCATCGGCTCGCAACGCCGCTCGGAAGATTCCCCCTGCGAATCCGTATAAGAAAACCGGATCAATTTCGTACTCCGCGCGGCCTCGCGAAGGATACCGAGCTTCTCCTTGTCGGCCTTGCCCCCGTGCCAAGGATTCATATCGATAATCATTTGCTGGCTCATCTGAGCCAAGGCGCCTTGTTCCGTACGCGACAGCAGTGCGCCCACCTTATCCAGCAAGCCCCCGATCTCCTGCTCATCGAGCGACGAACGGACGCCCTTCAGTCCGATGACAATCGATTGCAGCTCCTCCAAGGATAAAAACTGCCTGTCCAGCCGGTATTGATCCATAATTTCGTAACCTCCGGACGCTCCGGCATAAGATACGATCGGGATGCCCGCCTGGTTTAGCGTCTCCAAATCCCGATAAACCGTTCTAAGCGATACCTCGAAGCGTTCAGCTAGCTCTTGGGCTCCTACCCGTTTGCGGTTAAGCAGCAGCATCGTAATAGCCAGCAGTCGGTCGAGCTTCAACTTTCATCCCTCCAGCAACTATTTGGTTAGCTACCTACTTCGATTCCGTCCCCTTTATTTCCTGTTTTACCCATGTAAATGGATGAGTCCTGGAAGAACAAATCCCCCAAAAGCGACGTGATGCTCTGAAGCTTATTGCGTCCGCATCCAGCCTAAGCTGGATCGGCGTCTAACCCTTCCTCTGGGATCGTTCTATGGGTAGACTTTCCTTTCGGGGGAGCCCCCCGATATCCACAGGATATGGCTGCGCATCATTTCCTAAACAATAAGAAAAAGACAACCTCATGAAAGGCTGCCTTTTCCATATTCGTTGCGGCGGAAACCGTTTATACCGGGTTCAGCTCCATTTGATCTTCTTCATCGCGATTGAACGATTCGCGGTCGAACTCGCCTTCCGAGTTCGCTACCAGCAAAGTGCATACTGTTGTGCCCGTAGCGTTAACGGCCGTACGGCCCATATCCACTACCGCGTCGATTGCAAGCACAAGACCCAAACCTTCCACAGGCAAGCCCAGCGCGGTCAATACCACTGTCGTGGAAATTGCTGCAGGTCCGGGAACGCCGGCAACGCCGATAGAAGAAATCATGCTGACCAGAACGATCAGAATATATTCGGAAATGCCCAGCGGCACATTATAGACACGCGCTACGAAAATGGCGACCACTGCCGGCCACACGCCGCCGCAGCCGTTCATGTTCATCGTCGCGCCAAGCGGAGCCACAAAGCTTGCGATCTTAGGAGATACGCGCAACCGCTTCGTGATGACTTCCAGATTTACCGGCAGCGTAACGTAACTGCTGCGGGTCGTAAAGGCTACGGCGATCGTCGGATACGCCTTGCGGAAAAACTTGAACGGATTGACCTTGGCTACAAAAGTAACCAGACCGCCGAAAGTAAGAATGAAGTGCAGCAGCAGCGCCGTATACGTAGCGAGAATCACTTTGATCAGCGGGGCCAATGTCTCAAGACCGTACTTGGCGGCCATCGCGCCGATCAGGGCATAGACGCCGAACGGAGTCAGACGAATGATATATTTGGTCACTTGATGCATAATTTGCGCAAACGATTCAATGAAATGTTTGACAGGCTGAACGGCTTCCGGCTTTTTCGAGCCGACATGCACCATAGCGATAGCGACGAAAATGGAAAAGATCAGTACCGGTACGACTTTGCCGCCGGCCATATCGCTGATCGGATTACTCGGAACCAAATCGAGAATAACTTGCGAGAACGTCGGAATGTCCCGCGGCTTGAACGTTTTGGGAATTTCCTGTGCGATGCCGGAGCCCGGATCGAAGGCCAGAGCGACCAGCAACCCGATCAAGGCGGCGATCCCCGTCGTGATCAAGAATAAAGAAATCGTCTTGATGCCGATTTTACGCAGATGACCCAGATTGGAAATCGAGGTAATACTGTTGATAACCAGCACGACGACCAGCGGTATAACGAGCATTTTCACCAGGTTAACATAAATGGAACCGATTGTGCTGACGCTTGTGGCGTCGAATTTAAACTTGTTGAAGAAAATACCGGCGATCAGCCCGAGCCCAAGCGCAATAAGCACGCGGCTGCCGAAGCCGACCCGTTTTCTACCCAAGAAGTAAAGCACCCCAATAATAACCAAAGAAATAACCAAGCTTACCCAGTTAGATTGGAATGCATGAATCAAGTTGTTGTTCAAGCTACTCATCCCCTCTATACCCCACCATTTTAGTAGGGATTATGCACTACGAGAATCATACTTCCAACCATTGAAGCTGTCAAGAATATTTTTTCGCTAAACTATTTACCAAAAAAGGGAATCTGGGTCTCCACTATCATCTTACCGGCCCGGAGGAAAAATAAGAACCGCCGCCGGCAAGTTTCCCAGTAGACCGTTTTAGGAAGCTTCCTGTGCCGGCAAGGCTTCGATTTCTCGTCAAGCAAGGCGTATAATAAGCACTAAGTTAGTGTAATCGCTAATCCTTGGAGGAGGGGATCATCATGAAATCATTCGACGTGCTGCTGGAGCAGTATGCCGAGCTGGCGCTTAGAGTAGGATTGAACGTTCGCGAGGGACAGACTCTGGTCGTATCGGCGCCGATTGCCGCAGTGGACTTTGTGCGCCAAATCGCCCGCAAAGCTTATGAGGCCGGGGTGTGGCAAGTTATCGTCGATTGGGACGACGAGGAGCTGCGCCGGATCAAGCTGCTGCATGCCGGCGACGAAGCGCTGCGGCAGTTTCCGCGCTGGAAAGCGGACGGCTATGCCGAAATGGCCCGCGATGACGCTGCCTTCCTGACGGTATATGCCCCGAATCCGGAGCTGCTGGAAGGCATCGATTCCGGTAAAATCGCCTTGGCGGCGCGCACGCAAATGAACGCGATGAAAGAACATCGCGCCAATCTGCAAAGCGGTAAAGTCAGTTGGTCCATCGTCTCCGTGCCGACGCCGTCATGGGCGACTAAGGTATTTCCGGAGCTGACGGCGGACGAGGCGGTTCAAAAGCTGTGGGGGTACATTTTCCGCGCGACCCGTCTGGACCAGGACAATCCGGTGAAGGCATGGGAAGATCATATCCGCCGGCTGCAGGAGCGCGTGAAGCTGCTGAACGGCAAGCGGTACCGCAAGCTGCATTATGAAGCGCCTGGCACACAGCTGACCGTAGAACTTCCCGAGGAGCATCTATGGGTGGCCGGCGGCATTTATAACGAGCGCGGCACGTTCTTCGTGCCGAATTTGCCGACGGAAGAAGTATTCACGCTGCCGCACAAACACGGAATCAACGGCAAAGTGACGAGCACCATGCCGCTCAATTACAACGGCAATTTGATCGACCGGTTTACTTTGACCTTTGAACGGGGACGTATCGTCGATTTCTCGGCGGAGCAGGGATACGAAGCGCTCAAGCAATTGATCGAGACGGACGAGGGGTCGCATTTTTTGGGAGAAGTCGCTCTGGTTCCGCACGGTTCGCCGATATCGGCAATGAATGTTATCTTTTATAACACAGGCTTTGACGAGAACGCCTCCGCCCATCTGGCTATCGGCAGCGCCTATCCTTTGTGCGTCGTAAACGGCACGAAGATGAGCAAGGAGCAGCTGGCCGCGGCCGGCGCCAACAGCAGCATGACGCATGTCGACTTTATGATCGGCTCCGCCGAGCTGAACATCGACGGGGAGACGGCCGGCGGCGCCAGGGAGCCGCTGTTCCGCAGCGGCAAATGGGCTTAGCCGGGCATCCGCCGTATCCGTGCGGGGACGGTGCCGCGGGTCGCCTTGCAGCGAGACTGCCTCCCGCGCCGCGGTTAACGATTCGCGGCCAAAGAGAAGCTCACTCCGTCAGCGTGCCGACGGAAGCGGCTGATGGGGATTTGCGCTCCATCAGCCTTTTTATTTTGATTTCGGTAGTGGACTCCGGCGCAGGCGTGTAGATGCCGCAGCGCAAATCCGCGCTGCCCTGCACTTGCAGGCTCGTTAAGTGAAACAGCATTTTGCCTGCCTTCGCGTGGCGGAATTCGAGCAGCACCTCGGGGGCGGAGCTCACTCTGCTCTGCTCCCAAAGCTGATGAAAATCGGGATGAAGGGCTGTCATTTCCTCCAGAAACCGCTCGTACCATTCATCTTCTACATATTGTCCGTAGTAAGCGCGGAACATCGACAGAAAGCCGCTGACGAAATGTTCCCAATTGACCGCGAGGCTGCGGAACTCCTTGCGGGTGAATAGCAGCCGGATCATGTTTCGTTCTTCCTCGGGGACTTGCTCAAAATCGAGGAATACATGGGAAGCGGCCTGATTCCATCCGACAATCTGACATCTCCTATCAGAAATAATCGTGGGGCAATTGCGCAGTTCCTGCAAAATCGTCTGTAAAGACGGGCTAATCTTGGGCTTCTCTTCCTTCAGCAGATTGCCGCCGCTCCCCGTTTCCAGCGCCAGGGAAAACAAATATTTTCTCTCGTCGACCGTAAGCCGCAAAGCCCCCGCCACGCAGTCGAGGACGGAAGCCGATACTTGAATATCACGGCCCTGCTCCAGCCACGTATACCAAGTCGGACTGACGCCCGCCAGCTGGGCTACCTCTTCCCGCCGCAGCCCCGGCGTCCTCCGTCGGCTGCCGGCCGGAAATCCGGCCGATTCCGGGGACACTTTGGCCCGCTGCGCCTTCAAGAAAGCTGACAAGGCTTGCAGTCTTGCTTGTCGGTTCATCTTCTTCCCCTCCTATCTATCATCCTGTCTTAGCCGAGCTTTATTATCGTAGTAGTCATTATACTATAATAAACTACAACTTGTAATAGGATAAACGCTATGACATGATAAGCTCATCCAATACGCACCGAAGGGAAGGATGGACGATGGAACGTGTAGTTATTACAGGGATGGGCGTCATTTCACCGCTCGGCAGCGAGGTTGACGTCTTTTGGAGCCGGCTCAAAGAGGGGAAATCCGGCATTACGGAGATCGATACGTTCGACTGTTCCAAGCAGAAAACCCGAATCGCCGGCTTGGTGCGCGATTTTGACGCCGAAGCGCGCTTCGGACGCAAGGAAGCCCGCCGGATGGACCGCTTCTGCCAATTTGCGGCGGCGGCGGCGGAACAAGCGGTTGCCGATTCCGGGCTGCGGCTGGAGCAGATCGACCGCGAACGCGCGGCGGTCTATGTCGGCTCCGGTATCGGCGGTATCCAAACCTTGCTTGAACAGGATCGCCTGCTGCGGGAGCGGGGGCCCGACAGGATCAGCCCGACGCTGGTGCCGATGATGATCGCCAACATGGCCGCGGCGATGATCAGCATCAGGCTCGGCATTTTGGGCCCGACGCTCGCTCCCGTTACCGCCTGCTCCATCGGCAATACTGCCATCGGGGAAGCGATGAGGCTTATTCGCAGCGGCGCGGCCGACGTCGCGCTGGCCGGGGGAGCGGAAGCCGCCATAACGGACATTTCGCTGGCGAGCTTCGCCAATGCGACGGCGGTATCGACCCGCAACGACGAGCCTTCGCGGGCCAGCAGGCCGTTCGACGCAGGGCGCGACGGCTTCGTTATGGCCGAGGGGGCCGGCATCCTCGTTATGGAGTCGCTTTCCCATGCGCTACGCAGAAATGCCCGCATTTATGCCGAGGTGACCGGCTACGGAGCCAGCTCCGACGCCTATCATATCGTCGCGACCCCGCCGGAAGGAACGGGCGCCTACCGAGCGATGAAGGCGGCGCTGAAGGAAGCCGGCCTGCAGCCGGAACAAGTGGATGTGATCAGCGCCCATGCCACAAGCACCGAAGTGGGCGACCGCTCGGAGACGCTGGCCATCAAGCGCTTGTTCGGAGAGCATGCCTACCTAGTTCCCGTAACCGCAAATAAATCGATGCTTGGTCATATGCTCGGAGCCGCCGGAGGCGCAGAAGCCATCGCTTTGGTCAAAAGCTTACAGGAAGGAATCATCCCGCCGACGATCAATTTGGAACAACCAGATCCGGATTGCGACCTTGACTATGTGCCGAATGCGGCGCGTCCAGCTGAGCTGAAGATAGGCATGTCGAATTCGTTCGGCTTCGGCGGCCATAATGCGGTTATTGTTTTGCAGAAATACATGGAATAGCTGTCCCTCCCGCTTCTCCGGATAGAAGACGCCTCCGAATCCCGGTTTACCCAACTGGGGCGGAGGCGTCTTCGGTTATATGGATCACTGTATATTTCTCACCTGGAAGAAACGGCCGGCGGACGCTTGTCAGGAACTTATTTCAATCATAAAGCTATTACAGGGTGGGCAAATTGAAACTATGTGACGGAGAGGATCGCTTTGAAGTACCGATCCGGCATAAAAAAAGAACAGCAAAGGACGATCAGACCTTATGGCTACTTTACTTCATATTATCGCGCATCCGAACAACGAAACCCAATCCTTCAGCATGGCCGTGGGCAAGGCATTTGTCGAGGCCTACCGCGAAGCCCATCCGGGTGACGAAGTGGTTCGCCTGGACTTGTACAAAGCCCACATTCCCCATATCGATGCCGACGTGTTCAGCGGCTGGGGGAAGCTTCGCTCCGGCAGCGCAATGGATCAGCTATCGGCCGAGGAGAAATCGAAGGTAACGCGATTGAACGAGCTTACCGACCAATTCGTCGCCGCCGATAAATACGTCTTTGTAACGCCGATGTGGAACTTTTCCTATCCGCCGATCATGAAAGCTTATATCGATTCGATCTGTACGGCGGGCAAAACGTTCAAATATACCCCAGAAGGTCCTGTCGGCCTATTGCCGAATAAAAAAGCTCTGCATATCCAAGCCCGGGGCGGACTTTATTCCGAAGGTCCGATGGCGGAGCTGGAAGCAGGACACCGGCATTTGACCGCTATTATGAAATTTTTCGGACTTCCGGGGCTGGAAGGCTTGTTCATCGAAGGACATAACCAATTCCCGGACCGGGCCGAATCGATCAAACAAGAAGCAATTCAAAAAGCCGTCGCACTTGCAAAAACATTTTAAACGCGTATAGCGCGGATTCCTCTTAAATGGAGAATCCGCGCTTTTTACAGACATTGCCCCAGAGACACTGCGCCTCGGCTTTCGGCAATCGGCTCCGTTAATCCGCCCTTCCGGTTTCAATCGATTCCGGGAGTATAATCGACAACTTTATCTTCGCTGATGTGCAGCTGATCCTCCAGCTGTTTCTCACGGGCCGCATTGGCTTGGCCGCGGGCCGCACGGTCCGCCGCCTCCTGCTCAGCTTGACTCGAAACGGCAGCTTGAGCATCAACGGATCGGTTCTTAGTCAAGGTTCGGCACTCCTTTCCAAACGACATACGTTCTATCGATAATATGAGCTTGCTAACGTTGAAATATGCCGGTTTAAACAAATACGAAAACAAATCAAACGGATACGGAATCCTCTACTAGGTTTAGAAGCTTTCGCGAATGACTTGATGCTCCAGAGGAAGACGGTCTGTAGGCCGGCCTGGAGCCGCTGCCTTGCCGATAGGGACGATCATAACCGGAACGTAACGCTCCGGAATGCTCAATTCCTTCACGAGGGCATTGCTGTCATACCCGCCCATTGGAACGGTGTCGTACCCTTTTGCTTTGGCTGCCAGCATCAACTGCATAGCCGCCAGGGATGCATTGCGGATCGCTTCGTCTCTGGCTAAGCCTGGGTTGCTTGCATAAGCGCCGTTAACCTGCCCGATCATCATCTCGCGAATTTCAGACGCCGCTTTTTCATACACGGTGGCTGCGATCTGATTTGCTTCCAAATCACCGAGCACGATCACAACGACCGAAGCGTCCACCGTTTGTTGTTGATTGTAAGTAATCGGCAGCAATCTTTCTTTATTCGCCTGCTCGCTAACGACAAGAAAACGCCAATGCTGCAAGTTCCATGAGGACGGCGCGCTCGATGCCAACGTCAATATTTCATTCAGTTCCTCCTCAGGAATCGTTACTCCCGGCTGGTACTTTCGCACGGAGTGCCGGGAACGTATCGTTTCTTCGGCCGATACGACTTTTTGTTCGACTGAGCTCATGGTTTTACACTCCTATCTAATGCCTCATCTGCTACGCCTTTAGAATCGCCCCGGAAACGCCGGGTTATGTAGCCCTCACGGCGCAAAATCATGGATACCGCAGGCGCTTCGCATATTACGCGCGATTACGCGCGATATTGAATAACGAGCCCGTGCAGCTTCTCGGAAATCCCGGACAATGTTGTCGCCGAAGAAGTGATTTCCTGAATGGAAGCAAGCTGCTCCTCGGTCGTAGCGGCCACCGTCTGCGCCAGGCTGGCCGTCTGCTCGGCGATGTATCCCATATTGCTCACCGTTGCTGCGACTTCCTCGGAGCTGGCGGACATCTGCTCCGCAGCCGCTGCCGCCTCTTGGATTCGCCTTGATACCTCCGCCGCGGACAGGACGATCAGCCCGAACGTGTTCTCGGCTTGGCCGACCGCGTCCAATCCGCCCTGCAGCTCAGCCAGCCCTTCGTCCATCGACCGGGCGGCCTGAACCGTGCTCAAACGCACCCCTTCGATCACGCGATTAATTTCCTGAATCGATTCGGCGGTTTGCGCCGACAGCTTGCGTATTTCATCCGCCACCACCGCGAAGCCGCGGCCGTGTTCGCCCGCGCGCGCCGCCTCAATCGCCGCATTGAGCGACAGCAGGCTCGTCTGTGTCGCAATCTCGCCTATAAACTCGGATATACGGTTAATGTTATGGGAATGTTCCTCCATCCCCCGGATCGTTTCGCCGGCCTTGCCGACCGCAGAGCTGATTGAATGAATTTTGGCCGAAGCCTGCTGGATCGCTTCGGCTCCCTGTTCCGCTTTCTCCGAAGCCGTCTGGGACAGCTCCGACACTTCCGATGTCGTCTCCGCTATCCGCTGGATGCCCGCCGACATCTCGTCCATCGCCCGGCTGCATTCCGCGGCGCTCTGCGCCTGATTCTCGGAACCGCCCGCCACCTCCTGAATGGAGTGGGTCACGCTTTCGGAAGCGGCGGCATTCTGCTCCGAGCTGGCCGACAACTGCTCGGCCGAAGCGGCCACAAGCTGGGAAGCTTGCTGAATTTGCATTACCGAGTCTCGGAGCGAGCCGGACAATGTATTGACAGCGGCAATCAGCGTGCCGATCTCATCCTTGGACGTATGGCGGATCGGCCCGCCCGTCAAATCTCCGTGCGAAATGCGGTTCAACGCTTCCGACGCCAAAGAAACGGGCCTGGAGATCAGTCTGACAAGCAGGAAGCCGATCGCGATAACAACGGCGAACGCCCCGACGAGCAGCAGCCAAAACTCGGTCAAGCTTGCCTGATACAGATCATCGCTGTCCTGCTCCGCCTGCTGAGCCCCTTTATGATTGTAATCGATCATCGCGGCGATGCTGCCCTCTACGTCCGCAAACGCTTTGGATAATTCATCGGAAGCGGCGCTCGACCCTTTTCCGGACGCTTTCTGCCGGTTGTTCGCTTCAATGAAGGCGTTCCAGTGCTGCTTGAGCCGCTGTAAATTTTCCGCATCCTGCTCGTCGGCCACGCTAGACTCGTACCGGATCAACTGCTGCCCGATGTCGGTGAACGTATCATCCATTTGTTTGTTGATCGCTTCTTTCTTGGCCGGGTCCGGCTCCATCTGAAGCTGGTAATATAATGTGAGCACATGCTCCTTGGCATAGCTGACATGGTTGGCTACCTCGGTGCCGATAAGCCAGTTATGCGCGATCTCCCTCGTATTGTTCTGAAGCCCTTTCATATTTTCCAAATCCATAAAGCCCATAATCCCCATCATCAGCAAAATGATGAAATACGTTAATACAAGCTTTTTCCCGACCGTCATGACCATGGCAAAGACCCTCCAGTATTGTCTTGATGTTTTCCGCTACTATCATAGGGGGTAATTGTATGGAATTTTACATAGAACTTTATTTACTTTGTATGAATTTCGCTAATAATTGTCTAACATTTGCTATAATCGATAACGATAAGGCAGAACGCTGAGATAGACATTATACAAGCAAGGAGGGGGTTCCCATAGCAATGTGGAACCGTCGTAAAGAAAAGCCTGCCGCGGAGCCCGGACAGGAACCTTCGGAACGCGCTCACATTCCGCTTCCCGCCGAAACGTTCGAGGATACGGAGGTCTCGCTGTCCATCCACCGGCAGATGCAGCATTGGGCGGACGAGGCGTATCAGGATTTCGTGAAAAAGGGCGGCTTGGAGCATTTGCCGGGAATCGGCAAACCGCTTGTCGTTCCCGAAGGCGACGTATTTGCGTCCATCATGAAAAACGCCAAGGTGAAGCATCCCTGGATCATGCTGCGCCAGGAAATTCAGCAGCTGATGGAACAAACCATCGAGCTTATGGAGGAACAAGTGCCGCCGGAGCTAATCGAGGAACAGTTGCGCATCATCAACGACTACATAAAGGAGCTTAACCTTCAGGCTCCCGGCTTGTCCTTGCACCGCAAGAGAGTGACCGTAAACAATATTCGGGAGGAGTACCGTAAAACCTATGTAGAGCCCTCCCGAAAATGAAGAGCACAGGCCGCTTTACAGCAAGCCGGGCGTCATGCTACTGTAAAGTTCACATAGATGGTTCAAGGAGGAACGACGAATGAGGATATTGAAATGGGACGGCCATACTCACACCCGCTATTGCTATCACGGAAGCGGCGCGCCGGAAGAGCAATATATCGACCGCGCCGTCCAGCTCGGCTTCGAGCGCTATACGTTAAGCGAGCATCCGCCGCTGCCCCAAGGATGGGTCGCCGACAGCGACTTGTTCCGGGAACTGGCTATGCCGGAGAGCGAGCTTCCGGCGTACATCGAATACGCTCGGCAGATGAAACGGCTGTATGAAGGCAAAATTGAGATTACCGTCGGCCTGGAGCTCGATCATTTGCCCGGGCAGCATTCCTATACAGAACGGTTAGTCGACGAGTGGCAGAACACGCTGGAGGACGTCGTCTATTCCGTGCATTATTTGCCCGGTATCGGCGGCATACGCTGCATCGACTTCACCTCGGACGATTTTCAAACCGGCCTTTTGGCTTATTACGGATCGATGGAGACGGTCATCGAGGAATATTACAATCAGGTCGAGGAAGCCATCGAGTGGGCCGCCAGACTGCCGATGCGCAAGCGCCTCGGCCATATCAACCTGATCGAGAAATTCCGGCAGGCGCTGCCCGAATTCGACGACAGCTTGATGGAGCGGCGGCTTCGGGGGATCATTCCCAAGCTGTCCCGCAGCGGCGTCGGCATCGACGTGAATACGGCGGGCACGCGCGTCGCGACCTGCGGCAAGCCTTACGTTCCCGAATGGTTTCTTAGCGAATGTCTCAAGCAGGGCATCCCTTGCGTTTACGGCTCGGATGCGCACAAGCCTGAGCATGTAGGAACAGGCTGGGACTGGTTTGAAGCCCAGCTCTCGGCCTCCCGGTAAACGCTCAGAAGTAGATGCCGGTGCGCCCTCCTATTGCGGCGACCACTTGCCCCGGCCCCGCCAAGGCCGACGTCGGCCTGGAAGCCGGAGGCTCGCCGGTTGTCGTCAGCTTATATAAATAGGCGAAATCAGGGTGGGTCACTTCGTCCATCAAATAAGCCGACACAGTGCTTCCTTCGATCCGAAGCCTGTTGAGCTTAGCGATAATCCGTTCCCCGGTCGTGATGCCGATCCCGTGGCCATAGTACAGATCAGGTGCCAGTCTCACCACGTTCTCTCCCTGCCATTCGATCCACTCCGGATTGACGTCGGGATTTTTGAAATACTGGACATCGCCTCCGAACGCCTCAGCGCCGTTGAACTGCGTCACCAGCCTTAAGTCGCGGTCGTAGTTCCATGAATAGAGGTACAGATTCGCAAACAGTTTATCGAATAAAGCGTCTCCGATTACATCGAGAACTCCCTTATACAGCACAATAATAATGGCGGTGGCGCATTCGAAGGCATATTTTTTCCCGTTCAGGTAAATATCGCGCACGGCTTCGCTCGACCGGACGTCCGGATTCAATAAAAATCCCCCGTTGTCCTTGCGCGTCCAATACGCTTCGTTGCAGCGGGATTTTTTGAAGGAGGCGAAAGAAACGTCGCTTCGCTCCAAATCCTCCGCGGCCGTAATAATGGATGCGCGCAGCCGCAGCTCGAAGAAGAACGCATCCCAAGACGGATACGTAAACTTAGTAGGGCTGGCATCCATTTCTCTATAAATCGCCCGCTCCAAATCGGTCAGCGCCATTGCGCCCTGCGGGGGGCCTCCCCCGGAAATGACGATCATGACAATCCACCTGCCTTTCATGCGCGATTCATCCGTAACGAACATGCGCAGACCTTTTCCCTTTTAAGGGATCATAACCATTCTATGTTCGGCAGCGCGCCGGCATCCCAATATTTTGGTCGAAACGAAGAAAAAATGCGCCTTGCGCCCGATTTGCCGTACCGGCATTTGTTGATTCGCCCGATTCCATATATAATGAAAAAAAATTCGTTCGTTACTATCCTTATCGCGGGAGGCGCCGCCATGCAATCGGAGAACAATCAAACGGAACGATTCGAGAAAGCCCTATGGACCAGCGTCCGCAAGCTGGGTCCGGAATTGACGGCTCATTTGAGCGTTCCTTTGACCAAACAACAATTTTTCATGCTGTACTTTATCTCGAATAAGGGCGTCTGCAAAGTGAGCGAGCTCGCCGAGCAAATGGAAGTGAAGCCGAGCGCGATCACCGTCATGATCGACCGCCTGATCAAGCACGGCGTAGCCGAACGCCGTCATGACGATAAGGACCGCCGCGTCGTCTGGATTGAGCTGACGGATAAGGGCCGGGAAGTGCTGGAAGAAATCAAGATCGTCCGCAAGCAAACGATAGGACGGTATTTGGCCGATATCGAGCCGCAGCGTCTGGAGCTGTTTCTGGACGTATTCGAACAAATCAGCGAAACTATCGCCAAGCTCCATGCCGGAAATACCGGAGAATAAAGCGGGTCATTTCCTATAAATTCGTTTTCAACATGAAATTTATGTGATACAATGAATTTGTTGGTATATTTTGCGCATTTCATTCACATATTAGAAAGGGTTATCACTAAAGCCATAGGGGTACTCTTTCTAATGTGTGAATTTTTTTATTCATGCAAATTTAAGGAACAATTATTGGAGGGTTTTAAGAAGATGGAAACAGGAACAGTGAAATGGTTTAATGCGGAAAAAGGGTTTGGCTTCATCGAAGTAGAAGGCGGCAAAGACGTATTCGTACACTTTAGCGCCATTACAGGAGAAGGGTACAAATCCCTTGACGAAGGACAGCGCGTGCAGTTCAACGTTGTTCAAGGAAACCGCGGACCACAAGCTGAGAACGTAGTAAAGCTTTAAAATTTCACCGGCTGAGGAGGGAACTGCTCGGATGAGAGCAGTTCTTTTTCCAGTGATTGCAGCGCCGAGGGCTTGTACTTTCGCTACGGCTTTCACGGCGCCCCAATACCGGAGAATCTCCTCTGCGGAAGGCGAAGCCGGCTGCTCTTAGGTTCAAGGCCATCTGTCATTCACATGTAGGTATTTTTTGCAGCGCACTAACCAAAGGAGGGGTTACCTTGTATTTCTCAAAGAAAACCATGGAACCGATTCAAGAAGAACAGACACCGGTGTGGATGTGCAGTAATGAAGGATGCTCTTGCTGGATGAGAGAAAATTTCGCTTTGGAAGAAACGCCTGCTTGTCCTCTTTGTCAATCCGAGATGGTGAAGAACACCAAGATGCTGCCCGCCTTGGTCAACTATCATAAGTCCTATTAAGGAACATACATAGCGACGTTGTTCGGGTGAATCGTCCCGTTCGGCTCCGCACGGCGAAAACAAGCCAGGGTCACATGGCTGATGCATACCATAACCCGAACAATGACAAAGCACTAACCGCGCTGCGGTTAGTGCTTTGCCGTTTATTTATGAGCTTTTCCCGCCCGTGCCGGAACCGGAGCCTTCGGCGGCAGGAATCGCGAATTCTTCGTTATAATTCGGCAGCGCTTGTTTGGTCAAATACTCCTGATCGATATATTTGGCCAAGTACTGCTTGCCGAACAACTGGTCATACTGCAGGTCGCGGTATTGATTTACCGTTGCCTGTATATCTTCGGGAACGCTCTGATGCAGCCCGCCGTCCGCATCGACGACAAGGTTGCGAAGCAAGCCCGGCGCCTCTTGCAGCAGCTTATCGTTCAGCGCAAGCGAAGCCGGCTTCTCCATGCCCAGCTTGTTCAGCACATACGTGCCGAGGAACGAGTCGCTCAGCGTAGGCTTCTGCTCTTGCGGCAGATCGACGTTCGACCACATGACAAACGGCACGCTGTGCATTTTCTTCGTTTCCTCCAGCGACCAGCTGCCGGTGCCGATCAAGCCGCCCTGCTTGTAAACGTCGTAGTCCAAGCCGAGCATCGGGAGATGGTCGCCGTAAAATACGATGACCGTAGGCTCATCGGACTGCTGGAAATGATCGATTAGCATCTTCAGGCTTTGATCCGCATCATGCGCGCCCTGCGTGTAAGTCTCCAGAATGCTGCGGGCATCGTCGGTCAGATTGCCATTAGCTTTAATCTCAGTTTCCCCATAGCGATTATCGTCATAAGGTCCGTGGTTTTGCATCGTGACGGCGTAAATAAACATCGGTCTGTCCGTCTCATCCACCTGCTTAATAATGTTCCGCGACACTTCGTCGTCCGAAATAAACAGACCTTTATATTCCGGGTTTTCGAATTGGTCCTTGCTCATAAAGCTTTCGAAGCCGAGCTCTTTATACACGCTTTCGCGGTTCCAGAACCATCCCTCGTACGAGTGAATCCCCATGCTTTTATAACCCTGCGTTTCGAAATAACTGGCCAAGCTCGGAACCGGCTTGCTAATATACTGCTGGTACGGCACGGACCCGTCCGGCAAAAAGCTCATGGATTGCCCGGTCAGCACCTCATATTCCACATTGCTGGTACCCCCGCCGAACTGCGGAGACAATAAATATCCGGAGGTCGATTCCTTCTGCAGCTTATGAATCGTCGGCACCGGGTCTTCGCTGTATTGGACGTTCGGAAGCAGTGTCGGGTCCCAAAAAGCTTCGTTCATAATAAAAATGACATTCGGCTGCTTGCCTTGGAACGGATCGCCCTGCTTGCTGACCGATGCGGTCTGCACCATGTTATCACTGGCCAAATCCTGCGCAAGCGAAGCCATAGCCGGCTCGCTGTAGCCTTCCGGTTTAGAAATAATCGAGTTTTTAACGTTCATCGTGAACGCCAGCGCCATGCCGTTGTTGCTGTAGTTTTGCTTTTGATCCCAGACGATCTCGCTGACGCCCGCGCGGTCAAACAGATGAGCCGCCCAAGTCGTCCTGACCCCCAGCGAATAAAGCGCGACCAGTGCGAGAATCCCCAAAACGGCGCGGCCTCCGATGTGCATTTTGAGCCGCGGCCAGACGAAATGCAGCGCGACCAGCACGACGACCAGCAAGCCGAGGGCGGCCAGCCGCTTAATTGCCGCAGGTCCCGTCACAAGCGGAATGATGTTCATGCCTTCTTTTTTCAGGAAAATATCCCATGGAAAAAACGGTTCGCCGATCAATTTGGTCTTAAAATAACAGACTAGAGCCATAATAGACAGTAATAAAGACGCCAAGGTGACTCCCGTCATCATTGAACCGAATAAACTATAGAAAAATACAAGAACGCATAAATCGATGATTGCATTAACCGCAAACAGCTTCTGATTTTGCATCATCCAGGCCCAAGTTTCCGGGAACGAGCCTCGTTGAATGAATTCGACCCCAAACACCAGCAATAGCGGAACTACCGCGAGCATAATAACGATTAGGCCGTATTTTAAAGCCCGGTTTCGTTCGATCGGAGCCGTTCGGCGCTTATGCCGAGCTTTTCGTTGCAGCTTCATCTTCTCACACTCCTTTGTTAATAATATCCTTCTCGGTTCGTTTCGATCCACATGGATGCATTCATTATATACACAAAAACTTAATATTAGCTGAAAATGAGGCCGAATGGGGAAAATTGGTGCAAAAAAAATGTGTAAAAGGTATGAACTCTATCATTTCCGTCCATTCTATTTAGTAGAACTCATAGATTTCGTTATGAATGGAAGGGAAGGATTGTACGATGAAACGAAAATGGATCGCTTATGCGCTATGTTTCCTTATCGCCGCCGGCTGTGCGGCAGGAGCTTGGGCCGCCCGCGTCAATGCCGGCCGTTCGGCGGCTTCAAGCCTCGAATTGCTGCTTCCTTTATCCCAGCAAATAATGTCCTCCGACAAGAGCATTGTTATTAAACATGCCGATACCTACCAAAACTACTCGGATGAAAAACAATTTTTGGACACGGGGCGAATGCTCGGAAGACTGTTCGAACTTCCCGAGGACGGAAAGCTTAGCCGCGAGGAAGATCATATCCTTTATCGCACGGCAACGACCGATTCGCACGGCGCCGATTTGACGATGCTCTGGGTCGGATTCTTCGATCATACGTCCGAGCTGATTCTTACCGGAGGCAGCGGGCCGGATACTTCTCCCGCCGATATGATAGAACTTCAGCGGAAGCTTACGGACAAGCTGCAGTCTATCGGCATTAAGCCGCAATGGAATGTAATGATCCAAGGAGTGCTTGCGGGTGATGACGAGGCCTCTTCTCCCTCCCCGACCGATTGGCTCGTGGCCAAGCTTCAAGCGAAGCAAGTGGAACAGTACGAGGACAACGGCAGCACAAGCATCACGTATTATTCCCCTTTCATCAGTGAGCATATTTCTAACGGCAAGCAAGCGATGAACTTGCAGGTTGCCGTTCACCGCAATTCCATTACCCAAGAGAAGCGCGTCACTATAGGAACACCTGCCATTACAATAGAATATTAATACGCCGTCTTTAACGAACAATTGTTCTTTTTCTTCTTTTATTGTAAACTGACCGAAGAGTTCTTTATGATAAAAGGTGATAACATGACTAACCCTACATCTTATAGCGTCCCTTATGGCGCTTCGATAAAACGGATTCCGCAGGCCGCTATTGCGCCCGCGAAAACAAGCAAGGACCTGGTGTCCGATCATGAATCGGACGCCTTTTATTTTCGTTCGCTGGAGAATTCCGGCATCGCCTTGAACGCCCGGCAGATCGAAGCGGTGCGCCACGATCAAGGCCCGCTACTGACGCTGGCCGGCGCCGGTTCCGGCAAAACGTCGGTGCTTGTCGCCCGCGCAGGCTATCTGATGAACGTTCTCGGCGTCCATCCTTCGCATATTTTGCTCGTTACCTTCTCCAGCAAAGCCGCCGCGGAAATGAAGCAGCGTATCGCCGCTCTTCCCGGCATAACAAGCGGAATGGCCCGCGAAGTGCAGGCGCGGACGTTTCATTCCTTCTTCCTGCTGCTGCTCCGAAGGCAAGGATATACGCAGGACATTTTCAGCGAAACCCGCTATCAGCACATCGTTCTGAAACGAATTCTGCGCGAGCGCGGACTCCAGGACGATTACGAGCCGGAGACGCTGCTATCCGTCCTCTCTTCGTGCAAAATGAACATGACCGATCTAAACGGGCTGCCCGAGCGTTCCATGGACGAGAGGAACATCAAACGCATTTTGCGGCAATACGAGCAGTGGAAAGCGGATCAGCGCAAAATGGATTTCGACGATATTCTCGTCTTCGCCCACAAGCTGCTGCTCAGCGAGCCTTCGCTGCTGGCTTCTTTGCAGCAACGGTTCCGTTACGTCATGAACGACGAGTTTCAGGACACGAACAAGCTGCAGTACGAGCTTGTCCGCATGATCGCCGAGCCGCAGAACAATCTGATGGTCGTAGGAGACGACGATCAGACCATCTATACGTTTCAGGGCGCCAGCCACGAATTCATCCTGCAGTTTCACCGGCAATACCCGAAGGCCCGAACGGTCACGCTGGATATCAACTACCGTTCCACTTCCAGCATCGTCGGGCTAGGCAATGAAATCATACGGCATAATATGCGCCGTAAGCAAAAGACGCTGCAGGCGACCAAGGAAAGCCCCGCAGTGCCCCGGTATTACAGGCCCGGCGATACGGACGACGAAGCCGCAACGGTCCTTGCCGAAATCCGCAGCGAGGTGGAGCAAGGCCGGCGTTCCTACAGCGACTACGCGGTACTGTACCGCACGGCAAGCAGCAGCCGGGCCATGCTGGAGGAACTGGTCATTCAGAACATACCGTTCGTGCATGACGGCAATACCGATCTGTTCTACGAGCAGTGGATCGTCAAGCCGATCATCGACCATCTGCGGCTTGCCATGGACCGTCGCAGCTTTGCAGCGATTGAAGGGATTTTGCAGACTTTATACGTGAGCCGGGAGAAAGGGATGGAATTTATTTACGCTCAGGAGAAGCTGCGGCCGAAGAAAGGGCCGCTCGTGCATCTCCTATCCTTGCCGGACTTGAAGGAATTTCAGAAGGAGAAGGTAAAGGAGCGCATCGAGCTTGTCAGCATGATCCGCGATATGAAGCCGGCCGACGCGATTCGCCATATGCGCCGCAGCTTCTACGACGTCTTCATGGAAACGGCGGACGGGCGCAGCTTCACGCAGCATAAGGAAATGCTGAAGGAAACGCTCGACGAGCTGGAATCGTCGGCCAAGCGCTTCGACTCGATCGAAGCGTTCCTCGGCCATATCGGACATATGCTTCAGATGCACCAGGCCATGGAGCAGCTGCGCAGCGATCCGAACGCCGATACGGTGAGTTTGATGACCATTCACAAAGCGAAGGGCCTGGAATTTCCCGTCGTCTTCGTCATCGGCTTTTCCGAAGGCATACTGCCTCACAGCTCTGCGCTCGACGCCGGAGAAGACTCCTCCGCCAAAGGGGATAAGCGCCCGAAGACCGTCGTTCAAGCGGACAACGGCCAGAAGGACGCCTACGCCGCGCTTGAGGAAGAGCGGCGGCTCGCTTATGTAGCCGTTACACGGGCGAAGGAGGAGCTGATCGTCTGTTCGCCGGCTTACTATCGCGGCAAGAAAGCGAACGTCTCGCGCTTTCTTACCGCCGTGTTCAGCGCGCCCAAGCCTGCTGCCGCGGCGAACACGGCCGCCCCGCGGGTACAGGCGGGCCCCGGCCCGGCCGCTGCGGCTGCCAAGCCCGGCGGCGCGGGCTACCGCTCGGCGCCCGGCAGCGGCACCGGCGGCATCGGGGGAAGCGCCACGGCGAGCGGCGCGCCCAAGAAGCTGCACACCGTGCCGGCGTGGCTCTGCACGAGCGGCAGCTGCCCCGCATGGGCGCGGATCAGCAGCGCCCAAGAGAGCAAGCGGGCGAGCAAGGCGTGCCCGCTGTGTCAGGCCCCGATGCGCCGCGGCAGCAAGGAAGTGCCGGTGTAACCGGGGGGCGGTCCGTCCCCCTCGCACCGGCCGCAGCCGCCGCTCTGCCGCGCTAATGAAGGCAGGCGGCGCAGCAGGCCTGCACTTACGCATTACCGGGAATTCTTGCGGCAATTCACGATCCGTTCTATAATCCTAACCATTCAGATTTCATAAGAAATGGAAACCGATATGGATAAGGATGAGGGATCAAACTATGCTGCAAATTCGTCGTTACCTGCTTATCGCGGCAGGCACCTTCGCCGTCGCCCTGGCCCTCAACTGGTTTGCCGGCCCGAACCACATCGCAGCGGGCGGAATGTCCGGGACCGCCCTTCTGATCGGCTCGCTGCTGCATATCGAGCCGTCGGTGCCGCTGTGGATCGGCAGCCTGCTCATTCTCGCGGTCAGCGTCTATTTTCTGGGGCTGCGCTCGCTTGCCGTCTCCGCAGCCGGCTCCGTCCTGCTGCCGCTGTTTGTCTACGCGACGCGCCACTGGCCGCCGCTGACGGACAACCCGCTGCTGGCCGCCATCTACGGCGGCCTTATGACCGGGGCAGGGCTCGGGCTCGTCTTCCGCGCCCACGGCAACACCGGGGGCTTCACGCTGATCGCCCAGCTGCTCCACCGCTGGCTCGGCGTCAAGCACAGCCAAGCCATCATGGCGATGGATTCGGCCGTCGTATTGTCTGCCGGCCTCCTGTTCTCGCCGGAGCAAGCGCTGTACGCGCTGATCGGCGTATTCGCGACGAGAAAATCGATGGACCTTGTACTCAAGCTGCAGCGGGCTTCCAAGGTCGCTTATATTATTTCCTCCGCCCGCTGCGAAGAGGCACTCAGCCGAGCGGTGCTTCACGACCTGGACCGCGGCCTGACGAAAATAGCCGGGACCGGAGGCTATACCGACGACCTCCGCGTCATCCTGATGATCGTCCTGGCCGCTAGCGAGGCCCGCAGGCTGAAGCTGCTCGTCCAATCGCTCGATCCGCAAGCGTTTATGATTGTCTGCGACGCGGACGATGTCGCCGGGGAAGGCTTCCCGGAGCATCCCGTCGTACGCAGGAGCAGGAAGCGGCGGCAGCTTACGGTGTAGCCCGCCCGGACTGAATGAGCCCTGCGATGCGGGACGCTCCCGGGGGCAAGCCGCGGCTCGCCAAAAAGCCCCCCGTCTTCACCCGGGAAGGGGAAAACGGGGGGGCTAACGCAAAGCTCATCTGCATTTCGTTCAAAATCAATCGAAATAGCGGATGCTCATCGCTTCGCGAACCTCCAGCATCGTCTCTTTGGCGATAGCTCGGGCCTTGTCGGTGCCGGAGACAAGCAGTTCGTCGATCCGTTTCGGCCGGCCCTCATACTGCCTCCGGCGCTCCCTGATCGGCTCTAGCAGCTCGTTCATCGCGCCGGTTGCCAGCTTCTTGCAGTCCGCGCAGCCGATCCGCCCGCGGCTGCACTGCTCGTAAATGTCCTGCTTGCTCTCCGGGCGAAACGCGCAATGATACCCGTATATCGGACAGATGTCCGGATGGCCGGGGTCGTGCTTATGAATGCGGCTCGGGTCCGTCTTCGCTTTCTTGATTTTCTCCTCGACCTCGCCGGGAGACGAATCGAGATAGATCGCATTGCCCATGCTTTTGCTCATCTTGCTGTTGCCGTCCAGCCCCTCCAGCCGCTCTCCGACCAAAGCCCGCGGCTCGACCAGCACCGGCGCATACAGGTCGTTAAACCTGCGCACGATTTTCCGCGTCTGCTCGATATGCGGAATTTGGTCCTCGCCTACGGGAATGAGCGTAGCCTTGCAGAAGGCGATATCCGCTGATTGGCTGACCGGATACCCCAGAAAGCCGTAATACATTTCCTTGTATCCCCGCTCCTTCGCCTCCGTCTTGATCGTCGGATTGTGGCGAAGCGAATTGACCGTCACGAACATAGAGAAGTACACGGTCAATTCCGCGATCTCGGGAATCATCGATTGGACAAACAGCGTAGATTGATCCGGGTCGATCCCGACGGCCAAATAATCGAGCGCGACCTTTCTCAAGTTATCTTTAATCAGCTGCGGCTGCTCGAAATGCGTCGTGAGCGCCTGCACATCGGCCAGCATAATGAAGCTTTCATACCGCTGCTGCAGCTCTACCCGATTTTTCAAGCTTCCGACGTAATGACCAAGGTGAAGTTTTCCGGTAATGCGATCTCCGGTTAAGACACGTTCCTTCATGGAACATCCTCCTCTGATTTGATTTTAGCAAACGATCCGTCCTGCGCCACCACCAGCCATCATCCATGGTCATCACCTCTTTTCATATATAAAAATCGAAAGCGCGCCGAATCCGCCCCGGGTGCCGGACTGCCGCCGTCAGCCACGGGCTGCGCGCCCGCCTCAATCGTATGGAACAAGAACAAATCCTCCAAAAGTGACGTGATGCTCTGAAGCTTATTCCGTCCGCATCCAGCCTAAGCCGGATCGGCGTCTAACCATTCCTCTGGGATCGTTCTATGGGTAGACTTTCCTTTCGGGGAAGAACCCCGATATCCACAGGATATGGCTGCGCATCATTTCCTAAACAATAAAAAAACTCCGCCCTTGGTTAAAGGACGAAGTTGGATTCGCGGTACCACCTTTGATTAGCCTTCCTCCCGGAAGACTCGCTCTGCAGGTACGGATGCTCAAGGTCTCCCAGCGAGCCTTGTGATCGATACCCTGTCTTTTGTAACGGTAAGACATCCGCCTCTCCTACCCAGCTCCGGCAATCATGCCCGAAGCTTTCGGATCGGCACTCCGAAGCCCATTCAACGCGCAGCTGACACGGATTCGCACCACCCATCCGCTCTCTGAAGCCATCCGATACGCCTACTCTTCTTCATCAACGTGCACTATTTATTTTTATCAGTATATCATATGTTCCGCTTTTGTAAACCCGGCCATTCGCCGCTGCCTCATTCCTGACCGGCCAAGCCTATTGCAAAATATCCTCGATAGCCGCCAGCTCTTCCGCGCTGAATTCGAGGTTGCCGAGCCCCGCTACCGCATCCTCGATCTGGCTCACCTTGCTCGCGCCGATTAGCGCCGAAGTGACGCGGCCGCCGCGCAGCACCCAAGCTACCGCCATCTGCGACAGCTTCTGTCCGCGCTGCCGGGCCAGCTCGTCCAAGCGGCGCACTTTGCCGAGCACTTCCTCTGTCAGCTCCTCCGGCTTCAGAAATACACTCGAACCGGCTGCCCGCGAATCCTGCGGAATCCCGCCGAGGTAACGGTTCGTCAAGATGCCTTTATGCAGCGGCGAATAAGCGATGCTGCCGACGCCCGCTTCATCCAACACATCGAGCAGCCCGTCCTCTACCCAGCGGTCCATCATCGAATATCTCGGCTGATGGATCACGACCGGCGTACCCAAGCGGCGCAAAATGTCCAGAGCTTCCTTCGCCCGGTCGGCCTTGTAGTTGGACAAGCCGACATACAGCGCCTTGCCTTGGCGCACGATCAGGTCGAGCGCTCCCATCGTTTCTTCCAGCGGCGTGTTCGGATCGGGACGGTGATGATAAAAAATATCCACATAGTCCAAATCCATCCGCTTCAAGCTTTGATCCAGACTCGCCACCAAATATTTCTTCGACCCGAAATCGCCGTAAGGCCCCGGCCACATCAAATATCCGGCTTTGGTGGAGATGATCATCTCGTCCCGATACCCTGCGAAATCGGCATTCAGAATGCGTCCGAAATTCTCCTCGGCGCTGCCCGGAGGCGGCCCGTAATTGTTGGCCAGGTCAAAATGCGTAATGCCCAGATCAAATGCGCGGCGCACCATCGCGCGGCCGTTCTCATAAAGATCGTTCCCGCCGAAATTATGCCACAGCCCGAGCGACACGGCCGGCAGCTTCAAGCCGGTGCGTCCGCACCGGTTATAGACCATGGAATCGTAGCGTTCCTTGCTTGGAATATAGCTCATCGTTATTCCTCCCCGGAGTTTATAACTTAAATTTTTTCCCTCAATACTTCATAATTTCGGTCGTCCGCCTTCATTCTAGCGCTTTCCTTGGACAAACCATATGTCAGCATGTATGCTATATATGGCATCATGTCTCTCATTGCCTTAATACGTCCATTGACCGGAGGCCTATATGACCTTATTGGATTACCGTTATACATCGGACGCGTCGGCGCCTTCCATTGAACTCAAACTGTATTATTGCGGCTATGAGCGCTGCGCTCCCGGCCATTCCTGGGGGCCTGCGCTGAAAGATCATTATAAAATTTTGTATATTCACGGCGGCAAAGGCATTTATCGTACCGGAGACCGGATCTACGAGCTCGGCGAAGGACAAGGCTTTCTGCTATGTCCCGACGTCATCGCTTCCTACCGGGCGGATGACGAAGACCCGTGGACTTATTCCTGGGTCGCCTTCAACGGCCTTAGCGCCGAGCTATATTTGCGCCGCGCCCAGTTGTCTCCCGCCAATCCCGTATTCCGCTGCACCGACGCCCGGTCTATGGATCAATGCTTCTTGCAGGTGTACGAAGCGAGCAAATCCAAAGGCAGCAGCGATACGCGGCTGCTTAGCGCGTTATATGGATTTTTGTCGATGCTGATTGAAGAAGCGCAATCTCACTGCCCTTCGGCCAAGCCGGACAACCTGCGGGATCTCTATGTCCAGAAAGCGGTCGAGTTTATTCAAATGAACTATTCGCAGCCGGTCGCCATCGCCGACATGGCCGACTGGATCGGCCTCGAACGCAAATATTTGTCCAAGCTGTTCAAATCCGGCACCGGCATGTCGCCGCAAGATTTCCTGATTCATTTCCGGGTAAGCAAAGCATGCGAGCTAATGAAAAACCCCGCGCTCTCCATAGGGGAAATCGCAGGCTCCGTCGGCTACAAAGATCAGCTGCTCTTCTCGAAAATGTTCCGTAAGGTGAAAGGCATGCCGCCGAGCGTGTACCGGAGGACCAGCACCACCTGATCCCTGCGCTTCCGCTGTCCGACCCGGTACCGCAGCTTACCGGCAGCTCCCTGCTGCGAACGACAAATAGGAGAGGACAAACGAGTCCTCTCCTTGTTATTGTATCGTCAGCCGTCAGGCCAGCTCTGAGACGGTTCATTCCGCCGCTTTCCCCGCGGCAAGCCCGCGGCTCCTTCGCAGCCCTAGCCTAAGCTCTGGCACGGGCCAGCAAGTACAGGAAGTAAGGCGCCCCGATCACCGCCACGACAATGCCCGCGGGAATTTCCTCGGGCTGCATAATGGACCGCCCGATCGTGTCCGCCACGATCAGCAGCAGCCCGCCCGTCAGCGCCGACGCCGGCAGCAGATGCTGATGCTTCGGCCCGATCAGCCGTCGCGCCAAATGCGGCCCGATCAAGCCGACGAAGCCGATGCCGCCTCCGACGGCGACGCAGGAGCCGGCAAGCCCTACGGCCGCGGCGATCAGACCGAGCCGCTCCTTCTCCACCGGCGCTCCGAGCCCTGTAGCGGTCTGCTCGCCCAGGTTTAGCACATTCAACACGCGCGCCTTATAGAAAGCATAAGGAAGCAGAACGATCAGCCACGGCAGCAGCGCAAGCACGAATTTCCAGTTCGAGCCCCACACGCTGCCCGCCAGCCATACCGCGACGAATTGATAGTTTTGCGGGTCCAGTCGGAGCGTCAGCACGATCATCGCCGCGCTGATTCCGGCCGCAACGGCGATACCCGTCAGAACCAGCCTCGTCGGCGACAGCCCTTCATGCCGTTTGTAAGCGAGCACGTAAATGATCGTGGCGGTTAGGCCAGCGCCGATCAGCGCTAGAAACGGCAGCACAAATACCGGTGCGGCCGTTGTCGTCGGATAAAAGGAAATGAACAAAATGACCATCAGCCCGGCGCCCGCATTAATGCCGAGCATACCCGGATCGGCTAGCGCATTGCGCGAAATTCCTTGCAAAATGCAGCCCGATACCGCAAGCCCGGCGCCGACCAGCATCGTAATGACGATGCGGGGCAATCTGAATTCGAATAGGATAAGATGCTGCTTGGCGGTACCCGCTCCGAAAAACGTCCGGAACACATCAAGCGGTCCGAGCCGTATGTACCCTGTATTCATGCTGATCAGAAGCATCAGCAGCAGCAAAACTGCGAGAGCGGCCAATACGAGAACGGCGCGAGCGACTCTTTTGCGTTCTCCCGCCGAAGATGAGACGAAAGCCATTACAGCTCCCTCCTTTCCTTACGTACCAGGTAGAGGAAGAACGGTACCCCGATCAGCGCGATGAGCGCCCCGATCGGCGTCTCGTAAGGAGGGTGGATCATTCTCGCGCAAATATCGGCGATCACCATCAGCAAGCCGCCCATCACGGCGGAGCAAGGAATAATCCAGCGGTAATCGACGCCGACCAGCGCGCGCACGATATGCGGGATCACCAGACCAATGAACCCTACGGCCCCGACGGCGGATACGGCCGCGCCCGCCAACACGAGCACCAGCACCATCGCCATGAGCTTCACGCGCCCCGTACGTTGGCCCAAGCCTTGCGCCAGCTCTTCGCCAAGGCTCAGCACCGTGATCGAACGGGACAGCATCAGCGAGCCGACCAGCGCCGCGGCGACCCAAGGGAACATAATTTTCAGCTGCAGCCACTTCGTGCCAGCCACGCCGCCCGCATACCAGAACGCCAGATCCTGACCGATGCGGAAATAGAGGGCGATCCCTTCGCTTAAAGCGACCAGCAGCGCGCCGACTGCAGCTCCGGACAACGCGAGGCGCACCGGCGTCATCCCGTTTTTGGTGAGCGAGCCGATGCCGTACACCATTCCGGCTCCGATCGCCGCCCCGATAAAGGAGTACATGATCAAATATAAGAACGGAAGACCCGGCAGCAAGGCAAAGCACACTGCAAGCGCAAAGCCGGCTCCGGCGTTAATGCCGAGCAGCCCGGAATCGGCGAGCGGATTTCTCGTAATCCCCTGCATAATCGCCCCCGCTACGGCAAAACAGGCGCCGACCATCGCCCCCGCCAATGCTCTGGGCAACCGCAGCTCCTGAATAATCTGATGCTGCGTCAAATCCGGATTGAAATGAAATACCGCCTGCCAGACCGTCAGAAACCGGATATCGGCCGCTCCCAGAGAGATCGACGCGATCAGTCCCACAATTAAAGCGGCCATCCCGCCGACAAGCACCAAAGTCGCCGCCAACGGCCGCGTCCGCAAAGGCGTTTTGGAGGGGTTCTCTAAGCGCACCGCTTCTTCAGTATGCAACATATGCGAAAACCATCCTTTGTCCCAAAAATATATCCATGATAATGAGAATCAGTATCAACATCAAGTCACTATATTAGCATAATAGCCTGAGAATGGATAGTAACGGCCTTATATTTTTTTCAAAAAGGAACTATTTTCTCGCCCTTTACCGGGGGCATCCATACCCGCTTTCACGAAGTATTTCTATCTCATGCTGCTATTTTTATCATAAACAAATCGTATAAAGACGGAGGATCAGGACAGAATGGACAATGAATAAAGCGAAGGGGTGTTAGATCAATGGAAGCTAATATGAGTATCGTCGATGTCGCAAAGCAAATTCAACAGCTGAAGCATAGCGGGGAGACTATGAGCAAGAAAAAAATCAAGCAGTCTCATCCGGAGCTTCTGCAAAATGCGCTGTATTACTTCCCAAGCTGGGAGCATGCGATCCAAAGCTCCGAATCCCTTTAATGATGAACGTGACGGAATAGTTGTAAAGACGGGGGCCTGAAGCAGGCCCCTCTTTCATCGTGAGCCGGCAGGCCGTCATAACCACTTACAAAGGAACAAATCGCCCAAAAGCCATCCATGCCGCTACGCGGCACCACAGACAATGGAAATGGGGTACCAAGAGTAATTTCCAGGGTAGTGACGTGATGCTCTGAAGCTTATTCCGTCCACATCCAGCCTAAGCTGGATCGGCGTCTAACCCTTCCTCTGGGATCGTTCTATGGGTAGAGACATTACTTTTGGGGGAGCACCCGGATATCCACAGGAAATGGCTGCGCATCATTTCCTAAACAACAAAAAAAGACCCGGCGGAAAACCCGCTCAGGTCCTTGACACGAAGTATGGGCGTTGTTGCGAAAAAGAACTTGGGCTGCAAAGACATTATGTTCATTAGCCGAAACCGGCGGTTATTTCTTGGCGTTGGCCTTCGGGCCCTCCACCTGCCTCGCCGTCTCCTCCCGGAAATCCCTCCGAGCCGTTCCTCCCAACCGCATGTTTCCCGCTTCTTCGCAGGCTTACTGTAAATGCAGCTTGATCAATCCGATCAGCTCCTCGTATTCCTGCTCGCTCAGCTGCTTGTTCGGCGCGGGATTCATCTCGAACATTTTGCCCCACGTGTACTCGTTCTCGTATTTCGGAACGATGTGGAAATGCACGTGCGGCATCGTATCGCCGAAAGCGCCGTAATTGATTTTGCCCGGAGCAAATGCCCGTTCAATCGCTTGCGCCACCTGAGCGACGTCCCGCATATACGCGTCCTGCTTCTCCTGCGACAAATGGAAAAACTCCGTCTGATGCTCGTTCAGCGCCACGATGCAGCGGCCCCGGTACGTCTGTTCCTTGAACAAGTACAACGTGGACACGCGCAGCTTGCCGATTTCGATCATAATGTTATCCAGCCGCTCGTCCTGAGCGCAATAAATACAGCTTTGAGTCATGGCTGCTCCCCTGCCTTCGGGTGAATTTGACCTGCTTCGGTTTAATACTACGCCCCCGCCCTTTGTTTGTCCATGTTCTTTTTTGCGCGGTTTCCACCGGTTAGACCCGCCCCCGCGCTGAGCAGCTCCGGCGCATGGCTGTACGAGGATACGCGTACCAGCATGGTAATAAGCTCGCGGATCGTGCCGCTGCCGATTTCGCCGCTTAAATATTCGCTCAAGCTGCGGCTGCGGATCGCATGGGTATCGACCTTGCGCAGCCCGCGGTAAAACCGCAGCAGCTCCATCTTCTCTGCCCAGCTCAAGGCCGAGCCGAGAAATAAATGGGCCATCGGCACGGTCCGCTCGCTCTCTTTGTCCCCTCCGAACACGAGCTGCCCGCTAAGCCTGGGCTTCCCTCCCGAAGGGGCGACGCCAAGCTCACGCAGTACGGACATCCCCTTGCCGTGCTGATACAGCGCATGCGGCCCGAGGTTGAACACGCCGCCGTCGCGCACGCTCGATATCGCCCGCCCGCCGGGTGCGGTTCCTTTTTCCAGAAGCAGCACTCGAAGCCCCTTGCGGGCCAAATAGACCGAAGCGGCCAATCCGGCCAGCCCTCCCCCGATAACGATCGTATCCCAAACTTCGGAATCGCCGCTTCTATTCATAGCGTTTACCGGCATTGTCATCGTCGTTCGCCACCTTATCGTCAGTTATCGTCTTCTAATCCCTACGACGATTTACCCTGCAGCATTGTGACCCCGAGACAATATCCGATCCGCTAAAAAAATGTCTTCCCGCTCTCCTCCCGTCCGATACAGTTCCATTCGATACCGTTCCCCGGATGCGGCTTCCGCCAACCGCCCTTCGCGCGGCATTGCCTTTCTACAGCAAACGGATCGTAACGGTTTTATCGAATGGCGTAACCCAGTTCATATGCACGTACCGGCAGCCCGCAGGATGGCTGTCTTCGCGAACCTCCGTCACGAAGTGCTCGCAGCACCCCGGCGCAAGCTCAAGCGCATGCCCGCCCGACGCGTACCGGGCCGTGCCATGCTTCAGCATATACCGCCCTTCGCCGACAGGCTCCAGCCCCTCGCCCGCAAGCTCGCCTTCCGGCCCGAGAATAAAGGTCAGCTGGGTCAGCACGTCCTCCCGCTCGTCGGAGACAACCCGCAGCGTCCATTCCGATGCGCCGGGCGTCAGCTCGGCCGTCAGCCGATGCGTCTGCACATGCGTTGACGGACGGTGCTGATGCGGCAGCAAATACCACGGACTCATTCGCTCCCGCCCCTCGGGCAGCAGCGACCTCGGTATCGGTCCGGTGTAGCCCTTCTCCATCGTAACGCTCAGCGTATAACCGTGCTCGCGGGCCTCCAGCTCCTCGAATTTCACAACGCCGGGGGAGAACGACGTCGACAGCTTCACCCCGAGCAGCCGGACCCCGCCGTGACGCAGCGAGAAGAACGAAGGCGTTCTTGCCATAACCGTCGCGCTGGTCTCCCGGTCGCGAATCCGGACGAGCGGAGCCCCGAACGCCGGGTGCATGCTGCTGTGCCGGATTTGCATATGATGGCCTACGGAATGGGCTGCCTCCAGATGCTCCCGGACCGGGTGCGAGCCGTTGATTACCTGCACATACCGGTCCGGCAGCGGGGCCCGCTCCAGACCGTCTATATTCGTCTCCTCCGGGTAGAGCAGGAGCTGCATAAGCGCATTGTTGTTCACGCCCTCCGGCCCGCGGATGCGGGAGCCCGCGCTGTCGGCCATCGCGGCAAACAGCGGGTCCCGGTCATGGGCCGCCATAAACCGGTAAGAGAGGAAGTACGTCGCCAGATCATAAGAGTGGCCGAAATCTTGACGGCCGGAATAATCGGTAACGATCTCGCCGGACGGATGCACCAAATATACCATCATGCGCAGGTTGCGGCGCACGGCCTCAAGCAGCTCGGGCCGATTCAGCACCCGGCCCGTATGGTAGAGCGCAATGTCGCTGACGGCGTTGTAGATGCCGTTGCTGCGCTCGGTCCACTCGCCGTCCTCCGTGATGTCGAGCCCTTCGGCGAGCCATTCTTCGGCTCTCGCCGCAAGCTCCGGCAGCTTGAAGATTTCGTACAGCAGCGACAATGCCGCCGTAAGCACCCAGCGATGGTTCGGCGTGTGGCAGCCGCCGGTCAGCATGGCGGGAATCGTGCGCTCAAGAAAAAGCCTGAGCTTGCCTGCAGCCGGCTCGCTATCCGCCCAGCCGTGCCCGAGCAGCAGCCGGTACATCTGGGTCACTCCTCCGACGACGAAGCCCGTGTCCGGCGGCGAATTGAAATTGGTCGAGCCGAGCGACACCGTCCCGTCGGCATGCTGGCGGTTCAGCATGAAATCGGCCGCCAGCTCGAAGGCTGCAAGCAGCTCCGGGTCGTGATAATACCGCGAGTCCGAATTGACCAGCGCGCACGCCCAGCAGGCCATGAAGCTCGGCGTGCCGCCGTGGTTCGGCCTCGGAATGCCCGAGGCGTCCATAATCCCGCCCGCATATTTGCTCGAAGCGTCCTTCACCTGCTTGCTCAGCGTAGACTGCGTGACTTCGTCGTATAACTGAACCAGTCTTTTATAAGTCGGTTCCATAGGCTCATCTCCTCGTTTCGCTTACGCTTCGTACTTCAAAAGCGAGCGCTCGGTCCAATGGCGGATCACCTGTCGTTTCCAGCTTGGATTTTACCGGTAATCAGCCGGTGGCTCCGATCGATGTCGTCCGGCCGGCAGGCGGCCTTCAGCTCATAGACCTTCACCCTGGCCTGCTCGATAGCGCCCAGAAACCGGTCGAAGCCGCGCGGGTCGCCGCTGTGCACATACGGGCACCAATGATCGGACAGCTCCGGCGTTTCATGGATATGCACGCCGTAAATATAAGGCTTCACCCGCTCCAGCTCGGCGTCGTTATCGTACAATCCCATCCGTTCCATCATCGTCGCATGGCCGATATCGTACCACAGATAGACCGGGGCGCCCTGCAGATGGTCGCAGATCGCCTTCGCCTCCGCCAGCGTCGGCATCTGGTAGCAGCGCGAGCGCGTCTCGATGCCGATCGCGACATTCCAGCCCCGCCTTGCGGCATGCTCGCTCGCCTGCTCCAGACTGTCCTGAATCCGCTTCGTGTAGCTCGGGCCGAGCCGCTCCCTCCGCTCCAGCATTTTCGCCCATAGCGCGCGATAGGCGGCGGAATCCTTGCCCTCCTCGCGGTACAGCTTCTTCAGCTCCGCGTCGATATTGTACTCGAAGGGCACCTCGCCCGGATGCACGACGACGGCCCGGGCCCCGCAGCGGTCGGCGTATTCCATCGAGCGGATCAATAGCTCTACGGACCGCCGCCGCTTCGCCTCGTCATCGAAGCCGAGCATCACCGAATCGGTATCGTAGTCCTTGTCGCCGATGAACGGAAACACATTATGCACGCTGGAGACGGCGATCTCCCCTTGCTCGATCATCGGTTGTATCGTACGCAGATGCTCCTCCGTCACATTGTAATTCAATTCGACATAACGGAAGCCGAGACTGCGAATTTCCTCCATCATGTCTTTGCCGACCGCATGTCGTTTCACATTCCAGCAGGTCGAGAACGAATACTCCCCTTTATCCGGCATTCTTGCTCCTCCTTTAACTATACGCCCGCCCTATCCTTTGACCGAACCCAGCATAATCCCCGATACGAAATACCGCTGCAGCCACGGATAGACGATCAGAATAGGCAGCGTAGCGACGACGATGCTGGCCGCCTTCAAGCTTTCCGGCAAAATTTGTACGATCTGCGCGCCTTCCATCTGCATCTGATCGGTCATCATGCTGTTCATAATCATCTGATACAGCTTCAGCTGAAGCGGATACAGATTCGGATCGGTAATGTAAAACAGCGAGTCCATAAAGCCGTTCCAGCGGTTGACCGCATAGAACAGGCTGAGCGTAGCGATCGCCGGCATCGACAGCGGCAAAATGATGCGGATCAATGTGCCGAAATGCGAGCTGCCGTCCAGCTCCGCCGATTCCTCCAGACTCTTCGGAATGCCGTTAAAAAACGTAATCAGAATGATCAGATAGAACGGATTGACCAGCAGCGGCAAAATTAGCGACCAGATCGTGTTAACCAGATGCAATTGTTTAACCAATATATATTCGGGAATGATTCCCCCGCTGAAAAACATCGTAAAAACGATCAAATACATAAACACCTTGCGCCCTTTAAGCTCCGTCTTGGTCAGCGGATAAGCGGCGCATATCGTCATGACCATACACAGCGCGGTGAACAGCACGGTCAGGCCGACGGACAAGCCCAATGAACGGATCATCGCCGAGTCGGCAAGCACCCGGTTGTAAGCCTCCCAGCTCAACTCAATCGGAAAAATCGTCACGTCCCCCGACATAATCGGCTTGTTGGAGCTGAGCGAGATCGACACGATATGGAGAAACGGAGCCAGGCACAGAACCAGCGCGACCAGCAGCAGTATCGTATTGACTCCGTCGAACCAACGATTGCCTGTTTTGACGTTCATAAGCGTACTCCTTTCATAGGGAGAGTAAGGCTACAAAATCCCTTCGTCGGTCGTTTTCTTGGAGATATAGTTGGATGTCAGAATAAACACCAGCCCGACGACAGCCTGGAAGAAGCCGACAGCCGTAGCGACGGAATATTCCCCGGTCTGCATCCCCATTTTGTAGACGAACGTGCTAAGCACCTGCGAAAACTCCGCCACCGTCACATTGCCGATCACGAAAGGGCGGTCGAAGCCGATTTGCACCATTTCTCCCAGCTTTAAAATCAGCAGCACGATAATCGTCGAACGGATGCCGGGAAGCGTAATGTTCCATATTTTTGCAAAACGCCCCGCGCCGTCGACATCCGCCGCTTCGTACAGCTCTTTGTTGATCGCGGTCAGAGCGGCCAAATAGATGATCGTGCCCCAGCCCGCGCTCTGCCATATGCCTGTGCCTAAATAGGTGATAAGCCAATAATATTTATCCGATAGGAACGGAATCGGGCCGATTCCGATATTTCCGAGAAGATGGTTGACCACGCCGGAGTTCGTGGAAAACGCCTGGTACACGATACCCCCGATAATGACCCACGATATGAAATGCGGCAAATATAAAATCGTCTGACTGAGCTTCTTGAACCAGACGGCGCTCAGCTCGTTCAGCATTAACGCCAGCAAAATCGGCGCGGGAAACGAGAAGATCAGGTCGAGAATATTGAGCATGAACGTATTGCGCAGCGCTACGTAGAACGCATCCATTTTGAAAATTTGGCGAAACGTATCGAAGCCGATCCATGGGCTCTTATTAATCCCTTGAAACAAGTTAAAATCCTTGAAAGCAATCGTCACCCCATACATCGGGCCGTACTTGAACACAAGGAAATATGCGATAGGCAATAACAGCATGGCGTACAGCTGCCAATATCGATTCAGGTACACTCCTGCGCCTCTCATTCCTATAAGCCTCCTCCTATCTCGTCTCTGTGCGCAGCCTGCGGCCGATAGAGGGCTCCGCTCGCTGCGGGAAGCTCCCTATCGACTCTCCGGCCGCCTGTCCGCCGCGCTCATAGGACGCGGAGAACGTTATTTTTTCATATTTTTGTAAGCTTCCGTCCGCTCCTTCTTGATCTCGTCCCCGCCGCTCGACATGTAATCCTTCATCATCGCATCGTACACTTTATCAAATTCGTCGGGTTTAGCCATCATGCACTTGACGAGCATTTCCTCGTATTTATCCAGCAGCACCTTGCCGTACTTCACCTCGGCCTGGATCGGACGATCGAAGCGAAGCGGCGCAATGCCGTCGGCGAGCCCGTTCTGGTACGAGATTGCCGCATCCGCGCGGAATGCCTCCGGCACGGCCAGCGCCATCGCTTTCAAGTTTTTCGCATTGTCGCCAAGATCCAGCCCGTTCGATACGAGCCTCATGTCGCCGGAGTTATACAGCAAATTTTTGGTCGCCTCGTCGTCCTTCACAATCGGAATGCCATCCTGGAGCGTGTAGTTTTTGCCTTCTTCGCCGTTGGTCAGACGGTTCAGCACATCCTTCTGAGCCATCCAGTTCAAATATTTCATCGCGGCTTCGCCGTTCTTGCTCGTCTTGGGAATCATGACGTACATCCCAGCCGGCTGATAGGCGGGCTTCGTATGCTTGCCTTCCTCGTTGGTATACGGATCGATAGGCGTAATTTTGGCTCCCTGCACGTTCTTCTGCAAAATGCCGACGACTTCCGGCGCCGTGCCGTAGCTTTGCCCCGCATCCTCGGCGTACATGCCGACCTTGCCCGTCATAACGTCCTGCTGCAGCTTCTTCTTGTCTTTGTCCAAAGCGAAGTCCGGCGAAATCAGCCCTTCATTGTACAGCTTGTTGAGAAATTTGACGCCTTCCTTATGCCCCGGCATCAAGGTCGGCTTGTCGCCGGACCCGAGCAGCTGCATAAGCGTATACCGTTCTTCTTCCGTCGTTTTCTTAATAAACGGCCATATGATCGGCTCATAGGAAGCCGGAGCAAGCGAGAAGCCCAGCGGGATCGTGCCGCTGCCGCCCGGATTTTTCTCTTTGAACGCCTTGAGCGTGTTATACACTTCCTCCGTCGTTTTCGGAACCGGCAGCCCGAGCTTGTCGAGCCAGTCTTGACGGATCATAGAAGAATATTTGCCGAGATAGACGCGCTTGGCCGGAATCGCGTACTGCTTGCCGTCGAACTTGCCGTAGTTCAGCGTATCTTCGCCGAGGTAGCTCTTCAGGTTGGCGCCGCCTGCGGCGAGCAGCTCGCCCAAATCCATCAACCCGCCCTGCTGGACGTATTTGTATACGAGATTCGGGTCGTACGTAAAGACGATATCCGGAGCGTCTCCGCTCGCCATCAGGACGTTCAGCTTATCGACCTCCTGCGCTCGGGGAACCGGAACGAATTCCAGTTTAATATGATTGGGGTCGCCGAACGTCTCTTGGACCCACTTGGTCACGAGATTGTTCGTCACCGTCATGCCCGCCGGCGAATTTCCGCGGTCGAACACTTCCACCTTCAAGGTCACTTGTTCTTTGGAACCGCCGCCTGCCGCCGCTCCCGTCTCTGTTTGCTCCCCTTGGCTGGTACAACCGATCAATAAACCGAATGCCGCAGCTGCCGTTATTACCGATGCCGCGTTTCTTTTAAGCGCTTTCTTTTTCAAGGTGATTCATCTCCTCTACTTCATTGACTTCGGTACCCTCGCCTCGCGCCCTCGCTCTTGCTGTGCATGCTGCTGTAACTGCCGTACCGGTGGAGGACCGGCGGGATGTAATTTAAGTTATACAGGGCGCGTCGGAGAAGGGTCAACCAACATGATTCTTTGCGGCAAACCAATTCTCCGAACAAGCCCGTCCCGAGCCGACCAACCGTTTTCCGCGGGCCAACCGTTTTCCTTATCGGCTGCGCAAACCGCCTGGCGACGCGGCTTAACGGCTTTTGCAAGCCTCTGCGCAGCCCAGTCGTCAATGCGGTCATAGCCTGCTGCAGGAGGAGCATTGCTAACCATATAGAAGCGGCAAGAAGGCGCCTCGTGCGCGCACGGGAGCCTTCCGCTTCACCCTTATTCGGCTTGCATATATTTGCGGTAATCGCCGGGCGTGACGCCGACGACTTTCTTGAAGGTACGGCCGAACGAGATCGAATGCGTATATCCGACCTTCTCGGAAATGTCCTGCAGCGGCAGCTCCGTTTGCAGCAGCAGCCTTTTGGCCTGCTCCATCCGCAAATTCATAAGAAAATCGACGAATTTCATGCCGTAAGCCTCTTTGAACAGCTGGCTGGAATATTTGGCGTTGACGTTAAACTGATCCGAGATCAGATTCAGCGATAAGTCCGGATTGGCGTAGTTGTCTTCAATATAGCGGCGAATCTCGTTCACCAGATGATGATGATTTTTGGCGTCCCTTACGGATACGTAATGGCTATGCAGCTGCTTTAGCGAAGAGGCGGCCGTCGGCAGCAGCTCTTCTAATGTTTCGGCCGTTTCCAGCGCTTCCGTCAGCCGCGGCGCGACCGTCTCATGCCAATAATCGGCGACTTCTCCCGACAACCCGTCCAGCGTCCGCTCCAGCAGCCGAGCCCAGTATTGCAGAAGATGGACGATCTCCGCCCCCTTCAGCACGTCCTGCTCCAAGCATTCCGCGAATTGATCGACCTGAAGCTGCCAGCCGGAATCGGCGATTCGGAAGTCCTGGCTCATCGCATCCATCATCTGGAAATATTTATGCGTATCCCCTTGTCCGGCGGCGGCAATCTCTTCATACCGGATCACCTGGTTGTTGCCGAGCGACATCTTATATTGCAGCGCGGCCGCCGCTTCCTCGAAGGAATTGCAAACCTCGGACAGCCGGACGGTGCTTCGCCCGGCGCCGATCGTCAGCGAGAACTTCAAGTTCACCGCCACCCAGGTGCGGAACCGGTCGAGCAGATCGTTCACCTCATCGGAGCGGTCTTTTCCCGGCGTATCCAGCATCAGCAAGATCGAGAGCCGCTTATCGGAAATCCACTCCGCCCAAATCGTCAGCCACTCGGGATCGGACAGCTCCTGCACGACGTTTGTGAGCGCGAATTTAAGCAAATTTTGATCGGTTAGACTGTAGCTTCGCTGGAAGGCCGCAAACCCGTCAATTTCGGCGATGCAGACATTGAGCTCCGTATACCGGTCGGGCAGCTTGAAACGATTCATATGCGCAGCCCATTCGGCCTCGTCCATCGGCGTTCGGCCCCCTAGCCAATCGAGAAAAAACTGCTTGCGCCGGACGATCAAATCCTCCTGGTACTGCTTCTCGTAGCGGCTCGTCTGATCCATCAGATTCTCCAGCACTTTACCGATGAAGGCGAACTCGTCGCTGCCTTTTCCTTTTAATGGATTGCGGCTTTGGTATTTGTTGATTTGCTGCATGATGCCTTCGATCGGCTTGTAATTGCGGCGCGTCACGTATAGCGTATATACGACGCTGAACAGCACCGTCAATATGCCAATCCCCAGCCATATATGGGAGATTGCCGATACCCAGCTGAACATGCGCCCGCCCTTGATCCCGCTGACGAAATTCCAGCCGACGACGCCGGAATGAATATCCGTCACGACGCTTCCCTGATCGGCCAGCGATTTGCGGTCGAGACGCTGCCCCGCCCTCTCGACCGGGTACACCTGCTGTCCGCCCGCATCGATAATATCCATAAAAGTGATATCTCCGTTGATCATCTCGTCCACAATGCGCAAGAGCGAATCGACTCTGACGTTCACGACGATGATCCCCTGATTGCCGAAGGGGAGCAGCGCTTTTTTGCTCATCGAAATCACTTTCTCTTTGGATTGCAGGCTCAGATCCGAATACATCCGCACCTCGGACCAGCCCGTATTGCTCGGCTTGCTCAGCGCCTGCTCGACGAACGGTTTATCCTCAAAGCCGTCCAGCTTCTGAATGGAGTTCGTTGTCAGCACCAGCTGATCGCGCGCCCTGTACAAATAAATCGACTGGATCATCGGATTGTCGTCCATGATTTTATGCAGTTCTTTGGATGTCTCGTAGTGAAGCATTCCCGCATCGGAGCCGTTTTTCGGTTCAAAAAATTCGTACAGCACATCGCTGTTCCCGGCTTCCTCCAAAATGACGCGCTCGACCGATTTCAGTGAGGTTTCGATAAAATCGATGACATATTTGGCAAATATCCGGTTAGCCTTCTCCGTCTCTTTAATCGAAAACTCGCTTATCATGGAAACGGATACAAAAATAATGATGCTGACGGTGATGAATAAGATCGGAAAATACGACATCAGCAATCGATTATACCAAGTCTTTTCCATACGCCTATATGCTCCTTAAACAATGAATTGTCCTATGCAAAATAATAAAATCAGCTTCGGCCCGCCGCCTGAGCAGGGTTGGCCGGACGACTCGCGCCGCCAGTGCTGTCATTATACAGCGGAGCCGCCGGCAGCGACAAGCTTCGCTTCGTTCTGTTTCCTCCTTGTTCGATAGCATCCGTCCGTGATGAGCTTCTATTCTTTGTACCTTAATCGCGGCATTCCGGCAACCAACTCTTTTCCGATCGACCAACATTTTTCCGGCGGGACCGCCGAGGGCACGGACTATTCACGGAAGCTTGCGTGCAGACAAGCTATGCAACACAAATAACGCACAGGCTTGACCGCCCATGCGCTATTTTGCCGCCGAGTTATTTCCTCTTATTCGTCCGTCTCTGCGAAATGGCAGTCTTCCGGACTCAGCACCTTCGTCTTATATTTCCATTTATATCCTAACCAAATCGCCAAAAATAGCGGAATGCCGATATAGGAGGCGAATAAATAAGCCCAATCGATGCGGCCGTCGGCAATCGCCTCCATGCATTGCCCGATAATGACGACGACGCAAAGCACCGCCGCCAAAATCGGACCGAACGGAAACCACTTGGCCCGGTAAGGCAAATCCTTCAGCGACTTGCCATGAGCCAAATACGCTTGGCGAAAACGGTAATGGCTGACGGCAATGCCGAGCCAGGCGATGAAACCGGACATCCCGGACGCGTTCAGCAGCCATGTGTAGACGAGGCCGTCGCCGTAGAAAGACGACAAGAACGCGAACATGCCGAGAATCGCGGTCGCCAGCAGCGCAAAGACGGGAACTCCGCGGCGCGACAGCTTGGCCAAGAAGCGCGGCGCCTTGCCTTCCTCCGCCAGCACCCACAGCATCCGGGTCGACGCGTACATGCCCGAGTTGCCCGCCGACAGAACGGATGTCAAAATGACGGCATTCATAACCGACGCAGCCATGCTGAGGCCGGCCTTCTCGAACACAATCGTGAACGGGCTCTGCGTGATGGCGTCGCTCGACAGACTTTCGTTCGTATAAGGGATAAGCAGACCGATTACGAGGATCGCCAGCAAGTAGAACAGCAGTATGCGCCAAAATACCGTTCGGATCGCCCGCGGCACATTTTCCCGCGGATTCTCGCTCTCGCCCGCCGCTACGCCGACCAGCTCCGTCCCCTGGAAGGAAAAGCCGGCCGCCATAAAGACGCTGAGCGCCGCGAGAAAGCCGCCGTGGAACGGCGCGTCGCCGATCGTCCAGTTATGGAACCCCGCCGCTTGCGGCTGCGACCAGATGCCGATGATCATTAGCAGGCCGACCGCGATAAAGATAATGACCGTAATGACTTTAATTAGCGCAAACCAAAATTCCGTCTCCCCGTAGCCTTTGACCGACAGCAGGTTCAACGCGGTCATCAGCGCCAAAAACAATGCGCTCCATACAAAAGACGGGCTGTCCGGAAACCAAAATTTCATAATTAGCGTTGCGGCCGACAGCTCGGCGGCAATCGTAATCGCCCAATTGTACCAGTAGTTCCACCCCAGCGCGAAGCCGAAGGCCGGATCGACGAATCGGGTCGCATACGTGCTGAACGTGCCGGATACAGGCATGTATGTAGCCATTTCTCCCAAGCTCGTAACGAGAAAATAAACCATAATGCCGATGGTCAAGTAAGCAAGCAAAGCTCCTCCCGGGCCTGCCGTATAAATAGCGCCGCCGCTTGCCAGAAACAAGCCGGTTCCTATCGATCCCCCCAGCGAGATCATCGTCATATGCCGGGCTTTCAGCCCTCTATGCAGCTTCTCCTGCTTCAAAAAAGAACACTCCCTATCTTCCTTCGTTCGCCTCTCGTCCCAGTGCCCTTTTCTTGGAAAATAAACATAGCCCGCTCCGCACAATGAAACGGGCGAGTCTGCGATATCTCCATATAATATACAGCATATAGCATAATCGGGCGGCGCCGCTAATTCAACTACAAAATATGACAATGGTCAATTAATTTTTAAAAAAATTAAAACCTTCTATATTTTGCTTCTTCAGGAAGCATTCCATTCCTTGCGCCGCGGCGGACGCCGGAAAAGCGGCAAGCCGGTTCAGGGGGCCGTTGCCCTCCCGAACCGGCTTGCGCCAAGCTTCGTTACAAATATTGCGCTGCCTTCAGCAGCCGGTACAGCATCGCCGCAGCCTCGGCACGGGTTGCCGATTGACCCGGATGAAACATCCGCTGCTGATCTCCTTCGATGATACCGGCCCGTGCAGCCTGCTCCACGGACGCTTTAGCCCAATCCGCGATCAGCGGCTCATCGGCAAAGGCCGATTTCTCCTGGCCTGCCGGTTTCATCCCGATATAGGCCATCGCCCGCGTCATCATGACCGCCAGCTCTTCGCGAGTCACGGTTCGATCCGGACGGAACGAGCCGTCCTCGTAACCGTCAATTAGCTTCGCCTGGTAGGCGGTGTTTACCGCCGCGGCAAACCATTGGCCGTCGACATCGGTAAACGGCGCTTTCTCCCGGGCATCGCCTAGGCCAAGCGCTCTGACCAGCAGCGCCGCCCATTCGGCGCGCGTCACGGTGCCGTCAGGATCGAAGCTGCCCTCGGAGCGGCCTTGGACAATCAGCTTCGACGCGAGGATTTGGACCGTCTCCCGGGCCCAATGGCCGCTTAAATCACCGAACTTCACAGGCGTGTCCAGCACCGCATAGATGCCTGTGCCTGGGCTTTGAAGGTTCAGCTTGGCAGCGGAATTGCCGCCAAACGGCTCGAACGCGGCAGGCGCGAACCGAAGCTGCTGCGCCGCCGAGTCCCAACGGACTCCGGCAGCCGTATTCGAGTTCACCGCATCCGTCAATAGAAGCATCCGAATGATGACGCCGGTTAAACCTGTCGCATCCGTTTCATTGCCTTTTCCATCGACTTCGCGAACGGAGAAGACAAGCGGCTTAGCCAGCTCCGTGCTCCCGAGCGCGCTTATCGCTCCGGCAAGTCGTCCCTTCGTCTGGGCATCCGGCTCGCCGATCCCGATACGGATCTTGAGCCCGTCCGCATCGCCGGTTCCAAGCTGGCCGGCCAGCCGTTGCGGGTCTATCTCCTTCAGCGGGAGCTCGATGACGCCCGCTGCCGTCTGGAAGACGATTTTGAGATCGGCATTTCTCGATAGCATGTCCCGGATGACATCCGCCGTCAGCTCAGCGGTTCCCGAAGCTCCCGCCGTTTGCAGCAGAACTGCGCCGCTGCTTATTTCATCCGCGGAAATCATGACCGTTTGCACCGTTCCGTCCCCCGGCGTAATGTTCACCGGATACTCCGAGTCCGTCTCCGGCGTTGCCGCACCGGAAGACGAGGACGGACGGCGCGAGCCGCTGTTGGCGGATACGACGACCAGCGCAGCTTCGGCCGACTGCCCTCCGTAGGTCGCCGTGATCACCGTGTCGCCCGGAAGCAAGCCGGTGATCAGCCCGCCGCTGCCGATCTTCGCAATAGCCGCATCCCGCACCGTATACGTTGCCAGATCGCTTATATCCAGCACGCTGTTATCCGACAGCTTCGCCGTCACCGCAGCGTACTGCTGCTGTCCCGCGCGCAGAGCGTACGAGGCTGCGCCGAAATGCAGCTCCTCAATCCGTACGCCGCCGCCGATGACATGAACGACGGCCTGAGCCGTCAGCGTCTCGCCGAGGTAACTATATGTTGCGCTCAGTACTGTCGCCCCAGGGCCGACTCCGAACACCTTACCGCCGGCATCAACGGTCGCAATCTTCAGGTCTTCCGTCCGGAAATGAACGCCTTGCGTCAACGGATACATGCGGCCTTCATACGTTGCGGAGACGACCGTAGTCAGAGCTTGCCCGGCCTGCATCTCATAGGATGGTTGCCCGAAGGCGATCGTCATGCCGCCGGAAGGCTCCGGCTCCGCTTCAACAACGACGGCCGCCGTGGCCGTCTGCCCGCCGAAACCGGCCGATAATACGGCCTCTCCCGCGCGCAGTCCCTTCAATACCCCTTGCCCGTCCATCCGGGCGATATCCGGTTTGTCGAAGGAATAGATCGCCGCGTCCGTCACATCTTTCAGCTCGCCGTCGGAATAATGCGCCGTCACTTGAACGGCTTGAGTCTGACCCGCTCCGAGCCGATATGACGGCTGCGACAAGGTCAGCCGTTCCAGCTCGGAACCGACGCGAATTTCCGTTGCCGCCGTTTGATTGCCGTACACGGCCTGCAATACTGTCGTTCCCCTCTTCAATCCGGTAACGGCCCCCGAGCCGTTAACTGCGGCGATCGACGAATCGGCGATCCGATACGTCACACCGTCGGCGATTTCTTGGGTTAACGTATCCGAATATTTCCCGTTCAGCACCGTTTGCTGCTGCTGTCCGGCTTTCACCGTATAACCCGATGTTTCGAAGAATATCGCCGGATCGATTCGAATCGTCGCGCTGCGGCTTGCCGCCGCTCCGCTGCCGTCGGTTACTTTCACCGTGAAGCCGGATGTTCCCGCTTCGACGGGCACGCCGTAGACGGCGGCGTTAACCGATCCGTTCGCCGTCCCGAACGTAAGTCCCTGCGGCAAATCGCCTTCCGCCGACCAGTTGTAGACGCCGCTGCCGCCCTCCGCCGACAAGGTCCATTGCGGATAAGGCTGCCCTACCGTACCGTCCGGCGCCGCCAAAGCTTCAACGGATAGCGGCGGATGAATCTTTAAGCTTAACGCTTGGGATGCCGTCGCGCCGTTGCCGTCGGCCACGCGAATCGTGAAGCTGCTGTCGGCCGCCTTGACCGGCGTTCCGTAAACCGCTCCAGCCACCGTGCCTCCGCTTACTTCCGTACCGAACGAAAGTCCCTCCGGCAGCGTTCCGTCCAGCGACCATGTATAAGCGCCGTTGCCGCCCTCCGCAGTGAACAACCGCTTCGGATAAGCTGCGTTCGCCGTGCCTTCCGGCAGAGGCGACGCAACTAGCTGCAGCCTAGGATTGACCTTCAGCGTCATATTCTGCTCGGCGACCGCTCCGTTGCCGTCGGTCACGCGGATCGTAAAGCTTGCCGTGCCCTCCGCTACCGGCGTCCCTTCGATCGCCTGTGTGGAGGCGCCGAAGACGAGACCGTCCGGCAGCGTACCTGTCAAGGACCATGTATAGACGCCGCTGCCGCCTTGCGCGCGGAATGCCGCGGCCGGATACGGCACGCCAGCCGTGCCTTCCGGCAATACGGGGGATGCCAAGATCAGCGCCGGGGCGATTTGAATTGTGAATGCTTTCGTTTTGACGACACGGTTGCCGTCCTCCACTTGCAGCGTGAACGTAAAGGCGCCTTCCTTGGCCGGTATCCCGCTAATTTCCGATCCGGCAAGCGTCAGACCGTCCGGCAGGCTGCCTGCGGCAACCGACCATGAGTACGTGCCGTCTCCGCTGCCGCCCTCCGCTTCCAAAGCTTGCGCATACGCCGCGGATAAAGTTCCTTCCTTCAGCGCCGCCGTTCGGATAGCAAGCCCCGGATTCACCTTCAGCGTGTAATCCCGGGTTGCGGCCGCGCCGTTGCCGTCGGTCACCTTGACAGTGAAGCTGCCGGTTCCCGCAGCGGCCGGCGTTCCGCTGACCTTCGCCGTGGCCGGATCGAAGCTGAGACCCGCAGGCAAATCGCCGGCAATGGACCAAGTGTAGACTCCGTTACCGCCAGCCGCGCTGAACGTCTGCTCCGGATAAGCCTCGCCGACCGTCCCCTCCGGCAAGCTCGTCGCGTTCAGCGTCAGCTCCGGATTCACCTTCAGCATCAGCGCTTGCAGCGCCGTTACGCCGCTTCCGTCCGTTACTTTCACGGTGATAGGGAACGTGCCGTCAGCTCCAGGCGTTCCCGCAAGCTCGCCGGTCGCTCCGTCGAGCGTCAAACCGGCAGGAAGCGATCCGGTCGTCACCGACCAGGTATACGTTCCGCTGCCGCCCGCCGCGCGGAGCGTCTGCGAATACGCCGTCCGAACCGTTGCTTCCGGCAAAGAAGCCGTTTCAATCGTCAACGGCGGATGAATGAGCAACGTCAGCTCCTTCACGGCTTTCACTCCGTTCGCGTCCTCCGCCTGTACCGTGAACGCGAACGTACCGCTTGCCGTCGGCGTTCCGCCGAGCTGTCCGGTGGAGCCGTCCAGCGTAAATCCGGCAGGAAGCGATCCGGAAGCGATCGACCACTGATAAGCCCCTTCTCCTCCGGCTGCGGCAAGCTGTACGGGAGCGTATGCAATGCCTACGGTTCCTGCGTGCAAGCTTGGATCGTCAATGACCGGCTTCGCTTTCACCGCCGTCGTGTCTTCAGCAGCGCTGTTGGCCGTATTGTACTCCCCTCCGCCGGATACGCTCACCGCGTTAACGAGGCTCGGCGGCGCATCCTCCGCTACGTTCACGGTAACAAGGATCGGCGGGTAGCCGGCTCCCGGCGCAAGCGCGTCCGACCTTGTGCAGCTTGCGCCGCTGCAGGTCCAGTCCAGCCCGCTCATGGTTGCGAGCGTCATGCCGGCAGGAAGCGTCTCGCTGACCGTCACCGTTCCGATCGCGGCGCCGCCGCCGACATTGCTCACCGTAAGCACATATCCGGCGCCGATCTGACCTTGCGTGAAGCTGCCGGCATGCGCGACGCTGATCGTGAGATCGGCTGCCGGAGCTATTATTGTCGGATCGGCTGCGTTGTTATCCGCAGGGCTGGTATCGCCTCCGCCGGACACAGCCGCCGTATTGATAACGATCGGCGCCGCGTTAACAGCGACATCGACCGTCACCGTGATATCCGGGTACGCGGCCCCCGGCGCAAGCGCGTCCGATCGGGTGCAGCTTGCGCCGTCGCAGGTCCAACCGGTTCCGCTCATCGCGCTTAGCGTAAGCCCCACAGGCAGCGTATCCGTTACAGTTACAACGCCAGCCGCGGCTCCGTGCCCTTCATTCTTCACCGCGATAGTATACGCCGCGCCTCTCTGGCCCTGAACGAAGCCGCCCGCATGCGACTTGGCGATCTTAAGATTCGGCACCCCGATAATAACGGTAGGGTCCTCCGCCGTATCGTTCCCGGGATTTGCATCCCCGGCAGTCGACACCGAGGCGGTGTTCACCACATTCGCCGGTGTGTCGGCCGCCGCTTGCACAGCTACCGTAATCGCAGGATAGCTGGCTCCCGGGTTCAATATATCGGCACGGGTGCAGCTCTTCGCCGCAGTATCGCAAGTCCAGCCGCTGCCGCTTAACCCCGTCAAGGTTAACCCCGCAGGCAGCGCATCCGTCACCGTCACGGCTCCGGCGGTCGGACCTTGTCCCTCATTGGTGACGGTCAGGGTATAAAGCCCCGGCAACCCTTGCGTGAAGGAGCCCGTATGCGACTTTGCAATCGATAAATCCGGAGGGGCCACGACCGTCAGCGTGAACGAAGCGCTCACCGACTGCGGCTTGCCCGACGCCAGACTATCCATCTGCACCGTGATGACGGCGTTCCCGCCCTTGTCCGCCGCAGGCGTCACCGTGATCGTACGCGAAGCCCCGCTCCCCGTTACCGTAATGCTTCCCGCAGGAAGCAGCGCGGAAACCGGGGAGGCTGCCGTCACGTTGGCCACCTGCGCTTCGTCTCCGAGCGTCAGCGGGATCTGAAGCGTCGTCCCCTGAGGAATCGATTGATCGGGCAGTCCTTCGACGGCTCCAATATCGACACGGCTGCCCGTTTTCCTCGGGAACCCTCGCTGATCGAACAGCTCCGCTTTCGCGTTATTTCCGGCTCCTCTGGCCGGACTGGCCGCGGTCAGCGCATGAGTTTCGCCGATGCCTCCGCTCGCTGCGAGCGGCAGCAGCCCCGGATCGCTCACATCGATCTGATTGTCGTTCACACCGGCCTGCAATCCGCCCGAGCCTCCGAGACCGAACAGATTGGAGCTGCTGGACGAGTCGAACGAGCCGCTTCCCCCGACATTCCCGGGATTGCCTCCCGCCGCCAAGTTCCCCGCAACGATCGAATTATCGATAACGGAGGCACCTTGCTCCAAGTCAATTCCGCCGCCTGCTCCGTCCGCCTGATTGTTATAGACCGTAGCATGCCGGATCGTTGTCGTCCCCGAATAATGCAGCACGAGCAGGCCTGCGCCGTTGCGCTTGGCGGTATTGCCGCTGATCGTCGTATTTGTGATCGCCGCGGGCCGGTTCAAATAAATCCCGCCCCCGCCGCTGTTCGCGGAATCCTTTCCATCAGCCTGGTTGCGTGAAATGGTACTGCTGTCGATCTTCACGCTCCCCAGCGCAGCAGCCGTCGGAACGAGAGCCAGACCGCCGCCCAAGCCGTTCTTCGCTATGTTTCCGTCGATGAAGGAGCGGCTGATATCCACATCGAAGTCGCCCTCGAGAAACATCCCGCCGCCTTTAAGATCGGCCTGGTTATTCCTGACAACCGTATTGCGAATCGTCAGCTTGCCCCCGGGCTCGCCCGCTATGTTCATTCCGCCGCCGTACAAATCATTGCCCGTCGCCGTATTGCCGCTAATGATGCAATTATCGATGGTGATGCGGCCGGAGGAAGCGATATAACCCGAGATGCCCGCGCCTCCGTACAAATCCCCGTTCGCATAAGACGCGGCGCCGCCGCTGATCGTCAAAGCGTTTAGCGTCACGTCGTACACACCGCTTGCCGAAGCGTTGATATCGATGATTTTCTTAGCCGTCGTCCCTGCCTTCGGCTTGATCACCGTACTGTTCGGGTCGCCCTGGGGATCGCCGCCCGCCCCGATGATCGTCACGCTGCTGTCGATCAGCAGCGGCCCCGATTCCAGCTCATACGTGCCGGCAGGCAGGACAATCGTGTTCGCGCCGCCCGCGGCGTTGCTTTTGGCAACGGCCGCCCTGACCGTACATTGATTCGGCGTATCGCAATTACCCGCGGAATCGGAGTAATTATTGACTTCTATCGGAGCCGCCGAAGCATAAGCGGGCGCAATTAATGAAGATAACAGAAGCACGAGGACGATGCCCAAGCAAAGGGCCAGCCCCCGGAAAAACCCAGTGAAGAAGCGCCTGTCATCCGATGTTCGACTTGAAACGTCATCCATCCGGTTTCCTTCTTTCTAAAGTATTGGTTCGCCTGCTCATCAGCCTCGAGGAGGAAACACTCCCTGTAAAGCAATGATGTAGTTAAGCCCCAAATAAGGCTGCATATTATTATGCGGCTGATTGCCTCCCGCCGGAAGCAGCGCTTCATGGCTCATGGCCGGCTTGTTGTCTCCCGTTCCGTAAGCTTGTCCTGTAACCCGCCCGGGCGTGGCGGCCCACAGTGAGCCTTCGACCGGATTGTTATCGGCGGGCGGCCCGTAATAAACCTCATGGTTATGCGCGGGCAGTTGGCTGTTAAGCAAGGTTACCGTCTGGCTTCCCCCGGATTCCCCAGGGCTCCGGAGCGTTAGGCCCGGTCCTTGGCGGGGGTGCATCGGTGCCCTTCCCATCAGATTGGGCAAAGCGAAGGTTGATTTCCCGTCCCCTCCGTATGTGGTGCCCAGCAGGGAAAACAAGGCGGTGTTTTGCGCAATCGATAACAGCTGTCCGTTGCACAAAGCCCAGCCTTTGGGCGCAAAATCACCTGCAAATATGCGAATTTCCGCAACAAACGGGTCCATTCGTCATCCTCCGTTCCTAGGTTCTTGAAGGAAAAATTCCTTGAAGCGCAATGCAAAAGTTCAAAGTCAAATAAGGCTGCATATTTTCGTGCGGCTGGCTTCCGCCGGCCGTTTTGACGGCAGCCGCGCTCATTCGCGCGTTATAAGTCGTGTGGTAGGAGCTGACGGCCGTTTTGGCCCATAGATTGTTTTGCGGTGTTTTGGAAGTGGCCGTATCGCCGCTCGCGGCAACGGCATGCGTGTGCGTCGGCATTTCGCCGATCGTCAAGGTATGAGACGCCTCCCCTGCCGACATGCCCAGAGTAATAGTGCTTTCCCCAGGCACTTCCCTTGTATGGATCGGTACCCTCCCCTGCAGGTTCGGAAGGGCGAACGTCCTGACGCCGTCCCCGCCGTAGACCGTTCCCAAGATGGAGAACAAAGCGGTATTTTGCGAAATCTGCAGCAATTGCCCGTTACACAGTGCCCAGCCTTTGGGCGGGAACGGGAACGAAAACAAGGCGATTTGCCCTAAAAACGGTTCCGACATCAAGCTCAGCCTCCTGTTCTTTTCTAATCGTGAATCGATCTATACTTCAGCCCTGACTCGGATATATGCCATACAATGAAATAATAAAATTCACGCATAAATAAGGCATAAGATTGTCATGCGGCATGTTATTTCCCGACAAACCGAGCGCTTGGGGATGCATCGTTCCTGCCGGCGAGCCGCCTCCGAACTGATCGAGGGTGGAATTGGCCCATATCGCGCCGTCAGGCATATTCGTCGTTCCCTGCTCGGTCCAAACTGCAGCGTCATGGCCGTGCGCAGGCATTTGGGACGATACCAGCGTCACCTGCTCTACTCCCGCCTTCTGTCCGAGCACGTACGTATTCCCTGCGTTGTTTCCCTGATGAACGGGAATTCTCCCTCTCAAATCCGGAAGGGCGAATGTCGTTCGGCCGTCCCCTCCGTACGTCGTCCCGATTAAATAATATAACATTTCATATTCGCTAATGGATAGCAGCTGACCCTCGCAAAACATCCATTCTGCCGGGGCGAAGCTACCTGCAAACATCCGGATTTCCCCCACATACGGCTGACCCATGATCTATCCTCCCTGCCTTGCGGCCGCTAATTATCCCGTAACAAGCCGGTTGAACACAATTTCGTACAAAAATCCGTCCTTTCCCTTGCCGACGGGAACCATGAACAGGTCCAGCTCGCCCAGTTGTTCATGGTTCATTCGATACATCTGCTGCGGCAAAAACGGCGCTTCCGGCCCTTTAAGCAGCAGAGAAAACTGCTCCGCTTGAGGGGAGGCCTGCTTCACCTCGACCTCGGTCAATTTCAACTCAACCGGCCCCGAATCGCTCTCCGCTTGAAATCGGCTGTATAACACGCTTTGAAAATCGGCTAGCGAATCTTTGCTCAACACCCGTTGCCTCCTTACCTTTTATGAAAATGTCGGCTTCCATTGCATTTCATCATATACGCCTTCGGCCTTCGTCGTCCGGAACCCCAGCCGTTCATACAGCGATTTCGCCCGGCTCGCGCTCTGCACGTGCAGCAGGATCGGCCTTCCGGATGCCTGCGCTTCCTCCTGCAGCAGTTGCAGCAGCGCCGTCCCGGTTCCCCGGTTTTGCGCATCCGGCAGCAAGGCGATATCGACCAGAACGATGAAGCCCGTCTCCCTCGCTACCAGCAAGACGCCGATTCTCCGGCCGTCCTGCATGACAAGCTGCGGCTTCGCCTCCGCATAGCGGGATGCATACGACTTCTGCCGAAACTGAAATTGCATGGCCAGAAAAGCGTGAATTTCCTCCGTCCCCCACCCCCAGCCGCTGACTTCTTCACTTCGCGTGCTGACGTACAATTCTAGTAAAAAGGTCTCATCGTGTACAGCGGCTTCTACTAATTGCAGCATGACGGCTCCCCGTTACTTATGTATTCCAGTGAAAATGATGTCCGTTTTTTCGCTGTTAGCAAACTTAACATATCACAATTGGGCATCACCGTGAAGTGCTGAAACGCCCAGTCTAGTCTAAAGATTTTATCAAATTTTTAAACAAGCGGCTCCCCCATTCCATGTAAAAACAATTTATGCTATTTTTAAACTATTATCATCGAATCTATTGATTCGCGTCTATCGATTCGCACTCGCAAATGTAAGGAAAATTTGATTATGCATACATAAGGAGCGACCCATGAGCGAAAAAAAACCGATTTCCCGCCGAACCTTCCTCGCCTATCTCGGCACCGGCGCCGCCGCTATCGTAGCCGCCTCCTCCGGCTTAGGCGCTTTTCAGGGCAAAGCCTTCGCCGCGGACACGTTATTTTCATTGCAAACGAATAAAATTACCGACGCCTTCCAGCCTATCGAGCCGGCCTCAAGCGGCGAGCTGCTTCTGCCGAAGGGCTTCAAAGCCCACGTCTTGGCGGCATACGGGGATTCGATCAATCCGAAAGGGGATGTGTTCGGGTACGGCAGCTCGTTTACCCGCTTCTTTCCCATCGACGGATCTAATGTGAAAGGTTTGTTATGGGTCAACCACGCGTCGGACCATCACGGGCCGCACAACGGCAGACGGACGGACGGGCAGCTCAGCTTGGCGCAGATAAAAGCGACGCTTGCCAACCAAGGTGCTTCCATTATCGAAATTTATCGCGATCAGGACGGCGATTGGAAGATGGACACGGAATCCGCCAATGCCCGCAGAATCACCGGCTATGATCCGTTCGAGCTGACGGGGCCTGCCAGAGGCTCCCAATCGGTTCACGGCGCCGCCACAGTGCAGGGAACGGTCGCGTGCGGATCGGGAGTGCAGACGTTGTGGAGCACCGTTCTCTGCGGAGAAGGACGGTTCGGGGCGATCGGCCGCGATACCGGGCTCGACCAGACGCATTACGGCTGGATATGGGAGGGCCATCCAGGCGATCGCTCGTTCCAGCTGCGCAAGCATACGGCGCTCGGACGCTTTCAGCACGGCGGGGCGGCCATGACCTTAAGCAAGGACAGCCGCGTGGTCGTCTATATGGGCGGATCGGCAGCGCATGAGTGCATCTACAAATTTGTCAGCAAAGGAACCTACGCCGCCTCCGCGGGGAAAGCGAACGCAGAGCTGCTGACCGAAGGCAAGCTGTACGCCGCCGACTTGGAGAAAGGCCAATGGATTGAGCTGACTATCGAAGCCGTACGCCGGACGCTCGACGACAGCGACTTCCGGGTGCCGAGCCCGCTGAATAAACGAAAAGAAACACTGACGGACCTATTCCGGGAGCAAGCCGACGTGCTCACGCATGCCCATGAGGCCGCAGTCATTCTGGGAGCCACTCCTACCGACCGCCCTGCCGGACTGGCGCTCCATCCGTCCGACGGCAGTCTATACGTATCCCATACGAGCCACGCCCGCCACGGCAATATTCACGGCTATATGAACCGCGTGATCGAGAAGAACGGCGATCCGGGAGCGGACAGCTTCGATTTCGACGTCGCTTCCGCCGGAGGAAGCTCAAGCGGCTACAGCTGCCCGGAATCCATGTCGTTCGACAGCAACGGCAATCTGTGGACGGCTTCCGACATGCCTGCGGACAAGCTGAATCAAGGCACGATAGCCGCGTTCAAAAACAACGGGCTGTATCTTCTTCCCGCGTCAAAGAAACAGGGCGGCTCTGCGCTTCAGTTCGCTTCCGCACCGGGCAGCGCACATTTTGCCGGCCAAAGCTTCGCTCCGGATGAGAGGACGCTGTTCTTGTCCGTGCAGCAGCCGGAGCCAGGGGAATCCGCGCCATCATCCGGAGCTTGGCCGAATCGGCCGGGCGACCGCGTTCCGCTGCCCGCCGTCGTCGCGATTAGCGGCTTCCACGCCTAGCTTCCCTGAACGGCGGAACCGGCTCTGCGGCACCTGTCGCCGATAGAGATTCCGCCGTATGTTTCCGGAACAAATCCCCCAAAAGCCATCCATGCCGCTACGCGGCACCACAGACAATGGAAATGGGGTACCAAGAGTAATTTCCAGGGTAGTGACGTGATGCTCTGAAGCTTATTCCGTCCGCATCCAGCCTAAGCTGGATCGGCGTCTAACCATTCCTCTGGGATCGTTCTATGGGTAGACTTTCCTTTCGGGGGAGCCCACGGATTTCCACAGGAAATTGCTTCGCATCATTTCCTAAACAACAAAAAAGCGCCGTTCTCCCGGCTTTGCGCATCAGCTACACAGCTTGATGCGCTAGGCTCCGGGGAACGGCGCTTTTAAGCATGACGCCCCGTCGCGCAAGCCTTGCGTCTATTTCGCTGCGGCCGACGCAGCAGCTCCTGTATCGCGGAAGGTATGAACCGCGTCCAGCAGCTTGCGCATCGTGCCGCTGACCTGCGATTCGCGGCGCCGGATGAAGACGGTCGTGATGCGGCTGTACTCCTCGGGAATCTCGAAGCAGCGAATGTTTCCGGCCGCTTCCAGCCGAGCCGCCGCCCATCTCGGCACCAGCGAAATGCCGAGCCCCGAAGAAACCATGGCAAGGATCGTTTCGAGCGTACCGAACTCCATCACCCGGGAAGGAGCGACGCCCTGCTCCGCAAGCCACAGCATCAATCTCGCGCGGTAGCCGCAGCCGTTGCGGAACACGAGCAGCGTCTTGTCGACGCACTGCTCCAGCGCGGCAAACTCCTCGTCGTCTCTGGCGATCAGCACGAGTTCGTCCTCGACCAGCTGATCCTGCTCCAGATCCGGGTGGCGGATCGGTCCGGTGACGAACGCCCCGTCGAGCTGATACTGCAGCACATCGCTCATCAGATGCTCCGTTACGCCCGTAACCAGCGACAGATCGACGCGCGGGTACCGCTTGCAGTAGCCGGACAGCAGCTCTGGCAGGCTGGACACCGTCTCGACCGTCCCGATGAGGAGCGGGCCCGACGGGTCTTCCGAGTCGTGGAACGACTGCTTCATTTCCTCCATCAGCCGCAAAATTTTTTGCGTATATTCCTGCAGCTTGCGCCCCTCCGAGCTTAACGCCACGCCTTTGCGGTGGCGGTGAAACAGCGTCGCTCCGAGCTCCTGCTCCAGATGCTGAATACGCGCCGTCACATTGGACTGCACGTAGCTCAGCTCTTTTGCCGCTTTGCTGACGCTGCCGTGATCGGCCACCGTCTGAAATATTTTCAAATCGTTGATGTCCACAATCCCGCTCCCTTTCTGCCACTCCATTTATATCAATAGTAATGATGTTACTCATCATTTTCAATCATTTTACATGATATAAATTTGGCAATATGATAAACATCGTGTGATTCGCATCAAAATGGAAGAAAGTAGGATGACTGCAATGAGTAAAGACCGCGTCATGAAGGGCGCCTTCATGTGCCTGTTAGCCAGCGTAGCGTGGGGAGCGATGTTTCCCGTAGCCGAGAGCGCGTTTACGCGACTTGATCCTTTTTACTTTACATTAATTCGCTATTCCTCGGTTTCTGTTATTTTGCTCATTCTGCTGTGGGTGAAGGAAGGCCGCAAAGCGCTGAGCTTCGAAGGCAAAGCCAAGCAGCTGTGGTTCTTCGGCACGATGGCCTTTACCGTCTATAATCTATTGATCTTTTGGGGACAAAATCAACTGGGGACCTCGGGCGTCATTCTGGCTTCGGTCATGGAGGCGCTCATGCCGATCTTATCGGTGCTGGTGCTCTGGATATATAAACAGCGCAGGCCCGAAGCGCCGACCATTCTCTGTATCGTCGTCGCGCTGATCGGATGCTTTATGGTTATTACCAAAGGGGATCTCGGGGCTTTCTTCGTACAAGGAGGCGCCTTTCCGGTCATGCTCATCTTTGCAGCCGTACTCGGCTGGGTTATCTATACGATCGGCGGCGGCCAGTTCAAAGACTGGTCGGTGCTGCGGTACTCTACGCTGACCTGCGTCCTGGGCACGGCCACGTCGGCCGTTATCGTTCTTACGCTGACGGCGTTCGGCGTGCTGCACGCTCCTTCGGCGCAAACGATAATGTCCACGGGTTACGAGCTCAGCTTCATGATTATTGTCGCCGGTCTGATGGCGCTGATCAGCTGGAATGCCGGAATCAAGCTGCTGACGCCGATTAACGGCATCCTGTTTATCAACTTCGTCCCGGTGACGACGTTTATCATTACGCTGCTGCAAGGACACCAGATGACGGTGTACGACGTCGGCGGAACGCTGCTTATTATCGCCGCGCTGATCGGCAACAACTTGTACCAGCGGCGCAGAGGAAGCCTGGCCGCCGCCGCGGGGGCTGCGCATTGATCATAATTAAGAACTCAGCGAAAAACCACCGATCAGGGGCCAACCTAATCACGGTGGTTTTTTCGCTTGTTCAGCCAAGCATAAAGACGGCCCCGCTCGAATAGTCGGGACCGTCCCATATGCGATTATTTGGAAGAGTTGTAGCGATCGTACACGGTTTGATAAATCTTCATCATTTTATCCAATCCCATGTCGTTGAGCTTCTTCACGTAGTCGTCCCATTCCTGGTCGATGCCGCCCGACATCATCCATTTGGCCGCCATCTTGCCGACATACCCGTCGATATCGGTCAAATATCTGGCGATTTGATCATTTTCTTCGGCCGTAAAGTACGTTTTCGGGAAACCGTTGCTTACGAGAAACGGAGCGTAAGTGTTATCCACATCGACTTTGGAGCGCTTGCCTGTAGGCGTAGTGACCTTCATATCGAACACTTGGTTCGTCAAGCCCCATACCGAATAGGCGGTCGGAGGCACTTGTTTGAACTCTTCCTCGTTGGCTCCGGCAGGAAGCGGAATTTCATCGTACTTGCCGTCCGTGCGTTCCTTCAGACTATCGCCGCCGATGACGCCGCTGTTAAATTGCAGCGAAATCTTCGGATCGAACGAGTAGTCGATCCAGCGGATCGTCGCCTCCGGATTTTTGTTCACGTTCGTAATGGCGAAGGAGCCTCTGAACAGAATGCCCGCAGGATAGTCGGCCCAGATCGGCTGCCCGCCAGGTCCCTTCAGCGGCGGCATCGACACATAGTCCTGATTGCTCGGATTCCAGTCCATTGCAACGCCGACGATGCCTTTGCTCGTCTTCGCGTTGAACACCTTGGCATCCTGCGTAAAGCTCTCCTGATCGGCCAAGCCTTCGGAGAACAGCTTGTTGACGAACTTGATCGCTTCCTTGTACTGCGGCTGCACCGCCGTGTATACGACTTTGTTGTTGTCGATGGACAAGTGGTTGTGCCCGACTTTGTGAATGTCGCGGTCGAGGATGCCGAACGCTCCGAAGAACGAGTTGATGTCGGTATTGCTGCCGTTATTTTGAACGAACGAAAGCGGAATTTGGTCCTTCTTGTTGTTGCCGCCAAGGTCGTTTTCCTTGAATGCCTTCAGCGTCGTATACAGCTCGTCGATCGTCGTCGGCATCGGCAGGTTGAGCTGATCGAGCCATTTTTTATTAATAAACATCGTCGATTTGGTTCTCGCGTACGTCTCGTTGATCGTAGGCAAGGAATAAATATGTCCGTCGGGAGCCGTCAGCTGCTTGCGGTACGTCGGATTGTCGTCCAGCAGCTTCTTAATGTTAGGCGCGTACTTGTCGATCAGCCCTTCCAGCGGGATCAAAATGCCCTGCGAGCCGTATTTGACAATATCCGTATCCTCGCTCAAAATGCCGTGTCCGTAAAATGCGTCCGGCAGCTCTCCCCCGGCGAACAGCAGGTTTTTCTTGTCTGCCCAGCTGCTGCCCGGCGTCAGGTTCCAGTTGATATGGATATTCGTCTTCGCCTCAATGTCCTGGAACAGCTTGTAATCGTTCAAATCCTTGCCTGAAGGCGGCTTGAAGCCCGCAAAATTCAGCGTCAGCTTCTCCTTGGCAATCGGAAAATCCGCCGCATTGATATTGCTCGGCAATTCCCCGGTTTTCTTGTCCCCATTGTCCGCGGCGCTTTTGTCTCCTCCGCAGCCCGTCAGTCCGACTGCAACCGATAACGTTAATGCCGTCAAAGCTACTGGCCATTTTTTACTCATCGACATGTCCCCTTGTTTATCGTATACAATATATAAGTTAGCCGGGCCAACGGGGAAGCGGCTTCACCCGTTCGCGATCGGCGATAAATAGCTGTCTGCCATGCGCATATACCCGCAGTTTACCCTTTCAGCGAGCCTACCAGCGCCCCTTTGACAAAATAACGCTGCAAGAACGGATACAGCACGAGCACCGGCAAGCTGGATACGATAATAATACTGTATTTCATCAGTTCCATCCGCTTCTGCTGCTCCTGCGAGCCGTCGATCATATCCTGCAGGTCGGAGCCTTCATTCATAATCAGTATGTTGCGCAAAATAACCTGAAGCGGCTGCATGCTGTTGTTTTTCAAATAAATGAGCGCCTGGAAGTAGGAATTCCAATGCCCTACCGCATAGAACAGCACCATGACGGCCACGATCGGCAGCGCCAGCGGAATCGCGATTTTGAAGAAAAACTTCATATTGGTGCAGCCGTCGAGCAACGCCGACTCCAGCACTTCGCCGGGAATATTCGACTGGAAGAAGGTGCGGGTAATGATTACGTTAAAGACCGAAACCGCGTTCGGAATGACCATCGCCCAAACCGTGTTAAGCAGACCCAAATCTTTGACCAGCAGGTAGGTCGGAATTAGCCCCCCGCCGAAGAACATGGTGAATACGATGATAAACATAAATACGTTGCGGCCCACCAGGTCGGTTCTCGACAAGGCGTAGCCTGCCGACACGGTCAGCACCACGTTAATGGCCGTGCCGAGAACGGTATACACCACCGAGTTGCGGAAGCCTACCCAAATGGAAGCCTCCGACAGCAGCCGCTGATACCCGTCAAAGGTCAGCTGGTCCGGGAAAAAGAACAGCTTGCCGGAATAGATCAAATCCGGGTCGGTCACCGACGCCATGATGACGAAATAGAGCGGGTAGATGACCATAAGAAGCAATATCGAGATCAATGTATAATTGCACACGTCGAAGGCGATGTCGGCCTTGGTTTTTGCCAGCTTCATCTTATCTTGTCACTCCTCTACCATAGGCTCGTCTGCTTAAGCGACTTGGCGATTTTATTGACCGAAATCAGCAGAATGAAATTGATCACGTTGTTGAACAAGCCGATAGCCGCGGCATAGCTGTACTGCGCCTGGACAAGACCCGCTTTGTACACGTAGGTCTGGATCGTCTCGGAGGCGTCGACGTTCAGCTGGTTCTGCATCAAATACACTTTTTCGAAGCCTACGCCCATCATATTGCCCACATTCATGATCAGCATGATAATGACGGTCGGCATAATCGACGGAATGTCGATATGCAGGACGCGCTGGAGCTTCGTCGCTCCGTCAACGACGGCCGCTTCGTGCAAATCCGGGTTCACCGCGGTCAGCGCGGCCAAATAAATGATCGTCCCCCAGCCTACGCTCTGCCAAATGCCGGAGAACACGAACACGGTTTTGAACCAGACGGCCTCCCCCATGAAAAAGATCGGGTTGATTCCGAACAGTCCGAGAAAGGTGTTCACCGCCCCTGTCTTAGGCGACAGAAGCAAATATACGATCCCTACGACGACGACCGTCGAAATAAAGTGGGGCGCGTACGTAACCGTTTGCACGACTTTCTTAAAACGTTCGCTCGTCAGCTGATTAATCATCAGCGCCAAAATAATCGGCGCCGGGAAAGCAACCAGCAGCTCGTACAAGCTGATCCCGATCGTGTTCTTAATGATCGTGCCGAATTGATACGATTGAAAAAAACGGTCGAAATTGTCGAAGCCCACCCACGGGCTGCCGCTATATCCTTTGATCGGATTGAAGTTTTGGAACGCAATTTGCAGGCCGTACATCGGAACATAATGAAAAATAATAAAATAAGCGAGCGTCGGCAGCAGGAGTAAATACAAATCGTAATTGCGGATGATGAATTGAAGCTTTTTCACCAGTCCGGATTTGGACGCCTGCCCTCTGCCCGGCTTGATCATAACGCCTGTGCCGGCCGTATCGTTTGGTTGAGCCATCGTTGAACGTTCACCTCCACTTGATGTCGTTGCATGCGTTGTGAAATCGCTTGCTTTGCATGATTTTATTTAACACCGGAGGCGCGGCGGCTGTATATAAGCGAGATCCATCCGGCGGCTATGCGAAAATTGACCTTGGCGCGCTTTTTAGGCGAATCGGCCATAATTGACCTCGCATATGCCGCTTTTGCCGCCGGAAACGGCAAACCCCGCTCTACAGTCGGGACAGGCATCGGCAGCCTGACTCGGAACTATAGGCGGGGCAGAACATGCAGCTTTAGCGAATCGCTATACGCGCTGCTGCTTGCGGTATTCGCCGGGGGTTACCCCAACCGACTGTTTGAACTTGCGGATGAAGCTCGACACATCGTAGTAGCCTACCTGCTGCACGATATCCTTCACGGACCGGTCGTTCGTGCGCAAGAGCAGCTTGGCCTGGTCGATGCGGATTTCGTTCAAGTAATCCATAACCGTCCGTCCGGTCTGTTCCTTGAAATAACGGCTCAAGTACGATAAGGACAAAGAAAAATGATCGGCGATCTTCTGCACCGAGAAGTCGTACTCATTATAATGGTTCAAAATGTACTCGGTGATTTGCTCGATCAATGCCGCCGATGAGGCGGGCTTGCGTTCCTGCAGCGAATTGCATAAAGTAGCGCAGGCAGTCGTGAACACGCCGGCGATTTCGTCCAAGGTCGTGACGTCGGTCAGCGCCATCACATCGGGAAAGCTGTCGCTGGAGCTGCCTGGCCGCTTCTTCTCGATGAAAGCGATGAACTTGTGGATCATGTCGTAGCAAAGCTCTCTGGCAATGAACAGCGTCAGCCCGCTTTGTTTCATTCGGACGGCGATCTGCTGCACCGCCTCGGTAATTCGCTCCGCGCTTCCGTGCTGTAGCACCAAATCGAGCTCATTGAGCACACGTCGCGGATTGAATACATCCTCCCGGTCGTGAGCCGGCAGTTCATCGAAGAAGATCGCCCGCTGATTGCCTTTGATCAGCTTATAATCGATCGCCGTAGAAGCTTCCAGATACGAGCGCCCGACCTGCGTCACTTCCTCGTACAGATTGCCGACTCCCATCGTGATCGGCGCCGCGAACACGGCGGTCAGATGCTCTCGCAGCGATTCAAGCCACCGCTTCCATTCGTCTCCCGAGCTTTGCACCGACATGATGAAGAGCGTCCGCCGATCCTCCAGACTGTCCTTGAAATAGCCGGTCTCTGCTTCGCCGAAGCGCCGCTCCACTTCCTCGATCAGCTGCTTCTTCTGCGGCACCAGGCTCGCCGGATGCTCCAGAATGAGCACCGCCGTCTGCGGATGCGGAAATACAACCCCGACTTCGCCGCCCCGTTCGTTCACTTCTTGAAGCGTTTTCATCTCTCCTTTAAGCAGGGAGCCGAGCAAATGGTCCTTTACGGCCGAACGGTTCTCTTCCAGCTTTCGTCCGAGCTGCCGGTTGGAGTCGGCCATATCGTGGATGACGCTGCCGATAGCCTCGAACTCGTTGGCCTTGCGTATCGAATGGCCGCGGACCGCCTCGACCAGAGAGGCCAGACGCTTCACGGGCTTGTAGTTGAACAGCATGACCAAATAAACGAACAGGCCGCCGACGAAGAAAATAATGAGCAGGCTGTTGATCCATTGGAAAATAACCTGGTTCACCGGCGCAACGACCGTCGCCTGCGGCTGCAGCGTCGCATAGATGAGCCCGCTGCGCGGCGATTTCTGGTATGAGACGGCATACGGCTTATGCTGAATGTCGAGCTGAACGTGGCCCTTCTCCTTCGTCAGCTGCTTGTAGAAATCCGAATCCTTCAAGTAGTCTTCCTGCTTATAGGCGGACAGAACGCGCCCCTGCTGATCGAAGACGACCGCATTGCCCTTGGGCAGCGTCAGCTCGGGGTTCATTCCTTTCAGCATCATATCCTCTTTCAAAATAAAAAGCACCGTGCCGTAAGGGCGCTGACTGTTGATCGGGATCGGCACCATATACGTAACCAGCCGCTGGGACGGCAGCCCGTCGATCTTCACGTCCTCGGCGGGCCGCAGCAGCGGGCTGGTGAGCCGGTTCAGATCCTCTGGGAACTGCTCCGGCGTCCAATCGGCATAATGATAGATGTCCGCTACGAAATCATGTACTTTATAAACGCTGAGCGAAGAGTACAAATAGTCCGAGCCCCGGATATGAACCAGAACCTCCCGGATGCTGTCGTCGACGACCTTGCTCTCCAGCACCTTCTTGGCCTCGTACATGCTGACCGAATCATGGGTCAGCACATACGGAGACAGCTCCGGCGTCTGCGTAATTTGCCCGGCGATTTTATTCATCTGAATCAGCTTCTGATCGACCTCGTCCTGAAGCTTGTCGAGCAGCGCCTGATTGTTTCTCTCCACTTCGTTGCCGACAATATCGGCCAAACGCAAATACCCCGTCGTCCCCAAAAAAAGCAGCGGCAGCAAGAGCAATAAGATATAGGACAAAAGGTACCGGTAAAACACCGGAAGCCGGTTAATCGCTGTTTTCATCCGATCGCCCCCCCCTTGCTTGTTTGTGATGTGATCTATGTCAGTGAAGCCCAAGTTCACAGGCTCTTCTCAAGCCTGCATTCCATAGGCATGGCGTCCTTGCAGGTCCACTCGACGACGGTGCGGTCATCCGCATGGCTGACGATCCTTACGGCGTCTCCCGCATCCGAAGCTTTCCGGCTCCAGCGTCCTTTCAGCGTCAGCCGAAGCGTATGCTCCTTGCTCTCGGCATGCACCCACCTACGCGAGTAGAGGCTGACTTCGATCCGATTGCCATGCTCGTCGTACTGATCCTCTTCGACGCCCTCGTACAGCCGCAGATCGGGATCGACGGCGCTGACGATCAGGCCGCCGCTCTCCGGCTCCTCGCGAATCATGACCATTGAAGGCGTATCCACTGCAGCCACATGCCCAATGTCGACGCTTTCATTTGCTTCAAAGAACGCATAGGCCGTCGTCCGGCTGGCCCGGTCCTCGACGATATGGGCAAGGCGGTCCTTGTTCAGCACCCGATATGCGGCCTCGTCCGGCGAGCGCATCGCTTCGCAGAAGCGGACGAGCTGCTCGGCACCCACGCCCACGAGGATCGCATACTCGTAGCCCTCGCCGTCAGGAGCGGTCCCGTGATCGAGCCAGGCCGCGGCAAAATTGCCTTCCGTGTCGGCATCCGTCGATTGATGCTTGGAATGCTGCGTCGCTTTGGACACCGACAAGCGTTGTCCCCTTGGAATATAGTATCCGTTCCCCTTATTATCCAATATCGACGCCGGGTTGTCTAATTCCATTTTTCGAGAATACGGGAATTCGTCAACCGGCGGTTCTCCGTTCAGGCGAATCGCTTCGTTTCCTCCGGCAAGATGATTCTGGAACAACGTCGTCTCCGTCGCATACCGGCTCTCGGCATTCTCGATATCGCTGCCCAAACAAACGATCCGGTTATCGAAGAAAAAGTACGATTTGCGCGCCCGGTGCGTTCCCTCATATTTCGGATGCTCGTGCAGCTTCATCGCGAACATGCCGTTGCGTCCTTCCAGATGCAGTCCGCCCGCGTAGCTCTCGTCGGAGATCAGCATTTCTTCGAAGCCGCTGAACGTATCGACGTTGCGCACGTCGGAACGCAGCTCGGCGATCGGCTTATGCACCGTCGTCGTACCCGGCCACCGGTTCCAATCCCAGCCGTCGTGGGAATAGCCGCTTGCTTCGTTGGTCACCGGATCGCCTTGGCTCATAATTTGCAGATGGCCGTGCGATATGTAGCGGCCGTACAAGTTTGCGCTCACATACGTCTCGTTCGCCCATAAATACCGGCTGTGGCCGCGCACGCCCGCCAGCCAGGAGTCTCTGCGGTGCAGCGCCAGAGCCGCATAGTTCATCGCCCAATGGCCGCTTGGGTCCGCTTCCGGCCGGATGCCCGCGGCCATAAGCCGGCGGACCGTATCGCTGCTCTCTCCTGAAGCGGGCGCGGCGAGCCGGAGATAGGCGGCGGCGACTTCCTCGTCGATGTCCCGGGTTCCGTCCGGCGTTCCGGCAAGCGCCATATACGCGAACGGCTCCGGATCAAGCGCCCACTTGCCCGTCGGATGGCGCGCCGACAGGCTGACCAGCCACTCGTATTTGTTCGAATACAGCCGCATGGCCAGCAGCGCCCGGCGCGCCGTCTTATGCGCCTCCTCGGTTACGCGGTACGGCGTTCCGCCCAGGAAGTACATGACCGGAGTAACGCCTTGAAACCCGCCGACGGCATAGGCCGGATAATGATTCACATGATGGTAGGCCGAACCGTCGATCTTGTACGCAGCGCGAAGCCCGCGGGCCGGCAGCAGCGACTGGCTCAGCCAGAGGCGGAAGGCGGACAGCTCGCGCACTTTATAAGGCGTTTCGTCCAGCATAAGCAGGCTGGCCAGCATCCCGTGCAGCGTCGTGTTGAAGATGTCGATGTTGCCTTCCACTTCCGCAAGCGGCGTATGGATGCGCCCGGTCCCGCTGTACCAGTACATCGTCCGCCGGCTTAGCTCCAGCCGCCCGTGCTCCTTCAGCACCTCCCGCATCAGGAAAACGGCCGGGTAATACTCGCGGAAGCTATAGCCGAAATGATGCACGGTGCCCTGCGAGCTGCCGTAAGCCCAGCCTTGGTCCTCCAAATGATCGACCAGATCGATGAACATGCCGGCCAGCTTGCGCTTCCAATCTTCCCGGTCGGCGGAGCGGTAGACGTCGGCGATTCGCCTCATCAGCTTCGTATACTCGATCAGCTGCACGCTGTTTGCAAGCGCCTTCAACCGCTCCTTATCGGCAGCCGGAAAATGGTCGAAGAACGGGAGCTCGACCGGCCGTCCCGTGATCGCATCCCCCCGGCGCGATATGCCGTAAGCCGCAAAATCGTGCTCCAGCCGCTCGATATCGTCCGGCGCAACATTCCGCTTGCGGAAGAAGAACGCTTCGTACCTCTCGTTCATCTTCAAGTGAGCGGCGGATTGCTCCGGCGTAACTTCATCCGGTAGCGGGAGGCAGCGCTCCAGCCGCTCGAAGGCGTACAAGCTGAGCCAGTGTGCGTTAGCGGCGTTGTCCGCTCGCAAGTTAACCGCGGGAGCTTGAAAGTCGCGCGTATGAAACCGGGGATCGATCGGCGTGCACAGCAGCAGCTGATCGATATACAGCGTGCCTTCTCCGGCGCTTTGCGGCCCGTGAATCGTCAAAGTATCCATATCGGGATGCGGGGTTCCGTCCATATCTCTTTCGTAGGCGGCCCATACCGTTCTCCATCCCCGGAAGTCCAGATGGAAGTCGAACCGGCAATCGGCTTGCCCGCGGCCGCTGCGGCCGAATTCAAAAGTCAGCTTATCCTGCAGCGGGCGCGGATTGTATATCCACACGGCGAAAGAATCTCTTGCCTGGCTGACGGAGCCTTCCTGAAACGGGCGGAAGCCCATGGGACCGCTTACGGTAAGACGCGGCCGTTCCTTGTAATCCCAGCGCAAGCTATGCGCGCCGTCTTTATAACGGTCGCCGCTGATCGATAATCGGGATTGGCCGTCGCTCGACCAGCCCGCCGGCACTTCCTGTTCAAAGCTGTATATGTTCATGCTGCATATCCCCCTTGTAATCCTTCTTGTCGCCTTAGTACAATACAAGGCTTAAACCGGCCGCGAACGTGCGAAGCGGCATCCGTCCCCGCAGTCCGCCGACCGGCCGCTGCGACCTCACCGCCGTTCCTCCTCCAGCGCGTACACGCGCAGGTTGGCGTACTCGCCGACCAGCGGAGCCATCTGGCGCATCCCGATCTTCCCGCCGCCCAGCAGCGGGCCGTAGGTCTCGCCGTCGTCCTCCCAGCGGAACACCGTCAGCCCGTTAATCGAGAACGTTACGACGGGACCGTTCTTTATCAGCTGCATCCGGTAAGGGCAATCGGCATCGTCCGCATCCGGAATCGGATCGGCTCCTTGGCAGACCAGATGCCCGCCGAAGCTTTTGCGCAGATTGCACGTATGGAACGCCCTCTCTTCCGGATAGCGCCGGCGGAAATAAGAGACGTGCAGCGCGTCGATATCGCCGCTATGATAATGATCGTATTGACCCGTGCGCGGCTTCAGCCGCTCCGAGAATAAATCCTCTCCGCCGCGGCCCGCCGCCGAGAAAAACAGCATGCAGAGCCCAGGCTCCTTCACCGGCCAAAAATCCCACGTCACGGCAATGTCCGCCGGAAACGTCTCGGGACACCAGAAGACGAAGTTGGAAGCCTGCCCGATCGACGGGTCCAACGCGTTCTCCATGCGCATTCTGCCGTTTGGAAACGAAATCTTCGCTTCTCCTTCCATCCGAAACCCGGCGATATCCTGCCCGCAAGCGAGCGGGTTATCATAAATAAGCCGCTGCGGCAGCTCCTCCAACAACATCGCAGCTCCTCCTTGTATTTCGCCATTCATTTATTCTTTAAATAATGGTTTAGTTTAAAGAACCGACCCGCGCTTTGTACATAAGCCGTTTCGATACCGAATATGCGAGATTTGCACAAACCCTGTAAAATCAAGGCCTCCGAGGAACAAATCCCCCAAAAGTGACGTGATGCTCTGAAGCTTATTCCGTCCGCATCCAGCCTAAGCTGGATCGGCGTCTAACCAATCCGTCGGGATCGTTCTATGGGTAGACATTACTTTCGAGGGAGCCCCCCGGATATCCACAGGAAATTGCTGCGCATCATTTCCTAAACAACGACAAAAGCCGCCCCTCCGCAGCAAGCGGAAGGGCGGCTGAAAGCTTCTTTCTCGTAAAGTCGGCCGACCGCAAGCTTTTCCGTATAGGGCGGGAAAGGCCGACGGCTTGCGACGCGCATTCGTAATATGCGGCTATATTTATACGGCCCTGCGGATCGGCCGGGCCGATCCGCTAAGGCAATTCGGATGCGTACCTGGCCGGATGCGGGAACATCCCCTCTAAAGCGCCCGGCGTGACCGGCGGCCTCAGCGAACGAGGCACGGCCGTTTCGGATCGAACGACCAGCCGGGGATCAAATACTGCATCGCCCGGGCATCGTCCCGCGCTCCAAGGCTCATCTGCCCGTACAGCTTATGCGCCTGCTCGATCTGCTCCATATCGGGCTCTATGCCGAGCCCCGGCTTATCCGGCACCTGCACCAGCCCGCCGGCGATCCGCAGCGGCTCCTTGGTCAGGCGCTGGCCGTCCTGCCAAATCCAGTGCGTGTCGATCGCCGTAATCTTGCCCGGCGCCGCCGCGGCCACATGCGTAAACATCGCCAGCGAAATATCGAAATGATTGTTGGAATGCGAGCCCCACGTAAGCCCCCATTCGCTGCACATTTGAGCGACGCGGACCGAGCCCTGCATCGTCCAGAAATGCGGGTCCGCGAGCGGAATATCGACGGAGCGCAGCTGCACGGCATGCCCCATCTCCCGCCAGTCGCAGGCGATCATATTCGTCGCCGTCGGCAGCCCGGTCGCGCGCCGGAACTCCGCCATCACCTCGCGTCCGCTGTACCCGTGCTCCGCCCCGCAAGGGTCCTCCGCATAGGCGAGAACGTCCCGCTTGCCGCGGCACAGGCGGATCGCCTCGTCCAGCGACCACGCTCCGTTCGGGTCCAGCGTAATCCGCGCCTCCGGAAACCGGCGGGCCAGCATCTCCACGGCTTCCATCTCCTCCTCGCCGGGCAGCACGCCGCCCTTCAGCTTGAAGTCGTTGAAGCCGTAACGGGCATGGGCCGCCTCAGCGAGCCGTACAATCGCTTCTCCCGAAAGCGCTTCCTCATGACGCAGACGAAGCCAGTCGTCCTTGGCGTCAGGCTCGCTCGCATAAGGCAGATCGGTCTTCCGGCGATCCCCGACGTAGAACAAATAGCCCAGCATTTCTACGGATTCCCGCTGCTGCCCGTCTCCGAGCAAGGCCGCGACGGGCATGCCGAGGAATTGTCCGAGCAGATCGAGCAGCCCCGCTTCCAAAGCCGTGACGGCATGGATGGCAGTGCGCAAATCGAAGGTTTGCTTGCCTCTTCCTCCGGCATCCCGGTCTGCGAACCGCTCTTTCACTTCCTTCAGCACATTGCGGAAGCGGCCGACGGAACTGCCGACGACCAGCTCCTTCGCCTCCTCCAGCGTTTGACGGATACGATCGCCTCCCGGCACTTCCCCTACGCCCGTGTGACCGGCGCTATCCTTGAGAATCACGATATTGCGGGTGAAGAACGGAGCATGAGCCCCGCTCAAATTCAGCAGCATACTGTCACGTCCCGCTACCGGAATGACCCGCATGTCGGTAACGACCGGCGAAGATGCCGGGCTTGATGGTTCGAGCTTCATATTCAGACGCCTCCTCGCTACGATTTGACGAATACGGTTTTGACGGCGGTAAAAAACTCAATGGCCGCGCGCCCCTGCTCGCGCGAATGGGAGCTCGACTGCTTCATGCCTCCGAACGGAGCCTGAAGCTCCACCCCGGCGCTCTCCGCGTTAATTCGCACGAGACCCGCGTCCATCTCTTGAATGAAGCCGAGCATAGCCCCGATATTCGTTGTAAAGATGGAAGCGCTCAGACCGAATTCGGCATCGTTAGCCAGCGCAAGCGCCTGCTCCATGGACTCCGCCTTCATCAAGGCCAGCACCGGACCGAAGATTTCTTCCCGCGCTATCGTCATCTCGGGAGTCACCTCCTCGAACACGGTCGGTTCCACGTAGTAACCGTCGGCATAGCCGCTTCCTTGAGGCTGCTCGCCTCCGCACAACAGACGGGCCCCTTCCTCCTTGCCCTTACGGATATAGGCCAGCACCGTCCGATGCTGCTTTTCGTTGGCGCACGGCCCCATCCATACATTTCGCTCCATACCGTCGCCGATCTTAAGTTCGCCGATCCGCTCAAGCAGCAGCCGCTTGAACGGCTCGTACACATCCTGATGCACGATGACCCGGCTCGTCGCCGTGCATTTTTGCCCCGTCGAGCGCAGTCCTCCGCTGATCGTCGCTTCCACGGCAAGGCTCAGATCGGCGTCCGCGGCGACGACGACGGGATTTTTACCGCCCATCTCCAGCTGGTACTTGGCTCCCCGCGCAAGCGCCGCCTGACCGATCGTTTTGCCGACTGCGTTCGAGCCTGTGAAGGTGATTGCCTGAATGCCCGGATGCTCCGCAATGCCCCGGCCTATGACGCCGCCCTCCCCGATAACCATGTTGACCACGCCGGCAGGCAGCCCAGCCTCCTCGAAGCATTCCATCAGCAAAGCGCAGGTTACGCCGGTCTCCGACGCGGGCTTGATGACCACCGTATTGCCGTAGATAAGCGCAGGAGCCATCTTCCACAGCGGAATGGCCACCGGGAAATTCCACGGCGTAATAACGCCTACGACGCCCAGCGGCACGCGGGTGGTGAACATCAACGCCTCGCTGTCCGTTGAAGGAATCACATCGCCTACGGAGCGCATCCCTTCGCCTGCGTAATAGCGCAGGATGGCGACGCCGCGGGCGGTCTCTCCCTTCGCTTCGGGGAGCGTCTTACCCATCTCCCGGGTCATGGCAGTTGCTACTTCATCCAGCCTTTTCTCCAAAATAGCCGCCGCTTTGTACATATAATCGCCTCTGACGCTGCCGGCGAGCCGTTTCCACGCCTTTTGCGCGGCGCTGGCCGCCTGCACCGCTCCATCCAAATCCGGCAGCGCCGAATTTTGGATATATCCTACGACATCGTTCCGGTTCGCCGGATTGATGCTGGCTTCTATTTCCCCCGTATGCGAAGGCACCCATGTTCCGCCGATATAATTGAGATAAGTCCGACTCTCGCTCTTGACCGTCATATTCGGGCGCTCCCTTCCTTCGGCGCTGCGGCCGGTTTGGGGAACCGTTCGAACGCTTCCTTGATAATGAGCTCAAGCTTGCGGTAATGCTCTTCCTCAACGGGGATGAGCGGCGGCCGCACCTCGGTTCCTACCGGATGGCCGACAATTTGCATGCCCGCCTTGATCAGCGCCACGGCATAGCCCTTTCTTTGGCGGCGGATTGCATTGATCGGCAGTATGACATGCCGGTACAGCTCGCCGAGCAGCGCTTCGTCGCCGCTTAGCAGCGCATTGTAAAACAAGCGGGAAATATGCGGAATATAATTCGATATCGCCGACGAATACGCTTTGAAGCCCAAATTCACATAAGCGGGCATCGTTACTTCGGCCATCGGCATCCCGTTCAGCCAGGAAAGTCTGCCGCCGATCGTCTGCGTCAGCTCGATATTCAAATCCATATTGCCGAGCCCGTCCTTCAAGCCGACAAGCTGAGGAAGCGCAAGCAGCCGCTCCAGCGTATGCAGCGTCAGCACGCAGTTATCCCGCTGATAGACGACCGCATTCAAATCGGTGCTCCCGATAATTGCGTTCAAATAACGGTACAGCCCTTCCTGCTCGGCATCGATAAGGTACGGCGGAAGGATCAAATAGCCGTCCGCCCCCAGCTCCGCGGAAATCCGGGTCAGCTCCAGCGCCTGAGAAATATTGCCGCCGACGCCGGTATATACGGGCACCTTCCCTCCGGCGACCGATAAAGCCGTTTCGACCATGCTCCTGTAATCCTGAGGAGACAGCGCATGAAATTCGCCGGAGCCGCAAGCGACGAATATAGCCTCCAGTCCTTCCGTAACGAGAAACCGCACATTATGTTCAAAAGCATTCACATCCAACCGTCCGTCGCGATCCATAGGAGCTACAGGGAATCCCAGTATGCCTCCCGGCGCCGTTCTTGAACCGATGTTAGCCGTCATTCGTTATTCCGCCCTTCGTATCGATAATAGCCCTTCGCCGCAGGCGCGGGCAGGCAGCGAGAGTAATCCGCCGCCGCGTTTTAGGTGTAACTCCTGCTTCTTCTTCAGTATAGAAGCTGCGGACCTGAGCTGTCTTTTCAAAATCACGCCTTATTTTTGCACTTTTTCATGCTATAATGGGGCCGTTGAGTCAAGTCTGACGCAAATCCGCTTTTCCTGCGCGGAAGGGCCCAGTCAAGATGACCGGGTGAAGACGACTTTGAAAAAAACACCGGCAGCCCGGACAAGCGGCGCCTGTCCGAGTTAGCCATCATTTTCGTTCAGCGGATTAAAAGGAGGGCAGCACATGGTCCCCACCATAGCGGCATGTCAAAAAAGCAGCCTGTACTTAAACGAGCATGTCACCCGACTGCATGGGCCTCCCGCCTCCTTCTTCATTCATTATTGGGGAGGCAAGCCGAGACATCGCGGCAATACACCCCATGCGCATTCGTTCTTCGAGATTTGCTACGTAGCCGATGGAGCCGGAACTTATATTCATAACGGCATTACGTACCCTCTCCGCCAAGGAACGCTGTACTGCTCCAAGCCCAACAGCTCCCACCATATCGAGAGCGAGACCGGCATGCTGCTGCTGTTCGTCGCCTTCGACGTAATCCAGGAAGCTTCCGACCCGGAGGTCGTGCAGACATTCGAACGATTGAACCGGTTTCATCATCTGTTCATCGCCGATGCGGAGCAAAGCGCCGCAGTACTGACTTGGAAGGCTCTTATCGCCTATTGCTCGGAAGAGACGGTCGACTATCCGCTGGCCGCGGAGAAGCTGGCTCATTCGCTGCTGCTGACTTGTATATCGACGTTTGCCCGGCACGGCGGCTCCGTTACGGCGGAACACGCGTCCGAGCCCGTGTATTCGGAAGCTTTGAAAGATGCCAAAGATTATATTATGAACAATTTATCCCATAAATTGACGCTCAAGGAGCTGGCCCAGGCAATCCACTTGTCGGAACGCCAGCTCTCCCGCCTTCTGTCGGAGCATCTCGGGCTGACGTTTCCGTCCTGGGTCCGCAATGAACGCATTAAGCGGGCAGCCTATCTTCTCGCTTATACCGACATTAACATTGAAGAGATTTCCGCTGAAGTCGGCTTCGAAACGGTGCATTATTTCAGCAAAGTGTTCTCCGATCTGATGAACATCACGCCTGCCAAATTCCGCAGGGCCGTGCGCGGCAGCGAGCTTGATTTCTCTTTGCTGCACCGCTACTTGCAGGCCGCGGTCAACCGCAGCTTGCCTTAAAGCGGACATGCCGGCTCGGGCCGAGCCCGCGGTCATGTTCCGAGGCTGATTGCCTTAGTCGGCCTCCGCACTCATTCACAAATGAACTATCCGTATGCAGCTCAAAGAAGCAGAAGCCGCCATGGCGTCTGCTTCTTTGATCCGGCTGCCGCAAAAGATGCACCGGGTTAGCGTTGACTTACATCCTGATAACTTCCGGGACGTTCGCCGCTTCTGCGGGCGTTTCCGCCCGGAGGCGCCTTCTGGGTTCAGCGCGCTCCCGGACCTGCAACCGGCTCGGGCCGCCTTAAGTGTCCGGCTGCTCCTTTTGCAGTTTGGACGGGTTGTTGATCTTGTACGGCACCGGGTGTTTGGTCAGCTTCTTGGCTATCACCTTCGCTTCGAAGGTGAGCTTGTCCCCTACCTCCAGCTCCAGCTTCTTCAGCGTGGCGCTGTAGCTCGACCAGGCGTCCCCGATAACGGTCTCGGGCTCCACGATAGACACCTCTTCATAGATGACGACTTCATCGTCATTGTCGGAGAAATGATTCGGCACCGTCGTAAATTCCTTCACGGTCGCGATCATCTTCACCTTGTCTTCGGGCAGCTCCGGCTTGGGCGATTTCTTGGCCTTGCCCTTCGCAGACTCCTTCGGAGCAGGAGCCTGCGCCGGTTCCGTCGCGGCATGCTCCTCCGCCAGAGTTATCGGCCGTTCGGCCGCCGAATCTGCGGAAGGCTCCGCATCCGCCTTGGATGCCGCCTCCGAAGCCCGCTCCTCTTCCGCAACAGAATCGGCCTCCTGTGCGAGCGTGGTCTCGGCCGCTTCTTTGTCCGCTTGAGCAGCCTCAGTCTCAGCTTCAGCCGCCGCTCCGCCCTGTTCCGCCGCTTCCTCCGAAGAAGCCGGAATCTTCTGGGCATAGCTGGACGCTTGCATTTCCTTCAGGTAGGAGGGATGAATGCAATGCTTCTCCCCGCTGTCAAACTCGATGACCGCCGTCAGATGATCGACAAAGCCGACGATGCTGCAGGGCAGATTCATTCCGTTTCCTTTGTAATAAAACGTCTTCGCCTTGGATGCTTTCCCCGATAACAAGCCCCACTCCTTGCACTTATCCACCTGGGCCGCCTCGTCCTCGAAGGTGGTATAGATACCGGGCTCAATGATGAACGCATATGCCATGAGCTTCTCCGCCTTTCTGTTTATACCCCATCATTGTACCATTACCGGGCAGTTATTTTCACCGTTTCCCGATCAGTTCAAAATGCGGACTGCGCAAGCGCGCGCAGCTTAATTTTTGCTGAAAATTGTAACTTCTTGGCCATTTTTACGTTATACAATTGAACTGTGATTTCGCTATGCCGCTAGGCAAACCGCCGCTTCCGCACGGCTTTCGTCTATCGGATCTTCGCAGGGACAAGCTTTCTGGAAACATTTTATCAAAGGATTTCCGCCGGGACCGCCGAAATCCATGTAAGCATCTGTTTGTACTCATCCAAACTTGCAGAAGGAGGAAATTTTATGCATGTTATAACCAAACCCGTCTCCAAATATGCGGCGCTGCTTGCCATGGCGCTTCTCATATGGTGCGCCGGCCTGGCGCTGCCCGCGCAGCACGCGCTTGCGTTCAAATACGGCTATCAGGGAACGCCGAGCGATACGATCGGGGTCACGCGTCCGACGCTGACCTTTTATTTCAAAACCGATTCGAACGACCTTCCCGTTGCGTACGCGATGTTTTTGAACGGCCAGAGCGTGCCCGTTACGTACGATAAAGAGCAGGGCGCCTTCCACTATACGCCCGAACAGGATTTGACGCCCGGCGATTATACGGCTCGCATGTCCATCACGTTCAAAGGGTATCAGCCGATCGAGGAATCATGGACGTTCACCGTCGCGCAGGATGCGCTCAAGGAGCTTCCCGCGGCCGGTCCGGATCAGCTCGACGCTTTCGCCGCGCTGAACGATTACCGGGTGCTGTACGGCTTGCCCCAGGTCAAGCTGAACACGCGTCTGAACGCGAGCGCTACGGCGCACGCCACTTACCTGAACGCTAACGAAGTGAAGCAGACGAGCGACAGCAAGGAGAGCCTGCACACGGAAGAGAAGGGCAAACCGAAGTTTATCGGAGCGCTTCCGCTCGACAGGGCCGCCTACTTCGGCTATACGTCAAAGGTCGGAGAAGACGCCGCCTACTCCAGCGGCACGACGAAGGAAGCGATCGATCTGCTGTTCGACGCCCCTTATCACCGCAATCCGTTCCTGGACCCGAACGTAAGCGAGATCGGCATCGGTAAAGTCGGCGATTATACGATTATCGAGTTCGGCTACGCCTCGACGACGACAACGCAGCTGGTCGTATCGCCGGCCCCCGGAGACCGCTATGTGCCGACGACGTTCGAGGGCAACGAAGATCCCGATCCGCTGCGGATTCATACCGATGCGGCCTATCCGGTAGGCAACCCGATTATGGCGCAATATTACGGCGCCGGAGAAGATCAAGCCAAGCTCGTCAGCGCCGAGCTGACCGACGGCAGCAAGCAGAAGGTCGATGTGCTGGTGAACACGCCGGATAACGACGACAAGCTGGACAATGCGTTCATCATTATGCCGCGCAAGCCGCTGGAAGCCAACACGACCTATCGCGTGAAGCTGAACCTTCAAATCACGAAGAGCGATGGAGCCTCGTCTAACGAAACCAAGGAATGGGATTTCACGACCGAGCCGACGCCCGGCATCGGCAAAACGAAGCTGCACCAGGACGCGGCCAAATATAAGCGTTCTTCCGTTACGGTAGCTCCGTTCCAGCGGGTAGCCACCTTCGGCCTCGACGATACAAGCTATCAAGTCGACGGCATCGGCTTCCCGATGAAAAGGCAGCCTGCCATCGACGAAGGCTTCTCGTATTTGTACATCCGCGACCTTGCATCGGCGCTAGGCGCCAGCGTCGATTGGGATAATACCCGCAGAGCCGCCATCTACACGAAGGGCAGCCAGAAGGTCACGTTATTTACCGACCAAAGCGCCTATGAAGTCAACGGCGTGCGGAAAGAGACTGACACCCCTGCGCGGCTGATCGGAGAAAACACGATGGTACCCGTTCGGCTGCTGGCCGAGGTGCTCGGCGCCAAAGTCGATTATGACGACGCCACGCGTACCGTGAAGCTCACCTATTGAAGCTGAATATTGCCGGAAAGCGAGCCCGAGCCCGGCGGACTGTATGAATAAGTCCGCCGGGCTCGTTTTTTTCCCTCGCCGAATGCCTAATCTCGTTTTCAACCCGGGCGAGGCGCCCGCAGCGCGGCTACTGTGCCTTCCGCCCGCACAGCTCCGCAAGCTCGTACTGCTTCGCTTCCCCGGCTTCATGCCCGCAGCCCCCGGTAATAACGGTCGTTTGCGAGATTCGCACCTGCGCTTCGTACATTCCCTGCTCCGCGCCGTCCGAAGATCGGTACTCGATCATGACCCTGGCGGAACGGTCATCCGTTTTGTCCACGGCTACGCGCTTCTCGTAGCCGATCCAGCTCCAGCCTTCGCGCACGAACGCGGCGCGCTCGGCAACCTGCTCGAAGGCGCCGATGCCGCCCGCCCCCCGGTAATGACGGGCGAGCCGCTCGACATCTCCGTTGCGGCGGATCAGCGTATCCAGCAGCTCCGGACGCAGCTGCGCCCAGTAGCGCCCTTCCGGGAAATCGATTAACGTCGGCGCGTGGCGATGCCCGCCGAAGTGACTGGTGCGCCATACTCTGAGCGGCAGATCCTCGCGACCGGCGTACCGCTCTTCGATCTCCTTGTACAACGGATATCCGAACTTGCCGCAGCACACGTCATGGCTGCCGTGCGTACAAACGAACAAATCGCGGGTCCCTTCCGCCGGTTCCGCTGCGCAGTCTTCGAAAGCGGATAGTTCTCCGCCTGCGAGAAGCGCCTCCGCCACAGCGGCCACCTGCCGCTCGGGAGCCACATATTCCTTTCTCCCGAACAGCGCTAACGACGGCCCCTCCCTGCTGAATCGGATTATCCTTCTGCAGCCTGCGGGAGAGGCAATCCGGTCGGAGGCGAATGCCAGAAACCTGAACTTGCGCCCCCGCCCGGCCGCTTGCTGCAAAACCTCATTCAAGCCGGCCGGGAAATGAACCGATCGCTCCACCTCATGCTGCCAAGGAAGCGGCACTTCCGCCAATAAATAAACAAGATGGCCAGGCGCCGAACCGATCGGGTCCTCATGATGCATCGCCGATACTTGGGCGCAGTACTGCTTGGACAACGACCCGGCCGCGCAGCCTACCTCAACGGTCTCGAACATGCGGCGATCCTCCTTCATGCCGTTATTGAACAAGCTTCTTCACGACATCGTCCAGCATCTTCTCGTTGGCGATCGGACCGAAGCCCTGGAACCACAGATCGTAATCGACTTTATAGACATGTCCGTTCTTGACCGCGTTCAGCTGCTTCCACAAGCTCAGCTGCTCAATCTCCGTCACCTTATCCTGATTTTCCACCAATAAGAAAATATGATCCGGATTAATTTCCGGCAGCTTTTCAATCGACAGCGCTTCATACGATTTGGACGAATCCGGTATGGACGGCGGCGGCGTCAGCGCCAAATCGCTGTATAACACCTCGAACAGCGCCGGGCTGTAATAGCGAAGATCCTTATCCGTTACCCGTAAAAACATGACGGTCTGGTTGCCGATCTTTTGCTTCACCTGCTCCTTCGCCTGCTTGGCATGCTCATCATACCCAGCGATCGCCCGTTTGGCTTGCGCTTCCTTGTTCAGCATTTGAGCGAAAGCGAGGAACGTTTCCCTCATCTTCCGATTTCCTTTGTCGTCCTTAAGCGGCTCGATGGCGATCGTAGGCGCAATTTGCGACAGCTGGCCGTACACCTTCTCGTGATTTTGATTCGCTACAATCAGGTCCGGCTCGGCGGCCAGTACCGATTCGAGATTCACCTGCGGTATTTGCCAGCCGATGTTTTTAGTTGCCGTCAGCTTATCCTCAAGATACCAGGAAAATTTGTTGCTGTTCGGCCCCGAGCTCGGAGCAGCCACAGGCGTCAAGCCCATTGACAGCATAAAATCCGTCAGCCAAGGATGCAGCGATACGATTTTGGACGGCTCGCCCTTAATTACGGTTTCGCCCAGCAAATGCTTGACCGTCCGCTCTTGTGCGGTCGGCTCCTGCTTGGGCGCCGCGCCCGTGTCGCCGGATGCGTTTGGCTTGCCCGCGCAGCCAGCCGCAATCCCTATCATAAACGTCATCAGCAATAAAGGAACGATCCATTTCATTCGGTGTTGTCGATACATTCGCTATTCCCCCACTATGTCTAATTGATAGTAATTCTCATTATCATCAATAGATTATAGGAGAGGGCCAGGAAACATTCAATGCACATAATCTTGCAATTGTATGGATAAAATCTTGGCCGCCCGAGCTTGCCTGCCATCCCCGAAGGATGGCAGGCAGCTCGCGTGACCGCCGATTAGCGCGAGGCCCCTTTCAACAAATGGCTCAGCGCGATATCGATGGACAAGCTGTGCTGAATCGGCGCGTGCCCGTTGAGCCAGCTCTGCACCTCGTAGACATTGCCTTTGCGAACCGCCGAGAGCCGGTGCCAAGCATCGCTCTCCAACAGCTCGCGCACCTGCGCCCGATTCAAGTTGGAATTGGTCGTCGCCAAAAAAATATGATCGGGATCGAACCGGATAAGCTGTTCCGGGGTTACGCAAGTGTAATGATCCTGCAGCGTAATCCCTCTGGGGGGAAGCAATCCGAGCTCCCGGTACAAAATTTCTCCCAGCTGCCTTCGGCCTCCGTACACTCTAAGCTCGTTTGCGGAAGCGATCAATACCATAACGGTCTCCTCCCGCCTTAACTCCCTGGACAACCTTCTTCGCGCCCCGGCCGCCTTTTGTTCAAAATGCCGTATCCAACGGGTATACTGGGCTTTTCGGTCCAGCAGCGCGGACAGCTCGAACAATAAGCTCCGCCAGTCGTCCTTCAGCGGCACGTTAACGGTCGGAGCTATGTTACTCAGCGGGGAGAGGCGCGCTCTGCCGCCTCCGTCCGAACCGAGGATCATTCTCGGATTAGCTCGAATAAGCGCTTCCCAATCCTGCGGCCTCTCTCCAATAATCCGGATGTCCTTCAGTTTGTCTGCAATATAAGGCAGCAGCCCGTCCAACTGGTCATTACCGGCATAAGGCAGCGTCGCGAACGGTTGAAGCTCCAGCGCCAACAAATAATCGTTCACATGGGGAGAAAGCGTTACGATATGTTCTCTGTCGAGGTTTTTGCGGTAGACGGACGGAGAAACGCCTATCGTTTTTTTGAAAATGCGGCTGAAATACAGGGGATCGCGGTACCCGACCTGCCGGGCGACCTCTTCCATTCGCAGAGGCTGAAGCAGCCGCGCTTTCGCATGGTTCATCCGCAGCCGCGTCAAATAATCGATCGGCCTTACGCCGACATACTTTTTGAAGATGCCGGAGAAGTTGCTCCAGCTGATACCATAAGACTCGGCCAGCGCTTGCAGAGACAAGTCCTCCTGCATATAATGCTCATCCAGATAGGCGACAAGCCGGCGAATCGCCTCGCGCATCCCGCCGTGAGTCCGAGCCCCGCTTCGCGCTTCGCCGGCCATGGCAAAGAAAAGCTGCTGTAGAAGCATATTCCTCCTCCATTGCCCCATATCGTCCCGCTCTTCTGCGGCTGCCTCCAGCTGCCGGAGCAGCTTCATGACTGGCGCGCCGTAGGCCTGCAGCCCGCGGGAACGGCTACCGAATAAAGAAGCATTCTCCGCGTCGGCCGCCGGCTCTTCGGCTGCGCCACGCTTCGTATTCCCGGCATTGGCGCGGGCCGGCGCCTCATAATAGGCGAACGCCAGCAATACGATTTCCGGCGGCTCCGCCGATACGGCCCTTGCTTCCACGACATCTCCCGGAACGAGCAGCGCATATTTCCCCGCTTCCATTGTCAGCCATGCCCCGTTCCAATTCAGCTCCAAGGACCCGCCCGCGACAAAAACCAAATAATGCCGGTTGATCGCCCTTCTTCTTAAGCCCCAGCGCGGCGGACATTGTTTTTTCAGCATAAAATCCAATAGAAACAAGACGTGCTTCATGCGATCTATATGATAAGAAAAGGCACTCATGGCGATTGCGACTCCTCCTTGCTGCTGTTCGGAAATTGAGAATCGTTCTCATAGATATCCGGTTTCATTGTAGTCTAAAAGGTCTGATAAGAAAAGAGACGCCCACCATGAATCAATCAGGGAATATATAAGAAACTCAACAAGCAGCAAGCCTAGCCGCTAAGCAGCGGGAGCTTGACCGTAACCTCCGTTCCTTCATTCAACTCGCTTTGCACCTTGATGCTGCCGCCAAAATGGTCTACGAGCTTTTTGACCATGAACAGGCCGATACCTTGGCCGCTCTGCTCGTGATTCATTTTCTCATATTTGCGAAACAGCTTCTCAAGCTGCTCCGGACTCATTCCGATGCCTTCGTCCTTAATAATAAGTTCAAGGACACCCCGGGCATGACAGGCCCGAAACCAGATCCGCCCGCCCTCCAGGCTATATTTAATCGCATTGCTGAGCAGGTTGGAGACGATCAGCTTCAAGCCCATAACGTTGCTCAGCATCATTTCATTTTGCAGCTCCACCTGCGGATACAGCTTCATATTCTGCGTCCGCGATTTGGTCAGCATCACCGGCAGCACTTCCTCGATGTTAGGCCGGACGGGGATGATTGTTTTCGTCCAAAGAGATTCGGTGGAAAGCATCTGCTCGGTATTGATGATATGGGTGATTTCATTATCGATCACATCGACGTAATCTACGATCGCCTTCAGCTTGCCTACCGCCTCTGCGTCTCCCACCTGGGACTGCAGCATCGTCGCATATGCTCTAATGACGGTTAAAGGATTTCTCACTTCATGGGAGACCACATGGGCGAACTCCAGCTTATGCTTGTACAAGTCGACTTCCGATTGCAGCTGGCTGTGTACCGACAGCGAAGGGAAATGAACGGTCCGTTCTTCGTCATGATAAAATTGGGATTTGACCAGGCTGGTATCGGTCATCATATACTCATGGCTTTTCAACAATTCGTTCTGAACGCTCGAAGAAATTCTCCGAGCGTCATAGCAGCATACGCCCACTATGCCGAGCTCGCTCATCGATTCGTCGGACAGGCGCTCGTACTCGTCCAACAGCTTGAAAATATGCTGCTGGTTTTCCCAATATACATGCCCCCATGATCGCACCGTTATTTTCTTTTCCAGGAATGAGTTGAACAGTCCCTCCAAATTGTCCATTATGTTTTTTACATGAAAACCGTGATGGCAATAATAAAATTCACGGTTATCGACATAATATATTTTGTCATAATCGGAACGGACCAGCTTTCCTCCCAGCCGCTCCATAATTTGCTTATAAATATTGCGGTCGTCGATGAACACGATATGATGTCCCAGCCGCAGCCCGGTCAGAATAAAAGCCATCGCGTTCTGAATATAGCCTTCCGCAGAATCGTATAAATAAAGAATATGTGCCCCGTTGGTAATATCAATTTGGTCCGTTAGCGATATCGTCGTATTCGTCATGTTCTCCACTCCTCATGTCATGAAAGGACATCATCTTCAGAATGCTGCGAAACCCCTCTGCCATTGGATCACCAATTCTAATTGGAACCCGCATTCCTTCCGGATTTGAAACGGCCTCCCGCCCGGTGTTCGCCGGACTGACACGCCGCTTTCTCTACTGTATTACGTCATCCCTCCCGTTTAATCTTGTGCCATTATACTACCATTCCCCCTTAACGTGAAAGCCCTTACTCTATCGGATTCTTTTGTGCTTTGCACCCATTTTGCCGCAGCGGCCCCTCAGTGTTCCCGATAAGCTTATCCGGAGTTAAATCCCCGGCACATGTGGATATGTTGTATTGTGGATATGTTGATAGAAGTTCAAAAACTTATACACATCCTATTGTAACCGTCTGTGGACTATGTGCACAACTATGTGGATAATTAATTTTCCCCTTTTCCGTGAAAACTCGCTTGACGACGTCCTTGAAAAAATCCTGCATGGCGATGCGTCCTTCTCATGGTTCGGAAGTATGGGCAATGGATATCCGACCGCGCTTATCCGTCTACGGCAAAAAGCCCAAAGCCTCTGTTCGGGCTTTGAGCTAAGCGGAGCATCTGTATATGGTTTGCCGTTCGATTCAGCCTAAGAAGGGGATTGTCCCGTACGAAGCCGGGCAAGCTGCTCTTGAATCAGCGCCTCGCGGGATGCCGCCGCCGCGGCCTGCATGGAGCTGGCCAGCTCCGCCTGAGCTTCCTTCTGCAAAATCGTCTCTTCAATGCGCTGGAAGCCTCGGGACGCCGCCCCTCCCTCCAGACCGTATCCGAAGCCGGGCGCCGCAATGCGCGCTTGGCTCTCCACCTTACGGGCGCGCGCAGCCAGCTCATCCCGCTTCGCCTGCATGCCGGCATACTCGGCCTTCGCTTGATTTAACCGGTATTCAAGCTCCGCGGAGAGCCGCTTGGATTCCTCGTACGCCTCCGAATATTGCGCCGCCTTCTCCAAATAATTGAGCTTCGCCTCTACCGCTTGGCGCGCTTCGGCGTCGCAGTGAGCCGCAACCGCCTCTGCCGCCTTCTTCTCGAAGCTTTCGGCGAGCCGCCCGCTTTCGGCGATTTGCTGCTCCAGTCGCCTCTCCGACGCCGCTTGTCTGACAAGAGCCTGCCGGATCGAATGAATTTCTTCCTCCATGTCGCGCAAATACTGGTTAAGCATCATTACCGGCTTCTCTACTTTATTCAGCGCTTCGTGAGCCGTCGCCTTCGATAAATCGACCAATCTTTTAAGTACTCCCATTTGTCATTTCCTCCTTATTAATATATAACCGTGTATAAGCCTTCGTAAAATCCAGCGAATAACCCGTTCTTATTGGCGATATTTACCTAAACATAATGCATATAAGACTGCTTAGGAATAAACAAGCTGGCGATGAAGTAGATCAGCACCGTAGTTCCAAAGCTGCAAAAGGCGGCAATAACCGTTATCAGACGAAGCAGCGTCGGGCTGATGCCCAAATATTCGCCCAAGCCTCCGCATAAACCGGTTAAACGTCTGTTCGATGTGGATCTGTACAATTTGTTCATCATCATTTCTTCCTTTCGTTCTATGCGTATTCGAGTATGCTCTCGTCGTTCATTGCATCTGTTCTTGATGTCTTAATTGTAGTACGGACGCAGCGGCCGCGAAATGGACCCGCGGCGGTTTCGGTACCTGGCCTTAAGTCGGGGATACGCTCTGACTTTGGGCGGAAGCGGCACCTGAAGAACAAATCCCCGGAAACGAAGGCTCTCCCTTCCCCACGATCACCCGCCGGAACCGGCCATACACGGCTGTCTAAACAGAACAAATCCCCCAAAAGCCATCCATGCCGCTACGCGGCACCACAGACAATGGAAATGGGGTACCAAGAGTAATTTCCAGGGTAGTGACGTGATGCTCTGAAGCTTATTCCGTCCGCATCCAGCCTAAGCTGGATCGGCGTCTAACCCTTCCTCTGGGATCGTTCTATGGGTAGACATTCCTTTCGGGGAAGACCACGGATATCCACAGGAAATTGCTGCACATCATTTCCTAAACAACAAAAAAAGAGACCCCTTCTCCGAAGGAATCTCCGTTAAACCATTGACAGATGAACCGGGCGAACGTCAGGCGAGCCGCAGGACAGCTCCGCCTATGGCTGCGACGTTAGTGAATGTTCCGGCTCCTGCCGGCCAGCGCCCGCAGCATACTCCGCAGTGCATCGCCGTTCTCGAAGCAAAAAGACAAGAGGCGGTCTCTGCGCAGCTCCAGCAGCACGGTGCGGCTGCCGGCAATGCAGTCGGCGGGGCAGCGGCCGCCTGCGATCAGCGCCGTCTCGCCGAACCAGTCGCCGGCTTCGAGCGTGGCGATGTTATCTGCGCCCCGATGCACCCGGACGCTCCCCTCCATGATGCCGAACATGGAGCAGCCGTAATCGCCCGCCCGGCAAATGACTTGACCGGGCTCGAACGTCGCCGCATCGGCCTCCCGGGCCAAGCGCATGAATTCGTCCGGCGACAGGTGCGCAAGCAGCGGGGCCTGCCGCAGTACAGCAGCCCGCTCGCCGAGTGCGGCGCCGGTTCCGCCGTATAGCGAATCTCGGTCGGCACCCTCTGCCTCCCGAGCCGCGGCCGCCTCGGCAAATCCGACGCTTACCGCCGGACCCTCCCAGGCAGCGGGGCAGCGGCGGGAGAGGAAGCTCATCATCTCCGCCGCAATCGCCGGCCGCTCCAGCATCAAGTCATAGAGGGAGTCCGCGTCCAGCTCCCACATGGCCGTTAACTCGTCGGCGCGAACCGTAGCCGTCTGTACTTCCCCGGTCAGTACGGCCATCTCGCCGAACCATTGCCCCTGTCTTAATTCTCCGGCCTTCTGGCCGTCCTTATAGACGCCCAAACGGCCGATGCGGACCATATAGAGGGAAGCGCCTCTCTCCCCTTCCCGAATGACGGTGTTGCCGCCGAGGCGGTCGAACTTTTGCAGCCGCATCGCGATCATGGCCAATTCCCGGCTCGGCAGACGCTCGAATAGAACGGCCCGGCGAAGCGATTCGACGCGTTCGGCCTTCTCGCGCAGCGTGCGGCGAATTCGCCGCTCTTCCTCATCCATCCCCGCTGTAACCGCAGCGGCTGAAGCGGCGGCCAATCGATCCAGCATAAACAGCCGAATCCGCTCGCTCAGCCACGGGTCCCCTTGATCGGAAAGCCATCTCAAATGCTCCTCCATGCCTTCCTCTGCGCCGCGCAAGCCGACAATATTGCGGGAAGACGTCATTAGACGGACCAGCTCCGTCCGCAACGAGCCTTGTACCGTCATCTCCAGCGTTTCCGCAGCGCTTGCCTGCTGCCGCGAATCGCCGGCCGTCCAGTTGGCATAGACCGTTTCCATCGTTCCGGCGTCGTACAACAAGCCCAGCAGCACGAATATACGGCGGCAGACGCACTCCCGCAGCTGCCGGACGATATCTACGATGTCGGAGCCGCCCTCGGCTTTGGCCACCGCGGCGGCGTGCTTCCCGTATTGCTCATGCAGCCGCAGCTCTTCATGGATCAAAGCCTCGATTTCCGCCCGCTCGGCCAAAGGCTCATTTCGGTGCATTCGCGCAAGCGATACGACATACGCATCCCGCCTATCCGGCGAAGCCGAACGATACAACGATAGCAGCCCGTCGAACGCCTGCTGTGTCCCTATCCGCTCGCATACTTTAGGCCAATGCAGCGAGAACTCGCCTTCCGCCAAATAAAATTCCAAAGAAGACAAGCGATCGTCTCCGTAAGCCGCCAGCGCGTCGACGGCATGGCATCGCGTCGCAGCGCCCCGCAATAAAGGCGCGATGACAGGAATCAGCGCGGGCACGCGGAGAACAGCCGCCGATTCGAGCGCTCGTATTCTTACCCGGACGCTGCTGTCTTCCAGCAGAGCAATAAGCGGCCTGTAGAAGCTGCTCGTTCCGACTTGGCCGATGAGAACCGCTGCGGCCGCTCGCCTGTCTTCATCGCCGCTGTCGATCCATTGCTGCAGCTTACCTACAGCCCGGAACATGCCTTCAACGCCGTAATGCTTCACCAGACCTGCCGCAGCGGCAGTCTGTACGTAGGCGTTGCGATCCTCAAGACATAACGTAATGTCCTCCAGGCAAGACTCTTTCGCATAAGCGGATAGCGCCAGCACAGCCTTTCCTTTCAGCTCTCCGTCCAGCGAATCGAGCATTTCCTTCAAAAACGAATCCGCCCCTTCCGGAACAACCGCCTCTACATACACAAGCGCTTCCTTCGCTACCTCCGGGGAAGAATGCATAAGCAGCCCGGGCATTAGACGGGACAGATCGAGCCCCTCTAAGCCCCGCGCAATGCGGAGCGCATGGACAAGCTGCCGTTCATCCGAACCGCCCAAAGCGTCCTCCACCACGCTGCGGCTATCCGGGTCCTCCCAGCCGCCCCCGGCTTTCTGCAGCTCTCCTTCTCCGTCTCGCAGCGCAGTCCTCAGCGCCTGCCGGTAAGACTGCCTTATCGGAAATACTGCCGCAATAGCGATGCCTAGCAGCAAAATAACGACGTAGCCGAGCTGCGCAGGAGAGAGAACGCTCGCTAACGCAAGCAATAGCACGGCGGCAATCGCCTTGATGCCGTTGCCGGCGGCTCCTTCCAGCAGCCTCCGCGCCTGACCGCGCCACTGCGGCGGCACAGGCAGAAGAAGCCGGCTTGCCGCGGAATGGGCCGTATCCTCCAGCGCATGGCCGCCGGCTTTCACCACGACCACCATGGCGATGCCGGGGAAGATCAGCAAACCCGCGCTTCCTGCGAGCAGCACGACAGGGACGGCCAGAAGCGCCGCCGTGGCTCCGAAGCGGGATAAGACGCGATCGTCTATGAACATCCGGGCTAGCAAAGCGAGCAAGCCCGCCCAGCCGTAGAAGCCTCCGATAAATCCCGCCAAATCGTCGTTTTGCAAGCTCCCGCTCACAATCGTCTTAAATTGAAAATCGATGAATGGAAGAGAGAGCGCCAACGCTGCCGATGCGACCGCCGCATATTTCACATACGGGACGCTTCTGCAGAGCCGAACCCCCGCCAGGATCGCCTGCAGCGGTCCCGAACCCGGGGCCTCCTCGCCCGGATCGGCCGCAGCCATAATCCGCCGGCTTGGCCCCGCGTCTTCGGCGAACGCGGACCCGCGCGGCAGCAGCAAGCCTGCCGCCAGCCCCAGAAGAGGCAATCCCGCATAGATCCAGATCAGATCGGCCGTTCCCGTCCAAGCGACGAGCGCCTCCGCTCCGAACCCGCCCGCTATGCCGCCTGCTAGCCCCCCGATTGCTACGATCCCAAGCATCCGCCGTGCTTTCCTTGACTCCATCACGGATGCGGCGAACCGCCAAAAGCAGACGATCATCAAAAGGCCGGCAACCTCATACTCGACGTAGATGACCGGAAATATCCAGCGCAGCTCCGCGCCCGCAGCAAGCCGCGAAAGGACGGCGAGCAGCGACAGCAGCGGGATAAGCCTTCCCGCCAGCCGGTCGATGCGAATCCGGCTCCCGTACTTTTGGAATAGCAACCCAGCCGCTATGATGGCGACCGCCTGCGGCGCGTACATCCAGGAAAGGGATGCCGCGTCGAATCGGCTTAGAAACAGCGCGTCCGCCGCAGTCCGCCCCACCGTCAGAGCGGCAGCGACGCAAAATAACATGATCGAAAGCAGCAGCGTCTTCCGCCGTTCGCCCTGTTCTTCGTTCCATAACAATAAGGCGTTCCGTATGGACTCGCCCGTTACAAAGCCTTTCATCCTTCAATACCCCATTCGTCAACTATAGTTTCTTATTCCGGCAATGCGGCTTCTCCGCGCCCTGCCGCCCAAAGGCAGCTAGCCCTTATCAGTCTCCTGACTTGCGGATGCGCCAAAGAATTCGCGTTATGTCCCGGCATCAGGCACACCACGCGCCCAGCTTCCACCCGCCTCACCCATGCGGCGGGATAACTTGCGCCTTCCAATCTGTACTCAAGTATCGCGGCAAGCTCCGCTCCCTCCGCAAAAGCATACCGGTACGGCTCATCCTCCGATTCGAACGGCGCTATATCCTGCACGATCGGATGCCTCTCTCCCGCCTCCCCGCTTACCGGCTCGAAAGCCGGCGGTTGATAAGGAGGATGTCCCGTGAAGCGGGCGCCGATCATCTCGAACAACCGGTCGTGAGCGCTTAATGAAACGCCCGCATGCAAGACGACCAAGCCTCCTCCCTCTCTCACAATAGCGGATAAGGCCTTCCGCTTGTTCGTCCGTAACCGGGATGCAGTGCCAGCAGTAAATAAACTCTCTATATTGTATTCCTCATCCGCGCGGCGAAACCCTTTTAATACCAATCGAAAATCGTATCGAGGGAAGACGCGCGACCCCGGACATATACGGAAAACGACGGCATATGTTAAGAAAATGAGCTTAACGATATAGGAGATACGAGGAGTGAATGCGATGAAAAGAGTGCATCCGCATCGTACGGAAAACGTTCAGATGCCTCAGCCCATACGGGATGACGGCACAGGAGCGGTCGATCTGGGGCCAAGGGACATTATGCGCGATCTTGAAAACCCCGATATGCTCGTCCCGCCGCCCACGGACTCCGGCACGGTCCCCAATATGAGATTTTCATTCTCCGATACGCACATGCGGCTGGAACACGGCGGCTGGGCGAGAGAGGTAACGGTACGGGAGCTTCCGATAGCCACTACCCTGGCGGGGGTCAATATGAGTCTGACGCCGGGCGGCGTAAGAGAGCTGCACTGGCACCAGCAAGTGGAATGGTCGTACATGCTGCTCGGTAGAGCCCGAATTACGGCCGTCGATCAGAACGGGCGCAACATGATTGCCGACGTAAGCGCAGGCGATTTGTGGTACTTTCCGCCGGGCATCCCCCATTCGATTCAAGGTTTGGACGAAGGCTGCGAGTTTCTGCTCGTCTTCGACGACGGCACCTTCTCCGACAATAACACCCTTAGCATTACCGACTGGTTCGCTCATACGCCGAAGGACGTATTGGCCGCCAATTTCGGAGTCCCGCAAAGCGCGTTCGCCCATATTCCTTCCAAGCAAAGATACATATTCCAGAGCAGCGTCCCCGGCGCGCTGGCAAGCTCGGAAGTACAGGACCCGCAGGGCGCCGTTCCGCTAAGCTTCACTCACCGCTTGCTCGCGCAAGAACCGATCAGAACCCCCGGCGGCACCGTGCGCATCGTCGATTCCACCAACTTCCCCATCTCCACCCAGATTGCCGCCGCTCTGGTAGAGATCGAACCGGGAGGCATGCGAGAGATGCATTGGCATCCGAATAACGACGAATGGCAATATTATCTGACCGGCAAAGGGCGCATGACCGTCTTTGCGGCCAACGGCAACGCCCGCACGTTTGACGTTCGGGCCGGCGACGTCGGCTATGTGCCTTTTGCCCTCGGACACTATATCCAGAACACCGGGGATCAGAGCTTATGGTTTCTGGAAATGTTCAAGAGCAGCCGCTTCGCTGACGTTTCGTTAAACCAATGGATGGCTTTGACTCCGCATGAGCTCGTCCGCAATACGCTCCATGTCGGGCCGGAATTGATGAATGCGCTGCGCAAGGAAAAATGGCCGGTCGTCAAATATAAACGTTAACTTCTTAACGGGGGTTTCCTGTGAGGAACGGCGGCGCGAAGCCGCTGTTCCCAGTCCGGCCGGACTTGCCCCGCACAGCCGTAGACGCCGTATCGCTATGCGGATACGAAACGGCCTCTTACTTTAGGCTCTGCCGTTATTTTCCTCAGGCGAAGAATAAATGAGCACATAAGACATGAAGTTACCCTATTGAGAGACAACCGGATACAGTGTAAGATCAACCCATGTTATGGAAACATTCTTTAATTCTGAAAGGCAGTGATTCAATTGATGAAAGATCAAGGACAAGTCGCGGATATCGTCCTCGAGCATCCATCGCTGGTCCGGGAAATCGGCCTGCCGGCAGTGCTCCGGCCGGGGGCGGCATGGCCCGCGCTTCGCATTCATACCCCGGCCCGCGCAACAATTTCCGCCGAGTTGAGGCTTGTCTCCGGCCGCACGCCGGCAATCCGGCGCCTGGTGGTAACGATGGAGGCCGGAGAAGAGCGTAAGCTTTCGTTCGAAGGCAGCGCTTCCGGCGGCGGCGGCGTGTACGAAATCGGCGTTCAACTGAATGCGGACGGCTCCCCTGCCTGCTATGACCGGTTCGCCTTTGCCGTAGCCGACGAGGCGGGCATACCGCCGGAGCAAAGCTCCATCGCTTACTTGGACCGCGACGGCTCCATGACGTATGTTCCCGATTATAAAGGGAACCGCATTGCCGATTTCTCTCATTGCGGTTACCAAGGAGGCGGCGTCAGGCTGCCGGATGTGCCGGCTCGTCTGGAGCTTGAACCGGCCGAGGCGGGCAGCGAAGCAGACGATACCCGCCGCATTCAACAGGCCATCGACGAGCTGTCTCTGCTTCCGCCCGGGGAGGACGGCTTCCGCGGCGCGCTGCTGCTAAAGCGCGGCGTTTACCGCATCGCCGGAACGCTGACGATCCGCGAGAGCGGCATTGTGCTGCGGGGAGAAGGACAAGGAGAGGACGGTACGATCCTCCATGGGACCGGCGCCGTAAGAAGAGATTTGCTGCAAGTACGGGGACGCGCGGCCCCTGTCCTGCTGGAAAATACCGCGACGGAAATTACGGATCTGTACGTGCCTTCCGGCGCCCGCTCCTTCCATGTGGCGGACGCTTCCCGCTATACGGTCGGCGATGCCGTCGCCGTCATCCGGCATGGGAACGCCGAATGGATCGGCGCCATCGGTATGGATACGATCGTGCCTAGGCCGAGGGTCGGCGGCACCAAGCAATGGGAGGCGTTCGATCTGGCGTTCGAACGCATCGTTACCGCCGTCGAGGGCGATCTGATCACCGTAGACGCCCCGGTGGCGAACGCGATCGAGCGGCGCTGGGGCGGCGGCAGGCTTGTTCGCTGCGACGACGCCGGACGGATCGAACAAGTCGGTATCGAGAACTTGCGGATCGATTCCGACTTCAATCCGGACATTACCGATTGTCAGGTCGACGGCAAACCCGGGTTAACGTCCTATTGCGCGGATGAGTCGCATGTCGCGAACTTCGTTGTGCTGGATCGGGTAAAAAACGCCTGGGTACGCGATGTTACCGGTTATCATCTGGAGCATTCGCTGGTCACCATTGACCGGCACGCCAAATGGGTTACCGTGCAGGATTGCACGGTCCGCGACATGGTCAGCATCATTACGGGAGGCCGCAGATACGCCTTTCACGTGACCGGGCAGTTGTCGCTCGTGCAGCGCTGCGATACGGAGACGGCGCGCCACGCCTTCGTCTTCGACGCCCGCGTATGCGGCCCGAACGTCTTCCTCGACTGCGAGTCCCGCATCGATTATAACGCCAGCGAGCCGCATCACCGCTGGTCGGTGGGCGGTCTCTACGACAACGTCCGCGCACCGCTCTTCATTCGCGACCGCGGCTGGATGGGAAGCGGGCACGGCTGGTCCGGAGCCAATTACGTGACCTGGAACGCCGAGGGCCCGTTGACCTTGCAGCAGCCCCCGACGGCGCAAAACTATGCGGTCGGCCATATCGGCGAGCAGAAGCCGCCGTTCCTCCCGAACGAGCACGACCCTAGGCCCCGCCGAGACGGGTTCTGGGACCGGCACGGGCGGCATGTCGAGCCGCGCAGCCTGTATTTGCGGCAGCTTGCCGAGCGGCTCGGCGAGCAAGCGGTCCGGTCCGTCACCGCGGTTTCAAACGACTGCGGGCCGCAGCCCGGGCGTTAATATCCAACGTCGCCGCCGCTAACACGGATGCGGTCCGCTCTGCCCTAACCCCGCACGTGCCAAAAGACGCTTCTACCCCCTACGCGGGTTAAGAAGCGTCTTTGCTTATGAACTTATGAATAGACAATCGGGCGTTGCTCCTGGAGAGTGAGTTTATTTGGCCCTCAGCGGCCGCTGCAAAGCGGCGGTTTTATTCCGCAGCGGCGTCGCTCGCGCCGGCTGCATCGTCAGCAGGAGCCTGTTCCGGCTTCTGATGCTTCGCTTCCACGAATTGCTTCAGCGTGTCCGTCAAGCCGTCCTTCAGCTTGGCAATCAGATCGTCTTCGCCGATGCCTTGCGCCGCGGCGATCTCCGCAATTGTCTTGCCCGCCTCCTGCTCCGTTCTGAGCTCATCCTGCGTAATGCCGAGGATGGACGTCAACAGCTCCGAATTGCCCAGCAGCCCCGGTCCGCCCATCGACATGCCGCCGCGTCCCGGTCCGCCGTTCTCTTGTCCTGGCTGACCTTGCTCGCCTTGCGGACCGCCTGCAGGTCCTGTGTTCTCGATCTGCGACTTCAACCGGTCGGATAGGCCGGAGATCTGTTTGTCCGCCTGATCCTGCGTCAGCTTGCCCGCCGTCACCTGGGCGTTAATCTCCTCGGTTTGCGCCGCGACCAGCTTAGCCAAATAATCTGCTTCGCTCAGCCCGCTATTTTGCGCAATTTCTGCCAGCGTCTTACCTTCCTTAAGCGCCGCCTGAATGGTGCTCTCTTCGACGCCGAGCAGCGTCGCCGTTTGCTTGGTCAGATTGGCGCCGTGAAAACCGCCGCCTCTTTGCATGCCGCGCTCGCCGCCAAATCCTCCGGGGCCTTGCTTGCCCGCGCCCTTCGCCGCAGTGGCCGCCGTGCCGTCGCTCGCCGCCGCCGCTTGAGCTTGATTATGCAATCCCGCGAAGCCAGCTCCCAGAACGAATGTTGCTGCGATTGTACCTGCGATTAGTTTTTGACCGATTGTCTTCATTTTCTTCATCCACCTTTATGAGTTATTTTGTTTACAAGACCAAGTATAGGCCCCTTAACTGAATTGCTTCTGAGGGTGGGCTGAAGAAACAATGAGCATCGGCTGAGAGTTGCCTGAAGAAATCTTTGCCAACGGGTCGGGATAGGCAAACGATATCTCATGATTGCAGCAGCGAGCCGGGTATGTAAAAACCCACGATTTGGAGGCCTTTTCCAACTCCCTACCGTCTCTTCGGCTAACCGCCTTCAAACGATATCGAGCGGCAGCTTGCGAACCGGCTTCGGAAACTGCCCGTCCAATGCGGCCAGCTCCTCGTCCGTCGGCTCCACTAAAACGGCTTCGGCATTCTCGATCACATGGCGTTCCGTCGCCGCCTTCGGTATCGCCAGCACATGGTCTTCCCTAATGCACCAGGCCAGCAGCAGCTGCAAGGGGCTGATTCGGCGCTTCGCCGCGATATCCGCAACCGCCTTATTGTGAATCAACCCTTTGCGAAGCGCGCCCGCCTGCGCGAGAGGCGAGTAGGCCATCATCGGCATCCCGCGTTCCCGCTGCCAGGGCAGCAAATCGTACTCAATTCCCCGGGACCCGAGATGATAAAGAACCTGATTGATCGCGCAATGCGTCCCGCGAGCGAGCCGGGTCAGCTCCAGCATATCGTCCTTATCGAAATTGGAGACGCCCCAACGCCGAATTTTACCCGCCTCGACAAGCCGCTCCATCCCTTCTATCGTCTCTTCGAGCGGAATGCTTCCTCTCCAATGCAGGAGGTACAGATCAAGCCGATCGGTCTTAAGCCGTTTCAAGCTTTGCTCGCAGCTGCGGACGATCCGGTCTCGTCCGGCATTATGCGGATATACCTTGGACACGAGAAAGACGCTGTCCCTGATTCCTTCGACCGCCTCCCCGACCAAAACTTCGGATTTGCCGTCCCCATACATCTCCGCAGTATCGATTAGGTTCATACCCAGCTCAACCCCGAGCCTCAGCGTCCGGATTTCCTCGTTTCTGCGCGCCGGGTCGTCGCCGATACGCCAAGTTCCCTGCCCCAATACCGGCAGCTCCGCCCCGCCCGGCAGCCGCAGCTTGCGCTTTGCCAAAGCGCCGCGGATTTGCTCCATTCGTTCCTCGCCAATAGCTGACATCATCGCTCATCTCCTTCTAAGCTTTAAAAAGATGGTGAAAAACGCCCACTGCGCATGCGAAAGCGCCTTCCGATCGCTCCTGTTCCCAGATTTCTTGAATAGGTAAGCCCGTGAACCGGGTGAAATCCGGGAACAAAAGCGAACGCTTCGCTTCTCCTGATGGCTCTCGCTTAGCGAAGCCGGCTTTTTCACCGTTCTTCCGGAAGATACACGTAGCGCTCATTGACTCACGATTATGGCCGCAGGGCTTCTCGCGCCCGCACCCGTTCTGATAAACTATAAAGCAGGATTACCGTCTACAATCAGCTTATTACCTAAAAGCCCGCCTTTGAAAGCGGATTCTCTCCACAGAAAAACGAAAAAACAATCCAAAGAATCCGTTTTCAACAGCGATTGGAGGATCAAATGGACGCCGCAGCGGACTTTTTCACCACACTTCTAAATATGACATAAAAAAAGGAGTGTCTTCCATGATCATTGTCGCAGCAGACGGCAGCGGTAATTTTTGCACCGTTCAGGAAGCCGTCGATCATATTCCCGACAACAATAAGGAACGCGTCGTCATTTCGATTAAAAACGGCGTGTACAAAGAGAAGCTGCACATTGAAAAACCGCTGATCAGCCTCATCGGCGAAAGCGCCGAGCACACCATTATTACGTTCGACGATTATGCCAAGAAGACCTTCCCTAACGGAGAAGTTTACGAAACCTTTCATTCGTATTCCGTATTTATCGGAGCGGACGACTTCACCGCCGAACGGCTCGCCTTCAGCAATTCGGCCGGACGCGGCGAGCTTGTCGGCCAAGCGGTGGCCGCCTATGTCGACGCCGATCGGGTTTCGTTCGCCGACTGCCGGTTTCTCGGTTATCAAGATACGTTATTTACGGGGCCTCTGCCTCCGGCTCCTATGAAGCGAGGCCGGTTCGGCGGGCCGCGCGAAGGAATGCCGCGAAGGCACGGAAGACATTATTATCGCCGATGCTATATTGAAGGAGATGTCGATTTTATTTTCGGTTCGGCGACCGCGGTCTTTCACGATTGCGAAATTTTTTCCAAAGGCCGCCGATTCGGGGGAGAAGACGCCTCCGGCGAATTTCCGTCCAACCGGATTCACGGCTGGCTGACCGCACCGTCAACCCCGGAAGACGTTCACTACGGCTACGTGTTCCACGGATGCCGTCTGACCGGCGATGCGCCGCCGCGATCCGTATACCTGAGCCGCCCTTGGAGGAACTACGCCAAGGCGGCGTTCCTAAACTGCTGGATGGGAGAACATATCGCAGCCGCTGGCTGGGACAACTGGAATAAGCCGGAGAGCGAAGAGACGACGGTCTTCTGCGAATATGAAAACCGCGGTCCTGGAGCCGCGACGCAAGAGCGCGCGGCTTGGTCCTCCCTTCTGACGGCCGAAGAGGCCGAAGCGTACGCAATCCCGAAGGTACTGGCGGGAAGCGACGGGTGGGACCCCGCCGTTTCGTAGAATGCCGGCCTCGACGCAAGGCTGTTTTTGCCGATAATTATCAATGTCCCTAACTATTTTCACCGTTAAATAAGACAGTGTGCCTGCAGCCGCTGTCTTATTTCGTTTGTCCGGCGGAAGCATGTTTACGAATTCTTTATATCCAGATAACACTCCAATAACTCTCCGGCGATAAACTTGTTCTCAGAAGCCGAGATGCCTCCCCTCGCGGATGAACAGCCTTCGCTGTCCCGATGACAGCGGTCCGTATTCGGAACCATGTCGGCGAAGAGAGTCCTGCTTGCCTCAACAATTTCATAACCAAAACGATTGGGTGGAGACTTTGAGAAAACCCGAAAGTAAACCGGTTCCGCACGCTCGTGCCGACCTCCGCCGTTTGCTTTTGGTTTCGCAAAGTCTTGTTTTATTATGGCGAGAACCGCTCGTCCTCCGACAGACATACGAAAGGGGTTAAACCGAATTGAATCATGTACAAGCCCGGGCGATGACCGCCGGCGCCAGCCTTCCCCGGCGCAGGAACAAAGCGGTACGAGCCATCGTCCGCCACTGGCAGCTCTACCTGCTCATAACGCCGGTTCTGCTCTACTTCTTCGTATTTCATTACTGGCCGATGTACGGCGTGCAGATCGCCTTCAAAGACTTTATCGCCACCAAAGGCATCTGGGGCAGTCCCTGGGCCGGCCTCAAGCATTTCAAGCGTTTTTTTGAAAGCTACTTTTTTTGGCGGCTGCTCAAAAATACGCTCGGCATCAGCCTGTACGAGCTGGCGGTCGGCTTTCCCGTGCCGATTGTGCTCGCGCTCATGATTAATGAAGTGCGTCATAAAGGATACAAAAAATTCGTGCAGACCGTAACGTACGCGCCGCATTTTTTGTCCACGGTCGTCCTTGTCGGCATTGTCATTATGTTCTTGTCTCCGACGAGCGGCATCGCCAATACGATCATCAAAGCGCTGGGCGGCGAGCCGATCGGCTTCATGACGAAGCCGGAATGGTTCAAAACGGTCTACGTATTATCCGGCGTCTGGCAGCAGATGGGGTGGAGCTCGATCATTTACTTGGCTGCGCTGGCCGGCATTGACCCGGGGCTGCACGAAGCGGCCAAGGTCGACGGAGCTACCCGGCTGCAGCGAATATGGCATATCAACTTGCCCGGCATTATGCCGACGGTCGTCATTTTGCTCATTCTGAACATCGGAAGTCTGATGGGCGTCGGCTTCGAGAAGGTGTTTTTGATGCAAAACTCGCTGAACACCGAAAGCTCCGACGTCATCTCCACCTACGTGTACCGCAGCGGCCTGTTAGGGGCGCAGTACAGCTTCGCGGCGGCGGTCGGCCTGTTCAACTCGGTCGTCAATCTGATCCTGCTGCTGACGGTCAACCGGATCGCCAAAGCGGTAGGTCAAGCCAACCTATGGTAAGGAAAGGAAGTGGCTTTATGGAAACCCGCAGCTTCGAGAACCGCTGCTTCGAGGCGATCGTCTATACGCTGCTTACCGTGGTCGCCGTGCTGGTGCTGTACCCGCTCGTCTTCGTGCTCAGCGCCTCCGTCAGCGATCCGGCGGCCGTGCTTAACGGAGAGATGTGGCTGTGGCCCAAAGACCTCAGCTTCGTCGGATACAAAAAAGTGCTGGAAAACCACGACCTGCTGCGCAGCTATACGAATACGATCGTGTACACCGTTATCGGCACCGCCATCAATTTGGTCATGACGGTCATGGCCGCCTACCCGTTGTCGCAGAAAAGCTTCTACGGGCGCAATGTCATTACCGCTTTCATGGTGTTTACGATGTTTTTCAGCGGCGGGCTCGTTCCCGCCTATATGCTGGTCAAGCAGCTCGGCATGCTGAATTCGATGTGGGCGCTCCTGATTCCCGGAGCGGTGTCCGTCTGGAATATCGTCATCATGCGCACTTTTTTCCAGAACAGCATTCCTTCCGAGATGCAGGAGGCCGCAGCGATCGACGGATGCTCCGACTGGAAGGCGCTGTGGCGGATCGTGCTGCCGCTATCGATGCCGATTTTGGCCGTGATGGTGCTGTTTTATGCGGTCGGCCATTGGAATGCGTACTTTAGCGCGCTTATATATTTGACCGACCGGGAGCTTTACCCGCTGCAGCTTCTATTGAGGGAAATTCTCGTGCAGGGGGAGATGGAGCATATGGTCAATGTGGGCGACAGCTCGCACGCCAAGACGATTATGGATCAGGAAGCGGTCAAGTACGCCGTCGTCGTCGTGGCCAACTTGCCCATTTTGCTGCTGTATCCGTTTCTTCAGCAATATTTCGTCAAAGGCATTATGATCGGCGCCCTCAAAGGCTGAGCCATAGGCCGTATTACAGCTTGCATGTAAAGCCGGCCGGCCGGCGCGCCCTCTCTTGGCAGTGCGCAACATCGGCATCAGCGCAGGAACCACCGTCCCGCTTCGGGGCGCAAAACGATAATCCAGGGAGGAACACAGCAATGAATTGGAGCAAATTAACGGCGTTAACCTTATCTTCGATCATGGCCGTAAGCTTGGCCGCAGGCTGCAGCAGCAGCGCGAAGCCGGAGGGCGGCGCGGGACAAGCCGCGGGCAAGGAAACCGCAGACGTTAACGTGAACAAAGCAGGGATGCCGATCGTCAAGCAGCCTGTCGAGCTGACATTCCTGACAGGGCTTGCCGACACGAACGGCAGCAACAGCTTTGAAGACCGGCTGGTATGGAAGGAATACGCCAAAATGACGAACGTCAAAGTCAATTTCCAATTCGTTCCCTTCAGCAGTTTGACGGAGAAACGCAATTTGGCGCTGGCGAACGGCGACTACCCCGACGCCCTCTACTCGGCCCGAGTGCCGGCTTCCGATCTGATGAAATACGGCAGCCAGGGCGTGTTCGTGAAGCTGAACGACTACATTGACGAGTATGCTCCGAACTTGAAGAAGCTGATGGATAAGTATCCCGATCTGCGCAAGGCGCTGACGATGCCGGACGGCAACATTTATTCGTTCCCTTCCTTCTACAGCCCCGAATTTTTGCCGATGCTCATCGGCACGCCGCTATGGGTCAAGCAGGATTGGCTGGACAAGCTGAACATGAAGGAGCCGCAGACGACCGAGGAGCTGTATGCCTATTTGAAGGACGTCAAGACGACCGATTTGAACGGCAACGGCCAAGCCGACGAAATTCCTTACAGCGGCACCGGCATCGGCCCTCTGATCGATCAAATCAAAGGAGCCTGGGGCGTCGGCAACCGCGGGCTCGGCCACAAATTCGTCGATGTCGACCCGCAGAGCGGCAAGCTGCGCTTTTTCCGGCTGACCCAAAACTATAAGGAAGTGCTGGAGTACGTCAATAAGCTGTATACGGAAGGCTTGATCGATAAAGATATTTTTACGCAAAACGGCAACGCGCTGTACGCCAAAGGAGCCAAGGACGTCCTGGGGGCTACGATCAACCCGAATCCGAAAACGCAGTTCAACGGCGAAGGCTACTTCGGGCTCGGCGCGCTGAAAGGGCCCCACGGCGATCAGATGTATACGCATATTAAAGTGCCTATGGTATGGCCCGGCGCGTTCGTCATTACCGATAAAAATAAAAACATCGAAGCGACGATCCGCTGGATGGACTATTTCTTCAGCGACGAAGGCGCGCAGTTTTACTTCATGGGCGTGGAAGGAACCAGCTACGCGAAAACGGCGGACGGCAAGCTCGAATACGTCGACGAGATTAAGAAAAATCCGGCCGGTCTCACGATGGACCAAGCGCTGACCAAGTATGTGACGTGGATGGGCGGAAGCTATCCGGGCTACGTGCAGGAGAAATATTTCAAAGGCTCGGAGACGCTGCCGGAGTCGGTCGAAGCCGGTAAAAAAGCGCAGCCTTACGCGCTCAAGGAGCTGTGGTACAATTTCAACTTCACGGACGCCGAGACGGAATATATGAGCGCCCAAGGCTCGGATATTCAAACGTATATCGGCGAAATGGAGTCGAAGTTCATTACCGGCGCCGCATCCTTCGACGAATGGGATAAATACGTCTCCACCGTTCAAGGCATGGGCGTCGACCAATACATGAAAACGTATCAAAGCGCCTACGACCGTTACAGCAAAAGCAAATAACCCTCCTTCGGCAGGATCTTCAGGTTCGGCCGGGCCGGGCAAAAAGAATGCACCTTTTGGGCGGATCGGTAATACGATGAAACTAGGCTAGCAAGATCATCCGTCACAGAAAGGTGTGTTCTTATGTCCGGAACCATTACGAATTTCTATGCAGGCGGCAATACGGCCCGCGGCTTCGCCAATTTGTTCGAGTCCTCGCTGCAAGGATTGGATCGCGTCTATATTCTTAAGGGGGGACCCGGCACCGGCAAATCGACCTTGATCCGTTCCATCGGCAGCGAGCTGGCCGCCGGCGGCTACGATATTTGGTTCATTCACTGCGCCTCCGACAACAATTCCCTGGACGGCGTCGTCGTTCCCGAGCTGAAGCTGGGCATCGTCGACGGCACGGCTCCGCATGTTATCGAGCCGCGGCTGCCCGGAGCGGTAGAGCAATATGTCAATCTCGGCACGGCATGGGATGCGCGGCAGCTCAGCGGGCGCAGGGAAGACATCGCCGAGCTGAACGGCCGCATCGCGCAAACGTACGAATCCGCTTATGCCTGCTTCGCAGAAGCGCTGCGGATTCACGACGAATGGGAAAAAATATATGTCGATAATATGGATTTTCAAGCCGCCGACGAGCTGACAAACGAGTATACGGATATTTTGTTCCGGGACCTGAAGCTGGACAAGGAAAGCCGGATCGACCACCGGTTTCTGGGAGCGGCTACGCCCAAAGGGGCCGTCGATTTCGTTCCTAATCTGACCGAAGGCTTGGCCAAACGTTATTTCGTTAAAGGCCGGCCCGGCTCCGGCAAGTCGACGATGCTGAAGAAGCTGGCAGCAGCAGCCACCCAGCGCGGCTTCGACGTCGAAATCTATCACTGCGGCTTCGATCCGAACAGCCTCGATATGGTCATTGTGCGGGAGCTCGGCTTCGCGATCTTCGATAGCACTGCGCCCCACGAATATTTCCCCGAACGCGCAGGCGACTCGGTGATCGATATGTACGCCCACTGCATCAAGCCCGGCACCGACGAGGAACACGCAGAAGCGCTAAGCGGCATCAAACTGCGGTACTCCGCCAAGATGAGCGAAGCGATGCAGTTTCTGGCGCAAGGCAAGGCGCTGCGCAACAAGCTGGAGCAGATTTATATTCAATCCATCGATTTCAGAATCGTCGATCGGATTCGCGATGAAATCTGGCAGGAAATTACCGACAAGACGGTCGCAGCGGACTGATTGCAGCCCTTAGCGGCGCGAAACTCGGGGTTCGCTTCTATGTGATTTCTGTTCGTCAGACCGAGGGTTTGCCTCCGGTTTCCTTTAGATTCAGCCTCGCGGCCGACACCCTTACCTTCAGCTAACAGTTCCTACTACCAAGCCTGTAGTGGACTTTCACCGCCTAGTTATCGCCCATGCGGGCGCACCTGAAAAGAGCGCGGCTCTCCTTCTGGAGGGCCGTGTTTTTTGCATACCATTCGGATCGGTTTAGATTTATAATAAGAGGGCAAGCCATAATCCAGCCATATCTTAAGGAGATGACTCATTCATGGAACAAACGCGTATCGGCAAGACGGATTTGTATGTGAATCGTATCGGGCTTGGAGCCAATGCTGTCGGCGGGCATAATCTGTTTCCCAATCTGAGCGACGAGACCGGAAAAGACGTCGTCCGGACGGCGCTGGCGCATGGCATTAATTTCATCGACACCGCGTTCATTTACGGCCCGGAACGCTCCGAGGAGCTGATCGGGGAAGTGCTGAAGGAAACGGGCCGCCGCAGCGGCACCGTCATCGCGACGAAAGCGGCGCATAAATTCGTCGACGGGCAAACATTGAAGGATAATTCCCCCGCCTTCCTCGTCGAGTCGGTTCATGCCAGCTTGAAGCGGCTGCAAACCGATTACATCGATTTATTTTACATACACTTTCCGGATGAGAGCACTCCTAAGGATGAAGCGGTGGGAGCGCTGCATAAGCTGAAGGCCGAAGGGCTCATCCGCGCAATCGGCGTCTCCAACTTTTCCATCGACCAATTGAAGGAAGCCAACAAGGACGGATACGTCGATGTGCTGCAATCCGAATATAACTTGCTGCGCCGCGGCGTCGAGGAGGCGATCCTCCCTTATACGGAGGAGCAGAACATCTCTTTCGTGCCTTACTTCCCGCTGGCTTCCGGGCTTTTGGGCGGCGCCTACACCAAAGATTCGACCTTTCAGGACGGCCGGGCCAAAAATCCGCTGTTCCAGGGCGAAGCGTTCCTGCGCAATCTCGGCAAGGTAGAGCAGGTCCGCGAGATCGCCGCCGCTAAGCAGGCGGAGGTCGCCCACGTCGTTCTGGCCTGGTACTTGACCCGCCCTTCCATCGACGCCCTCATTCCCGGAGCGAAGCGCCCCGAACAGGTGATCAACAACTTAAAAGCGCTGGAAGTTAAGCTGACGCCGGAGGAAATCGGAGCGATCGACCGGATTTTCCAAGCGTAACGGCGGTTTGCCGGGGAGCGGCCGGTTCCGGTTGGTCATCTGCATCTACAAGCAAAGAAAACAAGCATCGGCTGTCGAAGCCGATGCTTGTTTGGGGTACGGACGGGCCGCCGCCCCGGGACCGCTCCCCCGACGGTTTAATCTCCCCGGTCCAGTTCCAGCCGTTCAACAATGTCGCTGGCTTGGGTCCAATACGGCTGAACGGCGTCAGGCCGCCGAAATTGCTGCACGTCGATCCACAAGACCGGACGCCGGTCATCTTGGTATACGCACAGCAAAGCCGGCTCGCTGAGGCCGCCCATGCATACTTTAACGGCAAGCCTGTCGCTTCTGTCTCTAAGCGAATCCACCTTTTTCATTACAAAGCTGTTAAAATACGTTATGCGCTCCCGGTCCTCGGCCAGCGTAAACACGTCGCCGCAGCAGGCGCAGGCGAGTTCAACCGCATGAACGGTTCCGCCCGCCTTCCCCGGATTCCGGCAATGTCTGAACTGAAACTCCTCCTGACATAAGCTGCATTTCAGCACGGCGCGGCATGCTTCGCGAAAAAGCGCTATCCCCTCCGCGATAAACGTATTCCGCACTTCTTCCGTCTCTCCGGCCGTCAGCCTGCGCATGAATCCGACTTGGCTTCGAAACACTTGGAACATCCGTCCGTTCTTGATCTTCTTCTTCAATATCTCCATATATACCGCGGTCTGCACGCTATCCTGCCGGTCAGGAGCTCCACCAACCATACCGTCACTCCCTGTCTCTCTTTCGGTTCCATCCGCTTCCGTCAGCCGTCGTTCTGAACCCAAACTCCAATCCGCTCTCCGCCCGCAATGAAACTCCATCTATTATATATTCAATCAGATCGGTCTGAACAAAAAATGAACAACCGGAACAAATCGCAATAAAAAAGCAGCCTCCCCCGCAGGGAAAGCTGCTTGTACTTTACGGTGATAACTAGAAATGCGGTGAAAAACGAGCGGAAGGGCCATTTGAATCTGGAAAAGCGATAGCGTTCGCCTCTGAAAGCGACAGCGCCTGCGGAAACGTCTTCTTACAGCTGGGCGCTCTGCGACTTCCATTCCGTGTACCACTGCGAAATGCTCTCATTCGGAGCGACGTCCAGTTCCTCCAGAACAAGGCTTAACAGCCTGTGCTGCTCTTCTACCGCTGCGCGGTCCTTAAACCAGGCATGAAGCTTCATTAGCGCCAAATAACTGCCTTCATAGTAAGGATACTGCTGCTGCATTCGCAAAAAAACTGCAATAGCCTCGCTCGGCCGCTCATGCTGAACGTAATAGTCGCCGAGCCGCTGGGCGTGCTGCAGCCAGAGCATTCGGAGACGCTGCCGTTCGTTTTCGGCCCACAAGTAGTCGTTATCGGCCATATAATCTCCCGCATACAGATCCATCACCCGCTGATGCTCATAAACATTAGCCGCAGACAGCGGCTCCAGCCGCCGCAGCTCCTGCTCCCATTCGTCGGCATCGATACGCACCCTGCTCGCATCCAGAACATAGCTTTCCTTGATGCTCAAGCTTCGTATCTCGATATTTACGCCCATCCGCTTCAAATCCTGCCGAACCTGATAGATCGTTGTATACAGATGCGTCGTCGCCTTGGGAATATCGAAATCGGGCCACAGCAAGTCGAGCAGCGCCCCTTTGCGGACGAGCTGGCCGCGATGGTGCAGCAGGTAAGCGAACAGCTCCTGCGCTTTGGAGGTGCGCCATTTGACCGTCTCCGGACCGAGTCCCGGCAGCTCGATTTGCATCGTCTGCAAGCACCGGATCAGCGCGACGCGGCTGGCCGGCGGCGCTTTGGGGTGATCTCCCGCGTGCTGGAGCAGCCTCTGCACCGTTCTTGTCAGACGCTCCCGCCGCACGGGCTTCAGCACATAATCGAGGGCATTTAATTCAAATGCCTGAACGGCGTAATCGTCATAAGCGGTGACGAATACGATCTCGATGTCAGGACAAATCTCCTGCAGCATCTCCGCCGCCTTGAGACCGTAGATTTCCGGCATATGAATATCCAAAAATACGACATCCGGCGCATCCGCCTTGGCCGCTTCAATCGCTGCCATAGCATCTTGATAGGCGCCGGTCACTTCTATGCCGTCGATCTCCTTCAGCATCTTGCGAAGCTGCAGCAAAGCGAGGTTCTCATCGTCAACCAACATGGCTTTCATCGCTGTATCACCACTCCACGCATAACCGGTTTTATATTTGTATCGGCAGCCCCGGAGCATCTTGTTAGGTGCTTTTCGGGTTTGTTCAGAAATTGTTTAGGTACTATTACCATAGCGTATAATTCGAGGCAGGACAAGCATCTGCATACATTTTTACAATAAATGTCCTTCTTCCGTCATAAGCTCTCTTCTTTCTGGAAAAATAAAGTTTGATAACCTGATATCCCCTTTTCTTTGGCAAACTACTTATTGTCAATCGCAAAGCCAGTTGCTATACTACTAAAACGTGAATGAGAATCATTATCACCGATTGGATAAACCCGCTATATTATATGGAAGGTGAAGCCGCATGTACGCCCGACAATCCATCGAGCCTCCGCTAACTCATGAGGAGAAGAAGGAAGAATTCATGATCATGCTTAAGGAAATCGAGCCGGTCAAAGGCGCCGGCGGGTGGGAGATGGAGCCTCGATTTACGGAATCGCAGGTCCTCGTCGCCGTCGCGTCCGGACAAGGCCGGCTGCTCATAGGCAATCGCTCCTGCCTGCTGCGCCAGGATCGCGTGTATGCGGTTCCTCCGGGAGAAACTTACGGGGCCTCGGCGGACCCGGCCGAAGGGCTCGGGCTGTTCCTGCTGCGCTTCGACGTCTATCGGCCCGATCCCGCGAGCGGTGAGGTTTTGCGGGTAGAGCCGGGCGATTCGCTGCTGCTGGGCAGAGGAGAAATTCCTTTCTCATCGGCGGCGGGCTCCGCTGCGCTGTGCCAAACGATTCATTCGCTCTGGCAAAGCGCGGATCGGCTGGAACGGTTCCGGGCGCAAATGCTGTTCCAGGAATTGCTGTATACGACGATGAAAGCGAGCGGCCGAACGGAAGAGGATTCGCTGTCGGCCCTCGAACGGGCCAGGGACTATATGAAAACCCACTACCAGCACAATCTTTCCATCGAACAACTGACACGTCTAGCCGATATAAGCCCTAAGTATTTTGTCGATCTGTTTAAAAAATTGATGAAACGCTCTTTCTGTTAACCGGAAATCGTCCATCCTAAATCAGGATTTCGTATATGGTGGCGGACTAAGCGTTCCTCTATAATGAACGTTGAGAATGATTATCAATAGCATAAGGGGAGAACATACGAAAATGAGAAAAGGACTACGAACGTTCTGCATCGCCGCACTCGTGCTGGCGTTAACCGCATGCGGCAAGAGCCCTGCGCCTGCGGCTGGAGATTCCGGAGCGGGCCAGCAGACGCAAGGAAGCGCAGCGCAGGAGAAGACAGCTTCGCCAAGCAAGCAATCGATCAGTTACTTGGGCACATCCTACACGGTCAATGCGCCTAGCGGCTCCATCGTCATCACAGGCGCGCTGGAGGCTATGGAAGACGCGCTCGTGCTGGGAGTGCAGCCGACGGGAGCCATTACTACCGGCGGCAAGTTCCCGGATATGTTCAAGCCGATTACGGGCTCGACGCAATCGATCGGCGAAAAAATGCAGCCGAATATGGAGACGATTCTTAAGCTGAAGCCCGACGTCATCCTCAGCTCGACCAAATTCCCTGCCGACGTAGGAGAGAAATTGTCCAAGATCGCTACGACGATCCCCGTCTCCCATATTGCGACAAACTGGGAAGAAAATTTGCGCCTGCTGGGCAAGTTAACCGGCAAGGAAGCAAAAGCCGAAGAGGTGCTGAAGCAGTATAAAGAGGACGTTGCGGCGGCCAAGGCTAAGCTGGGCGACAAATGGAAGGATAAAAAGGTCGTCACGGTGCGAGTTCGCAGCAACTCCCTCAATATTTATCCTGCGGATGTATTCTTTAATCCGACGCTGTACAGCGAGCTGGGATTTGCCGTTCCGGACGAAATTAAAGCGGCCAAAGCGCAGCAGACGATCTCGATGGAGCAATTCAGCGCGATGAATCCCGACGCAATCTTCGTGCAGTTCTCTGAAGACGAGAACAAAGACAAGCCTAAAGTGCTCGAAGAGATTCAGAACAACCCGCTCTGGAAAAGCACGAATGCAGCCAAAAACAACAAGGTATTCGTCAATGTCGTCGACCCTCTGGCGCAAGGCGGCGCTTCCTGGAGTAAATTCCAGTTCCTGAAGGCAGCCGTAGACAAACTGTCCAACTGATGCACTGCGGCTTGCGCCGCCTATAACTGAAAAAAGAAGCAGGCTCACCCGGGGCCGTATGTCTTAAATACGGTTCCGCGCTGCATGGGCTGACTTCGTCATGCCCTTTTTATAATGATAATGATTATCTCTATCAATTATATACACGCATACATCGACGATGATTCAGGAGGAATGTTTCATGCGAATACGAACGCATCACTTATCTGCAGCTGTACTCAGCCTCACTATGACGGCTATGCTCGCCGCCCCTACTCTCGGATGGGCCGACTCTGCCCGCTCTGTCGAACGGCCGGACGCGGCGAAAGCATTCGAGACGCTAAAGCAAAAAGGGGTGCTTGAAGGCTACGAAGACGGCTCCGCAGGACTCGACCGTCCTATGACGCGGGCCGAATTTGCCGCCGTGCTTGTCCGCCTCTTAAAGCTGCAGCCGAAAACCGGCACCCCGTCCTATACGGATACCGGAGGTCATTGGGCTCAACAGCAGGGATACATCGAAGCGGTCACGGCCGCCAAAATGATGGAAGGCACGAGCGACCGGACGTTCGATCCCGAAGGCAAGGTAACCCTGGAGCAGCTCGCAGCCACCCTGGTTCGCGGTCTCGGCTTGATGCCTGCGGCCGAAGCGGACGCCTCCGCCGTAGGCCCAACTTCCGAGTGGGCGGCGGGCTATGTCGCCACAGCCTTGCAAGAGAAGCTGCTCGGCCCCTATCCTGACTATACCGGGGTGGCAACACGGGAAGCGCTCACCTTGTCGCTTGCCGCCGCGGACGATAAGCTCGCCGCCCTCGCAGCCGCGAACTCGGGTCCGCTGTCGATTACAGAATTTAAGGCTACCGGAGCCAAAAAGCTGCATGTGCAATGGACTCGGCCCGCAGAGCCGGATAAGATTTCCTTCGTGGTGAAGCGTTCCGGAACGCCGGTAGAAGGAAAAGCGACGGTTCAAGACAACGGACAAGGCGCGGACATCGTATTCAATGCGCCGCTCCCGGCCGGAAATTATTCCGTCGAGCTGAAGGGACTTGACCCGGCGGACGCAGGCAAGACGACAGCCGAAGCTGCCGTTGAACAGGAGAAGCTCGTCTCCATCGATTTTGCGACGGCGGGCGATACGCTGCCGCGTGCACGCAATGCGTATGTGGCGTTTCGCGCCCTGAACCAATACGGGGAAGCCGCTTCCTTCTCTTCCGGCCAATTCGAGATTAACACGGGGCGGACTTCTTATACCGCCGTGCCCGGCGAACAGGCGATCAAGCTCGATCTGACGGATCAAGAAACCAACGACCGCGTTGCCGTCAGCATTCTTCACTCCGGCACCGGCTTGTCCGCCCAAAAAACGTTCACGGTCGGAGACCTCCCTCTCGTCACCCGCATTGAAGCGGGCGAAATACGGTTCCCGGGCTCCGTCCAGAAGCTGATCTCAGGTTCGTCGGCTTATTTGCAAATCCGCGCTTTCGACCAGTACGGCATACCGGTCATGGCCGTCGACGAAACCGATAAGGACGGCAAAGCCTACGGGCTGAACACCCCGAGCGGGGTCCATGTGACCGCCAAAGACAGCTCCATCCTGACGATCGAAGACAACCCTTGGTTTGACGAAGACGGAGACGGCTTTCCCGAGCTGAAGATCGGCGGCGGCATCGACGCGGACCAAGCCAGAGAATCGGAAATTACGCTCTATGCTCTCGGCTCCAGCCAGTCGGTGACGAAGAAGCTGGCCTTATCCGTCGTCAAATCGCCTTTCTCGGTGCAATTCGCCGATTTCAGCAAGACAGTCGCCGTCGGCGATAAGAACGTCGTGCTTCCTCTCATCGTGAAGGACGATCAAGGCGCAGCGTTAACCTCCAACGAGATCGCTCTGGGAGCCGATCAGCTGGACGTGTACGATACGTTCGGCAGCGGCGCGGACGTGCGGCTCGACTCGCAAGGCAAGCTCATCATCAGCGGCTTGAAGGAGGGCAGCGGAACCGTGACGGTTCGGCTGCAAGGCACGGATAAGCAAGCTACTCTGAACTTAAACGTGCAAAAGGAACGTTATCCCGCCCAGTTCATGCTGAAGACCGACCTGGCGCCCATCTACGTGCAGGATGCCGAGGAAAGCCTCGTCGTCCTGATCAAGGATCAGTACGGCGACTTGATTCGCGACGCCAGCAACGAGTATATCGCCGCCCTCGCGGACGATACCGATGCGACCAAGGTGCGCAAGGATGCCGAGTACAAGCTTCACGCCAGCTTTACGAATACCGGCAAGCCTGCAGATAACGGCGCCTTTTATCCGACGGCCGGGCCGCTGAAAACCGCGCTGGACGCCCTTCGCAAAAGCAACCCGTCCCCGGACGGCGAACGGGAGCGCGAGCTGATCGACGAGACGTTCCAGCAGCCGGAAGCCGGCAATACGTACGGCCTCAACATCGGCAATATTTACAACAGCAAACTGACCTTCAGAGCCGACGCCAACAAAACGGGCACGTACCAGCTTACGCTGACGCTCGTCAAAGTCGAGAACGACAAGGGCTCTTCCAAGGTCGAGGAATTGGCCCGCCTCACCCGGACCGTCGAAGTCATCGACGGCACCCAATCCGATATCGCGTATGACGTCAAACTGGATACGGCCGTCAACAATACGCTGTTTGCAGCGGTTGACGCTTACCGCGAAAAACGGATCGACGACGCTACCGTGACCGTCAGCGCTTATGGCGTAGCCCAGGACCGGATCAAGCTGGCCAAGGAAGTCGTGCTTTCCGCCAAAAAAGGCGGACAAGCCGTACAGCTTCCTTCCTATTGGCTGAACAGCGCGGCAGGAGCCATCACGTCCTCCAATCCGTCGGTAGCTAGTGCCGTCTATGTCAATTCGGGAACGCCGGCCGTGCCGAATTACAAATATTTCGTAATCGGCGATAAAGAAGGCTCGGCGACAATCACCACCATCTTCCGTACCGCCGGCGGCTCCAAGACGGCCCGCCTGGATATGAAGACGAGCGAGCAGCCGCTGGACATCGCCAAAACGTCGGTGCCGAAAGCCTATGCCGAAACTAGCTACGCCAAGCTGACCGGCAAGAAAATATGGGATTACTCGCTCATGGGCGAAGTTTCCGTCATCGACCAATACGGCTCGGCCTATAAGAATGACGCTATGGCGACGCATGTGAAAGCGTTGAACCTTATGTTCTACGTAAAAGACATCGTGTATAAAACGGCCGACGGCAACGATACCGTCAGCGTCGATCCGAATACAGGCGTTCTTGCTTATACCGGAGACGGCGACATGGCGGGCTTCACCGTCGTCATTGAAGCGCCGAACGGCAAACAGCTGCAAACGATCGTCCATCTCAAATAAACCGGAGGAAACGGCAAGAAAAGAAGCCTTTCCGGCTCCGCTCCCGCTGCGGCGCCGAAAGGCTTCTTTGATTTGATCCATTAGGACGTTGGTTTAAATCCGATAGATCGTCGTCGTACCAGCCCCCGCCGGTTATGCTTAGCTTTGCGGAACCGCTCCGTCGAACGCCGACTGGTAAATGGCGCGGATGTCCTCCTTATGAAGCGGCAGCGGGCTGCGCGCCAGCAGTCGCTTCTGCTGAACGCCGTCTTCCGTCAAGCTGTCTATCGCGCTTTGCGGAATGTTGAAGCCCTGCAGCGTGCTCGGAATTCCTACGTCCTTAACGAGCCGCTCCAGCTCCTCGACGCATTTGCGGGAAGCTTCCTCTTCGGACATGTAGCTGGCATAGCCGCCCATCGCTTGCAAAATGTCGGCCATCCGCTTCGTGCAGCTGCTGCGGATATATCCCATGACGTAAGGCAGCAGCACGGCGTTCGATTCCCCATGCGATATATGGAACTGTCCGCCGAGCGGGTAAGCGAGCGCGTGCACGCCGGCAACCCCCGCATTGAAGAAAGCGATTCCGGCCATATTGCTGCCGTAGCTCATATCCGTCCTCGCCTGCCTGTCCTGCCCGTCGGCTACGGCCCGGCGGAGCGAACGGCTGATGAGACGGATCGCCTGCAGCGCCAGGCCGTCGGTCGTCGGACTCGCATTCACCGAGACGTAAGCTTCGATAGCGTGCGTAAGCGCATCCACTCCGGTTGCGGCCGTTACGCGCGGCGGAACCGAGAGGGTCAGCTGCGGGTCGACGATCGCCACGTCGGCCATTAAATAGTCGTGCGTGACCACGTCCTTCGTCGTCTCCAGAGACAGCACGGAGATGTTCGTGACTTCCGAGCCGGTGCCCGAGGTAGTCGGAATGAGTATTTTCGGCAGTCCTTTATGCTCCAGCTTTTTCGTTCCGGTCAGATTCAAATAATCGGCAACCGAGCCTTCATGGGTGCCCAGCGCCGCGGCCAGCTTCGCCAGGTCCATCGCGCTGCCTCCTCCGATGCCGATTACCAGATCGAATTTTCCTTCGCGGGTGTAGGCGACGAGCTTTTCCCCGATTTCGAGAGGCGGCTCGGGAACGACATCGGTGTAAATTTGCACGTCGCAGCCTTCCTGCCTCAGCCGGGCGGCAATCGGATCGATCATTCCCATTTTCTCGAGAAACGCATCGGTTACCAGCAAAATCCGCGACGGATCGAACTTGGCCGCTTCAGGCCACAGCTGCTCCAAGGCGCCCCAGCCCACATAGCTGACCGGCGTGCAGACCAATTTGGACACGGTCATGATGAAAGCCTCCTTATTCTTATTCGTAGTATCCTTCGGTGGATTTGCGGAATTGTTTGAACTGATCGGCATCGTGGCCGAACCACACCTGGGAATTCGTTCGCGTTGCCAGCGTACGGATTTTCTCCACCGCGTTCCGGTAACCGAGGGAATCGTATATAATGCCCGGCGGCTTGACCGGAGGGCCGTAGCTTTCCGCCGTATAGATGGCGTCGGATGCGAGGATGATCCCGCCCGTTTCCGGCATTTCGATATGCAGGCCCAACATGCCCCAAGCATGGCCGCTGCCGAAGTTAACGACCTTAATGCCCTCGGCCAGCTCCAGATTGTCTTCGCTGCGCTTGACCGTTTTCCACTGCAGATGGTTTTTGATCCAGGCGTCGATGTCCGCCCAAATATAAGCGCCTTCTTTTTCGTTGCGGGCGTACGTTTGCAGCGTGCCGTTCAGCTCATCCTCGTGAACGATAATCGTAGCGTTCGTGAACATCTCCAAGCACCCGGCATGATCCAGATGCAAATGGGAGGCGATGACATACTTGATGTCCTCGGGTCTTACATTCAGCTGCTCCAACCGGTTATGCAAATAGCATTCCTCGCTCGCCACCCATGGGAACGTCTGCTGGGTCGATTCGGCCCAGCGCCCTTCGATCCCCATCGAATTCGGGTTGCAGGACGTGTCGAACAAAATTTTCCCTTCGGGATGATCGATCAATACCGTATAGATCGGAAATTCCACGAACTGCGTCGGCGCATTCGGATTGTTGATCGTAGCCGGGTTGTGCATTGCAATCATCCAGTTTTTATCCATGCTCATACGGCCGTTATCCATAACGTACAGCTTAGGGCGGGCTTTAATAATATTCGACATGTTCATTTCCTCCTATAATGTGGTTTTCATCGTAACGAACTTTAATTCGGTCATCTCCTGCACCGCATACTTGATGCCTTCGCGTCCGTAGCCGCTTTCCTTGACGCCGCCGTACGGCATATGATCGACCCGGAACGTCGGAATGTCGTTAATGATTACGCCGCCGGCTTGAATGTCGCGGGCCGCTTGGAATGCGTTCGTCAGGTTGCGGGTGTATATGCCTACGTTGAGCCCGTATACGGAATCGTTGACCATCGCGATAGCCTCGCTCAGCTCGCGGTACGGCACGATCGATACGATCGGAGCGAACACTTCCTTGCAGGACACCGCCATATCCGGCTTCACATCCAGCATGACCGTCGGCAAGTAGACCGACTGCTCCCGGCGGCCGCCGCACCCGATGCTCGCCCCGGCCCGTACCGCATCCTGCACCCATTCGTCGATGCGGGCCAGCTCGCGCTCATGAATCATCGCGCTCAGATCGGTTTGCTCGTCCAGCGGATCTCCGATCCGAAGCTGTCCGGTCCGCCGGATGAACTGCTCCGCAAATTCGGCGTAGATCGATTCATGAACATAAATGCGCTGCAGCGAGATGCACACCTGTCCGGCAAAAGCGAAGGCGCCTTCCACGCAGCGCGGAACGATCGTCTCGACTGGTACATCCGGCTCGACGATCAGGCCGGAGTTGGAGCCAAGCTCCAGCGTTACTTTGCGCAGCCCCGCTTTGGCCTTGATCTGCTTGCCGACCTCCGAGCTGCCGGTAAACGTAATTTTCTTGACCCTCTCGTCCAGCACGAGCGCGTCGCCGAGCTCCCGCCCGCTTCCTGTAACGACCTGCAGCGCGCCGTCCGGCAGCCCGGCCTTCTGGAACAGCTCCGCAATGAACAGCGAGCTGAGCGGCGTCTGCTCCGCCGGCTTGAGCACGACCGTGTTGCCTGCGGCAATGGCCGGGCCCAGCTTATGAGCCACCAGGTTAAACGGGAAGTTGAACGGGCAGATCGCCACCACCGTGCCGATCGGTTCGCGCCAAGTGAAGCCAAGCCGGTCTTCCCCTCCGGGAGCCGCATCCATCGGAATCGTCTCGCCGTAGATGCGCTTAGCCTCTTCCGCGGCAAATTGATAGGTCGCAATCGTGCGGCCGATTTCCGCTCTTGCCGTGCGAATCGGTTTGCCCGCCTCCAGCGCCAGCAGCCGCGCCGCCTCTTCCTTCCGCTCCTCAAGCTGCCGTACGACCTTGAACAAAATGTCGGCGCGCTGATGAGCAGGCATCTTCCGCATCTCCCCGAAGGCGCGGTGCGCCCCCGCTATCGCCGCCTCCACATCGGCGGCGTCCGCTTTGCTGATATGGGCCAGCAGCCTTCCGTCGTAAGGAGCATGCAAAGGATAGCTGCGCGGCTTCACCTCCCATCTGCCGTTGACGAATATCCCTTTTGTTATCGCTTCCAATGGTCGTTCCTCCTTTGTTGTTCCTTACAATAATGTATAAGCAAAAACCGTGCCAACCTCTAAAAGGGTGGTGAAAAAGTCCGCTGGGGCGTCCATTTGATCCCCCAATCGCTGTTGAAATCGGATTTCTTTGGATTATTTTTTCGTTTTTATGTGGAGAGAATCCGCTTTCAAAGGCGAACGCTTACGCTTTTCCAGATTCAAATGGCCCCTCCGCTTTTTTTCACCAGGCTTCTGCATCAGCCGTTTGAGCCGCTTTGGCGGGAAGCGGCATCTGATAGATCGGTGAATTAATTCACCGTATTGGATGGATGCGCCATGATCCATAAGACCTCCGGCAATCTTTCGAGCCGGGTACCTGCGAATCAGCCCAACGCCTCCTGACATGCTCCTGCCTCTCCGCGTACGACGAAGAGAGTGATGAATTATTTCACCACCCTCGGAAGAAATTCACCGCCTTCGGCCACCGGCTTACTGGCCGTTATCCCATCGCTGCAATTTTTTTACCAAGGTCGAATGATCGATCCCGAGATGCTCCGCCGCTTTCCGCAGCGAGCCGTACTTGTCCAGCGCTTCGCCGATCATTCTCCGCTCAAATTGCTTTACCTTCTCCTTCAAGGTCGAAGCCGTATCGATCCGGCTCTGGTCATGAATGTGAAGCGGCAGATGCGCGGGCTCAATCATATTCGAAGGCACCGACACGATCATGTTCTCGATCAGGTTGCGCAGCTCCCGCACATTGCCGGGCCAATGATACCCCTCCAGAATCCGCTTCGTCTCCTCCGCGATCTGCTTGTCGATCCGGTACTGCCGGCAAAAATAGTGAAAATAATGATCCAGCAGCGGCACGATATCTTCCCGCCGCTCCGCCAGCGGCGGAATCGAAATTTCCACGACGGCCAGCCGGTAATACAGGTCCTCCCGAAACTTGCCGCCACGAATCAGCTGCCGCAAATCCTGATTCGTCGCGGCGACGATCCGAATATTCAGCGGTCTCGGCTTGGTGCCTCCCAATCGCTGAATTTGCCTCTCCTGCAGCACCCGCAGCAGCTTCACCTGCAGCGACAGCGGAATTTCCGCTATCTCGTCGAGCATGACCGTGCCCTGATCGGCCAGCTCCAGCAAACCGATCTTGCCGTTGCGGCTTGCCCCCGTGAACGCTCCCGCTTCATAACCGAACAGCTCCGATTCGAGCAGCTGCTCGGGGATCGCGCCGCAATTAATTTTGATAAAAGGCTTCTCCCGCCGGTCGCTCAGATCGTGGATCAGATTGGCCATCACTTCTTTCCCCGTGCCGGAAGGGCCGTATAACAAAATGCTGGTCGGATACGGGGCCACCTGCGAGATTTGCTCGTACACCTTCTTGATCTGGGGGCTGCGGAACACGATATGCTGCTCGGTCTCGCCGCTTTTCAGCGTATACCGGTTATTCTGGATGCGCGAGAACGTATGCGCTTTCTCCAGCTCCTTGCGCAGCTCGTTCAAATGCGTAATATCGCGCACGCTGGTGACGATCATCTCCAGATTCCCCTGCTCGTCGAACACCGGATTGCCGGTTACGATGACGTCCTTCTTGCCCCCGATCCGCTGAATGATGGAGATGCGCCGCTTTCTTTCGAGCACGAGCAAGGACACCGATTGATCGAAGTAGCCTTCCGACATCAAATCCGCCATCCGGCGGCCGATCAATTCTTCGCGCCGGAAGCCGGTAATTTCCTCGTAGGCGGTATTCACCTGCATCGTAACGCCTTCCTTGTCCACCACATACAAGCCGTCGGTAGAAAACTCGATAATCGACTCCATCTGCTTCAGCAGCTTGCGGTAATGATGCATCTCCGATAAATCTTGGATAACCGCAATCGCGCCGACTCTGCTGCCGTTCTCGAAGAGCGGCGTTCGGTTGACCATGCAGACGCGTCCGCCGATCACCATCTCCCCGCCGATCGAGCTCTCTCCCCCGTCCAGCACTTCATGCATCCGGGAATGGGGAATCAGCTTCTTGATAGGCTGTCCCTTCCAATCATCGCTCCCTACATTAAGCAGCTTTTGCGCCGCTTCGTTCATCAGTGCGATCTCGTTATCCGAGTTGACGACGATGACGCTGTTATGCATGGATGAAATAATATTGCCCCACAACGGAACGGATACGGATTCATCGATCATGATCTGCTTCCTCCTCGCTACAAACTGTTCGGCGGCTTTAAGAAATGTGGCGTTTCAGTCGTGACCTGCGGTCGAGCGGCGTTTCCACTCGCTGTTCCAACTCTTTGTCGGCCGTCGTCTCCGGCTACCAGCGTATCCGGCCGATCAGCTCCGTCATAGCCGCCCGATGCTCCGCCGCTGCCGGCCATCCGGCTATTTCCTCCTTAATTCGCGCCAGGTTCGTATATCCCTTGGCCAATCCGTTCAAGCGGGCCGCCAAGGTCGATTGCTGAAGCTCCTGCGGCGTATACAAAGTGCCGAGCTTATCCATCGCATCGGGAAACCGCTTCAAATAATATTTCTGGTGCCTGTCTTCCGCGGGGTAAAATTCCCTGAGCGGCGCCAGCTCGGTATCCGGTTCGGCCATTCCCCGCTCCTTCCTGACCGCCGCAACGCGCAGCGCGGCCGCTTCCTGCTCCTTATCGCGGCAAAGCACAAGCGAACGGTACTGGCGTCCTTTATAATCATTGATATTGACCGGGTTATGATGGTTCCAGAACAGTTCCAGCAAGTCTTCCAGCGATATAAGTGCAGGGCTGAAATCGACCTCGACCGTTTCCGAATGATCGCCCATCTGCCGGTAGGTCGGCTGGTCCGTCGTTCCGCCGGCATAGCCGACGCGGGTGCTCACGACGCCCGGCAAATGTCCGAAGAGCGCCTCCGGACTCCAGAAGCAGCCCATACCGAGCGTCACGGTCTGAGTATGCGATTCGAAATAAGGGGGAATCTTCTTCTTCCCCGATTCTGTATACCGGCTCATGCTAACGCCTCTTCCTTTCCTTGTATGAGCTTTTCCAAGTCTGCCGCTTACTCCTTATGTCCACTATACCATAGGAGAACGCAAAAAGAGCATCCTTACGGATGCTCTCCTCTATCGTCAGCCTATGTCGAACTATTGCGCCAACCCCGGCTTCATCGCCGCCATCGACGCCGCGCTGCCACCATTGCTTCCGCTGCTATTTCAAACTGATGTTCAAGAAAGCTCTCGTCCGTTCGTGTTGAGGGTTCGTGAACAACGGCTCCGGATGACCGGCTTCCACGATTTCTCCTTTGTCCATAAACATCACCCGGCTCGCCACTTCACGCGCAAAGCCCATTTCGTGAGTGACGACCATCATCGTCATATGCTCTTCGGCAAGACGCTTCATCACCTGCAGCACTTCCCCCGTAAGTTCGGGGTCCAGCGCCGACGTAGGCTCGTCGAACAGCAAAATCTCGGGGTTCATCATCAGCGCCCGGGCGATGGCGACGCGCTGCTTCTGCCCTCCCGACAATCTCGCCGGATATTCCGACGCGCGGCTTGCCAAGCCTACTTTGTCCAGCAGCTCGGCGCTGCGCCGCGCAATATCGGCGGACGACTCCCCTTTGACGATTTTCGGGGCCAACTCGAGGTTTTGTTTTACCGTCAGATGCGGAAACAGGTTGAAGTGCTGGAACACCATGCCCATCTTGGAGGTGATCCGCTTTATCTCCTGCGGCTTGGAATACACTCCGTCCTTCACGAGAGCTTCGCCGTCCACGCTGATGCCGCCCCCGTCAATGGTCTCCAGATGGACGAGACTGCGCAGCATCGTGCTCTTCCCGGAGCCGGAAGGGCCGATGACGGCCACGACGTCTCCTTTTTCCACATGGAAGGTCATATTCTTCAGCACATCCAAAGTGCCGTATGATTTGCTGAGGTTCGAAACTTCAATAATAGCCACGTTAGCCAGTCCTTTTATTCAAATTTAAATCTGCGTTCCAGCCATTTGAACAGCAAGGTTAACAAGAGCGTCATGATCAAATAAATGACCCCGGCGATAAAGAACGGCACGATCGTAAAATCGCGGTTTACCGCCGTCTGCGCAAAATGCAGCAGCTCCGGAACGGCCACGGCATACAAGAGAGCCGTATCTTTAATGAGGGTAATCGACTCGTTGGATACCGCCGGCAGCACGACACGGAACATTTGGGGCATGATGATGCGCGTCATCGTCTGCCGCTTGCTGAAGCCGAGCACCTGAGAGGCCTCGTATTGGCCTTTGTCGATAGCCAGCAAGCCCCCGCGGAAAATCTCGGCGAAATACGCCGCATAGTTCAGAATGAAGCCCAGGCAGGCAGCCGTAAACCGGTCCAGGACCAAATATTCGCCGACGCCGGGAATCATAGGCAGCCCGAAGCAGATCACGAGCAGCTGCAGCAATAAAGGCGTGCCTCGCATGACATAAATATAAGCGTGAGCCAGCCCCGACAACGCTCTGCTGCCGCTTTTGACAGCCAAAGTAATCACAAAGCCGAGCGGGACCGACACGATAATTGCAATGATAAACAAGAGGACCGTCATTCGGGCTCCCTTGAGCATCGGGATGACCATAGAGGTCATGATATCTGCGGACATACACTTATTCCTCCAAAAGCAAAACGGGATTTCCCATAGAAGAAATCCGGTTCGCCTGATCCATATTCGATTCGTTATTTCAGAACTTTATTTTCGCCGAACCACTTCTCGGAAATTTTGGCGGCGGTGCCGTCTTGGTTCATATCGTCCAGCGCCTTTTGCAGCTTTTGCAGCAGCGCTTCATTTCCCTTCTTCACTCCAACCCCGTATTCTTCCGGCGCAAGAGACTCGTCCAGCAGCTTGAAAGTACCCTTTTCTTTGGACATATAGTAGTCGATCACCACTTCGTCAATGACGACCGCATCGACGCGGCCGATCTTCAGATCGCTTAAGGCAAGCACGTTATCTGCATATTCGGTTACCGTCTTGATCTTCGATTTTACGGGATTGTCGTTCAATGCGTCCGCCGCCGAGGACAAAGATTGCAGCCCCACGACTTTACCCGTCAGATCGTCGAGCTTGGTCAAATTCGATTTGGCCAGAGTGACGACCACCTGCGCGTTTTTCAAATACGGCTTGGTGAACAAGACTTTGCCTTTACGCTCATCCGTAATCGTGTAACCGTTCCAGATCAGATCGATCCGGCCGCTGTTCAGCTCGGATTCTTTGGTTTGCCAGTCGATAGGTTGAAATTCCGCCGTCTTGCCCATCTTCTCGGCAGCGGATCTGGCATAATCGATATCGAAGCCGACGATTTCGTTCTTATCGTCGCGGAAGCCCAGCGGAGCGAATTTGTCGTCGATGCCGATGACCAGTTTAGTAGATTCAGCCCCGCCGCTCTTCGAGCCGGAGCATCCTGTAAATAGGGAGATTGCCGCCGTGACGACCAAAGCCATAGCTGCCAAACGTTTCATAAAAAATAAACCACCCTTGCTTCATAAGTATTGTTGCATTCGCTTTACTACGTTACCACTTTATCAAGAATTACATGATAACATAGATTCGCAAAAGGTGTCGATAGGTTCAAAGGAAGTAATTTTTTCCCTTTCAACATCGATAGATTCCTATTATAAAGGGGATCATCATTTCTTATAATTGACCATGAATCTATTAATGAATGCAAAAAAGCACCGATCCGTACGATCGGCGCCGTGAGAAGCGCGGTGAAAATATCATTTGCGCACTGCGCTGCGGTACATCAGCATCAGCAGATAGGGCGTCCCCAGCAAGGCGACGATGATGCCAGCGGGAATTTCCTTCGGCGCGATGACCGTCTTGCCGATGAAGTCGGCTGCGACGAGCAAGACGGCGCCGAACAGCGCGGAGAGCACGACCGATCTGCGGTGATGGTGACCGACCAGCAGGCGGACCGCATGCGGCGCAAGCAGTCCGATAAAGCCGATGGCGCCGACGCTTGAGGCCGCCGTCGCAGCCAGCGCAACGCCGATGACGGTTGCGATCAGCCGCGTACGCTGAAGCTTCAGCCCGAGCCCGAGCGATACTTGATCGCCGAAGGCCAGCAGATCGATTCTGCGGCCGAGCCACCAGGCGACCGGCGCCAGCAGCACCATGGCAACGGCCAAGCGCAGCCATTCGTCATAACCGCGGGCATACGTGCTGCCGGCAAGCCAGGCTAGAGCCGGCGCCGCGGCAATACCGGAGCGGATGACGAAAAACTGAATGCCTGCCGTTCCGATAGCGGAGACACCGATCCCGACCAGAATTAACGAGACGGGATGAAAGCCTTTCTTCCACGTGAACGCATAGACGCATATCGCGGCGGCGGCAGCCCCCGCGATCGCCCCTAGCGGGAGTGCTGCGGCAGGCGCCTGCGGCCACAGCACCAGCACGGCCAGCGCTCCGCAGCCCGCCCCGGAAGTCACCCCTAGGACGGACGGGTCGGCGAGCGGATTCCGCAGCGCTCCCTGCATCATCGATCCGGCTATCGCCAGCGCGCCGCCGGCGAATGCCGCAACCAGTATGCGCGGCAGCCGCAAGTCGACAACGATGTTCCGAGCAAATTCCTCGCCGCTCCCGATGAGGGCGAGCCATACTTCATGGACCGACAAGCGCATCGTTCCGGACATCAGACCGGCTATCATCAGAACGATCAATACCGTCAACAGGCCGGCAGCAAGCGCAGGGTAAGGAATGCGTTTACCCATGGCTCCGACGCTCATCGACGCTCCGGCCTCCTGGGACTGCCTTCCTTTCATCGTTTTCACGACGAGCCAAATCAGCCACGGAGCGCCGAGCGCCGCCGTAACCGCCCCGGCCGGCAGCTCGCCGAGCGAGCTGCGGAACATGCGGGCGATCGTATCCGCGCCGACCAGAATGACCGCGCCCCATAAGGCGCTTGCCGGCAGCAAGGTCACATGGCGGCGCAGCCCCATCAGGCGCATCAGATGCGGCGCTATCAGCCCGACGAAGCCGATCGGGCCGACGACGCTGACGGTGACGCCGGCCAGCAGCACGGCCGCCGCCATGCCGGAGAAGCGCGTCAGCTCGACCTTCTGCCCGAGCGAGCGGGCCGTATCTTCCCCGAGCTCCAGCATATCGAACGCGCGGGCGAAAATCAGCGCATAGGCGATGCCGATCGCAATCCACGGCCACGCATACTGAACGCCGCTCCAGTCGTTCTGCACGAGCGATCCGGCTCCCCAAGCGAGCAGCTGCGAAGCCTGGGTCTCAAACAGCAGCTGCAGCGCGCTGGTGAACGCGGCAAGCACAAGACCCACAATCATCCCGGCGACGGCCATCCGCACCGGCGTGCTCCTCCTGCCTCCGGCGATCCAGTACGTCATGGCCGCAGCGCCCAGAGCTCCCGCCAGTCCAAGCAGCAGCGGCGCGCTGGCTTTCAGGGCCGGGAAAAATATCGCCGCCGCCATAATGACGAAGTATGCCCCCGAGTTCAGGCCGAAGGTCGATGCGGATGCAAGCGGGTTGCGCGTCACCGTCTGCAGCAGCGCGCCGCACACGGCAAGCGCCGCTCCGGCCAGCAAGCCCATGACCGCCCTCGGCAGACGAATGCCGCGAACCATATGATGAGCCGCGGTATCCTCGGGATGCGTGATCGCTCCGATCACTTGCCCGAGCGTAATCTCCGCTTCCCCGTAGGTCAAGCTGACAAACAGCAGGGCGGCCAGCAAAACCAAGCCGCCCCCAAATACGAACAAACTCTTCCATCCCTTAGACCGGACCGCATCGCCGGTGACGGTGTTCATCGTCATGCCCGTCATTTGGCTAGAGCGTTCGTCAGGAGGTCGACGATCGTTTTAGCCGATAACGGACCGCCGAACGTCCATGTGTTGCCCGGCAGCTTGTACGTACGGTTTTCCTTCACGAAGGCCAGTCCGTTCCACACCGCATTATCCTTCAATTGCTTCTCGAAAATATTATCGTTATCCTGCACGATGTAGATGAAATTCGCGTTTTGCACGGCAGGAAGCGCCTCGACGCTGGTCGTTGCGAAGCCGTTCGGCTCAAACTTCGCCGATTTAAAAGCATTTTTCAGACCGATCCGGTTCATGATCTGGATGATCATCGAATTGTCGGTGAACATGCGAAGCACAGCGGCGTTTTGCTGCGAGAAGGCTTGAGTTACGGCGATTTCCGCCCCTTCCTTGCCTTTCTCCTTCAGCTTGGCTTTGGCTTCGTCGAACGATTTCTGCAAATCGCTCATCACTTTCTCGCCCTCGGCCTTTTTGCCGACCAAATCCGCTACGGTCAAAAACGTTTTCTCCATCTCATCGTACTGGTCACCCGCTCCTTCGGCAGGATACGGATTGAACGCCACCGTCGGCGCAATTTTGCTCAAAGCCTCATAGCTCGATTTGATCCGGAAGTCGGGCGCGACGATCAGATCCGGCTTGAGCGCGGCAATGGCTTCCAGGCTCGGCTCCGTGCGTACGCCTACATCGACGACGCTCGCGTCAAGCTGCGTAGGAATGTTCACCCATGTTTTGTAGCCTTTAATGTCGGCGACGCCCGCAGGCTGCACGCCTACCGCCAGTAAAAATTCGACGTACGACCAATCGAGCGCGACGACGCGCTTGGCCGTCCCCTTAATCTCCGTTGTGCCGAGCGCATGCTTAATCGACTTGCTGCCTCCGGAAGCGTCCTGGCTCGCTCCTGCAGCCGGTGCCGCATTGTCCTTAGCCGGTTCGCTCTTCGCGCCGCAAGCGGCCGCCAGAAGCATCAGCATCAGCGACAGCATAATGACGAGCGGTTTTCTCATCTTGTTCATTCGGTTAATCCCCCTAAATGATGTATAATAACAAATGATGCTTAATAAACTAGCTTCTCGCCGAATCGTGATAATGATTATCATTATCTAGGTGAAAATATTAATCGTTGCTCTGTAGTTTGTCAATACTTTTCCAGAAGGTTCGCCGTTTTCGGAAAAACGCAAAAAACGCCTGCCCTAGGGCGGCGTTTTCAAATATACATATTCATCCGGCCTGTATTACCCAAATTGGGGACAGCTGCCGCCTCCCTCTACCGCTGCAGCTCAGTCCAATACAATACCGCTGCGACAACCAGCACGCAAAACAAGGTAAACAGCGCAATCTTCCACGGGCTGCGCGGTACGCGGCCGGTTACGCTTCCCGTCTCCCCGTTGACCATATAACGGTACGTTTTGCTTTTGTACATATAGGTTGCATTCCACACAGGAAGCAGAACATGCTTATACGTCCGGTCAAAATATCTCGTGCGAATATCCAGATTGCGGATTTCGTCGCCGCCGATTTTCCTCCGGATTTCGCCGCTCAGCCTGTCGTCCACGCGGGACTGAGCGTCGGCCCAGCCCTGCCGCAGCGAGACCGTATAACGCTCCGCGATAAATCCGCTCAAGTATTCCGGCTTATACGGCACCAGTTGATGCAGCTTAAAATCGTTGAGCTTGTTCAGCAGTTCGCCGTCGTATTGTCCGGAGGCCGGGACGAGCACATCGTCGTAAAATTTCCGGTAGGTGCCGCTCGTCCAATGCCATACCGTATAGCGAACTCTTTCCGTATAAGTTTCGGTCTTACCGTTAACGACGCGGGTGCGCGTCTCCTGCCGGTAATGGTACACGCCGACCTCCGCTTTGTAAGACGAATCCGTATCGGTGTCGAACGTCCAGAACGGCACATAGATTCCGTTCAGATTAGAGCTGACGGACCGTTTTTTAAATTCATTCGGGATAAACCACCTTCGTTTGCGCCATGCGTTGAAGGCTTGCGCCGCTTGCTCCCGGGAAATATGGAAAGGGATGACCGATTCCGGGCGAATGCTGCCCGGATTTCCTTGCGGAAGCACCTTGGGCGACCCGCAGAACACGCATACGGCAGCGGTCTGGCTGGCAGGCATCAGCATTTCTCCGCCGCAATTGCCGCATTTGATCACCTGCTGCTCCGTTCCCCAATCCATTAAGGAAGCGTCGTCTTCGTCCGCAAAATCAAGATCGTGCTCCTCGGGCGCTCCCTCGCTCTCGTTTTCGATCGGCTTCTCGCTGCCGCAATAACGGCATTTCAGCGTTTGGCTGGCCGTGTCGAACTGCATTTGGCCGCCGCAGCCGGGGCATGGAAAGGTCGCCGTCCGGTCCTGCACCGTTATCTGCTCGTTAGCTCCCATAATCGAATCATCCTTTACAATTTAGTGCCGCAGCTCGAGCAGAACTTGGCTCCCGGTACTGCCGCACTGCCGCACTCGGGGCAAAAACGGCGTTCGGGGCGAGGCGTCCCGCACTCGGGGCAAAATTTGTCGGTTGCCTTAAGCGAATGGCCGCAGCCGCCGCACGGCTCAGTTCCGCCTTCCGGCTCGGAAGCTGCGCCGCCTTGAGGCGGATTCGGCTTCGGATTCCCGCCGGCCGCGGCAGGCTCGGCCGCCGGAGGCTGCTGTCCGGCCCCTGACATCATCTGATTGATCATTTGCCCCATGGCCATTCCGGCTCCAAGCCCCGCGCCTGCCCCGGCCAAACCGCCTCCCGGGTTGGAGGCCGCTTCCCGGATCGATTCGGCCGTCTGGTATTTCATATATTGATCGAGGTTGCCGGCGATATTCATCGACGACCTGCGATCGATCATCTTCTCGACTTCTTCCGGCAGCGAAATATTTTCGATAACGAATCCGGTCAGCGATAGCCCGACCGCCGCGAAATTCGGCTGCAGCTTAGCTCCCGCCTGCGAGCTGAGTTCATCGTAATGCGTAGCCAGATCGATGACCGGAATGCCCGATTCCGCCAACAAATCGCTCACGCCCGATACGATCATCGTTTTGAAAAAGCCGGCTATTTGACCCGGGTTGAAATCCTCGTGCGAACCGAAAATCTCCCTCATAAAGACGGCCGGTTCCTTCACCTTGAACGAGTAATTCCCGAAGCCTCTGACGCGCACTACTCCGAACTCCTTATCGCGCATCATCACCGGATTCGTCGTGCCCCACTTTTGATCGGTAATATTGGTTGTATTGACGAAATACACGTCGGCTTTGAACGGAGAGTTGAAGGCATACTTCCACGATTTGAGCGCGGTGAGCAGCGGCATGTTGTGCGTGCTCAGCTCGTATTTACCCGGACCGAACACGTCGGCGATCTGCCCTTCGTTCACGAAGATGGCCGCCTGTCCTTCCCTCACCGTAAGCTGCGCTCCCATCTTAATGGCGTTATCATACACGGGGAAACGATACACGATCGAATCGGTATCTTCAATCCACTCGATTACTTCAATAAACTGGCCTCTAAGAAATGAAAACAGTCCCATACTTCATCCTCCAATCAAATCCCTTTTCCCAAACGGCATTGCCGTTCGCTTTAGCAGCACTGATTCCTATTATACGGTAAACCGCCGAACGGGGTAACCCATTCCCTTCCATATCTTCGGATATAAACCATTAAAACCGCAGGAGAGGCACTTTTACCGTCTTATGCCGATGAAAAAGCAGTCTTTCGTCGACAGCAATCGCCAATAATCCCCCTTATTTTCCTATTGTTTCTATAATATACGATCCGAACTGCAGGCAGGTTTCTTCATCGGAGGTCCCGACTTGCGCATATGCAAAAAAAGAAGCCGGCACCCCGATTATGGGGCGCAGCTCCTTATGTTCATTGATCAGGATTCCGTGCGTTACGGACCGGTCTGCACGTCCGATTGCTTCGTCCGGGGTTTCTCCTCCGTCCACTCGTCCGAGAAGGTCCTAAGGCGCCGGAGCGCCGGAAATAAATACATCCATAACGCGGCGACCGCTATCGTTCCGACACCGCCGATGAAGGTAGCCGGAACCGCTCCGAAAAATCCGGCCATCATGCCCGATTCGAATTCGCCCAGTTGGTTGGAGGTGCCGACGAACAGCGAATTGACCGCATTCACCCTCCCCCTCATTTCATCGGGGGTATGCAGCTGAACCAGCGTCGAGCGGATCACAACGCTGATCACATCCGAGGCGCCGAGCAGAAACAAAGCGGTCAGCGACAGGATTAAGCTGGTCGACAAAGCAAAGAGAATGGTCGCCGCCCCGAACACGGCCAACGCTCCGAACAGTATCGGCCCGAGCGCGCGCTTCAGCGGAACATGGGCGAGCACAAGCGACATCAGCAAGGCCCCGATCGCAGGTGCCGACCGCAAGAGCCCCAGCCCCCAAGGGCCCGTATGCAAAATGTCCTGCGCGAATATCGGCAATAACGCCGTAGCGCCGCCGAGCAGAACGGCGAAGAGATCGAGCGAGATCGTACCCAGAATGATCTTATGACGGAAAACGAACACAAGTCCCGTGAACAGGGAGCGAACGGCCAGCGGTTCGACTTTGCGGACGCTCCGCTTCTTGCGAATCCAGTAGATGAGCGCGGCCGAAGATAACAGCGCAACCGCCGACGTCACATAGACCAGCGACGGACCGGCCGAAAACAGCAGGCCGCCTAAGGAAGGCCCCAAGATTTGGGCCGTTTGTCCGGCTGAGGCGGACCAGGCGGATGCTTGCGGAAGCAGCTCCTTCGGTACTAGCTCCGGCACTAGCGCGGCCAGCGTGGGACCTTCGAACGCGCGGCAGGCTCCGATGACGGCGGCAGCCAGCAGAATCTGCTCGCGGCCGAGCCAGCCGGCGTGGTTCCCGAAGGCCAGGAACACGGCGACGACGCCTTCGAACAGCTGGCACAGAAAGACGATTTTGCGGCGATCGAACCGGTCCGCTACATGGCCCACAAGCAAGGTCAGCAGCATCATCGGCACAAACTGGGCTAGTCCTACCAAGCCTAGACTAAATGCGTCATTGGTCAGCTCGTACATCTGCCAGCCGATGGCCACGGAGAGCATCTGGAAGGAAGTCGTTGACAAAATTCGGGCAACCCAGGATTTCGCATAAGAAGGCTGCCGAAGAACGGATGGACTGGATTGCGGCAAACGGTTCACGACCTTTCGAGGAGCTGCGGAGGGCCTCCTCCGTACATAATGTTTACAGACAGGATCAACTGCGGTTTGGACGGGAACAAATCCCCCAAAAGCCATCCATGCCGCTACGCGGCACCACAGACAATGGAAATGGGGTACCAAGAGTAATTTCCAGGGTAGTGACGTTATGCTCTGAAGCTTATTCCGTCCGCATCCAGCCTCAGCTGGATCGGCGTCTAACCCTTCCTCTGGGATCGTTCTTTGGGTAGACTTTCCTTTCGGGGGAGACCACGGATTTCCACAGGATATTGCTGCGCATCATTTCCTAAACAATAGAATAACCCCACAAAGTAGTGGGGCCTTGGCTTCGAAGCCGATTCAGGTACTTTGCGGGGAGCCCCGAAATTTATAAATAGCGGCGCCCGGATTAGCCGCGGACAGCCTGCTTCTCGGAAGCCGGTTCGATCAGACGATGCTGATACCATTTCTCCCCTTTAAACCGCCATAGAAAGACAAGTCCCCTTACTCCCCATTCGCAGTTCATGGCGAGCCATACGCCGACAATGCCGAAGTGGAAAACGATGCCCAGGATATAACCCAGCACGATTCTAAACAGCCACATCGACAGCATCGAAGTCATCGAAGTGAATTTGGAGTCCCCGGCCGCACGAAGCGCGGAAGGCAGCAGGAAGCTAATCGACCATAGCGGGATTTGGGCCAACGCATTAATCAGCGTCACGTTGAAAATATCATCCACAATATCGGCCGGAGGATGGAACAGCCCGACCAGCGGCCGAAACATAGGCAGAACGATCAGTGCCATCAGCACAAAAGAAAACGAAGACAGCCATATAAACGATTTCGTCAATTTTCTCGCATCCGCGACATTTCGTCGTCCCATACATTGGCCGACCACCGTTATGGCCGCAAGCGACAACGCATTGGAAGGAATTTGCAGCACGACGGCAAGCGTCGAGCAAATCGCGTTGGTCGCCATGGCGTACGTTCCGAGGCTGACAATGAACATTTGGGTGACAATCTTGCCGCCGTTAAAAAACATTTGCTCGGCCGCAAACGGCAGACCGACGAACATAATCTTCTTGATCATCGCCAGCTCGAATTGAAACAAATCCCGAAGCCGAAAGGAAAGACTCGCGTTCGCCACAATTTTGGCCAAAAAGAACAGCGCGATGATCGCCGCCGAATACCGCGACACATTGGCCGCTATAGTCATCCCCAGAACGCCCATGTGCATAAAGTTGATAAAAATGACGTTCAACACGACATACGACAAATTCATAATTAAGGAAAGAATAAGCGAAGCTCTCGTTCTCCCTATTCCTCTCAGCGCCCCGCATACCGCCTCCTGAACGGCGATACCGACATAGGAGACGCTGCTGCCGACCAAATAGACGTGGGCATTGTCCAGCACATCCGCTGAAGCGCCGCCGAACAGCAGGTTCATCACCGGATTGTGGAACAAGCCGATCAGCAAGCTGATGCCCAGAGCGAACAAAAACACAGTGGACACGGTGCTGGCCGCCGACTTGGAAACCATCGGCTCGTTCCCGCTCCCCTTATACTGCGCTACGACCACCGTTCCCCCCGTAGATACGGCGATAAAGGTGCTGATCAGGAACATATTGATCGAATCGATCATGTTCACCGCACTGATCGCCGCTACGCCCGAGGAACTGATCATAACGGTGTTTACGAGACTCAAACAGACGAGAAATGCCTGATCGATCAAAATCGGCGTATACAAAGAAATGATCTGACGGTAATTGACAGACTCTCCGGAAAAATATTTTTCCAAAAAGGCATGCTTTCTGCTTCGCAAACTCATTGGGGTCACATCACATTCTTTTGGTCAAATTGAGAAAACCCTCAAGCGAGGTCTTACAAAAATAGAAACTGCGCTCGGCGGGCGGTAATTTGGATCGTCAACAGGCAAAATTCTTTACTGCACTGACGCTTTAACAAACTCAAATACTGCTATGTGTTAAAAAAACTCTTCCAATTTCAGAAGAGCTTGCCGGCTTATAAACAACGATTTAAACGATCGCGGCCCACAGCGGAAACCGCAAGATCATGATTTGCTTTGATGATACTATCACCGGGGGCTTCAGTCTGTCAACGTCCATTATCTCCCCTCACAGCCCCTATAGGGCCAATGCGGCCCTGAAATCGCCTTCAGAAGGCTTCGGGCGTATGGGACCCGCTCGAATCCATTTCCATCCATAATATTATTTTGTTTAGAATAATCCACCTTTCTTAAAATATTAGAATTATCAAAAGGCCTGCCGAGCCATTATGATAAACCCGACAAGAACTTAATTATGAAATGGAGCGGCGAATGGATGAAAATCAACGTTTTGGGCGCAGTAGCCATAAGCTGTATGATGCTGGCTGGATGTACGGGAGACGGAGGAACCGGAGGAGGGGAACAGGAGCAGGCGGCTTCAACCGCGCAGTCATCTTCAGCGGTGCAAAGCCATTCACCTTCTAATGAGAACGAACTGCTTATTTACACGGTATGGCCTCAATACTATATCAAGGAAGATGTGTGGCAGCAGCAGGTGGGCCAATATCTTACCAAGAAATTTCCCGGCGTCGTCTTTAAGCATATTCAATGGGATAATCCGGGAAGGCAATTTAAAGACTTGATTGCGGCGGGAACGATCCCCGATATTATCATTGACGATTCCGCCCGCAACACGTACAGGGAAATTCGCAGATACGGTCTGGAATACGATATGAGCGAGCTGGTGAAAAAGTACAACTTCGATACCGGAACATTGAATCCGGGTATGCTACAGCAGTCCGTTACCTCCTCGGACGGAAAACTGTATTCTCTGCCCTACAGCTCTGCCGAGTGGGTTTTGGTGTACAACAAGGATATTTTCGATAAATTCGGCGTCGAATACCCCAAACCGGGTCTAACCTGGGATGAAGCCTATGAGCTGGCCAAGAAGCTGACGCGGCAGGACGGAGAAGTTACTTATAAGGGCTTCCAAGTGAATCCTTCCCATTATATGATGTGGAACCAGCTGTCGGAGCCTTCGCTTGACCCGAACGAAGACAAAGCCACACTTACCTCCGACAATTGGACGAAGATTACTAATAATATTAGACGGTTTTACGAAATTCCCGGCAATCAGCTGGTCAAAACGAACGCCTTCTCCCGAGGCAGCATCGCTATGGCTATCGATACGATCGATACCGCGGCCAAATGGGCGAACGAGAACAAAAATTTGAATTGGGACTTCAGCTCGGTTCCTGTGTTTCCGGAAGCGCCCGGCAAGAAATTTCAGCCTCAATCGACCGCGATGTTTATTACGAATCAATCGAAGAACAAAGACCTTGCCTTCCAGGTCATCTCGTATATATTATCGCCGGAAATGCAGCTGCACCTCTCCCGCCAGGGGCTGATGATTCCCTCGACGGACGCTGCCGTTCAACAGGCATTCGGCCAGGATTTACCGGAATTTCGAGGCAAGAACACGCAATCGCTCTATGCGCTGGAAAGCGCCTTGCCGCCTACCCGCAAGCCCGGCTTGACCTACATATTCACGCATAATCAAATCGACTATGTTTGGAAACCGCTCATTCATGCGGAATCCAAAGAAACCGTTACGGCCCTGCGAATGGCTAACGAGCTTGCGAATAAGGCGATTCAAAACACGAAAGCCGCGGAAGCGCAAGGCGTATACAGCGAGGATCAATAGAATTTGCTGGCGCAGGACCGGTTCAGGTATAGCCAGGCCGACTGTGTGGTTACCTCGCCTCTGTTTATTCAACCGTCCCTTAAAAGCGTGGTGAAAAAGTCCGCTGCGGCGTCCATTTGATCCTCCAATCGCTGTTGAAAACGGATTCTTTGGATTGTTTTTTCGTTTTTCTGTGGAGAGAATCCGTTTTCAAAGGCGACCGCTTACGCTTTTCCAGATTCAAATGGCCCCTCCGCTCTTTTTTCACCACCCTTTTAAATTTACGTAACAAAGTGCAAGCTTCTACTATCCGTTAGCCGAATCACTTTACTCTTGTGCGGCAGCAGCCGGGCTTCAAAGCTTTCCCACTTGCTTTCAAAATCGCGCGTCCACTGATACATCCTGTTCAGCATCTTCAGATCGGACTTATAATGACACGGTTCGATTCCTATTTTTTGTTTGAGAAACCTGGTAAAAATTCTTAGTCTTCGCTTCCATAAGGGAGTGTCGAGAAATATAATCGTGTCGGCCATTTCCAATAAACATCGATACGATTCCCGGTCTGTTCCTTCAAATATCCAAGTTCCGTTCATATCGATGTTGTTAATAACCTCCATCTGCTCCTCTGCCGTCCGTTTGTATCGCCCTGCGGCGGTTTGATGATGAACGATGCAATCCAGCTCGTACCAAGGCACCTTTATTTTTTCGGATAAACGCTTGGCCAGTGTGGTCTTCCCGCTGGCTACAATGCCGATGATAAACACTTTTTTCATACACTGCTCAGCTCCGTATTCATTCGATTCCCGGCGGCGGCCGCCTATCATATTCCATTCGCGCGCCAGGCATCGTTTTCCTCTATACGGCACGGGGCCATCAACTTCGCAACTTACCGAAAGAACCCCGCGGTCGAGCCAACGATACACTTTTACTTCGCTGCATCATAGCAGGTATTGCGTCCAAGTGTGTCGTTCGTACTCAGGCGCATACCGAGCATTGAATAATTTCCTTTGTTCATTACCATACTGAGGGAGGAAAATGCATCCATTCGGTAGAAGATTTGAAGCGTTAATAAAAATTTGGAGGTGCAGGGATTTATGGGTAAAGTGGTCCACTTTGAAATTCATGTAGATGACATGGAACGAGCGAAAACATTTTACGGAGAAGTGTTCGGATGGAAATTTGAAGATTGGAGCAGTTATGCCGGCATGCCTTATTTCGGCGCTGTAACCGGCGAAGCCGGCGAGCTTGGAATTAACGGAGCCTTGATGCAGCGGCAAGGCGCTTCTCCAGCACCGGGCCAGGCTTTGAACGGCTATGCATGTACTATAGGCGTCGGCGATTACGATGCAACGGAAGCCCATATTCTTCACCATGGCGGCAAGATCGCTTTACCTAAATATGCTTTGCCCGGCATGGCGTGGCAGGGGTATTATATCGATACGGAAGGGAATTTGTTCGGGATTCATCAGCCGGATAAGGATGCGAAGTAAGATTGGGTTTCGATACTTTAAGGATCGATAGGAAGATGTTCTTCGAGATGGCCGAATCATCAATAATTCCTTTTATCATAATCGGTTAGTCGGAACTTTCCATCCATTTGGAATTTATAGTATGATGATCCATATGAAAGGAGATGAACTCATGTCTAAACAATTGATCATCGGCGACGCAATGCGTGAACTGGCCGCTACGCGCCGCGTATTGGAACGCTTACCCGAGGAGCATATGTCGTGGAAGCCGCACGAAAAATCGATGGCGCTCGGTGGGCTGGCTACGCATCTGATCAACCTGCTGAACTGGCAAATCGCGATTTTTCAGTATCCGGAGCTCGATCTCTCTACCGTACCCCAGCGGCGGGAGGCTTTGCAAAAACGTGCCGACATTCTGGAAGAGTTCGACGGGAACGTCGACAAGCTGGACAAGCTGCTTGCCGAATGCGACGATAAAGCGCTCGGCGAGGAATGGACGCTGCGCCACGGCGACCATGTCATCCTCCGCGAGCCGCGGGCGATCGCGTTACGCACCTTCGGGTTAAGCCACATGATCCATCACCGGGCGCAGCTCGGAGTATATTTGCGGCTTCTCGATATTCCGGTGCCGGGCGTCTACGGTCCCTCGGCCGACGATGAAGCCTAGTAAACTGAGTTTCACGACCCGCTTCGCGTAAAAAGGCAAAGCGTCTGTGTTGTCTCGCAAGCAGATGACAGCGATCAAGGGAAAATGAACAGCCAGCTGCCAGAAGGGAACGCAAGTGACCGTCGTTGTTTAAAACAATATTTTGAAGCCCGAAAAGAGGGGGAAAAGTGAGGGAACCGCTGCAAGCGAATTTCTTCAGTTCCCCTTATGACGTTTCGAATCTTCATAAATCCATAGTTCGCGAGATTATCTCGACAACCTGATAAAGACACCCTATCGGGTGTCTTTTATTAAATGAAACTCTTCTAAAGCTACAGCCGCTTCAGGATTTTCCTCTGACAGTTTGATTTTGAATTGCTCAAGCAGTTTGGCGAGCTCATCGCCTGATTCACTATTGGTTTCCTTCAGCTTAAGGTACGTAATGATACTGTGCCCAATCACCTCAGGGTTATTGGTCAAAATCGCGGATATATTTTCCAAATATTCTTTATTTGTTGCAAGCAGTTCGGCATGAATAAAATCTTCCAAGCACTCCGTCCACTTTTCCATTCTTTTATAAACATATGCCCTGTTTGAGTACAACACCGCGTGTTCTAGATACGATATTGCTTTATTGAAATCCAATAAGGCTTTCCCATAGAGATTTAATCGTTCATTTTTCTTGCTTTCCCTATCTCCGATTTCCTCTAGCACAAGACCTCTGTTGTTAAAATCGTGAACATCCAGTTCATCCTCATTTTCTTTTATTATGTAGCGGTTATAATAACTCAAAGCATCGTGGTAAAGGCTTTTGTTACCTTCCCTCGCAGCAAAAAAATAAGCATTAGCCAGTCCACGATAATGTTTTGTGGTTATATAATAGTTTCCTGCGCCCTCCAAACCCTCTCGAAAGAAATAAATCGCGTCTGCAAACTTACCTTTATTATAAAATGCATTCGCGACGGTAAAATAATGCTGGTAATCGATTTCTTTGTAAGCCGCCAGCTTAGACTTAAACTCTTCGATCTCTGCATTTGAAATCTGTTCTTGTTGATTAATGTGGTCAATAAATTGCTGAAATAATAATCGGATCGGCTCTTCCTCATCCAGCTCGGGAATTAAATTCACCATGCCATCTTCCGAAATAATCACAATGATACATTTGGTTTGATCAAGTTTGTGCAGGTAACGGTAAGCTGAGTTATATCTTGCCCCTCTGCTTGAATCCCCTATGTTGGGTTCGGCAATCCCGTCCAATATTACACCGACAGCATGACAAACGCCTGTATTGTCAAAATATACGGCTCCATCAATGGGCGTTAAGTATTGTACAACATCAGGATTGACCGCGGTGGGCTCGATAATGATGGATTGTTTCTTCAATCGTTCGACTTCTTGTCCAGCCGTTTCTTCATCCGTAATGACTACCATGGTGCCGTGTTTTTGCTCTCTCGCTTTTCTAACAACTCTCTCGAGAGTATCAATTTCTCTAATATTCTCTTCTTCCCTATTTTCAAAGAATTGCGCTTTCATCATTCGTTTGAATTTTCGGGTCGTAAAGCCTTCTTCTCCTAAAACCGGGCTTTTGAAAGAAACCTGCAGCAGATTTTTAAAGACGATTTCCAAATTACGTTCCGTTTTATAAATCTTTTTATCATTCTCATTGAATAGTTTTCCAAAGCGGGATTCGGTATGCACTGTTGTTAGGAGCTGCAGATTATATTTCGATAATCCTTTAAACACCACCCGAAATAGTAAATGATTGCCTACTTCATTCCAGTTGATGTGACCAATACCATAAATGTATTTTTCGTCAGAGATTAGATATATATCTTTGTCGTGATCTGTCATTTCCAACAGCTTGCGGATTAACTTGGAGTCGTCCAACAAGATCTCATTTTCCCTAAATCGAATGATATACTTAATTATACCTCGAGATGGATGCAGCAAAGCTTGATCGGCAAATAGCATACATCCGAACGGGTTACTGCCCTCGTAGGTTCGCGTGGAAATATCGTCTATTTTCTCAAGCAAAATATTAATATAATATTGGCTGCTTTCTTCATTGGAAAGCAGAGGAGATGCAACGTCTTTCATTGTATACAAGCCTTGTAGCAAAGTTTGGATCTTGCCCATGAATAACCGAGTCATTCTTCTGGAAAATTGGATAGCATCTTCGTTGTACTTTTTACCAACTTCACTCTCACCGTCCAGCTTTAGAACATTCTTATCGCGAATAAAGTAATCTTGGAAATAATAATCCAGGACCATTCTTATAAAAGACAGCTCTGGATAGTTATAAAATATATCTTGAAGCTGCGAATCGACGTTATGTATGACAACCATCACTTTTAACTTGCGCTCTAGCCCTTCCGTGTTGATAGCAAAATCATTTGCATAGATAATATTGGTTTTAAACTGCTCTTGATTCGGCTTCTCAACATCAACGATACCTGTTTTATTTTGCTCGTTTGTTTTATCCGCAGGGAGAGACATTAGCTTGGATTGTATGATTTCTTTTAACATCGTGTCCTTCATCAACTCTCGGATTTCATTATTTTCCGAGTGAACCGGATTTGACATATCGAGCTCGCGGAACACTCGGATCAATTCTTTTAGCGGCTCTTGATTGATCACGATCTTTTTGCCGCCTTGGTCGGAAAGCGCCCTTCTTACTCTAACCACATTCTCAATATTCGGATAGTCATTATTGTCTAGCGTGAAAGTATACAGCTTTAAGTCGAATTTCTTATTCAGTCTTTTTAAGATATCTTCCAGATTCCCAAACACGACTTCGTTTATCCACTCTAATGATGACACCTTGATCGCCCCTTAAATTCCCCAGGTAAAAAGATAACCTTCTTGTGTAAAATTTACCATATACCATTATTCTATAACAAATTACAGTAGATGCAACCAAGGACCTACATTATATTAGACTGAATCCGAATATTAATTCCTAGACTACCACCGTTTCATTCTCCTCCCGAGACGGTCATCAGCCGTCGCCAAGATTCACCGTTTTAAGATCTCGGTATCTTATAAGTTCTATTGCGGTAAAGAAAGAGCACCGATTCGAATCGAATCGGTGCTCTCTACCTTTACGGAGACGAACCGCGGACAGGCAAATTTACAATGATCTCCCAATCCCACCGCGTAGCCAAATTACTTCAAATGAGCCGGATCAGAGAGCACAAACATCTTGGACTCCAGCGCCGGGCGCTCGGCCAAAACGCCGAAGTCCGACGCAGGCAGCAGGCTCAGCACGGTAACCCAGCCAACAACAGCAAGTTCCGGGGCTTGCTCATCGAATGTCATTCATTCATATCGTCTTATACCCCTTTCGGGAATCCATTCATTTCAGCTTCGGCCGCTTGGCGGCGTATCCTCATAGCAGGAAACGGGTTATTGCAGGTCACGAGGGTAACCCCGCAGCCGAGCGAGTAATACATTTGACGATCGTCATCCGGGCAGTAGGACCAGACGAGCAGGCCCATCTGCCGATAGTCGTCTACCTTTTTCGGGGAAAGCAGCTTCATGCTCATGGCCACTGCCCACATCTTGGAGTAGGTGCCTTTGGGACCCGGTACGAAATTACGCATTTCTTCCTGCGGAAAGCCTTGCGTCTTCAGCCCGTAAGTATCGTGAAGGTAAGCGATAATGCTTGCATCAAAGCAAGTAAATACGCAGCGGGGCAAATAACCGTATTCTTTTAACAACGCAACCGCTTGGTCGGCGGTCTGCACGGCATCGGGACTCGATTTGATTTCCACGTTGAGCAGAACCTCCGGGTACGCCCGAAGGAGCTCCAGAAGCTCCGCGAACGCCGGAATCTTCAGCCCTTCGAAAGAAGGGCCGAACCAGCCTCCCGCATCAAGCCGCTTGAGCTCGGCGAGCGTCAGGTCACCTACCTTGCCCGTACCGTTCGTCGTGCGATCGACGGTTTCATCGTGAATGACCATGACCTTCCCGTCCTTGGAACGGCGCAGGTCGAATTCAATCATGTCGACGCCCGCTTCCAGCGCCTTCTGAAAAGCAAGCAGCGTATTCTCGGGATAATCGCATTTCAGTCCGCGATGCGCCGCCACCACGAGGGAGTCGTCGCTTTGCAATCGTTCTATCATATGCCTGCATTCCTTTCTGGATTCCGCATATAGTAATGTTGCGTAATTACTGCTTCAGAATTCTTTCCGTTTCTTTCTTGAAGTTGTCGAGCGTCGCTTGAATATCCTTGTTGTCATACATGATGGCTTCGATCGCCTTATTGAACTCCTGATTTACCTGCGTCCAGGCTACGTGCTTATTCGTGTCCACGGCGTACTGCAGCTGCTCGTAAGCGACCTTGCGCGCAGGCTCCTTCGCCCACAGGTCCTTGATCTCCTGCGACTCCACCATCTTCTTCGTAAACGGCAAGTAACCGGAGTTAATGACGAACTGCTGCCCGCCCTTCGGATTGGTCATGACCCAGCGCAGGAATTCCCAAGCGGCGTCCTTGCTCTTGGAATCATCCATCATCGCGAGGTTCGCGCCGCCCGTCGGGGTCGCATACACCTGATCCATAGGCATAAACGCCGTCACATATTCGAATTTGGCGTTAGCGCTCAGGCTGCCGATGACCCCGGTCGATTGGAACATCATGCCGATCTTGCCGCTCGTGAACATGTTGTTGACGATATTGCCCGAGTCCTTGGCCGGAGGATAGAACAAGGCTCCTGTGCCCTGTAGGTCCTTCAAATAGCTGAACGTTTTGACGCCTTCGCCGTTCTCGAAACCGATCGAGGTGCCGGCATCGTTGAAGAACTTGCCTTTGGCTTGCGTGATCATCGCTATTGGGTACCACGTGTCGAACGGCATGCTGAGCCCGTACCGCGTATATTCGTTCCCTTCCTTAACGACAAGCGCGTTAGCGACTTTCTTCAGGTCGTCCCATGTTTTCGGAATGGCGAGGCCTTTCTCGTCCAGCATCGCCTTGTTGATATGAAGAATCGGCGTGGAACGGTTAAACGGCAGCGAAACGAGCTTCTTGTCGAAGGTGGAGTGTCCCATCAGGCCGGGAACAAAATCGTCAACGCTCATGCCGGAATTTTTCAAATAAGGATTCATATCCGCCAGTACGTCCGAATCGGCGAACATTTGAATGTAAGCACGCTCGAGCATGGCCACGTCCGGAGCGGTCTTCGCCGCTACCGCCTGCTGCAGCTTGGTTACCATCTCGTCGTAAGAGCCCTGGAAGGTGCCGACGACCTCAATCTTATTCTGCGATTCGTTAAAGCTCTTGATCATCGAATCGAAATATTCGCCGTTTTTGCCGCCGAGGGAATGCCAGAACTGAAGCGTCGTTTTACCGCCGGAGCCGCCGGACGTCGCAGCTGCGGTCGAAGCGTTCGGGGTTGTCGACGATGAACCCGGGGTGCCGCCGCCGGCTTGCTGAGATTGACCGCCGCAGCCGGCCAGAACGCCGGACAGCATAGCTGTAGCCATAAGTACCGTAGAAAGCTTTCTCTTCATTGAAAGTAACCTCCATGTGGGATGATTTTTATTTGGGATGAAAAAATTACTACTTGATACCTGAGTACACGAACGCTTTCACAATTTGCTTGGACGCAAACATATACACGATCAGAATCGGCAGCACGAGCACGACGTTGCCCGCCATAATGACATGCCAGTTAGTGATGCCTTCGGTTTCCCGCAGCATGGCGATCCCCATCGGCAGCGGCCGTACGGCGGACGAATCGGTCATCACGAGCGGCCAGAAATAATCGTTCCAGTGGCTGACGAAGCTGAACAGGGCGATCGTCGCCAGCGCGGGCATCGACATCGGGAGCATGATCCGGGTAATGATTTTGAACTCGCTCGCGTTATCCAGCCGGGCCGACTCGATAATCTCCTGCGGAATTTGCATGAAATATTGGCGCAGCAGGAAGATGCCGAAGGCGTTGGACATGAACGGGATAATTTGCGGCAGCAGCGTTTTGATAACGCCCCAATCCGCCAGCATCAGGTAAACGGGAATGAAGGTCACCTGTCCGGGAATCATGAACGTCAGCAGCACCAGGGAAAAGAAAAACTCCTTACCCGCAAACCGGTACTTCGCAAATGCGTAAGCGGCCGGGATCATCACCACCATCTGCAGGACGATAACCGATACGGTAATAATGACCGAGTTCTGGAAATAGGTCAGGAACGGTCCCGCGCTCATGGCATGAACGAAGTTGATCCACTGCGGCAGCGCCGGAAGAACCGTAGGCGGAAACCTCAGCGTCTCCTCCAGCGTTTGCAGCGAGGTGGAGATCATCCACATAAACGGAAACACGAAGATCAGAAGTACGATCGCTTTTAAAATAAACTGGATCATCAGGCTTACATAGTTCGTGCCGGATGTCGCCTGAGCGGTTGGACTGGCATTCTTGACTTCAGCTGCCACTTGGATGTACGCCCCCCTTTTGTTAAAAGTGGATTTTGGCATCTTACTGGTAGTGCACTTTCTTAGACAACAACCGGAAGTAAACGAAGGTCAGCAGGGCGATGATCGCCATCAGGACAACCCCGGTAGCGGAAGCGTAACCGATACTGTTGGTTCTGAATTCATAAATGTAATAGACGAGCGTTGTCGTTGCGCCGTTCGGGCCGCCTCCGGTCATAATCCTGACGGTATCGAACACCTTGAAGGAGCCGATCGTCATAATAATCAGGATGAAAAAGAGCTGGGGTGAAATCATAGGCAGCGTGATTTTGAAAAACATCTTGGACCTGCTGGCGTTATCGAGCGCGGCCGCCTCATAGATGGTCGGAGGAATGCTCTGCAGCGCCGCCACGATGATTAACGTGTAATAGCCGATATTGTGCCAGACCGATACGATGATGACCGATATCATCGCCGACCGCGAGCTTTGCAGCCACTGGGAAGTCGGCAGGTTGAACGTCTTCAGCATGAAATTCAGCATGCCGTGATTCGGTTCCATCAGCCACATCCAGACCAGGGCGATCGAGACGATCGAGATGATATGCGGCGTGAAGATCCCGGCCTGCACGATGGCGTTGAAGCGGCTGCTCCTGCTCAGCCACACCGCTATGATCAAGGAAATGACGAGCGTCAGCATAACGACGGCCACCGTGTAGACGACCGTATTGCCCAGCGCCTGGTAAAAGTCGTCGCGAGCGAGTACTTGCTTGAAGTTGTCTGCGCCGACAAACTTGCTTTTATCCGGGTTCATCAAATTGTATTTATAGAAGCTCAGCCTGATCAAATAAAACACCGGATAAATGACGAAGATCGCGATGCCCGCCATGGCAGGCAAAATCATCAAATACGGACGGAGCCTCTCCCATAACCGTTTCTTATCCATGGCTTTGCCCTCTAAGATGATTCATGTAGCCGTCATACCGCCAGTCCTCTCGACCTACCCGTCCCTCGTCCACGCCAAAGAAGTAAATTCGGTCCGCCTCCACGCCGACATGCACCGTATCGTCCACCGAGAACGAATCCTCGATGCACTTGATCATAAAGGAATGACAGTCCGTGCGAACTTGATATATCGTTTCGGAGCCAAGCATTTCCCGGGTGATCACCTTGCCGCGGACCGAGAAAAAGCCGCCTTCCCGTGCCGATGACAGCTGCGCGCTCTCCGGCCGGAAGCCGAACTTCGCTCCATCCGCGCCCAGCTCGCCGATGTTCATCGGCGGAACGCCGATAAATTGGGCCGCGAACAAGTTGCTCGGCTGGCGGTAGATGACCTCCGGGGATGCCTCCTGCTGGATGCAGCCGCGGTTCATCAGCACGATGGTGTCCGCCATCGACATGGCCTCTACCTGGTCGTGCGTCACGTATACGAAGGTGGTACCCAGCTTCTTATGCATTTCAATCAGCTCGATGCGCATCTGCACCCGAAGCTTGGCGTCGAGGTTAGACAGCGGCTCGTCCATCAGAAACACCGACGGCTTCTTGACCATCGCCCGGGCCAGCGCGACGCGCTGCCGCTGTCCGCCGGACAAGGTGGAGGGCTTGCGGTCGAGATATTCGCGCAGCCCGACTGTTTCGCTGATGCTTTCGATAAGGCGGGTTCTTTCCTCCTTGCCGACCTTATTGTTCTTTAGGCCGAACTCGATGTTCTCGCGCACGGACATTGTCGGATAAATAGCGTAGTTCTGAAATACCATAGCAACCCCGCGCTGTCCCGGAGCAATGCGCGTCACATCTTTGCCATCGATGAGCACCGCGCCCGCAGTTTGCGGATCGAGCCCAGCGATCATGCGCAGCAGCGTCGTTTTGCCGCAGCCGGACGGCCCGACCAAGACGGTAAATTTGCCGTCGTCAATTTTCAAATTCAAATTTTGTATGATCGTGTTTTGGTCAAATGATTTCGAAACCTGTACCAATTCAATGGAAGCCATGAGCGAACCCCCTTCATTTAGACATACCTCTGTGCCGGATTTATACGGTGTGCACCTTCATGCCCCAGTCTCTAAACGGCTTGAGATCAAATTCCTCCGCTTCTTTGCCCGTGATGAGCGTGTGAAGCGAGCTCTTTGGAGCAATCGTGTGGAGCGACAGTTTCCCTATTTTCGTATGATCCGCAACCACGATGATTTCCCTCGCCGCCTTGATCATGGATTGCTTGGCAGGGACCAGCCGGGCTTCCGGATGCATGAGTCCATACTGCGGATGAAGAGCCGGCGTGCCGATAAATGCTTTCTCCACATGAAGCGAGCCCAGCGTATGTTCGGTAAACATCCCGTTCAACATATAGCTGGACGGGTATAGCTCTCCTCCGGTCAAGATCACCTTCACACGCGGAGCATCCCGAAGCTCCGCGGCAACGTTCATATCGTTGGTAACAACCGTTATATTGGACCGGTGAACAAGATTTTTGGCGATATGCAAAGTCGTTGTTCCGGAATCAATGATGATGTTCTCTCCATCCTCCACCAAGCTCGCGGCCATTTGTCCAATGCGCATTTTCTGATCCAGACATTGTGTCGTTCTTTCGTTAAAAGAAGGCTCGTCGCGAGTCCACTGCTCGATGATGGCCCCTCCATGCGTCCGTTTCAGAGCCCTCCTTTTTACGTAAAACAAAACATCATCTGCATCCTTTTGTTCGTTTTTGTTCATTTCAAGTATATAAACGAATTATCATGCCATGATTAAACGGAAGTTAAGAAACGGTAAAGGCGTTTTTGCCGTGAAGTATGGAAATCAAAAAAAATCCCCGGGAGCTTCTCCCGAGGATCTGTTGTGCGGTTCATCGCGCTTATTATTTGGTTTGCGATTGAACGTATTTATTAATTTCATCTTCGGCTTCGCGAAGCGCCGTATTTACGTCTTTTTCGCCGTCAACATACTGTCTGAAGTGATTCTCCAGAATGCCGGCAGCTTTGGAGTAGTAGATGGATAACCTCGGCGCAGGCGCAGGCTTGCTCTTGAAGATGCCTTCCAGATGTTTTCCTTTCAAAATCGCCATATCCGCACCGTATGCTTGCTGGAATTTCGGATCACTTAGCAGTGAAATACGCCCGGTCTTTTCCGTAGCGATCTCCTGCACTTCGTCCGAAAACAGCACTTCGAGCACTTTCATCGCTTCTTCTTTATGTTGGCTTGTTTTGCTGATCGACATGATGTGCAAGTCGTACATCCCGGCAACATTAGGCTTATCCTTGTAGCTCGGATACTGGACAACATCCCAATTGAACTCGGGAGCTTGCGCGATGTAAGGGAACATATTGACGGTCGCCGTCATGGCAACGGTTTTATCTTTGATAAAGGAGTCATTTGTGCTCGTCCCCCATTTAGGCGGTTTGTTCTCCGGTAAAGCGTATACATCTTTGCCCAATTCAAACAGCTTTTTAAACGTATCATAGTTATCGCTGATAGTTGTTTTATGGGTAGCGGCGTCAACGATGTTTAAGGACAAAGGAAAACTCAGTCTTTGGATGCTTTCCGGGTCCAGTCCGCGATAAGCGACGCCATCTACCGTCCTCGTTAATTTTTTGGACAGCTGAATTACATCTTCCCACGTCATGCCGTCCTGCGGATACTCGACTCCGAATTTATCAAAAATATCCTTATTGTAATAAAGAGCGTTAAACTGCCTGTTATAAGGCAGGCCGTACAGCTTCCCGTCGTCGGAAATGTTTTTGATGGTTTCCAGCGCTTGCTGATCGAACCGGCCCAAGTCAAAACCATCCGCCTTAGCCAAAGGAGTCAGATCCTCGAATACGTCCAGGTCCATTGCCGCGGACATACTGCCGTTCCAGGTTGTGATCAGATCCAATTGGCCTCCTGCGGCCACATGATTTTCCAAATTATTTTTGGTCCTGTCTATCACCTGTACGGTAATATAAGGATATTTTCGATGCAGCGGTTCATTAATCATAAGCTCCAGGTCTTCCGGTGTGATCATTTGGCCCGGGTGCAGCATTAACGTCACAGGCTCGTGATGCTCTTCTGCTTTCTCGTTAGCGGCGGCCGAAGAAGTGCCCGAATCCGAACCGCCTGAACTGCAACCCGCCAATAAGCTAGTGAAAAGAACAACAGATAGTGCAGCTCTCATTTTCAACTTCACTTTCATTTGCTTCAGTCCCTTCATTCAAGATTTATGAATAACCTTAACAAAGTGGATAAAATTGCAGTTAAATTCGAATATTTCCATATATGTATTGCCTTATATAAGTTGAATATTATAATAGTTTTAAATGGACCTCAATGGTAATGAATTATCACAAAAAGGGTAAAAAATTGTAAGGGGATGCGCTATGGGTGTTTACGGTTTTCAATTCAAAGACGGCCCTTCTACGCCATTTGCCGAAATCGTTTATGTAGGCTGGGAAAAGCGGAATGGCAATTACCATTGGGACGGGCTGCATAGGGCGACAAGCAATCAATGCATTTTCCAATATACGCTTGCCGGAAGGGGAGAGATTCGCATCGGAACTCAAACCTATCCGCTCGAACCGAATTCCGCCTTTCTAGTCGTAACGGGAACCGACCACCGATATTACCTTCCGCAAGACAGCGAATTATGGGAATTTATATTTATCACCTTGATGGGGCCGGAAGCTTTGGCGTGCTGGTCCGCGGTCCACAATCATTCGGGTCCCATCGTTCGATTCGCCCCCGACTCACCGGTCATTCGCACACTGGAACACATTTTTCTGGAAGCGAGCAAAAAGTCCATCACCAACGGCTACAAAGCCTCGGGGCTGGCCGCACAGTTTGTTATGGAGGTTTACCAGTCCCTTAAATATAATCAGGCTTCTCCGGATACTTGGCCCGAAGTGGTTGTCACCGCGTTAAAGCTGATTCATGAGAATTACGCAGCCATTAACAGCATCGAGGAGCTGTGCCGGTCGCTTGGCATTTCCAAGTACAAATTTTCGAGATTGTTTCACGCCACATGCGGCATGACCGCCATGCAGTATCTGACCAAAACCCGTATGGAAAAAGCGATGGAGCTGCTCCGCCGCACTAAGCTCAATTTGGGTGAAATTGCACGGCTAACGGGGTACTCGGACGAGAACTACTTTAATAAAGTGTTTCGCAAGTCAACGGGGATAGCGCCGGGGAGATTTCGCTCAAGCAAACAAACGATACGCGTGGATCATATTTCGTTTAATTAGGTGCTGCCTATAATGAAAAAAACTCCCAGTCGGAGTTAATTGTCCAATAACAATTCGATTGTATACTTTACATATCACATCACACCACACTCATCATATAGAGAGGAAACGATACTACGGGGATTCATACGTATTTTCAATCGCTAACCGACTTAGAGCGAATTATCCGTTGTCCGGGTAAATTCAGACAACTACGGGAAGGCAAGGACGATTCCGTAGAAGGAAAAATACTGGAGGTCGCCGATAAGCTCGATCAGATCTATGAGGCCTTTACGGAGCTGCAGTTTGGGAATACCGAAAAAGAATTCGTCGTTATGTATCGCAACGCCCTTATCAAAATAAAGGGGATTAAGCTCCATTGCGTGGACTATTTTCTTCAGCATATTTTGCCTGATATCGTTAACGAAGGATCACGATCCCCAATCGATATTGAAAAGATCACGAACGAAGCCTTAGCCTCCTAGGAGCTCCGGCTTCAGTTCATTTGGAGGTGTTGACATATTCATCTCCTAGTAACAGTATCTTGATAAATTGTACTCCCTCCGAAGTTGCCGCCACATACCTCTGCAGGTGTATCACAGTTTTGATGTCCTCCGAGCAGCGCTCCGTACATTTCTTATGTTAACAAGAACGAGTTTCTACCTCTCCCCTCTATTTCATCCTTATATCCTAGCAACATTCGTAATCTTGTGTTCGGATACTCCATTAACTTCCTGTAATCCCGAGTGCTTCGATTGGGATAATGCAGTAATATTGACTGTAATCGTATCATTTCCCCAATATCATATTTTGTTTTATAAGCCATAAACTTTGACAAAAAATTACTTACTGGAATCTCAGAAAGGGTTTCGTTCCCTTCCCACCTGAATAATTTTATCTGTTTTTGAAATCGATCAGTATTTTCAGATTCGGATAAAAAACGATAAATCAGATCACTCTTTATTAACGAGGCATCTGAACTTTCTGCATAACCTTGCTCCATTAGAAATACGACAATTCCCATAAAAGTATCAATAATTTGTAAGGGCACTGACTCATGAGAAGCTTGCGAACGTACTGATTGAATTGTATATCTTTTATTTCTATAGACAGAATGGGCATTCATTTGCTCTTTAATTTTCGAGTACAACCGCAATACTCTATATTCATCATTTCGATCTACGCTTATTTTTACATCTATATTGTTAGGCAACGATAAATGTCGAGTTACTCCATAGAATAATCTTTCAGGAATTTTTATATAAAACAGATTACGAAGCTCCATCATTGATAAGTTCATTTGTTGGGCAATAGCTTGAGCTTCAGTATTACTTACTACAAGAATATTTATATTTACATCTTGGTTTATTACATGGTTTAATACTTTAAAGTATTTCTTCAAATACTGGTCATGATTATATTCCCTAAAATGAAGTTCGCTTCTTGTGTTTAGAGCTCGATGTATGTCTCTGACTGACCTGGTAATACTGGCTAATATAGTATCAATTCCACCGTATGCACCATAGTAAGAATACTCTTTTCCCGGTTGATCAATTTTATTCGCCTCATCAAAATAAATAAGGAAACTCATCAAGACTTACCCTTACCTTTCCGGCATCCAAATTAATCCGAATAATTTCCGCTTGACTTTTAGCATAATACATAATATCCTATCTGTACAGAAACAATACGGTTTGAGTGTAGTCTTCTCCGCTTCGTTAGCCAGAGCTGACTATACTCAGGAATGACCCTTCTCCGCTTCGTTAGCAGAGCTGGGTTATTTTTATTTTATTCATTTTATTAGTGCTAAATTTCGCAGTACAAATATGATGGATAAGGGTTGCCCACTATTTCCAGATACTCTCCGAATAATAGGTAGACCTTAAATTTGCGTAAAACTTAGTCACCCAGTCCTTTCTTCTCCAAGCATGCTCTCCTATAGAAACGTTCTTAGTTCGCTCTGCTTTTTCAAAAGTTCGCTTCTAACATTATTTATATGAGCTAGTATCTCTTGGGTATTTGAAATATCATCTAACTTAAGCTGTTTGAAATATTCCGTTAAGTTTTTAAGTTTCTGTTGGCATGACGAACTCTCGTTTTTTCCTTCTGAAGTAGTACTAGTTCCTATCCCTAATAAACAGTCTAATAATTCCATTTTATTATCCAGCAAAAATTTCTTCATTTGTTCATCACTAGATTCACGAATAAATCTTTCATTTTTCAAATCTGTAATGCTCACCAATCTGTTTTCTATCTTTTGCAGCATAGTAGACCTGATCATACCGAGACTAAAAGATTCAACCAAGCTCGATTTCTGGTTTGATAATTTTTCCAGCCATCCAATTAATCGATACAAAACCGTTATGTTTAGGGATCCTTTAATAAATCCATCTTCTATTTCATTGTGAGGATAATACTGAAAAATCCTTACTCTTTCGGCAACCCATCTACTACTTCTTCTCATTTTTTTGGCAAGCTCTTCGAAAGAACACTTTTCCCAACTGATCCACATTTCGTAAGTATGCTTAGCCCACTCATAATCCGTCCAGTCCTCTTTTCCGCCTTGAACACTGCCTAAACGCTTTAACTCCTCTTCTTCTGATTTCGGAGCCTCAACCAAAATAATAGGAAGCTCTTTAATCTTTAATTTCTTCGCAGCATGCCACCTCCGATGTCCTGAAAGAATAATATATTTGGAGTCTTTCTCATAACATGTAATACCAGTTTCCCACCCTTTACTTTTAATAATTTGTTGCATTTCAGCAGTCTTTACAGAAATATCCCCCCTTGGATTCTTTGGATTGGGAACGACTTTACTTATATTCGCCCAAATCATTTTAACATTCCCCAAATATACACACCTCAATTTAGATATTATTTTCCAAACTTACTTTCATCTGTTCAATACATACCAACAAGTACTCTATTTCTAACAAAAGCACTTCTGCCTCATCTTTTGTTTTGGCCTGGAACCCTTTGATTTCAGAAATAATTGCAGAAGAATTGATCTCATTATCCTTAATATAGGATAATTTTACTTGGCAATCTTGTAGTTTTCTATTTCTATCTATCAGAAACTCGCGAATAGACTGAGAAGTTGCGCTTGTAACAAATGTATGATCATGTGCTATCTGACTGTTAAAACACCTCGCCTCATACTTTTTCAACATCAACCGTCTTATATAATGCTCACCCAATGATTCCACTAAATCAGGATGATGTTTAGCAAGTCGTTTGATCCAGGCATAAATATAATCCAGCATCGCTATAGAGTACATCCGATTATTAAGCTTATCCTCGATTTCATCCTTCGGATAATACTTGTACACACGAATCCTCGATCCAACAGTCCCCTTCGTAATACCAAGTTCGTTACCAAGATCATCAAAAGACTTCTTTCCAGAAGCAATCCACCTATCATATGTATATTTGACTTGGTCAAACTGGCTCCAGTCCACCTGTCCACATTGTACAGAACCAATACGATCCAGTTCCTCTGCTTCACTTTTTGGAGCCGAAACAATGTATACTGGAATCATTGCTTTCTTTAACTGTACCGCTGCATTCCATCTACGATGTCCTGATAAAATAATGAAATTATTTCCCGACGCATAACAAGTAAGAGGCTCTTCCCAGCCAACGGATTCTATAAGATCTTGCAATTTTTTAGTCTTGATAGTTAAATCTCTTCTTGGATTTTTTGGATTAGGTAACACATGTTCTAAAGGTACCCACCTCAGTTGAGTTCTCGCTTTCCCTTCATCATCCATATCCAATTGATCGAGATTCATTAACCATCCCTCACTTTTATTCAAAATAGCTGTGCAATCATATCCACAATTATTTATTATTTTCTTCAGAATGTTATTTAGAGTATATTTTGATATTTTGCAGTGCCTAATAATATCCCTAGCACTATATCGGTCTATCAACATTTTAACGATATCTTGTTCAATTGCTGATAAACCACTTATCACTTCTACTTGAAATAGAATATCTCGTTCTTCATCAGAGCCAATCAAATCAATTAATTCCAAATTCTCGTGAGCATCAGAGTACGATAATGGTTGATAAAGTGAGGTAACGTTACAATTCCTAATATAATCCAACCCTTGTAGAGCCATATCCAGTGTACAGTTAAGTGTGTTGGAAATATATTCAGGCGTACAATATGCCATATTTCCCTTATAAATTTGAAGGATAATTGAATTTAAATTTCGACTCGGACGTATATGATTCATATTGTATATCATATAATCCTTCATTCTTCCTATTACAAAACTACACGCATAACTCCAGAAGCCGTTGTTATTTTTACTACTGTCAAATCTTTCGCGTGCTTCCAGAAGTCCTATATATCCTTGCTGGACTAACTCCTCTTTCAAATCTTTACTAGCCCTTCGCTGTTTAACAAATTTATGTGCTTTCCTTTCTATATGTTTGGAATAGCGTAAGACTATTTCATCAGATTCTTCTACCTCACGGCAACTAGGTCTTAAAATAGCCCTCATTCCTCTCTCTTGATCTATTGATTTCATTGATTCATTCACTCATCGCCCCCCCTACCTTCCATTCTAATTCGTTGCTTTAGCTAACCCTTCCCTCAATAAAATTGGAATTTTCTGAATTTAGTATACACTTATCTCAAAATTAACTCAATACAAGATAATAAAATTGAAGTATAGTAAAATTCGTGGTATTTTATAGTAGTCAGATATACATCTGTGGATTGAAATAATTTTATTATCTTGTATACATTCAAAGAGCTACCCCGATATATCTATAGTGGGTAGTTTTTTTGATGCATTGAGGTAATTCGTGTAAGATGGTTATTTCATATAAAGGAAGCCTCTGATTTGCTTAAAGCCCTCTGTAAATTTTATCGTTTTCTCCACCGTCGTTGACTTCCCTAGCTTGTTGGTTGTAACGATCGTGAATTTGTTTTCGCCTTCAACTAAATTATTTTTCGAATTGACTGACGTACACCGAGACATTCTGACCGTCAACCGTAACCTTCGTCCCTTCCTCCGCTTTAATGGAGAGGGTGACTTCAGCAGGATTTTCCCCTGTAATAATAGAAGCGGATACTTCCAGCTCTTCCGTAGCCGTTGATACAGCTTGTTTGGTAGATCTGTTTAACAGCACCACGCATTCGGCTCGCGTAATACTTTTAGTCGGACGGAAGGTGCCGTCGCCGAAGCCATTGATCAAACCGCGTTCCGCCGCGGCGCTTACATACATTAACAATCCGGGTGTAATCTCTCCGGCATCCTTAAAAGCATACTGAGCATAATTGGGATTGTCCACATCTTTGTCAGTCAACCCCATCATCCTAATTAACGCAACCGCGATATCCTCACGAGTTGCCGCTTCTTCCGGATGGAAAGTTATCTTACCGCCAAACGGATTAACAAATCCCGTTAAACAGTCTTTGCTTACTTCGATATAAGGATAAGACCATTTTTCCTTTGGGACATCGGAAAAAGTCGGTTCTGAAGGATTAGTTAAAGGCGCGTTGAAGGTTCGAACCACTGCTTGTCCTCTCTTCGAGAAATCCCCCAGCGCTGTGGATGATTAGATTAACATTTCGGCGGCATACGATATCGCTCGTTTTTTAGCTAAATAGTTCATGTCTTAGGCAAAATATGCATTTCCACTACAATGGATGAATCATTATAATGTAGGAATCGAATACAACTCTCAATGGAACGGAATATTTGCTACTCTAAGATGAAGACGGGTGCTGCTCATGAGTTTATTTGTGCGAGAGGCGTCATTTTACAAAAGATTTTTTACACTGACACTTATCATCGGGTTACAAAACATTATTACTTTCGGGGTCAACTTGTCCGACAATTTAATGATCGGAGGTTACAGCGAATCGGCATTATCCGGTATCGCGATAGCCAATCAAATTCAGTTTGTATTGCAAATGCTCGTCATGGGGGTAAGCGAAGGTCTGGTCATCATGGCGTCAAGATACTGGGGGGCCAATGACGTAGGATCGATTAAAAGGATTGCCAGCATAGGAATGCGCCTTTCGATTCTTGTTGGCTTGCTCATGTGGGTTATCGTCTTTTTCTTTCCTCAAAGCTTGCTATCGTTATTTGCAAATGATCAGAGTGTTATTGCCGAGGGAACCAAATTCGTGAAGATTATCTGCTTCTCATATCCATTTTTTTCCGTTACCAGTATACTGCTTGCGACATTGCGAAGTGTGGAGACGGTCAAGATCGGTTTTATTTTGTCCTCGACCACGCTCATCATCAATGTGTGCCTGAATTATGTTTTGATCTACGGACATTTTGGTTTTCCGAGCCTGGGTGTGCAGGGATCGGCCATAGCAACCTTGTCGGCCAGAATGATTGAACTGATTATTGTCTGCGTCTTCGTGAAACGTTATGACCGAAAAATCTATTTGAAACTGCGTGATTTTTTTACAATCGAGATGGGATTGTTTAAACAATACGTCAAACTGGGGTCGCCTATTCTCATGTCCAATTTTATCTGGGGGATTGCCATGGCAACACAAACATCCATATTGGGGCATATGGGTGCGGCAGCGATCGCGGCAAACAGCATTGCAACAACCATCTTCCAGATTGTATCCGTCGTTGTTTTTGCCTCAGCGAGCGCTACTACCATTGTCATCGGTAAAACGATTGGCGAAGGAAATATGGATAAAATCGTATCCTACGCCAAGACGCTGCAGATGTTATATCTCGTCATTGGATTATGTACCGGCGCCGCTTTGTTTGTTACCAAGGATTATGTCCTCGGCTTATATACCATTTCCGGGGAGGCCAAAGACCTTGCCTTGCAGTTCATGACCGTATTATCCGTCACCGTGTGCGGAACAGCCTATCAGATGCCGTCATTAACAGGGATCGTACGCAGCGGAGGGGATACCAAATTTGTTTTATACAATGATACCATCTTCATGTGGCTCATTGTTCTACCGGCTTCGGCACTTTGCAGTTTCGTATTTCATCTTTCACCAGTGGTTACCTTTATTTGCCTAAAATCGGACCAAATCCTGAAATGCTTCGTAGCTATTGTAAAAGTAAATCGATTCAAATGGGTCCGGACGTTCGATCCTTATTCGTCGGACTCGAAGGAAACGGCAGTTTAGTGGCAAGGAGTTCGAAGGCGCGGGTAATTCGCATTTCATCTGGAAATAATGAGATAATCCTTATACAAACATTTTTGTTCTTAAAGGGAGGTTAAAGTGTGATAGAACAAGTGACTGTTATAGCTAACGCATCCTATCCATTGGAAGGGATTTTGACGCTGCCGGATTCCCAGGCCATAAAAGTCCCAGCGGTTGTATTTGTACATGGCTCCGGCCCCTTGGATAAAGACGAAACCATTGGTGCAAATAAACCATTTCGAGACCTCGCAGAAGGCCTTGCCAAAAAAGGAATTGCATCACTGCGGTACGATAAACGTACCTACACCTATGGCAAGCAGATGATACAAGAACTCGGCGGCAGTTTAACCGTCGAAGAAGAGACCATTCAAGATGCGATATTTGCTTCCCGCATGTTAAAAACTGACCCGCGTGTAGACGCTAATCGTGTATTTATGATTGGCCATAGCCTGGGTGGGATGCTCGCTCCCAGAATCGATGCCGAGGGCGGCGATTTTGCCGGACTTGTAATTCTTGCAGGCACGCTTCGGACGCTAGAAGAAGTTATCATTGAGCAAAACGAAGTTTCCTTGAAGCAGCTTGACGAATCCCAACGCGAAATGGCGTCACAGCAGATCCAAGCCCTTAAAGACAAGTTTGATTCCATCACCGGCATGTCTGAAGAGACCGCACAGCAGTCCCTATTGTTCGGCGCCGTCTATGCATGGTATCTTAAAGAAATGCACCAGCATCCAGTTAAAGAGTATCTGTCAAATATTAATAAGCCCGTGTTTGTTTTGCAGGGGGATAAAGATGTCCAGGTTTCAGTTGAAAGAGACTTCAACCAATACCAAGCGATATTAAAAGACCACCCCAATGCCTCATGCAAACTGTACCCCGGGCTGAATCACCTGTTTATGAAAGCGATATATGGCACTTTAAAAGACATATGGGAAGAGTACAATGTTCCTCAAACGGTGGACGAAACTATTATAGAGGATATAGCAAAGTGGATTCAGTCGGTTTAGAATTCATAATGAACCCCTGTCCGAAGATACCGCCACTATTCGAATAAATGTTGTATGCCTAGAGAAAGCGTCATTTGCATGGTATACTGTTCGGTAGTAGTCGTCAGATTACGCATAAAAACCGTCCTTCTTTCAAATGATTGTGTGGTTAGCTTTCATTTTACAGGAAATGACGGTTTTTTTGTGCATCTTTACGAAAAGTCTCAAAGTTCGGTAACAGTTTGGGCATTACTATGACGGATGCCCTGAAGCAGCTTGGCCTTGATGTAGGGGATTCCGTCCCCTTTTACCGTCATATCGGCGAGCTTGACTTGTACAGCCCCATTCTCCGGTGCATATTTCACGCCATTATCGACAAGCAAAATAAGCATCTGCGTGAATTTCACTTCGTCCCACTCAACCATGAGGCCAGTTGGAGCGTCCAACTCGATCGCTAGGTGCTTATTGTCCCCCAACGGCCGGAGATGATCGACCACCTTCCCTACTGCCAATCCGGCATTAAATAACGATCGATTGAGTCCAGTCCGAAGATCCGCTCCTCAGGCTCCTACGGGTGTATGTCACCCGAGCAACTCCAAACTAACATTCCAAAGAGCAACCCAATTAATTCACCAATTGATCCAGACACCACGCCTAATAAAATTATGAACTAATAGAATTGGTATGAAATAAACTACCCAAAAAATGTAGGGTTTTTCCTACAGTACATTACCCTCCCCCTTACTTAGGTAAAAATTATACATATTATCCCATCCGCAATATTAAACAAAAACTATAGACTAAATACATCGAATGTACTTAACTCCTAAAATCTCCTGTATTTCCACAACCCTAATCTGTATTTCAAAGTTTATTGGAGGGGTTCGTGCAACATTCTTTTTAAAGGGTTTTTCGGGAATCGTCTGCACCATCCGTATCGCGTGCACACAAATCCTGGAGCTGGCGGATGACGATCTGCTCAACGGTCTCCGGTGTGTAAAGCTCCGGGCGAAGCATTGCAAGTATCGTCAAGCCTTCGATAAGCGCGGCCAATCTTAGTGTTTCGAGTTGAATGTCCACGGCAGAGGGAAGAAGCTGCGCCTGAGCTAGAATTTCAAGGGCGGCTTTGGTCAGGGAGTGGAATCCGTCCGTGAGTTCGTCTTTTTTAGCCTGCAGCGCCAAACTCGTGAGGGATCGGATGGCGAAGGTCCACCAGACGCTGACGGCAGTTCGTTTTTCCGCATCCATAGGGAGCAGCTGTAACAGAATTTCCCTCGCAGCCTTTATCGGAATATGGCTTATCACCAGCCCCTCTGCTGCTCTCGCAGCTCCTCTTGTCAAATAATAATCCACGATAAATAGCAACAGCTCGTCCTGCGTTGAAAAATAATGCCGCAAGGCGCCGGGCGACAATCCTGCCGCAGTGGCAACGGCGCGGATTGATGCATGCTCGATTCCTTTTTCCTCAATAATCTTCCATGCCGATTCGGCGATTAGTTTTCTTTTTTGTTCGTGGTCCACGATTTTCGGCAACGGTAAACGCTCCCTTGTCTTATTTAACACACTGTGCTATTATAAATAATACAGTGTGTTATTTAGATTTTATTCAGTTATAACGCATCGCAATGATCATGTCAATAGTAGTGAACTTTGGAAACGAATGACGGATTCACCATTGAATTAATGAGAAAGCCTCATTTAGATGTTCAAGAATGTACTAGAAAATTGGTTACAATCCTCGATATATCAACTAATAAGTGATGTGTCGCTTAAGGAGGGGTTAAAAATATTTGACTTTGAGGTACTCTGTTTTAGTTGTAAAAAAACATTCAGAGCATGCGAAGGTTCACTAAAATATAAACAAGCTAAGGAAAGAAAGGTTAAGTTTTTTTGTTGCGAAGAATGCGCTGATAAAATACGCATTGAAGCTATATTGAATTTTATGAGCAAGATAAATCGTATCTAGTTTTTGATTTTCTCAACGATTATCGTCAAATATGCACAAAACGCCTGAAGTTATCTTTTACGTGCTATTTCAGATATGGTATTAAACATCTATCCTAAAGTATAAAACTTTTCCGAAATACACCAATCCAGTTTCATGGACGACCTGAATTAGTTGAGCTAATGACAGAAAAGTTAAGACAGTAACCTCATTTTCTCGGACGGGTACTGGAGGCGAGGGCGTATCGAAATCCCCCATAGCCATGATGCATAAAATAACTCCTTTGAGAGCAAAACCAAGAATACAATCGGGCCATCATTTAGATACTTCGATCGCGTATCCCTTACACATAGTGATTCATATACTGTTTTGAGGAATGACTCATAACAGAGGTGATGCTATTGAAATGGGGCGAAGCCAAAGGGAAATATAAGGCCTTCATTAGTCTGGGGTCCACCTGCCAAACCGCTCATCAGCTACAAAGACTGGGGCTACGCCAATTCGCCGGCCCGCTCGACTGGTTTATCTCTCCGTCCGTTCCGGACTTGGCCAAACTTTTGCAATCCCGTTTCAAGTCCTTTATGGAATGGTCTAATCTCCAGCTTATCAGTGTTATCGATAATCATTATGTCGTTAAAGATACGGTTTATCAAACAGAATCGTATCATGATCTTCCGCTTACGGCACCGTGGGGAGCGCCTTATCCCCAGTTTAAGGAAAAGTTATCCCGCAGGGTGAACCGTTTTTTGAAGGTAATCAACTACGGCCCCATTTGCTTTGTTCGTATTCAAACCTCAAAGGCTGAAGCGCGGCATCTAGAAGCTGCCTTACGCTCAGTGACAAACAAGCCGTTTAGATTATTGATCGTAAATCACCATAATCAGCCAACTAATGATGTGATCCATGAGGACTGGGGACTAAAGAATGTCTGCTCGGTCAAGGTGCCCGCAGGTATGGATTGGAGAGGCTCAGATCGAGCTTGGGATACTATTATGACTGGCTTTTCACTCTAAAATTAATAAGGGCATGTTTTAAGCCGCCGCCTAGGCGCTTCTTTATCGACCAATGGACTTGGTCGCCCAAAAAGCCCCCTTGTAGCTGTGTTTCAACCTCCGCGTAAAATCTTTAAATGAAAAAGAGCACCTCAACAGGTGCTCTCTCACATACCATATAGAGACGAGGGGAGTATCGAAATCCCTATTGAACTTGCTCAGATGTCTACTCGACGATAACAACCCTAGCGGTAGATTTCGATGCCGTGCTCCCTATGCTACGCTCCAGTCCGCGCGGACTGAACTCCTGTCCGAAGATAACGCCACATAGGCTTCTACGGGTGTAGTCACAGTTTTGATGTCACTCGAGCAACGCCCCGTATCCTGCTTTGCGTTCGGTCAGCCTGATTGTTTTCTTTCGTTCGACCCCAGGCGGAGACCGAAGCAGCGTTATCCCACTAAGGTTGACCCCCTATCCCAGCACTGGGAAATGCAATGTAGATCTTGAATCATCTTTCTTCAGAATGTTCATTCAGAATATAAGCGATAGTCTCCAACGAATGCAAACCTTTTGCAATATCTACTATAAACTCCACTGCATATTCCCGTTCCATTCGTAGATGATATCCGTTCAGTATCATGAAAGATTTCGTAACCAGATAGGCTGTCCGCTTATTACCATTATGAAAGCAATGATTTTTCACTAGAGATTCCAGCAAGGCTGCAGCCTTATCAAATAAAGTTGGATAAGCGTCTTCTCCAAAAACACTTTGCTGGGGCCTATGTACCGCAGATTCCAGCAGACCATGATCTTTCACGCCTGCTTGCTCTGCGTCATTCATTTTTTTCATCATAAAATAGTGTGCTGAAATAACCTCTTCTTTGGTCAGAAAGTTTATCATTTCTTTCATCTATCCCTTAAGTCCTCAAGAATACCTTTATCTTCTTCAAATACATCAAAGAAGGCTTCAAGAACTTCAGACCGAACATTATCAGGCAATTGGACTTGTCGGGCTTTTTTCATCACCACTTCACCACGATCATTTTCAATAAATTCGATTTCATCCCCTTGCGCAACATTCAACTTTGCAGCTAAGCTTTTAGGCAAGCTAACTCCCAAGCTATTGCCCATTCTTCCTATTTTGCGGGAATAACGAGTCACATTCTCTTTATCATTTATCACTTTTGACCACACACCATTCATGTTCATTCTCCCTTTCTATTGTATGACAGCACTCAATAAGTTATACCTTATAACAGTAATAACTTTTATAACATATGTACATTTTATCAAATTTCCCTGCAAATATAAAATAAAACATCATCCTCATGCGGATAGTACTCATAATGGCGGAAGCCGAGAGAGAATCGGGTCCCTGTCCGAAGGTAACGCCAATTAGAATTCTACGGGTGTAGTTACGGTTTTAGTTTTGATGCACACCTAGAAAAAGAAAAAGACACCGACATTAAGGGCAGTGCCTCTTTACATTTATGGAGACGAGGGGAGTATCGATATCCCTATTAAACTTACTTTGACGCCCACTCGACAATGACAACCTTAGCGGTAGATTTCGATGCCGTGCTCCCTCCGCTTCGCTCCCGTCCGCGTGGATTGTCAACAGTAAATCAGACAACTTTTTTAAGGGCTTCTTGTCGATACTGAACAGGCGTCATATAGTCTAGAGTTCCATGGATGCGATGCTTGTTGAACCAGTTGACGTAATCATATAATTCCAATTCCAGATGACGCAGACTCTGGAAGGTCATCTGGTTCACAAACTCTGTTTTCATGATCTTGTACGTGGCTTCAGCCACAGCGTTGTCGTAAGGACAGCCCTTCATACTTAGCGATCGACCGATTTCAAACGTCTCCAAGAGCTCGTTCATCTTTTGATTTTTGAACTCGCTGCCACGGTCGGTATGAAACCATTGAATCTGGCGTAGGTCACTCTTAACGGTCGCGAAAGCACGGGTAATCAGAGCAGCATCCTTGTTCGGACCTGCACTATGACCAATGATTTCTCGATTAAACAGATCGACCAGCACACAAATGTAATGCCATCGGTTCTTGACTTTCACATAAGTCAAATCACTGACGACGAAGCGTTTAGCTTCCGTTTGCGCAAACTCCCTCTTCAGCACATTTGTCGTTGTCGCTTCGTTACAGGACGATTTATGGGGCTTATATTGTGCCACCGTGTAAGTAGAAACGAGCCCTTGCTCCTTCATGATGCGGCCAATACGGCGTCTGGAGACAATAAACCCGCGCTCTTGGAGCTTCACTTTGATCTTGCGTGTGCCGTAGGCCCTTCGGTTTTTGAGAAAGATATCGACAATATCTTCAGTGACATCATCTTCAGTGGCTCGTTCTTGGGCGTTGTAATAAAATGTACTTCTTGCGATTTGCAGGACGTCGCACATTGCTGATACCGAGTATTTATCACGGTTGTTCTGGATGATAGCTACTTTCGTCCCATGATCAGCGCGGCTTGCTTTAAAATATCCACTTCCATTTTCAGACGCTGGTTCTCTTTTCGCAAAGCAATCAATTCCTCTTCTTCTGACGAGCGGTTGTCCTTCTCCTTGAAGGAGCCCGTTGTCTGAGCCTGGTTGATCCAGCGGTCTAAAGCAGAAGCTGTAAGGTCATATTCCTCTACAATCGCTGCTCTGGTTTTCCCATTTTCATGGAGCTGCACCATTTGCTTTTTGAATTCGGTTGTAAACGTACGTCGTTGTTTTTTAGGCATTGTAGAGAGCCGCTCCTTAGCATGATAGGTTTATTCTACAAGCCCTTATTTTTTCTGTCCAACTTAGTGTAGCCGATCCAGCGCGGGACTGAACCCCTTAGCGGGGATCTCCTCCCCTCAAGGTCTCCATAAAGCAAAAAGCACCGACCTCGGAAGGTCGATGATGTCACCCAAGCAACGGGCCATAATTCAGCCTACACTTGCCGCGGCAGCCTCTTCCATACCATGCAAACTTATCTTCATTCCAAGAGCAATTGCTAGTCGAAACACAGTATCCAAGCGAGGGATAGATCCACCATTCTCAATACGTGCAATAGACTCTTGATGAAGTCCTACTTTGTCCGCTAACTCCTTTTGGGTCCATCCTAGTTCAATACGCCTTTGATGAATGGCATTTACTAATTGAGCAACAGCTTCAAGCTCATTCATTCGCATTGGGTCTATGGATTTGAGCTCCTTCTTCTTTTCATCCCAGCTTTTCATATTCAACATCACTCCTTCCTCATTCTAGAGAGCCAGTTGCCCATGCGTCGTTCAGCAATTGCAATCTCCCGCGGCGGTGTTTTCTGCGTTGTTTTGGTAAAATGGTGCAATAAAATAGAGTGGTTACCGTTCCAACCAAAGAAAAGGATTCGATTATTGCCTGGCCGTAGTTCTCATATGTCATCAGAGATCCGTTGGATGAATTTCTCGCCTGCCCTTGTTCCCTTATCTTCTAACCGACTCAAGCAATAAATAATTTGCTCTAGTTAGACCCTTGCATTCTAAATGGTGTTGGCTGCAGCATCAAGGTCATCAATGAACTTCTCGACTGGCTTATTCCCATCTTCGTCTTCATAGAAAAATATATTGTACAAGGCTGCCTCCAACTGTTACAAGTATACTCCACCCTTATCCCAAATATAACATATAGGTCATAAAGCGGCATAAATACTTTTCGGCAACGCAGAAAGAGCACCGTTTCCGGTGCTCTCACTGGTACTAATGATGGAGACGAGGGGAGTATCGATATCCCTATTAAACTTACTTTGACGCCCACTCAATGATGACCACCCTAGCGGTAGATTTCGATGCCGTGCTCCCTTTGCTCCGCTCCGGTCCGCGCGGACTGAACCCCTGTCCGAAGATAACGCCACATAGGCTTCTACGGGTGTAGTCACAGTTTTGATGTCACCCTAGTACTCCGTAACCGCAAAAATTCATGGTAATCAACCAACCAGCCGATATATCCAATAAAAAGGATAAGAGGGACTGGCGATGGAAAAAAGATGGGTAGTCGAATTAAGCCAAGCAGAACGCGAACAATTGGAACAACTGATCAATAAAGGAAAAGTAGCTGGGTATAAAATCAAACACGCTCACATGTTACTGAAAGCCGATGAAGGAGAACACGGACCGTCATGGCCGGATACCCGGATTGCAGAAGCCTACAATGCCAATGAAAGTACGGTTCGAAATTTGCGAAAACGACTGGTCGAAAAAGGCTTCGATGCTGCATTAGAGCGTGAAAAGCAAACCAATCGCAGAACAAAACTGGATGGCGTGACTGAAGCGAAACTAATCGCCATCGCATGCAGCCAGCCGCCGGAAGGCTACAGCAAATGGTCGGTTCGGTTGCTCGCCAATCGCTTGGTCGAACTGGAAATCGTTGATGCTATTTCGAACATGACCGTGCAACGGGTGATGAAAAAAACAAACTCAAACCATGGTTGAAGAAACAATGGTGTATCCCGGAAGCATCCGGCGAGTTTGTTGCACGCATGGAAGACGTGTTAGATGTTTATCAGCGTCCGCACGATCCTAAACGCCCCCTCATTTGTCTGGACGAAACCAATCGGCAACTGACCCTGGAAACGCGGCCCTCTATCGCCGCCAAGCCGAATCAGCCGAAACGGATCGACTACGAGTACAAGCGCAATGGTGTCGTCAATCTGTTCATGATGTTTACGCCGCTGGAAGCCAAACGTCACGTACATGTCTCGGATCAGCGAGCACGGGTCGATTTCGCGGCCTGCGTCAAGGAACTGGTGGACGTTCACTATCCCAAGGCCGACCGGATTGTTCTGGTTATGGACAATTTGAATACGCACAGTGTCGGTTCGCTTTATGAAGCCTTTAAACCCACTGAAGCCAAACGATTGGCGGACAAACTGGAAATTCATCATACACCGAAGCACGGAAGCTGGCTCAACATGGCTGAAATCGAGATCGGTGTTCTCAGTCGCCAAGCCCTCTCCAGTTACGTCGCTACAAAAGAAGAAATGATCGCGCGTGTTGCGGCTTGGCAAGCCGATCGCAATGCCGAAGGCTCCACTGTCAATTGGCAATTTACGACACAAGACGCTCGAGTCAAGCTCAAAAGACTATACCCTGTAATTTAAGCGTTACGGAGTACTAGAGGCCCCCCCGTAAGTCCAAACAAGGGAGTTACAAACATACCAATAAGTGGTATAATGGTAATAGATTCGTTGAAAGGAACCCCTATGATAGAGTTGACCCTATATCACGGCAATACGGAAAGTGTAATTGATCAAATCGTCTTAGCCCAAACGCTGTTGCCTCATCTTAAGTCCACAGGCGATGAACACTATCTTGGTGATGGATATTACTTCTATCATGATGATAGTCAAGCAAAAGTTTGGTCGATTATGAAGGTTACTCGGAAAGAAAAATATAAAGAAGAGAATTGGGCCGTTCTTAGATGTACTGCCCGTATAAATGAAGATCAATATATGGATCTTGACCTTAGGGAGCATCAAGACTTCTTTTTCCAAGAAATGCTTCGATTAAATAATGAAATTAATGAAAAGAAGCTCGATGTCGATGAATACCACGATTCTTTTATGTGTAATCATTTGGCTAATATCTTAGATTTACATCTAATATCCAAAACCTTTCCCTACAAAGATAAGCAAGAAGCTTTTCCTCCATTATTTTCAAATCAAAGAAGTAAACCTTATGGCATTACTAGACACTTTAGAACTGAGAAACAATATTGCGTTATGAATACGGATATAATCCTGAGCTTTGAAAAGGTAATGCGGGGTAATAACCCTAAGAAAAGAGGTGTTATATCATGAAAGCCGCACAAAAATGGGCTCAGAAAATGAGTTCTTACTACAATAATATAGATGCAAAATCTCTTAAAGCAGATCTGCAGCTGGCTGGTTTCAGTGTCATCGACTCTGAAAATGCTGTGGACCACGATGTCGTCAAAAATCAGTTACTAATTTCTTTTAGAGAGGCTGCGGCAAGTAGCGAACTGGATGAAGACTTGCACACAACAAAGGTATTAGTTGATAAAAACGGCCAGCTTCTTGATATTGTATAGTAGTTAGTATAAAACCTTCAATGGAGTCAATACTAGAATTATAGTATTGGAGTCATGGAGGTTTTCTTATGAATAAAGGTAGAAATTCAATTGCAGTCTGGAAAGCAAAATCAGATGAATATTATAAGTCCTCATCTAAGGAAAAACTAAAATCGGATTTATTAAAAGCAGGCTTTACAGTTAAGGATGCGAAAAAAAGTCCCATAAAAGGTAAAGGCACCGACCACTAGGTCAGTGCCTCTTGTCTTTATGGAGACGAGGGGAGTAGCGATATCCCTATTAAACTTACTTTGACGCCCACTCGACGATGACAACCTTAGCGGTAGATTTCGATGCCGTGCTCCCTCCGCTTCGCTCCAGTCCGCGCGGGACTGAACCCCTTAGCGGGGATCTTCTCCCCTCAAGGTCTCCATAAAGTAAAAAGCACCGACCTCGGAAGGTCGATGCTTTTTGTACTTTTATGGAAACGAGGGGAGTATCGATATCCCTATTAAACTTACTTTGACGCCCACTCGACGATGACAACCTTAGCGGTAGATTTCGATGCCGTGCTCCCTCCACTTCGCTCCAGTCCGCGCGGACTGAACCCCTTAGCGGGGATCTTCTCCCCTCAAGGTCTCCATAAAGTAAAAAGCACCGACCTCGGAAGGTCGATGCTTTTTGTACTTTATGGAGACGAGGGGAGTCGAACCCCTGTCCGAAGATAACGCCACATAGGCTTCTACGGGTGTAGCCACGGTTTTGATGTCACCCGAGCAACGCCCCGTAACCGGCTTTGCGTTGGGTCAGCCTGATTGTCTTCTTCCGTTCGACCCCAGGCGGAGACCGAACGGCGTATCCCACTAAAGTTGAGCCCCTATCCTAGCACATGGGCGATGCTAAGCAGGAGCACGCTCACAGGTTATTAAGCTGCGAAAGCGTAGTTTTGTTGTTGTTTGCCATTTAATAGGCTTTAGCGTTGATGAAGTGGACGCGTCCCCACTACCCGCTACCCATGCTCGAACTATCCCCGTCGAATCCAAGAACGTCCCCGCATAGGTGGGCTTTCTGCCAGGAAAGCCGCAATAGATAAAACATGCATCCACTTGTGATGCTTACTTAGTATAACATATTTTCGGGCAAAATGAAGCATATCTTGCTGGAAGCCGATCCAGCCGGTTCCCGCCAGCGCGGATCGTTACCGCGCCACCTTCTGCTTCTCGCGCAGAGCGCGTTGAATGTCGCGCTGAGCGTCGCGTTTGGCCGCAGACTCGCGCTTGTCGTACTGCTTCTTGCCACGGCCGAGGCCGATCAATAGCTTCGCGTAGCCGTTGCGCACATAGATTTTGAGCGGCACCAGCGTGTAGCCCTCCTGCTTGGCTTGGCCCAGCAGCTTGCGAATCTCCGCTTTCTTCAGCAGCAGCTTGCGGGTCCGCGTCGGATCGGTCGGGTTATGGCGGTTGCCCTGCTCGAACGGACTGATGTGAACGTTATGGATGAAAGCCTCGCCGTTGCGGATCGTCGCGAAAGCATCCCCGATATTGGCTCGTCCAAGGCGCAGAGATTTGATCTCCGTGCCGGTCAGCACCATGCCGCATTCGTACGTATCTTCAATAAAGTAATCATGGGAAGCTTTCTTGTTCTGCGCAAGAAGCTTGCCGTCAGCTTTCTTCGTAGCCATGGAACCTCACTTCTCCTTCCCCACAGCGCTTCAAAAAAAGGGATTGGAGTTCATTTTACCAAACTCCAATCCCCGGAAGCAAGCGAAAAAGCTACTTTTTCGCCAGCTTTTTCTTGCGCTTGCGCGGCCCGGGGCGCCCGCCTTCGCCAGCAGGCCCCTTGCCTGCGCCCTGCGACTCCAGCGCGCGCGCCTTGGCGGCCTCGACGCCGGTGCCGCGCGAGAGCGAGCCCGCCGCCGCAGCTCCGGCGCTGGCGCTGCCCTTGCGCGCGCGGGCGCTCTTGCTGCCGCCGGAGGCGCCGGACTTGCCGCGCTTGCCGCTGCGTGCGGCTTCCGCTGCGCCGCGCTCGCGATCGCCGCCGCGGCCCTTCGCTCCGCGGCCGGCTCCGACAGCTTCGCCGCGGCGTCCGCCGCGCTGCTTGTCGCGCCGCACGTTCTTCAGCGCATCGACGAGGCTGACCTTCTGCTTACGCGGCTTCATATCCACCATCTCGAAGTCGATGGTATGCTCATCCATGTTGACGCGGGCGACGCGCACCTTCACTTCATCGCCGAGGCGATAAATCTTGGAGGTGCGCTCGCCGATCAGCGCATGCTGCGCCTCATGGTAATGATAATAGTCGTCATGCATGTCGCTGAGACGAATCAGGCCTTCGACCGTATTGTCCAGCTCGACGAAAATCCCGAAGCTCGTCACGCTGCTGATCAGCCCTTCGAACTCTTCGCCGACTTTATCCAGCATAAATTCGGCTTTCTTCAGCGCTTCGGTCTCCCGCTCGGCATCGACCGCCACGCGCTCGCGCTCGGAGGATTGCTTCGCGATATCTTCCATGCGCCCGGCCAAATACTCATGCCGTTTGTCGGACAACGTTCCGCTCTCCAGCACCTCGCGAATGACGCGGTGAATGATCAGGTCAGGATACCGCCGAATCGGCGAGGTGAAGTGCGAATAGAACTCGGCAGCCAACCCGAAGTGGCCCAGACTTTGCGCATCGTAACGCGCCTGCTTCATGGAGCGGAGCATGACGGTGCTGATAACCGTCTCCTCCTTCGTTCCCTTGATCTCCTCCAGCAGTGTCTGCAGTGCGCGAGGATGGACCGTATTGCCTTTGCCGCGGACGACATAACCGAAATTCGTGATGAATTCCATGAAATGCATCAGCTTCTCGGCATCCGGATCTTCGTGAATCCGATACAAGAACGGTACCTTCATCCAGTAGAAATGCTCCGCCACCGTCTCATTGGCCGCAAGCATAAATTCTTCGATGATCTGCTCGGCGATCGTCCGGTCCCTTTTCACAATATCCGTCGGTTTGCCGTTCTGGTCGACCAGTATCTTCGATTCCTGGAAGTCGAAGTCGATGGCTCCGCGATTCATCCGGCGCTGCCGCAGCTTCATGGCCAGCTCTTCCATCAGGCGGAAATCGTCCATCAGGTATGCATAACGCTCAACCAGCGCCTCATCGGCTTCCCCGGTCAGCAGCTTGCGGACATTGGTATAAGTCATACGTTCGCTTGTTTTAATCACGCTCGTAAAAATATCGTGACGAACGACGTTCAAGCTAGCGTCGAACTCCATCTCACAGGACATCGTCAGCCGATCCACCTGCGGATTAAGCGAGCAAATCCCGTTAGATAGCCGGTGCGGCAGCATCGGAATGACACGGTCTACCAAATACACGCTGCAGCCGCGGTTATATGCCTCTCTGTCGAGCGGAGAGCCTTCCCGGACATAGTAGCTTACGTCGGCGATATGAACGCCCAGAACGTAGTTTCCGTTCGGCAGACGCTCTACGTTAACGGCATCATCGAGGTCCTTGGCGTCTTCACCGTCGATCGTGACGATTCGCTTCTGCCTCAGATCGCGCCTTCCGGTCAAATCGCTCTCCGAAATCGTCTCGGGAACCGACTGAGCCTCTTCCATCACTTCATCGGGAAATGCCTCCGGCAGCATATGCTTGCGGATGATGGAGATTATATCGACTCCGGGATCGTTCTTATGACCCAGAATCTCGATGACTTCCCCTTCGGCGGCCGCCCTTCCTTCCGGATAGGACACAATGCGTACGACCACCTTATGGCCGTCCATCGCTCCGTTAAAGGCATGCTTGGGGATGAAAATATCTCGAATAACCCGCTTGTCATCCGGTACCACGAAGGCGTATCCCCCGTCGTTTGCCTGGAATAATCCTACCATTTGCGTGTTGGCGCGGGAAACGACACGTACAACTTCACCCTCAAGCTTCCCTCCATGGGCGCTTTTGGACGTAATCCGCACTAAAATAATATCCCCGTTCATCGCACCCGCCATATCGTTGGCATGTATGTACACATCCGGGTGGTCACGGTCATCAGGAATGAGAAAGCCGAAGCCTTTGGCATGGGCCTGCAGCTTGCCTCTAAGCAAATTCATTCGTTCCGGCACGCCGTAGCGTTCGGTTCTGGTCCGTAGAATAAGCCCTTCGTTCTCCAATTCGTTAAGCAGCTTCAAAAACTCTTTGAAATCATGTGCGCTCTCGATTTGAAAATGCCTCTCAAGCTCCTGATATGTCATCGGTTTATAAGCCGTTTCTTTCATAAAATCCAATACTTGTTCTTTTGTGATCAATATGTCACCTTCCTTCTTCTTTCATTAGTCTTACCCATTTTACCGTTATGATAACATCGCAGCCCTTTCCAAACGATCTTTAACCCACAATTTCGATGATCTTGGTATGGAAAGAACCGATTTGACGCTTCTTCCTTAGCTTACGCAGCTTCTCCGCACAAGGCTTGGGCGTTTGGGAGTAAGCCTTTTAATATATATGAAAAGCTTAGCTTGCAGTTCACTACAGCTGCCGGATCATCGAGTCGAGCGGCATATCGCTCGAATACAGAAAAAAAGCAGCGGGAGCATCTTCTCCCTGCTGCTTCGGTTTTATAGTTACCCTAATTTAACGAAGTAAGCAACGATGAGCGACATAGCGAAGAATACGACTGCCAACCCGATCGTCAAACGCGATAAAAACAGCTCCAAGCCGCGCGCCTTTTGCTTTCCAAAAAGATGCTCCGCACCTCCAGAGATGGCACCGGACAACCCTGAGCTCTTTCCTGGCTGAAGCAATACAACCGCGATCAGGCCAAGAGAGGCAATGACCAGTACGATTTTTAATGCAAGTTCCATATTTCCACCTCCTGCGAGCGTTCTTTCGTGGATAATTAAAGGCAACGGTACAGCCATCAATATGACCTAAAATAGACAGCATTTGTATTATATCACAAACTTGTCCTACTGGCAAATAACTTCCTCTCGTTTTGAAGCCGCCGGTTTCCGGGACAACTTCATAAACGAGGCTGCCACGATTGCCTAGCGCAAGGCCTCCTCTAACAAAACTATGGATAGTACGGCCCCTCTTGCTGCTGCCGGTTCGGTCTTGGCCGCGGCTTTTTCCGTTCGAGAAAAGCGACGATGGCGTTTTTGGCGCACCACAGCGCGAACAGGCTGAACCACAATGCCCAGCCGATAGCCGGTATCGGCGTTACCCGGCTTAAGTTGGCCGCGTCGCCGGCCGAAGCCGGATTATCCAGCGCATAGACGATGAGCGAGATCGGCCCGAGCACCGACTCCTCCAGCGTCAGAAACGCCAGCAGCAGGTAATAGAAGTCATGCAGCCAGCGCGGCGCAAGGGCAAGCATAATAATATTGAGCGCGATAAAGCCGATCAGCCACATGACGCCGAACTCGTTGCGGACAAGCAGGATGAGGGCCAGAATGGCAATGACGGTCATGATCTGAAGACCAAGCCGCTGCTTGCCTCCGGCGCGCAGCTTGAACAGCAGCACGGCGAACAAGGACGCCGTCATATAGCCGGCCAGCGATACCGGAATGGAGCTCCAATTGCTCGCAATTTGCGAGTACGTCACACCGCTGTGATTGGCGTACAGCTCGATGTACATGACCTTACCCGACAGAGCGAGCGTCACGACGGCATGCCCGAATTCGTGAATCATCGTATCCAGATTGCGAAAAAAAGAAGAAAAGGGGATCAACCGCGTGAGAAAGGCTGACCCTATCAAAAATAATACAGTCTTTAACCCGTTACCCATTCGGCTGAGATCCCCCCGGTGTTGTATGAATAACGAGGAAACCCATTGAAGACTGTGCTTTCGTCTGCGGATGCGCATCTGCCTACGGCGGCTGTTGAAACCGGGTTATCTGTTAACTTACCTTACGGTTACAACCCGCTTTCAAAGGCCGCACGTGAACTCTCCGGCAGATGCATCATCCTCCGCCTGCAATGTCTTATAGGGGAGTACGCTATTCATACAACATTTCTATAAAGCAAGCAAAAGGCGGATTTAACAACCCGCCTCCGCCTTTATGATGCATAAGATACTATTTATCTTATTTGAAGTTTTTCAAGTTGTAGAACGCTTTTTTACCGGCGTATTGAGCCGTGCCGCCCAATTGGTCTTCAATGCGAAGCAATTGGTTGTATTTAGCTACGCGGTCCGTACGGGAAGGAGCGCCCGTTTTGATTTGTCCTGCGTTCGTAGCTGCTGCGATGTCAGCGATCGTGCTGTCTTCGCTCTCGCCGGAACGGTGGGAGATAACCGCAGTGTAGCCTGCGCGTTTAGCCATTTCGATCGCGTCGAATGTTTCAGTCAGCGTACCGATTTGGTTAACTTTTACCAGGATGGAGTTAGCGATGTCTTGCTCGATGCCTTGGGACAGACGAGCTGTGTTCGTTACGAACAGGTCGTCGCCGACCAATTGCACTTTGCCGCCCAATTTTTGAGTCAGCAGCTTCCAGCCTTCCCAGTCGTCTTCAGAGCAGCCGTCTTCGATCGTGATGATCGGGTACTTCTCTACCCAGTTAGCGAGGAAGTCTACGAACTCAGCGGAAGTGAACGATTTACCTTCGCCCTCCAGATGATATTTGCCGTCTTTGTAGAACTCGGTGGAAGCAACGTCCATACCGAGGAATACGTCAACGCCCGGTTTGTAGCCAGCGCGCTCGATAGCGGTCAGGATGGAAGTGATAGCTTCTTCGTTAGATGCGAAGTTAGGAGCAAAGCCGCCTTCGTCGCCGACAGCGGTGTTCAGGCCTTTTTCCTTCAATACGGATTTCAGGCTGTGGAAAATTTCCGCGCCTGTGCGAAGCGCTTCTTTGAATGTAGGCGCGCCTACAGGAAGCACCATGAATTCTTGCACGTCAACGTTGTTGTCGGCATGCGCGCCGCCGTTAATGATGTTCATCATAGGAACAGGAAGCTGTTTCGCGTTGAATCCGCCCAAGTATACGTACAGAGGGATGTCCAATGCTTCCGCAGCTGCGCGAGCTACCGCCATGGAAACCGCCAGGATCGCGTTAGCGCCCAGTTTCGCTTTGTTAGGCGTGCCGTCCAGCTCGATCATTTTGTTGTCGATAGCGACTTGGTCCAGAGCGTCCCAACCGATCAATTCAGGAGCGATAATATCGTTTACGTTCTCAACGGCTTTCAGAACGCCTTTGCCGAGGTAACGGGATTTGTCGCCGTCGCGAAGCTCAACCGCTTCATATGCGCCTGTGGATGCGCCGGATGGCACGATAGCGCGGCCTTTTGCGCCGGATTCCAGATATACTTCTACTTCTACAGTCGGATTGCCGCGGGAATCCAATACTTCGCGAGCATAAACATTAGTGATCATTGTCATGACTTCGATACACTCCTTCATCTTAAGTAAAATTTTTATTGAATCAAAGCTTTGCCGGTCATTTCCTCAGGCTGCTGAACGTCTAACAGCTTCAGCATCGTCGGGGCGATATCCGCCAAAATGCCATCGTTTCTTAGTGTAACATGTTTGCTGGTCACAATAAAAGGGACCGGATTCGTCGTATGCGCCGTATTGCGGCTGCCGTCCGGATTCGTCACGACATCGGCGTTCCCGTGGTCCGCCGTGATCAAAGCAACGCCGCCTTGAGCCAGGATCGCTTCGACGACTTTGCCGAGGCATTCGTCGGTCGCTTCGATCGCCTTAATCGTCGGCTCGAGCAAGCCGGAATGGCCGACCATATCCGGGTTCGCGAAGTTCAGGATGATCACATCCTGGCGTCCGGACTCGATCTCCTTCACCGTCGACTCCGCCAGCTCATAAGCGCTCATCTCCGGCTGCAGATCGTAGGTTGCCACCTTCGGCGAATTGACCAAAATGCGGGTTTCACCCGGCAGCTCTACATCGCGTCCGCCGCTGAAGAAGAACGTCACATGCGGGTACTTCTCCGTCTCCGCCGTACGAAGCTGCTTCAGGTTGTTCTGCGCCAGCACTTCGCCGAGCGTGTTATCGAGATTTTTCGGCTTGTACGCTACGTAGCCGTCCACGCTCTCGCTGAACAGTGTCAGGCAGACATAGTACAGGTTCGAAGGGCATTTCGGCCCGCGGTCGAAGCCGCGGAAATCGCTGTTGGTGAACACTTGCGACAGCTGAATCGCCCGGTCCGGACGGAAGTTGAAGAAGATCACGGAATCGCCGGACTCGACGAGTCCTACCGGCGTTTCGTCCGCATTCACGATAACCGTCGGCATAACGAATTCATCGAACACCGATTTCTCGTACGATTCGATGATCGCTTGCATCGGGTCGGTATATTTCGGACCTTCCCCGTATACCATGGCGCGGTACGATTTCTCCGTACGCTCCCAGCGCTTGTCGCGGTCCATTGCATAGTAGCGGCCTTGCACGGTTGCGATTTTGCCTACGCCGACTTCGCCGATTTTGTTCAGCAGACGCTCCATATACCCTTTCGCGCTGTCCGGAGCCACGTCGCGGCCGTCCAGGAACGCGTGAATGTATACTTCCGTGAATTGTTCCTTTTTGCATACTTCAAGCAAAGCGAACAAATGATCGATATGACTGTGAACGCCGCCATCCGACAGCAAGCCGTACAGATGCAGCTTTTTGCCGTTCTGCTTAGCGTTACGGATCGCGCCCAGAATCGTTTCGTTATCGAAAAACTCCCCGTCGCGAATCGACTTGGAAATGCGCGTCAAATCCTGATACACGATACGGCCTGCGCCGATGTTCAAATGGCCGACTTCGGAGTTGCCCATTTGCCCCTCCGGCAAGCCTACCGCTTCCCCGCAAGCCGTCAATGTCGTATGCGGGTATTCCGCCCAATAACGGTCATAGTTCGGCTTTTTCGCTTGAGCGACCGCGTTGCCCGTCACTTCGCCGCGAAGGCCGAAGCCGTCGAGAATGATCAGTGCTACCGGTTTTGGTCTGGACATGTTACTTGGCCCCCTGAACGAGCGCAATGTAGGAAGCCGGCTCCAAGCTTGCTCCGCCTACGAGAGCGCCGTCGATGTCGGACTCCTGCATATATTCGCCGATATTGTTAGGCTTCACGCTGCCGCCGTATTGAATGCGCACCGCATCCGCCGTCGCTTGACCGTACAAGCCTGCAACCAGCTCGCGAATGTAGCCGATGACTTCGTTGGCGTCCGCCGCCGTGGAGGATTTGCCCGTTCCGATCGCCCAGATCGGCTCGTAAGCGATAACGACTTGCGCCGCTTGCGCCGCGCTAAGACCGGCGAAAGCCGCTTCCGTTTGCACTTTGCAAACGTCCTTCGTTTGTCCCGCTTCGCGCTCTTCCAGCTTCTCGCCCACGCAGACGATCGGCGTCAAGCCGTGCTTGAATGCGGCATGAACCTTTTTATTCACCGTCTCGTCCGTTTCCGCAAAATAAGCGCGGCGCTCGGAATGGCCGATGATGACATAATCAACGCCGAGATCCTTCAGCATCACGCCGCTGATTTCACCGGTGAATGCGCCGTTGTCTTCGAAGTGAAGATTTTGCGCTCCGACTTTCAGCGTCGTGCCTTTCACAGCCTCAACAAGCGCCGGAAGATTGGTAAAAGGCGCGCAGATGACGCTGTCCACGCCGTCTACTTCCGCTTGGCCTTTCACTTCGTTAACGAAAGCAACCGCTTCGCTAACGGTTTTGAACATTTTCCAGTTGCCCGCAATAATTGGTTTGCGCACCGCAAGTCACTCCTTTATTAATGTGAATGTATGTGCCGAAACAGCATCGTCTCTGCCGGCGTCCCGGGCAGCTGCGCCTCAGAGAACGCCAGAGAGATTAAAGAATGCCGATCTTATTTATCGTTAAGAGCCACAACGCCCGGCAAAGCTTTGCCTTCCATGAACTCCAGGGAAGCGCCGCCGCCTGTAGAGATGTGATCCATTTTGTCGCCGAGGTGGAATTTCTCTACCGCTGCAGCCGAGTCGCCGCCGCCGATTACGGTGTAGCCGGATGCGTTAGCGCAAGCTTCGGCAACGGCGCGGGTGCCGTGGGAGAACGGTTCGATTTCGAATACGCCCATCGGTCCGTTCCATACGATCAGTTTGGATTCGGCGATCGTTTTCGCGTATTTCTCGCGCGATTTCGGTCCGATGTCGATGCCTTCCCAGTCGGCAGGAATTTCGTTAACCGCTACGATGCGGGTATTGGCCGTCGGGCTGAAATCGTCCGTTACGACGATATCTTCAGGAAGCAGGAAGTTGACGCCTTTTTCTTTCGCTTTGTTGATGAAGCTAAGAGCCAATTCCAATTTCTCGTTGTCAACGAGCGATTTGCCGATTTCCATGCCTTGCGCCTTCAGGAACGTGTAGGACAAGCCGCCGCCGATGATGATGTTGTCTGCGATGTTCAGCAGGTTGTTGATCACGTCGATTTTGTCTTTTACCTTCGCGCCGCCTACGATCGCCGTGAACGGACGCTCCGGATTGTTGAGCGCTTTGCCCAGCACGTCCAGCTCCTTCTCCATCAACAGGCCGGATACGGCCGGCAAATGATGCGCGATGCCTTCCGTCGAAGCGTGAGCGCGGTGAGCGGCGCCGAACGCATCGTTTACGTACAAATCAGCCAATTCGGCAAAAGCTTTGGCCAGCTCAGCGTCGTTCTTCTCTTCTCCCGCATAGAAACGCACGTTTTCCAGCAGCAGTACGTCGCCTTCGTTCAAAGCGTTCACTTGCGCTTTCACCGCTTCGCCGATCGCTTCGTCGGCTTTCGCTACCGGTTTGCCGAGCAGCTCGGACAAACGCGCAGCAGCCGGAGTCAAGCGCAGCTCTTCGACGACTTGTCCCTTCGGACGGCCCAGATGGCTCGCCAGAATGACTTTGGCGCCTCTTTCCGTTAAGTACTGAATCGTCGGAACCGTTTCGCGAATCCGCGTATCGTCTGTGATTTGCCCGTTTTCCAACGGAACGTTGAAATCTACCCGTACGAATACTCTTTTGCCTTTTACTTCTACGTCACGAACGCTTTTTTTATTCATGGTTCTCCCCGCGCCTCCTCTTTGGTTAAAAAGCCGTGCTATATAGTCTTGCTTGCCTCGTACACCCGCACATAAAAAATGTGGTGATGTCTGATCATCGTTTCGCAACAACTTCGCGGGTGAAAAGCAAGAAGGGATGTACCGTAGAGCGTCAGTGAGGTTCCTTTGAGATTGTATTCATACCGGTATGAAATCTAATTCCCAAGAAGACAGACTCAAGCAGAACCCGAAAGTACATCCCTTTTGCATCAAGCGAAAAGCCATTTATGAAACTTTGTCAGTGCATAACCACAATTGTTCTAACTTACAGACCTTTTTTCGCGATGAAGGCAACCAAGTCTACAACGCGGTTGGAGTAGCCCCACTCGTTGTCGTACCAGGAAACGACTTTCACCAGGTTGTCGCCAACGACCATCGTCGACAAAGCGTCGATTGTGGAGGAAGCAGGATCGCCGTTGTAGTCGCTCGATACAAGCGGCTCGTCGGAGTAGTTCAATACGCCTTTCAAAGCGCCGTTAGCGGCTTCTTTCAACGCTGCGTTTACTTCGTCAACCGTTACGTTCACTTTCAGTTCGGCAACCAGGTCGGTTACGGATACGTTCGGAGTAGGAACGCGGAACGACATGCCGTTCAATTTGCCTTTCAATTCAGGCAGTACCAAGGATACGGCTTTAGCTGCACCCGTAGTGGACGGAATGATGTTCTCGGCTGCTGCGCGAGCACGGCGAAGGTCTTTGTGCGGCAGATCCAGCACGGATTGATCGTTCGTATAGGAGTGGATCGTTGTCATCATGCCTTTAACGATACCGAATTTTTCGTTCAATACTTTAGCGAATGGCGCCAAGCAGTTCGTTGTGCAAGAAGCGTTGGAGATGATCGTGTGATTAGCCGGATCGTATTTATCTTCGTTAACGCCAAGAACGATCGTGATATCTTCGTCCGTTGCAGGAGCGGAGATGATAACTTTCTTAGCGCCGCCTTTCAAGTGAAGGGAAGCTTTTTCTTTCGCTGTGAAAATACCTGTGGATTCAACAACGATTTCTACACCGTTAGCAGCCCAAGGCAGGTTTTCAGGATTGCGCTCAGCAAATACTTTTACCGTTTTGCCGTTAACGATCAAAGCGCCTTCCGTAGCTTCTACAGTGCCTTCGAATTTGCCGTGCGTAGTGTCGTATTTCAGCAAATGAGCCAGCGTTTTTACGTCTGTCAAATCGTTGATAGCTACAACTTCTACTTCAGGGTTGTTGAATGCTGCGCGGAATACGTTACGACCGATACGTCCAAAACCGTTAATACCTACTTTAGTTGCCATGTGGAATAGCCTCCTAGTAATGATTTTTTTTGGATTTATGTCAAGACAGGCAGAGCCTGTCAAGATGGCAATGTCTGTACAATCTCAAGCGCGGCCGCTTCATCGATGACGAGAATGTCTTCCCGCCCGAAGCGCAGCACCGCTGCAATCGCCTCGCCTTTGCTCTTGCCTCCGGCGACGCCGATTACGCAATCCATCTGTTGAATATCTTCGATGCGCAGCCCTACGGTCGGCATCTTGTGCAATATGGTGCCGTCGCGGTCAAAATAATACCCGAACGCCTCGGCAAGCGCTCCGTCATTCTGCAGGATCGCCGTCGTCGCTGCGTCTACTTTGCGCCTTCTGGCCATCACCATAGCTTCTCCTATGCCGTGGATGACGATGCGGGCTTTGCGGATAAACTGAATGATCTCCAGGATAGTGCCGTCCTGCATCAAAGTCTGGTAAGCTTCTTCGCTTAAGTGATCGGGCACATGAAGCAGCCGGTATTTGGCCCCCGTCTTCTTCGCCATCGTCGAGGCAATCGTATTCGCCTGCAGCTCCACGCTCTCGCCGAGTCCGCCCCGAGCCGGCACGAACCAGCTGCCTTTGAGCGAAGTGGAAGAGGACAAGTGGTAGGCGACCTCCGCCATCGTCGACCCGCCGGTTACCGCAATGACTTCGTCTTGGGACACGTATTTGCGCAATACCGCTGCGCCGGCACGGCCCAATTCTTTCTTCGTATGCGGCGACGCATCGGAATCTCCCGGCACGATAACGACCTGCTTCAAGCCGAAATGCGAACGGATGCGGTCTTCCAGCTCCGCCAATCCGAACAAATCCTTGACCATCGGTTCGATCTTGTCGAGCAGTTGACGGCCCGCTTCACTGATCTTCATACCGGAGGCGTCGACCTCCAGCAGCCCTTGCGCTTTTAAAAAATCGACCTCGGCCCTTAAGATGCGCTCCGTCGTGTTCAGCGATCCGGCCAGTGTTCGGCGACCGACGATTCCTGACACCATAATATGGTGCAATATCGTATATCTCTTTTTCAGCGTGTCCAGTAGGTCCGGCAGAAGCTGCTTTTGAATATCGAGCATATCTCTCATAAAACACTCTCCCGCTGTGACATGGACACCTTTCGTCCCAGTACTACATTTTTAGTCCCACATCTTCCAAAAAAACAACTAAGCTTTCACTTAGCTGTCCTCATTATATAAAATTTGAAAACCATTTTCAACTAACAAATCACAAATCGGACAAAAATTCCGCGGCATACGGGCAAAAGGGCTTGCTGCGCCCGCATGGTTAGGCCGGCCCCCCGGTTTCGAACGCTGTGCCCGCCCCCGGCTCAGCATCGCCGACCTCCGCCTTGCGCCGCCGCCCCCATGTTTAGGATATGCGTCTGACCGTCAGAAGTTCCTCCTGCGGCAGAGCTTGCGCCCGCTGGGACAAGGACCATTTGAGCTCGCGGAATTCCGAGACGAATCTATTGATGATATTGATAATCATTATCATATATAGTATACTTCGCTCTAAGCACATTATCTTTGCGGAGGCCGGAGGAATGAAAACTTTCGAGAGACTGGAGACCTTTCTTACGCTCGCGGAGTGCGGCTCTTTCACCGAAACGGCCAAGCGGCTGTACTGTTCGCAGCCTACGATCAGCGGCCATATTCAGCAGTTGGAGGAACTGCTGGACGCCAAGCTGCTTGTCCGCTCCGGGAGAACGGTGAAGCTGACGCCTCAAGGAGAAATTTTTTACGACTACGCGCGCAGAATCACGCAAATGTTCAAGGAAGCCGCCGATAAGATTGCCCAGTCCCAGCAAACCGAACCTGTTCTGTCCATTTACGCCAGCAATTATATCGGGGTCTACGTGCTGCCGGATCTATTGGGGCAATTCCGCCATTCCAATCCGAAGCAGCGCTTCGAGCTTCATACATACGGCTATGACGATCTGCATCGCATGCTGGCGCAGCATCAAATTCACCTGGCCTTTATGCCGTTATACGATGACGATTCCTATATCCAGTCGGAACTGGATCATTATGTTCTGTTCGAAGACCAATTCTTGTTGGTGTTCCCTCCCGATCATCCCTGGTCCGAACGAAAAACGCTGTATGCCCGCGATCTCGAACATACGACCCTGCTGCTGCCGCAAAGCCGCCTGCTGCAAAGCAGCATTCTCGCTCCGCTGGAGAAGCTGAGGATTCGGCTGTCGACCGTGCCGATGAGCAGCTTTGAGGTGATCAAGGAATCCGTTAAGAACGGACTGGGCATTGCCTTTCTGCCGGTTTACGCGGTTCGCGATCAGCTCGACAAGGGAGCTCTGCTGACGAAACCGGTCTGCGGACTGCGGATCGAACGGAAGAACGGCCTCGTCTATCGCCGCGATATTCAGCTAACCGACGCCGAGCAAGCCTTCTACGACTGCGTGAAAAACGTCTATACTGAGGAGAAGCTCCCCGCTTCATTATCCTGAACATTCGTTAGACAACCCTGCCGAAGCTTTTTCTTGCCAAATTCCTTTTCTGCAGGGTTGCTTTTTCCCGAATAGTATCATATAATAACTCTTGCTTCTCATTTTTTGAGACAAACTAATACGCGCCCGTGGTCCAATGGATATGACGTAGGCCTCCGGAGCCTGAGATTAAGGTTCGATTCCTTACGGGCGCGCCATCTTTACTCACATTAACGATAACCAAAGCCTCTGTTTCTTGCATCCTCGCAGGAAGAGAGGTTTTTTTGTCACCTCTGTTTGACCTTCCTTGACCTTTGTTTGTTTTTACGCTATGATGGTTATAGTGTTACCATATATGAAATTTAAGGAGGCTGCAGCTTATGAGTTTCATTCCAATGGTCGTAGAACCGGATGCACGAGGAGAACGCGCTTACGATATTTACTCCCGTTTGCTTAAGGATCGCATTATTTTTCTGGGAACTCCGGTCAATGACGTTGTGGCCAACGCCATCATCGCCCAATTGCTGTTCCTGGCCGCTCAGGACCCGGATAAGGATATCAGCCTATACATTAACAGCCCCGGCGGTTCGATTACCGCAGGAATGGCTATCTACGATACGATGCAGTTCATTAAGCCGGACGTATCGACCATCTGCGTCGGTATGGCCGCATCGATGGGCGCGTTCCTGCTTGCAGCCGGCGCCAAGGGCAAACGCTTTGCGCTGCCGAACAGCGAAGTGATGATTCACCAGCCGCTGGGCGGAGCCGAAGGTCAAGCCAGCGATATCGAAATCCGCGCCAAGCGCATTCTGAAAATGCGCGATAAGCTGAATCATATTTTGGCCGAGCGCACAGGACAACCGTTCGAGAAAATCGAGAGAGACACCGACCGCGACAACTTCATGTACGCGGAGGAAGCCGCCGCTTACGGCCTGATCGATAAAGTCATTGAACGCGTCTAATTTTTGCATATGCTTCAAAATAAAAGCCTGCGAGGCCGCCCGTTATCGGGAGGTTTCGCAGGCTTTTTTGACGTCGGGGCGCAGCCGGCCCGCGTTAAAGCCAAAGCAGCCGGCCCGCCTATCGGCTTCCGTGCAGCGCGGCACGCCAAGATCCGCGGCTTCCAGGCCGCCATCCATGACTTTCAATTGCCTCCGCTCCCGATCAGTTCCTTTCGCTCGCAGACCTTATCAGCTCCAGGTCGAACGGCGCCGGATTCGGGAGCCGCCGCAAGTACGCAAGCGCCTTCGCTTTATCGCCCCGGTCCCCTGGTTCAATCCCGTCCAGCGCCATAATCGCCAGCGCCCTTAACGCATAAGGATTATCGCCCTCGCTTTCATATGCCCGGATCGCCCCCTTGTAATCGCCCTGCAGCACCAGCTTGTCGCCGGGCAGCTGCCCCTTGTCGGAGACGGAGAAGAACGGCTCCGACCCGTTCAGCGACGTATAATAGCCTCTGGAGCTGCTTATTCTCTCGCCCCGGTCGTTGAAGGCGTCGACGGACCAAACGAAATGGCCCCCGGGGTATACGATCCCCAGAATGCCGGAGGAGCCGATCCATACTTCATTTTGGGAAAAGGATTTGCTGAGCCCCCTCCGATACGTCCGCAGCGTTTCCAGATCGTACTCCGCCCTAGGCTCGGTCCACGCCTCATCCAGCGGAATGGAAGAGACGCCCTGCGGCTTGCCGTCCTCGCCGAACTCCAGCGCCGCGATCGACAGCTTGTAGCTCGCGGCGCCGGGATACGGCTCCCAGCTAAACTCGAACCGGCCGGATGCGATCACTTCCTTGTTCGTCGGCTGAACGACCTTCACCTGAGGAACGAACCGCAGATCATAGTCCGCCGTCGCTCCGGATCGAATCGTTACCGTCTCGCTTCCCAGATCGCTGAGATAATATCCGCTCAGCTCCGCCGGATCGGCGCCGACGCCCGCTTCGTACTCGCCTTCAGGCACGTCGTAGAAGCGGAAGGAACCCGCGTCGTCCGTCATCGCCATCGGATAGCGACCGTACGGCGGATACATCCAGCTGGAGTCCGCCTTGCGATGCAGGGCGACCACCAGTCCGGCCGCAGGCCGGTCGCCTATCACGACCTTCCCCTGCAAGGAAGGCGTTGTCGCAGCCCCTCGCTCCTCCGCCCCTCGGCGCGAAGCGAGCAGCTGCGCGTAGGCCGCCGCTTCCTTGCTGCGCCCATCCTGCTTGCCGTTATCCGCCATGCTGCGAAAGAGCGGCTCGGCCCGATCGTACTCCTTCGCGGCAAAATAGATCAAGGCCAGCTTCCATCGCGCTTGCTCGGCGAGAACATACCCCGGGTACTCCGCAATCAGTCTCTCCAGCTTCTCCCGGGCGTACGCCATTCCTTGAGAGGAGACGGTCCCGGCCAAGGAATAAGAGGACGAGTTGTGAAAAATGAACATCCGACCGTCCCCCGGGTTCGGAGCCTCCGATTCAGCCGCCCAATACAGCGCATCCGGGGCCTGGCTGCTCCGGGGAAAATACTTCAGAACGGCATCGTACCGTTTCCATTCCAGCAGCTTAGAGGGAAGCTCAACGTATACGGCGAGCAGGAAGACCAGCAGCAGCAACAGCCCTACTGCCAATGTCTTGTACTTGATCCGAATCACGGCCGCCACCCCCGATTCAGCTCTTCGCTGCGAAATACATTCCCGGCCAGCGATACATACGCCGGCTGTTCGGCCTGCCCTTCATAAGCCTGTTCCGGATGCCTCGCCGCATCCGTCAATCCGCTCTTCCCGGAGGGAGCCGACAACGGAAGCGCGAACAAGAGCCATATCGCCATCGCGCACAGCAGCCCCCATCCTGCGGCGGCCGGGAACGGGATAGCGAGTTCCCGCTCCCAGAACGGCGTCTTCGCCGGGTCCAGCCGCATCATCACCTGGCGCTGCATCTCCTCGCTGAACCGCACGCCGGCCAGCTCGGCCTTCAACTGTTCGCGCACCGGATTATTCCCATGCCTTGCTTTCATCCTTCCACCCTCCCGCCTCCAGCAGTTTCTTAAGCAGCCTCTTGGCGCGCGACAGCTTGCTCTTGACCGTTCCTTCCGATTCGCCGAGCAGCTCCGCCATCTCCCTTATATACATATCCCGATAATAATACAACACGATCACTTCCCTGTATTTATAAGGCAGCTGCCGAATGCAGCCCATTAAAGAATCGCTCTCTGCGTACCGTTCAAGCCCTCGGTCGGAGCTGACAAGTCCGGGATGCTCCAGTCCGAAGAACACCAGCCGCCTCCATGAAGCCCGGCGCATCCGGCTCCTGCACAAATTGATCGTAATTTGCAGCAGCCAGCCCCGCAGCGATCCTTCTCCTTGGAACTGCCCGATCTTTTGATAAACGATCAGAAACACCTCCTGACTGATATCTTCCGCGGAGTGCCGGTCTCTGATCAGCAGCGCGGCTGTACGGTACACCTCATGACCGTACCGGTCCATCAGCGGCGGCAATCCGGAGCCGTCCCCCCGGCGCAGCCGCTCAATCCATCCCAGCTCGGGGTTCATCGCTCCCCCTCCTCTTCACCCTTATAGATGCGGTTTCCCCGCTCAAAGGTTGCATAAGAGATCAATTTTCTCGCGCAAGCAAAATTATCTATAACAGCAAAAAAATCGGCCCCCCTGCGCACCAGGAGAGCCGACGGTAATCACCGTTTCGACAATTAGTTCGTTTCTTTATCGTCCAAAGGATAGAAGATGAGATCGATCGGGAAAGCCGAGCCCGCCGGAGGCGTAAATTCGATATCCAGCGAATCCTCCTTGCCTGTCGTCTTCGTCAAAATCTGCATGCCGTCGAACGCCGTCAGCACGCCGGATTGCGGTACGAGGTGCATCTCCCCGTTAATTTTGAACGGGCCTTTGAAGATGCCTCCGTAAGCCAGCACCATGACTGCCATTTTGCGCGGCTTATCCGCATGGATCTTGTAGACGACGCCGTAGTTGCCGTCGTTCGTCACATTTTGCTTGCGCATCGGATCGTAACCCGGCTGGAACGTATCGGTCGTGCCGTCCCCGATAATCAGCCTCGACGGCTTCGTGAACGAGCTGGCGTCCACATTCCAATTCACCTGAGATACCGGGAACGACCCGCGGACATGTCCGGTGAACGGCAGCAGCGGCAGGCGGTTCAGCGTGTTCTGCGACACCTGGTCGGTGGCGACGAAGGAGAACTGAATCTCGCCGTCCGTTTCCACATCGTAGAACAAATTCACGCCTTGACCGGGATAAAACTCCGGCATTTGCGAATAAATGAACGTTTGATTCGCCGGAACGACCATTTCTTCATTGTGCGGATCGTTCATCAGAAAATCGACGGACGCTTCGTTGCCGATCAGGTTCGCATACACAGAAGGCCATACTTCGCCTTTATTGGTCGTTTTGATCGTCACCGGCTTATTGGTCATGTTCTTGGCCAAGATCGCCATAGTAACCTTTTCCTGCGTTCCATTGATGTGATCTGCGTACAATCTGCCTTTTCCGTTGACCGTATCCTGATACAGAATGCCTTTTTCCGTAAATTCCTCCGGACTGTCGCTGACCAGAAGCTTTCTCGTATTATCGGTCGTTACCTGCTTCGGCAGCTGCGGCAAATTCCAGAAGTTGCCCCATAGCGTGCTCCAATCCGTCTTGATAAAGCTTCCTTCAGGCTTCATATAGATCGGATATTCTATCGCGTTCAAGTACGTCTCGCTGCTTACGATAATATTGCGTGTGTACGGCTCGCTCTTGTTGCCGTGGCCGTCCCATACCGTCAGCGTCACCTGATGGGAGCCGGGTGTGAAGAACGCTTCGTCGTTGCCTGTCCAGTCGTACTGAACGATGCCCTCGGCATCCGGATCATAGCTCAGGTCGACGTATTTCACCGGTTCGCCGATCTTGTAAGTATTTTTGTTTGTCGAAAATTTGGCCACCGGGTTGGAATTGTTCGAATTCGGAATATAAATGCCGTTCGGTGTCTTCGTATACAAAATGTCTACCCGTCTCAGTTCATCGTTGTACGTATAACGGGCCCCCATGTAATCCGCCAGCCAAGTCAGCTTAATGAGCAGCTTGCCTTCCGGACTGATGGCCGCCGCGGAATCGAAAGGCTCGAGAATCCCGTTAATCCATACCGATTTCCGGTCGCTGTCCAGCACGATATCGTACCCTGGCGTCTCCATCGTGATCTGGCGCGTCTTCTCGTTCCACTCCACCTTCATGCCCAGAGCGTCTCCCAGAAACTTGGCGGGTACAAACATCTTGTCTTTGATGATCGTAGCCGGGGAGTCTAGCGTCACTTGTTTGCCGTTCAAGAAAGCCTCGCTTTTGTCGACATAGAGCAGTATGTAAGTCGAAGCCGACGATACGCCCTGCGCTGATGCCAACGGTGCGAAGAGAACGGCGCATAACAAGGTCATGATCATGATCAAAGACATTTCTCTTTTCATCTGTTTCATCTCTCTACTCCTTTAAAATGGTAAAAAAAGATAAGCAAAAAAACCTTTCCTAAAGAAGACACGTCATTATAGACGCTCCGCTCAAGAAAAGGTTGCGCTTTTCCTTGCACCCAAATCCAGCCATCATCTTCCACTTCATACAATAGACATAAATGCCGAAATATGACGCATTTACACACCTGCTATTTCCACAAATGGAAAAAAGCTTCCTTTCGGAAGCCTGTGGCGGTTGTTATTGGTTCTCCAGTTCCTCTTTGCTGACCAAAGCGACTAAAGCGTTTACAGCCTGCTCGGCGTCCGAACCTTCTGCACTAATGTATACTTCCGTACCTGTGCTGATGGCCAAGCTCATAATTCCCATAATACTCTTGGCATTAACTTTCTTCTCGTCTTTCTCCACGAAAATTTCGGAAGAGAACTTGTTAGCTTCCTGCACAAAAAGTGCCGCTGGTCTGGCATGAAGGCCTGTTTTCAACTTCACGACTACTGGGCGTTTCGACATTCCAACCCATACCCCCTACTATCTTAATATTACGAATGACCATTTTGCATAAATGACCATGAAAAAGCGATTTTTCATCCATTATACCATTTTTCCGCCGGATGCACTAGAAGCGGGCGGCAATTTACACAAAAAATCTATATTTTCGTCCGAATTATGAATTGCGGATCTTTTCCGCCAGCTCGTCGATCTTTCGAAGCCGGTGATTGACACCGGATTTGCTGACGCTGCCCTTAAGCAGGTCTCCGACCTCTTTCAAATTCATGTCCGGATGCATCAGCCTGATTTCAGCAACCTCGCGCAGCTTTTCGGGCAAGTTTTCCAAGCCGAGCTCCTTTTGCAGCAATCGAATATTATCGATTTGCCGGACGGCTGCGCCGATCGTTTTGTTCAAGTTCGCCGTTTCACAATTAACAAGACGGTTGACCGAGTTGCGCATATCTTTCATGATCCGCACGTCCTCGAAACGCAGCAGCGCCTGATGGGCGCCGATCAGGTTCAAGAACTCGATAATTTTCTCGCCTTCCTTGATGTAGAAAACGAACCCCTTCTTTCGCTCGATACAGCGCGCGTTCAGGTCGAACCGGTTGGCCAGCTCGCACAGAGCTTGGCAATGCTCCTCGTACATCGAAGAAATTTCGAGATGATAGGAAGAGCCCTCGGGATTGTTCACCGATCCGCCCGCCAAGAACGCCCCGCGCAAATAGGCGCGTTTACAGCAATCTTCTCGAATAATCTCGTCTTCAATGCCCGGAGTGAACATAAAGCCCTCGGAGACAATATGCAGCCGGGACAAAATTTCCTGCACTTGGTTCGGTACCCGTACAATGTAGACGTTATTTTTCTTCAGTCGCATTTTCTTGCGGACGAGCAGCTCGGTATGAACGCGAAACTGCTTTTTCAATAATGAATACATCCGGCGGGCAATCGCCGCGTTCTCGGTCGACACATCCAGTACGATCCGCTGGCTAGTCAGCTGCACGGAACCGTTCATGCGAATGAGCGCCGACAGCTCCGCCGTTTCGCAGCATGCTGCCTCGGATTGGATCATCGTTAATTCTTTTTTCGTTTGTGCGGCGAAGGACATGGGCAATCACCTCTTCTTAATCATCCAGCTCTCCACCTGCTGATAGATGTGATGACTTAACTTTTCCGCGTCATGACGCAAATAAGTGCGGAATAAAACCAGTTGGTCGCCTATTACCTTGTAGCCTCGCTTGGTCACCTCGTCCAGATCAAGCGGGACGACCTTGGCGCCCTTCTCTGCATACCTGCTCTGCACCTGAGGAGGAATTTCTCCATTATTGACAATCACGTAATCGAACAAATGATGCCCGACATGATGGTATACGGCTTGCAAATGATCGCTGACCGTATAATTATCCGTTTCCCCCGGCTGCGTCATCACGTTGCAAATAAACATTTTGAGCGCTTTCGATTCAAGAATCGTCCGCGCGATTTCCGGTACGAGCAAGTTCGGCATAATGCTTGTGTACAGGCTTCCCGGGCCAACCAATATAGCATCGGCCTGCTTCAGCGCATCGACGGCCTCCTCCAAGGGAGCCACATCGGCGGGTTCGATGAACACGCGCTTGATCACTTTGCCTGCCTTCGGAATCTTCGATTCCCCTTCGACGATCGTGCCGTCCGACATTTCCGCCTTCAATACGATCGCATGGTTCGCTGCCGGCAGCACTCTGCCCCGAACGGCAAATACGCGGCTCAGCTCGCGAACCCCGGTCACAAAATCGCCGGTAATATCGCTCATCGCTGCCAAAATTAGATTGCCCAAACTGTGACCGGCTAATCCCTGGCCTTTCTCGAACCGGTACTCCAGCATTTTGCCGAGCAGCGGCTCTACATCGGCCAACGCGGTGAGGACGTTGCGAATGTCCCCCGGCGGGGGCATCTCCAGCTCGGAACGCAAAATGCCCGAACTGCCGCCGTCGTCCGCCACCGTTACTATGGCGGTAATATCCATCGGTTTTTCTTTTAATCCGCGGAGCATGACCGATAATCCGGTGCCTCCGCCGATCACGACAATACGAGGGCGGGCGCTCTCTTTGCGGTTTTTGGTCATTTCTTCACCTCAACCCGGTCGCGTTCCGAGTCGCGGTGGCTTACACGAACCGTCTCCGTCTCACTATTGCCCATCACTTTACCCAAATATTCAGCTATTGCTACGGAACGATGCTTGCCGCCAGTACATCCAATGCCTACGACAACTTGACTCTTGCCTTCCTTCTTGTACTGAGGAACCAGGAAATTCAGCAAATCGAGCAGCTTGGCGAGAAATTCCTGCGTTTCGCTCCACTTCATCACATAATCGTACACTTCCGGATCTTGCCCCGTATTCGGACGCAGCGTCTCCACATAATGCGGGTTCGGCAGGAACCGCACGTCGAAGATAAGATCCGCATCGATCGGCACTCCGTACTTGAAACCGAACGAGATCACATTGATAGAGATACCGTCCGACTCCAGATTCGTAAATCTGGACACGATGCGCTCTTTGAGCGCGGTCGGCTTCAGGCTGCTCGTATCGATCACCTGCGTAGCCATCCCCTTGAGCTCCTCCAGCAGCTTGCGCTCCTGAATGATTCCTTCCAGAGGCGCTCCCGTAGGAGCCAGCGGATGCTTGCGGCGGCTTTCCTTATAGCGTTGAACCAGCACCGCATCGGTCGCGTCCAGAAATAAAATTTCATAGGTCAGCGTATGATTCTCTTGAATGTATCGAAGAGATTCGGATAACGATGTAAAAAATTCCCTTCCGCGCAAGTCGATCACCAAAGCCACTTTGCCGATGCGGCCTTTGGACTGCTCAATCAGCTCCGCGAATTTCGGGATGAGTACGGGAGGAAGGTTATCCACGCAGAAAAATCCCAAGTCCTCCAAGCTTTGCACGGCAATCGTCTTGCCTGCGCCCGACATGCCTGTGATAATAACCAGCTTGCCTAAGGTATGCATATCTTCCATGGGAATCCACCTCCGGGTCGCTCTCGGATTCATCAGCCAATTAAGAACGCAGATTGAGGCCTGCGGCGCCTACGATGCCGGCGTCGTTGCCGAGGCTTGCAGGCACGATATCTACGCCTTCTTTAGCCGCATCCTGAGCAAAATCATTGTAATATTTGCGCAACGCATCGAACAGAATATCTCCGGCCTTCGATACGCCGCCGCCTATAATAAAACGTTGAGGGTTCAGCACGACCGATACGGATGCCATCGACTTGCCCAAATAAAACGCAGCGCGGTTGATGATGCGAATGGCCACCTCGTCCCCCGACTTGGCCGCATCGAATACGTCCTTGGCCATAATGTTCTCTACCAAAGCTAGCGATGTCGATTCTCCGCGTTCGACCGCTTCCTTGGCCATGCGAATAATGCCGGTAGCCGAGGACACCGTCTCCAGACATCCTTTCATTCCGCAGCCGCAGTTGATAGCTTCCAAATCCGGCACGACCGCCATATGACCGAGCTCTCCAGCCATTCCTTTAAAACCTTGGAATATTTTACCATTAATAATAATGCCGCCGCCTACTCCCGTTCCGAGCGTATAGCATACTAGATTCGGAATACCCGCGCCCGCACCGCTCCATGCTTCTCCAAGCGCAGCCACATTGGCGTCATTGTCGATTTTAACCGTCTTGCCGAGCTTCTCTTCGAGAATTTTTTTGATAGGTACGTTGCGCCAACCCAGATTAGGCGACAGCTTGATAAAGCCCTCGGGAATGTCCATAAATCCGGCGATGCCGGCACCAATACCGTCCACCTGCTCCCACTCATAAGGGGACTCCGCCACCAGCTTGCGAACATACTGAGCGATATTCTCCAACACTACATCGGCGCCGTGCTCCGTTCCCGTCGGTCCTTCGAAGGTCTGCAGCAGCTTGCCATTCTCATCGCACAGCCCTACCTTAATTGCCGTGCCTCCCAGATCGACTCCAACGTACACTTTCTCTCCCATTTCTCAGGTCACCTCATAAACTATAATCACGTAAAGCTCATGTTCCAACTATAAGCCAACCCTAACCTGAGGTCAAGATAACGTCCAATATATTCATGCAGGCCCGCTAAGACCGAAAAAACGTGGAACCTTGCGTCCCACGTTCTCGCTTATCTTCTACAGTGTCTGGCTCCATTCGTGAACCGCATGTCCTTCAAGAAACTTCTCGCATTCGAGCGCAGCCATACATCCGCTGCCCGCCGCCGTAATGGCTTGACGGTATTTGCTGTCCTGCACGTCTCCACAGGCGAATACGCCTTCGACGTTCGTCTGTGTCGTACCCGGCTTCACTACGATATATCCGTGCTCGTCGGTCGTAATTTGACCGCCCAGGAAACCCGTGTTCGGCGTATGGCCGATGGCGACGAAGATGCCGTCCGTCTCCAGAATTTCTTCGGCTCCCGTCTCGTTGTTTTTCACTTTAAGCCCGGTTACGCCTTTATCCCCGCTCACTACGCCAAGAGGCGTCTTGTTCAGGCTCCAGGCGATTTTGGAGTTTTCGCGGGCGCGGTCCTGCATAATTTTGGAGGCGCGCAATTCGCTGCGGCGATGCACCAGACGCACTTCCGTAGCAAAGCGGGTAAGGAAGTTCGCTTCCTCCATGGCGGAGTCGCCGCCGCCCACTACGATGATTTTTTTGCCGCGGAAGAAGAAGCCGTCGCAAGTCGCGCATGTGCTCACGCCGCGTCCCATGCTTTCCTTCTCGTTCTCGATGCCGAGCAGCTTGGCGGATGCGCCTGTGGAGATAATTAAGCTCTCCGCTTGGATGTCGTCCATCCCCTCAACCGACAGCGTGAACGGACGTTTGGATAAATCCACCTTATTGACCCAGCCGGTTTTGAATTCGGCGCCGAAACGCTCCGCTTGCTTGCGCATATTGTCCATCAGCTCAGGACCCATAATTCCTTGAGGAAAGCCCGGGAAGTTCTCCACTTCCGTCGTCGTCGTCAATTGGCCGCCCGGCTCCGGTCCTTCGATAACGAGCGGGTTCAAGTTGGCGCGTGCCAAATAAATAGCTGCAGTCAGTCCCGAAGGACCCGTACCGATTACTACTGCTTTGTACATAATTTCCATTCCTCCTAAAAAAGTTTTCGTGAAGAAAACGTTCATCGCAAAGTCTGTTTCCCCAAGAAAACCGCGACCTACTTTATTTTATGATCAAAGCTTGAGAATGTCGGGAAGATGGCCTCCATCTTCTCTCTGATGCCGCAAGCTTCATCGATAAGTTTCACGTTTTTGCTGATTGTCGCTACCGACACATTGTAACGATGCGCCAGCTCATGCAGCGAGATCGCGCGGCGGTGCATTTTGGCGGTCAAATATTCCAGCGCGGCGGCCCAGCCCTCAGCCTTGGCAATTTTGGGCACATTCGGATACGCCCTCGATAAATATTCTACCCATAGCGTCTGCAGATCGTACTGCTGCACCATATCGTACCTGCGCTTCATCTCATGCATCGCCATATCCATAATATCCTGCCATTTGCGTTCCCAGACCGGTAAGTTCGGCGAAAACGGCGATGCCGGAATCATCTGCTCCAAGCCGTCCAGCACCGCGGATACCGGTTCGTGCATCCCGATATGACGCAGCACGAAGATGGCGACTTTTTTCAAATAATCGTCCTCGCCCGGTTCTTTTATAAATTCGAGCAGCGCTTCCTTCACTTCGCTGTCGGCGATGAGGCCGAATGCCTGTATGACCTGCAGCTTGGTTTCGGTATCTCCGTGGCGCAGAGCCCAGAAGAAGGAAGAGCGGACCAGCGGATCTCTCTTCAAATGGTCGGGCAGCCCTTCCGTTGACTTCTCCAATCCGCGGAACTGCTCCTCGAAGGGAAGATGATAATGATAGCTGACTTGCGGCTTCACCTGCTCGCTGCGGGATTGATGCAGCTGATTCAAATAAAACTTCGGAATTTCCGAGCCGGGGTCGAACTTCTCCGCTTGGCGCCACTGCCGTTCGGCTTCGTCATATCGCTTCGTATTGTATGCCGCAACAGCCGTATAATGAAACAGGCATGGATCAAGTCCGGCCTCGCCCGTCTTAAGCAGCCGTTTGAACAAACGGTACGCCGTCTCGTGTTCACTTAAGATGCCCATTGTGGTAGCCAGCTTAAACACATGATCCTGATGGAAAGGATAGGTTTTCCGCAAGATGCCAAGCAGTTCGGCCAAATTATCCTTATCCCCGAAATGCTGGTAAAAAATCGCCAGATTGCACAGCGCGTGCAAATTGCCGTGATCCAGCTCCAATACTTCGCGAATCATCTCGACGGACTTATCGAAATATCCCATATAGTAATACGCCAGCGCCAAATTGTTGCGCGCAGCCATAAAATCCGGATGCTTCTTGATGATCTTCTCTAAGATACGCACCGCTTCGGCGAATTTGCCTTCCTCCAGCATACTGCGCGCCCGGTCGTGCTCGAAGATCCCTTCCTGGCTCTTGATGGACGTCAGCTTGGTCGGGCGGTCCAGCTCGTAGCTGAGCAGCTCGATCATCTCCTCGGACTCCTCCAGAAACTGTCCGGTCGGGTCGTTCTCCAAGTAATGAATGATCGCCTTCTCCGCCGACTCGTAATTTTCCATATTGGCGAAATTATTCGCCATATAGAAGTAGCATTCGGTCATTGTAGGGTCGATTCGATCCAGCACATGCTGCAGAATGCGGTTGGATTCCTCGTAATTCCCCATCTCCGAGAGCAGTCCCGCTAAATTACAATGGTTCACCGGGTTCTCCGGCTCGTAATCGGCAGCGCGACGAAAATACTTTAATGCCTTATCGTAATGATATCGGTCCAAAGATTGAACGGCTCGTTCGAAAAAGAACGTGGCATCCATTTTCATCGGGATCACTTTATTATGTTTTGTTGGGTTAGCACGCTTTTTCTTTTCCATTATAATAAGGCACCTCCGGTTCCGTCTGGAATTCACAATAGGAAACCAGCGTTATTCTTACGAAAAGTATAGCATAATCTGCTAAAAATACATAAGTATGTCTGAAAAAACCTTTTGCGCCGCCGTCTTTCGGACAGGCGCTCAAGGCTTATGAGCATGGAAGAAGCGGCGCATCAGCGCCGCGGTGTAGTGCGGGTCCAATCTATCGGATTAAACGCCGCCGTATTTGAACAAGGAGCTGATAGAACCGCCGTCTTTAATAATGCGGATCGCATTCGACAAGAGGCCGGCTACCGACAATACCTGAAAGCGCGAGGAATGATCGTCCGGAATCGCGATGGAGTCCGTTATGACGACTTCTTTAATGTTCGGATGATCCAGCCGCTGCAACGCAGGTCCCGAGAACACGGGATGCGTAGCACAGATGTAAACATCATTCGCTCCGCGTTCTTTCAGCCCTTCCACAACGTTGACGATCGTCGTTCCCGTATCGATCAAATCTTCGAAAATAACCGGCGTTTTGCCTTTAACGTCGCCGATTACGTGAGTGACGACCGCTTCGTTATGCGCATAGCGCTTTTTGAACATCATCGCGATCGGAGCTTCCAGCACGTTGGCCAGGTTCTCCGCTCTGGTCACGCCGCCTGCGTCCGGAGAGACGACGATCAAATCGTCGATAGCTTTTTTCTTGATATGCGCGCTGAGCAGGTCAAGCGCCGTCAGATGATCGACCGGGATGTTGAAGAAGCCTTGAATCGCCGGCGCGTGCAGGTCGATCGTAATCACACGATCAGCTCCGGCCGCATTCAGCAAATCAGCGACCAATTTGGCCGAGATCGGCTCGCGGGGAGCAGCTTTACGTTCTTGACGGGAATATCCATAGTAAGGCACGACAAGGTTGATTGTTCTGGCCGATGCGCGTTTGGCCGCATCCATCATGACCAAGAGTTCCATGAAGTTCTCGTTGATCGGATGGGAGAACGTTTGCACCAAAAACACATCACAGTTCCGAATGGTCTCTTCGTAGCAGCAGTAAATCTCTCCGCATTTGAATCTGGAAAGCTTGACTTGGCCAAGGCTGACACCCAACTCCTCACAGATTCGTTCGGCAAGCTTGGGGTTGGATGATCCGGAAAAAATCTTCAGTTTGTCGCTAAACATGGTTAAAGGTTACCTCCGCTATGGATTGTTTACGTAAGTTTCAGTGGGCTGTAGCTTCCGATGCATCTATATAACATCAAGAGTCATTATACAATAAAAAATGTCCACAACCCCATTATACATGAAAATAAAGATTTAAGAAAAAGGCATTTCCGTGAAAGATGGGCAGAAGCTGCATAATAGCGCCCTTTTTGCCAGCATTAGGTGCAATATCCGCGGACCCAGCGTTTCTGCAATCGGCAATTCATAAAGACACAGAGCAAGGGCATAAGCGTTGAACCATCCTCTTAAGAAGAATCTGCTTCGCGCCGTATGCCCTTTGCTCGATGTTGCTCCCGCTGCGACGTCAGCGGGCGTTCCGGTTTTTTGCCCGAATACTTATACGCGGCCGACCATGCAATCGTTTCAAGTTATTTTTTGGAATTGTGGCGGCGGTCCAGCTCGCGCATCACGTCATCCAGCGGCAGCTTCGCTTCGCGCAGCAGCACCATCAGATGGAAGATCAAATCGCTGGATTCGTAGCGCAGCTCGTCGTTGTCGCGGTTTTTCGCCGCAATAATGACTTCGGCCGTCTCTTCGCCGACTTTCTTCAGAATCTTGTCGATCCCTTTCTCGAACAAATACGTCGTATACGCTCCTTCCGGACGCTCGGCGTCGCGCTGGGCGATGACCGACTCCAGACGCGACAGCATCGCGAAGCGGTCGTTCGGAGAAGCGTCCGCAGCAGCTGCGGCGGATTGCCCTTGCAGAGGCACGTTGTTGTAGAAGCAGCTGTACTGGCCCGTATGACATGCGGGACCGGTTTGATCTACCTGGATCAGCAGCGTGTCTCCGTCGCAATCGTATTTCAGCGCGCGGACCTTCTGCTTGTGGCCGGACGTAGCGCCCTTATGCCATAATTCGCTGCGGGAGCGGCTCCAGAACCATGTTTCGCCGGATTCCAGCGTTAGCCTGAGCGACTCCTCGTTCATGTAAGCGAGCATGAGCACGTCTTTGCTTGCCGCATCCTGCACGATCGCAGGCACTAAGCCCTGCGCATCCCATTTGATAGCTGCGGTCAGCTCTTCCCAAGACAGCGCAGCGGTTTGTTCGGTTTGTTCGTTGCTCATCGGACTTCGACCCCTTTTTGCCGGAGATTGGTTTTGACCTCGTCAATCGTAAGCTCTTTGTAGTGAAAAATCGTTGCGGCCAGTCCCGCATCCGCTTTGCCTTCGGTGAAAACATCGTAAAAATGGTCTTTCGTTCCGGCCCCGCCGGAAGCGATGACCGGTATGCTTACAAGCTCCGATACCGCTTTGGTCAGCGGCAGATCGAAGCCGTCCTTCGTGCCGTCGGCGTCCATGCTGGTGAGCAGCAGTTCTCCCGCCCCCAGCTCCTCGGCCCGCTTGGCCCATTCCAGCGCCTTGATGCCGGTGCCGTTGCGTCCGCCGTGAGTGAACACTTCCCATTCTCCCCACTCGGCGTTGAAGCGCGCGTCGATGGCGACGACGATGCACTGCGAGCCGAACCGGCGCGCCCCGTCGGAAATCAGCTGCGGATTTTTGACCGCGGCCGTATTAATGCCGATTTTGTCCGCTCCTGCGCGGAGCAGCCGCTTCATATCGTCCACGCTGGAGATGCCCCCGCCTACCGTAAAGGGGATCGTAATTTCGCCGGCCGTCTGCTTGACGACCTCCACCATCGTAGCGCGCCCTTCGACCGAGGCCGAAATATCGAGAAAAACGAGTTCGTCGGCACCCTCCCGGTCGTAGATGGCGGCCAGCTCCACCGGGTCGCCCGCATCGCGCAAATTGACGAAATTGACGCCTTTGACAACCCGTCCGTCCTTGACGTCGAGGCAAGGAATAATCCGTTTGGCAAGCATGCGCTCACTCCCCGTTCCCATAAAAATGAATGATGCCCTGATCGTGACTCCGCCGCTTTCGAATGAAGCTAATACATGTGGTGAAAAAGTCCGCTGCGGTGCCCATTTGATCTTCCAAGCGCTGTTGAAATCGGATTCTTTGAATTATTTTTTCCTTATTGCTATGGAGAGACTCCGTTTTTCTTAGGCGACCGCTTACGCTGTTCCAGCTTTCTATCGACTCATCGGCCGCTTGTTCACCACGCTTTTAGGAGTCTGGTGCTTCTATAGGCCCTGCTGCTTTCATTTGCATAGAGCCGTAAAATTGCTTAGCAGCTTCATGCCGATGCTGCCGCTCTTCTCGGGATGAAACTGCATCCCATAGATGTTGTCCCGGCCTACGATGGCCGTCACCTGCTGATAGTAATCCGTCGTAGCGAGCAGATCCGACGGCTGCTCCGGCTTCACATGGTACGAATGCACGAAGTACACATGTCCTTCTTCCACGCCGTCAAGCAGCGGGCTCGGCTGGCGAAACTGCAGCCGGTTCCAGCCCATATGCGGCACCTTATAGCCGCCGCTAAAGCGTATGACCTCTCCGGGCAGCAGGTTCAGCCCTTCGTGGGAGCCGTGCTCCTCGCTGCGGGTGAAGAGCAGCTGCATCCCGAGGCAGATGCCGAGCAGCGGCTTGCCGGTCTCGGCATACCTCACGACCGCTCCGTCCAGCTTCGATTCGCGCAGGTGCTCCATCGCATCGCCGAAGGCGCCGACGCCCGGGAGAATCGCTCCGGATGCGGCCATGATCCGCTCCTCGTCGGAGGTAACGACCGCCTCGACGCCGAGCCGCTCGACCGCCTTGCTGACGCTGTGCAGATTGCCCATGCCGTAGTCGATGATCGCGATCATGCTACAGCACTCCCTTCGTCGACGGCACGCCTTTCACGCGCGGATCGATGGTCGTCGCTTCGTCCAGCGCGCGGCCGAGCGCTTTGAAGATCGCCTCGATCATATGATGCGTGTTTTGCCCGTAGTGGACGATGACGTGGAGCGTAATGCGGGCTTCAAGCGCAAACTTCCACAAGAACTCTTGCACCATCTCCGTCGAGAAGCTGCCCACCTGCGTGGAAGGGTATTGGGCCCGATATTCGAAGTGCGGGCGGTTGCTGACATCGATCACGACTTGAGCGAGCGCCTCGTCCATCGGGATGAAGACGTTCGCGTAACGCTTGATCCCTTTCTTGTCTCCGAGCGCTTCGCGCAAGGTCGCCCCAAGGCAAATTCCGATATCCTCCACTGTATGATGATCGTCGATATCGATATCTCCGACCGCCTTCACCTTCAGGTCGAATTGGCCGTGCTTGGTGAACAGGTCCAGCATATGATTCAGGAACGGTACGTCCGTTTCGAGTTCCGATATGCCGGTGCCGTCGACCTGGAAGGCGAGCTCGATATCGGTTTCGTTCGTTTTGCGTGCGATGCTCGCCTGGCGAGCGGCTTGTTGTTGATCAGCCACGGGTATTCCCTTCTTTCTCCAATCGTATTTGAATGGCCCTTGCGTGAGCTTCAAGCCCCTCATGCCGAGCCAGCGCAATAATTTTATCTCCGTTAGCGAGCAGCGCTTCCTTACTGTAATAAATGACGCTTGACTTCTTCATGAAGTCGTCCACATTCAACGGCGACGAGAAGCGCGCCGTCCCGTTGGTCGGCAGCACGTGGTTCGGGCCGGCGAAATAGTCGCCCACCGGCTCCGAGCTGTACGGCCCGAGGAAAATCGCCCCGGCGTTCTCAATGGCGCTCAAGTATTGGAACGGCTCGCTCACGAGAATTTCCAGATGCTCCGGCGCCAGCCGGTTGACCGCATTAATGCCTTCCGCGAGGCTCGCCACGGTGAGAATCGCTCCGTAGTCGCGGATCGACTGCTCCGCGATCGCTTTCTTCGGCAGCGTGGCGAGCTGGCGGCTCACTTCCGCCTGCACCGCTTCGGCGAGCGATTGCGACGGCGTGATGAGAATCGCCGACGCCATCTCGTCATGCTCCGCCTGCGACAGCAGGTCGGCCGCGATGTAAGAGGCGTCCGCCGTCTCGTCGGCGAGCACGACGATTTCGCTCGGGCCGGCGATGCTGTCGATGTCCACGGCGCCGAACACATAGCGCTTCGCCAAGGCGACATAAATGTTGCCCGGCCCTACGATCTTGTCCGCGGCGGGAATCGATTCCGTGCCGTAAGCGAGCGCGGCTACGGCCTGAGCACCGCCGACGCGGTAAATCTCGCTCACGCCCGCTTCCGCGGCGGCTACGAGAATATGCGGGTCGATGCCCTCCACTCCGGCGGTAGCCGGCGGCGTAACCATCACGATCTCCGGCACTCCGGCCACTTGAGCCGGAATCGCGTTCATCAGCACGGACGACGGGTACGCCGCCTTCCCGCCCGGAACGTACAATCCGACCCGCTGCAGCGGCCGGATCACTTGGCCGAGGATGCTGCCGTCGGGCTGCAGATCCATCCATGACGAACGCTTCTGCTTCTCGTGGAAGCGGCGAACGTTGTCCGCAGCCTCCCGGATCGCTACGAGGAAGCTCTCGTCCACCTTCGCGTAGGCGGCCTCGATCTCCGCCGCGCTCACTCGCAGCTCCTCGATGCTCACGCCGTCGAACTGCTGAGCATAGCGCTTCAGCGCCGCATCGCCTTCGCGGCGCACGCTCTCAATAATGCTTTTGACCCGCTCGTTCTGCTCCTCCGAGCCGTATTCGACCTCCCGCTTCAGCGCAAATTCGCTGGCCGGCATAATCTTCATCACGTTTCCCCCTCTTTCCGTTACACTGCCTGCTTCCTAAGCTTTACCCGCCGACGCCATCTTCTGCTGCAGCTTGTCGCACAGCGACTGGATCGATTCGTTCTTCATCCGGTAGCTGACCCGGTTGGCGATAAGTCGGCTCGTAATGGAAAAAATTTGCTCCTGCTCCACCAGACCGTTTTCACGCAGAGTCTGCCCCGTCTCCACCATGTCGACGATCCGGTCGGCCAGCCCGATCAGCGGCGCCAGCTCGATTGAGCCGTTCAGCTTGATGACCTCGACCTGCTGCCCCTGTTCGCGGAAGTACTGCGACGCGACATTCGGGTATTTGGTCGCCACCCGCGGATTTAAAACCGGCTGCCAATCCGGCAGGCCGATGACCGACATCCGGCAGCGGGCGATACCAAGATCGAGCAGTTCATAGACGTCGCGATTCTCCTCCATCAGCACGTCCTTGCCGACGACGCCGATGTCCGCTACGCCGTACTCCACATAAGTCGCCACATCGACCGGCTTCGCCATAATGAACTCCAGCCCGGCCTCCGGGACCGGGATAATCAGCTTGCGCGAGTCGTCCATATCTTCCGGAATCGGAAAGCCCGCTTCGCGGAACAGCTTAGAGGCTTGCTTATATATACGCCCTTTGGGCATCGCTACTTTCAATACATCCTGCATGTCCCTGCTCCTTTACACAAACTCGATTACGTCGTTGTACGCCGCGCCGTTTACGGTAAACGCGCCCTGCGCCGTGCGAGCCGCTTCAACCCGCTGCGCTTCGCCGGCCAGAAGCCGCGTCTCCACCATGAAGTCTCCTTGCAGCCGCAGCGCCTGCGCCTTCTTGAACGCCTCGCCTCTGCGTGCGGCGGTATAAACGATCAGAACGGCGCCTGGCCGCTCGACCCGCTGATGGCTGACCGCCTCCAAAATCCGATTCGTCTTCAATGCGAATCCCGTTGCCGGAGCCGGACGCCCGAATTGAGTCAGCAGGTTGTCGTACCGTCCTCCGCTGCATACCGGGAAGCCGAGATCGGCCGCGTAGCCCTCAAAGGTCATCCCTGTATAATAAGAGAAATCGCCGATCATCGTCAGATCGATCAGCACATGCTCGCTGACGCCGTAAGCTTCCAGCACATCCCATACTTCGCACAGATGCGCAATCGACTGCTGCGCCAGCGGATCGCGGGCCACCTCCCGCGCCTGGGCGCAAATTTCTTGTCCGCCGCGCAGCCGCAAGATGCCGCTCAGCTCCCGCTCGACCTCTTCGGAGAGACCGAGCGATTTGATCGTATCCCGGTAACCTACATGATCGCGGTTCAGCAAGCATTCTTTTAGCGCCTGCTGCGCTTCGGCGCGCTCCTGCAGCGTTTCATTGAACAGTCCGGTCAGGAAGCCGACGTGGCCCAGAGCGATCTTGAACTTTTCCACCCCCGCCGCCTGCAAGCTGGCGATGGCCAGTGCGATAACCTCCGCATCCGATTCGGACGATGCGTCTCCGACAAGCTCCAGACCGGTCTGGAAAAACTCCGCATCCCGCCCCGCTTCCGCTTCAAAAGCGCGGAAAACGTTAGCGCGATAGGAGAGCCGAATAGGGAATGGCTGTTCCTTAAGCAGCGAAGATACAACCCTGGCGATCGGTGCCGTAACGTCCGACCGCATGACCAGCGTCGTGCCGTTGCGATCCAGCAGCTTGAACAGCTTGCGGTCCTCCGTAGAACTCGCCACCCCTACCGTATCGTAAAATTCCAGGGTCGGGGTTATAATTTCACGGTAACCCCAGCCTTCCATGCACTGCAGCACCTTCGTCTCGATCGCCCGCAGCTTGGCCGCCGCTTCAGGCAAATAATCCTTGACTCCGGTCGGCTTTTCAAATACTTTCGGTTTCGACACCGATCCTCACCCGCCTATATAAACAATAATAATTTCATCGCATTCGCTTTAGTTCGCTAATATGCTACCATACTACCAAAATAAAGAGTGTAATCGTAAGTTTACCATCTAACCTCGTCTTTCGTCAATGAGAAAACCATCGGACAACGTCCTTTCATGGAGGTTTACCTGCGCTCAGCAGCAGCTTTTACCGCCCCCGAACAAGGCGGCAGCTTATGCCTGGTTGACGCCGGCAGCGCCGGCGCCGTATAAAGACGCTTTTTATACGGCCCCCGATCAAGCCCAAACCGTTAAGCGTGTTCGGCAGCTCGATCGCTTACTCTTGAAGCCCGCCGCAATAAGCCACGACATCGCGGTACGGCAGCTTGCCGCCGAAAATATCGAGGGCGCTTCCGATCGTAATATCCAGCCTGCCGCCGCACAAGTCGCGGAACAACGTCAGATCGTCCATCGAGCGGGCCCCTCCCGCATAAGTCGTAGGAATGGAAACATGCTGCGACAGATGACGCACCAGACTTTCCTGGATGCCCGACTGCTTCCCTTCCACATCGACCGCATGGACCAGAAACTCATCGCAAAACCGTTCCAGATAACGGATATTGTCCGGGCTGACTTCAAAGCTGCTGAACGTTTTCCATTGATTCGTCACGACGAACCATTTGCCGTCTTTTTCCTTGCAGCTCAGATCGATAACCAGACGTTCTTTGCCGACTTTGTCAACCATCCGGTTTAAATTGTCGATATTCAGCTCGCCGTCCCGGAATATATACGAAGTGACTATCACGTGGGACGCTCCCTGCTCCAAATAGAAATCCGCGTTATCCGCCGTAATGCCGCCGCCGATCTGCAGTCCTCCCTCATACGCGCTTAACGCGCGGACGGCCGCTTCTTCATTGCCCCCGCCCAGCATAATGACATGGCCGCCGCGCAGCCCGTCCCGCCGAAACATCGCTGCATAATGGGATGAATCATGCTCCGACACGAAATTTTCAACGACGCCCAGGTTTCCCGTATTCAGCGTCTCCCCTACGATCTGCTTGACCTTCCCTTGATGAAGATCGATACAAGGCCTAAATTGCACCGCCGTTTCCCCGCTTTCTTCGTTCTCTCCTAATTACCCGCGTTCCAGTGCTTCCTCGGCCTCGTCAACCGGAACCCTTACGTCCGCACGGATCACCCGCAGCGGATTGCCCGCCACGAAGCTGTAGGGCGCGACATCCTTATGGACGACCGAGCCCGCTCCGATAACGGCATGATCCCCTATCGTCACGCCCGGCAATACGGTCGTATTGGCGCCTATCATCACGTTCGAGCCGATGCGCACCGCTCCGATCCGGTATTCCTTAATCAAATATTCATGCGTCAATATCGTCGAATTGTATCCGATGATGCAGTTGTCGCCGACTTCGATTTTTTCCGGGAAAAAGACATCGACCATAACCATTAACGCAAAGGAGGCATGCTCCCCTACCTTCATCCCGAGCACATGACGGTAAATCCAGCGCTTAAAAGACAAAAAGGGTGCATACCGCGTCAGTTGAATAAATGCAAAATTGCGAACCGCCTTCCAGAAGCTGACCGTGCGGTACATTTGCCACAATGAATTCGGTCCTTCGACCGGAAATCTATCGGTTCGTCTCAATCGAATTCCCCTCGGCTCCTGCGATAGGGAGCAGCTCCCTGATATCGTCGATAATATACGTCGGACGATAGTTGCGTAAGTATTCGACGCCTTTCATCGACCAAGCTACGCCCACCGACGGAATCCCCGCGTTATGGGCCGCCTCGATATCGTAATGGCTGTCTCCTACCATCAGCGCGCCCGCAGGATCGGAACCGAGCGCCCTGAGCGCTTTACGGATGCCTTCCGGATCGGGCTTGGGACGTTCCACATCGTCCACCGTCACAATCGCGCTGAAATAATCGTACATTCCGGTAAGCTTAAGGCCCATTTCCGTCGTCACCCCGACTTTGCTGGTGACAACTCCCAGCTTGATGCCCGCTTTGTGAAGCACGCCCAACGTTTCCTTGACATGCGGAAACTCCTTAACGAGCCGGTCGTGGTTCTCGATATTGTATTTGCGGTATTTTTGCACCAGATCGTCGACCGCATCTCTGCCGGAGAAAAAGCGCATTTGTTCTACCAGCGGTCTGCCCATGTTCGGGATAATATGATCGCGGGTTACCGGCTCCTTCGTCACCCCTTCGAACGTATGGAGAAACGACTGGATAATCAGCTCGTTCGTATCGACAATCGTTCCATCCAAATCAAACAAAATCGTATGAATCATCGCTCTAGCTCCTTTTTCTCATGCTGAAAGTTATTGCAGACTGCCCGGCTCGCCGATTTTGCCCGACTTATCCTTGTCTCCCTCCTGCTCCTGCTCCGAAGGCGGCGATCCTTCCGCCGTTTTCTCCGCAGCCGGTGCAGCCGGCTCCGCTTGGACCGCCTCTTCGCGTCCGGAACGGCTCTCGCCCGCACTGCCGCCTACAGGCTCGATTGCATCGGCATACTTGACGGAGGCGGCGCCCGTTTTTCTCCGGACCGCCATCAGAATAAAGGCGGCGATGACGATGAGAACCGCCAGCAGCTGCGATATTCTTACATTGCCTCCGTAGGTCATAAAGCCCGATTCGAAGCCCATCCATCTCATAGGGGACCACAGCCCGTTCATCAAGGAGGCCAGCCACTGCGGACCGGTAAAGTCCAAGCTGTCGGTTCTTAGCCCCTCGACAAAGAAGCGGCCGATCGAATACCAGATGAAATAGCTCATGAACAGTTCGCCCGCTCTCAAGAACGGTCTGCGGCGCAGCCAGAACAGCAATAAGAGACCTACTACGTTCCACAAAGATTCATATAAGAACGTCGGATGGTAGTACTGTCCGTCGATATACATCTGGTTTACGATAAAGTCCGGCAAATGCAGCGAGCTGCGCAGAAACGATTCGCTAACCGGTCCGCCGTGCGCTTCCTGGTTCATGAAATTGCCCCAGCGCCCGATCGCTTGTCCGACGATGAGTCCCGGCGCGCATATATCCGCGATTCTCCAGAACGAATAGCCTTTACGCCGAACATAGATCAAAGCTGCGATAATCGCGCCGATCAACGCTCCGTAAATGGCGATGCCGCCATGCCATACTTTAATAATTTCGGACAAATTGTCTTTATAATCTTCCCATTTGAACGCAACATAATAGATTCGCGCTCCGACAATGGCCGAAGGAACCCCAAGCAAAACCAAATCCATGAAAAAATCGGGGTTCATGCCGAATCGTTTTCCTTCCCGGATCGCCAGCATCAAACCTACCAACGCCGCCGTTCCGAGGATAATGCCGTACCAATGCACCTGCAGGGGCCCAATGGCAAATGCGATTGGGTTAATAGCCAGAAACATGTTGCTCCTCCTTTGAATGGAGTGCCGGGCACTCTATTATTCCATATCGTCCATTTCTTCGGACAACGATTCGGTCAGCTTGTTCGTAAACTGCAGCGCGGCATTGTAGCCCATCCGCTTCAGCCTGAAATTCATCGCCGCCACCTCGATAATAACCGCAAGGTTTCGTCCGGGACGGACGGGAATCGTGACCAGCGGCACCGCGGTATCGATAATTTGCGTCGTTTCCTCATCGAGCCCCAGCCGGTCGTACTGCTTGTCCTGCTGCCAGGTTTCCAGGCGGATGACTACCGATATTTTCTTCACATTGCGCACGGCTCCCGCACCGAACAAGGTCATCACGTTGATGATGCCGACGCCGCGGATTTCCAGCAGGTGACGGATCAATTCCGGCGCGTTCCCGTTCAATATATGGTCGGCCGTCTGACGAATCTCGACCGCGTCGTCGGCGATCAGGCGATGGCCCCGCTTGACGAGCTCCAGCGCCGTTTCGCTCTTCCCGATGCCGCTGCTGCCGGTAATCAGCATCCCGATGCCGTAGACGTCGACCAGAACGCCGTGAATCGTAGTAGACGGAGCCAGCTTGTTTTCCAGAAAACCTGTGATGCGGCTAGCCAGGATGGTCGTTGACGTTTTAGTACGCAGCACCGGTATGTTGTAATCGTTGGCCGCGGCCAGCAGCTCGATCGGAACATCCAATCCCCGGCTGATCAAGATGCAAGGCGTATCTTCAGGCGCGCACAATCGTTTCATCCGGTCCATCCGCTCTTCCGACGAGAGACCGTCGAAGAAGGTCAGCTCGGTTTTCCCGAGAATCTGCACCCGCTCCGTAGGATGGAATTCGTAATAGCCTGCCATTGCGAGTCCGGGGCGGTATAAATCCGCTACCGTAATAGGCCGCTTGAGACCGGCGTCGCCGCAAATCACTTCCAGGTGGAACTCTTGAACCAAGTCAGATACTTTCACTTTTCTAGCCATCTCTGCTCCGTCTCCTTCGTTTTCCCAATAAACCCATCGTATAAAAAATAACCGGATAAATCAACCAACCATTAGGATTTGTCCCGGGGATTTGCCTAATTTGTGCAGCTACAGACGAAATTGCCTCACCTTTTGAATAAACATTTTGACCGCCATCGTCTCCGAGGCCGTTTTCCGGTCCTGAAGCATAATAAAGCTCCGCTTGTTTTTGGTCCCCTTGACCTGAATCCCGCACAACTCTCCCGCTTCAAGCTCTTTGCGCACAACCAGCTTCGACAGCATGGCAACACCGAGACCTGCTGCGGCGGCCTCCTTCACCCCTTGATTGCTGTTAAACACATAGGAGCGTTTGACTGTTACGCCGATTTCCGCAATAAAATGGTCGCTGAAGGCTCTGGTGCCCGATCCGCTTTCGCGGAATACCCAGACCAGATCCTGCAGAACCTCCGGCTCCACCGTCTTGCGTGAGCACAGCGAATGCCCCGGATGGGCTACCAGCACCATTTCATCCTCCATAAAAGGGGGCGGCACCTGGATTTCCGCATAATCCACTTTTCCCTCCACCAAACCGATATCGAGCTCGTTGGCCCTTACGGCCTGAACGATCTCTTCCGTATTGGCTATAGTGACTTCTATATCGATCTGCGGATATTGGGAGGCGAATTCTGACAGCAGATGAGGCAGAATATATTCGCCGATCGTAAAGCTTGCGCCGACTTTGATCGCGCCGGTCACTTCGTCCCGCAGTAAATGGATTTCCTCCCTGGCCGTATCGTAGAGCGCCAGCATTTGTTTCGCATGTTTATATAAAATAGCGCCCGCTTCCGTCATCTTCACATGCTTGGGCGAGCGGTGAATGAGTTTAACGCCGAATTCATTTTCCAAGTTGCGAATGTGCAAACTGACCCCTGGCTGAGACAGATTAAGCAGCTCGGCCGCTCGGGAAAAGTTGCTTTGCTCCACTACCGTTACAAAAATTTTCATCGTATCGACCATCATTTTGGACATCCTCCATACTTCCATCCCTTGTAACCCATTGTATCCGTTTACCCGCGGTTGAACAATCCCGCCGGGCGGCGGCTCCAATCATAACAAATCCCAATAGTACGAATAGCATATCGGTATTTCCCTTTTTTTATGGAGCATCTTATAGTAAGAGGCGTAAAGAGCATGCATGTTTCTTTGATTCGATATATCCAAACTGCACGACAAGGAGCGGATGCAAGCATGAGTCAATCACAAGCTATATCTCTGCCCAATAAAAGCAAGCAAAACTTAGGCTTCGCGCTCGGAATCGGTCTCACCCTGCTCATTTCTTTAGCGGCCAAATTTTTATCCGGCTTCCCGTTTCTCAGCATTATGGGGCAGCTCGTCATCGCTATATTGATCGGAATCGTATGGCGCGCCGCCCTAGGCGTGCCTAGCCAGGTGATCGCGGGGACCAATTTCTCCAGCAAAAAGCTGCTTCGCCTGGGCATTATTTTGCTCGGCATGCGGCTGAATCTGATGGACATCGTCCATGCGGGCCCCAAAGTATTCCTTATAGCGGCGCTCGTTATCGCCTTTACGCTGTCCGTCGTCTACGGCCTGGCGCGGCTGTTCAAAGTCGAAAAAAGGCTGAGCATCCTGACCGCCTGTGGCACGGCGATTTGCGGGGCTGCCGCCGTTGTGGCCATAGCGCCGCAGATTAAGGCCAAGGACGACGAGACCGCTATCGGCGCCGCCATGGTAGCTATATTAGGAACCTTATTTACGCTGCTGTATACGTTCCTGTACCCTGTCATGGGCTTATCCGCTTTGGGCTACGGCATTTTCTCGGGGGCGACCCTCCATGAAATCGCTCATGTGATTGCGGCGGCCGCTCCCGGCGGCAACGACGCCGTAGACATGGCCGTAATCGTCAAGCTGACCAGAGTCGCGCTGCTGGTTCCTGTCGCCATCCTGATCGGGATTTGGGCGAACCGTTCGGAACGGAAGGAACAAGGAGGAGGCAAAGCTTCCTGGAAATCGATACCGATTCCCTGGTTTATCTTCGGCTTCCTTATCGTTAGCGGAATCAATTCGTTCGGCATCATCCCCGCGGCGGCAGCAAGCAATATCGTCATTATCGCCTATCTGCTTATTGCTATGGCTATGGCCGGTCTCGGTTTGAATGTCGATTTGGTTACGTTCCGCAAGCTCGGCATGAAGTCGTTCGCCGCGGGACTCATCGGATCGGTTTTATTGTCCGGACTCGGCTTTATGCTCATTCACTTGCTTCATCTTACCTAGTCATGAATTACAAAATAGCCCCACTAAGTGGGGCCTTGATTTTGAATATACTTCAGTACTTTGCGGGGAGCCCGAAGTATATTCAGCTCTATATCGCCAAAAAAGGCCAGTCGAGACGACTGGCCTTCATTATTTGCAATTAGCTGTTAATAAGAATCGACAATGTCGTTTGTTGATCGAAGAAGTGAACTTTATTCATGTCGATCGCCAATTTTACGTTCGTACCTTCTTTGAAGCCTGCGCGTCCGTCTACGCGAGCGACTATGCTGTTTTTGCCGATGCCGTTCAGGTACAAGAACATTTCGTGACCCAAGTTCTCGGCAACCTCAACGTGAGAATTCACGATGGAGTTAGGCGATGCTTCCAAGAATACAGGCTCTTCGTGGAAATCCTCAGGACGAACGCCCATAACGATTTCTTTGCCTACATAGCCTTTTTCGCGAAGAATTTTAGCTTTGCCTTCAGGCACTTCCACGTTCACTCCGCTTGTTTTGAAGTACAAGCCGCCGCCTTGCTCAGCCAAGGAGCCGGTAACGAAGTTCATGGACGGGGAGCCGATGAAGCCCGCAACGAACATGTTCGTAGGGAAGTTGTAGATCTCTTCCGGCGTAGCCGCTTGTTGAATAATCCCTTTATCCATAACGACGATACGGTCGCCCATCGTCATCGCTTCTGTTTGGTCATGCGTTACGTAGATGATTGTCGTTTCAAGACGTTTGTGCAGTTTGCTGATTTCGGCGCGCATTTGTACGCGCAATTTGGCGTCCAAGTTGGACAAAGGTTCGTCCATCAAGAATACTTGAGGTTCGCGGACGATCGCGCGGCCCAAGGCAACGCGCTGACGCTGACCACCGGAAAGTGCTTTTGGCTTACGATCCAGCAAATGCTCGATGTCGAGAATTTTCGCAGCTTCGCGTACGCGAGCGTCGATGTCGGCTTTTTTGAACTTACGAAGCTTCAAACCGAAAGCCATGTTTTGATACACGTTCATGTGCGGATACAAAGCGTAAGATTGGAAAACCATCGCGATGTCGCGGTCTTTAGGTGCAACGTCGTTTACCAAACGGTCGCCAATGTAAAGTTCGCCTTCAGTGATTTCTTCCAAACCTGCAATCATACGAAGAGTTGTGGACTTACCGCAACCGGATGCGCCGACAAGAACCAAAAACTCTTTATCTTTGATTTCAAGATGAAAATCTTTCACCGTCGCTTCTTCAGCACCTGCGTATCTTTTAACGATGTGGTTTAAACGTACACCTGCCATGGTTTTATTCCCCCTACGGATTTAGTATCAAGTTATACTGTTATCTTACCGTAGGAACGGTTTTGTGACTATGCACAATCTTCACAAAAAAATCACTTTCTTTTCGTTACTTTGTACAATAGTAATGCAATCTTCACAAGCACCGCGTCATTGAAGGTCCGAACATCCAATCCCGTCTCCTGCTTGAACTTGTCAAGCCGGTACAACAGCGTATTGCGGTGGATGTACAGTTTCTTGGCCGTTTCGCTGACGTTGCAGTCCAATTGGAAAAACTGCTCCAGCGTCGTCATCGTCTCCGCATCCAGCGCCGAATCCAGCCTCTTCAGCACGCGTTCGAGAAAACCCGCTTTCTCCGCTTCGGGAATCAGATGAATCAGCTTCTCCAGCTGCAGCATCCACGGAAGATGCATATTGCTTCCCATATGATAGGTTCTTCCCAGCATCATCGTTTCCCTCAGCTGAAGCACGGTCGCATATAACGATTTGGCGGGAGTCATCGGATAATGGATCGCCAGATGGCATTCCCCGACCCACTCGTTCTCCAGCATTTCGTGAAGTCCGTAGCCGACGGCGGCCAGCGTATCCTCCAGCGTGTCCTCCTCGCCGTACTCGCGTTCATCCGTCGTATCCATGGACAGCATTTTCTCGGAACCCAGGATGAGCCACTCCTTGTCCATTAACGGAATTAAGATCATCTCCGCGTCAAAGAACGATTCCAGCAGCTTCTTTAATTCCTGGTAGCTGACTCTCCTGGATTGCGAATAATCCCCGTACAGCAAAATCGGGATTTTCGTCGAATAGAGCGACAGCTGCGCTACCAGCGCATCCGGCATTTCCGCATTGGTTAGCCCGAGATCCTGCTGCTGCTTGAACCAATCCCTTACCATACCGGCCTTTCGTTCTTCCTCGCTGGCGGCCGGCACCGCTTTCTTATCCTGGGCGCGTCTAGTATCCAGCATCATCTCTACGAGCTTACGCTCCGCCTGATTCAATCTGGCGGCATCGATAGACAGAACAAGCGCATCCTGCTGCTCCTTGTGAACGAGAAACACGATCTGCCCCTCGTACTGCAAGCTTTTGGGCGGCGCTCCCTTGCCCTTGGCCTCCGTATCGGCTTCACGCAGCCACTGCTCAAAGGTCCACCTCGATAGTCTTACGGGTCCTTCAAAAATCTGTTCCAGCTGTTGTCTGAGCGGTTCCCAGTCCATACCCGAACTCCCAACGTAAGTGTATTTAGGGCTTGCTGAACAAATCAAAAATTCAACAGTAACAAGGGTTTGGCGCCTCTTTTGTCGAATTTAGGTGCAAGGAAAACGAAGGCTAACCCGTGAAAAACCTTGCACTTGGAGGCGTCCGAATTG
>NZ_JANYUY010000030.1 GCF_025060755.1 Paenibacillus doosanensis
TGTCCTCCTTGATTTGATGTTGCGGTTGGCAGACCGGCTATCATCTTATCATAAAGGTCAAGGGATTTTTACTCATAGCTATAAGCTTTCCTGAACCCCCAGTCGAACTGGGGGTTTTCTTAGACAAAAAAATGAGGCCCTTCCACGAGGAAGGGACCTCATTATATAGTGTACATCTCCAGGTTAAAGGGCCGGGCCTTGTTTCTCTCGCTGCACTCCCTTGAACCTGACGGTCACCGTCGTCCCTGCGCCCGGCTCCGATTGAACCGCTAGACCGTACTCCTCGCCGGCGAACAGCTTGATCCGCTCGTTCACATTGTACAACCCGTAGGAGCTGCCCGTACCGTCCGCCTTCATATCAGGCCGCGGCTCCATGAGCAAACGGTTCGCCAGCTCCGGCGCCATGCCGATGCCGTCATCATGGACCGAGAGCACCAGATCCTCCCCTTCTACTCTTGCGCGGATGATGATTTCTCCGGACTCCCGCTCCGATTCCCGAATCCCATGCAGCAGTGCGTTTTCCACGATCGGCTGCAAGGTCAGCTTCGGCATCAAATACAGCTCCAGCAAGCCTTCCACCTGTATATGGAACACGAAGCTCCGCGGAAACCGGCTCTGCTGGAGCTCCAGGTACACCTTCGCCAGCTCCAGCTCATCGGTGACGCTCACGACATCCTGGCCTTTATTCAAGCTCAAGCGAAAATAACGGGCCAGCCCGTCAATCATTTGGCTGATCTCGGGAGCCTTATGCCCGATGGCGATCCAGTTGATCGTATCCAGCATATTGTAGAAGAAATGCGGGTTGATTTGCGCCTGCAGCGCCCGCAGCTGCGCTTCCCGCTCCTGCACTCTCGACCGGAACGTCTCCTCCATCAAGTCATGAACCTTGCGGATGAGATGGTCGACGCTTTTTTCCAGCAGGTTGAGATCCCCGCCCCCGTCAGCCGCCCCGGTCCTCTCGTCCAGCCGTTCGATGCCTTCCCGCCTGATCATTCTAATGACGGTCTGCATCCGGTTGTTCAACCCCCGAACGACAAAAGCCATCAGAATAAAAACCAACAGCAGGAACAAGAGCGTCGCTCCCAGCAAAGTGACAATGCCGGATACTTGGTTCAGTGCAACGGCGCGCGAGCTGATCTCCGCCTTCGGCACTTCGACCACCAGCTTCCACCCGGTGGAACGAATGGTTGTGAAGACGACATAGCTTTGGTCCTTATCCTTCACGATGGGGGTTACGCCCTCCCCTTGGCCTGCCATGGCTTGCAGCACGGCTCCGGACTTCAGCTTCGTTCCAAGCAGCGACCGGTCCTTGTCCAGCACAATGGTGCCGTCGGGAGCGAGCATGTACACATGCTGCTGATTGTTCAGCTGGATCGTCGACAAAATGTCCTCAAGCGTCTTGACCGTCACATCGATGACGAGTACGCCCGAGAACGCATCGTACCGGTCAGGATCGCGCAAAACCCGCGCATTCGATACCACATAGATGTCGCCCTTATCGATATACGTTTCCTCATACGCTCCCGTCCATATCATTCGGCCGCCTGCGTTCGCCACCTCCGGGTACCATGAACGGTTCAGCAAGCTATCCCACGGGAAGAAGTTCACCCGCTCGTTGGAAAAGTATTTGGAGCTATCGACGAACAGCCGGACGCGCAGCACCGTAGGATTCGCCTGGGCGTTATCGATCAGGTAGCTCAGCTCTTTCATCGCATCCAGCTGAGCGGCATAGGACGACGATTCCCGCAGGTACGTATGCAGCTTCGGATTCATCAGAATGGCATTGGACGTGTCGCGTATGGAATCGAACCGGCTGTTCAGATTGATTTCCGCCTGCTTCAGCGTCTGCAGCATCGTCTGCGTCACTTCTTCGTCCAGAATTTGCGAGGATTTCTGGGTATACCAGTACAGCAGTACGGAAGCCGGCAGCAGAATCAGCACCACATAGGCGATCAGCCAACGTCTGGCCGCCACCACGCTTTTGATGAGCATCAGCACATATCTCCAGCTTCGCGTCAGGAACCGCCTCATCTGCTTCCACCGCCTTTACATCACATCATCCCGATACGAGCTCGGGGTGAAGCCGGTATATTTCTTGAACAGCTTGCTGAAATAACTCGGGTCCGAATACCCGACGGCATAACAGACCTCATAGAACTTATTGGCCGGGTCCCGCAGCAGCGCCTTCGCCTGCTCGACGCGAACCTTGGTTAAGTACTCGTTGATCGTCTCGCCGGTCTCTTGCTTGAACAGCAGACACAAGTACGTCGCGGATAAAAAAACTTCCTTCGCCATATCCCCGACCTGCAGGTTCTCGGCGTACCGCTGATCGATCAACGCCCGGACGCGCTCGATCACATTCTTCGACTTGCCGCTGCGCTTCTCGCGAATCCGTCCGCACACCTCGAGCAAATGCTGCTCGACGAGCCGCCTGAGATCGTCCAGCGTCTCCTGCTGGAACACTTGAACCATCAGCTGGCTCTCCTTCTCCTCCGCATCCTTCCGTGACACGCCGAGCTCCAGCTGGGCCCGGCCTGCCAGAAGCAGCAGCTGCAGGCTGATGTTGCGCCCGTATTGGAAGCCCTCCCCGCGCCTGCGGGCTAACGCGTCGTAGATTTCCTGAAGACCGGCCAGCAGCTTGTCCTCGTCCGCCGCTTTCAGCGAGGAGATCATCCGCTCGTCCTGAGCCGGATCGAACCGGTAGGCGCCGTCATCGCTCTGCTCCAGATTGTCCATGGAGATGATCTGATTTTTCCCGAGATGCCACCGCTGATCGGCGGCTTCTCTGGCTTGAGCGTAGGAACGCGGCAAAGAAGCCAGGCTCGCAATCCGCTCTCCGACGCCGATGGTCACGCTGATTTTCAAATACTGATAGAGCGCGCCCCGCACATCCTCCGCCAGTTGAAAGAGCAGCGACTCCTGGTCCTCCCCCTCGTTCATGCGAAGGATGCCTACGAATTCGACCATCCGGTTCTCGAAGACGTAGCCCCCGATCTCCCGGTCGATCAGCTCCTGTACGATATTGAGCACGGAGTAGGACAGCAGCTGCTTGTCCCGCTCGGAGCGCGACTCCACGACGTCCGCCGAATTATCGAGACGGATGACGATGACCCAGTAAGGAGCCTCAAACGGCAGATGCAGCCCCAGAAAATCGACCCGATCCTTAATGCGAAGAGGCGAAGCGGCTCCGTCGCGAATGAGCGACATCAGGAACTTTTCACGAAGCAGCGGCATGCCTTGGGTCAGCTTCACCTGCATATCCGCAAGGAGCCTGCGCTCCCGCTCCTCCGCCCGCAGCGCGTCGACGACGCGCTCCATCACCTCCGTCAGCTCATGGACATTGACGGGCTTAAATATATAATCGACCGCCTTCACCTGAAGCGCCGATTTCAAAAAATCCGCATCATTATGCCCGCTGATGAAGACGATCTTCAGCTGCGGGTAACGCTCGCTAAGTATATTCGACAGCTGGATGCCGTCCATCTTGGGCATGCAGACGTCGGTCAGCACCAAGTCCGGCTTAATCCGCTCAATGACCTGCAGCGCCGCCAGCCCGTTCTCCGCCTCGTCCACCACTTCGATCCCGCAGGCGCTCCAATCGAAATAATGTTTCAATCCATACCGAACTGTCGGCTCATCGTCAACGATGACCAGTTTGAACATTGATGTCAGCCCCCCACCTTAGCAGTATCTTTATTATCTCTTAAAAAAGAGGCTATGGGCATAGGTGATTCTTATGATTTCTGGTTGAATCCTTAGTTGTATGGAGCGGACGATGTGCTGCCGAGATGCAGATCGCAATGAATCCGGATATGCTCGAACGGCAGCGCCGGGTTCGCGATGCGCCACAGCATCCGGTCGGCGGCGCGGTAGCCGGTCTCGTGAATCGGCAGCAGCGGCCGAGTGAACGGAGGCAACTGCGAGTCATCGGGCTGCTCGTTCAGGAAGCCGATTAGGGAGATCCGCTCCGGCACGCGCCAACCCAGCCGCCTGCAGGCGTCATAGACAATCGGCACCTCGTCGTTAATCCCGCAGATGATCGCGGTAGGCGCGTGGCGAACCATCTGCTCCATCAGCTGATCCCGCCACTTTGGGCCGGTTCTCTCGCCGGTAGAATGCAAGGCCGGGTCCACCCCGACTCCAAAACGGTCCATCGCATAGCAGAAAGCCTGCCAGCGCAAAATGAAGCCCCGCTGCTTATGAATGTCGCCTACGTACATAATGCGCCGGTGCCCGAGGCTGTGCAAATACGCAACGGACTGATAAGCCGCGTCGTAGACGTCCCAGATGACACTGTCTATTTTTACCCCTGGAGGCGGGAAATTAAGCAATATCTTCGGCACCTGAAGCTGAAACAGGTTCGATTCCCACGCTTCCGAGTCGATGCTCGGCGCGATGAAAATCCCGTCCGCGTACGTCATGCCGCTTGCCTCGATCCACTTGGCGATCTGCCGCTCCCTCAGCTCCCTGGGCAGCATCAGCAGCTCAATTTGATACCCGAAGGAGAAAAACCGGTCCTGCAGCCCCTGCAGCAGCAGGCGGTTATATGCAACCGATTCCTGGGTTTGCGCCAGCACGAAGCGCCGCCGATCGTTTGGATAAGGGGTAATATGGTCGAGCCGGAGGCTGCGGATCTGATCGAGCGTACAATAGCCGAGCTTCTCGGCGGTTTGGAAGATGCTCTGCCGGGTCGCCTCGGACATGCCGGGCTTGCCCTTGAACGCCTTCGATACGGTCTGGACGGTTAATCCGAGCTCCTTGGCGATCGTGTTTAGCGTCACTTTCTTGCGGATAGGCATCGGGTCTGCACCTCCATTCTATGTTTGTCTATCGTAGCATGATATCGTTTTTAATTAAACTAAAATTAAACTAGTTCCCGCCTCCGCGGTATCTATAATGTTAAGAAAAGAGCCATTTTGCAGTACATTCTTGAATTATGGGAGGAGCATATCCATGTCAAATACGGTTAAGAAAACGGTTACGGTTCCGTCGCAAAACCTTGAAGTGAGCTACACCCCCGATGTTGTCGTTATCGGAGGTGGCGCCTCCGGCGTTGCTGCGGCGATTGCCGCTGCCCGCAATGGTGCGAGCACCCTGCTGATCGAGCAGCGCGGTTATCTCGGCGGCATGGGGACGGCGGCGCTGGTGCCGGCCTTCTGCCCCTATACCGACGGCCAGAAGCCGGTCATTCGCGGCATCGGTCTGGATTTGCTGGAGAAGATGAAGATCGAGGCCGGGGAAGATTTTATGAGCCGGTACAAAGACCTGCTCGACTGGGTGCCGATCGATGTGGAGACGCTAAAGCGGGTGTATGACCGGGAGGTGCTGGCAAGCGGAGCCAAAATCTTATTCCACACGGTGGCGGACCAAGTGCTGCTGGAGGGAGACCGGATTAGCGGGCTGGTTATCAGCAACAAGTCGGGACGGTCGGTTGTGCAGGCGAAGCTGTACATCGACGCATCCGGCGATGCGGATTTGGCGGCGCTGGCCGGCGTGCCGTTCCAGGTCGGAGGCGATCAGGGCGAGCTTCAGCCGGGCACGATGTGCTATGTGGTGACCGGGGCGGACCGGGCGCGGTTCAAGCAGTTTCTGGAGGAGACCGGTGAACGCGGGCAGCTGGAGAGGACCGTTACGGAGGCGCAAAAGAACGGCGATTTGCCGGATGGCCGCAAGCGGATTTCCGGTATGGCGTGGATTACCGACTCTATCGTCGGGTTCAACTTCGGTCATATTTTCGGCATTGACGGGACGAAGGCCGAGGATCTCACCCGCGCTGCCATCGAAGGCCGCCAGCTGATCGATACGCAGATCCGCTTCCTGCGCAAATATGTGCCCGGTTTCGAGCATATTCATCTCGTGCACTCCGGCGATCAGGTCGGCATCCGCGAGACGCGCCGGATTCAAGGGGACTACACGCTTGTCGTGGAGGATTTCTTGTCAATGCGGACATTCGAGGACGATATCGCCCGCAACTCGTACTTCATCGACATTCATCTGGCGAACGCCAGCAGCACGATGACGATCAAGCATTTGCCGAAGGGCGAGTCGCACGGCGTTCCTTACCGCTGCATGCTGCCGCAGGGCAAATCGAATCTGATCGTCGCCGGACGATCCGTCTCGTCCGACCGTCCGGTGCAGGGCTCGCTGCGCGTCATGCCGAACTGCTTCGCTATGGGCGAGGCCGCCGGCATTGCCGCAGCGATGGCCGGCTCCGCGGGCGTCGGCTTCCGCGAGGTGTCCATTCCCGAGCTGCAGCGCAGGCTGATCGAGCAAGGCGCCTACCTCGGCGAGCGCCCGGGTCAGGCGGATGCCGGCGTGACGGTCGATGCGGTTACTTTTGAGACGGAATGCAAATAAGGATGGAGCGATAGATGGCGATGGAGATGACATTGCAGAGCAAGTGGCTGGGCGCCACGTGGGGGACGCTGGGCGACAGCATTACAGCGGCGGGCGGCTACCAGCCGCTCGTCCAGTCGGCGCTTGGGTTCTCGGAAGTGTTCAACTACGCGGTGAGCGGGTGTCCGATGACCGCCGGAGGAGACCGCGATTACGGCGCGACGACGCATGTCGGACAATCGATCGCGGCGGATCTCGACTGCGTGACGATCTTGGCGGGCGTGAACGATTTCCGGCTCGATAAGCCGCTGGGCGAGCTTGGCAAGGCAGATGTGTATACGTTCTATGGGGCTTATACAACGCTGATCGAGCATATATTGAAGAAAAATCCGCGCTGCCGGTTGAGCTTGTGGACGCCGCTGCAGCGGGATAAGGACGGGTACGATATTTTTTATGTGAATGCGGCGGGGCACCGACTTGTCGATTACGCGGATGCGGTGGCGGCGATTGGGCGGCAGTATGCGCTGCCTGTGCTGAACTTGTATGAGCTAAGCGGGCTGAACCGGTTGACGCTGCCGCACTTTACCTCGGACGGACTGCATCCGAACGAGGCGGGTCATCGGCGAATCGCCGATTTGGCGATTCCGTTTTTGGCAGGCTTGTAAGCCGCTTCATAGCAAATTTCCCTTTCAAAAATCGTTCGGAAATATCCTGGAGTCACCGTCACAGCCGATCCGCGACGGTGACTCCAAGATGCCGTCTTGCACAAGCAGGAAGAAACATCGTCCTCCCCGCTGCCGTTGTGCAAACTGCAGGATTCACAGTTCCACTATCTTCCTCCCCTAAACAAGACACCCATGTCCTGCGAACGGATAGTCGATCGCAATGCGCCCCGCCTGACAATCGCCAATGCCGCTGTAAAGATCGGCCTTGCCGTCCGGACGCATCACGATGCCCGAAGTAAACACGCAGTCGACCAAATGCGGCGCCTTGGCAGGACCCGGCGGGTAGCAGGAACGGCTTCCGATCACCTGAAGGTCGGACGACTCTCGGGTCGCTGGATCGAAGACGAAAGCCATGTTCAGGTACACCTTCACTTCCCCGCCGTTCTCATTCTTATCCAGGTAACAAATGTGGCCGATGACGCCGATTTTGCCGCTGTCGAGCAGATATGCCTGATTCACGCCTCCCCATTCTCCTTCCCCGAAGATGCCGTAAATGTACGGCGCGTTCTCGATGACGTCTGCAGTCAGCTCCTCCAGTCTGTCAACGACCGTGAAGCCGATCATGGATTCGCTCCCGAATTTGGCTTTCGTCTCCGCGCCGCGCGGTCGCGAGAAGACGCCGATTCTCCCATCCGATAGCGGAACAAGGCGAATATCCTTCATTTTGTTAGGTCCGGTCGAGAAGTAGTACAAATTGTGGAGGTCGGTGCCCCGGAAGAAGTAGCCGAAAAACGTGCTGTATTTTCCACGCTGATACTGCACATGCGTCCCGCCCATGACAAGCTCATCGCCGATTTCACTGATGTAAGGGTCCTCCAGCGTATAGATCATACTGTCCTTCACCAAGTTCCATTCATCCTGTCCCGTCTCTTCGAACAGGCGGACCCAAGAGCGGGCCCATTCCTCGCGGCGTTCTACCCGCCCGAACAAATAGCGCTTCCCGTCCCGTACGAACGGAATCGAAATATTGTAGACATCAAAACCGTCCACGCCATGAAATATCAGGGTCGCACTTTCATAAATCTTTTTTGTCGCTTCAAATTCCATTCTTTGCGTCTGTAAGGTCAACTTCTCCACACCTTCCCATTTGAATGCCGGCCGTGCCTACAGGCACAGCCGGAGCAGATCGTCCACATCAGCGGTCGCCAAGCATTCCACCGTATCTGCCGCGCCGTAATAAATTTTCACCTCTCCCGAAGGCTCCAGAATCATCCCGCCCGGAAAAATCACATCGTTGCGGAACCCGCCGGATGTCTCGTACGCCGCCTCTGGAGCGAGCAGCGGCGCCTTGCTCATGCCCACGATCCGGCTCGGGTCATCGAGATCAAGAAGCATGATGCCGGCCGAATAGCGCTTCTTCCACGCCGGCTCCCAGCCGTTCTTGCCGCGGCTGCGGTCGATATCGACGGCGTGGAACGTCGTCAGCCAGCCCTTCGCGGTCTTGACCGGCGGCGCGCCCGGGCCGACCTTATCGTTGGCGAACGGCACGTCCTCCACGCCGAGCACGAGCTTGGAGCCGCCCCAATAGCGCAGGTCGGGCGAATCGCTCAGCCACGTGTCGAAGCGGTCGACGCCACCGCGGCCGTATACCGGGAACGGTCGTTCCAAACGGACGTACTTGCCGCCGATCCGCTCGGGGAACAACACCATGTTACGGTTGTCCGGCACCGACATGCTGAGCACTTCGAAGCGGCGGAAATCGTCGGTGACGGCAATGCCGCCGCGCACTCCGTGCTTCGTATCGACTGCAAAGCACATATAGCATCTGCCGCCGATGACGGTTAGTCTCGGGTCGTATACCCGCACGACCTCTTCATCGTTCCAGGACCAGACCGGACTTGCTTGCACGTCCCAATGCACGCCGTCGTCGCTCCACGCCAGCCCCAGGTTCGTCGTGCTGGCGGGCTCGATAGTCTCCGCCTCGGCATCGCCGTAATCGTTGCGGAATACCATCACGTACTTGCCCTCGTATTTGGCAACACCCGCGTTGAACACCATCGCCGGACCGTAAGGCACATCCTTCGGCGACAGCAGCGGATTCGCCGGATGACGGCGGATGACCGGACTGGAATGCAGCGGGCCGATCGTTTCATTCGTTTTCCTGGACATGGACATAAAGAAAATCTCCTTCGTAATGTAATGTCGGCAAACACAACGGAGGCCCTCCGGCCCATCGGCCGGGTAAGCCCGTCACGGCAGAATAGCCGCTCCTATTTGCCCAGCTTGTTCATATAGTCGATGTATTCCTTCTCGGCGTCGGCGGTGGCCGGATACCATTCCTTCTCCAGGAAGCCTTGGAATTGCTGCAGCGAAATCGCTCCGAGGATGTACTTCATCTCCTGGTCGTCCTTCTTCTTCACAAGATCGGGAATCGTTTGGTTCAAATTCAAAATTTTCGGCGAACGTACGGCCGGCACGTTGATGACGGTCATCTGCTTCATCGCATCTTCCAGCTGCGCCTTGTACTTGTTCAGCCGCTCCGGCGTATCGGCGTTCTCGATGAGCGCTGGCTCGTCGTTAATCGCATTGGCAAGCGTCATATACGTACTCGTCGTGCTGGCAAGCTTCGTCGTTTCGTCGGCGGTACGCGATATGCTTTTTGTGGCCGGATCATAGCTGTCATAGGTAAGCCCCTTGATACCGAGTTGGAACAACGTGTTCGCCTCCGCTGTATTGCCCCAGTCCAAAAATTTCAAGACGTCGTCCACATGCTTCGACGATGACGGGATCATCCAGCCGCCCCACGTCGCCGGCGTCACCCAATCGTTTGCCACGCCTTGACTGTTCTTCAAAACGGCGTGGTACGTATATTTTTTGTCCGAATCCTTGTCCTTGGAAAGGTTGGCCATGACGGTGTACTGATGCGCATAATTGATACCGGTGCGGTTCTGGTTCAATTTGTCCTGATCAACGTAAATTTTGTTGACCAGAAACTCCGGATCGATCAGTTTCTCGTCGTTGAGCTGTTTCAAGTAAGTCAGGAACGGGATGTAGCCGGACATTTTCTCCCGGATTTTGTACGCACCGTCCGTATCTTTCGCTCCGTTCACGATCGGCAAGCTGAACGCGGATGCCAGGAAGTTGGACGAGTTCCAAATTGTGTTGGAGCCGAGCATCGGGTTGGAGAAGCTGAGACAGTACGTATCCGCCTTGCCGTTGCCGTCGGGATCGTTCTGCGTAAACGCCTTGCACACGTTCGTAAATTCGTCGAGCGTCGTCGGCGCTTTCAAATTCAGCTTGTCCAGCCACGTCTGGTTAATCATGTAGCCCCAATGATTGACGACGTTGGTGCGCGGTACGATGTAAATTTTGCCGTCGTTCACCGACCTGACTCCGTCCCACATTTCTTTCGTAATGTTTTTCATCAGGTTCGGATATTGGGCGATTTTGTCGTCGAGCGGAGTTAGCAGCCCGTTCTTGGCCCATGTTTCCATGTTGGAATCGGCGCCGCCCCAGTTGTAGATAAGGTCCGGCAGATCGCCGGAAGCCATAAGAACCTGCAGCTTGTCGACGTAATTGTTGATCGGCGGCGCTTCCACCGATAGCTTGACGTTCGCCAGCTTTCCCGCCTCGGTGATAACCGGGTTATTGTCGATGACGACCTGCGCGTTGACCCTGTTGAACATGCTGATGGTGACCGGCTCGCTTTTGCCAGACGCCGTACCCCCGCTATTGCCGCCGGACGCTCCCTCGCTCGGGCCGCAGCCTGCGGTGATGGCCGTCAGCAGCGCTGCGCTGACGACGGCGCCTGCCGTGCGTTTACTCGCCTTTTTCATTTTCCATGACTCCTTCGTAATAAGTTATATTACAACTGCGGCTTGCAGCTATAATCCAGATACATTGACGCGCCTCGCTGCCTTACCCTTTGATCGAGCCGACGAGCAGGCCTTGCATGAAAAACCGCTGCAGGAACGGGTACACGAGCAAAATCGGCAGCGATGCAAAAATGATGATCGCCATCTTGATCGTAAACACCGTCACGCCGGCGCTGCTGGCGTCCATCGCGTCCTTGGCAAGCCCGCCGTCGTCCACGACCAAATCGCGTAAAATGAGCATAAGCGGCCATAAATCCCGCTTCGACGTGTACATGACCGCCGGGAAAAACGTGTTCCACTGCGTTACCGCGTGAAAAATGACGAACGTGGCGATCGCCGGCATCGATAGCGGTACGATGATCCGCGCCAGCACCTTCAGCTCGTTGGCTCCGTCTATGAACGCCGCCTCCTCCAGACTCGGCGGGATGGCGGCGACGAAATTTTTCATCAAAATGAGATTGTAAGCGCTGAGCGCCCCGGGCAATATCATGCTCCACAGCGTGTTGTACAAGTGCAGCGTCTTCACCAGATAAAAGTTCGGTATGAGCCCCCCGTTGAAAAACATCGTGAACGTGATGAGCACAAGCACGATGTTCCGCCCTTTTAAGTCCGTTTTGGATAGCGGGTACGCGGAAATCAGCATCAAAACAATATTTAGCGCCACGCCGACAACCGTGATCAGGATCGTGTTCCTGTAGCCGGTCCACATAAGCGGCATGTACAAAATTTGCTTGTACGCGCCGAACTCGATATGGCTCGGGATAAGCTTCATCGGATTTTGCAAATATTCGGAATAAGGCGTAACGGAGAACGAAGCCACGTAAATGAACGGGAACAAGCAAGCCAAAGCGAACAAGGTAACGAATAAATAGTTGACCACATCAAACGTTTTATCGCTGAACGATCGGATTTTCACCGAAACCACCCTCCTCTTCGACATGCGGCGCGGATTACCATATGCCGTCCTCCTTTAGCAGCTTGGCGATACGGTTGCCGGCCAGCAGGAATATGAGCCCGATCACGGACGTGAACAGTCCGACGGTCGTTCCGAAGGAGAACCGTCCGCCGAGAATGCCGACCCGGTACGCATACGTCTCGAACACTTCAGACACGTCCAGGTTCATCGGGTTTTGCAGCACGAAAATTTGCTCGAAGCCGTTGTTCATCACTTGCCCCAGCCGTAAAATAAGTAAAATGACAATCGTTGACTTGATGCCCGGCAGCGTCACATACCATAATTTTTGCATCCGGCTCGCGCCGTCGATGCTGGCCGCTTCGTACAGCTCCGAGTTGATGCCGGCGATCGCCGCCAAATAGATGATGCTGCCCCAGCCGGATTCCTTCCAAATGCTGCTTAGCACGACGACCGGGCGGAAATAATGCGGATCGGCGAGAAAGAACACCGGATCGACGCCAAGCTGCTTCAGGAATATGTTGACGATCCCCCAAGCCGGCGACAGGAAGTTGACGAGAATGCCGCCGATCACGACCCAGGAAATGAAGTGCGGGAGGTAGATGACGGTCTGCGTCACACGCTGGTAGGCCAAATTACGCATCTCATTCAGCAGCAGGGCCAAAATAATCGGCAGCGGGAAGCCGAACACGATCCGCAGCACGCCCAAATAAAGGGAGTTCCAGAACACTTTGTAAAAATCGCTGAGACCGAACATATACTTGAAATTGTCGAAGCCGACCCACGGGCTGTGGACAATCCCCTTGGCAAAATTAAAATCTTTGAATGCCATCAGCACGCCGTACATCGGCACGTAATTGAATACGAGGAAGTAAGCGACGCAAGGCAGCAGCAGCAAATACAAATATTTTTTCTTGTTCAAATAGCGAACCACCGTTTTCACCTCCACTTTTGTTATGTCTTGACCAGTGTAATATGCGCGTACCCTCTCCAACATCTAGGAATTATGGGTATCCGGATAAAATCTTTAGTTCGTTGTGAACTTAGACCATTTTGAAGCGGTAAAAGAACAGCAGCCCGGGAGCGGAGGCTTCCGAGCTGCTGCTGACGATCCGTTATTATTTGCCCTGTTCGATGCGCTGTTCCTTGAAGATGCTATAGATGTCTTTCGTCAAGATGATGCTGTCTTTGTCATGCGCGTAAAAATTCCGGTACCATTCGTCGACCTGCTTGCCCCCGGCTTGCTCCCACACCGCAATCGCATCCCGCTTCGCCTGTTCGGGCGTATAGTCCGGCGTAACGATCGCCTTGATCCAGATATCGCCGGAGTCGACATCGACCTGATTCTTCGTGGCGTTCAAAATCGCCTGCAGCTCCTTCGGCAGCTGCGGCATTTGCTCGGAGCTCGTCGGTCCGGCGAACGGCAGGCTGAAATCGACATACGCCGAGTTCAGCTCGAACATATTTTTGACATCCCGCTGCAGCGGATCGTGCGGGTCCAGCTTCTCGGTGCCGTAATAGCAGTTGCCGGCCAAAATCGGAGAGGCCAGCATCGCAAAATCGCCGGTGGCGTAATTGAATTCCGTCCTCCATTTGTCGAGGTCCGTCACGACCGGGCATTTGCCCGGCTCGGTCTTGCTGTGGACGCCTTCGAAGCCGTAGTACATCGTCTTCATAAACTTCTCGGAGGCGGCGAAATCGACGTATTTCATCACCGCTTCCGGATGCTTCGTTTCGGCATTGACGACCGCCGTCATTTGAATCGGATTGACGAAGATCGAGTTGAACCGCCCCACCGGCGTCGCCGGATACGGGATGACCATAAGCTCGGCATTCGGCACGTTCCGCTTCAGCGGCGCATACGTGTCGGTATAGAACGTAATCGGCACGTTGAACTGATCCATGTAAATGCCGATCCGATTATTCAGAAAATCCTGCTTCGCCCGCGCCCCGTTCTTGTCGCTTAAAAACTCCCGATCCGCCAGCCCTTCGCTGTACAGCTTTCGCTTGAACGCCGTCAGCGCCTCGATATGGTCCCAGCCATGCACCAGCTCGCCGTCCCGGACGACGAAGTCCGGGTACGTGACGCCGAATATTTCGCTTAAGACGGCGCCGGAGTTATACGACAAGGCGATGCCGTACGTATCGTTCCTGCCGTTGCCGTCGGGGTCCTGCTCGGTGAACGCTTTTGCCACCGTGTAAAGCTCCTCGGTCGTCGTCGGCACGGCCAGATGCAGCTTCTTCAGCCAATCGGCGCGTATGAAGAGGCCTCGTATGGGAATCGTCTCGTTAATGCGCCCGAACTGGTACAGCTTGCCGTCGGCTCCGGTTCCCGCCTTACGCAGCACCGGGTACTCGGTCAGCAGCTGCTTATACGTCGTGCTGTACTTCTCGATCATGTCGTCGATCGGGCGCAGCAATTTGCGGTCGATCAGCGTATTTTTAACTTGCGGCGCATATTCCAAAATGAGGTCCGGCGCTTCCCCGGAGGCGAACAGGGCGTTCAGCTTCTGCTCCGACTGCGTCCGCGGCACGGCCACGAATCGCGCTTCCACCAGTCCGGCGTCGTTAATCCACTTCGTTATTTTATTGTTCTCGATCGTGCCTTCACTGGACGGAATGTTGCCGCGGTCGTAGATCGTCACCGTAATTTTATCCCGCGGCGGAGCTTTCGGCGCTTCTTCGGCGCGGTAGTAGCTCGGGCTTGCCGTGCAGCTTACCATAGCGGCGATCACCGCGCCGGCCGTAAACAGCGGTACGGCCGCACGCTTCAGCTCATGCAGCATCTCCGCTCCCCCTTATATCGTATTCTGCTTGCGGTACTCCTTGGGCGATAAGCCGGTGTTCATTTTGAACAGCTTAGCGAAATAATTCGGCAAATCGTACCCGACCATACCCGACACTTCCGTGACGCTCAGATCGGTATTGGACAATAGCTGCTTCGCCTTGGCCATGCGCACGTCGATCAGGAAGTTGACGAAGCTGCGGCCGGTTTCCTTCTTGAACAGGTGACTGAAATAGGCGGCGTTCAAATGAACGTGCGAAGCAAGCTGCTGTAACGAAAGCTGCTCGGCATACCGCTCTTCGATATAGCGGACCGCCCGCGACACCGCGCTTGCGCTATACCGGTTTTGCCATTCGTCATAATGACGCATAAACCGCTCCGTCTCCGCCTTCATCCACGCGCGCACTTCATCCCTGCCGCGGCATTCGTTCAGCTTGCTGATGCGCTCCGTCAAGCTGCGGGCGTCGGACTCCCGCTCCAGCTGCTTGCGGGCCACATCCTGCAGCGCAAAGCTGAGCGATAGCGCCTCGATCGGCAAGGTTTCGGCGTCCATCGCACTCATTTCTTTCGTCATCCCGTCCAAATATTGCTGCAGCGCTTCCGACTGTCCGGCCATAATTAAAGCCGCCGCCTGGGCTCCAATGAGCTGCTGCCGGACGCGGTTGACCGGCAGAGCCGCTTCCGGCTTGCCGTCCCGATCTGCAGCGACGCGGCTCTGAGCGCTCTCCGCCAGAGCCGCCTCGTACAGGTCGGCAAGCCCGCCGAGACTGTGGACGAGGCCGGCAACGCGCGGGGCGACCGTCAGGCCGAGCAGCTGCCGCACCGTGCTGCAAACCGCGTCGAGCAGCCGCTGTTCCTCGGCGCCGGCGTCAGCAGGCAGCAGCAAGGCGAAGCGTCCGGCTTCGGTCAGCAGCAGCGTGCCCCCGGGTCCTTGCGCGTCGAGCAGCTCGCCCATAATGTTCAGGACGGCGAATTGCAGCAGCGGCACATCGCGCTTCGCATACCCCCGGTCTGCCGGGAGAAAATCGGCAACGTGCAGCACGATCAGCTTGCTGCCGCGCAGCTCCCGCTCCAGCAAGGCAGCCGCCTCCGGGCGATACGGGAAGCGCAGGAAAACGGCGCGCAGCGCGTTTTCCTGCAGCAGCTGGCGCTCGATCGCCTCCTTGCGTGCGGCAGTCTGCTTCTTTTGCACATATGCATCCGCCTTGGCAAGCGCTTCATGCATATCCTGCTTGCTGCACGGCTTGACGAGCAAATCGAGCGCGCCGCTGCGGAGCGCCGCTTGCGCATAATGAAAATCTTGGAACCCGGTAATGACGATAAACTCGATGTCCGGGAAGGCCGGCTTTGTGCGCCGCAGCAGTTCCAGCCCGTCCATGACCGGCATCCGAATATCGGTGACGACGAGATCGGGCTGCAGCTCGGCGATGAGCCGCTCCGCCACAAGGCCGTTCTCCGCCTCTCCGCAAACGTCCCAGCTCGCTTCGGCACCGGCGATCATCTTGGCGAGGCCTTTGCGGAATAAAGGCTCGTCTTCAACCAGCAGAATGCGCATCATTTGCCGTCCCCCTTTCCTCCATGCGATCCGTTTCACAAGGCAGCGTGACCCGAACGAGCGTCCCTTGCGGCAACCGCCGAATCTCAAGCCCGTACGACGCGCCGTGTACCAAATAAATGCGCCGCAGCACGTTGCGCACCCCAAGCCGCTCCCGCTCTCCGCGCTCGTCGTACAAGGTTCGGTCGTCGAGCAGGCGATGAATCGTTTCAGCCGAAATCCCGTTTCCGTTATCCTCGATTTCAACCAGCATGTCGGCCTCCTGCCGGCTGATGCGAATCGCCAGCCGCTTGCTCGCCGTCTGATCCAAGAACGCATGAACGAAGACGTTCTCGACGAGCGGCTGCAGCAGCAGCCGCTGCATGCGGCAGCCGCTGCATGCGGCAGCTTAAGAGCTCCTCCGGAGCTTCAATACTGACGTGCAGCTCATCGCCATGCCGCGCTTCCTGAATCCTAATATAGTTACGGATTTGCGCAAGCTCGTCCCGCAGCGTACTTAGCGTCGATACGGGCGCGAGCGAGTAGCGAAGCAGATCCGACAAGCTGGTGACGAGCGCCGCCGTTTCTTCGTCATCGTACAGCAGCATGATTTTCCAATAGATCGAATTGAGCGCATTATGCAGAAAATGCGGATTCAGCTGCGCCTGCAGCGCCTTGAGCTCGGCTTCCTGCTCGCTCAGCTTGCTGACGTATACCTCCTGAATGAGCGATTGAATGTCCGCCACCATTTTGTTAAAGCTATCGGCGAGAAAAGCAAACTCGTCGTTCGACGTACTCGGAATGGTGGTTCGCAGGTTGCCCTCGCGCACCCGCCGCATCGCCCTCACGAGCGCCTGCAAAGGCTGCAGCATTTTGCCGCTAAAGAACGACACGCTGACTGCCATCAGCACGATGCTGACAAGACCGAAGGCGAGGGCCAGATGATAGACGGTGCGCCCCTTCGCCTTAATATCGGCGAGCGAAATGCCGCTGACGAGCGTGAACGAACGTGGCTCGTACTCGCTTTTCACGAACAAATAGTCATTGCCGTCGCGGTGCTCGATGAAGCTGCCCGGACCCTTGTCCGGGGCGGGCTCGAAGCCGGGGCTGCCGGCGGGTTCACGGCTGTACAGAAGCCGATCGTATTTGTCGTAAATATACGCTCCGGCCGTTTGTCCCGCCATGAGTGGGTCCAGCGCGCTGCCAAAGTATTGTTCGTCGATAATGAGGATCAGCATTCCGTACACCGTCTGCTGCTCGGTCGACTTCAGCCAACGCGCAGCTACGAGGCTGCTCTTTTCCCCGGACGGCTCGTAGAAATCGGAGATGTTCATCCGCTGCCAAGAGATTTCTGCCGACGAATGGCTCATCCCCTGTTTGACCCGTTCGTAAAAATCCGGGAACTGCAGCTGAATTGAAGGGTTCTCTTGGCTGAAATACATATTGTGACCTTGCAAATCGACGATGTAGACGGCGCGGATATGCGTCGTTTCATTCTTGAGCGGCTGCAGGACGTTCGCCAGATTCCGCTCCAGCATGAAATTGCGATACTCGACACTTTCCCCCGGTGCCGGTTGGACATGCATATTTTGTACAATTTGCTCCACGTACGGATTGAAAATCACGAAGTCAGTGATGCGGTAAATATCTTGAATTTTGAAGCCGATCTGCTCGATCGTTTGCTCGCTCGTCTTCAGGTACTGCTCGCTGATCTCGCTTTCGAACAAGTTCAAATTCATTTGGTACGACATATAGCCGGTAACGAGCGAGCAAATGGTAATAATGACCGACAGCGACAAAATGAGCTTCACTTTGAAGTGCTGGTTAATGTATTGGAGCACATGCTTATGTTTCATCATGGATGGTTCCTCTTCCCGCAGTAACAGACGTTGGCTCTAAGCCCAGTATATTAAATACGCGTCCATCCTGCAGCCAACAACGCTACAAAAACGGATAAAATTTTTAGAAGTTTGGAGAAATTTAAACTCTAATATGAAACCAGCGGCAGTCTTGGACTGGAAAATGAAGTCCTAGACTGCCGCTGGTTTATTGAACTCCCTCGGCACGATTGAGTTTTCTCGCAAATGCTCGTTTACGCCGCCCCTCGAGGTTTTCATTCCCCTATTTCATAATTGGAAATTTCTATCAAATTCCCATCGGGATCTCTTACATAAACGGATGTTATCGATCCTAGTGCTCCTGTTCTTATTACAGGTCCTTCTTCAATGATTACTTGGCACCCCTCTAAATGATGAATTACATCGGGTATTTGAATATCGGTTATAAAACATAAATCCCCCGTGCCAGGCATGGGCGATTGTGCTTTCGGTTCAAATTCCTTGCCTACTTCATGCAGGTTTATCTTTTGCTGTCCGAAACGCAGTGCCTTTCTTCCTGCTCCAAAAGTCACAACCTTCATTCCTAAAACTCGGGAATAAAAATCGCATGTCGCATCGATATTTGTGACAGTCAAAACCAGATGATCCAATCGATTGATGTTCATTCAATCACTCCCTTTTGCGTGATCTGATCCTTGTCTAACAGTGTGGCGAAAAAGTCCGTTGCGGCGTCCATTCGATCCTCCAATTGCTGTTGAAATCGGATTTTTCTTGATTGCTTATGCAAATCGCACACCCATAATCCCAGTGACCAAGCCGAAAATAACGCCGAGTATGCAAGCAGCCAGCCAAATGATTCTGCCGCGCGCTTCTTTCAAGAAACACCACCCTACAATGCCTAATAAAATCCCCTCGATCAGAAACCACGGTTCAAAGAGCACTAGATCCCACAACACATAGGCATCTTCGTTTATGTGAAATGTTCCCGACTCCAAACCTACTCCCCCGCTGATTTGAAGTATTCGATAAACAATTCCAAAAATGCCGTGCGAAGCGGCTACCGAACACCCTGCCCAAGATATAAATAACAACATATAACTAAAAACTTTGCCCTTATTCCAATAAATAAATGCAAGACCAATGAGTCCGGCAACAGTTAGAAATACGGTTGCAATCCAATTAATAAATTCAAAATGGAGCGAATGTACCAGATCAGGCTTTAGAATACCCCCACCCATTTTGCCGCCTAGAGCCCAGTAAAGATGTGGGAGCATATATGCCATGGACCATATGAACACCGCGTAACCCGACCAAACCAGCGATTTTGTCTTCGATCGTTGTGTTTGCGAATACATATTTATCGGAACACACCTTCTGTTACCCCCTTGGTTAGTTCAATCTTTGGTTTTCATCTCTGATCCTTTTCTCGGACCCTTACAGTTAGGACAAAGTAAAAATCACCTCTACTTCAGAAGTGATTTATATAAAACATAATTTATCCTGAATTTCGAAAATACGATCGTCTAAAAATATAAAAAGGGCTCCAAATCTTTGGTAGAATGGTGTTTGCGAAGACAACATCACCCAAAGAGAGGAGCACCCTTTAGATGAAGTCTACCACAGACGTCAGCAAAATCAAGAGTGAATTTTCGCTACAAAACGCCACGAGTTTCGGAGGCGTCAAAATCCTCCTGGCCTATCTTGAAAAAATCAAGCTCGCCGAGGCCATGCAGGACCTCTCCGGTGGTAAAGCGCACAACGCCATTTTCCCTGTTCATCGCATCTTGCTCTATCTCATCATTGGTTGGATGCTCGGTTGCGAGCGAATGTTTCATTTCCGCAAACTGCAGCACGATGCGCTGCTCCGTCGCTTTCTTGGCGGTCGCCTACCGCATCATAGCTTGCTGTATAAGGAGCTTGGGAGACTTGGCCGGTCGTGTCCGTCACTGCCGGATGAACTGCGGAAGCTGAATCAGGGGATCATCGCACCTGGCTTGCCCCATGGCCTTATTCTCGATCTGGATTCCACGGTGGAAACTGTCTACGGCGATCAAGCCGGCGCGGCCAAGGGCACGAATCTGCACAAGCCCGGACGAAAAACTTACCATCCACTGCTGGCCTTTGAAGGAAAATCCCGCTGGCACTATCTCCATTTTTTTACTGTCAGTGAACCGCTCATCGATATTTTCCGCCGCATTCTTATGCGCTTTCGAAATTCAGGTTTAATTAGCTTAATCCATCTCTTCAGTCGGAACTGATAATTTAATATTTTTAGAAGTAACTTCAACTTCGTAAATATTATTATCTTCACGATTTACCTTGTACTTCTTCAACGATTCTAAATTAATTTTGGGAGCTGCTAGTCGAGCCAGAACCTGATCTGAGATGTATTTTTCATGAGTGTAGTTGTCATAATAATAATCTAGGATTGGGTCAAAGATATACTTTTCTCCATTATACAATACATTATGGTTAATACCCCAAGTAACAAGGGATAAAGTAGGAGTATCTTTTTTTTCATTTATTTCTTTTACCGAATAGTAGTATTGGTTACCTAAATAGTACACGTCTAAATTGTTTCTAAGTTCAATTGTCCTTTCACTTTCATGATATTTTACTCGATAATTCATTTGAGTGGCAACTTCTTTTAATGGCACATAAGAATTTCCATTAATGATCAATAATGGATCACTAAGATCCGTATCGAAACCATTGATGTTAACTTTAATGTCGGAAAAAATCGCTTCAACCTTACCACCAATCTCGGCATAAGAGGGAGCAGCTGTTGTAATAATAGCACCTATCATCATTCCAATTAAATATTTTTTCATAGTTATCTCCCATTAATATAAATAGCTTCGTTATCTGTGAGCCTTTCGACCTTACGTTGGTACAGCCCTTCGAATTCAAGCAGTCTAATTTCATGTGATTTCTCGTGCTTAAATTTATCAGGTGTGCCATAATGCGGGAATATGGTTTGTTCGTATATCCCCGTGGCATTGAGGTCTTTCAATCCAAGATGGTTAAACTCCGGAGTAAAATAATCGACTATATGTATATCATCTCCTAAGACCACTGTGCCTACACTTATACCGACAAGTGTCGCCCCCCTCTCAGACTGCTCTTTAATCACCTTGTCGGCTCCAGTTAACTTCAGATGATGCAAAAGGTAAAATGTATTTCCGCTGCTCAAACATATGACATCGTAGCCGTATAAATCCTGGACATTTTCAAATTCGATGTCAACGAACACGACTTTGTGAAATCCCATGGCTTCTAAATCTAGTTTCGCTCTTTGGGATACCGGAGCTTGCGATTTTAGCCGACCATGAGCTGTAGGGATGATACACACAGATAAATTAGTGGGATTTTGACCTAACAATTGGAGAAAAGCTTCTCTAATCTTAGAAGTTGTAAAACCATCTGAAGTTAACAACAATTTTCTGTTCCTCATCTTTCCCCTCCTTTTGATCTATGCTGCCGCTCGCGGATGACTACCGCCCCACTCTCACCCACACTACATCATGGATAGTTTATTGATATCTCGTCTATTATCTTACTGCTCAATCCTACAATATGCCATCGAATTAGTATACCATTCAAATTTCGGATAACTATTCGCCGTAAGCTGTTGGGTCTAAACTAAATACGAGACCCTCCCAGTTAAAGTCGCCGCGCTCTCTTCTTTGGCGGTTATCGTGCGCTACTTTCTGATATAGCTGTAGAGCAGTACGATCATCCAGATGTCCGGTATCCTGGCCTAGATGTTCGGACAAAAGCTGCCGACGGAACGTGCGCACCGCTTGCTCATCCCATATGGATGCGTTCATTTCCGAATGACCGAAGAATGAGTTCGAGTGCAGGTTACAAGAGCCGATCGTCATCCAAATGTCGTCAACAAGCATGACTTTGGCATGGACGTATATATTGCTGCGTCCGCCTTTTCCGTCAGGACCGGCAATTCCTGCTAAAGTAAAATTCTCATACTTACCCAGCGCTTCTATATGATCAAAAAAGCCTTTGCGTTCCGGGTTCTTGCGGGCAGCCCGTACATAATCCTCGGGGTCGGCTGGAACGAGCAGCACAATATCTACGCCTCGCTTCAGGGCCTCCTCCAGTCTGACAGCAATCTCTGGGATTGGAAGCGCCTGATTCTCGATATAGATGGTACGCCGAGCGGCATCTATCGCCTGTATGTATTGCTCAGAAACCGAATGTTCGCCTTCAGCGATATTGAACGGTTTTCCTTCAGGAGTAGGAGAGCTATCGTTATAGCGACATTTATAAACATTTCTTTGTATTTGTACCGGTGTGTTCCCTTGAGGAGCGGATACATGGGTGGGAAAGGGTAATTCGTCTTCGCCGGTATGTCCCCATGTTCCGTCAACCTCCATCCTTTCGCTAGCTCCATTCCATCTTTGTACGAAATTATGGTGCACATCGCTCGCAGACGGACCCGACACTTCGACATAAATATCGTGGCGTTGATTTTCCCCGATATGGCCGGGTTCGACGGTCTTGAAGGTCGGATTAATTCCCCCGACAAAGGACGTCTCGGACGGATGGCCCGCATCAATAAGCCAAATTTTTTGATGCTGACAATAGTACCCGTGTGCCCGGTCCCAACGGGCGCGAAATTTTGAACCCCGCGCGGCGAGCTTTTCATGATCTTCCTTAGATCCTGTAAAGGCTTGGCCGTAACCGCTGCTCTCCGGGTTGGGGCGCCAAAATAAAATCCGGACGTCCAATCCTCGAGTTACCGCTCGATCCAGCACATCCAGAATGGTACCGCGTCCGTCTGGCATCTGGAAATCCGGTACCATGAAAGTAATCGAAATCCAGACACTATACTGCGCGCCTTCGATAGCCTCGCAGATGCGTCTAAAGGTCGGAGCACTATCTATAAGGGGATGCACAGCATTACCGTTTCTTACGGGGTATGATCCGGATTCAATATAGGGAATATGGGACGGCAAATGGACAATAGTTGACAAAGAGACTCCCCCCACCGCAAATTGGATAAATTTATCCTATCACAATCTTTAGGCAGGGATAAAGTTAAAAGTATATTGAGGTCTTTGTCCTGCCCGTTACTTCCGTTCCTAGTCAAACGGCTAATAAAAAGTTGAAATCCATCACGATGAATGTGCCGGTTATTTTTGCATCCTGGTTCAAAGGCCGCTAGGCCCCTTTACGAAGACAAAGCGACTCTTAGGACGACCTTAGTCCCAGTCTTTTTCATGCCGAAAGCAGGGATTTCCAGCCAAAACGAGAAATATGTCCTAAGAACTATATCGATAAATAGTTGGATGGGAGCTTGGAGGAGGCATAGACCCGCAAGCTTGAAGAGGTGACGGATGATGAAGCAGAAGATTCTAATTGTTGAAGATGAAACGAGAATCTCCATGGTTCTAAAAGCGTTTCTGGTCAAAGCCGGCTATGAGGTGGAGCAAGCCTATAACGGCGACCAGGCGATGTCTTTGTTCGAGTCGTGGGAGCCGGCGCTGGTGCTATTGGATGTCATGCTGCCAGTCATGGACGGATGGTCGGTTCTTAATTCCATTAGGAAACGAAGCGCTTGTCCAGTCATTATGTTAACGGCGCTCAGCGATATTCATTATCGGCTGGAAGGACTGAATGGGGGCGCTGACGATTATTTAGTCAAGCCATTCATCGGAGAAGAGGTTGTCGCTCGTGTGCGGGCTGTGTTAAGGCGATTGCCGCAGGTTGCGACAGAAAATTCGGCTATTTTCGGCAATTTGAAGGTCGATTTTAATTCGCATAAGGTGACGCTAAACGGGGATGAGGTTCATTTGACGCCGAGGGATTTATCGCTGTTTCTATATTTGGCCAGCCATCCGAACCAGACATTGGATCGAAACCAGTTGATTGACGCTGTATGGGGAAGGGATTATATGGGCAGCGATCGAGCCGTCGATATGGCCATAAAACGGATTCGCCAAAGCCTCGCGGAATGGTCCGCCGGAGATGGAGGGATCATTACATTGAAACGATTGGGGTATCAATTTCGTGTCCAAGCGAGAACGTAAAAGCCTGCTCTATCATTGGTCGATCCGTTATTTTACGATCTTATTTATCAGTATCATGATCCTTGGTTTGCTTGCCATGTATGTTTTCAACAGAAATGCGATATCCGCTCAATATACCAGTGTGGAGAACATGGTCGGCGATCTTGGGGCCATCGCCCAAGATAATCATGGGAGGCTCCCCCAGATTCCCGATATGGAGGGGTTTTTAGGCAAGCTGGCTGAGCGGCATAATCTTCAAAGCAGACCCATTATGTTCATTCTTAATCGGGACGGCCAGGTTGTTCAACAATACCCCTCTGTTCCGCCAGAGGAAATCAAGCAAATGATGATGCGAATCCCCGATATGATGTCTGGAGATGCACAGGTCATCAAGCTGGAGGCTCAACAAGACCAAGAGCCGTATTTAGCGGGCATATATCCGATTATTATTGAATCCTCCAAGGCAGGGTATGCATTGTACATGGCCCCTCAGCGTAATGCGCTGGACGGCATGTTTGCTTTCAGATATCCAAGATGGATTCTGCTGGCGTCTTTCTTGTTTATTGGCTGGGGAATTGTGCATGTATTGACAAGAAGATTGATCAAGCCCATTCAGGAAGCGGCCAATGCTGCAAAGCAAATTGTGGCCGGCAATTATAATTTACAATTTAGAAATGATTACAAAGAGAAAGAAATCCATGAGCTTACTCATTCGTTCCAGGAGATGGCCGATCGGCTCAATCGCTTGGAGAAGCTTCGTACGCAGCTGCTGGCAGGAGTTACACATGAATTGAAAACACCCGTCACAGCCATCAGCGGGCTAGTTCAGGCAGTCCGCGGGAAGGTCGTTGAAGGGGATGAGGCGGAAGCGTTCCTCGATCATTGCATGAATGAATGCAATCGTCTGCAAAAGATGGTAGAGGATTTGCTGGATTTCAACAGCTTTGCAGCGGGCAATATTCAGGTGGATCGCGAGCTCATCGGCATACAGACGATGCTGACCGATATCGTGGAGCGCTGGAGCTGCGTTCAAGAGCGCCACTCGATTGAAGTGAAGCTGGAGGCGCCCGTTCCGGCGGCTAACCTTCAATTATGTACGGACCCGATCCGTATCGAACAGATTCTTATTAATCTGCTGAATAATGCGAGAGATGCAATCGTTGCCGAAGGAGTAGTTATAGTTCGTCTGGATACAACCGCGCGTTATTGCCATATTAGCGTTCACGATACAGGCTGCGGGATTCCCATAGCCGGGCAGAAGGATATATTCGAACCGTTCTACCGCGGCGCAGATAAGAGGACGCTTGTACATGGGCTTGGCCTCGGATTGCCTTTCAGTCGAATGATAGCACGTTCATTAGGCGGCGATCTGGTATTGACTCACAGCTCTACAAACGGTTCAATCTTTGAACTCATCGTTCCGCTTGAATCCTAATGTTCAAGAATGACTACAAACAACTTTTTCATAAGGATCATGTTCCTTGTGCAGAAGTTGTTTTTTTTCGACAAAAAACACAAATTTACACCCCTTCTGACATATTACTGACACTCTGGGATGATAGTCTGTGACTGCCTGGTACTATTTTAGGATAAAAGGAGTAGTTCGCATGAGTATGTGGGTTGGGTATATCATTCTAATTGTTCTGATCGGAATATGTGCGATCTCGTTATGGGCGGTATGGAAGCTGATGCATCCTGCGCGCAAGCCGGTGCTATTGACTCCCGATGAGGAAGGGCTGGAATATGAATCCATCACTTTCCGAAGCCGGGACCAAGCGGTGAATCTGAAGGGATGGTTTCTCCCCGCTGCCGGCTCGCCCAAGATGACAATCATATTCGCGCATGGATACAGGAGCAACCGCCTCCAGAATAAAGTCGCTGCACTTGGATTAGCCAAGGCTCTCGTCCAGCGCAATTATAATGTGGTCATGTTTGATTTCCGCAATTGCGGAAATTCTGAAGGACGGTTAACGACAATTGGTCTGGATGAACAACAAGACATCCTGGGCGCCGTTGACTGGTGCACAACGTTCTGTAAGGGACGAATCGGCTTAATCGGTTATTCGATGGGCGCGGCTGCGTCCCTCCTGGCAGCAGCGAAGTGCGAGGAAGTATCCGGTGTCATTGCGGACAGTCCGTTCAGCGATTTGAATCGGTATTTGCTGGATAATCTGTCGATATGGTCCAAGCTTCCGAAATACCCGTTCTCCCCGCTTATGGTGCTTGCCATTCGTTTCATTATGAAGAAGAATCCGCAGCTCGTTAAGCCGATCGTATCCATACAGCAGATTTATCCCCGGCCGGTTATGTTCATTCACGGGGATCAGGATGAAACTATACCGTGCGCCGACAGTGAAATGATGTCACAGCGATTTGCCGATGCATTCAGCTACTGGAAGGTTCCGGGAGCCAAGCATACGGGATCTTATAAGTTGTTTCCTGTGGAATATACCAATCGGGTAGATCACTTCTTCGATCGACTTGCAGGAGGCCATAGATAACATGAGATCAAAAGCAAAAATTACGGCAATCGGCAGTTATGTCCCTTCCAAAGTGTTAAGAAACGCCGATTTGGAAATGATGATGGACACGAGCGACGAATGGATCGTTCAGCGAACGGGCATACGTGAAAGACGTATTGCGGCTAAGGATGAGTTCACGAGTCATATGTGTATAGGGGCAATTGACGACCTTATTAATAACTATGAAGTATCGATTATGGATGTGGATATGATTCTGGTAGCCACCTATACTCCGGACTTTCCGACGCCTTCCGTTGCTTGCTTAATCCAGCATCATTATGGTATTCCGGCTACGGGGGCGCTCGACGTTAACGCTGCTTGCACAGGATTTGTTTATGCGATGAACATGGCCAACGGATTAATAACCAGCGGGCTTAATCGGAAAATTTTGGTGGTCGGAGCGGATACGGCATCCAGAATAATGGACTATTCGGATCGTACTTCCAGCATCTTATTCGGTGATGGAGCTGGCGTTGTTCTAATGGAAAGAACGGAGGATGCGGGGGCGTTCGCCACGCAGTATTTTGGATCGGACGGTCATGGAGGAAGTTATCTCTATCGCTCGGGCCTAAGAAATGAGCTGGCAGGAAAAAAGCTGGCAAGCGACGGGATGCTGGTGCAGAACGGGCGGGAGGTGTACCGGTTTGCCGTCGGGACGGTGCCGCAAGTCATACATACAATTCTAGATCGGCTCCGCTTGAGTGCGGATGAGATTGATTGGTTCATTCCCCACAGCGCCAATCTTCGTATTGTCGAGTCCATAAGCAGGAAAATCGGTATTCCAATGAGCAGGACTCTGCACAGTATGGAGTATTACGGCAATACGACGGCTGCCAGTATTCCGCTTGCCTTGAGTATGGGAGTCAAGTCAGGTCAAGTCAAGACGGGAGATCGGCTGCTGCTGGTCGGCTTTGGCGGCGGCTTCACCTTCGGCGGGATGATTGTGGAGTGGACATTAGCAATCCAAGCTGCTGTCCTCCCGGCAAATGAGAATGCGATGGCGCAAATCGGGCATCCGCTTGGCCTCCCCCAATCTGTATCCACTTGAATACAACATTATCACTCCAGCAATTCGTGAAGCGAAAGACATCACCGTAATTCAATTCGGCGATGTCTTTCTTGCGATTGAGTTTACGCAAGCTCAAAACCTACTGTTCGAATTTTTCCGTTTTTCTGCCGGCAGTATGCTCTCGATTACGTCCCAATGCTCAGCGATCTTTCCATCCTCTACGCGGAACAAATCGTAGAAAGCAGTATGTTGACCATCAAATTGACCTTCACTCAGGATAAGAACAAAATCGCCTTGCCCGATGACTTGATGGACTTGAGTATATTGAAACTCAATATTTTTCTCCTTCAGAGCCTGCAAAGCAGCGTGAAGACCAGAAAGGCCGTCTGCAATATGAGGACTATGCTGAATGTAGGTATCTCCATCAAAGTAAGAGGCAAGCAGGTCAGGCTTCTTCCCAAGCAAAATGTTCTCAACATAGCTTTTGACCAATACTTTGTTGGCCTCCGTCTTGTCGATATCCTTAATTGTGACCGGTCCGTCAATCATCGTATGATTGCTTGGTGTCCTACCCTCCATCTTTTGCAAATTGTCCCAGTGCTCTACGATGAGTCCATTCTCAAAACGAAAGATATCAATAGCGATTTTAGGGCCGTGAAAATCATATACAGAATGAAGAGCCACATAATCTCCGTCGACTAAAGTACGCTTAATGCTTACCTTTGTACCCGTTTCCTTTAAATGATCAAGCGCACCAAGCATGGCTTCACGACCATCGGGTAAGGCCTGGTTGTGCTGAATATATTGATCTGGATGAACGTAAGCCGTAATCGCTTCGGGGCTGCCGCTCTCAAAACTTTCCAGCACGGCGACCGCCTTACGTACAAGCTCATTTTGATGGTTGAATGTCATTGGAATATCCTCCTTAGAGTTTTTTAGTCATTAGATAAATAATGAACAATATGTTGTTTATTTATCTGCCACTCATTATAATGGAGGGGAATGCAACGCTCAATATTCAATATGTTTAGTTTTGAAGGATAACAGACAAATCATAAAGCTTTGTCGCTTAACGACCAAATTTAGGTGGGAAACAAAAACGATGAACAAGAAAACCGACCTTAGAATAGTGCGCACGAAACAATCGATTCGAAAGGCTTTTTATGAGCTTATTCAGGAAAAAGGATATGAAGCGATAACGATCCAGGATATTGCCGATCGGGCCATGATCAACCGAAATACTTTTTATCTTCACTACCAAAACAAGCCCGACTTATTGGATATATGTATGAATGAACTGTTGAGTGAACTAAAGGATGCAGTCGTTCTTTGTCCCATCAGCATGAATCCTTTCAGTATTTCTATGCTCGAGACAGTCATGCAAGCTGTACTGGAACATATTTCACTAAATATAACCTTTTACCATTCCATGTTAATTGAAGAGAACAGAATCTATCAGTTTCAAGCGAAAATGGAGACTATCGTTAAAGATAAATTAATTGAGGGGTGGAACCCTGCTCAAGGAAACTCGACTTTAGCGATATCCAAAGAATTGCTGCTCGAATACCTCGGATCGTCTTTCATGGGAATTGTAATTTGGTGGATTAAAAACAATAAGCCCCTTCCTGCAGATGAAGTTTCCTATCAATTTAGCAGAATCGTTGCCTACGGGCATTTAAGAGCTGCCGGTATCGCCGTCGAGGATGAAAAGAAATAGAAATATAGCTACTCAATACCAATTAGAACAAATCCCCCAAAAGCCATCCATGCCGCCGACGCGGCACCACAGACAATGGAAATGGGGTACCAAGAGTAATTTCCAGGGTAGTGACGTGATGCTCTGAAGCT
>NZ_JANYUY010000031.1 GCF_025060755.1 Paenibacillus doosanensis
TATTACTTTCGGGGGAGCCCCCGGATATTCACAGGAAATAGCTGCGCATCATTTCCTAAACAACAAAAAAATACCGTAAGATGTTTAAACCATCTTACGGTACGAACAATTACTCCCATTTGTACGACATTCCGAGCTTAAAGCTTGTTATATTCCTCGTCTGTTACGGGTTCCAGCCATTCCGGTTTGCCTGCCGTGATTGCGATGTGTTCAAACCAGCTGTCCTTTGCAGCACCGTGCCAATGTTTGACTCCATCATGGGTGACAATAACATCGCCGGCTTTTAAAAATTGAGCAGGCTTGCCTTCTTCTTGATACCAGCCTTCGCCGCCGGTTACTAATAAAAGTTGAAATCCATCGCGATGAATATGCCAATTATTTCTGCATCCCGGTTCAAAGGTCACATTCCCGACGCCAACATTCACTTTAGGATCGGCAATTAATGTTTTCAGATAACTTTGCCCGACAAAATATTGCGCAAATGCTTCATTTTTTTCGCCCGCTGGGAAAATGACGCCATTTTTTACTTCTTCATGCTTTGCCATTTTTACGCCTCCAATAAATATCTGATTTACTTTAATTTCCCGCCAAATACCGGAAAGAAGCTGTGCTCGCCATAATTCTGGATGTGCTCTACCTTCTTCAAAGTCTCCATATCCGCATCGCTGATCACAAAATCAAGCTCCGCATTGATTCTCATATGATCTGGATTTGCCGTCTTAGGAATGACTACAAGACCAAGCTGGATATCATAACGCAGGCAAAGCTGGGCAACAGATACGCCGTACTTATCGGCTATTACCTTAACCTCAGCATGATCAAGGACTGCGCCGTGTGCAATGGGCGAATAGGCTTCTACCAGGATGTCATTCTTCCGGCAGAACTCAATGAGCTCCAACGGAGTATTGCTCACATGCGCCAAAATCTGATTTACCATAGGCTTGATCTCACAGCTTGCCAAAATATTCTCTATATCATCCTGAAGGAAGTTAGAAAGGCCGATTGCCTTTACTTTGCCTGCCATATAAGCATCCTCCATCGCTTTCCATACTTCCTTGTTTTCCTCGAAGTAACGGTTCTCCTCACGGAACTCCTTCCAAGGCTGCGGGCTGTGGATAATCAGAAGGTCAATGTAATCGAGTTCCATTTTTGCTAAAGACTCATTAATGGACTGCGTAACGGCTTCATAGGTCTTTAATTCTGCAGCAACCTTTGTCGTGATGAAAAGCTCTTCTCTTGCGATACCGCAAGAACGGATTCCTTCGCCTATACCGGCTTCATTCATATAAGCCTGAGCCGTATCAATATGGCGATATCCGATAGATACCGCATCGCGCAATGCCTGTGCCGCCTGTTCATTGTCAAGCAGCCAGGTGCCAAGACCTAATTGGGGAATCTCTACGCCATTCGATAATTTGTAAGTTTCGTTAAACATGCTTTTGTCTCCTTTGCATTCAACTACTCCGGAATGATTTCATTGACGCAGGCTAAAGCGTTTAATGTTCTCGGAAAGCCCATATAAGGAAGACAATGAGTGAGGGCTGAGATCATGGTTTCCTTGTCATTGCCCACATTCAGGTTACCCTGTACATGTGCCTTCACTTGACCTTCTGCGCCGCCAAGGCTGCTTACAATACAGAGAGTCAACAGCTCTCGCGTCTTTAAATCAAGACCGCCGCGGGTATAGAAATCGCCGAAGCAGAAGGCGGAAAGGTAATCTTGAATATGCTTTTGGTTGGACGGGGCATTCTCCCGCATTTTTGCAATGACATCCCCGAAAATCTCCACCTGCACGGCAAGCCCTTTGTCTAAACGATTATCTTCGTCCACCTGCTTCTGGCTTTCAAGCGGCAAGGTAATATTTCTGGCTTTGAAAACTTCATTGACCTCATTAATGGCGTTTAACGTTTTGGGGAAACCAAGGTATGGCGCACACTGGTAAACGGCTTCTTTGATTTCCACCGGTGTGAGTCCGACGTTCAGCGCGGCAAGAGTATGAGCTTTGAGCTGCGGTAAGGTTTGATTGGTTGCAAGCACCACGAGAGTAATAAGCTCGCGCTGTTTGTTATCCAGACTGCCTTGATAAAAAACTTCCCCAAAAATGAAGCGGCTCAGGATGTCCTGAAAATCAGGATCGGCAGCATAGGCCGCCGGCACTTCATCGCCGAAGAGTTGTTTGTACGTTTCTCGGCTCTTTTCAATTCGATTCATAGTTAAGCCTCCTGCTTGTTTTTTGGCAGCTGAATGAGACCCATGCAGCTATACTAAGCCGCAGGATGGAGCCGTACATGCTCAGCATAATCCCGGAGACTTCCGGAGCCAGCGCAACGAGATTAAACTGCGAATCCGGATCGATCCGTCATAGTATTATTCATTTAATTCCGCCCATATCCCGGCTTTTTAAGCAAAGTAACCATACGATTATTTCCAAGTGAAGAGGCACACCTGTGTAGGCGTGCCCTTCATATTTGTAAGGATTACAATTTACTCATTCTCCATCGTGCTGATGTCGATTACAAATCGATACCGGACATCCGAAGCCAGCACGCGCTCCCAGGCTTCATCGATCTGCTTCGCGGAAATCACTTCGATCTCAGGAGCGATGTGGTGTTCTGCGCAGAAATCAAGCATTTCTTGCGTTTCGCGAATACCGCCGATCATCGAGCCAGCAAATGACCGACGATGACCGATAAGGGAGAATACGTTGACGGACAACGGCTCCGCCGGCGCACCGACGTTGACCAATGTACCCTCCAGCGCCAAAAGCGAAAGGTAGGCGTTAATATCAATCTGCGCGCTCACAGTATTCACGATGAGATCGAAAGAACCGGCCAACTTCTTAAACGTCTCAGGATCGCTTGTGGCATAATAATGGTCTGCACCAAGCCGCAAACCGTCTTCTTTTTTCTTCAATGACTGTGATAAAACCGTAACCTCCGCCCCCATGGCATGAGCAAGCTTCACAGCCATATGTCCAAGACCGCCAAGCCCGACAACAGCTACCTTCTTGCCAGGGGCGGCTCCCCAATGACGCAGTGGCGAATAGGTTGTGATACCGGCACACAAGAGCGGTGCGGCAGCATCAAGCTCCATCCCGTCAGGAATTGTAACCACGAAGTCTTCGGTTACGACGATATGGGTGGAATATCCCCCTTGCGTATATTGCCCGTACCGATCGATGGCTGCATAGGTGCCCGTATTGCCGCTAAGACAATACTGCTCCTCTCCCTTATGGCAGTTAACGCACTCGCCGCAGGAATCGACCATGCAGCCTACCCCTACCCGGTCGCCGATGGCATGCTTGGTGACTTTCGAACCAACCTGGGTGACGATACCTGCAATCTCGTGGCCTGGAACGAGCGGATAGTTCACTGGTCCCCACTCGCCGCGAGCCGTGTGAATATCGGAGTGGCAAATGCCTGCGTACTTTATCTCAATGAGGACATCATGCGGCTGAAGGTCCCTACGCTCGATTGTGGTAAGTTTAAACGGGCCTTCCGGACTGAATGCAGCTCGCGCATGAGCAGTAATCATATATATAACCTCCTATTAATTCCGAAAAATAATCAACACCTGTTAATAATTATAGATTAATTCATGATACTATCAATGGTTAAAAGAGAGTGATTCGTTGATTATTAAACAATTTAGTACAAACTGTTTATTATTTTCGGAAGGTTCCTTTGGGATTTTATAGTGATCCAATCGAATCATAATTGGATTCTGTATAGCTTATCGTCACTCTGCTGCGGAGTACCGATAGACTCCGTTGCTTGCTCGGGTGTTCTGGGAGCACTTGATCACCGTACAGGCACTTGATTCAATCTGAAAGCCATGTCCGGTTGCTGAATTCGCGGCCGCGCAACACAACCTTGTTAGTATAAACCTCAACGAACAAGCCTTGCACAGCATCTTTCCTTACATTCTCGTACTTGGTAATTCATCACGAGACCGATTGTTGAGCAGGGGTAAGCATGTAATGTCTTAGTAAAATGACGGCCGTGCTTAATATCAACGAAAGTAATCCCGCGATTACGACGTATTGCGTACCCATCGCTGAAATAAATAGCCCGCCTACGGCCGTACCCAAGGTTGTCCCTACATTAGCTGATGTTAAAAACAAGCCGTTAGCGAAATCAGGCGCTTCCGGAGCTGCGGACATCATTAAATATTGATTGATATTGCCTCCAATACCCGCTACGATCCCCCAGATTAAAGTCATGACGGCGACCGGGACGCTAAGCTTTCCAAAGAAGAACAACATGATGTACACGGCTCCCAATACAAATGGAAGAGCTGCGACGGATCTGACAGCATGGTTCGTAAGCAGCCTGCCTGCGACCACATTACCGATAATATTGGCTCCACCGTACATGAATAACATGAAACTGATCGAATTTGAAGACATATTTGTCACTGTTTTCAAATACTCCGCAAGATAACTATAAACTCCAAAAACGGATGAATTCAATAAAATGACGGCCGCTATGGAAACCCAAGTGATTGCTTTTTTTAATACGGACAGTTGAGCCCCATAAGACTGCCTGCCCTTTACAGGCATAGAGGGTATAAATAGCAATGTAGCCAAGAATACAAGGATATTGACAACAGCAAAGAATATCATTGCCACTTCTAAAGAAGCCGCACTGGCAAGAAAACTGGCGATGGGTACACCGATGACCATGCCGGCCGATACGCCAATAAAAACTTTGGAAACTGCTTTAGGAGCTTCTTCCTCGCTGACCGAGTCGGCAGCTACGGTTAACGCCAATGAACAATATACGGGATGAAAAAAGGCCGGTATGACGCGAGCAATTAAGGCAACGGCAAAGTTTGACGCAAAAATGGAAACCACGTTTCCAACTACGAAAACGCCAAGTACGAGTAGCATGACCTTCTTCCGGTTGATTCCCGAAAACAATAACGGCATGGTTGGACCAGACACGGCTACAGCTATGGCAAACAGACTCACCAGCCACCCCGCCCGGGAGATACTTACGTTATAGTGTTCCGCAATGGAAGGCAATATCCCGATCACCCCCATCTCGGTATTTAAAATACCGAAAATGCCGACAGACAATATAAAAATAAGCAAATGGTTTCGGTTTTGCAAACTTATAGCTCCCTCTTCGGATAATTATGAATCCTGTTTCAAGTTTCAAGATATGCCTATTTTTTGAAGGTGAGCCAAGTAAGCGTCGGATACTTGCTCGCGGGATGTCTTCGTGTTGCAAACTTAATGTATGCCCTAATGTAAAGTGTTCCTCCATGGTGACTCTGCCGCACATCCAAGCTTTCGCCTCATAATGCTCATGAATTTTTTTCGTATATATCTGTGAAGTCGGCGTCTCGCTCTACTTTCAAAAAATTCCCGGCGATTTTCCCCATCCAATGAAGTTGCCATGTGGCAAACAATATAGGGCCTCTCCATACTTGCAGCTCCTTTGCGCAATAATGTATTTCTTATCAAGCACCGGCTTCATGTAAATGAACATTGATTGTTTAATCAACTCACGATTATAATTCTAAACAGAATCCCAATGCTTGCAATAATTAATTACCCACGATGTGTGGATTAATCAACAATAAATCCATAATTGCCGATTATCTAACAAATAGCGAACTGCACCCTAATTGTTAGACACAAGCTAACAATTGGGGTGCAGTTTTTCGGCCATAACAATAGCCACAAACGCTGGCGCAAACAGAATGGGAAATCTCTAAACCATCAGCCGTTATTCTGTCTGTTGTGCTTCTTTTGTTACCAAGCGCTCTACTGCTCTACGAAACTCCAGTTCCCTCTTCTTGCTTTTTCGCAATTCTTCTCTAAGTGATCTCATTAAAGAAACACACATCAGTGCCATAATAATGGAAAACGGAAGCGCGGTAACAATCGAAGCCGTTTGCAATGCATTAAGCCCCTGGCTCAGCAGCAGGACGAGGGCGATCGCCGATTGTGTTAGCCCCCATGTAATTTTAATTTTCCTAGACGGGTCCAGACTTCCGTTGGAAGAGAACATGCCCAACACATAGGTCGCTGAATCTGCCGAGGTGACAAAGAATGTAATAATGAGCAGAAGCGAAAGCATTGCAAGCATTTTACCGAAGGGCAAGTGGCTTAAAGCAGTAAATAAAGCGGCGGTCATATCCTTACTCACAGCTTCCGACAGCTGGATTCCCTCCATGATCTGCTCATGCAAACCTGTTCCTCCGAATACCGAAAACCAGACGAAGCTGAAGAGACTCGGTATGAAAAGAACGCCCAGTACAAATTCCTTGATCGTTCTTCCTTTCGAAACTCTTGCAATGAACATACCGACAAAAGGCGCCCAGGCAATCCACCACGCCCAGTAGAACAGCGTCCAATTGCTAACCCATGTCCCTTGAGTGAATGGCGTAAGCCTCAAGCTCATTTGAATTAAATTTTGCAAATAGCCGCCTACGGTTAGCGTAAAGGTATCCAGCAGAAATGATGTAGGTCCAAGAATGAACGTACATACCAGAAGCCCCAGCGCTAGAATCAGGTTAGCGTTACTCAGTAGCTTTATTCCTTTATCCAGTCCGGTAGTGGCAGAGAGCAAATATAGCAAAGTCAACACAATCAATATGACGATTTGGACACTGACATGATTCGAGATGCCTAATATAAATTGAAATCCTCCATTAATTTGCAGCGTTCCAAGCCCGAGTGAAGTGGCTACGCCAAAGGAAGTAGCAATAATAGCCAGTATATCGATTAATTTTCCTAACGTCCCATTAACTCTCTCCCCAATTAGCGGGAATAAAGTTTGGCTTATGAGACCCGAACGTTTTTTTCTAAATTGAAAATAAGCAAGAGTCACTCCCACAACCGAATAGATGGCCCAAGGATGAAGTCCCCAATGAAAAAACGCGTATTGCATAGCGAGCCTTGCCGACTCAACAGACTGACTTTCCGCACCTTGCGGCGGTGTCGTATAATGGGAAAGCGGCTCGGCTACGCCCCAGAAGACCAGCCCGATTCCCATTCCAGCGCTGAACAGCATGGCGAACCAGCTCAGATCGGAAAATTCCGGTTCATCCTCATCATGGCCCAACCGAATCTGTCCATATTTGCTAAAGGCCAAGTAAACTACAAAGATTAAAAAACCGAAGGTCACAAATAAATAAAACCATCCGAAGTTGCTTGTTGTAAAAGCCAGAAATTGATCTGCCTGTTTGACCAAACCTTCCGGATTCATCATGCCCCATAATACGAACGCGGCAATGATAAGGATAGAGACGATAAAAACCATAGTATCCTCCGTTAAAGAAGCTTCGCGCTTGTTTCGTTACATTTTTTCCTGCGGTCTTCCGAAATATTCAAGCAAAAGCAACATATCCCTCAGCTAAAACGACATTATGTTGTTATTCGCAGACATTATTCCTGCGGTTAGGAGGACAAGCTTATCTGAATAAAGCTTCTGCAGTGTCAGGCTTGTAATCATTGACGGGTTTGGACCGTTCAGGTAAGATAGTAGGTAATAAACTCCCACTTGTGCGTATTACAAGGGGGACTTTTTATTTTTCAGGAGGCGATTATGGAATATATTACAAAGTTACTTGAGAGTATGGGTTTCCATGGAGCTGCAACTGTTTATCTTGCCGATGCAATATTGATCGCTGGGATCGCTTTGCTTTGTATCTTTGCCAATTATGTTACGAAGGGAATTGTACTGAAGCTTGTTACTGCGTATATACGAAACCACAGTCGGACGACTTGGAATCATTACATTCTAGAACATAAAATCATTCAGAGGCTCTCTCATCTTGTACCGGCCATCATTATTTACTATTTCTCTTTTTCGTTCCCGCTCTATACGTACTTAATCGCGAAGGGCGTCTTCGTCTATATGATCATCGTGATGATGTTCGTGCTGGATGCGCTGCTGAATGCCATCAACGATATCTATATTACCTATGAAATATCCAAGACCCGGCCCATTCGCGGCTATATACAGGTCGTTAAGATCTTTTTATTTACGATCGGCGGCATTCTGGTCATCTCCAATTTAATCGGTCAAAGTCCTCTGATCTTGCTGAGCGGCATCGGCGCTTTATCGGCTGTTCTGCTGTTAATTTTCAAGGATTCCTTGTTGGGGCTGGTTGCCGGCGTCCAGTTGACGGCCAATGACATGGTCCGGGTTGGCGATTGGATCGAGATGACTAAGTACGGGGCTGACGGTGACGTGATTGATATTTCCTTAAATACCGTCAAGGTACAAAACTGGGATAAAACCATTACTACGATTCCGACGTACGCCCTAATCTCGGACTCGTTCAAAAATTGGCGGGGCATGCAAAACTCCGGCGGCCGCCGGATTAAACGCGCAGTTTATATCGATGTAAGCAGCATAGCTTTCTGCACACCGGAAATGATTGAGAAGTTTAGAAAAATTCATTTTCTGAATGAGTACATTGCTCGTAAAGAAGCAGAAATCGATCAATACAACCAGGAAAACGGTATTGATCGTTCCGTAAGAGTGAATGGCCGTGCGATGACGAATATAGGCGTATTCCGGGCATATATCCAGAGCTATATAGAGCACCACCCCAACATCCATGAGGGAATGACTCGTATGATCCGGCAGTTGGCTCCAGAGGAGACAGGAATCCCTTTGGAAGTTTACGCTTTTACCAATGACATCAACTGGGCTGTATATGAGGGCATACAATCTGATATTTTCGATCATATTCTTGCGGTCGCGCCGGATTTTGGTCTACGGATCTTCCAGAACCCGACCGGCCATGATTTGAAAAGCATGGTACAGGATGAATCCGAAAAAATGCTGTTACGAGGATAGCCTATCTGAACGTATCGTTATTAAGACATAGATGATGCCAAAAGAGCCGTTCGAGCTTATACATAAACGAACGGCTCTTGCTTTATTCTTCCGGCCACATTCCCAATGAGTGATGGCGGCGATCATGGTTTCACAGGCACATCACCTTCCTTAGGCGGAATTATGAATGCCCGACGACTCGGTGCGGTACATACGGTTCCTCCAAAAACGCAATCTCTTCAGATGTTAATTTAATGGAAAAGGCAGCTTCCGCATCCTCGAGATGGGAAATCTTCGTAGCCCCGACGATGGGGGCGGTTACCGGTTCTTTGTGCAACAGCCACGCCAGTGCGATGTGAACACGGCGAACGCCATGTTTTTCCGCAAGAACCGCGACGCGGTCGACCACCAATTGATCCACGTCCGCTGCGGCATCGTATTTTTGTTTTGCAATTTGATCGGTATCGGCCCGATGCGTAGATGCCTCCCGCGCTAATCTTCCTCCTGCGAGCGGGCTATACGGAATGACCCCGATTTTTTCTTCCTTGCAGAGCGGCAGCATCTCCCGCTCCTCTTCGCGGTAAATGAGGTTTAAGTGATTTTGCATAGATACAAATCGAGTCCAGCCGTTTTTCTCGGCTATATGCAACGCCTTTTGGAACTGCCATGCCCACATGGCGGAAGCGCCGATGTATCGTGCCTTACCAGCCTTGACTACATCGTGAAGCGCCTCCATCGTCTCTTCGATGGGCGTGTTATAATCCCAACGATGAATTTGATACAAATCGACGTAGTCGGTTTTCAATCTCTTAAGGCTCTTATCGATTTCGCTCATGATCGCTTTGCGGGAAAGGCCGGCGCCGTTGGGCCCTTGATGCATCCGTCCATGTATTTTAGTGGCGATAACAACTTCATCGCGGTTTGCATAATCCCTGAGTACGTTTCCAACGATCTCTTCGCTCGTTCCCTCAGCGTAGACGTTTGCTGTATCAAAAAAATTAATTCCAAGCTCCAGTGCCTTTTTTATGATTGGGCGAGCGCGCTCCTCATCGAGCACCCAACGATGATGCCCCTTCTCCGCGTCGCCGAAGCCCATACAACCAAGACAAATCCGGGACACATCCAAACCGGTATTCCCAAGTTTCGTATAATCCATTTCGTTGTTCCTCCCTTATTTGCTTAAATAAAAATCAAATGGGCGATTTTATGAACGCTGCTTGTTTTATCAACTCACGTTTTAGTCTAAACAGAATCAACATGCTTGCAATAATCAATTCCTCGCGATATGTGGATTAATCAACAAACGATCAATAATTGTCGATTATTTCGGCAAGATCATCATTTTGTAACGATAAGTTCACCTCCGTTTCACAGATTATGTGAATTAAATCACAATGATCATTTATACTAACGTAAAGGGAATAGGTAAACAATAAAACCATATCCTACCTTATAAGGAGTTGATGATCATGATGACCTACGACCCGGTGGTGTACAGCCGCATTTTAACGGGGCTCACGCTCGGATTTCACATTATTTTCGCTACGATCGGTGTCGGCGTTCCCGTAATGATCGCCATTGCCGAGTTTCTCGGGATCAAGCTGAAGGACCCTTATTACACTTTGCTTGCGCGGCGCTGGGCGCGAGGCTTCGTCATTACCGTCGCCGTCGGCGTCGTGACCGGCACCTCGATCGGTCTGCAGCTCAATCTGCTGTGGCCGAGCTTTATGCAAATCGCCGGTCAAGCTATCGCGCTGCCGCTGTTTCTGGAGACGTTCGCCTTTTTCTTCGAAGCGATCTTTCTCGGCATTTATTTGTATACGTGGGACCGGTTCCGTAATCCCTGGACTCATTTCTCCCTTGCGCTTCCCGTCATCATCGGCTCTTCGGCATCGGCTTTTTTCATTACCGTGGTGAACGCCTTTATGAATACGCCGCAAGGCTTCAAGCTGTCGGGGCGCACGATCGTCGATATCGACCCGCTCGTCGCCATGTTCAACCCGGCTACGCCGACGAAGACGGCGCATGTGCTCTCTTCCGCCTACATGACGAGCGCCTTCGTGCTGGCGGCGGCGGCCGCCGTATCGCTGCTCGCCGGAAGGAAGCATATCTACTACCGGAAAGCGCTGAAGCTGACGATGCTCGCCGGGCTCATCTTCTCGCTGCTGACCGCCTTCATCGGCGATCTGTCCGGCAAATTCCTCGCCGAATACCAGCCGGAGAAGCTGGCCGCGGCCGAATGGCATTTTGAGACGACCGCCCGGGCCTCTCTCGTCGTCGGCGGCGTATTGACCGAGAACCAGGAAGTCCGCTACGGACTCAAGCTGCCGTATGCGCTCAGCATCCTCGCGTTCGGCAAGCCGAACGCCGTCGTAACGGGACTGAACGATATACCGGCCGACGAGCGTCCGCCGCTGTATATCCACTACTTGTTCGACATCATGGTCGTCATCGGCAGCCTGCTGATCGTGCTCTGTATCGGCTACATTCTATTCTCCCGCAAGGCGCGGGCGGCTAAGGGGCAGGCGCTGCCCCGCTGGCTGCTGCGCTGCATCGCGGCATCGGGACCGCTCGCCATGCTCGCTATCGAATGCGGCTGGATCTTCGCCGAAGCCGGACGTCAGCCGTGGATTCTCCGCGGCTATATGAGAACGGAGCATGGAGCGACGACGGCCGCTCATGTGGACTGGATGCTGCTCTTGTTCTCGCTGCTGTACATGCTGCTGGCCGTAACCGTCTGGGCCGTGCTGCGCAAGCTGTTCCGCACCAACACGGCCGAACAGGAAATGATCAGCCGCGGCATCGAAGGAGGCAAACCGAGATGAATATCGAGCTCATCGGCATTACGGTTCTATGGCTATTTCTATACGGATACCTGATCGTCGCATCCATCGATTTCGGGGCCGGTTTCTTCAGCTATTACAGCATGATCACCGGACGGAAGCATCTCGTTCACGGCATCATCGAACGCTACTTGTCGCCGGTCTGGGAAGTGACGAACGTCTTTCTTATTTTCTTTATGGTCGGCATGGTCGGATTTTTCCCGGACACCGCCTATTACCTCGGAACCGGCCTGCTCATTCCGGGGAGCATAGCGATCGTTCTGCTCGCTATCCGCGGCTCCTACTACGCCTTCAGCACATACGGAGCGAAGGACAACCCGGTCTACCTGCTGCTGTACGGCAGCAGCGGTCTGTTCATCCCGGCCTCGCTGTCCATCGTGCTGACGATCTCGGAGGGCGGCTATATCGAGGAACGGGGCGGTCAGGTCGTCCTACAATACGGCAGGCTGTTCACAAGCCCGTACGCCTGGTCCGTCGTGATTTTATCGCTGGTCAGCATTCTGTTCATCTCCGCCTCCTTCCTGACCTACTATGCGGACAAAGCGAAGGATTACAAGGCGATGGAGGTGCTGCGCGGCTTCGCCATCGGCTGGAGCGCGCCGACCATTCTGGCCAGTCTGCTCGTCTTTTTCTCGATCCATGCCCACAGCCCGTGGCATTTCGAGAGAATGATGGAACTGGCCTGGATGTTCGCGCTCTCCCTTCTCTGCTTCCTGGTCGCAACGTATTTGATCTGGCAGCGCAAGCGGCTGGGCGTCGCCTTCATTATGGTCATGCTGCAGTTCGCCTTCGCCTTCTTCGGCTATGGCGCGGCTCATCTGCCCTATATCTTGTATCCGCTCGTCACAATCCATGCCAGCGTCACAAGCCCTACGATGGGCGTCGCGCTCATTATCGCGTTCATCGCCGGCTTGCTGCTGCTCATCCCTTCGCTGTATCTGCTGATGCGCTTGTTCCTGTTCAGCGCTTCTTATGTGCAGGGTAAGAACGGGAAATAGTTATCGGGGCGGCACGTTGCGGGGGACCAGCAAAAAACAAACCGGAGTCGGACAAGGACATCCTTCGTCTGCCTCCGGTTTGTTTGCATTGACGTTGATGTTCATAAATCATCTCTTCCATTCATACGGTCTGCCCGTGTCCCGATAATAACCGTAGCATCTTCTTCTTCCGATCGTACCATTGTAGAGCGAAGTCCGTATTGAGCCAAAAGCTCTGCGGCCAATGGCGCCTGGCGCTCGCTCGTCTCGATCAGAAGACAGCCGTTCCGTGCAAGCCAGGATGGTGCGGCGGCGGCAATTTTGCGCAAAACGTCAAGGCCGTCGGAGCCGCCGTCAAGAGCAACCAGCGACTCATGCTCCCGGGCTTCCTGAGGCAGAAGCTTCACAGCCTCGGTCGGCACATAGGGCGCATTGGCTATGAGCACATGAACCCGGCCGCGAAGCTCATCCGGCAGCGGTGCATAGAGATCGCCTTCGTACACGAAGCTGCTAACGGATTGGATATTACGTCGGGCGCAGCGCACCGCGACCGGATCGATATCGACGGCATGCAGCTCGATACGCTCCGACGCTGACGCTACAACGGCCCCTATCGCTCCGCTGCCGCAGCACATATCCACCACGACGGCTCCCGGCTGAACGAGGGCAGCCGCTTGCCGGGCCAAAAACTCGGTTCGATACCGCGGCACAAAAACGCCCGGGTCCACTTGAATCCGCAGGCCGCAAAACTCCACCCATCCGATTAAATACTCGACGGGAACTCCGGCGATTCTCCGCTCCACCCATGCAGCGAGCTGCTGAGAAGTCGGCGCAGACGAGATGAGAAGCCGCGCCTCATCCTCCGCAAAAACAGAGCCGGCATGGCGCAGCTTGCTGACGATTTCCGAATAAACAACGTTTTCATTAAGCTCATAATTATGCACAAATCATCCTACTTTTTATGGGGATTGTATCTTCAGTATACCTTCCGCTCCTTCCTATCGGTGTGTAGAAAAATAGTATAATGAAACTATACCGCCCCGCTTCAGCCATCCGATTTATTTGGCAGATCCGTCAATTATCGTCTCATAATCGTCGAGCCCCGATGCCATCAGCCACTGACCGTTTACATATTCGATCTTTATAATCGCTGTGCCGTACGGGTCGTCAAGCACCGTTGTATCTAACGTAATTTCGGCGGCATGATCTTTCTGGCTCTTCACCTTGGCGGTATCGATCAAAAATTGGGTCGCCCATCCGTGCCCCCCGTTTTGCGTGTTCACGTACAGCCGCCCCTCATAGTCCTTATAGAGAGGCAGACCGGTATCCGTCGTTTCCAGATAACGGCTATACAATTGCTTTTGAGCGGTATCCCGGGTGAATACTTGCTCGACCACTTTCTTTAAATCCGCTATCGAGTTGACACTACTGGTATCGATTCCCGACTTCCATTTATCCCCGTAGATCCGTCGATACTGCTCCTCGCCCGGAATCGTCTGCGACGCATCCTCTTTAAACGCCCCGGAACCGTTAAACATGCCTGCAACGATATCTACCGCCTTCGGCAAAAGCTGGGTGAGAATCTCCTTAGCTTCGTTGTCCGTAAGAGCCGCATTTGCTTCATCATTTGTTCCGGCGGCGGTTTTTATTACTTCTGCTTGACGGCCCTCGTTGATTTGTGAATTTTCGCAGCCGATACAGCCAGCAAGTAAAACAAATGTTGCTAATAACAGAAAAATGGTGATTTTGGTTATCCTCATCCATCCGCCCCCTTAAGGATATAGCTAATTGAGATTGCATCCAATAAGCAATTTCATCAGCGGTTTCGTCAATAAATACTCGCACATTAGAGTCTTTCAAGTATTGATTGTCGAATGACGGTTCATTTTCGGGATTTTTCAGCCACATGAACAATTTCCGTCTCCATGTATCCAGTTCCTCTAAGGTATATAGGTCAACCAATTCATAAAGTGCGGCTCCGACTACTTGTTGTTCGATAACGTCTCTCCAGAGAACGGTTCGTTTGAGGTGAAAATCATACTTGTTTTCTTCATTCCAAATAGCTTGCAGGACGTTTTTATTCTGATTGCTGATCTTGCGTTTATACTTACCCCATAGGTCATCTGCAATAATATGACTGAGATATCCTAATAAAAACATAGTATATCCAGCATCTTTATCATATTGAACTCTATTGTCATAAAAATCGATTAATCCAGGCCATTCAGGATAGCTTCCCATACCATCGCGCAAGTGAGACTTCGCTTTGGATAACTTATCTTCCCTGAACTGTACAGCATCCGGGGCAATGCTCCCGAGAAAAAAATCATGTGGAGGATGTCCTCCAAACATTTGAAAAGCAATCGAGAAATGTATCATCGGCCATGGCATCTTAAAATCCTTCCTTTTCTCCCTCAGACATACTTGAGTGCTGCCACATATTGAGACTGATTAATGAAGCTTGCCAATCCCTTCGGCCGTTCATTTACTATCACCCGGTTCCCCTCCTGAGCCATCCATTCACCCTCCCCTTGGTAACAGCCATTTTACCACAATTTGGATTAAACAGGCGATAAGGCGTTAAGAAAAAACGGAAACGCAAAAAAGCCCGGACACCTTCATCAGAAGGCCATCCGGGCTGTAGACTGTAAGGCTGTATTAGTCGAAATAAACCGCTTTGCCGGTTTTCGACGATTCGTAAATAGCTTCCAGAATTTCCGAGACGACGCAAGCCTGCTCCGGCGTAACGACCGGCTCTTTATCCTGCTCGACCGCTTCCAGCCACAAGCGCGCCTCCAGATCGGCCGGGCTTTCTTTTTTCCCGTCGTAGAAATCGACGCCCTTGGCATCCAGCTGAATTTCGTTCATGAACAAGCGGCTGTGCTTTTCGCCGTTAATGCGCAGACCGTCCTGCATGTCGGCCCCGCCTTCGGTGCCGCACAGCGTCGTTTTGGCTTCGCCGGTTTGCAGCATATTGATCGCCCAGCTCGATTCCAGCACGATCGTCGCGCCGTTTTCCATCGTAATCATGCCGAAGGCGGAATCCTCGACCGTAAACTTCTCAGGGTCCCAAGAGCCCCAAGCGTTGGCGGCGTTTTTCTTCTGGGACAGCTTGTGGAAGGCCGTACCTAGCACCGCTTTCGGCTTGTAGTTGTCCATCATCCACAAGGTCAAATCGAGCGCATGCGTGCCGATATCGATCAGCGGACCTCCGCCCTGCTTCTCTTCGTCCAGGAATACGCCCCAAGTCGGAACCGCGCGGCGGCGAATCGCATGAGCCTTCGCATAATAAATATCGCCGAGCTCTCCGTCGGAACAAAGCTGCTTCAAATACTGGCTGTCGGAACGGAAACGGTTCTGGTAACCGATCGTCAGCTTTTTGCTTGTCCGCTTGGCCGCTTCCACCATGCGGCGGGCGTCGGCCGCCGTCTTCGCCATAGGCTTCTCGCACATCACATGCTTGTCCGACTCCAGGGCGGTGATCGAGATATCCGCGTGGGAATCGTTCGGCGTACACACATGCACGATATCGATCGTGCTGTCTTTCAGAAGTTCCCGATAATCCGTATATACTTTCGCGTCCGGAGTGCCGAATTTCTCGGCGGCTTCCTGCGCTCTTTCCTCTACAATATCGCAGAACGCAACCATTTGGGCGTTGCTTTGATTTTTCAGTGCCGGCATATGCTTGCCGTTAGCGATTCCACCGCAGCCGATAATGCCGATTCTAAACGTTTTTGCCATTCCTATGTTCCTCCTTCGGAATCCTGAACTAATTAGCTTATGAGCCTGTCTTCTTGCTTAGCCCTAGTATATTGAAGATAGGGGGAAAAAGATATTTCTAATCTGGCTAACATTATATGCAATTTTGCCATCCTTTCCAGTCTGAAAGACTTCACCGGACTATTGTTTCCAATCTGATGCAAAATTTGTCGCCGATTTCCCGGGAAATGGAATTTCGGACGTAAAAAAAGAAGCCTCCGGTGCGAGACGCTTCTTCTTCTGCCTTATGCTTTTTTGATTGCGGTTGCGACCAGCTTGTAGCCGACCCCGCGAATCGATTCGATCTGCACGCTCTGCTGATTCATCTCCAGCTTCTTGCGCAGGGAGCTGACATGCACATCCACCGTGCGCTGGCCGCCGATATAATCGAAGCCCCATACGATATTCATCAAATCGTCCCTGGTCACGACGACGCCCGGGCGCTGAACAAGATAGAGCAGCACCTCGAACTCCTTCGGTCTGAGCGGGATCGACTCCCCGTTCAGCATGACCTCGTACTTCTCCGGATAAATGTACAGATCGCCGACCTGAATGACCTTCTCTCCCGCCGCGCCTTTGTCCTGAAGCTGGTCCTCGGACAATGTTCTGCGTAAAACGGCGGAGACGCGGGCCAGCAGCTCGGCCACTCCGAACGGCTTCGTAATATAGTCGTCCGCACCGTATTTCAAGCCCTGCACGACTTCCTCCTCGGCATTGCGCGCCGTCAGAATGATCACCGGCGTTTTGTTGCCCTTCTGGCGCAGCTTGGATAAAATCTCGAAGCCGTTAAGCCCGGGAAGCATAATATCTAAAATGATCAGATCAAACTGCTGCTGAAGAGCGGTTTGCAGCCCTTCGCTCCCGTGATCGATCACCTTCGTTTCATAGCCGTCTTGCGATAAATTATAAGATAGCAGTCTTGCTAGCGTAGGCTCATCTTCAATAACTAAAATTTTGTGCGGCATGGGAATCCCCCGTTTTAGTTTCTATATGACAAGCTTATCATAGCACGGTTTTGTTGGCAAAATGTAAAGTTTTTATTAATTTATTGTAAAGCGGCAAGGGCAGGGAAGCGCCGGCTTATGACGCCCTGCCCCTGCCGCAGCCGCTAGCGGTCAATGGATGACCGGCAGCTCGACGATAAACTTCGTCCCCATGCCGACCTCGCTTTCCACGCGGATCGTTCCTTTGTGCAGCTCGACCAAATGCTTGACGATGGATAGACCAAGCCCCGTACCGCCCGAACTGCGGGAGCGGGCTTTATCCACTCGGTAGAACCGCTCGAAGATGCGCGGCAAATCCTTCTTCGGAATCCCGATCCCCGTATCGGAGATCGTCATCTGAATCCGCTCGTAGTCGCCGCTCGGACCGTAGCTGCCTTCTACCGGCTCGACCTTGACCCTCACCTTGCCGCCTTCCGGCGTATAATTGACGCCGTTAGACAGCAGGTTGATCAGAATTTGCCGCAGCCGGTCCTCGTCGGCTTCGATGTACATCTCTTCGTCGACCTCCATCGCCAGCTCGATCGACTTCTTCTTCGCTTCGGCGTTCATCACGTTCAGCGCATTGGCGACAAAGGTATGCATATGCACCGGCGAAAATTGCAGCGGAATCCGTTTCGATTCAATCTTCGACAGCTCCAGAATGTCGCCGATCAGCCGGTTCAGCCGCTCGCTCTCGTCGAAAATAATTTGCAGAAACGATCTCGCCGTCTCCTTATCGTTCAGCGCGCCGGCGAGCAGCGTCTCGGCGAAGCCTTTCACCGCGGCGATCGGCGTCTTGAGCTCATGCGACACATTCGCGACGAATTCGCTGCGCATCCGCTCAAGTCTGCGCACCGCCGTAATATCGTGCAGCACGATCAGCACGCCGGCCCATTCCCCTTCTCCTACGGAAAGGGGGCTCAGGTTGATCTCCAGAATCCGCTCCGACGGATAGTAGAAAATCATCTCATCGCGGATATGCTCCTTAGAATCGATGCATTCCTGAATCAGCTGCGTAAATTCGTACTGCTGCTTCGCTTCGTCGAATTTTTTGCCGAGCAGCTCATGGGAGGAGAAGCCGACAATCTCCTCCGCCGAACGGTTAAGCAGCACAATCTTGCCTTCGCGGTCGATCATCATCACGCCGCTGATCATATTTTCCAGCACGCTCTTCAGCCGGCTCTCGTCCTCCAAAATCCGGTTCATCTGCAGCTGCAAGCTGTCCGCCATGCCGTTGATCGCCTGCCCGAGCTGTCCGACCTCGTCCTTCTTGCGGATATGAACTCTCGCCTTGTAATTCATATTCGTAATCTGGTAGGCGACCCTCGTAATCATCTCGATCGGGCGCGTCAAACTGTAGGCGATCCGGTAGCTGATCAGTCCGGCGATAATGAATACGGCCAGCAAGCCGATGAGCACGCCGTACCATACTTGGCGGATCGAAGCGTCGACATCCTCCAGACTCATCGCTAGACGCAGGAAGCCCTGGATTTGACCGCCTTCCTTCACCGGTACCGCCGCATACAGCATATTGCGCTGCAAGGTGACGCTGTAGCGCATATCCGTGCCGAAACCGCCGCTCTGCATCGCTTCGGCGACTTCCTTCCGGCTCAAATGGTTTTCCATATCCTGCGGATCGTGATCGGAGTCGCCAAGCACCTTGCCGTCGGCGCGGATGTAAGTGACGCGGGCGTCCGCCGATGCCTTGAGCCGGTCGGCCTGCTCCGTGAAATAACGGATCTGCTCCGCCTCCGTTCCCGATTGTCTCCAGTCTATCGTCACGAGAATGACTTTGAGTTCCCGCTCCATATTCGTTTTTAACGCATCGATATGGGATTCCTTCAGCATTCGGGCCATGAACAGCCCGGCGGCAAGGACGGAAGCCCCGATCAGCACTATAAATATCAATGTAAGTCTTGCCCGGAATTTTTGCATCGTTCCTTCGGTTCCCTCCGTATGAGGCGCGGCAATGATACCCCCGCTGGAATCATTCTTGTGTAAAAAGTAAACATACCTTAGTAGCGTAGCTGTTCGGAGATCGGAACGCCAGTTAATTTTTTGTTAAGACGGGTTTCGAATTTTTTCAAGCACCAGTAATTCAACGGCGCGCAGACCGGGGCCGACCACTCCTTGAACCGGTGCCGCGACAGCTCGTTGACGATCACGCCAAGCGCCGTCGGCACTACAATAATTTTAACCAAATCGAGCATAACCTTTACATGATCGAATGCAATATCCGCCCCGAAAAACAGCGATACCTCGAACGGTATGACAAACGGGCTTAATGCGGAATCAAGCACGATCATCGACAGCGCGAGCGGTACATTGCCCTTGGACAAACCGACCCAAATGACCGAGGATACACCCAGGGGAATGACCGTGAACAGCACGAATCCGACGACATACGGAGAATGCGAGCCGAAAAAAGCGCTGCCCAGCGCATACGAAACGACGGGCGCTATAATATGGGCAGCGGTGAAAATGATCAGCATCGGGACAGGCATCCGAAACGCCTGCTTGATCTGGCCCCAGCTGCAGCCGGTCGCCATCACGAACGTCAAATAAGCGAACAAATACGGCGCCCAGGCCGTCAGTCCGTTAAGACGGGCAGAAAAAAGAAACCCAAGTATCAGAGATACCGGGACAATGAGGGACAAATATTTTTCTATACCGGCGTTCAGCCGGATTCCAAAGGTTCTCATTGATTTAAGCGAATACAGGCTCTTTAAATTGCGCGAGCTTCTCCAGCGAGTTTTTATCGACTTCGGCGTGCAGGCTGTTGCCGTGGGAATCCATCGTCACAATCGCGGCGAAGCCTTCGGTTTGCAGATGCCACATCGCTTCAGGCGTGCCGAACTCCATAAAGTCGACGCCGCTTACTTTCTTGAAGCATTGCGCGTAATACTGCGCCGCGCCGCCGATCGCGTTCAAATAAACGGCGCCGTGATCCTGCAGGGCAGCCAGCGTTTTCGCGCCCATGCCGCCTTTGCCGATCACCATGCGAATGCCGAACTTCTTGATGATCGTTCCTTGATACGGCTCTTCCCGGCTGCTGGTCGTCGGGCCGGCTGCCTTCACATGCCATTCTCCGCTCTCATCCTTCGCCATAACCGGACCGCAGTGGTAGATTGCAGCGCCGTTCAAGTCGACAGGGGCGTCGTGATCCATCAAATATTTGTGCAGCGCGTCGCGCCCGGTGTACATAGGTCCGTTGATGATTACGACATCGCCTACACGCAGCTGGCGAATCTGCTCTTCCGTTACCGGCGTTTGCAGTACGACTTCGCGGCGTTCGGACGTTTCAGAACTTGCTGCGGCTTCCTTCTTCATCGATACGGTGTTGCCGTTCGGATATACCCATTCCTTGATGCCGCCGGTGTTCGGATCGAGCAGAACGCCTTGTCTGCGGAACGCCCAGCAGTTGTAAGCAACGGATACGAAGAAGCTTGCCGGCAAACGGTTCATCACGCCCACCTTACAGCCGAGCAGCGATACTTGACCGCCGAAGCCCATCGTGCCGATGCCGAGCTGATTGGCGGTTTCCAAAATGTAATCCTCCAGCTTGCGCAGATCCTCTATCGGGTTCTCGTCGTCTACACGGCGGAACAATTGCTGCTTGGCCAGCTCGTAGCCGCTTGTCCGGTCGCCGCCGATGCCCACGCCAATGAAGCCCGCGCTGCAGCCCTGACCTTGCGCTTGATATACCGCGTGCAGAATGCATTTGCGGATACCGTCGAGGTCGCGTCCGGCTTTGCCGAGCCCTTCAAGCTCCGTTGGAAGGCTGTATTGAATGTTCTTGTTTTCACAGCCGCCGCCTTTGAGGATCAGCTTCACTTCGATCTCGTCCTGCTCCCACTGCTCGAAATGAATCACGGGCGTTCCGGGTCCGAGATTGTCGCCGCTGTTAGCGCCGGTAAGCGAATCTACCGAGTTGGAGCGAAGCTTGCTGTCTTTGGTCGCTTTGGCAACCGCTTCGAGAATTTGCTTCTTCATGACGATTTGGTTGGCGCCTACGGGACAATGAATAACGAAGGTCGGCATTCCCGTGTCTTGACAGATCGGCGAGACGTTGCACTCGGCCATATCGATGTTATCGGCAATCGTAGATAATGAAATCGCGGAACGGGTTCCCGCATCCTCCCGCTCTTGGGCGGATTGGATCGCTTGCCGGACGTCGGCCGGAAGATTCGTCGATGTCTCTACGATCAGGTCGTAGATGCTCTGTTGAAATTGCTGCATGAATAAAATCTCCTTTCCAAAATAAGCCCTGCGTCAATTCTATATATGATGGCACATAAGTATATAATAGCATATTCCGCCATGTTCAAAAACTGCGAAAAACAGCGCCATGACGGCTTCCCGCGGCGCCAGCCTCCCATTGTCGTTTCCCAGTAAACTTTTCGTTAAAAATAGCAGGCGGCGGCAGGAGTTTGCCCGCAAATAATAGAATACGTTAGCAGAGTAAACTAGGTCATTCAGACTACACGATAAGGAGCATCGATGTTTATGAGGAAACTCGTCGTCAAGGCGGTTGCCCTGAGTATTTTCGGGCTTGGCATGCTTCTTCCTTCCCTCCAGGCGGCCAAGACGAATGTCCTATACAAAGATCAAGTCGCCGTGATCATGTACCACCACGTGGACGATGACGCCAAGAGCGCCGGAACGATCACGACCAAGCTTTTTGAAGACCAGCTGACGTATTTAAAAAACAAAGGCTACCAATTCATCACGCTGCAGCAATTCAGAGACTATATGCAGGGCGCCAAAGTCCCTCACAACGCCGTGCTGGTAACGTTCGACGACGGATACGAGAGTTTCTATGTAAACGCTTACCCTATTTTGAAACATATGCGCATTCCCGCCGTTAATTTTGTCATTACGGGAGATTTGGAAAATCCTCTGGCCAGCTATATCCCCTCCTTATCCAAGGATGAAATCGTCGAGATGACCACCGATACGAATTTTATCGACGCGCAGTGCCACAGCAACAGCTTCCATTATAAATTGCCGGACGGCAGCGCGGCCCTCCTCGGACGGATCGTAACGGACGGCAAGAAGGAAACCGAGGAGCAATACAAGCAGCGCGTTCTCGGCGATACGCAGGCGTGCGTCGCCAAGCTGGGCGAGCTGTATCCCGGACCGATCGACGCGTATGCGTATCCGTTCGGCTTTTACGATAACAAAACGATCGATTATATCGGCCAAGGCGGCATGAAATATGCCTTCACCATCGTGCCCGAAATGGCGACCCGCGACGAAGACCCGATGCAAATTCCGCGCATCAACGCAGGCAACAGCGCCGTCACGCCGGAAGTTCTCGACTCTTCGATCATGCGCCGCATCGTGGCGCCCGCACCTTCGTCTCAGGAAGTGCCCTTAGCGGACACGATGAATCAGCTGGGCGGGAAAGCGACAGCGGCGGCGGACGGCACCGTTACGATCCAGTACCAGAGCGGCCAGTGGACCGGGACGGCGAACGCCAACAAGCTGACGGCCCGCGCCGGAGGCAAGACGATCGCGCTGCAAAAGCCGCTCGTCCTGAAAAATAACAAAGTGTTCATAGCTCTTAAAGATTTGGAAACTGTCATCGGCGCCCAAATCGTGTATAATCCTACTGTGCAGAGCTTTTCCGTGCGCCAGACGCCCGCGGCAAAGAAGTAAACAGGATAGGATGAGTTATATGGACAGTCATTTTTTCGCTTATATGTACCGATTGCGCTACATTGAACGCTGGAGCCTTATGCGCAATATCCTCAAGGAGAACGTCGCCGAGCATTCGTTTCACGTCGCGCTGCTGACGCATGTGCTGTGCACGATCGCCAATGAGGAATTCGGCCGTAACGTTCCTACGGACCGCATCGTCAGCATGGCGCTGTTCCACGATGCGACGGAAGTGTTTACAGGAGACATCCCGACGCCGGTGAAGCACCATAATCCGAAAATTTTATCCAACTTCCGCGATATCGAACAGCTTGCCGCCGAACGGCTGCTGGATATGATTCCTCCGAAGCTTAAGCCCGTATACGAGCCGCTGATCGACGCCAAGTCGTCGGGACTCGATCCCGAGCTGAAGCGTTACGTCAAAGCCGCCGATTTGCTCGACGCCTACTTGAAATGCGTGACCGAGCTGTCCGCGGGCAACAAGGAATTCGGCAGCGCCAAGAAACAGATCGAGCAGTCGATTCAGGAAATGAATATGCCGGAGATGGAGTACTTTCTTAAGCATATGGCGCCCAGCCTGGAGAAGACGCTCGACGAGCTGTCCGAGGAATCGTTGTAAGCCGATCCGCACCCAAACGAAAGGACCTCAATTTCCACTGCCATGTGGAGGCTGAGGTCTTTTTCTCGAAGTCCAGTCTGACTTGGAAAATATTTCGATCGGAAATATCATTGTTCGCAAAGAAGGCGACAACACAAATGTAGTTGGTCAAATAAAAGTTGCCGAAAGTCTTCCATCTGCTAACATTGGGGCAAATATATCCTTTCAAGATCAAAATGGAAAAGAATTAGGATTCATTGTTATTAATGAAAAGCTCAAGGCAGGGATAAATAATTTTGAAGCAGTCGGTTCCGGAGATTTCACTAATTATGTTTCATTAAAATTCCATATCGGTGCATTGAACGGTAGAATCGTAAAATAGCTGTTTGGAAAGAGCAAGAAAACCGTATCCAGCGAGCATGGCGATATTGAAATTGGGCGGGGAATCGAACTCATCGGCTTTCGGGAACTAGGCCGCTATTCCGCCGGGGGTTGATCCCCCCGCTGCTCGCCGGATCGCTTTAAAATAAGGTAACTCCCCCATAACTATGATGTATGTCCCCCATAAGTATCTTGGAATTATTGGTATAATACAATTTGTAAGCGTTTACTAATAATAGCATTGCTGTAAGGCCCGCGCCGGCCGGCCACCGGCTTGCGGCATCCAGTCTGGGAGCAAGGGAGGTGGAAGGAAAGTCAACCCGTTGGACGCGACGCGTTCAAAGATGTTGGCCTATGCCATTGCGGCGACGCATGGCTGAGGCATTACAAAGGAGGTTAAGTTGATGCTCAAATGGAATAAGTTACAAATAAATAAGATATGTGGAATTTCAGTCGCTTTATCGGTTACTTTATCGTTATTTTGTACGGCTGGTAACCCTGTTGTCTACGGTGCTGCTGCCTCGCAAAATATCGTTGCCTTTCCCGGAGCTGAAGGCGGAGGCAAGTTTGCCACAGGCGGACGCGGAGGCGAAGTCGTATACGTCACTAATCTTAATGACAGCGGCCCCGGATCATTCCGGGATGCGGTCGGCACGCCGAATAGAATCGTCGTTTTTAAAGTGGGAGGAACTATTGAATTACAAAGCGATGTCGTTGTCAAATCCAACGTGACTGTAGCCGGGCAGACTGCGCCGGGCGGCGCAGGAATTACATTGAAAAACTATAAAATCGGTCTAGGCGGGGATAATATTATTCTTCGCTTTATCAGCTCAAGGCCCGGTGAAAGAGGCGTCGAGAAGGATTACGATGCATTTGGAGGGGCGAACGGAAGCAATTCCATAGTAGACCATGTGTCAATAGGCTGGGCAAATGACGAACAATGGGGACTTTATTCAAACAATAATAATTACACCGTACAGTATTCCATCATCGGTCCGTCGAATTCATTTTCCTACCATTCCAAAGGCATTCACGGGTTTGGGGTTATGCTTGGCAGGGCTAATGCTTCATGGCATCATAATCTGCTTGTACACAACGTATCCCGGAATTTCAGAGGAAAAGTAGTAGGAACCAATCCCATCGATTTTACCAATAACGTCATCTACAACTGGGGATACCAAACGGCTTACGGGACTCTCGGGCATGAAAATTATGTGAATAATACGTTGAAAATGGGCGTTTCCACCAAAGGAGGCTTCAATTATATAAGCGTTGGAGATAGCGGAACAAGTCCCGAAAACTATTCCATTTATTTAAAGGGGAATCGGTTTCTTAATAGGGATAATACAGACTACGGTACGCTTACCTCGAATAACTGGACAGGGATAACCTATGATTCCGGAAAAACAGAAGCAAATACCCGTTCGGATGTTCCTTTTGAAATGATTGTAAACGATGTGAATGTTTCTACCGCCGTCTACGCGGAAAGTGCCAAAGATTCCTACAATCATGTGCTGCATTACGCCGGTGCGGCGGTCAGTGCGAATCAAAGAACGGCTATTGACAAGCAGGTTGTTTTCGAAACAAGATCAGGTCAAGGATCGCTCACGGGCGCAAGACCTTATTCGGAAGCTTCGGATGAACAAAAAGCAGAGCTTGACAAATACCATATTGAAACGGGCGTCGAATATATGTATCCTGATGCAGTGCTGACCGGGGCGCCGGCGGATACAGATGGAGATGGCATGCCTGATGACTGGGAGAAGGCAAGAGGGCTTAATCCGAACAGCGCTTATGCGCCTGACGGCACCTTGGAATCCAGTGGGGACTACTGGGGAATGGGCTATACGAATATCGAATATTATATCAATGATTTAACGGTTCATGCATTCCCGGCCAACACCGTGAAGGCTTCTCCCAAAAAAAGAAAGTAATGTCGCTGACGAAAACGATGCCTGCAGCGGCAGGGCGGCAGAATGGTTAATGAACAAATATCCGTCAAATTCGGGCAAGCAGCCGCTGCTTGCTTCTTTTTTTATGATCGTTGACTGCTGGCCGGCATCTCGACAGGATAGATCGTTCGACTTGCCGGGCTTCTCCCCGTTGACGCCCTCCCCCGTCCCTTTCGGAGAGGCGGGGGCGAATGAAAAGCCGATATGATCGATCCAAACCTTCTGCATATCGCCTTTCAGCTGTACCCTTTTGGGGCTTAGGCACAGCGCCTCCTTCGCCTCGCTCCCCTTCGCTTGCCAGAGGAATGATTATAGCTCCAGCAGCGCCGTTTTGTAGGCGGTGACGGTCGGCTGCATCGGCGCCAAAAGCCGTTCGGCCACTTTCCGCATCCGCATGTTTTTATCCAATATTTGGATGACGATATGCGTCGCTCCCGTCCTGCCCAACCTTTGCGCGGATTGGGCCGCCAACGCCAACCCCAGCCCTTGGTCCCGGTAAGCTTCGCGGATATATAGCGCGCGGTAGAGCAGCGTATCCGTCAGCTCGCGATCGACGATCGACCATCCGACGATTTGTTCATCCAGCTTGAGCGCCAGGCTGCAGCTGCGATCGATAATGCTTTCTTTTTGCAGCGGCATGAAATAATCGTTAAAATCTTGCTCCTGCAGCGTATTCATAAGCGCCAATTCGTTCTGCCGCAGCTCGCTCCAAGGGACGACGCGAAAGCGGGCAGGCAGCTTGAACCGGCGAATCCACGGGCTGGGCATGCCGGCGAATATGTCGCATCGGTAAAACCGGCTGTATACCGCTGGCGGCTGCCATCCCGATTTCACCAGAACCCGCTCCAGCGCCTCATATTGGTTGAGGGCATAATACTCGATGCACGCTTGCTTCTTTATTCGATGGAGATGCGCCTTCAGCTCCTGCATAAGCGCCGTGCCGATGCCGCGATTCCGGAAACGTCCGTCGACGAATACGGAGAGCACTCTGGCCGGATCGTCGCGGGCAGGCGAATGGGCGAGAAGCAGTCCGACGGGATGTCCCGTCCAGCGGGCGCCCAGAGCTAATTTTTGCCCCTCCGGGTCCGCATCGGGCCGGACCAGCCAGTCTCTGTAAGAACGATAGGTGAAGGGCTGATACGGCCCCGCCGTTTCCGGCTCAAGATGTACAATCTCAATCAAGGTACGACATCCTCCCGACGCGTCCAAAAAAAAGAAGCCGAAACGATGATTCCGGCTCCTCTCTCCAAACGTTGTATTATCTTTTTTTCTTGCCTTCCGGATACGGAGGACCGTACAGAATAAACGCCGAGAATGACGTGCCTCCGGAGACTTGCTCCAGTTCCGCTTCGTCCAGCTCGCGCTCGGCGTCGGAGGCAGGGGCGTTGATCAACGTCTTCGCCTGAAGCTCTCCGTTCTCCCCTTCGGAAATGACAACTTCAACGCCTTCCGGCAAATCCAAGCCGCTCAGCTCCCGGATCGCCTGATTCGGATTAGCCAGCGCGAGCGCCCGGAATGAAGCGTCCTCCGCAGCGCGCTGCTTGAACAACTCGAATTGCTCGTTAGCCTTCTCCATCGTCCAACTCATAAGGTAAAACCCCTTTCCATGATTCGTTGCCTAGCCACCCTCATTATAGCCTGACCTAAGGCAATAATCTGTACCCCATTCGGGGTATCTTTGCCGCACACGCCGTCACACAATCTGGCGCGCGGCGAGCCGGGCGAACGCCCCCTCCTGCCGCAGCAGCTCTTCATAGCTGCCCTGCTGCACGATCTTCCCTTTGTCCATCACGATAATCCGGTCGGCGTGGACGATCGTGCTGAGCCTGTGGGCGATGACGATTCGCGTACCGCTCATGCCCCGCAGCATCGTGGTAATGTTCTCCTGCGACTTCTGATCGAGCGCGCTCGTCGCTTCGTCGAGAAGTACGATTCTCGGCTTATGCACGATGGAACGGGCGATCAGAATGCGCTGTTTCTGCCCGCCGGACAAGCTGCCCGCGCCTTCCGACAGGACGGTATGCATCCCCATCGGAAGCCGGCTGATCTCGCCGTCCATGCCGACGAGCTGCGCCGCATTCCAGGCGTCGTCTATCGTGTATTCGCCGCCTTGGCCGATAATGTTTTGCGCGATGTCCCCGGCCCACAAACGGCCGTTTTGCAGCACGACGCCGCACCGCCGCCGGACGGCCCGCAGGTCCAGTCCGCTCAAGTCTTTGCCGTCGAAATAGACGGCGCCCTGCTCCGGTGTTTCGAAGCCGATAATCAGGCGCAGCAATGTCGATTTGCCGCTGCCGGAAGCGCCGACGACCGCTACGTATTCTCCCGGCTGAATCTTCAGAGAGACGTTGTCGAGTATCGGCGGCCCGTTCATGTCGTAGCGGAACGTCACCTCGCTCAGCTCGATGCCGCCTTTCAAATCTCCCGGATCTTCCCGGTTCGCTTCCGTTTCCGGCTCTTCCTTCATAAGCGGCCTGACCCTCTCGTAGAGCGGCTTCAGCTCGAACAGCGGCAGCGATGAAGCGCAGAAGGCGATCACCGAGCCGATCAACGTGGCGTACGCCGTATGGAAGGCGGCGAAGGCGCCCGGATTCATCCGAATGTCCGAGGCCGATATGATCCAGAACAGCACCAGGCTCGATAAAACCGGGTAAGCGCCGTTGACGACGGTCAGCCGGTTGGCGGCTTCGCGGAGACGGTACGCATGAGCGCGCTGCATGCTGAAGGCGCCGCTCCACCGATTGAAGGCGCGCCGCTCAGCCGCAGCGACGCGCATCTTGGTTATGTTGGCGAGCAGCTGCACGAGCAGCCCGCCGACCTTGCCTTCCTGTTCGGTTTTTCGTTTCATGTGCTTGGCCAGCTGTACGCTTGACAATGCAAAGACGGCCGCGTAGATAACGATCAGCAGTACGGCCAGCCACGCCAAGCTCGGCTGATACCAGAACAGCAGACCGAATTGCAGCAAGGAGAAGATCGCGATCGTCATGCCCGATACGAGCCAGCCGGATATGACATGGAACATAGCGCCCACGCCCCCGATGCGGCTCGCCAAATCGCCGGCGTTGTACCGGCGGAAAAATCCGGCCGGCATATTCAGCAGCCGGTCCCATGTTGCGCTGTATAGCGACGCCCCCCATGTGCCGAACAGCCGAAGCCACGCCATGGACTGCGTCACCCGGAAGCCAAAGCCGGCAAAGGCGATGCTCATCAGCAGCGCCATCATCTGAAACAGCTGGCCCGGTTCCGCCGCAGGAATGATTTTGTCGATCATAAAGCCGGTAGCGGCCGGCAGCGCCATGCCGAGCAAGCCGAGGGTAAGCCCGTAGATCAGCCCCCAAACGATATCCTTCATCGCTCTTTGGGTAAGGAGAAAGCGGACGATATCTTTCGGCGTCAGAGAGCGGTACGGCAGCGGGCGGTACAGCTCGTAAGCGAACGGGCGCAGCTGCTCGGCCAGCCGCTGCTTGACGATGACCGGCTTCTCCCCCGCCTCGCAGATCATTCCGTAGGCGCCGTCTCCGGCCGGAAGCAGCGCCGCCGGACGGCCGTCCTCAAGAAAGGCGAGCAGCGGTCCGTTGTCTTCCCGCCACCAGCCCGAACGCAGCGCAACCTTGCGGCTGCGAAGACCGGCTTCGCGAAGCAGCTCCTCCGCCTTGCGGCCCGGTTCCCATCGTCTCGGCATGTTCAGTTCAATGCCGATCATTTCGCAGACAAGGCGCGTGCAAAAGAACAGAGGATCGCGCCGGTCCGGGAACGAACCCTCCCGCTGAAGTCCTCTCTTATCGCCGACCGCCGAAAAGCGGCTGACGGCTTCCTCCATGCTGAGCCTGTCTTGCTTTAATCTTTTTGCCAGCCGCTCCTGTTCTTCCCGCTTCGCCTGACGCAGCTGATGGAGCAGCTTTTGCGCCAGGAGACGGTGAAACAAGCGCACCGATTCGGGCAATCCGTCATGCAGCTGCAGCAGGCTTAGGGTGTCTGCTGTGTACAAGCGGTTGCCTTTGGGAGAAGCCGCCCATACGGAGCGCATCATCGGCACGTATACGCCGGGCGGGACCGCAGGCAGGCCGCCGTCCTGCCATAAGCCGGGCAGCCCGCCTTCAGCGCACATCCAGACGACATGCGCTTCCGAAGTGAACACCGCCGGTTCCCAGACGACAATGTCGGCGTTCGGCTCCGCTTGCTGAGCCTGAACCGGGGCTGCATCGGACACGGCCGCGGAAGTAAGACGGAGCAGCCACTCTTCAAGCAAGCCCGCCGCCTGAACCTGCAGCTTGAGGCTGTCATCGGCGTCATCAGCGCCGCCGGCCCGGACGGCCTCCGCAAACGGTTCAAGCCGAATGCTGGCGATAACCGTATCCGCCATCATCTCGGCGATCCAGCCGAAGCCGCCTTCATCTACTTGCGGCAGATCGAACCAAACCTGCCCTGCCTCCACCGTAAGCACATGCGATTTGAAACCGGCCGGCTTACCTTGCGCAAGCTCGGCCGTATACATGTCCACGGCGCCTTGCTCCACGTAATGCATCGTCAGCACCCGGCGCTCTTGCAGCAGTAAGGCGGCTCTGGACGGATACCGCTGCCGTGCTTCGGCGAGTTCCGGCATCATCATGAAGCCTCACCCCTCTCCGAGGCATGGAACAGCTCCCGGTAATGGCCTTCGACTCGGAGCAATTCCTCATGGGTTCCCGTCTGTACGAGCTTCCCTTGGTCCAGCACCGCGATCATGTCGCAATCTCGGATAGCGCTGAGCCTGTGAGCAATAATGATGCAAGTGCAGCCTCGCCTGTGAATATTGCCGTAGATGACGGCCTCGCTCTCCGGGTCCAGGGCGCTGGTAGCTTCATCCAATATGAGGATGGACGGCCGCTGCGCGAGCGCCCTGGCGATTTCCAGCCGCTGCGCCTGCCCGCCGCTGAAATTCCGGCCGTCTTCCTCCACCATATGATCGTATCCGCCCGCTCTTGCGGCGATGATCTCGTGGATGCAGCTGTCCTTGGCCGCTTGAACGACAACGGCGTCGGGTATCGTCGGGTCCCACAGCGTAAGATTATCGCGGACGGTCCCTTCAAACAGCCGGATATCCTGGTCGACCAGCGAGACGGAATTGGCCAGCACATGGCGGGGCAGCTCGGACCGCTGCCGACCGTCGAAACGGATCGCCCCGTTCCACGGCTCGTATAAGCCGGTCAGCAGCTTCGACAACGTCGATTTGCCGCTGCCCGATCCTCCGACGATAGCAACCGTCGCGCCGGGAGGAACCGTCAGGCTGATCCGCTCGATAAGCGGAGGGTCCAGAGGACTGTAGCCGAACGTAACATTGCAGATAGCCAGCGCTCCGGACAGCTTCGGAGGCCATTGCTGCGGGTCGTTCGCCTCGCCCGCTTCCGATGAGCCGGAATGCGCCGTATCGGCCGAATGGTTCAGCACGTCGTCCAGCCGAAATAAATGCCCTCGCATTTGCTGCCATTCTCCCCCCATCGCCACCAGATTGTTGACCGGCGCAAGAAAACCCGAAGCAAAGCCGGTAAAAGCAAGCAGCATGCCGACCGTAAACGAGCCGTTCAGCACGAGGAGGCCGCCGATGACAAGAATGATTGCGCTATTTAGCTGCTCTAGCAGAACAGGAATCGCCGACAAATATTGGTTGGACGCGCCGAGCGCTTGCTCCGTGCGAGTCGTATTGGCCTGGTATCCCACCCAGCGGGAGAAGAAGTCCGACTCCCTGCCGCTCGCCTTGAGCGATTCCATATTGATCAGCCCGGCAATGGACGCGCCTTCCAGCTTCCCCTCGTCCATCTGCAGCTTCTGATTCCGGTCCGTCTGCTTGCGGTTTACATGCAGCAAGTACGCCACGTTAAGCGCAGCGACCAGTATGGCGATCAGCGCCAAACGGTAATCGTAAAGCAGCATGAACGTGAAGTAAAATCCGGCAAGCATCACGTCAATAACGGTGCCTGCAAGCTTTTCCGTTACAAATTGGGCGACTCTGTCGTTCGCCTGCGCTCTGCCCGCAATCTCCCCCACGAAGCGCTGAGCGAAAAATCCGACGGGCAGACGAAGAATATGCAATACGAAAGAGCCTGCCATACTGAGAGAAAACTTCGTTTCCATTCTCAGCAGCGCATACTGCCTTAGAGCCGTTAACAAGGCGCGAAGAACGACGATGACAAGCATTCCCAGCAGGATAGCTCCCGCCCATTCCCTCTGTCCCGCCAGCATCATCCGGTCTACGAAAAGCTTCAGAAACAGCGGTACGAGCACCCCCGTGCCGGCCAAGCCGATCCCCGCCGCAACCAAATAGACGACTTCCCGCTCATATCCTTTGAGCCGCCGCAGCAGCGACGAGCGCACCGAAAAACGGCTCCCTTCCCGCACGAAGGCTTCTCCCGGCGTCATGGTCAGCACGACTCCCGTATACGAGCTGTCGAACTCTTCGAGGCTTACCGAGTACGGACCGTGGGCAGGATCGTTCAGAAACGCCTTGCCGCCGGCAAAGCCCTCCACCACAAGAAAATGATTGAAATTCCAATGTACGATAAAAGGAGGCTTCAGCAGCTTGAGATTTTCCGGGTCCTTCTTGTAGCCTTTGGCCTCCATGCCGTATTTGCGGGCGGCCTTCAAAATGTTGCTCGCCTTGCTGCCGTCCCGGGATACCCCGCAATCGTACCGGAGCGTCTCTACAGGAATATGACGCCCGTAGTAGGCCAGCACGATAGCGAGGGAAACCGCGCCGCATTCGACCGCTTCCATCTGCAGCAGCGTCGGCGTAACCGCTCGCGCACCGCCGCGAAGCCTGGATAATAACGACGCCATCATCGGATTCACCTCTTCTGCGCGTTCGCGATCAGAATATCCATTCGATCGGACGCGTTTTGCCTGTAATAAACTGGACGGAGCACAGCATACCCGTCTTCAAGGTTATGCCGGACTCGGCGCGCCGGGCGGTCCAGCGAAGCCTGGTCGGGTGCCCCGGGTCCTTTTGCAGCGCGACCCGCACTTCCGCTACGGGACCGGCCGCGATGAAGGCTGCCGCAAGCTCGCGGTTCCCGGTCGCCCGCTCCGCCTCGTCCAATGCGGCGGGAATTTGCGATACGGCGGCGATCTCGCCGATTATCGCTCCGTTCGCATTGGCGCTGTCGCCGTTCGGCCATACCCTTGCCGGCGTGCCGGGCTTGAGCGCTTTGCTCTCATCCATCGGAACGTACACGACGGCCTCGTACTTGTCTTCGGAGTCCGCCGCCGCTTCCGCTTCCAGCGTGATGAGCGGCTGCCCGACCTGGACCCACTGTCCCGGCTGCGCGAGGACCTTCAGAACGCGGCCGCTCGCCAGGCTGACGACCTTCGACTTGAGCAGCAGCCGCTGCGCGTTATCGGCGGAATTGCCGCCGTCCCCGGCTTCCGGCCACGAAGGGTCGAACAGTCTCGCAACCGTGTCGCCCCGCCGCACCGTATCTCCCGGCTTGACCCCGATATCCGTCACCTGGCCGGCGGATGTAGCCGCGATGGCCGCAAGCCCGTCGTGCATCGTCAATACGCCGTTTCCGTTCATTTTGACGGTCACCGTACCCAGCACCGCCCATGCGAAAAAAGCGGCAAGCAGCGTTAAAACGGACAAAAGAGCGATCCAGTGCCGCGGACGGGCGATCGTCATCAGCACGTCAAACTGCTCGGGCGAAGACATTTTCTCCAGCGAGGATTGGCGGAAAATATTCGGATTCATCGCGTCATTCCCCCTATTCTCCCTGTTTCGGCGATAGCTTGAGCAGGCGGACGAGACTGCCGCTCCCGGTCTCGCTCCCGGCATTGAAATTATAAGTGCGGAGCGCCCCCTCCCACACTCCGGCCGCTTTAAGGGCCTCAACCATCCGCGCCGGCTCGGCGGAACCAGCCTTATCGGCGGAGAGTGCGATCAGCCGCACCGCGTCGTAGGCGGCGGCCGCTATACGGCTCGGCGCCATCCCGAACGCAGCACGGTACTTGTCTGCAAAAGCCGCAGCCGCCGCTCCGCCCGCAGCTGCATCGGCGGCGAAATCGGTATAGCCGTATACTTCGCCGGCATACGCCGGCATCATCTCGGCGGCCGGGACGGCCGGACCGGCTAGGAGCGGGTAGCGCGCCCCGGCCGCCTGCAGCCCGGAGCCGATTTCCGGCGCCGCTTCCCCGCTGCTGTCATAGACGACCACAGCTTCCGTCTCCAGCAGCTTCCATTTGCCGATGACGGCAGTGAGCGCGGAGCGCGCGGAAATGCGGGTCAGCCTGTCGGCGACGAGAATGCCTTTCCGGTCGGCCGCTTTCTCCAAAGCCGCGGCAAACTGCCGGCCCGCGGCGCTGTCCTCGTAATAAATCGCCACCTTGCCGAAGCTTTGCCGGGCAAGCCACTCCGCGACTTCCCCGGCATAAACTCCGGGAGCGATCCCCAATGCGACGGAACGGCCCGCAGCCGATGCTGCGGCTCCATCCAGAAGGAGCGTAGGAACGCTTGCCGATGCCTGCCCTGCCGGCAATGAGGCGGCGATGGCGAACGCCGGAGCGGCAGAACCATCGCTGAGCTCTTCCATCCCTCCGTCTCCCCGGTAATCCGGCGACAGTCTGAACCGCGGATAGGCGGAGCTCGCCTGCAAGTCCGCCATCGCCAGTTCAACGCCGCGCTGCATAGAGACTGCAGCGCTTGCGTCTTTCGGCAGATACACCGCAACCGGTACCTCGACCGCAGCGCCGTCTGCTATCGTGGCCGATAAGGACGATGGCGGCGACGAGTCTGGCCCTACCGCGGCCCACTGCCATAAACTTGCCGCCGTCGATGCGCCGCCCGCTTGCAGCCCGTAGCACAGAAGAGCGCCGGCCATGAAGGAGGCGGCCATGCAGAGCGCCACGGGCAACCGCGAACGCGCCGCTGCACCGGCAGCCGCGCGCCGATCGTTCGGCCGGACAGCGGCGGCCGCTTCCGCCGTCGATGCCTCTTCGACTGCCTCAGGCTCCGGCAGCGCCGGCTCTTCTGGCGGCGGGCCAGCCGTGCGCGAAGACTCGCGGTTCACCTTGGCCAGACGCTTAGCGAGGATACCGGCAAATTGAACGGCAAGCGTATTATGCTCGTACAATATCCGGTCGAACGAATCCTTGATCAGCTTCAGCACGACCAGATCGCTCTCCGCCCTGGCGGAAGCCGAGCGCGGGTCTCCCGTCAGCAAAGCCATTTCGCCGAAATATTCCTTTTCTCCCAATATCGCCAACGTCGTTTCGTTGTTGCCGGAGCCCAAATAAATTCTAGTTTTCCCCTGCATAATGATGTACAACGAATCGCCGAATTCGCCTTCCTCGAACAAGATGTCTCCCGCGCGGTAGCTGAGCTGGGTAAACTGCTGCAGCAGCGCCGCCTTATGCGCCCTGTCCAAGCCTTCGAACAGCGGAATTTCCAGAAATGCAAGCTTGTTCAAAACTATCCCTTTCCCCTTCCGGCCTACACTAAAAAAGCCGAATCGTGTCAAGGGCACATTCCGGCTTCATAGAATCGTTTTCTTTTTCCGTTCCCATGCCTATCATTATAAGCAAACTTCCAACTCAAAACATACCCCATTTGGGGTATATCCCGATATATTTTGCATAAGGCGCGGGCTTTTGAAAGATTAGGATATAAGACCCTGGCAGGGCTTCGGCGGCCCTCATCCGTTCGATCTTTTGCTGCTGTGGGGAGAATTTAACAAATTCAGCTTGGCCGCTGCGGAGACGGCTTTCACCCGGTTATTGACTCCCAATTTGTCGAACACGTTACGGACGTGCACTTTGACTGTACCGGCAGACATCACCAACCGGACCGCGATTTCCTTATTCGACAAGCCGGCGGACAAGCATTGCAAAACGTCGAGCTCCCGGCTCGTTAAAGACGGCACGGCCTCCGCCCCATATTCTGAGGGCGCCGCCGCGCTCGAAGGTTCAAAATATTGCGTCAGCGTATGCACATAGCCTAATTGCGACGCCAGCATTTGCAGCAGCGGCAGCCGGTCCGCAGAAAACACGCCCGGTGCGTACTTGTTTTCCAAATACAGCACCCCTTGCAGATCGCCTTGAATCATCACAGGCAGCCCCAACACCGATTTCGGACGATGCCGGGTTATGTAAGGATCAGGCAAAGTATGCCCGAGACCGTCCTTGGCATCGTTCCATATGACAGGCATCCGGTTTATCGCCGCGCTGCGGACGACGTGCGGGCTGACGTCGCCGGACTCGTCCAGCGGAGTGTACCCTGTCCGGGCTGCGGCGCTTTTATCCGGATCGAGCATCAATACGGCGTATAGCGCTTCCTTTGCCGCTTTGACAAAAACGCCCTTGTGCGCTCCGGATACATTCATAATAATCGTCATGATGCGAGACATAAGCTTTAGCGAATCTTTCTCTTCCGTAAACGCCTGCGAGACTCTTACGATCGCTTCCATTTCCAGAACCTGGGCGTAGCTTCCTTTGCTTCCCGGCCGCTTTTCCTCTTGATCGGCCCGCCGTCCCTCGGCGGTGACAGGACCGGACGGCTCCGCGCCGGTTGTAGCGGCGCTTTCCAGCTGCCCGAGCGCGAAGAGACCGATGCCTCCGGTTTGCTGATATTGCCGGAGACATCGTTCCAAATCCGCTCTTAAGCCGGCTGCGCTCCGGTATCTGTCCGCTACGGATTTCTCCAGCAGCTTGAAGACGATCCGCTCCAATATAACCGGGATGGCGGATAAAGAACTGCCGCCGAGCGGAATGGGCGGCTTGGCCACATGGGCATGGGCCCATTCCAACGGGTCGTTCGCTTCAAACGGCAGCCTGCCGGCAAGCACCTCGTACAGCGTCACCCCCAGCGAATACAGATCGGTGCTCGGATCGATCCAGCCATCCAGCTGCCCGGTTCTCTCCGGAGCCATATAAGGCGGGCTTCCCTCCATGAGCGGCACGGTTCTCGTCTCGCACCTCTCTTCCGCAATTTGAATCGAATGCCCGAGTCCCGTAAGACAAACCCGAAGCGTGCCCGGGACCACGACGATCGTTTCCGGGCGAATGTTCATATGGACGATGTTCTTTTGATGCAGCTGCTCCAGGGCCTCGGCAATTCCGATCGCAATGGTCAGGAAATTGTCAAGCGGTACCGGTCCCGCCATGGCAAAATGCTTCAGCGTCATCCCATATACCCACTCGCTGGCCATAACGAGCCGGTTGCCTTCTCTGAATAGCGCCAACGGCTTTAAAACCCCGGCAAAGCTGAGATTCCCCGCCACTTCATATTCATTGATGACTTTGGCATTTTCGATGACGGCTCTCGGCCCTTCCTTAACGATTTTCAACAAAACGTCCAAGCGGTTCTCTACAGAAGATGCGTGACAAACCGCGATCGCCTCATCTTCAAAGATGACCTGGCGTATATCGTAACCGGTTGCTCTGAGCATAACGAACTCCTTTTTTTAGCGAAGAAACATGCAGGTTTATGTCGAATATTGTATCATAAATCGGCTGTCTGCTGGAGTATCTGCTTCTAAAGACCCGCTTGTTAACGGATGCCCGTTCATAAAAAAAAGAGCGGGCGGGAACTAAGCCCCAATAAAAACCCCGTCGCAGATATTACGTACAACCAATGTGCTCATTTCGATAATGCATCTTGGAGGGTTTCAGACATTGCAAATATATGTTCCCTTGTAAACAAATAACCAGTATTGATTTTGGCAAGAAATGTACTGCAAAAAAAAGGACATCCCGTCCTCGAAACGGATGTCCATATATGATGGGTACGATCGCCGATACTGCGTCCGATCCTGGTTTATTGAAAAACAGCGGCTTCGGTGATATCCCTGTAAGCCCAGTGGGTTAGAGGCAGATCGGTGAAGCCGGGCTTCCCGGCAGCTTCTTGCGAATCCGCCGCCTGACTGTCGGCGCTGCGATTCAGCACGCGGTTCAGCATGGCGATGCATTCCGCTCTTGTGACTTGGCGGTCCGGACGGAAATTTCCGTCCTCGTAGCCGAGGATATAGCCGCTTTCCGCCAACAGCCTGATGGATGCTTCGGCCCAATGGCCCCGGATATCCGGAAAATCCTCGGCAACGATTCCTTGCCCGGCCCCGGCAGACACGAATCGGGATAAGATTGCGGCCAGCTCCGCCCGGGTCAGGGTTTGCTCCGGTCGGAAGCTTCCATCCTCATACCCTCCGAACAGTCCCTTATCGCCCAAATACTGAACGGCAGCCGCATACCAGTCGTTGGCTCTTATATCCTTGAAGACTTGCCGGCCGCCGGGCTCCGCCATGTCCCCGTTCACTGTCAAACGGTAGAGCAGCTGGGCGAATTCCGCTCTGCTGATAGCATTATCCGGTCTGAATGATCCGTCCTCGTAGCCGGAAATATACCGGAACGTCTTGTCGGCGTTCAGCATGATGCCGGAGGATGGATCTTGGACCGCCTTGTATTCCCGATTGTCCGGATCGGGCTGGGGATTGGAAGACGATGCTTGATCGGACCCAGGATCAGCTCCGGGGGCAGTCTCAGTTCCGGGATCAGGGCCAGCGATGGGCGAGCCTGATCCTGAGGATGATCCTTTATTCTTCCGCTTAACCGGCGTTTCGGCTGTAATGGTAACCTGGTGCGCCGACGTCACTTTGCTGCCGTCCAGGGCGGAGGCCGTCACCTCCACCACCCCGGCGGCTTCAGCCGTCAATAGCCCGGACGAATTGACAGTTGCTAGCGAGGTTGCGCTTCCGTCCGTACTGTTGACATTCCAGCTAAGCGACTTATTGCTGGCATTGTCCGGAGAAACGATTGCCGTTAACTGCAGCTGTCCGCCCGCCGTCACACTGCTTGCGCCCGTGATGTCGATGCTTTGGACGGAAACGTGCTCAGGCTGTTCAGGTTGCCCGGGTTGTTCCGGTTGTCCGGGCTGCTCAGGTTGAGGCTCTCCCTCTGAACCGCCGGGTACGGCGCTCATGGTATCGACAGTAAATAAATATGGCGTAAGCGGCTGCAATTCCAAGGTTTCCGCCTGCTCTGTTCCGCCGGTAATCAGATCGGTGAAGCTTGAGGCCTGTCGGTTGCCTGACCGGATCGCCGCACTTACCGGCGTCGGGCCATAATTGACGACGTTCAACAGGGTGCGTCCCTCGTACTCGACACTACGCCACTCCACGTTATAAGGAAGCTCTCCGGAAGCCGGATCGACAAGCGTCATGTGCTGCGGATCAATAGATTGCAGAATCGGAAGCAGGAATGCTCTGATCTGAGCCGCAGTCCAGTCGGCCGCCGAAATTTTGTCGGCATGGGTGAAGACATAGCTCCGGTCAGCGGCGGATTGCTGGGCGCCGTGAGGTTCCAGCTCCAGCGCGTGGGAGCCGATGAGCAGTACCCGTCCGCCCGATTCGATAAACGCTTTAATACCGGTAAGCGTAGCGGGGTCCACCCGCGTCGCATAAGGGACAATCAGCAGCTTGTAGGCGCTGAGTCCGCCGTTCTTGACCTGCTTTTCCGAGATAAAGCCCGCTTTGTGCCCGCTGTAGGACAAAGCCTCGTAGGAACGCAGCATTACATTGGAATAATCGCCCGAAAAAATCCCCGCCGCTACCGAATACAGGATAGCCGCTTGCGGACGCTCATTCTGGAACGCGGTGACCTCCTTGGCCAGACGGTTTAAATCAAGCCCCGTCCGTCCGGCGGCCGCAACCGCATCAGGGCGGTGCAGAATGCTGCCTTCCCGGCTTGAGGACTCGTCATACGTCCGCTCCCAAACCCACATGGTCGAGCCGCTGCGCCCATGGATGGCGCTTTGCCAGAGCACGGAGCGGACATGCTTCGCCTGCTCCGGAGTGTACATCTTATCCCCGTCGGCTATGAGATGGTGCTCCGAATTAAACACAGGCGCTTGCTTGAAGGAAGCCTGAAGATCATAGAAGCTTAATTCCTCCATAAAACCTTTGGGCCCTTCATTGATGTAGTTCCAGTTGTCGTTGCCGTTAATTTGGCTGAATTCCGAGAAGCGCTCAATATCCACTCCCCAGGACAGGCTGCCCCGCGGGTCGCCCATTATTTTGACTTGAACGGGCAGATCCGGCGCCAGCTCGTGGATAATGCCGGCCATCCATTCATGCCAGCGGGCAAAATAATCCTGATTGAACAGTACATAATCATAGGAAACGGGAGTTGCGCTTACATTCTCCGGCATCGGCACCTCTTCAAAAGAGCTGTACGACGTCTTGTATACGCCGTTTAATTCGCCGATATTGCCGTTATAAATTTGCTCCAGATAGTCATGCCAGGCTGGCAGCGCATATGCATCCTTATTGGACTGATAGACTGACTCATTGCTTAAGGTAATGCTGTGCAGCGAGCTGTATTGCGAGACAATGGGAATCAGCGCTCTTAAGTAATCCTCCATCATGGCCAGGGCCATAGGGCGGAACAGCGAGAACTTGATGAAGCCGTTGTTCGCCACTTTCAACTCAGGCCATTTGGTCAGCGCCCAATCCGGAAAATAATGGGGCGAAATCAGCAAATTGACGGCAACGTGATTTTGTTCCGCGCGGGCCAGTACCTGCTCAATGTCGGATTCGATTTTTTTAGTAGAGACGACGTATTCTTTATCCTCGGAGTAACCGCCCAAATCCTCGAAGCCCGGGTTTTTCACCAGATTGACACTGCTGCCCGCCTTCGTGACGCGAAGATCGTCCACCCAGATCGTTCCCGCGTTCTCCGACGTAACCATCAGCTTGTAGGACGTTTCTTGAGCCCCGGTCGTGTATTCGTAGACCACCTCCCGCCAATCGTAGGTGCCGCTGGGGAAGGATTTGCGCTGCTTCATGGCCGAACCGCCGGGAAACCAGGTATTTTTGGCGTTTTCTCCCTTAACCCATACGCTGAATTCATAGGTGGTATTGGGCTCCACAGGGATCGTTTGGGCCGCATTGATATACACGTTGGCTTGCAACGGGGAGGCATTGGCAATCTTCAGGGAAGCATTTCCCGAATGGCTCACGCCCTCCACTATGGCGGCAGTGGCATTCACATTGCCTGAACGGCCGACCGTATATTGGTTGACGAAGTCTTTTTTATCCAATATTACGTCGCGAGGCCCCAGCTCGATCTGAATCACATTGGCGCCCAGGTCCTGGAACTTGGGAATATCCTCCCTGACCTTGTTAAAAGCGCCGTAGCCCGTGAAGAAAATGGGCCGTTCCTCCGTTGCCCCGCTGCTTCGCACCTCCGTATTTCCTAGGAAGGAATAGCCGGATATGGCGGTTGGCCCGTATACATAGCGGGGAACGGATTGAGGAATGCGGCTGCCCGCCAAATAGCTCTGAAGCTTCGTCAGCGCATCGTCATACAGCTTGCCCAGCTCCACAGCGACATAATAGGCCCGGCTCAATCTGCCCTGAACGATATCCTCCTTGCCGTAATCGACGAAATCCTTGATCACCGTGTAGTTGACGCGTTCGTAATCGGTGGACAGCCCCTGGGCCTCGCACTGCAAGAGCAGCTGCTCCAGTGCCGGAAGCTTGACCGCTATGGCATTCAGCATGGCTTCCACCTCGTCGGCAGTCATTACGGCGGCAACGCTTACAGTCTGGCGTTCCGTTCTGCCGTCTCCCGGATCGTATAAGGTAAAATCGAGCTCATGACTGCCGGCCAGACTAGCGGCAAAGGGCAGATCGATCCGGGCCGCCGACCGGGCGGGAATCGTTATATTCCGTTCGGCGCCAAGGGTGTCGGAAGATAGATGCAGGTTTCTGGGCTCGTCTCTCCAGTTTAACGCGTACATTGAATAGGAGACGGTTGAATCCACATTGACCTCTTGAGGACCTTCCACCCAGTAGCTCCAGTCTGCGGCGGCGGGAACCAGATGAACTTTGGCGTGCAGGCTCGGGCTTTTGGCCTTGCCGATGCCCGGCGTCCACTCAATCCAGCCTCTCCGGCCCGCACCGTCATTGTCGTTGATCAGCAGGGTGAACGGAAGAACGTCCGTATCCTGCTTGCCTGTATAGATCGTCGTCCATGGCATCCGCACCTCGTAGTAAGTATCATGGCCGCTCTGGGTGGCTGCCGCCGTAATCTGATCGGCGCCGGCGACCGCCTTGCCCTCGCTGAACTGCCATATATGAGCCTCTCCGTCCATGTAGTTGATGCCGTATTCCGGTCCGTAGGTGCCGTCCGGGCTGAAGGCGAACTGGATGCTGTCGCCCCGCCACATCGTACTGTCGGAGACGGGAGTATGCACATTGTCCGTCACCTTGGCCGCCCAGTAAAAGTATTGATCGTCATAAGCCAAATAGACGCTGGCCGAAACGTCATCCTTGCCGGCCCAGCCGCTCATGGCAATTTGCGCGGAATTATCCGGCAGCCGGATCTCCGCATAACCGCCCCATTCGTCCAGATTGCCGTCGATCACCATGCTGCCCGCCTCAAGAGCTACCGCATGGTTATGGCTTCCGAAGCTTGTGCGGAACTGGTCCCAGCCGGTTATGACAGGCTGCGTTCCGCTTGCATATACCGCTTCATGGATGGTCCCGGACGAGTTCGCCCCGTATGAAGCGGCGCCGCCGTCTGACAGCGCTTCCAATTCATTTCCATGAACAGCCGAAGGAAATCCTCCAGCTCCTATGGAGAACAAAAGCAAGAAAATCATGGCCCAGATGGCCGATGAACGAATGATCATACTGCTGTCCCCTCCCTATTTATCCGATTTTTGTAATCTGATGTCTGCCGTCCAGGCAGGTTTTGCAGGCAGCGTACTTCGTTCCACCTCCCTTCCTCACACTGGTCCCGCAACTGAAACGGGCATGGCCGGCGCCGGGTTCTCTTCGCAATCGATTCGTCTCCGACTCCGCCCTTTTGCGTCTCTTTACCATAAACACGATAAACGGCAGAGCGAAGGCTCGTCTATAATCAGGGGATAATCATTAGGAAGGGACTTTGCCGCGACAGAGCAATAATCATAAGCCCGGCCGCAATAATCATCAGAATGCGTCAGCGGCCCCCCATGTGTCCTTTGCCGTCCCGGCATGAAAAAAGACTCCCGGCAACAGGCTGAAATCACCTGTCGCGGGAATCTTGAGGTTTACAATTCGTATTTTATGGCGGCTGTGCAATTCACGGTATGGCTGGTTGAACGCTACCCATGTAGTAATCCGCGCGCCAGCATCGACTCAGCAAGCAGAACCGCTCCTTTTCCTGCACCCATTTTCGTATTGTGGGAGACTAGAACATATTTCACGCCGCCGAGTACGGACTCCTCTTCAAGTCTTCCCATACTGGTCGTCATCCCACCGCCAAGCTCGCGATCCAAGCGGGGTTGAGGACGAAACGGGTCGTCAAAGAGATGAATCATACGGTCGGGGGCAGAATGCAAATTACCGTTTTGGAACGGATTGTAACCGTTGATTGCTTCTTTAATTTCAGATAAACCGGCTTGTTTTTTCAATCCGACAAACACCGATTCTGTGTGTCCGTCCAGCACATTCGCTCTCGTACATATACAATTGATATGGATCTCAGCCGGAGCAATGCCCTCGCTTGAATATTCTCCAAGTATTTTTAAAAGCTCTTTTCTCACCTTCCCCTCTTCATTGGGGATGTACGGGATTATATTATCCAAAATATCTAAAGATCGCACCCCGGGACTTCTTCCGGCGCCGCTTAGCGATTGCATGGAAACCATTAGAACGTTTTGTATTCCAAAACGATCGTATAATGGTTTTAAAGTTATCGCAAGTCCGGTGACCGTACAATTGGGAACAGGCAGAACAAAGCCTTTCCAGCCGCGTTCCCGCTGCTGTTTGCGAATTAATTCCGCATGATCGTCATTGACTCCGGTAATGAGAAGCGGAGTATCGTCGAAATAACGAAATGCGGATGCCGTCGAAAACGTTGGGGTCGTTTGGGCAAACCATGGCTCCAGCTCTTTAGCAAGATCGGATTCAATCGCCGTGAAAATCACATCGACAGTTTCTGGGCGGAACTCCTTCGAGGATATAACCGGAACTTCCAACATATCCGCAGGAACCGGCGTGTTCTGTATCCATCTGGATGATCCGTCGGATTCCAGTAAGGCTTCATTGTAATTTTTCAAAGTTCTTGAGGTAACCATAATGACGACTTCAAAGTCAGGATGATTGGATAGTGCTTGCACGAATTGCTGTCCGGCCATTCCGGTAGCTCCAACGACTGCCGCTCTTAACCTGGTCATTTTGTTCACTCCTCGTATTTAATTTAATGCTGCTATCCGTAACGCGATGATACAAATAAAAAAACTCACCCCCAAGACCATAGTCTCAGGGGCGAGATTCGTTCACTCGCGGTACCACCCGGATTCGCCGATATGTCGCCATATCAGCCTCTTCGAGTACGGCATCCCTGTACAAAAGATACTTATACTCTAGCTCTATAACGGGAGCTCCCGTTACACCATCCCCTCTCAGGTTCCGATGTACGGCTCAGAGGCTTTCTTCAATAAAGAATTCTTTACTCCTTTTCAGCTAACGGAGCTCTCTGTGAAAGAACGCTTTACTTACTTTTCTCATCATCGCATTTTCATGTTCAGGAAAATAATACCAAGCAACCAAACTAGAGTAAAGATATTTTTACAAATATGATTGATAAAATCAGTTACAAAGAAACGTTCCCCGCGTCCTGCGAATGCGCCGCTTTGCCTTGTTTGGCCGCTCTGCGGTCGCGCCAGCCTTGCAAAATGACGAACAGCGAAGGCACCACGATCAACGTCAGCAGCGTCGAATAAATTAAGCCCGAGATGATCGTAATCCCCATCGGACGCCACAGGTTGCCGCCCATAATCGTCATCGGCAGCAGCCCGCCTATCGCCGTCGCCATCGTCAGCAGAATCGGCCTCAGCCGCGCTTTGCCGGCTTCAGCTACGGCTTCATGCAGCGGCAAGCCATGCTCTCTCGCCTGCTCGATAAACTCGATCAGGATGATGCCGTTGCGCACGACGATGCCTGCCAGACTGACAAGCCCCATCAAGGCCATAAATCCGATCGGCGAGTTCGTTAAGAACAGGCCGATGACGGCGCCTCCGGCCGCCAGATAAACCGTGGACAATATAAGAACGGGGATCGATAACGACGAAAATTGCATGACCATAATAATATAGATCAACAGCACGACGATGATCGACAGCTTCCCGATCGAAGCGAACGCGTCGTTTCTTTCCTCATTCTCGCCGCCGTATTCGACCGTATAGCCCGGCTGCAGCTTATATTGGCCCATCTCCTGCTTCAAATCCTGCAGCACCGCATCGGGAAGACGGCCCTCCGTATAACTGCGGACAATAATCGTCCGGGTCTGGTTGCGGTGATGAATTTGCTTCATCATGCTGCTCTCATGAATGTCTCCAAGCTCGCGGACGGTCACGGTACCGCCGCTTTGCGACGGCACGTACATTTCCCCCATTGTATCGACCGGATTGGCCGTTCTTTCCTTGGCGTATAGCGATACGTCGAGCAAATCCTTGCCCTGCTGCATCGTCGTAATCTTAAGCCCTTCGGTTGCAATCCGCAGTGTTTGGGACAAATCCTTATCGCTGACGCCGAACAAGCGCTGTTTATCCGGATCGGCGTTAATCTCGATCGTATTCATATCGATCCCAACGTCATCCGATACGCTGACCGTGCCGGGAATTTCTCTCAGCATGGATTTCACATCCTCGGCCATTTGCCGCAGCTGCGCCAGATCGTCGCCGCTGATTCGCACCGCTATAGGCGCGCCCACCGGCGGCCCCTGCTCAAGCTCGCGCGGCGTAATTTCGACATCGTCGGGCATAATCGCCTTAAGCTGCTCCCGCCACTGCGAGACCACCTCTTTCGTGCGGATCACCTTCGGGTCGATCTTCACGAACAGCTGTCCGATCTCGGTGCCGGAGGAATCCGATTCGGAATAATAAAATCTCGGCGTAGAACGGCCGGAGTATGCGGAGACGAAGACGACGCCCTTCTGCTGCTGCATGAATTCAGCCGCCTTGGCAACCGTATATTCGGTCTCCGCGAAGACGCGGCCGGTCGGCAGCTTGAAATCGATCAGCATCTCGTCTTTTTCCGCCGGCGGGAAGTATTGAACGCCGAGCAGAGGCAGCAGACCGAAGCTGCTCGTGCCGATGAACAGCGCGACGATGCCGGTCAGCAGCGGCCGCCGCAGAAACCGGTGGATCTGCTTGCCGTACAGAGCGCTTAGCCGCTGAATCGGCTTGCCGAGCAAGCCGGGTGTCGAGCTCGCTTTGCCCAAGCGGCCGCCTTTGTTCATGATCCGCTCTCCCACCCATTGGCGGAAGATCGGTATAATCGTCAGCGACATCGCCATGGAGGCGGCCAGCGTCAGCGAAATGACGACCGGAAGCGGCCGGATGAAGCTGCCGATGTTCCCCTTCAGGAAGAACAGGGGGAGGAACGCGGCCGCCGTCGCGATCGTAGCGGTAAGAATCGAGATCGCCACATCGCGGCTTCCTTCCAGCGACGCCTTGGCCGGATCGTCCCCGAGCTGCAGCCGCCGCTGGATATTGTCGTTGACGACGATCGCGTCGTCGACGAGAATGCCGAGCACGATTACGATCGCCACAATCGTGATCTGATTGAGGTCGATTCCCATCGCTTCCACCGGAATGAAGCCGACCGTAATCGAAATCGGAATCGCCAGCGCCACGATCAGCGACGTGCCGAACGTGAGCCCCATCGAGCAGACGACGATAACGACCGCAATCCCGATCAAGAGTTCTCGTCCGAGCTCCTTGAACAAATGTTCCAGACTTTCCTTCTGCGTGAACAGCGAAGACATCTGCACATGATCCGGCAGCTGCGGCTTCAGCTCCGTCACCTTCTTGTCGATCCGCTTCTGCAGATCCGGAATATCCGCCCCCTTCTCCGCATTGATCACCAGATCGAGCGTCGGCTTGCCGTTATGCAGCACGCTGACCTCCGTCTTCTTCGGACGCAGCTTAACGTCAGCGACATCCTTCACCTTGAGAGAACGGCCTCCCGGCAGTCCGAGCAGCTCGGTATTGGCAATATCCTCCGCCGATTTCCATTCCCCGCTCAGGTTGACGTAATACTGCTTGCTATCCTTATCGACCGTTCCGAGCGGAACGCGGTCATGACCGTTCATCAGCGCTTGGGCGACAACGCCCCACGGCAGAAGGAACGTATCCATCTTGGCCGTATCCAGCACCACCGCGACCTCTTGATCCGGCAAGCCGACGATCTCGACGTTGCTTACTCCGCTCACCGTAGACAGCTGCTTCTTCCATATTTCCATCGTCGGCCGCAGCGGCTCCAGCTGATCGGGCGATTCAACGGTAAAATGCAAAATTTGCTCGGCGATTTTACTCAAATCGTCGTTGACCTCAGGCTTCTCAGCCTCATCCGGCAGCTCGCTCTCGGCCGACTGCACCTTCTGCTTCAGCGTATCCCAAGCGCGCTTAATATCCGTATCCGCCTTCACCTCGACATTGATCACGGATACATTGGCCATGGAAGTCGAGCTGAGAACCGATATATCGCTCATTTCCTTAATCTTCTCTTCCAGCGGACGCGTGACGAACTGCTCTACCTTCTCCGGGGACGCGCCGGGATAAACTGTCTTCACCAATGCGACGGTCAGATCGATTTCGGGATTTTCCCGCTGCTTCAGCGTAAAAATATTGACGATCCCCATCAGAACCGCCATCAGGAAAAACAGCAGCGTGACCTTACGGTAACGAATGAGCTTGGCGATCATTCTTCGCTCACTTCCATGCTATCCATATCTACGATCACTTGGGCGATAGAATCGATATATTCGGGGCCGTGTCCTTGGACGACGAACCATTGGTAGGCTACCATCTCGACCATTCCGATTTTCGAATAAGCCGCGATTTCCAGCTGCTCCTCGGAATAATCGGGGCATCCTCCCCACTCCTTCAAATGCTCCTTAATGATCAGCATCATTTCATGGTAGAAAGCCTGCGATATATCTCTGATCTCTTGTGAAGCAATCCCGTTCCGGTACATGATGCTCAGTATCGCTCTGTTATGATAATAAACCGTCAGCGACCGCTGGATCATCCAATAATACACTTCGTTATTTTGGCAGGGCGCGTGCGGACCGTGCTTCAGCGCCTCCGAGATTTCCTCCAGGCAAGCTTCGGCGATGCTGCGGAATAAATCCTCTTTGCTCTGAAAATACAAGTAAAACGTCCCTTGCGCGACGCCGGCTTCCCGAACGATATCGGAAACCTTCGTCTGATGATACCCTTGCTCCTCGAACAGCTTTAACGCCGCTTCGACAATATTATTTTTTTTATCCTCTCCCATTGCGCAGCTCCCCCTATGTAATCCATTTATCGTTTTTTAGAAATGACTGACTCATCAGTCATTTTTGATTTTAACATCATTATCCAGGGAATGCAATGCAGTCCCTATTTCGTTTTTATGCAAAAAAAACAGCCCGGAAACCGTCTCCGAGCTGGCTGAAATTGCATTATGGATGCGCTATCCGGCTATTAGCCGGTAACGACTTTAATGACGTTGCGTACGGATTGAGCGGATTTGTCCAAAGCCGCCATCTCTTCGGCAAGCAGCTCCAGCTCGAATATTTTCTCGATGCCTTCGCCGCCAAGCAAAGTAGGCACGCCCATAAACAGGTTGTCGTAGCCGTACTCTCCTTCGAGCAAAGCGATGGAAGGAATGATTCGTTTTTTATCCTTAATAATCGCTTCGGTCATTTGAACCAAAGAAGCCGCAGGAGCATAGTATGCGCTGCCGTTGCCCAGCAGATTGACGATTTCGCCGCCGCCGGTGCGCGTGCGCTGAACGATCGCTTCGATACGGTCGGCAGAAATCAGCTTCTCGATAGGAATGCCTCCTACGTTGGAATAGCGAACGAGAGGAACCATGTCGTCGCCATGACCGCCAAGCACGAAGCCGCGAACGTCTTCAACGGAAACATTCAGCTCTTGAGCGATGAATGTGCAATATCGAGCGGTATCGAGTACGCCGGATTGGCCGATAACGCGGTTTTTCGGGAAGCCGAGCGTTTGGTAAGCGACATAAGTCATCGCGTCAACCGGATTGCTCAGGATGATCACGATCGATTCAGGAGATGTCTTTTTCACGTTCTCACAAACGGATTTTACGATTCCTGCGTTCGTGTTCACGAGGTCGTCGCGGCTCATGCCCGGCTTGCGGGCGATGCCTGCTGTGATGATCACGATATCGGAATTAGCCGCATCTTCGTAGCTGGAAGTGCCTACGATATTGCTGTCAAAGCCTTGAACCGGAGAAGCTTCCATCATGTCGAGAGCTTTACCCTTAGTAGGGTTTTCCAGTTGCGGGATATCGAGCAGTACGACGTCGCCCAATTCCTTTTGAGCAAGCATCAAAGCAGTCGTAGCACCGGTAAAGCCGGCGCCGACAACGGTAATCCTTTTACGTTTGATTCCCATGAGAATACCCTCCCGAATTTGTAATGTTCATGCTCAGCATATCCAAATGTTGGCTGCAATATTCCGTCCCAACGCACCTTTGTACACTCGGAAAGCAGCTGCGCCCTCCAAGGAAGAAACCCTGGATCTTCCTAATAAAAAGGGAATTTCCAGGGTCCTAAAGCAGCTCTTAGCCCATGTGAGCGATGATTTGGTTAGCGAACTCGGAGCATTTAACTTCAGTAGCGCCATCCATCAAACGAGCGAAGTCGTAAGTAACCGTTTTGTTGTTAATAGCCGTTTCCATACCTTTGTAGATCAGCTCGGCAGCTTCCAGCCAGCCCAGATGCTCAAGCATCATAACGCCGGACAAAATAACGGAACCTGGGTTTACCACGTCTAAACCGGCATATTTAGGAGCCGTACCGTGAGTCGCTTCGAAGATCGCATGGCCGGTTACATAGTTGATGTTCGCGCCCGGAGCGATACCGATGCCGCCTACTTGCGCAGCCAAAGCGTCGGACAAGTAGTCGCCGTTCAGGTTCAACGTAGCGATAACGTCGAAATCGGTAGGACGAGTGAGAACTTGCTGCAAAGCGATGTCGGCGATAGCGTCTTTAACGATGACTTTGCCGGCAGCTTCCGCTTCTTTTTGAGCTTGGTTAGCAGCATCCGTGCCTTTTTCGGCTTTGATTTTGTCATATTGAGCCCAAGTGAAGGTTTTATCGCCGAACTCTTGCTCAGCCAATTCATAGCCCCAGTTTTTGAAGGCACCTTCGGTAAATTTCATGATGTTACCTTTATGTACCAAGGTAACCGTTTTGCGGTTATGCTTGATCGCATATTCGATAGCGGAACGGATCAAACGCTTGGAGCCTTCGGAGGAAACAGGCTTGATGCCGATACCGGAAGTTTCAGGGAAGCGGATTTTTTTAACGCCCATTTCGTTTTGCAGGAATTCGATGACTTTCTTCACTTCGGCGGAACCGGATTCCCACTCGATGCCTGCGTAGATATCTTCTGTATTTTCACGGAAAATAACCATGTCGACAAGCTCAGGACGTTTTACCGGCGAAGGTACGCCGTTGAAGTAACGAACCGGACGGGAGCAAACGTACAAGTCAAGCTCTTGGCGAAGCGCAACGTTCAAAGAGCGGATACCGCCGCCGACAGGAGTCGTCAAAGGTCCTTTGATCGCTACGATGTATTCGCGGATTGCCGTCAATGTGTCGCCAGGCAGCCAGTTGTTGAATTTGTTGAACGCTTTTTCGCCGGCAAATACTTCGTACCATGCGATTTTCTTTTCGCCTTTATATGCTTTTTCTACCGCTGCGTCCAGAACGCGCTTGGAAGCCGCCCAAATGTCGGGACCCGTACCGTCACCTTCGATAAAAGGGATGATAGGATTGTTAGGTACGTTCAACTTGCCGTCAACGATAGTAATTTTTTCGCCTTCAGTTGGTGCTGCGTAATTTTCGAATTGAGCCATGATCTTTGTTTGCCTCCTTATAATGGTGTGGATAAGACACAAAATTGAACGGGAGCCACAGCGCTTGTCCCGACCCTGAACCGGATCGGGATAAGCTGACTGCAGCAACCCGCTGCCGCTTAAAGCTCTATTGATAATCGATTAACGATTTTCAATCGGGATATACTTTTGATTCGAAAGACCGGTATATTCGGCGCGAGGACGAATCAAACGGTTGTTTTCGTATTGCTCAAGAATGTGCGCTGTCCATCCGGATGTACGGCTGATCGCGAAGATCGGAGTGAACAGGTCGCGAGGAATTTCAAGAGAAGTATACACCGAAGCCGAATAGAAGTCCACGTTAGGTTTCAAACCTTTTTGCCCTGTAACGAGATCTTCAATTTTAATCGACATGTTGTACCAGTTCATGTTGCCGGTAATTTTGCCGAGCTCGTGGGACATTTTTTGCAAATGCTTCGCACGAGGATCGCCGTTTTTGTAAACGCGGTGTCCGAAGCCCATAATTTTTTCTTTGTTTTCAAGCTTGGTGTTGATATAGCTTTCCACGTTCTCGTAAGTTCCGATCTCTTCGAGCATGGCCATAACCGCTTCGTTCGCGCCGCCGTGAAGAGGTCCTTTTAACGCGCCGATAGCGCTCGTTACGCCGGAGTAAATATCGGACAAAGTAGCTACGGTAACGCGCGCCGCGAACGTCGAAGCGTTCAGTTCGTGGTCGGCATGGAGCACCAAAGCTTTATCCAAAGCTTCGATCGCCACTTTGTCCGGCTCTTTGCCGATCAGCATATACAGGAAGTTTTGCGCGATCGACGTAGCGTCGCTTTTCGGAGCGATCGGCTCTTTGCCTTCGCGAATCCGTGCGAATGCCGCGATGATCGAAGGAATTTGCGCTTGCAGTTTAATCGCTTTGCGCAGGTTGGCTTCCGGCGACATATCGTTAGCTTCTTCATCGTATAGAGCGAGACAGGAAACCGCCGAACGTAGAGCAGCCATCGAATTCGTATTTTTAGGATACAATTTGATTTGCTCGATCACTTGGCTAGGCACCGCAGCGTAAGCGTTCAAATCTTTTAGCAATTGGTCCAATTCGGAACGATTAGGCAGTTTGCCGTACCAAAGCAAATATACTACTTCTTCAAATGTCGCGTTTTCGGCAAGATCGTCAATGTTAATCCCACGATATGTGAGCACACCATCAATAATGGAGCTGATCGAGGACGTCGTTGCAACAATACCTTCCAAACCTTTGGTTGCAGTCAAAGTAATCTCTCCTTTGCAATTCAATTCATAAAATGACTATATCATAAATCATGGATCAAAGAAAAAATCATGAGGAATTCCGACGAAACAAGGCGCTTTACTAGACTTTCACACAGACGGGCAAAACTGATGACAACGTGTGCGAATGCAAGCAGGTCTGCTCATCCACAGAGAATTCTTATAATTCTACTATAAATGATTTGGCGAACAATGTGAACAAATCGGGACATAAAAGTTCATTATCAGCATAATAAACTTCTGCTATATGCATCAGTACGCGCTATCCGTGACATGGACTACAAACCCTTGATAATCAAGGATTTCTAGATTCCAGTATTCTCAGGATGAATCATAAAAAAACACTGTGAATTATAAATCTGACGGGTAAATTGTGGGAAAAGTCATGCTCGCTAACAAGGATTTGCTACCGAATGTTAATTTATTCCGAAACATTTTGCGGCCGGCGCAAACAATGATAAAATAGTGATATTTGAAACCGCTGAACCATGAATGGGGGGATACGATGGAAATCAACCGCAGAATCGGCATCATAGATATCGGTTCCAACTCAATCCGGCTTGTCGTGTACGAAATCAATTCCCTTCATGCTTACAGAGTGATCGGTGAATTTAAGCAATCGGCCAGACTAAGCCAAAAAATCGGAGCGGATAATACGCTTCCGGGCGATGAAATCGACCGTATCGTTCGTATGCTGCGCCATTTCCGCGAGATTTGCGACGCCAACGGCGTTTCCGAAATTCGCGCCGCGGCTACCGCCGCGATCCGCAATGCGGCCAACAGCCGGCAAATTATGACGGCGCTGCGGGAGCAAAGCGGCATCGACGTGCGCCTGTTGTCCGGGGAAGACGAAGCGCGCATCGGATTTCTCGGGATGATTCACTCCCTGGACGTCGAAGACGGCTGGCTCGTCGATATCGGCGGAGGCAGCACCGAGATCTCGTTATTTCTCGGCCGGCGGCTGGTGAGCAGCGTCTCCTTTCCGTTCGGCGCCGTCAATACGACCCGCAACTACGCGCCGGACGGCCATTTCTCCGAGGACACGCTCGCCAAAATCCGGCTGATGGTGCGGCAAGCGGCCATCGGCGAACCGTGGATTCGCGAGCATCCGGGGCTGCCGCTGATCGGACTCGGCGGCACGATCCGCAATTTGGGCAAAATCAATCAGAAGAAGCTCAAATATTCGCTCCCGCAAACGCATAATTACCCGATGTCCGCCCAGGAGATGGAAGAGCTTATGCACTGGCTGCCTTCGCTGCCCGCGGAGAAGCGCAAGAAGGTCGACGGCCTCTCCAAGGACCGCCACGATATTATCGTCCCGGGTCTGACGATTCTGCATACGCTGTTTCAGCTGACCGGCTCCAGCCATTATATCGTCAGCGGCGCAGGGCTCAGAGACGGCTTGTTCCACGAAGCGTACTTGGCGGACCGGCCGGCCGCCGGCAGCATGGCCGAGCTCAGCGCCCGCAACATGCTCGGGCTTCATCCGTGCGCGCCCGCAGCCCATTTGGAGCTGGTGGCCGCCAATGCCGCCAAGCTGTTCGACGCTCTGCAAGAGATTCACGGCTATGATTCGCGTATCCGCGGATGTCTGCATACCGCCGCGCTGCTGTACCGGATCGGCGTATCGGTCAATTACTATCAATTCGCCAAGCATTCCTTTTACATAATCGCCCATTCCCGCCTTGACGGTCTCAGCCATCGCGAGCTGCTGCTCTGCGCGGCCGCCGCTTCCTACAAGACGAAGAATCGGGTGCATCCGATTTACCTTCAGTATAAGGGCATCTTGCTGGAAACCGACGTCGAATTGATCGTCCGCCTGGGCACGCTGCTGCAGCTCGCCGCGGCGCTGGACTGCTCCGAAACACAGGAGCTTGCGATGATCGAAGCGAGGGTTAACGAGAATACGGAGCTGCAATTGCTCGTCCATTCGAAAAAAGACCCCTCTGCGGAATACAGAGAGATCTCTTCTTTAGCCAAAGATTTCAAAAAGGTATGGGGTCTGAAGCTTACGCTTCAGGATGAGGCTTCTTCTTTTTCCACGATTTGATCCGCATCGCCTCGAACTGGCTTCGAAGCGGCACTTCTTCGTTAATGACGCGCACGTACATCCCGTTCGATTGAAGCAGACGGGCTTTGACGTTATCGCTTAAGCTCAGCTCCAAAATCCGGATCAGCGACTCCTGAATCTGCTTGTCGAACACCGGACAGATCAGCTCGATACGGCGGGTCAAGTTGCGCGTCATCCAGTCGGCGCTGGAAATATAAACTTCCCTCTCGCCTTCGTTCTCGAAATACAGAATGCGCGAATGCTCGAGAAAGCGGTCCACAATGCTCAGAATGCGGATATTTTCGCTTAAACCAGGGACCCCCGGCCGCAGGCAGCAGACGCCCCGCACGATCAGATCGATCTTCACGCCGGCTCTCGATGCGGCATACAGCTCGTCGATAATTTCCTGATTGGATAAGGAATTGAACTTGGCTACGATTCTCGCCGGCTTTCCGAGAGAGGCATGCATCGCTTCGCGGCGAATTTTCTCGAACAGCTTATCCTTCATATCGGTCGGAGCGACGCCGAACGCCTTCCAGTTATGGGGCGCGGAATAACCGGTCACCTCATTGAACAATGCGGACGCATCCTCGCCGATAATCGTATGGGACGTGAACAAGCCGACATCCGTATACAGCTTCGCGGTGTTGTCGTTATAATTGCCGGTGCCGACATGGACGTAACGGCGCAATCCGTCCTGCTCCTGCCGCACGACCAGCGTAATCTTGGCGTGCGTCTTCAGGCCGACAAGGCCGTAGACGACATGGCAGCCCGCCTGCTCCAGCTTGCGCGCCCATGCGATATTGCGCTCTTCATCGAATCTCGCCTTCAACTCGACGACGACCGTCACCTGCTTGCCCGATTCCGCCGCGCTCGCCAGCGCTTCGATTAACGGAGAATTGCCGCTGACGCGGTACAGCGTCACCTTGATCGCCAGCACCTTCGGATCGTCCGCCGCCTGGCAGATGAAATCCGTGATCGCATCAAACGATTCGTACGGATGATAGACAAGCACGTCCTGCTGCCGAAGCACCTCGAAGATGTCGTCCGTATCGTCCAGTTCGGCCGGATACACCGGCTCGATCGGCTTGTAGCGAAGATGGTCGTATCCTTTGAGCGAGCCCGACAGCTTCATGAAATACGTCAAATCGATCGGACCGTCAATCTCAATCGTATTGTCGCTAATTTCAAATTCGTACTGCAGCTGCTCAAGCGCATAGGGATGAATGCCCTTCTGTACCTCCAGTCGTACCGGAGAACCCCAGCGGCGGCGGCGCAGCTCCTTCTCGATCTCCTCCAGCAAATCCTCCGCGCCTTCTTCATTGAGCGTCAAATCGGCATTGCGCGTCAAGCGGAAGGCATGGACCGCGACCGGCGTATAGCCGGAGAACAGCGTATGCATATGCTGCTCCATCAGCTCCTCCAGCAGGACGAACTCATGCTTCTTGCTGTTGGAACGAACGGGCACCTCGATAAACCGCGATAAGTTCGAAGGCACCTGTACAATGGCGAAATACGGCTCATCCTCCGGGTCCTCGTCCTCCTTCATCAACACCACAGCAAGGTACAGCGCCTGGGTATGTACGAGCGGGAACGGCCGGCTCTGGTCAACCGCCATCGGCGTCAGCACGGGAAAAATAATTTCATGATAATATTCATCCATCGCTTTGCGCTGGGTCAGATTCAGATCTTCGTAATCGGTAAAAATAATGCCTTCCTTACTCAGCTGCCGGGTAAGCTCGCGATACGTTTTATACTGCTCGGATACCATTTTGGACGCTCGCTTCATCACGCGCTTGAACAGCCCCGCCGGCGTATAGCCGGTGAAATCCTTTTTCACGTACCCGGCCTTGATCTGATCCTTCACGCCGGCCACTCTGACGCTCATGAACTCGTCCAGATTGGACGATACGATGGCCAGAAATTTCATCCGCTCCAAGAGCGGAGTCTCCGGGTCTTGCGCTTCTTCCAGCACGCGCCAGTTAAATTCGATCCAGCTTAAATCGCGGTTCAAATAATCATTCGATGATGCTTCTCTTTCTCTCGGCGTCATCTCTTTCATATCGTCACGTAACCTCCATCAGATGTGCCCCGTTTTCGAAAATGAAACTTGAAGCGGCCATCGCGCCTATTCGTTTTCATTCTGCTTTCTTCATGGTAGTTCGACATTGTCATCGGAGATTAGGTTCTTTGTAAATTTTATGTAAAGAAGGCGGGAGTATTCCGTCTTTTACGCTTCAGGCAGCTTTTGCAGCAGCTTGTACAGCTCCGGGGCCGCCTTGTCGATCCGCGTCGGCTTCCAGTCCCGGTTCAGCCATATATGACGCGTGCCGCCGGTAACCAGCAGCTCTTCCCCGCGCCGAATCTCCGAGGCGAACTGCATCCGCAGATGCGTATACTCCTCCACCCGCGTGCGGATCGTGACGATATCGTCGTACTTCGCCGGCTGGCGGAATTTGAGCTCCGCATCGATGACAGGCAGCAGCAGCCCGCACTCTTCAATCGTTTGATAAGGCATGCCCAGCGAGCGGATCAGCTCGGTGCGTCCGATTTCGAACCAGTTCAAATAATTCGCATGATAGACGACGCCCATTTGATCCGTTTCCTGATAACGCACTCTGATCGTAAACTCAAACCATGGTGATGGAGACATCAGAACATCCTCCTGCAAGCTATTATAGCCTATTTGTAATGAGAAAACCGCCGCCTGTCGCAAAGGAACGCACGCTGCTGCGACTTAGGCTTAGAATCCAAACGCCGAGAAAAAAAGAGTGAAACCGATGTAAGAACGTCGACTTCACTCTGGGAAAAACTTGTTTTGGTTAAAATCGGACTAGCGGCAAGCATGCAGCTCGCTTCGCGGAATTACAAAACGCGGGCGCGTCCGGAGTAAATAACGCCGACTTCCGGATAGATCGACACTTCCTCGCCGTCCTTGATCAACCCCAAAGCGCCATCCACGCCGACGATGACCGGTTTGCTCAAGCTAATGCCGACTACCGCCGCATGGGAAGTAATGCCGCCCGTTTCCGTAATGATCGCAGCCGCCTTCTCGATGGCGGGCATATAATCCTTGTCCGTCGTCAGCGTAACCAGAATGCAGCCTTCTACCGCTTTAGCTTTAGCCTCTTCTGCGGAGCGGGCGGCTACGACCTTGCCCGTGGCGATTTGAGTGCCGATGCCTTGGCCTTTGGCGATCATTTCGCCGATTTGATGCACTTTGATGAGGTTCGTAGTTCCGGAGCGGCCTACTGGCACGCCTGCCGTGATGACTACGGTATCGCCCAGGCTGACCACACCCGCCTTAACGCTGCTGTCAACGGCAAGCTCGAACAGCTCGTCCGTCGTTTGGCAATGCTCGCCTTTGATCGGTATAACGCCCCAGACAAGCGACAAGCGGCGAAGCACTTGCTCGTTAGGAGTTACGGCGATGATCGGAGCTTTCGGACGGTATTTGGATACCATGCGAGCCGTATAGCCGCTCTCGGTAGCCGTCAGGATCGCTTTGGCGTCCAAATCGAGCGCGGAGTTCGCTACCGCTTGGCTGATCGATTCGGTTACCGTTTTTTGCTGCGCGTTGCTTTGACGGATGAAAATTTCGCGGTGCTCCAGAGCCGCTTCGGCGCGCTCGGAAATTTTGGCCATCGTCAGAACGGATTCGATCGGATATTTTCCTGCAGCCGTCTCGCCGGACAGCATCACGGCGTCCGTACCGTCGAAGATCGCATTGGCCACGTCGCTTGCTTCGGCGCGCGTCGGACGCGGGTTGCGCTGCATCGAATCGAGCATCATCGTAGCGGTAATAACCGGTTTGCCGGCTTGATTACATTTCTTGATCATCGCTTTTTGCACGATAGGCACATCTTCGGCCGGAATTTCTACGCCGAGGTCGCCGCGGGCAACCATCAAGCCGTCGGACACTTCAAGAATTTCGTCGAGGTTCTCGACGCCTTCCTGATTTTCGATTTTGGAGATGATCTGGATATGCGTCGCATTGTGACGCTCCAGAATTTCACGGATTTCGATGACGTCGCTCGCTTTGCGCACGAAGGAAGCAGCGATGAAATCGACTCCCTGCTCGATACCGAAAATAATATCGTTCGCATCCTTCTCCGTAATCCCCGGCAGGTTGATTTTGACGCCGGGCACGTTCACGCCTTTTTTACCGCCGAGCAAACCGCCGTTAACGATACGGCATTTAATTTCGTTGCTGGTCAAATCGACGACTTCCAGACCGATCAAGCCGTCATCGATCAGGATTGTGGAGCCGACTTTGACGTCCTTCGGCAAATCTTTATACGTTACGGATACGCGCTCGGCGTCGCCAAGCACTTCTTCCGTCGTCAATGTAATGAAGTTATCCTGTACGAGCTCAACTTTTTGATCGTCTTTCAAACGGCCGGTACGGATTTCCGGACCTTTGGTGTCGAGCAGAATCGCCACGTTTTTGCCGAGCTCGGCACAAGCCTGACGCACGTTGCGGATCCGGTTGCCGTGCTCCTCGAAATCGCCGTGGGAGAAATTCAATCTGCACACGTTCATTCCCGCATCAATAAGCTTCTTGAACATGTCCAGCGATTCGCTCACCGGTCCGATCGTACATACAATTTTCGTTTTACGCATGGTTGTGGTTACCCTCCTGAATGTAAGTGAATCTGCCAATTTGTCTGAATTTTTGGTAGCGGTCTTCAACTAATTCCTTCTCTGATAAAAGCATCAATTCCTGCAAATGCTTCGTTAAAGTTTCTTTAATGACCTCGGCCTGGCGGTTCATATCGCGATGCGCGCCGCCCCGCGGCTCGGGAATGACGCCGTCGATAACGCCGAGCGCGTGAATATGGTCCGCGGTAATTTTCATAGCCGCCGCCGCTTCGCCCGAACGGGAAGCGTCTTTATACAAGATCGACGAGGCCGCTTCCGGGCTGCTGACCGAGTAGATCGCGTTCTCCAGCATGAAAACGCGGTTGCCGACGCCAAGAGCAAGAGCGCCTCCGCTGCCGCCTTCCCCGATAACTACACAAAGAATCGGCACACCGAAGGAAGCCATCTCCATCAAGTTTCTGGCGATTGCTTCCCCTTGTCCCCTCTCTTCGGCCGCGCCGCCCGGATAAGCGCCGGGCGTATCGATAAACGTAATGATCGGCCGCTTGAACTTGTTGGCCTGCTGCATCAAACGCAGCCCTTTACGGAAGCCCTCCGGATGGGGCATGCCGAAATGGCGCGCGATGTTATCCTTCGTATCCTTGCCTTTTTGGTGGCCGACGACGGTGACGGGAATCCCGTCAAGCCGCGCCAAGCCGCCTACAATTGCCAGATCGTCGCCGTAATGGCGGTCTCCGTGCAGCTCCATGAAGTCCGTAAAAATCAGCTGGACGTAATCGAGCGTCGTCGGACGCTGCGGATGACGGGCCAGCTGCATCTTCTCGGCTGTCGACATATTGCCGTACAGCTCGGCCGCCAGCTGCTCGTACCGCTGCTCCAGACGGGCGATTTCGTCCGTGAAATCGATTTGCTTCTCCGCGCCGAACTTGCGCAGCTCCTCGATCTTGTCCTTCAGCTCAAGCAGCGGCTGCTCAAAGGGCAATTCACTTGCCATTGGCCACTTCCCCCTTCACTACATGCAGATCCAGCAATCGGGTCAGCGTGTTTTTCATATCTTTGCGCACTACCACCATGTCCACCTGTCCATGCTTCAAGTTAAATTCCGCGGTCTGGAAATTGTCCGGCAGCTTCTGGCGAATCGTCTGCTCGATAACGCGGCGCCCGGTAAATCCGAATGCGGCTCCAGGCTCGGCCAAAATGTAATCGCCCAGCATCGCGTAGCTCGCCGATACGCCCCCGAACGTCGGGTCCGTAATGACCGAGATGAACAAGCCGCCCTGCTCGTTAAACTTGGCGATCGCTGCGCTCGACTTGGCCATTTGCATCAGAGAGAGAATGCTCTCCTGCATACGGGCCCCGCCCGAAGTAGAAAATATGATAAGCGGATCGTTTTTCTGCATGGCATGCTCGATAGCGTTCGTAATTTTCTCGCCTACGACCGAACCGAGCGTACCGCCCATGAAATCGAAGCTCATAACAGCTACGACAACAGGGAAACCTCCGATCGTTCCTTCGCCGGTAATAACGGCGTCGTTCATCCCCGTAGCGTCGACCGCTTTGCGGTACTTGCCTACGTAATCCGGGAATTCCAGCGGATCTTCGGAAATAAGTTCGGCGTCATATTCAAAAAATCGGCCTTCATCCATGACCATCTGAATGCGTTCGACGGCGCTGAGCTTGAAGTGATATCCGCATGAAGTGCACACTTTCAAGTTTTTTTCCAATTCTTTGGTGAATTGGATCGTAGCGCATTTGGGACATTTGTTCATCAAGCCTTCGGGAATTTCCCGCTTCGGCTTGTCTTCCGGCAATATTTCTCCGCTTTCTCCCGCACGGTTAACAGGCCTGTCCGTACTGGGCACCGTAGCGTACTTTCTTTTCTTTTGAAATAAATCTATAAATGACACGACTACACCTCGCTCGCGGTTGATGTTCAAATGCGGTCCGCACGGATCTTACGATCTATGCAAAATAGAATTCAACACATCTTGAACCTCTTCCAGTTCACCTTCCGGGACTAAAATTTCAAATTGATTCTTCGTCATGTTAATGGCCCGTACCTGGACTAGAAAGCCCTCTTCCGTCAGTTTCTGCTTGATTCTGTCTGCAATCTTTGCTGTAGGAGCTATATAAATAACGGTCCACATGAAAAAAGACCTCCCGAACATAATGCACTAATGATATCATATCTACACTTTTTCCCGCAAGAAAGGGTTATCGCGGCTCCCCCCGCTTCCTGAAAAAAAGGGCTCATATGAGGGGCCGGGAAATAATCCCAGCCTTTATCATTCGTTCGGGAGGCGTTACAAGCTTCGTCCGCAAACCGTAAATCATCCGTTTATTGTCCGTCCGTACCCCGGGAATCGTCCGCGCCGGAAGACGCGGAATCGTCCGATGTCTCGCCGGCGGCCGGAGGCTGCGCGGAAGCGGACGTTTTATCCAACTGATCCTGATGGCGGTGCGCGATCCGCGCCGAAGCCGCCGCAGCGAGGCCGGCAACCAGATCGTCGAGAAACACGTGGATGCCTGTCGCATGGTCGTTCAGCTCGCGAATGATGCCCATCTTCTCCTTATCCAAATAACCGAAGCTCGTAAGGCCTATCATTCCGTAGACATGAACGATGCCCAGAGCCAAAGTCTCATCGACGCCGTAAAGCGATTCGTCCCGCTCCATAATCGACTGCAGCGGCTCGGGGAGCAGCTTCTGCTCCGCCAGCTCATCAAGCGCAATACCGGTATATAACGTATATTGAACCTCGCGTTTTTTAAGAATGGACAGCACGCTGTCGATGCAGTCTTCCTTCTTGAGCGAAGCGTTATAAGGAAGCTGCAGCTTCCAGACGATGTCGGCGATCCGTTCGATCGTAACGCCCCTGCTTTGCAATCTCTCCACAATATGCTGATGCGACATAAAACAACGCCTCCTCCATAACAACTGGTAACCATGAGGATTCGCCCGTTCCCTTAGGCCTGCGGTTGGACAAGCTGTAAGGACAGCGACATCTTCTCGTACCCCGACTCCAGGGGCCAACCGCTTCGGCTAGCGGTATTCGGCGCCGGCTTGCCGGCCGGTTTGCGCTGCCTGCAGCCGCCGAAGACAACCCGGGTTACTAAATGTATGCGGAGGAGACGTCAATTATTTCACTTTTACCGTGTCTTTGCCAAGCAGTTCTTCCATCTCCTGAAACAGCTTCGGAGACGGTTTCACGTTGAATTGCTCGCTCAAGCCGAGCGTCTTCTGGCTCTTCTCGTAATACAGGACGACGGGCAGCGCCCCTTCGTGCTCCAGCAGCATCCGCTTCAATCGGGCCAGCACCTGAGGCTGCTCGTGATCGGCGGATATTTTGACGTATACCCGCTGGGAGCGCGCAGGCCGTGCGGCTTGACTCTGCCCGCCCGCAGCGGCTTGTTCGCGGCGCTGCTGCGCAGCCGTGTCCGCCCGGGCAGCTGCGCCCGGCTGCCCGGACTGTCTTCCGCCCGCGCCTTGGGCGGAAGACTGCGGCTGCGCGCTTGCGGCGCGGGTGACCGCTGGCTGCGAGCCAGCCGTGCGCGACGCCTGCGAGCCGGTCGCGCGCGTTCCTGCGCCAGGCGCGCCCGGCTGCCGCGGCGCAGTCGGCTGCTGCGCGCGGCCGGCGATGGCGCCGCCTGCGGGCGCGCG
>NZ_JANYUY010000032.1 GCF_025060755.1 Paenibacillus doosanensis
CAGCCCGAGCGCGGCCATGCGCTTGCCGTGCGCCGTGACGGCGCCGTCCGCGGCCAGCGCGCCGAGCCGGGCGAGCAGCTCGCGCGCCTGCGCGAAGGCGGCCGCCGGCGGCGGGTCGAGCCAGCGTAGCTGCGCCGGGTCGCTGACGCCCCACTCCGCGAGCTCCAGCGCCAGCGGCGCGAGATCGGCCTCGGCGATCTCGGGGACGCCGCGCGCCGGCAAGCTTCGGTCGTCGGCTTCCGTCCACAGCCGGTAACAGACGCCCGGAGCCGTACGGCCTGCCCGGCCGCGCCGCTGATCGGCGGAGGCGCGCGATACGGCGACCGTCTCCAGCCGGGTCATGCCCGTTCGCGGCGAGAAGCGCGGCACGCGCATCAGACCGGCGTCGATCACGACGCGGACGCCTTCGACGGTCAGCGACGATTCGGCGATCGTCGTGGCGAGCACGACCTTGCGCTGACCAGGTTTGCCGGGAGCTATCGCGCGATCCTGCTCTTCCTGCGGCAAATTGCCGTAGAGAGGCGCGACCATGACCGCGCCGCGCATCGCCGAAGCCGCAAGATGCTCGTGGAGCAGCGCGGCGGCGCGGCGAATTTCTCCTTCGCCGGGCAGGAAGACGAGAATGTCGCCTTCGTCCTGCTCCAAGGCGTTCAGAATCGAGCGGACGGCGACCGGTTCGATGCGTCCTTCCGGTCGTCGGCTCGCGAATCTCGTCTCAACCGGATAGCTGCGGCCTTCGCTGGCGACGACCGGAGCTTGTCCGAGCATAGCGGCCACCGGCTCCGCGTCGAGCGTTGCGGACATGACGAGAATGCGCAGATCGTCCCGCAGGACGGATTGCGCCTCAAGACATAGCGCGAGTCCGAGGTCGGCGTGAAGGGAGCGTTCGTGGAATTCGTCGAAGATGACGATTCCGACGTCCTCCAGCGCCGGATCGGACTGCAGCATGCGGGTGAGAATCCCTTCGGTGACGACTTCGATGCGGGTGTCCGGGCCGACTTTCGTATCCAGTCGAACCCGGTACCCTACGGTCCGGCCTACGTCCTCGTTCAGCGCGGCGGACATGTAGCGGGCCGCAGAACGTGCGGCCAGCCGCCGAGGCTCCAGCATGATGATGCGCCGGCCGTTCAGCCACGGCTCGTTGAGTAAGGCCGGCGGGACGCGCGTCGTCTTGCCTGCTCCCGGCGGAGCGACCAGAACGGCGGAAGTGCGCTCGCGGAGCGCCGGCAGAAGATCGGGAATAACGGAATCAATCGGTAACGCGTTCATGAAATCACTCTTTCTCATCCTTACAGCGTACTGGTGATATGATGGATGGCCTTGTAAGGCCGTTTGTTCACCGGTCATATAGTGATATTATACCGTCCGGCGCGCGGAAAAGGAAAAAGCAATTTTTGCGGGCGCCATTCGGCCGTTCGTACAGATTGACGGGATTGTAACCGTTTTCATAATAATCCAAATCAAAACTAGCGTCTGCGAAAACGAAAAAAGAAGCCTGTCCGCAGCCGAACCGGTATGAAATGCGGGTTATACAGCCAATCGCGGGCGCACTTATAAAGACAGGCTGACGCAGATCGGGACTTGCCTGCAGGCGCAGTCCGGGGCAAGGCAGGCGCGGGCCTCGGCCGAGGCCCGAATAACCTGACATGAATGAAACGCAAGTCTCATATCAATAAAGGGACAGAGCAAGCGTATCTCTCTCATTCAAGGAATGAAGTATAGCTTCGCAGCCGACAATTTCGATGCTGATCAAAGAATCGAGACATTTTTTGATCGCTTTGCGGCCTTTGGTCACTTTGGATTCCAAAGCGGATTTTAATAGATTAAACTTTTTATTTGTTTTCTCATCGGTGTACACAGGCACAGTTTTGTTTTGAACAGTAATAAATAGTTTCATCAATGATCACCAACCTAATATTGGATATGTAAATAGGATATATTACGATTATTAAAATAACATTAAAAAAGTTTTACAATTTGACTACAGAATCTATTATCTTTGCGAAGTCTTACTAATAAGACGAAAGATAGATGGAAAAGGTTACACATGGATACAGAAAAATTTGCAATTATCAGCGTGCAATCATCGCCGAATCAGCCTGGTATCAGGGAATCGGCAAAAAGCCTCCGAGGGCGCAGTCCTATGAATCGGAGCCGTTTGCTCTGATTCTATTAATCCCCACATGGCCTACGGGCAGCATCCCCTGTTCTCCTTCGCCTTCCGCCTCCGCACCAGTAGCTTTGCCGACAGCGCAATGTCCTTCCGTTCTCCAAATGAATAACCAATCAAAAGACGATCTGTTCAAAATAAAACGGTTGAAAACAAAAATAAATAAAGGTATGTTATAAAAAGCGACTATACATAAGCTTGGTGGTGAAGTGGATTGCCCGATACGCTGAAATTGCGCTTGACGCATTGGGGCTCCCGCTTTTATGGCGGCAAAGGAACGCATTATCGTAAAATATTGATTCTTATCTTATTGATCGCGAGCATCCCCGGTCTGATCACAGGCGCGCTTATTTATTGGTTTGTCGGGGGAACCATCGAGAATGAGCTGCTGCAGCTGCACAAAAATCAAATTGTGAAGCGCGCCGAGCATATCGACGGGCAGTTTGCCAATATGGAGCTGGCGATGTCTCACGGCGCGCTCGATACGAAGTTTGATTACAGCTTGAAGGAAACCGATTTCTACACGCAGTTTGCCGTGACCCGCGACATTTCCAAAACGATCGTGCTGATGCAGGGCGCCATGCCGCTGGCCAAATCGCTCGATCTGTATATTGACGGAAAAATGCCCGCTCACTTTAATCCGGAATTCAGCTTGATCGATATTCAGTCGGATGAATGGAAGCAGTTCAAATCTATCACCATGAAAGCGCCGAACGTATTTTGGACTATGGTGCTGACGAACACCAAGGCGGGAACGACCACGGACTTGGCGCTCGTGCACAAAATTCCCGGAGGCGTCTCCGAGCCGTTCGGACTTATGGTCGCCAGGCTTGACCGGGACAATGTCGTCTCTTTGTTGAAAACGGTTGCTCCTTATGACGAAGGCGAAGCCTTCATGATGCAGGAGGACGGAACGGAGCTAATTTCGACCGGCGGCGGCAGCAATCGGGAATCGTCCCTGATCGAAGCGGTCAAGAAGGAAGTGCTCGGCCGCGGCGGCGTTCAGCAGATGTCGTTCTTGTTCAAATGGGACAAGAATACGTATTCCGTTTCGGCAGGCGCTCTGGAGCGTATCGACAGCAGGTGGATCTACGTATCGATCGCTCCGATCAGCGCCATCAAGAAGCCGATCGTATTTCTGTCCCAGGCGATCGTGCTGGTGAGCTGCGCCGGCCTGCTGCTCGCCGCCGTGCTGGCGTGGATTGCATCCAGGCGAATTTACTCGCCGCTGCACCAGCTTGTGCGCCTGCTTAGCGGAGGCAAGCTGACGCAAGGAAACGAATTCGAGCTGATCGAGCGGCATTGGGAGCATATGAACCGGGAGAGCCTGGAGCTGCAGAGCAAGCTGGAGCAGCAGCTGCCGCAGGTGAAGGAAGGGTTTTTGCTTCAGCTGATTCAAGGCTATTTGTCCGCTTATTCGGAGGAAGATCTGATCGAGCGGATGCATCATTACGGCTGGAACACCGAGCAGCGGCAGTATATCGTCCTGTATATTCAGCTGGTCGGCATGTCCCAGCTCGACACGGTCGGCCGGTTTTCGCACGGGGACGAAGGGCTCATTACGTTCGCGGCGGCGAATATGGCGGAGGAAATCGCGCGCGAGCGGTTCGACGACTGCCATGTCATTAACTTCCATAACTTAACCGCAGGGCTGCTGATCAGCATTCCGCAGGGCGATTCCTGCCAAGCGGAGCTCAAGCAGCTGAGCGAAGCGTTGATGCAGACGATTAACCGGATTTTGAAGATGCAAGTTACGATTACGCTGAGCAAGGCGACGACTCAGATTAGAAAAATCCCGCTTTTGTTCGAGGAAGCGAAGCTGGCGCTTAGCTACCGAAACTTCGGCAACGAGAATCAGATCATCGATCTGGATGCGTTCAGCCGGACGGAGGAGGAGCAGCCGTTCCAATACCCGTTTTCGCTGGAGCGCGATATTATTCAAGCGATGCGGATGGGGCAGGAGAGCGAGGCGGAGAGCCACATCCGGGCGTTTATGGAGACGCTGGCCGCCGACGGCGTGAAGGAAATGGACGTGCAGCAAGGGGTGATGAACCTGCTCGGTTCGTTGGAGCACGCGATGATGCAGTCCGGCATGAATCCGAATCAGCTGTTCAAATCGGCGAATATGTTCGAGCAGCTCGGACAGCTGCGGGAGCCGGAGCAAATCGAAAAGTGGTTCGTGCATAAAGTGATTGGCCCGTTCATCGCGGCGATGGAAAGCCGCGCCGATTTCCAGCTCAAAAAAATGATCGAGCAGGCGATGCTCTACATACAGGCCCACTATATGAACGATATTTCTCTCGACAGCTGCGCCGAGCATTGCGGCACGAACGCTTTCGTCCTGAGCCGGACGTTCAAGCAGGTTTCGGGCAAAAATTTCATCGATTATTTGACCGATCTGCGGATGGAAAAAGCGAAGGAGATGCTGCGCAACTCCGATCTCAAGATCAACGAGGTATCGGAGCGCGTCGGTTACCAGCACAGTTATTTCAACCGCATTTTCAAAAAATACGAAGGCGTTACGCCGAGTCAATATCGCGATATGAGCCGCAAAAGTTAGCTTTGCCAGGAGAAGCTCCGCTCTTCACCATGCTCCGGCAAGAGCGGGCGCCTTCGGGGAAACGTTGTTCACCGGCGGCTCGATAGCACATGAAAACCCGCTCCTGGAGCGGGTTTTTCGCGTTTTCATCAAGAAAAGAGTAGATTTGCCAAAGAAGTGTAAACGCCAGAAACTGCCGGATCAAGAATGTCTAATTGAAAACAAACGGCCCTTCCAACACAATGTGACTTATGAATCAGCCGAACGACGAAACGAATCGAAACCGAATCAAAACCGAATCGAAACTTGAAAGCTTATAAGTGCTTAAATCGGAATTTGTCGCATAGGTGAACATGATATTCGTATAGGGAGTGAAACTATGGGCCACACAACAACGACAGACACGATCCGCGGGACGAAGGAGCGGAAACGGCAAAGCGCCATGGAATGGTTTCTCGGCAGGCTGAAGAGAGATAAATGGATGTATTTGCTGCTGCTGCCCGGCTTGCTTTACTTTTTAATTTTTAAATATGTGCCGATGTGGGGCGTCCTGCTCGCCTTCAAAAACTATCAGCCTTTTACGGGCTTCTGGAACAGCGAATGGGTCGGGCTCGAGCATTTCCGCAACTTTTTCCAAAATCCCGACTTCGGCCGCCTGCTCAGAAACACGCTGCTGCTGTCGTTCTACAATCTGGTATTTTTCTTTCCGGCGCCGATCGTCATTGCGCTTCTGCTCAACGAGATCCGCAAAGACCTTTATAAACGGACGATTCAGACGCTTATTTATGTGCCGCATTTCATATCGATGGTGATCGTGGCGAGTATTTCCTACGTATTTCTGACGACGGAAGGCGGTATTGTCAACAGCCTGCTCGAGCAGTATACCGGTCATAAGCTCGACTTCTTATCCGATCCGAGCTGGTTCCGGCCGCTCATTATTTTGCAGACGATGTGGAAAGAATGCGGTTGGGGCACGATCATCTTCCTCGCGGCGTTAGCCGGGGTAGATACCGAGCAGTATGAGGCGGCGATCGTCGACGGCGCGAATCGCTGGCGCCAAATGTGGCATATTACGCTGCCTTCCGTGCGCAGCACGATCATCATTTTGCTGATTTTGCGCGTGGGCGACGTTCTGGAGAACGGCTTCGAGCAAATTTACTTGATGACCAACGCCTTGAACCGCGAAGTCGCCGACGTATTCGACACCTACGTCTATATGATGGGGATTACCCAAGGGGCGTTCAGCTACAGTACCGCGGTCGGATTGTTCAAATCGATCGTCGGCGTCATCCTTGTCTTCACAAGCAATTATTTGGCCAAGCGGTTCGGCCAATCCGGTATTTACTAAATAAAGGGGTGGAAATAAGTGGGGAGACATCATAGAAGCTTTTTGGGCAACTTGTTCGACGGCATCAACTACGTCGTTCTCGGACTTCTCGGTCTATTGACGATACTGCCGTTCCTGTACGTGATCGCCGGCTCCTTCGCTACCGAAGCGGAGCTGACGCAGCGGGCGTTCTTCCTCGTACCGAAGACGTTCTCGCTATCGGGCTACCGGTTTATCTTTTCTTCCGACACGCTCTTCCGCAGCATTCTCGTCTCGGTCTATGTGACGGCGATGGGAACGCTGGTCAATCTGCTATTTACCGTCACGATGGCGTATGCGCTTGCGCGCCGCGACTTGATGGGCCGGAATACGATTCTGAATCTCGTGCTGTTCTCGATGCTGTTCTCCGGGGGCATGATCCCGACGTATTTGATCGTCAAAAATCTCGGCCTGCTCGATTCCTATTGGGCTTTGATGCTGCCGGGCGCGATCAGCGCGTTTAACCTGATCGTCGTCAAAAACTTTTTCCAGGAGCTGCCCCCGGGACTCGAAGAAGCGGCCAAAATCGACGGCTGCACCGAGCTCGGCGTGCTGTGGAGAATCGTTCTGCCGCTGTCGAAGCCGGTGCTGGCGACCTTCGGCCTGTTCTATGCGGTAGGCCATTGGAACAACTTTTTCCAGGCGCTGCTCTACATCAACGATCCGGACAAATGGCCTTTGCAGGTGATGCTGCGGCAGCTGGTCATGCTGTCCCAGGGCAGCATCGGGGATATGAGTCAGCTCGACCCGACGTTCGTCCAGCCGCCGGAGCAAACGATCAAAATGGCCGTTATCGTCGTGGGAACGATTCCGATTCTGCTGGTGTATCCGTTCCTGCAAAAGCATTTTGCCAAAGGGGTATTGATCGGTTCGATCAAAGGCTGACGGCCGCTTTCGACCGACGGGCTCCCCGCACTGCCGTATGAGGATAGGCGCTCGCAGTGCGGGTTCATATAAATAGCTAGAACCTATCACCCATTTATATTATTCTATGAAGAGATCAAAGGGAGGCAATCATGGTATGAAATCCACCAAAAAATCGATGAAGCGCTGGGCAAGCGGAGTTATGCTTTCCGCCATCGCCGTGACGGCGGTAACCGGCTGTGCCGCAAACGGCGGCGATAAAGCTTCCGCGGGCAAAGAAGGCGGCTCTGCGGCGCAAGGTCCGCTTGAGCTGAGCATTATGCTTCCGGCGTTCAAGCCGACGTTTCCCAAGGACGGCAGCCCGGTCGTCGCCGAGCTGGAGAAGTACACGAATACGAAAATTCATCTGGACTGGGTGCCGGACTCTTCCTATGCGGACAAAATCAATATTACGCTGGCGTCGGGCAAGCTGCCGACCGTCATGGTCATCAAGGACAAGACGGCGAGCTTCATCAATGCGGCGCGATCCGGCGCGTTCTGGGAAGTCGGGCCCTATTTGAAAGATTATCCGAACTTGAGCAAAGCCAATCCGATCGTCAACAACAATATTTCGGTCGACGGCAAAATTTACGGCATTTACCGCGCCAGACCGCTCGGCCGCAACGGCATCGTCTACCGCAAGGAGTGGCTGGATAATCTTGGCATGCAAGAGCCGAAGACGATCGACGACTTTTATAACATGCTGAAAGCCTTTACAACCAAAGATCCGGATAAAAACGGCAAAAACGATACGTACGGCATGGTCATTTCCAAATATACCGGACCGTTCGACATTATGCAGACCTGGTTCGGCGTTCCGAACAAATGGGGGACGGACGAGAGCGGCAAGCTGATTCCTGCCCATTATACGCCGGAATATATGGAAGCTTTGAAATTTTTCAAAAAGCTGTATGACGAGAAGCTGATCAATGCGGACTTTGCCGTGATGGACTCGAACAAATGGACCGACCCGATCGTCAACGGCCAGGCGGGCGTTATCGTCGACGTCACGGATAACGCGGCACGGATCGACGAAAAGATTCACAAGGCGCTGGAGCAGGCGGGCAAGGACGACAAGAACAAATATTTCATGGACATTCTGGGCTCCGTCGCCGGACCTAAGGGCAATCGCGCGCTGCCTACCTCCGGGTATGCGGGCATGCTGGCGATTTCCAAATCGACGGTCAAAACCGAGGCCGAGCTTCGCCAGGTGCTCGCCTTCCTGGATAAGTTGAATGACGAAACGGCGCAAAATCTCGGCTTTAACGGCATCGAAGGCAAGCATTACAAGAAAGTGGAAGGCGGTATCGAGCCGGCGAAGGACACGACCTTGATGGATCAGGAATTAAGCGGCTTGAACCAAATGTTCATGGGCATTCCGGAAAACCGCTATTTGGAGGTCGTGCAAACTCCGGTTCGCATTAAATCCAATGAAGTGCAGAAAGCGAACGAATCCATCGTCGTGGCGAACCCGGCCGAACCGCTCGTGTCTAACGTATACGCGCAAAAAGGACCGCAGCTGGATAACATCATCAACGATGCGAGAACGAAATTTATCGTAGGCCAGATCGACGAGGCGGGCTTTAAAGCGGCGGTAGAGCTGTGGAAGAAGAGCGGCGGCGACGACTACGTCAAAGAAATCAATGACCTGTACCAGGCCTCCAAGAAATAAGGCTGCGGGCAAGGGCCGTGTCATTGCGACACGGTCCTTTTGGCCTGTTAGCGGGAGTGACGCCGCCAGCCGCTTTGTATGAGCGGCTGGCGGCGCGGCGCGGCGCGGAAACAGCCGATATGCAGCAGTTAACCCGAAGGCCGCGGCCCGCGAAACGGCGGGCTCAAGACCGGGCCGGCCGATTCAGCCTATTGCAAGGAAGTGGAAGCGGTGCAATAAAGTATTAAGCAATGCTGCCCCCGGCTCAAAAATCTACAATGGCCGGAAAAGCGGATGTGCGGTACATTGGTACTACACTATAAGGGGGAGACAGCAGATGACGGCAATCGATTCATCATTGTATTCATTGGGCGAACGCATCTATCATAATCCGTTCGCCAAGGAAAAGGATGTCGGCGATTTTATTATGGAAGGACAGGCGGCGATCATCTTTCCGCAAGGCAGAATGCGCATGGAAAACGTGCTGGACCCGAAGCTTGGCCAACAGGCGAACTTCGTGTTCTGGTGTCCTGTGGATTTCCCGGACTCCATAGCGGCGACCTGGGAATTTTGGCCGGTCCGCGAGCCGGGTCTCTGCATGACGTTTTTCTCTGCCGCGGGCGCTCAAGGGGAAGACCTGTTCGACGCCGGACTGGCGCCGCGGACAGGCGTATACCCCGAGTATCATCACGGCGATATGAACGCTTATCATGTCTCATACTTCCGCCGCAAGGAGGCGGACGAGCGCAGCTTCCATACGTGCAATCTGCGCAAAAGCTTCGGACTTCATCTGGTTGCGCAAGGAGGCGACCCGATTCCTTCCGTCGGAGATGCGGCCGGCCCGTATCGAATCAAGCTGCTGAAATGGCAGGATGAGATCGTATTCATGATCAATGAGATGACGGTATTTCAGTGGAAGGACGACGGCGTAACGTACGGCAAACGGCTCGAAGGAGGCAAAATCGGCTTCAGGCAGCTGGCGCCGATGATCGGCGAGTATGCGAATTTGAATGTTTATGCATTGGAGAGAGGATAGCTTATGACAAACGCAATACGAATTTATATCGCCGGCGATTCCACGGCGGCGAGCTACCCGGCGGATCAAGCGCCGATGGCCGGGTGGGGGCAGATGCTCGGCGCGCTGCTGACGGCGGAAGCCGAAGTGCATAACCACGCTTCCTGCGGCCGGAGCTCCAAGAGCTTCATCGCCGAAGGGCGCCTCAAGCCCATCGCGGAGGGGCTTCGCCAGGGCGACTATTTGTTCGTCCAATTCGGACATAACGACGAGAAGCCGGACGAGCAGCGGCACACGGAGCCGTTCACGACGTATCTGGATCACCTGATGCAGTATATTGCCGCAGCCCGGAAGAAGGGAGCGGTGCCGGTCCTGTTCACCTCCGTCGCCCGCCGGCATTTCGATGCGGACGGGCAGCTGCTGGCTACGCACGGCGATTACCCGGAAGCGATGAAGAAGCTGGCCGCCGAGCAGGACGTGCTGCTGATCGATATGGAGGCGAAGACCGGCGAGCTGTACCGCAAGCTGGGGCCGGAAGATTCAAAGCGGCTGTTCACGTGGCTGGAGCCCGGCGAGCACCCGAATTATCCGGACGGCGCGCGGGATAACACGCATTTCAACGAGCGCGGAGCGATGGAGGTCGCGCGCATTGCGGCGGCCGAGCTTGCGGCGTTATATCCGGGATTATCGCATTATTTCCGCAAGGTCCAATAAGGTGAGGGAGAGGACTTAACGATGAGCGTACAAACCGATCGTATAGAGCTGAAATGGCTGGGAACGAAAGGTCATGCCGCCGACGGGCTGGGAGTGACCTGGGGGATACCGTGGGCGGAAGGGCAGCTGCAGCGCGACGAACCGCTTGCTCTTACGGGAGCCGGCGGAGAAGCGGTGCCTGTGCAAAGCTGGCCGACGGCTTATTGGCCCGACGGCAGCGTGAAATGGTCCGCGCATGCGGCGTCTATCGCCGGAGAGCGTTCGGATGCGTATTATTTGAGCAAAGGCGCGCCCGCCGCGGCGGCAGGCGTTAAGGTGACGTCCTCGGACGATGAGGTGGTCGTCGATACCGGCAGCATCGTCTGCCGGTTGAACCGCGAAGGCTCGTCGCTGATCCGCTCGATTCAACGCGGCGGCTCGCTTGTCTGCACCGGCGGCCGGCTCCTCTGCATCCGCGAGGAGCGCCATGCGACATCGGGCGTGGTGACGAGGAAGGAGCATCCGTTCTCCAGCGTCATCTCGAGCGTCGCAGTCGAACAAAGCGGTCCGGTGCGCGCCGTCGTGCGGATCGAGGGCAACCATAAGCTTCACGCCGGTGTGCGGGAATGGCTGCCGTTCTCGCTGCGGCTCTATTTCTATGCGGGACAGCCTACGATCAAAGCTATCCACACGTTCAAGTTCGACGGCAACCCGCATATGGATTTTATCAAAGGGCTCGGCATGACGTTCAAGGTGCCGATGAACGGGCCGCTGTACAACCGTCACGTCCGGTTCGCCGGAGATGCCGGGATCTTCGCCGAATCGCCGAAGCATTTGATGACGATCCGTACGTCCGGCAAGTACGAGGAATTGTTCCGCCGCCAGACCGCCGGAGAACCGGTCAGCTTCGATCCCGAAGAGGACGAGCGCTTCATCGGGCTTATTGAGGAGTCGGCCGTATGGGACGACTTCAAGCTCGTGCAAAGCTCGGCCGATTCGTATACTATTACGAAGCGAACGCAGGAGGGCTGCGCTTGGATTCGCGCGGCGTTCGGACAGCGCTCGCTCGGCACCGCCTACGCCGGAGGCGAGAACGGCGGCTTGAGCGTCGGCGTGCGCAATTTCTGGAAGAAGTATCCTTCCTCGCTGGAGCTTCATCATACGTCCAAGGAAGAGGCGGAGCTGACGGCATGGTTCTGGTCGCCGGACGCCGAGCCGATGGATTTGCGTCATTACGATACGACGACTCATCTGCAATCGTCGTACGAAGGCTTCGACGAGATGCGCAGCACGCCGTACGGCATAGCGAATACGAGCGAGCTGGCGCTCGGCTGCTACGAACGGACGCCGAGCCATGCCGAGCTTCATGCGGCGGCGCTCGAATGCCAATCCCCGTCTCTGCTCGTATGCCGCCCCGAGCATTATTATGAAGCCCGAGCCTTCGGCATCTGGAGTCTTCCGAACCGCAGCACATCCGCTCACGCGCGGCTGGAAGACCAGCTGGACGCGGCGATCGAGTTCTACAAGGAAGAAATCGAGCAGCGCCGCTGGTACGGCTTCTGGGACTACGGCGACGTTATGCACAGCTACGATCCGACCCGCCATACGTGGCGCTACGATATCGGCGGCTGCGCTTGGCAAAATACCGAGCTCGTGCCGAATATGTGGCTGTGGTACATGTTCCTCCGTTCCGGACGCGAGGATATATTCCGCTTGGCCGAGGCGATGACGCGCCATACGAGCGAAGTCGACGTCTATCACTTCGGCGAATACGCCGGCCTCGGCTCCCGGCATAACGTCGTTCACTGGGGCTGCGGCTGCAAGGAAGCGCGGATCGGCATGGCCGGGCTTCACCGCTTCTACTATTATTTGACCGCGGACGAGCGGATCGGCGACATTATGAACGAAGTGACCGATTCGGATTATACGACGGTTCATCTGGACCCGATGCGGTACTACTTCCCGAAAGACGAATACCCGACCCATGCCCGCGTAGGTCCGGATTGGGCGGCTTTCAGCTCCAACTGGATGACCCGCTGGGAGCGTTATGAGGATACTTCTTACCGCGACAAGCTGCTGGTCGGAATCGAAAGCTTGAAGAGGATGCCGAATCGGATGAAAAACCTCGCGGTGCACGGCTACGATCCGAAAACCGGTAAGCTGTACGACATGGGCAATAACGCCGGCGGCCATTTGGCGATCTGCATGGGCGGTCCGCAGGTGTGGATGGAATTGGCCTTCATGCTTAAGGACCCCGAATGGGAAACCATGCTGGCGGAGATCGGCGAATTTTACAATTTGCCGAGAGAGGTGAAGGAGGAGAAGCTTGTCGGCGAACTGGGCAAGGGAGGGTATTCCTGGCCGATGTTCTCTACCGGCATCGCCGCCTATGCCGCGTCCCGCAATCAGGATGCCGCTTTGGCGCAGCTGGCTTGGTCGATCCTGCTGAACGACGAGGTCGGCAATGTTCATTTGGGCCATAGTGCGCAAGCGGTAGACGAGCTCGGTTATATCCGCCCGATCCGGGAAATTCCCTGGATCGCCACGAATACGGTATCCCAATGGTCGCTCAACGCCATCGTATGCCTGGAACTGATCGGACCGTCTCTTGCGCAAGCGGAAGCGGCGGCCGGATCGGACTAAGCCTGCCGGATGATGCCGGATGGACAGCCGAATAAAGCGCAAAGCTCGCATCACATCCGTGATCGGGCCTTTGTGCTTGTTTAGGAAATGATGCGCAGCCATCTCCTGTGGATATCCGGGGGCTCCCCCGAAAGTAATGTCTAACCATAGAACGATCCCAGCGGAATGGTTAGACGCCGATCCAGCTGAAGCTGGATGCGGACGGAATAAGCTTCAGAGCATCACGTCACTACCCTGGAAATTACTCTTGTTACCCCATTTCCATTGTCTGTGGTGCCGCGTAGCGGCATGGATGGCTTTTGGGGGATTTGTCCCGGCTTTGTATGTCATATTTTTCATGAAAAGGAATAAAAAGAGAGGGGAATTACGCCATATGAAATGGAAAACGGCGAGCACGTTAGCCTTATTATCCGCTGTAAGCCTGATTGGAAGCGCATGCAGCGGCGGATCGGGCTCGGGCTCCGGCGACTCGGAGGAGGTCAAGGACGCATCGGCCAAGGAAAGCAAAGATCCGGTCGAGCTCGTATTTTACTCGATGAGCCGCGATTCGGAGGCGAGCTTTAACGAACGGTACGGAGACGCGATCCGCAAAAAATTTCCGAATTACACGATCAAATACATACAGCGGGCACAGGGCAGCGATCTGCCCGATCTGATCAACGCCGGCACGCGCATCGATATCCATTGGGATTCGATCGGCTCCTTTCCTTCCAGCAACATGGTGTACGAGCTCAGCTACGACATGTCGGACCTGATCAAGAAGCATCAGGTGGATTTGAGCCGGTTCGAGCCTTCCCTGATCGATGCGATGAAGCAGCTCGGCAACGGCGCGATCTACGGCCTCCCGGTCTATAACGAGCGCATGGCGCTGTTCTACAACAAAGACCTGTTCGACAAGCTGAACGTGCCGTATCCGCAGGACGGCATGACCTGGACCGAGCTGGACGAGCTGGCGAAGAAGCTGAATGTGGAGAAGGACGGCGTCTTGTACACCGGGTTTTCGCCTTCGGTCAATCATTTGTTCCTGACGAATCAATACTCGCTTCCGCTCCTCGATAAGAGCGCGATGCGCCCCACGATTACGAATGAAAAGTGGAAGCAGGTTCTGGAGCTGCAGCTGCTGCAGCCGACGCAAAATCCGGTCTACCAAAAGGCGATGCAGGCGAACAAGGGCAAAATTCTCGACCTGAATCAATTCGCCAAAGATCAGTCGCTGGCCATGTTCATTTCTTCCCCTTTAATGCCGCTTGTGATGAAAGAAGAGCTGTCCAAATTTAACTGGGATATCGTCTCGGAGCCTACGATGCCGGACGCGCCGGGCGTCGGCCCGCAGTCGTACCCCGGATATTTCGCCATTACGAAAATGGCCAAAGATAAGGACGCGGCGATGGAAGTCATCAAATATTTGACCTCCGACGAATACCAGATGGAGTATGCGAAGAAGGGAATTATGACCTCGCTGAAAAGCGAAGAGATTCAAAAGGCGCTCGGACAGGAGAGCGCGTTCAAGGGCAAAAATTTCGGCGCGTTCTTCTATAATAAGTTCCCGGCCATCGCGGATAAAACCGTGGAAGAGAGTCAGGTTCCGATTCTCGCCACCTATACGAAAAACTTGAACAAGCTTTCCGCCGGAGAGATGGACATCAACACCATGATGCGGACGGCGGACGAAGAAGCAAGCAAGCTGCTCGACGGCTTGAAGAAGAAGTAGCCCTGCGGCGGCAGGGATAGGAAGGACTTCCGGGCGAATATGCCCGGAAGTCCTTCTGATTGTTGGCGTTGGCGGAAATAACGGCCGCTGTTTTCGCTTGGGCAGAGCGCGCCGCCTGGCCGGTCAGCGGCCGGGCGGCAGGCTCCGTAAGCGGGCGTTCCTTTAGCCGGATACGATCGCGGTTCCTTGCTGCCGCAGCTCGTGCAGAAAGCTTCCCATCCGTTCGATGGCTTCGGTCAAGTTCTGCACCGAGGAGGCGTAGGAGCAGCGGATATGCCCTTCGCCGCATTCCCCCAGCACGTTGCCGGGGACGACCGCAACCTTCTTCGATTCCAGCAGCCGCTGGGCGAACTGCTCCGAGGTCATCCCGGTAGCCTTAATCGACGGGAAAGCGTAGAAGGCGCCTTTCGGTTCGAAGCAGGAGAGGCCGATCTCCTCGAATCCTTTGAGCACGAGGCGTCTGCGCTGATCGTACGAAGCGACCATCTGCTTCATCTCCTCCGTGCCGTTGCGCAGCGCTTCGACAGCCGCTCTCTGCGTGGTGATAGGCGCGCAGATCATCGTGTACTGGTGAATCTTGGTCATGGCCGCAATGACCTCCGGATGACCGCAGGCATAGCCGAGCCTCCAGCCTGTCATCGCGTAAGCTTTGGAGAAGCCGTTCAGCAGTATCGTCCGGTCTCTCATTCCGGGCAGCTCGGCGAAGCAGGTATGCTCCCCGACATAGGTCAGCTTATCGTACACTTCGTCGGAGATGACGATCAAATCGTGCTTCTCCACGACTTTGGCGATTTTCAGCAGCTCCTCGCGCGGCATCGTAGCTCCGGTAGGATTGTTCGGATAATTGATCAAGAGCGCCTTCGTGCGAGGCGTTATCGCCGCTTCCAGCTGCTCGGCCGTAATCCGGAATTCGTTGGCCGCGTCGGAAGGCAAAGGCACGGCCACGCCTCCCGCCATGACGGTGCACGGGGAGTAGGAAACATAGCAGGGCTCGGCGATCAGCACCTCGTCTCCGGGGTGGATGATCGTGCGCAGCGCCAGATCGACCGCCTCGCTGACGCCGACGGTAACGAGCACTTCGCTGCGCGGCTCGTACCGCACGTTATACCACTCGTGCAAGTGGCGAGCGATTTCTTCCCTTAGCTCCAGCAAGCCCGCGTTGGAAGTATACATCGTATAACCGTCGCGCAAGGACGAAATCCCGGTTTCGCGAATGTTCCACGGCGTGACGAAATCGGGCTCCCCGACGCCGAGGGAAATAACGCCTTTCATCTCGGAAGCCATATCGAAAAAACGGCGAATCCCTGACGGCGGAATGTTTCTGATCGTAGGAGAAATGCGTTCGGACCAATTGAATTGCATAACAGTTCACCAGCTCTCTTAAATTTGGAAAAAACAAAAAGCTCCCGTCCCCGGAAAGGGACGAGAGCATAGCTCACGCGTTACCACCCTAATTGACATAATGATGCCAGGTTATCCGACGCGGCACTATGGGGCGGCGGAAACCGGCTCTGCCGATGCCGCGCCAGCGGTCGCACGGGAAGGGTTCCGGGACCGTTCTCCCTAAACAAGGGGGAACAAGTCCGTCGTTATCCGCAGGAGAAGATGAACGCTGCCGTCGCTTCTTGAAGCAGCAAAAAAAGCTCCCATCCCCGGAAAGGGACGAGAGCTTAGCTCACGCGGTACCACCCAAATTGACATTATTATGTCCACTCTTATCCTATAACGGGGATCACCGGCCTGCTCTTACTCAAAGATTCAGAGGGCGACTCCGGGGCGGCTTTCGGCAGGGCTTCCTATCCGGGCTCTCACCGTCCCCGGATCGCTTGATAATCCACCTTGACTACTTTCCCCATCACGGTCTGTTCGTTACTAAATTATTGAGAATAATACCATGCTGCTTCGGCGCTGTCAACCGGCTTTTTGCAACGGCTTGTCCCGTAACGCCGGAATCGTATGGCGGCGCCGCCCCTTGGTTACACTAGCGCAGGGGAGATGCGGATGTTGTGAAACGGCAGAACATGTATTATCATCAGACATGGAAGAGGAAGAAACTAGCAAGTTTGATTTTAACGGTATGGGGAGGAAATGACGTTGAGAATTGATGCGCATCAGCATTACTGGAAGCTGGACCGCGGGGATTACGATTGGCTTTCCCCGGAGACGCCCGTGCTGTACCGCGATTTTTTGCCGGCGCAGCTTGAAGAGCATCTGCAGGCTCACGGCATCGACAAGTCGATCGTCGTTCAGGCCGCGCCGACGCTCGCCGAGACCGAGTTTATGCTGAGCCTTTGCGGACAAAGCCGGACGATAGCCGGAGTGGTCGGCTGGATGGACCTGGAAGATCCCGCTTTCCGGGACCATTACGCGGCGTTTAAAGCCAATCCGTTTTTCAAAGGAATACGCGTCATGCTCCAGGACATCGACATGGAATTCGCGTTTCGCCCGGCCGTTTTGGAAGCGCTGCGATTTTTCGAGCAAGAGCGCTTTCCGGTCGATCTGCTGATCAAGACCCATCAGCTGGAGGACACGCGCAAACTGCTTAAGCTGCTGCCCGATTTGCACGCGGTCATCGATCATATCGCCAAGCCGGTCATCTCGGCGCATGAGAGCGAACCGTGGACAACGCATATCGCGGCGATAGCCGCAGAGCATCCGAACGTGTACTGCAAGCTGTCCGGCATGGTGACGGAGGCGGATCACCGCAATTGGAGCGAAGCGGATTTCGTTCCGTACGTGCGGCATGTCGTCGAGCATTTCGGTCCGGAGCGCATCATGTACGGCAGCGATTGGCCGGTATGCCTGCTGGCCGCCGAGTACGGCGAAGTGTACGGGCTGCTGGAATCGACGCTGCCGGAGCATTTGTCCGAGGCGGAGCGGGAGCAAATTTTCGGTCTTACCGCCGCCCGGTTTTACAGATTGTAGAAGGGACTGATCCTGATGCCAACGGCAAGCGGCAACAACGTATTCATGTATGTAGGCTCCTATACGCATAAAGAAGCGGCCGGTATATCCGTATACCGGTGCAATCCGGCCGAGGGAGCGTTCGAGCTGGTTCAGCAGGTGACGGGGCTTCGCAACGCTTCTTTCTTGACGATCGATTCAAAGAGACAGATGCTGTACGCAGTCAGCGAGGTTCAAGAAACGGACGGCGAGCCGGGAGGAGCCGTTGCCTGCTATGCGATCGACCGCGCTTCCGGGAAGCTGTCCGAGCGCGGAGAGCGCCAGTTTACCCGCGGCAGCGATCCTTGCTACGTCAGCTTAAGCCAAGCGGGAGCGGAGCCGAGCTTGCTGGCCGCCAACTACTCGGGCGGCAGCATAGCGAGGTTTCCTCTGACCGGACCGGGGGGATCGATCCGGCCGGCGGCTCAGGTGATTCGTCATGAAGGAGCGAGCAAGGCGACGGACAGGCAGCTGGAGCCGCACCCCCACTCCATCGTTCCCGATTGGAACGAACGGTACGCCATCGTGCCGGATCTTGGCCGGGACAAGCTGGTCGTGTACCGCATCGGCAGCGGCAGCGAGCTTGAGCCTCATGGGGAGACGGATACGGAGAAAGGCGCGGGGCCTCGGCATTTGGCGTTTCTTCCCGCACTAAACCGCATCTATGCGATCAATGAGCTGAACTGTACGATCGCCGTGTACGATTATGATACAAGCGAAGGGAGATTGGCTGCGCTTCAGTCGATCGGCACGCTGCCGGATGATTTTGACGGGACGAATACGTCCGCCGATCTTCACTTATCTCCGGACGGACGGTTTCTTTACGGCTCCAATCGCGGCCACGACAGCATAGCGGTTTACGCGGTGAACGAAGCGGACGGCCTGCTCGCTCTGGTGGAGCACGTTCACACCCGCGGACGGACGCCGCGTAATTTCGCGGTAACCCCGGACGGGCAATATTTGCTTGCCGCCAACCAGGAGTCCGACGACATTACGGTTTTCCGCCGCCGCGAGGATGACGGGAAGCTGGAGTGGACCGGCCATCGGATCGCCGTCTCCGAGCCGGTTTGCATCGCAATGATGACTGCTGCCGGCGCTTGACAAGCGCTGCGTCGGACAGGCCGTTTCCCCCAGCTTGGCTGACGCCTTGCCGGGAGGAAGCGGCCTTTTGTCTGCGGCTTTTCGGATATATCCGACACTGATGGTCGTTCGCCAATGACAGCGGTTTCAATAAACGTCATTTTCCACTTTAAGGAGCTCGTGATTCAATTGTTTTTTTCAGCGTTGTCGTTGTAAGCGCTTAACAAGCTTTCCATTTTATCGGCAAATTCGATGTACTGCCGGATATCCTCTTCGGACGCCTGATGAAAGATCACTTCGGCTTCGTTAAAAATTTGCTTGCGCAAATTGCACATCTTTTCTTTGCCGGCCTGTGTCATCTGCACATAAATAATGCGGCGATCTTCTTGGGAACGGATTCGTTCTACGAACTGCTGCCGTTCCAGCTTATCGACAAGACTGGTCGCGGCTCCCAGCGTAATGCACAAATAGTCGGCGATATCGTTCATTTTCATGGATTGCTGCTCCAGCTGGAAGATGACCGAAATCGTCGAGTGGTTAAGATAGGGGTTTTTATTAATCTGCTGTATCGCTCGCTTCAGCTGTCTGCTCATGGCCAACAGCCTTCGTAACAGCAATGTCGAATCTTGTTCTCTGCTCATCGCAAAATCTCCTAACTAATAGACATAAATTGATGTTATTTTACTACATTACGGCGAAAATGAACATGGCGGCGTCGAATTTAGGCGAATAAACACACTCCCTATAAAATCAATGTAACCTTCCGTCATGCGTTTCATACCGCGCGCCGTAAAGGTTTTCGGCCTGTCCGCCGGCAGGTTAAAATAAATTTCCGCTTCGCCTTGTAGCGGCGACTCTTCGAATTGTTTATAATAGCAATGACATGTTGGACACAGGAGAATGAGCGATGCAGGAAAACATACTAGTCATCGACGTCGGCAACACGAATATGAAGCTGGCGGTTTACGGCGGGACGAGCCTGAACCAATTTTGGAGAATCACTACGCAGCGCGATATGACTGCGGAAGAGCTGTGGATCGTGCTGCGCCAGTTGTTTGTCCGGAGCCGGTTTGATTATTCCGCGTTGGGAGGCGTCGTGATCAGCACGGTCGTACCGTCCCTATTGGCGGCGCTGCGCGAAGTTTCCCGTCGTCATCTGGGATTGGAGCCGCTTGTATTCGGACCCGGGATCAAAACCGGTCTCACCATCAAAACCGATCATCCCGCGCAGGTCGGATCGGACCGGATCGCCAGCGCGATAGCGGCCCTTCAGTTTTATGGCGCGCCCGTCATTGTGATCGGTCTCGGAACGGCGACGACGATCAATGTCGTGGACGACAAAAAGCAATTTCTCGGCGGAGCGATTTTGCCCGGCGGATTTATATCGGCCGAGGCGCTGTACCAAAATACGGCTCAGCTGCCTTCGGTGAATATTACCAGCCCCGAGAGGGGGCTTAGCCATGATACGTCGTCCAGCATGATGTACGGCATTGTGAACGGAATCGCCGGGCAGGTCGACGGGATCGTGACCAGAATGAAGGAAGAGACGGGACTGCCTTTTACGGTGGTCGCCTCGGGGGGCTTGTCGGAGCTGATCTCGCCCGAGTCGCGGACGATCCAGCATACGCATCCGGATCTTGTGCTCGAAGGCTTGCGCATCGCTTGGGAGTTAAACCGCTAGATGCCGGAAGCCCGCTGCCGAAGAAGACGAAGCAAGCGGAAACCGGCTGCGGAAGCGTCGGCGTTCGCCCTTGTCCCCGGATTTCAACCGGCATTTTCCGCATGGCGCGATCGGCGTTTTTACCGCATTTCTATAAGCAGTTTATAGCGAAGCCTTGCAAGGACGAACGACCGCGTTCAGGAGCAAGCAGCATGAACCCCGGCTCTCCTTTTGCCATAAGGCTTCTTCGCCTTGCCGGGAGCGGGGCGGCGAAAGATTGCGTCCGGTTTTGTGCAGAGTGGGACAAATGTATCATTGACAATCACAATATATTGAGGTACATTTAATTCTGCATTCTATATATTGTGCTGATCGGTGCTTTTCGCTTGTTTGAAGCGTTAAGCTTAAAAGGGAAGTCCGGTGCAATTCCGGCACGGTCCCGCCACTGTAAGGGAGGAGCTTCGCGCCAAAAGCCACTGGGATGATCAGCATTCCGGGAAGGCGGCGAGGAAGCCGGGATTCCCGAGTCAGGAGACCTGCCTATCAGTTTGCCACTACCTACGGAGAATAGGGAAGTGTCGGATTCGTACGTACATACGCTTACGGTTGGTTGTTAACCGTAGAGCTTTTCGTCCAGAATGCGCATCCGGCTTCCGCCGAAAGAAGCGCTTTTTTTGTTGTTTAGGAAATGATGCGCGGCAATTTCCTGTGGAAATCCGGGGGCTCCCCCGAAAGTAATGTCTAACCATAGAACGATCCCAGCGGAATGGTTTGACGCCGATCCAGCTGAAGCTGGATGCGGACGGAATAAGCTTCAGAGCATCACGTCACTTTTGGGGGATTTGTTCCTGCTCAAGAAACGGCTTCAGAGAAGCGTTTCACGTTTGCAGGATTTTGTCCTGCTGATTTTTTTTGATATGGCGCCAATCTATCAGAAATTTTGATAGGTTCGGAAACAGGAGAGGAGAACACCGATATGCTGATTGCTTACGACTCCAAAACCGGCAATGTGGAACGGTTCGTCGGCAAGCTGAATGTGCCCTCGGTCAAAATCGAGGAGAATATGACGATTGACGAACCGTTTGTGCTCGTCACCTACACGACCGGTTTCGGCCAGCCTCCTGAGAAGGTGCTTCATTTCCTGAAGCGCAACTATCGCCGCCTGGCCGGCGTATCGGCAAGCGGCAACCGCAATTGGGGGAACAACTTTGCCGTCAGCGCGGACCGGATCGCCCGCATGTACGGCGTACCGGTGCTGACCAAATTCGAATTATCGGGCACGTCCCGCGATGTAGAGCAATTCATGAAGGAGATGAGCGCGGTTGCGTCATATTGAATTAAACAATCAGTTGATGAGACGGGAAGACGACGGCTTCTTCCGGCTGGATATGGACCGGGAAGCGGTGGACGCATTTATGGAAGAGGTATTTGCCAAAAGCCAAACGTTCCTCTCCCATACCGATAAAGTAAAGCAAATGATTGCCCTTAACTACTACGAGAATGTGTACGAGCAGTACACCGAGCAGGAGGTCGAGGAAGTTTACAAGCTGACGCACGGCTACAATTTCCGGTTTTCCTCGTATATGGCGGCCTCGAAATTTTATACGGATTATGCGTTGAAGAGCAACGATCACTCCCGTTATCTGGAGCATTATCCGGACCGCGTGTCGATCGTTGCCCTGCATCTTGCGCAGGGCGATGCGGCGACGGCATTGACGCTGGCGGCGTCGATGATGGAACAGCGGCTTCAGCCGGCCACGCCGACGTTCTTGAACGCGGGCAAGAGCCGCCGTGGCGAGATGGTTTCGTGCTTCCTGCTGGAAGTGGACGATTCGCTGAACGCGATCAATTATACGCTTGCCACATGCATGCAGCTGTCCAAGGTCGGAGGCGGCGTTGCCGTCAACTTATCCAAGCTGCGCGGGCGCGGTGAGCCGATCAAAGGCGTGGAAGGGGCGGCCAAGGGCATCATGCCGGTGCTGAAGCTGATGGAGGACGCCTTCTCTTACGCGGATCAGATGGGTCAACGCAAAGGGTCGGGAGCGGCCTATTACAATATTTTCGGCTGGGACGTCATGGAGCTTCTCGACAGCAAAAAAATCAATGCCGACGAGAAAAGCCGTCTCAAGACGCTGTCCATAGGCTTGATCGTGCCCGGCAAGTTTTACGAGCTGGCGGAGCGCAACGAGCCGCTTCACGTGTTCGCTCCTTATTCGGTGTTCCGCGCCTACGGCCGGCATCTCGACGATATGGATATGGACGACATGTACGATAAGCTGCTTGCCGACGAGCGCGTAAACAAAAAGGTAATTATGTCGGCGCGCGACATGCTGGTGAAGATTGCCGCCATTCAGCTCGAATCGGGATACCCGTACATGATGAACAAAACGAACGCGAACCGGCAGCATGCGCTGAAGGCGCTCGGCAGCATCAAAATGTCCAACCTGTGCACGGAAATTTTCCAGCTGCAGGAGACATCGGAGATCGGCGATTACGGACAGCAGGACATCATTCGCCGGGACATCTGCTGTAATCTGGCCTCGCTCAATATCGTCAACGTGATGGAGCAGCGCAAAATCCGCGAGTCCGTCCACGAAGGCATGATCGCGCTGACGGCGGTCAGCGACATGACGACGGTAGCCAATGCGCCCGGCGTGGTCAAGGCGAACCGCGAGCTGCATTCGGTCGGTCTCGGCGCGATGAACCTGCACGGCTATTTGTCGAAAAACCATATTACGTACGAAAGCGATGCGGCCCAAGAATTCGCTCGCGCTTTCTTTATGGCGGTCAATTATTACTCGATCGAGAAAAGCATGGAGATCGCCCGCGAACGCGGCATAACCTTCGAAGGCTTCGAGCGTTCCGATTATGCGACGGGCGCCTACTTCGACCGATATACGAATACCGACTATCGTCCGGTTTCCGACCGAATCGGTCAGCTGTTCGAAGGGATGACGCTGCCGTCGCCCGCAGATTGGCTTGAATTGAAGGAAAAGGTGGCGAAGCACGGTATGTACCATGCTTACCGTCTTGCGATCGCGCCGACCCAGAGCATATCGTATATCCAAAACGCCACGTCTAGCGTCATGCCGATCGTTCAGCAGATCGAGACGCGCACATACGCTAACTCGACGACCTATTACCCGATGCCGTTTTTGTCCAGAGACAATGTGTTTTACTACAAATCGGCTTATAATATGAACCAGTTCAAGGTGATCGATCTGATCGCGGAAATTCAGCAGCACGTCGACCAAGGCATTTCCACCGTTCTTCACGTCAATAGCGACGTGACGACGAGAGATTTGGCGCGCTACTATATTTACGCGGCCCGCAAAGGGCTCAAGTCGCTCTACTATACGAGGACAAATCGCCTGACGGTGGAAGAATGCATCAGCTGCTCCGTATGATCAAGATGAGCGGACATTTGCAAGGGGGAACCACGGAATGAACGAACAAACGACCAGGCCGCATAAAGCCGTCAACTGGAACCGGCCGGATGACGATTTCACGGCGATGTTCTGGAACCAGAACATTATGCAATTTTGGACCGACGAGGAGATTCCGCTGTCGGACGATAAGATGTCGTGGCTGACGCTGAGTCCGACCGAGCAGGAGCTGTATATGAAAGTGCTCGGCGGGCTGACGTTGCTCGATACGGTGCAAGGAGGCATCGGCATGCCCAAAATTTTGGAGCATGTCGATGGACTGCAGCGCAAAGCCGTGCTCGGCTTCATGGGTATGATGGAGCAGATTCACGCCAAGTCGTACAGCAGCATTTTTACGACGCTGGCGACCAACGAGGAGATCGACGACGTCTTTCAATGGGTAGAGCGTCATCCTATGCTGCAAACGAAGGCGGAAACCATTTCGCAGTATTACGAGAACATCCGCTCCGAGAAGCAGCTGTATCTTGCCATGGCGGCTTCGGTGCTGTTGGAGAGCTACTTGTTCTACAGCGGATTTTTCTATCCGTTATACTTGGCCGGTCAAGGAAAAATGACGAGCAGCGGCGAGATCATCGACCTGATTTTGCGGGACGAGAGCATTCACGGTCTCTATGTCGGCATGCTGGCCCAGGAAGTGTATGCCAGACTGACTCCGGACGAGAGGGAAGAAGCGCGGGAGGCGCTGTACGGCCTGCTGTATTTCCTCCACCAGAATGAGGAAGCTTACACGGATGAGCTGTATACGGCCGTCGGGCTTGCCGAAGAAGTGAAGACGTTCGTTCGTTACAACGGCAACAAAGCGTTGATGAATCTCGGACTCGATCCGGCATTTCCGGACGAAGAGGTCAATCCGATCGTATTTAACGGCATTAGCACGCATACGAAGCAGCATGACTTTTTCTCCAAAAAAGGGAACGGATATGTCCGCGCTAGCCGCGTAGAACCGCTGCAGGATGAAGATTTCCGCTTCGATTTCTAAACTTCCGGGACGTTTGGACAAGGAAATCCGTATATTTTCTTCTTGCAAACTATTGTCTATTTCATTTGCCGTCCGCTAGTCATAGACTAAACTATCTCAATGATAGAGGAGGTAGTTTGGCATGGCAGCTATATCCGGATGCAGATGCCGCTGCGGCCGCCGCAGGCGCAGAGGCACCAGAAGGGTTTGCAGATGCGGAACCCGCACGAGATGCATTCGTTCCAGAGGGGACGCGAACGAATGCGGACGCAGAAGATGCCGCCGCATAGGGGGCGATCGTCTCGGGGAAGGCCGGACAATCGGCAACCGCACCAGAGGCGATCATATCGGAGATGAACGGACGATCGGCAGCAGAACCGGAGGGAACCTCATCGGAGGAGATCGGACAAGGGGTAATCATCCTTTGGGGAACCGCTGGGGATGCGACCCTTGCTGGAACCGGGGTTGGTATTCCAACCTTCAGCAGGGCGGCGTTCCAGGCAACGGCGAAGAGCAATAAAACCCGCGCGCAGCTTTGGCCGCCATGGGAACAAGCGCCGTGCCGGCCAAAGAGGCCGCAGCATAAGGTGAAATACGTCAAAAAGTCTATCAATATTCGTTGATAGGCTTTTTGCTTTTCTTAGAGAAAGGCGGCACGGTGCCATGGAATTGCCTACCCGGTCTATCGAGATTGGCGAACAAGAACATTCATCGCTGCAAAAAAACGTATGGAGCGAAAAGTACGTAAGCGCCTTTATGGTTGTCCAAGGAAAGAGAGAGCCTGTAAAGCTGCGCTATCGCGGAGGGCATACCCGGGATTATCCGAAAAAATCGTACGAGGTCGTACGCGGAGGGAAAACTTATCATTACAATGCCGAGTATGACGATCCCTCCATGCTCCGCAATGCGCTTTCGTTCCGATTTTTCGAATGGATCGGCGTTCCGAGTCCCCGCACCCGGCATTGCTTGCTTAGCCTTAACGGGCAAAGCCTCGGGGTGTACCTGGAGATTGAAGGAGTGGACCGTCATTTTTTCGAGCGGCGCGGCATCGCGGTGCAAGCGTTGTTTTATGCAGTGAACGATTTTGCCAATTTTAAGTTGTCAAACCCGGAGTCCCGGCAGCCGAAATCGTCCTTATTTCGCGGTTATGAGCTGAAGATGGGGAGCGAATCCGACCGCATCCGCTGGAAATCGTTTATTTTGAAGCTTAATACGCTTAAGGGGAAGCAATTAAGTCGATACTTGAAGCAGCGGGTGGACATCGACAATTATGTAAAATGGCTCGCCGGCGCGGTCTGTACGGGAAACTACGACGGATTCGATCAAAATTACGCCGTCTACTTGCACCGGAGCAAGCGCCGGTACCGGATCATTCCATGGGATTACGAAGGCACGTGGGGACGCAACTGCTACGGCAAAAAATGCAGCAGCCGACTGGTCCGGGTCCAGGGATACAATCAGCTCACCCGCAAGCTGCTATCGTTTCCGAGCGTCCGCGCACAGTATAAAGCCGTGCTGCGCTCCGTGCTGAAGCGGCACTTCACGGTGCGGAACATCGCTCCCGTCGTCCTGCAGATGCACGAACAAATCGCGCCCCATATATACCGGGATTCGACGCGAAAATGGTCGCACGGCGTCTTCGACGGAGAGCCGGAACTGATCCGCAATTATATTAAGGAACGGCGGAAAATTATTCTGGAATCTCTTAAAAAGCTATAAAAATGCAAGATGTGGAAGCTTAGGCGGCAAAAGCGGTAAAAATCTTTCGACAAAGTTTGTCGAAATGGCGCAAATAAGTTGACGCAGAGCCTATTTCAAAGGCATAATGTATTAAAATCGATTTAAGGGAATGGATAAACGAATGGGCATTGAACAGCTTCTTGAGAAGGCGTCCGGCTATGTAAAGGAAAATGATCTCAAGCGTATAAGAGAAGCCTACGAGTTCGCTGAACAGGCTCATTCGGGCCAGGTTCGCAAGTCGGGGGAGCCTTATATACTGCATCCTCTCGCCGTTGCCGAAATCCTCGTCAACATGCAGATGGATACGACTTCGATCATTGCCGCACTGCTCCATGACGTGGTTGAGGATACAACCGTTTCTTTGCAAACCGTTGAAGAGAAATTCGGGAAAACCTGTGCCATGCTGGTGGACGGCTTGACCAAGCTCGAGAAAATCAAGTTTAAAACGAAGGAAGAGCAGCAAAACGAAAACTACCGGAAAATGTTTGTCGCGATGGCGCAAGATATCCGCGTCATTCTGATCAAGCTGGCTGACCGTCTTCATAATATGCGCACGCTTAAGCATCAATCGGAGGAAGCGCAGCGGCGGATCGCGTACGAGACGCTGGAGATATTTTGTCCGATCGCTCATCGTCTGGGGATCTCGGCGATCAAGTGGGAGATGGAGGACATCGCGCTGCGCTACCTGAACCCGCAGCAATATTACCGCATTGTCAATCTCATGCAAAAGAAGCGGGCAGAGCGCGAGAAGTACATCGAGGATGTTATCGCCACCGTCACCGAGAAACTGTCCGAGATGGGCATCGACAACGACGTATCCGGCCGTCCGAAACATATCTACAGCATTTATAAAAAAATGACCGCTCGCAACAAGCAGTTCAATGAAATCTACGATCTGCTGGCGCTGCGGATTATCGTCGATAATATCAAGGATTGCTACGCGACGCTGGGCATCATTCATACGCTGTGGAAGCCGATGCCCGGCCGGTTCAAGGATTACATCGCGATGCCGAAGCCCAATATGTACCAGTCTCTGCATACGACGGTCATTGGCCCGAAGGGAGAGCCGCTGGAGGTGCAGATTCGCACGTTCGATATGCACAAGACATCCGAGTACGGGATCGCGGCCCACTGGGCATACAAGGAAGGCAGCATGGTTCCTTCCGGAGGCTTCGGCGACAGGATGAACTGGTTCCGCGAAATTTTGGAGCTGCAGCACGAGGCTCAGGACGCGTCGGAGTTCGTCGAATCGCTGAAGATGGACTTCTTCTCGGATTTGGTGTTCGTCTTTACCCCGAAGGGGGAGGTGATCGAGCTGCCCGCAGGCTCGGTGCCTCTTGATTTTGCTTACCGGATTCATACGGAGGTCGGCAATCGCACGATCGGGGCTAAGGTGAACGGACGCATCGTGCCGCTCGATCATCGGTTGAAGACGGGCGATATAATCGAAATATTGACGTCCAAGCATTCGTACGGACCGAGTCAGGATTGGATCAAGCTGGCGCAGTCTTCGCATGCCCGCAGCAAAATTCGCCAATGGTTCAAGAAAGAAAAGCGCGAAGAGAATGTGGAGAAGGGCAAGGACGCCATCGAGCGGGAGCTGCGTCGCCTCGGGATTGACCCTCCGACGCTGATGAAGGACGACGAGCTGATGGAGGTCGCCAAAAAGTTCAACTTCAATGAAATCGAGGATATGTACTCGGCCGTCGGCTTCAGCGGCATTACGGCGGCGCAGATCGTAACCCGGCTGACCGAGAAGCTGCGCAAGCAGCAGGAGGAAGCACAGCAGCAGGCGATGCAGCTCACCAAAGAGGTCAAGGAAATCAAAGCGGCAGGGGAACGTAAAGGAAGGCCGACTCACGGCGTTCGCGTCAAAGGAGTGGACAACCTGCTTGTGCGATTCGCTCGCTGCTGCAACCCGGTTCCCGGTGATCAGATCATCGGATATATCACCCGCGGACGAGGCGTCTCCGTACACCGCGCCGACTGTACGAACATTCCGGGCGCCGACAACGGGGATGAAGGAAACCGCGTTATCGAGGTCGAATGGGCGGATTCCGTCGAAGCCAACTACAATGTGGAAATCGAGATTACGGGCCATGACCGGCTCGGTCTCGTCAATGAAGTGCTGCAGGCGGTTTCCGAGAGCAAGACCGTTATCTCCGCCGTATCGGCTAGATCGGACAAAAACAAGGTAGCGATTATTCACATGACGATTTTAATACGCAATATCGAGCATCTGTATGCGGTCGTCGAGAAAATCAAGCGCGTCAAGGATGTGTACTCGGTGCACCGGATGATGCAATCCTAACCGCGCCTGCACAAGCGGACGCCGGTCATTATTAGGAATAGAGGGTCATGCAATATGAGAATTGTCGTACAGCGCAGCAAGCAGGCGCAGGTTACAGTGGACGGACAAGTCGTCGGGGCGATCGCCCGCGGGCTTGTCCTATTGGTGGGCATTACCCATGAGGATACGGAGCAGGACGCCAAATTCGCTGCGGATAAAATCGCCGGCTTGCGTATTTTTGAAGACGACACGGAGAAGATGAACCATTCCGTACTTGATGTCGGAGGACAAATATTGTCCGTATCGCAGTTTACGTTATACGGCGATTGTCGCAAGGGCAAACGGCCGAATTTCATGGCCGCGGCGCGTCCCGAGCAGGCAAAGCCTCTCTACGATAAATTCAACGAGCTGCTTCGGGGGCACGGCCTCCAGGTGGCAACGGGAACCTTCGGCGCGATGATGGACGTATCGCTTATTAACGACGGACCGGTCACTCTCATCATTGAAAGCAAATCATAGACTTTTGTGACGCCGCCGAGCAAGCATAGGTGGCCTGCGGCATAATGACCTCTTTGAACGGTTAGGTTTTAGCGGATTTGGACAAACTAGCAGTAAGAGTTCGCTACTTTCGCCTGTACAAGGAGATCATACTTTATGCATCAATCCGGCAAAGAAAAAGCGGCCGTTCAACCGGAGCAGCAGCTGTTATTTTGCAGCGTGGAGGAATCGCTCGGCATGATTGCCGCGGCGCTATGCGATAACGAGCTGTCCGCAGGCTATTCTTCCGTCAGCGAGCAGTTGAAGAGGCAGCACCGCAAAACATTTCGATAAAATACGGCAGGCCCTGCGGGATCAAGGTTCCCACGGGGCCTGTTTCTTTTCCAAGCCGCCGCGGTTATGTTACACTTAGTCTAGTTTTGTTTCAAGCCGCACGGGCGGCGCAACGAATTGAAACATTTGCCATGATTGGTCCGTATATAGTAGTTGGATCATCGTTGCATTCAATTCGGCAACAGCTTCAAAAAAAATAGCTTGAGAGGTGCGTAATGGGGAAAGCAGGTTATTCGACCGGCAATGCCAGGGGGTGGCTGTTAGCAATCATCGCTCTGGTCTTGGTGGCTGCCGTAGGGGCTGCGGTCTATATGTTCACAATGAAAAAGGGGGCTTCGCCCGGAAACGGCAAATCGAAGCAGCAGGCGTTAATGGAAGTCAAATCGTCCAAGGATATTAAAAGCAGCTATGATGTCGTCGTCGTCGGCACCGATCCGGAGGGTGTGGCTGCGGCCGTTTCCGCGGCGCGCAACGGGATGAAGACGCTGCTGGTCGACGGCAAAGACCGTACCGTGCTCGGCGGTCTAATGACGGAAGGCTGGCTGAACAGCATCGATATGAACTATGAACCTGCCAAAGGGGTGCTCGGCACCCCGGAGATTATGAATAAAGGTATTTTCGGCGAATGGTACGGCAAAATCGAGGGCGATTCCTTCGATATTACGACGGCGGCCAATGCTTTTTACACAATGGTCGCCAAAGAGAAAAACATCGACTTGCTGATGCAGGCCAAATCCATTGAGCCGACTGTCGCCAAATCGGCGGATACGACAACCGTTACCGGTGTGACCGTCACCAAAGCGGACGGTACGAAGCTGTCCATACAAGCCAAGGCGGTTATCGATGCAACCCAGGACGGAGATATCGGAGACGCGGCCGGCGTGCAGTTTACTCACGGCAGAGAAGACTTGGGCGATGTGAAGAGCCGGATGGCGGTGACGGCGGTATTCCGTCTGACGAATATTACTCCGGAGCGTTGGAAGCAGTTCGCCAAGACGATTGCCGATGAAGACAAGGGTCAGCAGAAGTACGGCATCAACGCAATGAGCCTGTGGGGCTTCGACAAGATGCAGAATTATCCTGCTGTCAACAAGGAGCGCGTCAGAATGCGCGGCCTGAACGGCGGCAGACAGAACGATAATACGATGCTGGTGAACGCGCTGCAAATTTTCGGTGTCGATCCGTTCGATCCGAAGTCCAAGCAGGAAGCGCAGCAGATCGCCAAGGACGAGCTGCCTCACGTGCTGGAATATCTTAAAAAAAGCTACCCCGACTTTGAAGGCGTCGAGCTTGACGGCATCGCTCCCGAGCTGTATGTGCGCGAATCGAGACATATGGTCGGCGAGTACCGGCTGTCGATCATCGATTTGCTCGAAAACCGCGACCAATGGGACCGTATCGCCTTCGGCGGCTATCCGGTCGACATCCAGCGGACAAGCCCGGCCGATAACGGAGCCGTCGTCATCGATCCGGACAAATATGCGATACCGTTTCGCAGCATCGTGCCGCTGAAGGTGGACGGACTGCTCGTTGTCGGCAGAGCGGCGAGCTATGACACGCTGCCGCACGGCAGTGCGAGGGTCATCCCGGTTGGCATGGCCGAAGGTGAGGCGGCCGGCGCGGCCGCCAAGCTGGCGATAGAGCAGAACATGACGTTCCGTCAAATGTCGGCATCGAAGGAGACGATAGCGAAGCTGCAGGATACGCTGAACAAGCAGGGAATGGAGCTGAAGCCTTACTCGCTCAAGCCGGCTCCGTTCATGGAGAATAAATCTTACGAAGGCTTGAAGACGGCGGTCAGTCTCGGTTTGGCGACTGGCGGGTACAAAAACGAATTCAATTTGGACGGCGCATCGAACGAGCAGCGGATGGTCAATCTGCTGAACGGCATGCGCAAGTTTAACCCGGAAGCTCTGGCAGGCAATCCGGCGGCGCCGATTGCAGGTCAGAAGGAGCCGGACAAGCAGCCGCTCAGCCTGGATACAGCCGCCGCTATGATCGCGGCGCTCTTGAAGCTGGACGCTTCGCAAGGAGAGGCGCTTAGCGCACTGCAAGCCAAAGGCTATCTGAACAAGCAAACCGTCGACGGCATCGGCAAAAAGCAGGAGCTGACCAACGGCGATACGTACATGCTTATTAACGACGTATACAAAAAGGTAAAACCGGCAAAATAAGCGGGATTGGACGATCGTGCCGTTCCGACGGCGAAATTGGCTTGACTTTGTCAAATTTCGATATTACAATAGTGCAAAGAATCCATGAAGTGATACTTGATCCGTTGACGGGACAAAGTAATTCGAAAGCCCGCATAGTCAGAGAGGGAAGTCCAGGCTGCAAGCTTCCTTATGCGAATCGAATGAACAGACCTCCCCGAGGACAGGCAGGGAACCGCGGACCGATTGTCCGTGCAGTAGCTGCTTCGCGTAGAGCGGGCGTTAACCGCATGAGTGTGAGTCTTCCAACGATATGATTAAGGATATCGTGGCGGACTCGAATCGTGGGTGGTACCGCGGGAAGATATCGTGAACCGAGTCTCTCGTCCCTGGCTTTGAGCGCCGGGGGCGGGAGATTTTTTAGTTGTTTAGGAAATGATGCGCAGCAATTTCCTGTGGATATCCGGGTTCTCCCCCGAAAGTAAAGTCTACCCATAGAACGATCTCAGAGGAAGGTTAGACGGCGATCCAGCTTAGGCTGGATGCGGACGGATTAAGCTTCAGAGCATAACGTCACTTTTGGGGGGATTTGTTCGTTGTTCAGCCGGATTTCTGGAAGTCAATGAAAGGAGTGGCTATAGATGAGTATTCAAAAGCCTAAGGGAACGCAGGATTTGCTTCCCGGCGAAGTCGAGAAATGGCAGTACGTAGAGAGCAAGGCCAGAGAACTGTGCCAAAGATTCAATTACCGCGAAATCCGCACCCCGATCTTCGAGCACACCGAGCTTTTCCAGCGGGGAGTCGGAGAGACGACGGACATCGTGGAGAAAGAAATGTACACGTTCCTGGATAAGGGCAACCGCAGCATCTCGCTGCGTCCGGAAGGGACGGCGGGCGTCGTTCGCGCCTATGTAGAGAACAAGCTGTACGGCGAGCCGGACGTCAGCAAGCTGTACTACATCGGGCCGATGTTCCGCTACGAGCAGCCGCAGGCGGGAAGATACCGCCAGCTGCATCAGTTCGGCGTGGAAGCGTTCGGTTCGGCCGATCCGAGTATGGATGCGGAAGTGATCGCGCTGGGGTATACATTCTACAGCGAGGTCGGCATCAAGGACGTGACGGTGGAGATTAACTCCGTCGGCAATCCCGCCGTGCGGGCCGTCTATCGTGAGAAGATTCAGCAATTTTTCGCCCCGGTGAAGGAGAAGCTGTGCAAAGACTGTCAATCGCGCTTCGACCGCAATCCGATGCGGATTCTCGATTGCAAGATCGACCAGAAATACGGCGAAGGCGCGCCGACCATTCTGGAATATTTGGACGAGGAATGCAGCGTCCACTTCCAGGCGGTTCAGGATTATCTTAAGGCGATGAGCATCCCGTTCCGCATTAATCCGCGCCTTGTGCGGGGACTGGACTATTATACGCATACCGCTTTCGAATACAAGGCGGCCGGCATCGGCGCCATTGACACGATCGGCGGAGGGGGCCGCTACAACGGACTCGTCGGCCAGATCGGCGGCACGGATCAGCCGGGCGTCGGCCTGGGCCTGGGCCTCGAACGCACGCTGCTGGTGCTGCAGGCGCAAGGAGCCGAGATCCCGGTAGCGAGGCCGCTCGACGTCTATCTGGTCGGGCTCGGCGAGCAGGCGGAGAAAGAGCTGCCCCGTTTGCTGCATGAGCTGCGCCAAGCGGGATTAAAGGCGGAGAAGGATTACTTGGGCCGCAAAATTAAGGCTCAGATGAAATCAGCCGACCGGTATCAAGCTCATTATGTCGCCATTCTCGGCGAAGACGAGCTGACCCGCGGCGAAATTACGGTGAAAACGATGGCCACCGGCGAGCAGCAGACCGTCAAGCTCGATGAATTTGCGGCGATCATGCGCAAGCTGAGCGAATAATTATTTTTAACCCTATGGAGGTAGATGAATCATGATGTTAAAAACGCATCATTGCGGAGCTTTAACGAAAGCGAACATTGGAGAAACGGTCATTTTGAACGGCTGGGTGCAGCGCAGACGCGACCTCGGCGGCGTATTGTTCATTGACCTGCGCGACCGCAGCGGGATCGTGCAAATCGTTTTCAACCCGGATTTCTCCGGCGAAGCGCTGAGCATTGCCGACCGCGCGCGCAACGAATTCGTGCTTGCGGTAACCGGGAAAGTCGTAGAACGCGACTCGGAAACGATCAATCCTAACCTGGCGACCGGCGAAATCGAAATCCGCGTGACGGACATCGAAATTATGAACCCGGCCAAAAACCCGCCGTTCTTTATCGAAGACGGCATCGAAATCGACGAGTCCTTGCGCTTGAAATACCGTTACCTCGATTTGCGCCGTCCGGAAATGCAGCGCACGCTGATGCTTCGCTCCAAAGCGGCTAAGGTATTCCGCGATTTCCTCGACGAGAACGGCTTCCTGGAAGTGGAGACGCCGATCTTGACCAAGAGCACGCCGGAAGGCGCGCGCGATTATTTGGTGCCGAGCCGCGTGCACCCGGGCGAATTTTTCGCGCTGCCGCAATCGCCGCAAATTTTCAAGCAATTGCTGATGGTCAGCGGCTTGGAGCGCTACTATCAAATCGCCCGCTGCTTCCGCGACGAAGACTTGAGAGCGGACCGCCAACCGGAATTTACGCAGGTGGACATCGAGACTTCGTTCCTGTCCCAAGACCAGCTGCTTGAGATGATGGAAGAGCTGGTCGTTCGTTTGATGAAGCAAACGGCCGACGTAGAGATCGAGCGTCCGTTCCAACGCATCAGCTATGCGGACGCCATGGGCAAGTACGGCTCCGACAAGCCGGATTTGCGCTTCGGTCTGGAGCTGCAGGACGTGTCCGACATCGTCTCTTCGTCCGGAGTGAAAGTATTCGCTTCCGTCGTCGAGAAGGGCGGTCAAGTTAAAGCGCTGAACGCCAAAGGCTGCGGAAGCTGGAGCCGCAAGGAAATCGACGATCTGGGAACCTTCGCGGCGCGCTACGGCGCCAAAGGCTTGGCGTGGGTCGTGCTGAAGGACGGAGAGATGAAAGGACCGATCGTCAAGTTCTTCTCCGAGCAGGAGCTTGCAGCGCTCAAGGAACGTCTGGGCGCGGAGGAAGGGGATTTGCTGCTCTTCTCCGCGGACACGAAGAAGGTCGTTGCCGACGTGCTGGGCAACCTTCGTCTGAAGATCGGCCGCGAGCTCGGCTTGATCGACGAGAGCAAGTTCAAATTCGCCTGGGTCGTAGACTTCCCGCTGCTCAGCTATGACGATGAAGCGAAGCGCTATGTAGCCGAGCATCATCCGTTCACCCGCCCGAAAGAAGAAGACGTCGAGTTCTTCCATACCGATCCGGGCCAAATCCGCGCTCAAGCTTACGACCTTGTTCTTAACGGGTACGAAGTGGGCGGCGGCTCGATGCGGATTTACAAACGCGAAGTGCAGGAGCTGATGTTCCAAGCGCTCGGCTTCTCCAAGGAAGAAGCGCAGGAGAAATTCGGCTTCCTGCTGGAAGCTTTCGAATACGGCACGCCTCCGCACGGCGGCATCGCCTTCGGCTTCGACCGTCTGGTCATGCTGATTGCCGGCCGCACCAACTTGCGCGAGACGATCGCTTTCCCGAAAACGGCCAGCGCAACCTGCTTGCTGACAGACGCGCCGGGCACGGTAGACGACAAGCAGCTGGAGCAGTTGTCCATCCGCTTGGCCTTGAAGCAGCCTGCTTCCAAGTAAGCAGGCCTGCACGGGCTGCGGACCTTAAGGGGCCGGAGCGATCCGGCTCCTTAAGGTCCGCTCCCGCCATTCTTGACACGCGATACCCGATAAATCTTCTTACCTGATTCATAAGGAGGGCAGCCGGATGCTGCACCAGTTTTCTAGAACGGAGCTTGCTATCGGACCGGAAGGCCTGGAGGTTATGCGCAACAGCACGATAGCCGTGCTGGGGATCGGCGGCGTAGGCTCGATGGCGGCCGAAGCGCTGGCTCGAACGGGAGTCGGCCGCATCGTCCTTATCGATAAGGACGTCGTCGACATTACGAACGTCAACCGCCAAATTCATGCGCTGTTATCAACCGTGGGTCAGCCGAAAGCGGATTTGATGCGCGACCGCATTTTGCAAATCAATCCGGAGTGCGACGCGATCGCGCTGCGCATGTTCTACACCGAAGAGACGTATGAGAAGCTGTTCGAATATCCGCTCGATTATGTCATCGACGCTTCCGATACGATCAGCTACAAAATTCATCTGATCAAGCAGTGCCTGCAAAGGAAGATCCCGATCATTTCCAGCATGGGCGCCGCCAACAAAATGGACCCGTCAAAGTTTCAAGTGGCGGACATTTCCAAAACGTCGATGGACCCGCTGGCGAGAGTGATTCGTCAGAAGCTGCGCAAAGACGGGATTAAGAAGGGCGTCAAGGTCGTCTTTTCGACCGAAGAGCCGATCAAGCCGCGCCAGGACGTGACGCAGCGGATCGTACCGGACAATGCGCCCGAAATCCGCAAGGCGCAGCAGCCTCCGGCCAGCAACGCGTTCGTGCCGCCGGTCGCCGGCCTTATCGCCGTCGGCACAGTCGTGCAGGATTTGCTCGCCAAGGCGAAGGATAAGCCGCAATAACAAGCAAACAAGCATGGCCGCTTAAGAACCGTTTCTTAAGCAGGCCATGCTTGTTTTATTTTTGCGTTCGTTCATATGCTATTTTTCAGAGATGCCGATTTCGTCCTCATCCATATGTAATAAGCTTCCGTCACAGCGAACGGCGGCCGGATCGTCATACTTCCGGTATTCCTGCGGGGTCATGCCGGTTTTTTGGCGGAATAGCGTATGGAAAAACTTCATGTCCTGATAGCCTACGGCCCCGGCGGTTTGCTGCACGGTCATCGTCGTTGATTTGAGCAGGGCGCAGCATTTTTGAATACGTAAATTTTGCACATAGCAGGTGAACGAAGTTCCCGTGTTTTGCTTAAAGAGACGCTGAAGATGGCTTACGCTTAGAAATGCGTGCTCGGCAACCTGCTTTAAATTGATATCCTCATGAAAGTGGCGCTTAATGAAATGAAGCGCTTCCTGGACTTTGCAATTCATTTTCTCCGGAAGCAGCGAAATGGTCATATCCCGATGAAGCATTGCCATCGTTTGGGTGAGCAGCGAATGAACGATTACCTCGTAGCCGGGCAGCCGCAGCCGGTATTCCGACAACATAGTATGGAACAGCTCGGTGTACTTGCTTTCCTTGTCGTAATGATACAACCATGGCTGCTGTAAGCGCGAAGGCTCGTGCAAAGCATCGTGCAAAGCGGAGCCGGGCGGCGGAAAATTCGCAGCCGCATTCAAAGCTTCCGGACGGAAGACGCAGTTGATGATGGCAAAGCTGCGAACTTTGTCCGGGGACGGCGGACGGTATACATGCGAGGTGCCGACGGGGAGCAAATAAATGTCGCCCCGTTTGACGGGCACCACGGTATCGTTAATAAACTGGTAACCGACCCCCTCGGTCACATAGCTGATCTCGATAGCGTCGTGCGTATGCTGGGGAATGCTAAACGCCTCATAGGCGCGGTTGACGAAAATATTCATCCCCGGACGAAACCGTTTCTCTGAATTGAACACTTCGGAAGCCAAAGTTTGCATGAACGTCCCACCTCCGGTAAATGTGCGAAATGTGAAAGAAGACCGGAGCTACTATAGAGAACGCAACTCGCAGCGGCAGTCATGAGAGCGTTTCCTTTTTTGCTCGGTTGAAAAATTGGATGGCGCTGGATCTCAGTTTGTTCTCATTATAAGCGGAGGCCTATGCGGTTATCAACCTATATCTACACTTATTTTATAGGTGAGGTTAGTCAAAATGAGGTGGAAGCCCTATAAATTTCGTGTATCTCCCCCATATGTCAGGTCATCAGATTGGTATAATAATTTATAATTAAGCATAAGGAGGCGCCTACTTGAGCATTCATCGTAAAGCGTTAGTGACCAGACATAATCCGGTGATCAGAGAGATTAATCCTTTATCGCCGCTATCAGTCGGGAATGGGGAATTTGCCTTTACAGCCGACTTCACAGGCCTTCAAACTTATCCCGAGCAGTATACGATTCCTCTTGGAACCCAGACGCAATGGGCATGGCACAGCTCCGGCGGCCGGAACGTTTGGCGGCTGAGCGACGTGCGCATGCAGTACCGGGACGAGGAGAAGAAGCTCGGCGGGTATCCCGTTCGCCCGGATGACAAGGAAGAGGCTTACCACTGGCTTCGGCAAAATCCGCACCGTCTGCAGCTGGGCCAATTCGGATTCAGATTTGCGTCGGAGACGGGCGGCGAGGTGCAGCCCGGCCAAATTACGGGCATCGAGCAGCAGCTCGATCTGTGGAGCGGAATATTGACCAGCCGCTTCAACGTAGAGGGTGTGCCGGTGACCGTTGTGACCTGCTGTCATCCGGATGCGGAACAGTTCGGCATCGCAGTGGAGAGCGAGCTGTTGACGCAGGGACGTCTCGCGGTTCATATCGCTTTTCCTGCGCCGGGCGTGACTTCCAGAAGCTGGGATCAAACGATCGGGCTTCATTGGGGAGAGCCGGATTCCCATACTACGCGATACATACCGAAGCGAGAAAGAACGGCCGCCATAGAGCGTTTCATGGACGAAGACGGCTACCGGGTGGAACTGGAGTGGTCGCAAGGCGAGCTCAAGCAAACGGCAGCCCATGAATTTATATTATCAAGCCGCGGCATCAACGGAAAATTGGAAATGACGGCAGGCTTTTCATTATTAGACGACGTGATAACGCTTCCAACCGTGCAGCAAATGGCCGAAGCGAGCCGCACCCACTGGGAACGCTTCTGGTCCAAGGGCGGAGCGGTTGAGCTGGCGGACAGCGCGGACCCGAGGGCGATCGAGCTGGAACGGCGCATTGTGCTGTCTCAATTCAATACGGCCATCCACAGCGCGGGAACGGTTCCGCCTCAGGAAACCGGATTGTTGTACAACAGCTGGTTCGGCAAGCTGCATCTGGAGATGCACTGGTGGCATGCGTTTCATTTTCCATTATGGGGAAGGACGGAACTGTTGAAGCGAAGTATGGACTGGTACAGAGACATTCTTCCTTCGGCTCGGGAGATTGCCCGCTCTCAAGGTTATTCCGGCGCGCGTTGGCCTAAGATGGTCGCATCGGACGGAGCTCAGAGTCCGTCGGTCATCGCCCCTCTGCTCATTTGGCAGCAGCCGCATCCGATTGTGCTGGCGGAGCTATGCTACCTGGCGGAGCCGACACGAGAAACGCTGATCCGCTACGGAGACATCGTGCTGGAATCGGCGGAATTTATGGCCTCCTTCGCGGCGTGGGACGATGCGGGGCAGCGCTATGTGTTAGGACCGCCGGTCATTCCGGCTCAGGAGAACCATAAGGCCGAGCATACTTGGAACCCTACATATGAGCTGGAATATTGGCGCCACGGGCTGGAGATCGGGATGAAATGGGCCCGCAGGCTGGGGCTTCCGGTCAGCGACAAGTGGCAGGACGTGTGCTCCCGGTTATCCGAGCTTCCGCAAGAAGACGGAATTTATCTCGCTCATGAGAATTGCCCGGATACGTACACGAAAGCCAATATCGATCATCCTTCCATGCTGGGCGCGCTCGGCATGCTCCCCGGCAAGAAAGTCGATGCCGAAGCGATGCGCAGAACGCTTCAGCGCGTTATGGACAGCTGGCGCTGGGACGACACATGGGGCTGGGATTACCCGATGGCGGCCATGACGGCGGCCAGACTGGGAGAAGGTCATTGGGCGGTCGATCTGCTGCTCAAGGATGTGACCAAAAATACCTATCTCCCTAACGGACATAACTACCAGCGTCCGGGGTTATACGCCTACTTGCCGGGGAACGGCGGACTGCTTACCGCTGTGGCGATGATGGCTTGCGGCTGGCAGGGCGGTCCCGAGCGGCATGCTCCCGGCTTCCCGGACGACGGTTCATGGACGGTCCGCTGGGAAGGGCTGAACGCCTGGATGTAGGAAGCCGTGTAGGAAGCCGGCCCGGCAATGGAAGCCGCTGCAGGAAAATAGGGAGAAACGGTCGATGATCAAAAACTTGCTGATTCTATGCGGTCTGCTGTTAATTTTGCTGGTATTGTGGATTGCGGCGGGGCTGTGGTTTACTTCGGTCTACGGTCAGGCGGGCTTCGGCGGCACTTTGATCATAGGGTTCGTGACGATTCCGCTGGCGCTGCGGCTGGCCGTGACGAAGCTGTTCAAAGCGGGCGGGAAAACGCCTGATTTATAAAAGGGTTCATCAACGGGAATGAAACTAAGCGAACGATATAGGAGGAACTATCGGCCATGACATCGAATGGAATCGGATACGCCGTCTTCGGGCTAGGGGTCGGCAAGAGCCATCTCGCCAGCGCCGTCAAAGCGGAAGGATGCGCATTCGTCGCGATCTGCGATATGAACGAAGCCGTGCTGAACAAGCTTGGCGACGAATACGGCATCGATCCGGCAAATCGTTATACGAGCTATGAGGAGCTGCTGAAGCGCGACGATATCAAGGCGGTGAGCATATGCACCCCGAGCGGCTGGCATCGCGATCACACGGTACAGGCGCTGCGCGCAGGCAAGCATGTGTTGACGGAGAAGCCTCTGGAAATTCGTCTCGACCGAATCGACGAGATGAACCGGACCGCGGAAGAGGAAGGACTCTACCTCGGCTGCGTCTTCCAGAACCGGCTCGCGCCTGCGAACCGGTTCATCAAGGATACGCTTGACAGCGGGAGGATGGGGAAGCCGATCACCTGCAATTTTCACCTCAAATGGTACAGGGACGACAACTATTATGCCAAAAACGGCGGATGGCGAGGCACATGGGAAATGGACGGCGGCGGCGCGATCATGAACCAGACGATCCACACCGTCGATTTGATGCAGTGGTTCATGGGGCCGGTGCGGAGCATTTTCGCCAAAGCGGGCACTTACAATCATCCTATCGAAACGGAAGATACGGCCGTCGCCGTAGTGACGTTCGAAAGCGGGGCGATCGGCACCTTGATCGGAACGACATGCGCTTATCCGGGATTGGAAGTGTCCGCGCAAATTCATGGCTCCCGCGGTTCGATTTACGCTAAAAACAACAGGATCGAACTGTTTAAAATGGCTGATGACGACGAGCAATTTTCGGAGGAAGCCCGCATTATTGCCGCATACGGCAGCGGAGCCAAGTCCGCTCCGTCTTCGCCGGAAACGGGAGGCGGCCAGCCGAAGACGGGGCACGCCGGTCAGGTGCAGGATATGATCGAGGCAGTGATTCATCACCGGCCGCCGATGATTGAAGGCAGGGAGGGCAGAGCTTCGGTGGAAATCGTGCAGGCGCTGTACGAGTCGGCGAGAACCGGCCAAGAAGTATTTCTGCCTTATACGCCGGAGGGGAGCGGGCGATGAGCGGGAAGACGAATCGCGGGCCGAGCCGTCCGCTCCAAGTCGGCTGCTGCCTGACGGCCGGCTCCTTCATGCCGCAGAGCGGCGGGACGTCCGCTTCCTCGGATCGCTTGGAAGAGAGACTGTTTCAGGACATTTCCGGCCTGCTCGAAGCCGGATACGATTACGCGGAGCTGACGGTAGGCGCGCTCATTCAGCTGTCCGAGGAGGAATTCGATCGCCTGGCGGTCAAGATGCGCGCAGCCGGAATTACGATTCCGGTATGCAACAGCTTTATTCCGGCTTCCTTGAAGCTGACGGGACCGGAGGTTCACCGCGAGGCGGTGGAAAGCTATGTGGATTTGGCGATGAAACGGGTTCGGGCGCTTGGCGGGGAAATGATCATTTTCGGCAGCGGCGCGGCCCGAACCGTTCCCGAAGGATATCCGGTGGAGCAGGGGCTGGAGCAGATCAAGCAGTTTCTTGCCATGTGCGACTCCTATGCGGACAAATATGAGGTTGCCGTCGCCATCGAGCCGCTGAACCGCGGCGAAAGCAACATCATCAACCGGGTCGAGCAGGCGCTGGATTTGGCCGAAGAGCTGCAGCTGCGCCATATTAAAGTACTCGCGGACGCATACCATATGCATCTTGAGCAGGAGTCTCCGGACATCCTTCATCGCGCTGCGGCGGGCAATCGGCTCGCCCATGTGCATTATGCGGAGTATGACCGCAGCTTTCCGAGGGAGAGCATTCCGGACGGAGTCGATATTCCGGGTTTGCTCGAAGCGCTGCAAAAGAGCGGTTACAAGGGCCGCATATCCGCCGAATGCATGACGGAAAACCCGTCGCATCAATGGAGCCCGTCGCTCGGCTATATCAGATCGCTCTTGGAACAAGCCTATGAAAGAGGGGAATAGCATGTCAACTATAACGTTACAAGTATCGGCGGGAAGCCACCATCGCGAGTTTTGTCCCGTATCGGTCCGCTTCCTGGCGGATACGCCGCTGCTCAAGGATGCAGAAGCCGGCGGCCTAGAGCTTGCGGACACTTCCGGAAACCCGGTTGCATGTCAATGGGAAGCGCTAGGAGAAGAGGTGGCGCTGCACTGGATCGTCGATCGGCTTGATGCCGGCGAGAGCCGCAACTATATTTTGCAGCGCCGAGAGGAAGGAACGACGCCGGGCTCCGCTTCCGCTTCGTCCGCTCAAGGCATCCGTCTGATCGAAAAAGAGCATGCCGTCGACATCGTCATCGAAGGGCAATTATTCACGTCTTACGTATTCGATCCTGCGGTCGCGAAGCCTTACCTCGGTCCGATCATGGGCCCGTACGGCGAAAGCTATACGAGATTGGATTTCGAAACCCGAGAGCATCCGCATCATCGTTCGCTCTGGCTTGCTATCGGGGACGTGAACGATATCGATATGTGGAATGAGCCGAAGGAACGGCACGGCAAACAAATAGTAACAGGCTTCGGTGAAAAAGCCGCAGGCTCGGTCTTTGCCAGACTGACGTCCACTCAAAACTGGTGTTCCTACGGAGGCAAGCCGCAGCTGAGCGAGACGCGCACGATGACGTTCTACAATACCCCGGGCGAAGGCAGGTTCATCGACCTCGACTTCGTCCTGACGGCTAACGGCCGCGTCGAGCTCGGAGCGACCAAAGAAGCGGGACCGCTCGGCATTCGGGTGGCCGAATCGATGAAAGCGGAGAACGGGGGCGTGATCCGTAATTCCTACGGCTCCGTCGGAGAGAAGGAATGCTGGGGCCAGCGGGCCGTATGGTGCGACTATCACGGCGAGGTGGGCGGACATACGCTCGGCATCGCCGCCTTCGACCATCCGGATAACGCCGATTTTCCGACTTATTGGCATGTCCGGGATTACGGGCTTCTCGCCGCCAACAATCTGTATTTTCTCGGGGGCAAGCTGCTGCAGAAAGGGCAGTCGATCCGCTATAAGCACCGGATATATTTCCACGCGGGCGATACCGCAGCAAGCAAGGTAGCGGATAAATATCAGGATTATATTCATCCTCCGGCAGTCACATGGGCCGAAGACGGATTGCGCATCACACAGTAAAGCTAGGGGGGCGCTTGGCTATGACAACGAATACGGATACATCATTGGAGCAGCAGTTTCTTCATCCCTCCGACGAGTTCACTCCGATTCCGTTCTGGTTCTGGAACGACGAGCTGACAGAAAGCGAAATCGTAAGACAGATCGCCGATTTCGCGGACAAAGGCGTGATGGGCTTCGTCATCCATCCGAGAATCGGAATTCCCGAGAGCATTCCATACTTGTCGGACACCTATATGGGGCTGGTCAAGGCCGCCGTTCAAGAGGCGGAGCGGCGCGGAATGACCGTTATTTTGTACGATGAAGCGATGTATCCTTCCGGAGCGGCCAAAGGGCTTGTCGTGCAGGACAATCCCGAGCTGGCGAGCCGGGGGCTCAAGATGACGGAGCTGAGCGCCTCCGAGCCGGTTCGGCTGGCGGAGGTGCTCGGCGACGGGGATGTCCTGATCTCCGCGCAAGCGGTCAGGAAGAAGGGAGCCGGCATCGAGCCGGGTGCTTCGGCCGTGCTGGAGCCCAGCGACGGAATCGTTGCGTTCCGGGCTGCCGGCGGCGATAACGACGATTGGACGATCTTATTGTTTATCGAGACGTTCTCCCGCGGGACGATTCGCGGCATTCACTTCGGCGAAGACGACGGCGAGCCGAACGCTCCGGCTTCCGCCGACTTGCTGAATCCGCTCGCCGTGGAGAAGTTTATCCGGCTCACGCATGACCGCTATTACGAGGTGTTAAGCCCGTATTTCGGAACGGCCGTCCGGGCGATGTTCACAGACGAGCCGGATATTATGGGCCGCAGACATACGAAGGGGCTTAAGGCGTGGACGGGCGGCTTTCTGGATTATTTTATCCGCGAAGGCTGCGAAGTGACCGATCTGCCGCTGCTGTGGCTGGAGGGCGACCGGGCGGACCTTATCCGCAGACGATACAGCAAAGCCGTCAACAAGCGCATGATCGAATCGTATTACAAACCGCTCGCCGAATGGTGCGGACGCCACGGCATAGCGCTTACCGGCCACCCGGCGGCCAGCGACGAGATCGGTTTGCTGGAGCATTTCCACATTCCCGGCCAAGACGTCGTATGGCGCTGGGTTGCGCCGGAGGACGGCAAGGCGGTGGAGGGCAAGCATACGACGATGGCCAAGTGCTCGTCGGATGCGGCCCGGCATAGGGGAAGACGGAGAAATTTGAACGAGTTTCTCGGCGTCTGCGGACTGGATGCCAGCTGGGCGCTGAGCGCAGGCGATATGAAATGGTATATGGACTGGCTGCTCGTCCGCGGCGTCAATCTGTTATGCCCGCATGCCTTCTATTACTCCATCGACGGGCCGCGCCGATTGAACGAGCGCCCGCCGGACGTCGGGCCCAACAACATCTGGTGGCCGCATTACCGCCGGTTCGCCGATTATATGAAGCGGATGAGCTGGCTGATGACGGACAGCGTCAATGTAACGCCGATTGCCGTGCTGGGCCGCGAGGACTGGCTGCCGTGGCGAAGCGTGAAGCCGCTATTCGAAAACCAGCGGGAGTTCAATTATTTGGAGGAAAGCCTGCTGGTAGCGGTCTGCGGCATTGAGCATGGACGCATAAACATCGCCGGGCAAACGTATTCCGTCGTGATCGTCGAGGATGACGGCTTGTGGGAAGAAGAGACGAAGCGGGTGCTGCGGGGATTCATCGACCAAGGCGGCCAAGTCATTGCGATTCAGGCTCACGAAGGGGCACAGACCGTACCGTCTACGGTCCGATTGGACGATCCGTCCGGCATTGCCGCCGAGCTGGAGAGGCTGGAGCCTGGAGATCTTAAGCTGGAGCCTTCCCGCCCGGATATTCGGGCAAGCCATGTGATCAAGGACGGGAACCATTTTTACGTGCTGGTGAACGAAGGGGAGCGGCCGTATGAAGGCGCTCTGACCATCCGGACCGAAGGCAGAGCGGAGCTGTGGGACCCCTGGGAGGGCAGGATCGACCTGGCTCCGGTTTCGGCGGAGGCCGGTTCAGTCGCCGCTGCTGCCGGCGGCATGACGCTGTCCGCTGCGCTGGAGCGAAGGCAGGCTCTCGTGTATCGTATTGATCCGTCGCGATCTGCCGAGTTGTCTGCAGGAAGCCGCCGCCGGATTCGGCAGAGCAGCGTTTCCATCGACGGGCCGTGGAACGTTTCGGCCGGCCGCCAGGCCGTCGGAACTGTTACGCCTCAGACCGAGAGCGCGGAAGCGGCTGCCGCCGAGTCCGCCATCGGTCGTCTGAGTCTCGGCAATTGGGCCGAAACCGAAGGGCTGGAGCATTTTGCCGGAACGATCACTTATACGAATACAGTTTCCCTGGAAAGCGGAGCTGCAAAAGCGGATAGCCTGATCCTCGATCTGGGCGAAGCCCATGAAATGGCGGAAGTATGGGTGAACGGCGAATGGGCAGGGGTGCGGATGTGGCATCCGTACACGTTTGCTATCGGAGCTTTGGCGAAACAGGGAATGAATGAGCTGCGAATCGACGTGACGAACAATTTAAGCAACCGGTACGACCGTAAAAAGCTTCCGTCCGGTTTGATCGGCCCCGTCGAGGTATCGGTGTACGAGTAAGGGATTCGAAGCAATCGGCCCAGCAGGCGGCGAAGGCTTTACGCTTGCCGGGCTTTTTAAACAGTATGGAATTGATAAATTTCGGGGACCCCCGCAAAGTACCTGAAGCAGCTTCGAAGTCTAGGCCTCACTTTGCAGGGTTATTTTATTGTGTGCGTTAGGAGGAATGAAGGTTGAAACATCAAAAAACGGCGGCAGCGGTTGTCGCCGCCTCCATGCTGCTGTCCATGCTGACGGCCTGCGGCGGCGGAGGCGGGGAGGCCGCATCCTCAGATCAGGCGATCAAAACGAGCGATGACAAGGAAACCGCCGATCTTGTCGTCTATTCCAACAGCGGGGATTCTCCGGACAGCTGGAACGAAAGATTCGGCAATGCGCTCCAGCAGAAATTCCCCGGTTACAACATCAAATACATACAGAAGCAATCGAATTACGGGATCAAAGAGCTGCTGACCGCGGGGGAAACGATCGATATTTACTGGGATTCGATTGGCGGTTTCGCTTCCGGATTGCTCGACAACGGGCTGGAGTTCGATATGACCGATTTGGCCAAAAAATACCAGCTCGATTTATCCAAAATGGAGCCGTCCGTAGCGGATTCCGTGAAGCTGATCGCACCGGATAAAATGTACGGTATCCCCGTGTTCAACAACAATATGGTGCTGTATTACAATAAAGATTTGTTCGATAAATTCGGGGTGCCGTATCCGAAGGACGGCATGACCTGGACGGAGGCGAATCAGCTCGCTCAGCAGCTGACTCGGGTCGACAGCAAGCCGTATATCGGCTTATCCTCGTCGCAGACGCATATGCTGGCGATGAATCAGCTGTCCATTCCTTTCGTAGATCCGGCGACGGAGAAGCCGACGATTTTCACGGACGAAAAGTGGAGGGAATTCTTCGACACCGTCTTCGTCGGGCCGAGCAAATCTCCGGGCTACGTCGATTATATGAAGGAGCTTAAGGATACGATTCCTTACCGCAATGAGTTTCTGAAGGAGAAAAACTTGGCGATGTTTGCCTGGCTGTCGTCCATCATCTTCGTCTTCCCGGACGAATATAAGAGCATGAACTGGGATATGGTGTCGCTTCCGACGTTCGACAGCTTGCCTAAAGTCGGCTCTCAGGCGTATCCGACTTATTTCGCGGTAACCTCAATGTCGAAGCAGAAGGATCAGGCGATGAAGGTAATCCAATACTTGACGACCGAGGAGATGCAGACGAAGCTGTCCAAAATCGGCCTGATGCCGGTCCTAAATAGCGAAAACGTCAAAAAAGTGTACGGCCAGGAGAGCGCGTTCAAGGATAAAAATCTCGCCGCGTCGTTCTATAACGGGTTTGCTCCGATTCCGGCCAAATCCCGTTACGACAGCTTGCTGCTGACGCCTTATGCGAAGGCGGTGCCGAAGATCATTATGAGCGGCGACTACAACACGGTGTTTCGGGCGACGGAAGAGGACACGGCCAAGAAAATCGCCGACGCGAAAAAATAATTTGTCCGCTTGGGCCGCGTGAGGCCGCGGGAATCGTTCTTGCCGGGAGCGCGGAGCGTTTTCCGCGCAGGGCGCAAAGATTGTAATTTCGCGGCGGTCCTTTATAATAGAGCATGAGCGGCTTAGGCCGGCTCATGTTCTTTTTTGCCGGAAGATCGGTTTTTGAACCGGTTTGTTACCCGTTGGCTCGAGATCCAGACGGCCCGGGTAGATTAGAATAAAGGAATGTGATCTTATTATGGATTTGTTCTCACTGGCTGCTGAAGAAAACGGACAAGGCAAGCTGCTGGCGGACCGGATGCGGCCGCTGACGCTTGGCGAATATATAGGGCAAGAGCATATCGTCGGCCCGGGCAAGCTGCTGCGCCGCGCGATCGAAGCGGATCAGGTCACCTCGATCCTGCTGTACGGCCCTCCTGGCACAGGCAAGACGACGCTGGCCAACATCATCTCCCGCGCGACGCAGGGAGCGTTCGTGAAGCTGAACGCCGTCGACGCCTCCGTGAAGGACGTGCGCGATGTGATCGAGCAGGCGAGGAACAACAAGGACTTGTACGGCCGCAAGACGATCCTGTTTCTCGACGAGGTGCACCGTTTCAACACCTCGCGGCAGGATGCGCTGCTCCCTGCGGTGGAGCAGGGGATTATTACGTTCATCGGCGCGACGACCGAGAATCCGTTCCACCATGTGAACGGGGCGCTCTTGTCGCGCTCGACGCTGTTCGAGCTGCACGCGCTGACCCGCGAGCACTCGCTCGCCGCGCTGCGCCGCGCGCTCGCCGACGAAGAGCGCGGCCTCGGGCAGCTGCCCATCGAGGCCGCGGAGGAGGCGCTTGCGCATATCGCGCGCATGGCCGGCGGAGATATCCGCCGCGCGCTCAATGCGCTCGAGCTCGCCGCGCTGACCACCCCGCCCGATCCCGACGGGGTGGTGCGCGTAACGCTGGCCGTCGCCGAAGAATCGATTCGGCGGCGCACCGTGAAGGCCGACGAGTCGACGCAGTACGACGTCCTCTCGGCCTTCCACAAGAGCGTGCGCGGCTCCAGCGACGCCGCGCTGTTCTGGTTTCTCTATGCCGTCGAGAAGCTCGGCATGGACCCGATGACCTTCCTGCGGCGGCTGATCGTCGCCTCCAGCGAGGATATCGGCCTGGCCAATCCGCAAGCGATGGTTCAGGCGGTCTCGGCGATGGACGCGTATCATAAGATCGGCTGGCCCGAATCCAAGTATGTCATCGCCCAGGCGATTCTGTTCGCGGTGGAGAGCCCCAAGTCGAACGCCATTCCGACGGCGATCGCCAAAGTGACGGGCGCGTTCGATGCGATCGGCGAGGCCGAGGTGCCGCTGCATTTGCGCGACGCCCATTACAAAGGGGCGGAAAAGCTCGGGCATGTGGGCTATCAATATCCGCATGATTATCCCGGCCACTATGTCGAGCAGCAATATTTGCCGAAGCCGCTGGACGGGCATTGCTTCTATGAAGCGACGCAGCAGGGGATGGAAGATAAAATCAGGCAAAACCAGGAACGGAGAAGAAACCGGAGGTCTGCGCGATAAGTCGTGCAGGCCTTTTTCTAAATCGAGCCTGAGGGGAACGGTTAGGCCCGTATCTTATAATAGGCCAAATTTGGGCGAATTTTTGCCTTTTACGCCGTTTTTCTCAAATTGTTCAAGCTTTCTTTCGTTTTATGCGTTATTTTCGGGCATAGCACGCAGTTTGACTGTATAGCTTAATATTATATAATTTACAATATAAACCTAAGGGAGGTGTACCTATTCACCTCGGGCTAGGGGGATAGGGAACTTATTGATGGACAGCGACCCTTTACCGACGATTTGGAACTTTACCCTCGTGCTGTTTTTGGTGCTAATGAACGGTTTTTTCGTAGCCGCCGAATTCGCCATGGTCAAAGTCCGCAGCAGCCGCATCGACGCGCTGGTGCAGGAAGGGAACCGCAGGGCCAGGTTCGCCCAAACGGTCGTAGCCAACCTGAACGGTTATTTATCCGCATGCCAGCTAGGCATTACATTAGCTTCCTTGGCGCTGGGCTGGATCGGCGAGCCCGCCATTGCAAGGCTCCTTGAGCCTGTGCTGCATCCGCTGCAGCTGTCTTCCGCCGTCATTCACACGATCTCCTTTATCATTGCCTTTACGATAATTACCGCCTTTCACATTACGCTCGGCGAACAGTTCCCGAAGACATACGCCATTCGTATGTCCGAGAAGGTGACGCTTCTTTCCGCCGGCCCCCTGATTGTTTTTTACAAACTCATGTACCCATTGATCTGGACTTTGAACGGAACGTCGAACTGGATGCTGCGCAAGGCGGGGATTGAGCCTGAGGAGGAGCATCATACGGCGCATACCGAGGAAGAAATCCGCGTTCTCATGAAGGAGAGCAACAAAAGCGGACTCATCGACAACACCGAACTGGCGCTTGTGGACAATATCTTCGATTTTACCGAGACGAATGCCCGCGAGATTATGATTCCCCGAACCGAGATGGTCTGTCTGTACGCCAACCGCTCCTATGAGGAGAACCGCTTGATTGCGGTCACCGAGATGCATACGCGCTATCCGGTATGCAATCCGGATAAAGACAATATTATCGGCTTTATTCACATCAAGGATTTGCTCAAATCCGATCCCGGCATGGAGCATATTAAATCGATCGTCCGGCCCATCACCAAGGTGCCCGAATCGATGCAGATCAGCGCGCTGCTTAAACTGATGCAAAAAAAGCGGAATCAAATGGTGCTTTTGATCGACGAGTACGGAGGGACGTCCGGGCTTGTAACGTTCGAGGATATTATCGAGGAGATCGTCGGAGAGATTCAAGACGAGTTTGACGAAGAACGGCCGCGCATCGAGAAAAAGGACCATTTGACGCATTCCATCGACGGACGGATGCTGATTGAAGAAGTCAACAGTTATTTCGGCCTGGAGATCGAGTCGGACGATTACGATACGATCGGCGGCTGGGTATACTCGCAGGTAGAAATGCCCCCGAAGAAAAACCAAAGAATCCGGTACGACGATACGACCGATTTCATCATCGCCGAAACCGATCAGCTTCGCATTGCAAGAATCGTCGTCAAACAAAAGCCAAATGGCGCGCAGCCCGGCAATTCATCATTTAGCATATAACGGCAAAAAGCGGATTCCTCGCTTCCGCCGCCCCGCTATAACAGCTTCGGGGCCGGATGCACAGGAATCCGCTTTTGATGTTTGGACTGCTGCTGAGCCCGCCGCTTTAAGGAATCATCTTGTCGATGATGCCGCCGCCAAGGCACACGTCTTTGTCGTAGAAGACGACCGATTGTCCCGGCGTAATCGCCTTTTGCGGCTGTTCAAAGGTCACTTCGCAGCGGCCGTTCTCGCCGAAAGCGACCGTAACTCCCTGGTCGGGCTGGCGGTAACGGAACTTGGCCGTACAACGGATCGGCCCCGCAGGGAGCTGTCCGCCGATCCAGTTCAGATCGGTCGCGCGAAGCCCGCGCGAATACAGGCTCGGATGTTTCTCGCCTTGCACCACGTAGAGAATATTTTTCTCGAGATCTTTGCCGGCTACGAACCATGGCTCGCCGCTGCCCGATCCGCCGATGCCGAGCCCCTGCCGCTGGCCGAGGGTGTAATACATCAGCCCGTCGTGACGGCCCTTCACTTCGCCTTCCAGAGTCATCATATCGCCCGGCTTGGCGGGCAAATAACCGCTCAGGAACTCCTTGAAGTTGCGCTCGCCGATGAAGCAGACGCCGGTGCTGTCCTTCTTCTTGGCCGTGGCGAGACCCGCCTTCTCGGCGATCGCTCTGACCTCGGGCTTGGGCAGATGCCCGATAGGGAACATCGCTTTGGACAGCTGGTATTGGTTCAGCGCGTTCAGGAAGTACGTCTGATCCTTGTTGTTGTCGACGCCGCGGAGCAGCCGGTACAGCCCGTCCTTCTGCTCGACGCGCGCGTAATGGCCGGTGGCGATGTAATCTGCGCCGAGCTCAAGCGCTTTATGCAAAAATTCGCCGAACTTGATTTCCCGGTTGCACATGACGTCGGGATTCGGCGTCCTGCCCTTGCGGTATTCGTCCAGGAAGTACTGGAATACCTTGTCCATGTATTGTTTTTCAAAATTTACCGTATAATAGGGGATACCGATCTGGTCGCAAACGCGGCGCACGTCTTCCGCATCTTCTTCTGCGGTACAATGGCCGAATTCGTCGGTGTCGTCCCAATTTTTCATGAAAACGCCTATAACCTCGTACCCCTGTTCCTTGAGCAGGAGCGCCGAGACGGAAGAATCGACTCCGCCGGACATGCCGAGGACGACGCGTGTTTTTTTGTTCATGGGATTACCTCACTTTATAGCTTGATAGCTTGTACGACTTGCCGGCGCCTGCAAAGAATGTACGGGCAATCCGCCTGGGCCGGGAAGTACCGAACCGCGATGGCAGCCTTCTTGGCGCCGTCAGACTAGAGTACGCTATTTAACGAATGTATTCAAGTCGGGTTTATCCGGATTAATGCCATGCGCAGCGTCGAAGAATGTCGTCTAGCTAGTATTATACATAGGTTTCTTCGAATAATAAAATATTTCATCAATATGTCACGGTTTTTCTCCCATAATAGAAGGTTTTATGTTAACATATAATCGATACCAAAATGTATGAAATGTAAATGAGGTGCTTTATTTGAAGATTTCTACCAAAGGCCGATACGGACTAACTATCATGATGGAACTTGCAACCAGATTTGGAGAAGGGCCTACCTCTTTAAAAAGTATTGCCGAGAAGCATCAACTCTCCGAGCATTACTTGGAGCAGCTGGTAGCTCCACTACGGAATGCAGGCTTGGTGAAAAGTATCCGTGGCGCTTATGGAGGATATATTTTATCGAAGGCGGCGGAGGATATTTCCGCAGGCGATGTGATCCGGGTATTGGAAGGTCCTATTAGCCCGGTCGATTTCACGGAGGAAGACGATCCGGCGAAGCGCGATTTGTGGGTGCGCATCCGCGACAGCATCGCTGAAGTGCTCGACTCTACGACGTTATACGATTTGATCAACTACAAAGACGAAGGAATAAACGACAATTATATGTTCTACATATAATTCAGCGGAGACACGCTTATGATGTTCACTTACTTCGATCATGCTGCGACAACTCCGGTGCATCCGGAGGTTGTCGAGGCCATGCTGCCCCATTTTACGCAATCTTTCGGGAACGCCTCCAGTACACATAGCGCAGGAAGAGAAGCGCGTGCGGTTCTTAACCGTTCGAGAGATACGATCGCTTCCTTTATTGGCTGCGCGCCTTCCCAAATCATATTTACGAGCGGGGGAACGGAGAGCGACAATTTGGCGCTTTTCGGCGCGGCTGCCGCCCGCAAATCCATCGGCAACCACATTATTACGACACAATCGGAGCATCATGCGGTGCTTCACGCTTGCGAGCAGCTAGAGCTGCAAGGCTATGAAGTTACTTATTTGCCGGTAGACCGCACCGGACGCGTCAACGTCCGCGATGTGGAGGAAGCGATTCGACCGGACACGATTCTGATCAGCGTCATGTTCGCCAATAACGAAGTAGGCACGCTCCAACCGATTCGGGAAATCGGCGCGATTGCGCGCGCGAAGGGCATTCCCTTCCATGTGGACGCCGTGCAGGCGCTGGGAACCCAGCCGATCGATCTGAGCAGCCTGCCCGTCGATTTGATGAGCTTTTCCGCGCATAAAATTAACGGTCCAAAAGGGATCGGCGCGCTTTATATAGCGAAGCAAATGAAGCTTCAGCCGCTGTTTTACGGCGGCAATCAGGAGCGTAAGCGCCGTCCGGGCACAGAGAATGTCGCCGGAATCGCCGGTTTTGCCAAAGCGGTGCAAATCTTGCGCGAAGAGATGTATGAAAAGCAACAAAACTTGGAAAAACTACGTATAGAGATGGTGACGCGCCTGCAAGCTTTGCTAGGGCAGGAGCAGGCCGTAGTCAACGGACATCCTGCAGAGCGGGTGCCCCATATTCTGAACATAAGCTTCCCCGGCGTTTCGACGGAGACCATGCTGATGAATTTGGATTTGGAAGGCATCGCCGCCGCCAGCGGCTCCGCGTGCACTTCCGGTTCTCTTGAAGTATCGCATGTGCTGAAGGCGATGCGGCTCGAAGACGAGATTACCCGCTCGGCGATCCGCTTCAGCTTCGGCCTCGGCAATACGCTGGAGGAGATCGGAGCGGCCGCCCGGAAAATTGCAACCATCGTCGATCGCGTGCGTAATGCATAATAAGAAACCGCGGCTTGGCGCGTTTCTCTCAAACAGAACGCCGGGCCGCGGCGGATTGTCCGACAAGTGAGCTAGCTTTGCCATTACTGCGGCAAAGAGGCTCCCGTTTGCCAATTCGGTAAACAAATGTTTAATTAAGATTGCTGCTTCAGGAGGACGTCTCCATTGAAAAGAGCGCGTGACGTGATCGGACTGCCGGTATTTTGCGTACAGACCGGCAAGCAGGTAGGTATAGCCAAGGATTTGCTGCTTGGCGACGCTTGGCATTTGGAAGCCGTGCTGTTGGAGACGAAGAGCTGGTTTGCCTCTCCAAGCTGCATTATGTGGAAAGACGTCATCGCACTAGGCGACGACGCCATTACGATTGCCAATGAAGAAGTCATCAGCCGGATGGAGGATGAGGGAGAAGCTTTCACTTCGCTCCTCAATGGGGACAGGAAGCTCAAAGGAATGCCGGTCCTTACGGTCAACGGACAGCAATTAGGCATTGTCGACGACGTTTATTTGGACCCGAATAAGGGCAAAAAGGTAATAGGATACGAATTGACGGAAGGCTTCATCTCCGACTTGAAAGAAGGGCGCAAATGGCTTCCTTTGCCGGAAACCGTAACGGTAGGCGAAGACGCGATTATCGTACCCGTTCATTGCAACGATACATTGGAAGAAAGTTATATACCAATTGAAGAATAGGGTGATTCAATATGCTACGTTGTCCAAATTGCAATTCCAAAGATATCGGCAAAATCGGTTCCCATCAATTTTACTGCTGGGGTTGCTTTATTGAACTGACGGTAAACGGCGAGAAAATGTCCGTATACCAAGTGGAAGAAGACGGGACGTTAAGCTCCCTGGACGATTTATTTTTCGAAGAGGAAATTCCTCAAGTTCATGCGAACTAAACCGGGGCTTTTTGCGGTCCCGGCTTCCGGTCGCATCGACTAACCGCCGCAGCAGGCGGATTAGACGATGCGACTTTTTTGTTGTTTAGGAAATGATGCGCAGCCATATCCTGTGGAAATCCGGGTTCTCCCCCGAAAGGAATGTCTACCCCTAGAACGATCCCAGAGGAAGGGTTAGACGCCGATCCAGCTTAGGCTGGATGCGGACGGAATAAGCTTCAGAGCGTCACGTCACTTTTGGGGGATTTGTTCTTACGGAAGTTAGCCATTATCCAAATGTATTCGCCGGCGGGCAAGTTATGCCCGCTTTCTGGAGAAATCGGGCCGCGGAGGATTAAATAGCAAGGTTGTACATATACTGTAAAGGAGCCCGGACAGAAAGAAGCAAGAGGCAGGTGAAATATGTGGATCGGTTTTATAAAAGTCAATTGTTTACGGTCCTTGTCTATATATTGTTGAGCTTGCTGATTTTGTTCATGCTGCTGCAAATCCGTCCGATGATCACGGCCATCTACGGTTTTTTCAAGGAAATATTGGCTCCGTTTATTATAGCGATGATTATATCGTACGTGCTCAATCCGGTCGTTTCTTTGCTCAATGCGAGGAAGGTGCCCCGCACCGTGGCGGTGCTGCTGATCTACGCCGTATTTATTTTGTCTACGACCGTCGTGCTGATGAACATCATTCCGATGTTTATGACGCAGCTGGCACAGCTGAACAACCATTTGCCGCAGCTGGCGATGAAGGCGCAGGGCATCGTCGACGACATGAACCGGGTGCAGTTTTTGCCGGACAGCGTCCGCACCGGGATCAATCAGTCGCTCAATAAGCTGGAAAACGGGATCTCCTTGGCGATTTCCGAATATATCGACGGAATCGGCAGTACGATCAATATGCTGTTTATTGCGTTTATTATTCCGTTTCTGGCCTTTTATATATTGAAAGATTTCCAGTTGATCGAGAAGACGGTGCTCGCCATCGTGCCCAAAGCGAAGCGCAAGCAGGTCATCACGCTACTCGTGGATATGGATACGGCGCTCGGCAACTACATTCGCGGGCAGTTTCTCGTTTGCATGATTATCGGCATTTTGGCTTATTTGGGATATTGGGCGATAGGGATGCCTTATGCGCTGCTGCTGGCGTGTCTTGTAGCGGTTTTTAACATCATCCCTTACCTCGGTCCGTTTTTCGGCGCGGCTCCCGCAATCGTTATGGCTTCGACGATTTCGCTGAAAATGGTGCTGATGGTGGCGCTGGTCAATACGATCTGCCAAATACTCGAAGGCAACGTCATTTCGCCGCAGGTCGTCGGGCGCTCGCTCAAAATGCATCCGCTGCTTATTATTTTCGCTTTGCTCGTCGGCGGCGAGCTGGCCGGGGTCGTGGGGCTGATTTTGGCCGTACCCTTTTTCGCGGTGATGAAGGTTATCCTGCAGCATGTGTTTATGTACTATGTGCATAGGCGCACGACTTAGCTGATCTATTTGCGGACGAGATATGAAAAAAGTGAAACCATTGGTTAACGTTCATCGTATTAAATGGAGCGTCTACAAACCTGTGAAGACGAGCCGGCGAATGAACGGATAAGCAAACAAACGAATACGCAAACTGTTTTGGAGGAGCCTGTCACCAAGGGCTCCTTTTTGCCTTTTTCAGGTACCGGGAATATGTTTAGGAGGGTCTCTATGGAACAACAAGCTTGGATAGCAATCGGCATTTTTTTGGTTATTTACGCGCTCATTATTACGGAAAAAATTCATCGCACGATCGTTGCGATGATCGGCGGCATATTGATGATCGTTATGGGCATCGTCGATCAGGGCGCAGCTTTGCATCATATCGACTTCAACACGCTGGGGCTGCTGATCGGAATGATGATCATCGTCGGCATCACCGCGGAGACGGGGCTGTTTCGGTATATCGCCGTATGGTCCGCCAAGAAGGTTCAGGGCCACCCGGTTCGCATTCTTATTGTGCTCTGCATCGTGACGGCCGTCGGCTCCGCCTTCCTGGACAATGTAACGACGGTGCTGCTCATGGTGCCGGTCACGTTAAGCATTACTCGGCAGCTGCAAGTAAACCCCGTCCCGTTCTTGATCACGCAAATTATGTCCTCCAATATCGGCGGCACGGCGACGCTCATCGGCGATCCGCCTAACATTATGATCGGCAGCGCGGTAGAGGAACTGACTTTCATGTCGTTCATTAACAATTTGAGCTTGATTTCACTTCTTATCTTACTGGTGACGCTTCCTTTCTTTGTGCTGATTTACCGCAAACAAATCAAGACGACCGACGAACTGCGGCTTGGCATGATGGACATGGATGAAAGAGCGGAGATTAAAGATCCCGTTCTGCTCAAAAAATGCATTGTAGTGCTTGGCCTGACGATCATCGGTTTCTTCGTGCATCAGCTGGTTCACCTGGAATCGGCGACGGTTGCGCTGGCCGGAGCGTTTTTGCTTCTGCTGCTGACCGGAGAGCATTATCTTGAGGAAGCGTTCCACAGGGTGGAATGGACGACCATTTTCTTCTTTGTCGGACTGTTCGTGCTTGTAGGCGGATTGGTAGAGACCGGAGTCATTGCCAAGCTGGCGACCTATGCGATGGAAATAACCGGAGGGGATGTAACCAAATCGGCCGTTCTGATTTTATGGCTTAGTGCCGTCGCCTCGGCGTTTCTGGATAATATTCCGTTCGTAGCGACGATGATTCCCCTCATACAGGAGATGGGAGCGATGGGCGTCTCCGATCTGGAGCCGCTGTGGTGGAGTCTTGCGCTCGGCGCATGTCTGGGAGGCAACGGATCGCTGATCGGAGCCAGCGCCAATCTGATTGTCGCCGGAATATCGGGCAGAGAAGGGCATCCGATTTCGTTCATGAAGTATTTCAAGATCGCTTTCCCGCTTATGCTTTTGTCGGTCGCCATCGCCAACATATATGTGTACTTCCGCTACTTGGCGTGACGGTTCGGCCGGGCATTTTCCGTTGACGGAGTCCGCCCTGCCCGGTCTTGGCCGCTCAGTTGACAGTCCGGCGGCGGAACGTATATAATCTCCTTAATATAGTGCAAAATAATGGATAGAACGAAAGCGTTGATGAAATCAAGTAAGCCGTAGACCTTGTTCAGAGAGAAGGTTCCGGAGCGTGCACTCGGTGCTGCGCCGGCTGCGAGAGCCTTTACATGAAGGATGGCTGAAAGCTCATTTCGGAGTGCGGAACAAATCCGCCGGATGGACTCGTTATACGTCTAATTAAGGAGATTATACGGCTGTCGGTCTGCCGATCGGCAAGGCGGCTGTATGATAACCAGGGTGGTACCGCGATCAATTCGTCCCTGTTTGCAGGGGCGATTTTTTATTTTGTTCAAGCCAAGAATTTTAGGAGGTCAATCCATCATGAAAGCCAGTGAAATTCGTTCCAAATGGTTAGCTTTTTTTGAAAGCAAAGGGCATAAGATCGAGCCGAGCGCTCCGCTCGTGCCGCATAACGATCCGTCCCTGTTGTGGATCAATGCGGGCATGGCTCCTCTGAAGCCTTATTTCGACGGCCGGGTCGTCCCGGACAATCCGCGGATTGCGAACTCGCAGAAGTGCATCCGCACCAACGACATTGAAAATGTCGGCAAAACCCGCCGTCACCATACGTTCTTCGAGATGCTGGGCAACTTCTCCATCGGCGACTATTTCAAAGAGGAAGTGATTACTTGGGCGTGGGAATTCTTGACAGGCAAGGAATGGCTCGCTCTCGATCCGGAGCGGCTGTCGGTTACGGTATATCCTGAGGATACGGAAGCGTTTGAATTTTGGAATAAAAAGATCGGTCTGCCGGAAGAGCGAATTTACAAGCTCGAGGATAACTTCTGGGATATCGGCGAAGGCCCGTGCGGACCTTGTACGGAAATTTTCTACGACCGCGGCGAAGCTTACGGCGATTTGAACGATCCGGAATGCTGGCCCGGCGGGGAAAACGAGCGCTTCCTCGAAGTGTGGAACCTCGTCTTCTCCCAGTTCAACCATAATAAGGACGGCAGCTACACGCCGCTTCCGAATAAAAACATCGATACCGGCGCAGGTCTTGAACGCTTCGCCAGCGTGCTGCAGGATGTCGATTCGAACTTCGACACCGATTTGTTCCAGCCGATCATTCAAGAGACATGCAAGCTGGCCGGCGTCACCTATAACGAGAACGAAGAGACCGATGTCGCGCTGAAAGTGATCGCCGACCATATCCGTACCGTCGTATTCTCCGTCGGAGACGGCGTGCTTCCGTCCAACGAAGGCCGCGGCTACATTATTCGCCGTCTGCTGCGCCGCGCCGTGCGCTACGGCAAAGTGATCGGTCTGGATAAGCCGTTCCTGCACACGCTCACTCCGGTCGTCGGGGAAGTCATGGGCGTCTACTATCCGGAAGTCGTCGACAAGCGCGAATTTATCGAAAAGGTAATTCGCACCGAGGAGGAACGCTTCCACGAAACGTTGTCCGACGGTTTGGCGATTTTGGCGGAAATGGCGGAGAAAGCCCGCAAGGAAGGCAGCACGCAAATCAGCGGGCCGGATGCGTTCAAGCTATACGATACGTACGGCTTCCCGTTCGATTTGACCGAAGACTTCGCTGCGGAAAAAGGCATGACGGTCGACCGCGAAGGCTTCGACGCAGCGATGCAGGAGCAGCGCGACCGCGCCAGAGCGGCCCGGCAGGATGCCGAGAGCATGAAGGTCCAAGGCGGGCCGCTGGCCGATTTTACGGTTAAAAGCGAATTTGTTGGGTATAATGAATTGGTAACTACTGCTAAGGTCATCGCCATCGTGCACGAGAACCAGTTCGTCGACTTGGTCGGCGTAGGCGAGACGTGCCAGGTGATTTTGGACCGCACGCCATTCTATGCGGAGAGCGGCGGTCAAGTGAGCGACCACGGAACGATCACCGCAGGCGATCTGCGTCTGAACGTCGAGGATGTCGCCAAGGCGCCTCACGGACAGCATGTCATGACGGTTAGCGTACAATCGGGCGTACTGCGCAAAGGCGATACGGTCGAAGCTGCCGTGAATCAGGAGCTGCGCGAAGATATTGTTAAAAACCATACGGCTACGCATTTGCTGCACAAAGCGCTCAAAGAGGTGCTGGGCGAGCATGTCAATCAGGCCGGATCGCTCGTTGCGCCGGAACGTTTGCGGTTCGACTTCTCCCATTTCGGCGGCATCAGCGCGGAAGAGCTTCAGGATATCGAACGGCGCGTCAACCGCCAAATCTGGAAGAGCACTCCGCTGAACATTGCGCTGAAGCCGATTGCCGAAGCGAAGGCGATGGGAGCGATGGCGCTGTTCGGCGAAAAATACGGCGACATCGTCCGCGTCGTGCAAGTCGGCGACTACAGCCTTGAGCTGTGCGGAGGATGCCATGTCGGCAATACGAGCCAGATCGGCTTATTTAAAATCGTCAGCGAATCGGGTATCGGCTCCGGCGTACGCCGGATTGAGGCGGTAACGGGCCGCAACGCCTACGAATATTTGGACGGACAGCTGGAGCTGCTTCGCGACGCGGCGGGACTGCTGAAGGCGAATATCCAGGACGTGCCGAAGCGGATCGACGGTTTGTTCGCGCAAATGAAGGAGCTCTCCCGCGAGAACGAGTCGCTCAAGGCGAAGCTCGGCAAGATCGAAGCCGGCTCGCTCGCCGAGCAGGTGAAACAGGTGCAAGGCGTCAGCCTGCTGGCCGCTCAAGTGAGCGCGGGCGATATGGAGTCGCTGCGCGGCATCGTCGACCAGATGAAGGGCAAGCTGAACTCGGCCGTCATCGTCCTCGGCGCCGCGACCGAAGATAAAGTCAATCTCGTCGCCGCAGTAACGCCGGATTTGACGGCCAAAGGCTACCATGCCGGGAAGCTGATCAAAGAAACGGCCGCTATCGTCGGCGGCAGCGGCGGAGGCCGTCCGGACATGGCTCAGGCCGGAGGCAAGGACGCTTCCAAGCTTCAGGAGGCTTTGAGCAACGTCGAGAAGCTGATTGCCGCGCAAGTGAACGTGTAGCTGACATTTGTTGAAATAAATTTGTTCTGTCAAGAGGAATTATTCGACAAACAGCGAATATAAGAAGGTATTGGCTGTTGTATGCTTCGTTCGACAGCGGAGGTTTCACATTTCTGTGTCTAAGGGGGTGCCCAGATGAGTTCGATGGATAAAACGATGAAGTTCAACGTAAAAGCGGAAGAAATCGAAACATCGCCCAAGGAAGTCATGCTGGCGGTATATGACGCGCTTCAGGAGAAAGGCTATAATCCGATCAACCAGATCGTCGGATACCTTTTGTCTGGAGACCCGGCTTATATTCCCCGCCATAACAATGCAAGGAGCATAATCCGCAAGCGGGAGCGGGATGAGTTGATCGAGGAGCTCGTTCGTTCGTACTTGCACCAGCATAAATCATAAGCAGACATCCAGGCGCGGGCGTCTGACACGCTCGCGCTTGCTTTTCTCGGATTGGGAGTACGAAAAGCATGGAAAGGTTAATGGGTTTGGATTACGGCGACAAGACGATCGGCATCGCGGTAAGCGATGAGCTCGGCTGGACGGCGCAAGGGGTGGAAACGATCCGGCGTTCGACCGGGGAGCGCGATCTGGCCAGAATTCGCGAATTGATCGCGCAGTACGACGTTCGCGAGCTTGTTGTCGGATTACCGAAAAATATGAACAACACGATCGGGCCGCGTGGCGAGCTATGTATCGCCTTCGCCGACGCATTGCGGAGCGCGCTGCAAATGCCCGTTCATATGTACGACGAACGGCTGACAACGGCATCCGCGCAGCGAACTTTGCTTGAAGCCGACGTAAGTCGCAAGAAACGAAAGCTGGTCATCGACAAAATGGCCGCTGCGCTTATTTTGCAAGGATATATGGATTCCAATAAGAAGAGGTGATTGGCATGTCTAAAGAGGAACAACTGCAGGAAGAAGAGCTGGATATCATTGTTATTCCGGATGACGACGGCAATGAAGAGGAGTTTGAAGTGGTTGCCAGATTTGAAGTTGACGGCTCGGACAAAAAGTATTTGATGGTTGTTCCGGTCGACGCCGATGAGGAATCCGACGAGGTGTACGCATTCCGCTACGAGGAAGACGGAGACGATCTGCAATTGTACACCATCGAAGACGAGGAAGAGTGGAACATTGTGGAGGAAACCTTCAATACGCTGATGGACGAAGCGGCTGAAGACGAAGAAGACTCCCGATAAGCCAGGCACAGGAGGCATTCCTTTGTACGATTTACAAGATATGAAAGAAACGAATCAGTTGCGCGACGCATACGGAGATGATATTATTTTGTATGACGACCGCGAACGATCCATGACTTACAAGCTTCTGGCCGAGTTTCTGCTGGGCGACCGCGGCTATGCGGTACTTCAGCGGGAGAACGCCAAGAATGAAGAGCCGGAGCTATTCCGGGTAACTTCCACCGCTGGCGGTGAGCTTGAATTGGAAACCATAGATGATGATGAGGAGTGGGAAAACGTCTCCGAGCTGTATGACGAGATGACGTTCCCGCAGGACGAAATGTAGAAGACTACAATTTGTTATTTTTCATAAATGGCGAGCGGAGAACATCATCCGCTCGTTTTCGTTGTTGGTCGATACAGATTTGGAAGGAGAGCAAGATCGCCAGTGTCTGCAGCAATGAAATCGGCGGGAAAGCGGGTCTTATGGACTGTTATCATCATCGGATTAGCCGCCGTATTAAGTTTGGGGCAATACGTGCGGCATATGCTGACTCCGGCCCCGGCCAAGGAAGGAGCGGTCCGTGTGGACATTCCTCCCGGCACGGGTTCCGTTCAGATCGCCGCAAAGCTTGAGAACGCGGGACTGATCCGCAGCGCTTCCCTGTTTACGTATTACTTGAAATACAAAGGAGAAGGGGCCAAATTCCAAGCGGGCGAATATGAAATGGTTCCCGGAATGACGATTGACGCCATCATCGATACGCTGAATAAAGGATTGACGATCAAGGAACAGGGGATCAAGCTTACGGTTCCCGAAGGCTACACGATCAAACAAATCGCGGACAAAATCGGCCAGCAATTCGGGACGGACCCCGAGGTACTGCTGAAGACGGCCCAGGAGTACAAAGGATTCAGCGCCAAGGTGTACGCGGCGATTCCGGATAATCCGCAGCTGTCAAACCGTCTGGAAGGCTACCTGTTCCCTGAAACCTACGAATGGAAGAAAGAGATAGAGCCGCAGGACATGCTCGATCAAATGATGCTGGAGCTGGACAAGAAGCTGTCGGGACTTCCGGCGGATTGGGAGCGGAAGCTTGCGGAGCGAGGCCAGAGCTTTCATCAGATGATGACGGTCGCTTCGCTGATCGAAAGGGAAGTCGTACTGGACGAAGAACGTCCTCTGGTCGGCAGCGTTATTTATAACCGTCTTCAGAAAGGAATGCCGCTGCAGATCGACGCGACCGTACAGTATTTGTTCGATAAACCGAAGGAACGGCTTTATGAGAAGGATTTGCAAGTCGAAAGCCCTTATAATACGTATTTGCATGCCGGATTGCCGCCGGGGCCTATCGCGAGCCCCAGCCTGTCTTCGATCAAGGCGGCGATTGAACCCGCCGACACGAAGTATTTGTTCTATGTGACGAAAAAGGACGGCGGCAAAGGCCATTTGTTCGCCGAAACCTATGAACAGCATCAGCAAAATATTGCGGCCAGCAAGAAAAATCAATAGAAATTATAGCAGGGGAGAATGAAGCCATGAAAAAACCGGAGCTGTATATATCGGCCGGATCGGCAGAGCAGGCCCGCGCCTATATCGAAGCCGGGGCGGATGCGGTTGCCGTAGGAGAGCATCGCTACGCCATGCGCATGCCGGGAGAAGTGAAGCTGGACGATCTGGCCGGTCTGATCCCTTGGGCTCATGAGCGCGGAGCTAGAGTTTATGTCGTGGTCAACAAAATTATGGACAACGATCTGCTGCCGGAGCTTCCCGCCTATTTGCGGCGGCTGAAGGAGCTGCAGGCGGACGCCGTCGTCTTCGGAGATCCGGCGGTGCTGATTGCGCTTCGCCAAGCATCGGCGCAAGGATTGCCGCTGCACTGGAACGCGGAGATGACTTCGACGAACTACGAGACGGCGGGATATTGGCGCAGCAAAGGTGCCGTACGGGTTGTGCTGGCCCGGGAGCTGAATCTGGAGGAGACGCTCGGCATCAAGCGCAATTTGCCTTCGATGGAGGTCGAGGTGCAGGTGCACGGCATTACGAATATTTATCATTCCAAGCGAAGCCTGCTTAAGAATTACCAAGAGCATCAAGGACGGGCGGAGCTCCGCGGCAGCGGCATCGAAGAAGGGCTGTTCCTCATCGAGCAGGAGCGCCAGGACGAGCGATACCCGGTCTACGAAGACGTCAACGGCACGCATATTATGAGCTCGGACGATATTTGCATGCTGGAAGACCTGCATGAGCTGATGGCGGGGAATATCGACAGCTTCCGCATCGAAAGCCTGCTTAAACCGGAAGCGTATAATGTGACCGTGATCCAAGGCTACCGTCAAGCGATCGACGCTTATTGCGCCGACCCGGAAGGATATGAATTCCAAGAAGAGTGGATCGAGGCGATTCGGCGGCTGCAGGACCCGCGCCGGGAGCTGTCCTTCGGATTTTTCTATAAAGAACAAGTGTATTAATAATGCGGCGATGCCGCACCAACAACTGTCAAAGGGGTGGAATCGATGACCATGTTACAGCAAGAGCTGCTCGGCAAGCGGGTGCGTCTGGATAAACCGGAACTGCTTGCTCCCGCGGGAAGCCTGGAAAAATTGAAGTTTGCCGTCCATTACGGAGCGGATGCGGTATATATCGGCGGGCAGCAATACGGTTTGCGCTCCAACGCGGACAACTTTACGTTCGAAGAGATGCGCGAAGGCGTGGAATTCGCGGCGAAATACGGTGCCAAAGTATTCGTAGCCACGAATATTTATGCCCATAACGAAGATTTGTCCGGCATTGAGGATTATTTGCGCGGCATTCAGGATGCGGGCGTCGCGGCCATTATCGTTGCGGACCCGGTCATTATCGAGACATGCAAACGGGTGGCGCCCAAGCTGGAAATTCACTTGAGCACGCAGCAATCGACGATGAACTGGCAAGCGGTGCAATTCTGGAAGGAAGAAGGCGTCGACCGCGTCGTGCTGGCGCGCGAAGCGAGCATGCAGGAAATTGTCGACATTAAGCGCAACGTCGATATCGAGATTGAAGTGTTCGTCCACGGTGCGATGTGCAGCTCTTATTCGGGCCGCTGCGTGCTGTCGAACCATTTCACGGACCGCGACTCGAACCGCGGCGGCTGCTGTCAGTCCTGTCGCTGGAAGTACGATTTGTTCACCAGCGAGGAAGACCAGGCGGAAGGGCTGAAGGAGCTTCCTCTCTTCAACGAGGGAGATAACCCGTTCTCCATGAGCTCCAAAGATTTGTGCATGATCGAGCATATTCCCGATCTGGTGAGATCCGGCGTGGACAGCTTTAAGATCGAGGGACGGATGAAGAGCGTCCATTACGTAGCCACCGTCGTAAATGCCTACCGTCAGGCGATCGACGCTTATTTCGCCGATCCGGCGAACTACAAGCTGAATCCCGATTCGGTCTACGAAATTCAGAAGGCGGCCAACCGCCCGCTGAATACCGGATTTTTCTACGATGAACCGGGGCATGAGGATCATATCTTCGAGCCGGAGGATAAAGCGTCTCCTTACGATTTTGTCGGCGTCGTCATGGAATACGACGAGGCTAGCGGCGTTGCGACGATTCAGCAGCGGAATCATTTCAAGCCGGGTCAGGAGGTCGAATTTTTCGGCCCCAAAGGCACGTTCTTCAAGCAAACGGTGCCGGCTATCGAGAATGAAGAGGGGCAAGCGCTGGACGCCGCGCGCCATCCGCTGCAAAGAATCCGGATGAAGGTCGATCAGCCTGTCAAACCTTTCGATATGATGCGCAAGCGGATGGGCAAGGCTTAAGAAAAACCGTCGCAGAAGGCGAAGCTGTGCAAGGAAGTCCTTTAATTAAAGGGCTTCTTTTTTTCTGGGAACTAAGACCCATGGACAAATCTGGTAAAAAGGAATATTATCCTACGTGTTGCATAGAAAATAAACAATGTGTGCTGCAATAATAGGGGTTTGAGGCGATGGAACTATTTTTTTGACATGAAAGCGATTAAGTAAAAGGATATTGGAAAAACATGTCGAATAACATTTGGTATACCAAGATATGCTAAGCGTCATCCCTACATACGCAGAATAACCTATTTCAGAGCAGGGTGGTGGGTCCTTTGAAGGAAAGATTGTCCAATTTCAAGCAGTGGACGGAGAAAATCAGCAGTTTATTTGCAGCAAAAAAATCGGGGGTTGAAGGATCGAATAACGGAACATCGTTTCTGGGAAGGGCTTCCGGCTCGGTAGGCAGCATCCGGATTGAGAATCCGGTCAAGTCTGTCGGCATGAAATTATTTCTTATTTTTCTGGTCAGCATTTTGGCGTTCGTGCTGGTTGTAGGCTTCACATCGTTTAATATTTCCAGCGGCGTGCTTCAGAAGAAGGTCGTCGACGCTTCGGAACAAACGATTATTCAAGCCGGCCAAAAAATGGATTTGCTGTACGGAGTCTACGAAGATTTATCGATGCAAATTTTGCTGGATGAAGATATGAAAAAGCTGCTTTCCGATATCGGAACGGTCAACCCGGGCAGCTACGATTTTCTGCAGCTGAGACAAAAAATCGGTGATAAGCTGAACGTATATTCATATTCCAACAAGACGATCAAGGCGATTCATCTGCTGCGCGCCAACGGGGAACCGCTAAGCTCTTCGGGAAGCTCCTTGGGCAGCGAGAACTTGTCTTCTGAGGAATGGTACAAGAAGATTATGGACAACAACGGCAAGGCGACATGGCTGGAAGCGAAGCCCAAAGGATATTCTCAGGGCACGACTTCGCCGACGTTTGCCGTGGGCAGAGTGCTGAAGAATACGACGACGAACACGCAGCAGGCGGTTCTTCTGCTTGAAATCAGCGTCGATGCGATCGATCGCGAATTGGGCGACATCCGCATGGGCGACGGCGGCCAAACGATGATCCTTACCGACGATTTGAACGTCATTTTCGCCAAGGACACGAACGTTATCGGGCAAAAAACGCCGATCGATATTGCTAAGGAAACGATGGTCGACGACCGTAACAATACGATGTCCGGCAACAAAGATATGCAGATCGTGTATTATCATTCCGAAAAAACCGGTTGGTACCTCGTTGGCGCCATGCCGATCGCCGAGCTGGTGAAGGATGCCACAGCGATCTTCAACGTTACATGGGTGATGGCCGGCATTGCGGCAGTCATTGCGGTAATCATCGGCTTCTTCGTCGCGCGGATGATCGGCACTCCCGTAGTCACGCTGCGCAATTTGATGAAAGAAGGCGAGCAGGGGAATTTGACGGTACGCATGAAAGTAAATTCCCAGGATGAGATCGGGCAGCTGGGGCAAAGCTTCAACCAAATGATGGAGAAGATCACTCAGCTGGTTCAGCAGACGAACCATTCCGCCCAGGAAGTGCTGGCAACGGCGGCCGAATTGTCCGACGCGTCGAAGAAAACGGCATTATCGGCCAAAGAGATTGCCGTAGCTACCGAAGAAATCGCCGGCGGCGCTTCGAGCCTGGCTGTCGAGTCGGAACGCGGCAACGAGCTTACGCATAATATCAGCATTCAAATGAAATCGGTCGTCGACGCCAACATCGAGATGGGCAGTGCCGCCGCAACGGTGCAGCAGGCCAGCGAACAGGGAATTCAATACATGTCCGAGCTGATCGGCAAGACCAACGCTACGGAAGCGATGACCCGGGAAATGGTTGAGAAAGTCGATAAGCTTAAAGAAAGTACGAGCTCTATCCGCAAAATTTTGGATGTGCTTAGCAATATTTCGAAGCAAACGAACATCTTGTCCTTGAACGCTACGATCGAAGCGGCACGCGCAGGAACGGCCGGCAAAGGGTTTATGGTCGTAGCCGATGAAATACGGAAGCTTGCGGATCAGTCCCGTCAATCGATCGCTATTGTCGGTCAGTTCACCGAAACGATTCAGAAGGAAATCGATGAAACCGTCAAAGTATTGTCCAACGCCTATCCGATGTTCCAAGAGCAAATTTCTTCGGTTAAGGAAGCGGACTCGATCTTCAAGGAAGTTCAGACTCACATGGAAGGATTTTCCGGCAGATTGTCTGAAGTGACGGACTCGATCGAAAATCTGAACGCTTCGCAAATCGTATTGTCCGATGCCATGTCCAACGTCAGCGCCGTAGCGGAAGAATCTTCGGCTACGTCCCAGGAGGTCGCTTCGCTGAGCGCCGAGCAGCTGAACATCAGCTCGGGCCTCGTACGCTTGTCGGACAAGCTGGAGCAGCTCTCCAATTCGCTGCAGGAATCGCTCAGCAAATTCGAGGTATAACCCGCAGGTTCACTATGATTGTATTTTGTATTATATGTTTCGTAACCGGATGCCTTTTTCATGGGATAGTTTGCCGTGAAAAGGGCATTTTTTTTGTTATGTAAACGGAAGAAGAAGCCCATACTGCTAAGTAACCTACTGCGAGGAGAGACACAAGCGTATGGCAAACCGGTCTCCGTTAAAGAAGCATCGTTTATTCTATATATTGCTATTGATGACCGTTTTATTGATCGGGTTGAACGTGAGACTGTTCTGGATACAGGTTGCTGCGAGCCGCAATTTTACGGACAGGAGCATCGATTTGGTCGAAAATTCCGTCATTCAGCGGGAGCAGGGAATTGTGCTCGATAGCGGCCGCGGAGACTTCTACGACAGAAACGGAGTCGCTCTAACCGGCAGCGTCAAGACGGTGCTGACGGTTTTTCCCGTAAAGGAACATTTCCCGGAAAATAATTTGCAATTGAGGCAGCAAATCGCCCAGATTCTTCATGTATCCGAGCGGCAATGGCAGACATTCGTCGAGTCGCTCAAGAGCCCTGCCGTCTGGACTGCGAACGGGAAGCCCGTTCAGCTGACGGAGGCCCAAATCGGGCAAATCGAGGCTCTGGGGCTGCCGCAGCTTGCCGTTACGCGATACAAGCAGCGGTATGATGCGGAACAGCTTGCCAGCCAGGTTATCGGTTTTATAAGCCAGGACCCGCAGCGGATTACCCGGCAATTTACCGATCAGATTCATAAGGGCGAGCTGCAGTTGACGAGCAAGATCGGCGGCGCCGGACTGGAGAAGACGTTCGAGCCGTGGCTTCAGGGGCTCGGGCCGACTTCCTTATCTTTGTTTACGGACGGTCTCAAACGGCCGCTTGCCGGGTTGGCTGCAAGGACCGTCTTCCCCGACAATTCGTACTATCCGCTCAAGGTGATCACAACGTTAGACGCCTCCATTCAGCGGCGGGTCGAGCTGGTTATGGACAAGCTGCACATTCAAGAAGGAGCGGTTGTCGTTATGGATGCCGCCAATGCCGATGTCATCGCGATGGCGAGCCGCCCGGAGTTTCATCCGGAGCATGTCGATCTGAAGCAGGGAAGCTGGAGCAACAAAGCTGTGAAGGGAACTGCGCCAGGGTCTATCTTCAAAACGGTCACTGCGGCGGCGGCGCTTGAGGAAGGTCTGGTTCGGCCGGGCGAAACATTCGATTGCCGGGGGGAATTGGGTAAATACGGTCTGAGCTGCTGGAAGCAGGGCGGCCACGGGCATATCACCTTCGAGGAAGGCTATGCGCAGTCTTGCAATATCGTGTTCGCCGAAATCGCCGAGCGGCTTGACGGCGTCAAACTGGAGGAGTATGCGCATAAGCTGGGCTTGGACGTGCGGGTCGGCTGGAGCGGGCGCTTCATGCAGGAGGAAAGCTTTCGGCAATGGGACAGCGAGGATAAGGGTCAAGTTTACGCCGGCGCAACACCGAAGCAGGACGGCGGTGTCAAGGCGCAGACTTCGATCGGCCAGAGGGACGTTCTGGTCACTCCGCTGCAAGCCGCGAACATGATCGTCACGCTGCTCTCCGGCGGAGAGGTTGCATCTCCCAGAATCGTCAAGGAGATACGATTTGGCAACGGCCGGTTAATGGAGGAGCTGCCGGCTCATCGGGTAGAGGGGCTGCCGGCTCATCGGGTAGAGGGGCTGCCGGCCTCCTTATCTCCAGGCACTTCCAAGACATTGCTGTCATGGATGGAGGAAGTCGTCGATCACGGCACCGGCAGCGGGCTGCAATCCGCGCATTGGAAGGTTGCCGGCAAATCCGGGACCGCTCAGGTCCGGGACAAGCAGGGCAGGGATAAAGTCAATCAATGGTTTATCGGGTACGGGCCTGCCGAAATGCCCCGATACGCGGTAGCCGTATTAGTTCAGAATGTGACGCCGGACGAAAAAAGCACATCCGTTCCCTTGTTTCGCCAAGTGATGGATGTGCTTGCTGAGCAGCCCGCTAAAGGAGCGAATGATTAATGATAAGAGGTCGTATGCAGCGTCGGAATCATCAGAGAGAAACAGGTTCCTTTGCCGACCTCGCTGGTAACGTCGATTTTGCCGCGGATCGTTTGAATGACGCGGAAGGTGACCATCATCCCAAGGCCGGTTCCTTTATCCCTCGTAGAGTAGAAAGGGGTGCCCAAACGGCGAATTTCTTCCGGCGTCATTCCGACGCCATGGTCTATAATATCGATGCAGACGCTGCGGCTTTGCACGGTGCCGATAATCCGCAAACGGCCGCCGCCCGGCATCGCTTCAATCCCGTTCTTGAATAAATGAACCATGCACTGCACGAATTTCTCCTTATTCGCGCTGATGATCATTTTATCTTCCAGCTCCGTCTCCACCTCCACACGGCATAGCTTGGCATAGGGCTCGATCGATTGCAGCGCCTGCTGGATGAGCGCTTTGGCGTCCACCAGCTCGATGGCTTCCAGCTGCGGCTTGGCAAACGCCAAATAATCGTTAACGATAGACTGGGCTTTATCGATCTCTTCCACGACCATGGAGGTGTACAGATTACGCTTGTCTTCGGAAATGTCGGGCTGCTTCAAGATTTGCATAAAGCCTCTGGCGACGGTCATCGGATTCCTGATTTCATGGGCGAACGATGCGGCAAGATCGCTTAACACATTCATTTTATCGACCTGCTGGTTATGGTTTCGTTTGTTGGCATTGATAATCATTTGTTCGATCACGTAGACGGCAAAGGCGAATGTACAGGCGTACAATAAGCTGTACAAGCCAAAGTACATCCAGAACGAAGCATTCAAGGGAATGCCTACGAGCAGGAACGCCGCACAGGAAAATACGGTGGAGAAAATGCCGGTAATAAGGCCTACGATACAAGCCGCCGCCGTGCCGCGTATCCGATCCCGGCCGATGATGTACGGTTTGACCAGATGTACGAGAAGGATCAGCAAGCCGATAAGCACCACGCTCAGGATAAGCGCCTCAGGACTTCCCCCCAAATAAAACCGGTAGACGATAATGACCGCTGCGACCCCCAAGGCGGGGAGCAAACCGGCATACAGAATACAGATCGACAGCGGAATGAACCGGAAATCATACAGGAAGCCGTTCGCGAATTGAAACGGATAGACCATGCATAACAGCGCCGTTACGGCCGCCGGCACAGCGATGTTGCGATATTTGGCGGACTGGTTCATGCTGTAGTTGCGTTCGGCCCAAAACACATGATACGCCATCACGGGAGTAATGATAATTAACATGTTGAACAGCAGTTGTTTAATTACGTCCAATGAGATCACCTTAAGCAAAATAATATGGAATGCAGAAATTACACGTGTTTATGGGTATTCGACAAATTTTTCTTTTTTCCTACATCTCGCAAGAAAAAAACATTCAGGTTCCAAGCGGAATCGCTTACCCCGTTCATCGTCGTGCCGTCAGTAATCCACACTACTGGAATAGGAAAATTCTATACTTGCACGATGTCATGAGCGGCGGAGAGAGAGCATACATTTATGATATGAAGTTATTTTTAGTTAGTAGCTTGACAAAAGTAAATACATTAAAGTAATATACTAACATAAAATAAGTTGTTAATTTTAATGGGGAGTGATTGAAATGGTCAACGCAGGACTTCTTATTATTCGTATCATTGTGGGATTGATCTTTGCCGGGCACGGTACGCAGAAGCTGTTCGGGTGGTTCGGAGGGCACGGGCTAAAAGGCACGGGAGGGTGGCTTGATTCGATCGGAATGAAGCCGGGGATGCTGATGGCATTTCTTGCAGGAATCGGCGAGCTTATCGGCGGGCTGCTCTTTGCAGCCGGCGTATGGACGCCTGTAGGCGCGGCACTGATCATCATTACGATGCTGGTAGCGATACTTAAGGTGCATGGCCGAAATGGGTTTTGGGTTACATCCGGAGGGATCGAGTACAACTTGATTCTTATTGCCGTAGCCCTAGGTATAGCATTGATCGGTCCGGGCGCTTACGTATTGTTTTAATCGGCAGGCGAATAATTGGATAGAGGATGGGGCCAAAGCCTTCGGCTGGAAGAAGCCGGAGGCTTTTTGCCGCGGAACGAGGGATTGTTTCTATGCAGGCCATAAGGCTAAGGAATGGGTACTAGGGAAAAATAGTACTTTTTTTTGCCTTGGTGTCGGCTATACTTAAAGTATGGAGAAACGAATGGAAAGAGAGGTGGCGGTATGAGCCGCAAGTGGGTGGAGAAGGAAGGTTTGCGCTGGGTTGAAAGCAATATCGTCACCCGGGAACAGTATGAACGGATTCTCGGTTTATATGAGGAAAAACGGCATGCGATAGGTATCCTTCCGATTCTCGGGAGCATTCTGGTGGGTCTCGGCATCCTCAGCTTTGTGGCCGCCAATTGGCAGGACATCCCGCAGCTGGCGCGGTTTATGCTGGTCGTCATCGTGATGGTCGGCTGCTACGTCTCCGGGGAACTGATGATGAAGAAGGGGCATGACAAGCTGGGCATCGCTTTGACCGCTTTGGGCTATATTAGTTTCGGTGCGGGCATCGTGCTGGTAGCCCAAATGTTCCATCTGACCTCTTACGACATCACATCCTTTATCGTCTGGGGAACGGCAGGCGTCCTGCTGACGTTTTTATACCGCAGCCGTTTTTTGTATTTGCTTAGCTTGCTGGTGTTTACGGCGGCTGAGTTATACAGCGCACTCCACTTTCATCAGTTTAGCTACGTCGGTTTCATTTTTATGGCCGCGGGGCTCGGAGGATATGCATGGGTAAGACAGAGCGCGCTGCTCACATGGTGCTTCAGTTTAAGCTTTGCGCTGCATGCGCTTATGTTTACGATGGTCAAAGACTTGCCCTTCTTGTGTTTCTTCCTTCCGGTCATGGCGCTCTACGCGCTGGGGGACTGGTATAAGGACCGCGGCGCAGGCTACGCGCTTCAGTCGGTTCCGCTCGCCGCGAATTTCGTATTCGGCACGTTCATGGTGCTGGTCTGGGAGGCTCCGTACGGCGGCCTGGGCGATTTGTCGGAGCTGCTGCCGAAGCCGCTCTACTATTTGCCGGCTTTGCTGCTGCTGTTCGCCGCATCCGCGGCGGGCAAATGGAAGCAGAAGCGGTTATCCAGCGTCTTGGAATGGATCATGTGCATTCCATTCCTTTACTTAACCGTCGGAGTGAGCGCGATCTACTTGCTGACGCTATTCTTCTTCTCGTTCTATGTGCTGTGGCGGGGCTATATGGAAGAATGGCGGTTTAAAATCAATTTCGGGACCGTGCTGTTTATTTGCAGCAGCATGATTGCCTACGGCAAGCTGACGTGGGATTTCATGGATAAATCGCTATTTTTTATCATCGGGGGACTACTGCTGCTTGCCTTGAGCTGGTTCTTGAACCGCCGCAACAAGCGGTTTCTTCGGAACATCGACGAGGGGGAGGGGAAGCATCATGATCGGTAACCGAACGATTGCCAAGCGGTCGTGGCTGCTCAGCATCCTCGTGGCGCTGCAAGTGCTGTTTCTTGGCGGCATTGCCGTCTCTTATTATGCGGTCGGCTGGTTCGGCAATGAAATCAAGCTGCAGACCGAACCGGTCGATCCGAGAGACCTGTTATACGGAGATTACGTGACGCTCGGCTATCAAATCAGCAGAGTGGATAAGAGCTTATGGCATAGCGGCAACCTTCCGGACGAGGGGGAGAAGGTCTATGTGCTGCTGAAACGGCAGCAGGACGGACTCTTCGACGCCGCGGGCGTATATTCCGCCAAGCCGGCCGTTCAGCCGGGAGAAGCGGTGCTTATTGGGACGGTCAGTTCCGTATGGGGAGACTCGCTTGGATTGACGTACGGTCTGGAGAGATATTACGTGCCCGAAGGGACGGGACAGGAGCTGGAGAAGCAGGCCGGAAATATGATCGTCACCGTCAAGGCGGCGTCTTGGGGAGCTGCGCGAATTATGGCGCTGGAACCCGGAAAATAACGCCAGACTATTCAGCAAACTTTCAGTTGGCGTTCAGGTTCGGTTCATAATAGGGTGTGATAATAAGGAGAACAATCCTGAACCCTGGAGGAACGAACATGACGAATCGTAGAACGATCAGCCTTGTGCTGGCTGCCGTAATTATGTTCGGCGGAACGGTAGCCTTGTATGAATGGAATCAGGCTGTGTCCGCGCAACAGGCCGCAGTAAACAGCCCCGTTCAACCGCTGCATGACGATGCATCGGCCAAACCGTCGAATTGACTGCCGGCAACGGATAACCGTTTGCTTTACAAGCTAAAATAGCAGAAAATCAGCTGTATTTCAGCCGGTTTCTTAATTTAGAAATAAAAACGAGCGCATGGGAACTTGTCGTCCATGCGCTCGTTTTCATTGAGCCGCGAAGCTTACCGGCGATCCGGTCCGGCTTATTGCTGCAAAGTAGCGATGAGCCTTCTCGCCTGCCCGGCAGGAGTATCTATCGTTTCATACATTTTCAGCGTCAAATTATTTTCCAGCTGATCGGAAGACGTGTCGCTGAAATAAATCAGCTGTTCGCCGCTGGTCAGCCTGTTATCGCCGCTTAAGCTTTTGGTCGTCGAGGCGATTTTGCGTCCGTCCTTTGTCTCCAGAACCATGAGCAGCTTGTTGTAGGCAGAGTCGACCATCACCGAATCGGTGCTTTTCAAATCCCAATTAATACGCAGCTTGTAGCTGTAGTTATAGGTTTGCGTCGCTTGATTCATACCGGCCAGATTGCTGAGTGCCCAATCGCGGATCGTCACCTGGTAAGGATAAGCCTTCAAGGTCTCGTTGTCATTGACCGGATTGTTCATATACGTAACCGCCTGGGACAGCGTAACTTTATAAGGAGCGGCCGTCTTGTCGTCGATCAGCTTCAGCGTATACTGCGCTTTGGCCCCGTTAAGCGGCAGGACGAAGGAATAGTTCACGACATAATCCGTTCCCGGCACAACCAGCGAAGCGTCGCTGTTCAACCGGCTTCCCGCATAAGTAAAGCCTCCGCCGACCAATTCCGCCGCGAATTGCGGAACCGGCAACGGCTTATCGCTGCGGTTGCTGAATTTGAGCTTCACGATACCGGTTTGATAGCCCATGCCCTCATTCTCATACGTTTGCATATCCACTACGCTGACAGAGATGTCCGGATTAATCGAGTTATTGATCGGGTCGACCGGAAGCGGCGTATTCATCGTATACGCGACGGGCTGGGTCGTATCCTGCCCGGCTTGGTCCGCCTCCGGCATCAGGATGCTCAGACGGCCGATGTTGAACGTAACGTTGGCGGCCGCATCCGTACGATTAGGTATTTTGTAGGCTTCCGTCGTCGAAACGGTGAAGCTGCTCAGCTGCGTATCCAGGTCGGTCGGAACGGCATAATAAATATATTTCTTATCGCCGGGATCGAGCGACGTTACGGCTTGATCGACCCTAGCGCCCTTGTAGGTCAAGGCAGCCGATTTGCCGTCCAGAGAGAAGCTCGGAACAGTCTCGGTCTTGGAGCCGGGATTTTGCACGAGCAGCTTGATGAGCTGAACCGGCGTCTGATCCTTGAAGTTGGTCGACAGACTGACCGGCGTATAGGTCAAGGCCGAATCTACCGAAGGGATCTGGAAGGTTTCTCCCCATTTCTTGACCGCGGAAGAATCGGCGATGCTGGATTGATCTCCGTACCAGACCAGATTCGCCACGGGCAGGTCCAGCATCGTCGTTTCCGTTTTCGGATAGACGTCCTTGTTTACATCGATCCATACAAGGTCGGTAGGCTGCACATTTTCGCCCAGATCGATCTGGGTCATAAAGCTGAGGTCGATGCTCGACATCGGGGGAACGGCGACCGCGTTATCGGCGCTGCCTTTCAGCACATATTTCGCTCCGTTCTGGGTCACCGCGCGAAGCTCATAATCCGGCACGCGGACGGTATCGTTCGAAACGTTGTACATTTTGAGCTTGACGCCGATGCGGGTCCCGTTCAGCGTATGCTCGCTTAGCAGGCCGTTCACCTTCACCTGCAGCGGTCCTTCCAGGACGGCCGGATAGCGGGTATCGATTGCCGCCGGGGCCGCTTCGTCGGCAAAAATCGAGCCGGACCCGAAGGATAACGCTAAGGATGAGATGACGACGGCCGATATTGCTTTTTTCAGATTGTTTTTCATCGTAAATCCTCCATTTGAGTAGTTAAAATATATCGTTTGGGTTAGCCGCAGCGGTCTATTTTCTCAGTTCAACCTTGTCTTTATCTTTCAGCTCCTGAACGCCGGAGACGACGATCTGCTCGCCTTCCTTAACGCCGGAGACGACTTCGCGGTTCGTATCCGCCGTCCGTCCGAGCGTGACCTTTCTGCGTTCGGCCTGGTCGCCGGAGACGACGAAGACATAGCTGTCATTGCCTTCCTTGACGATGGAAGCGGCAGGGACGGTGACGACATCCTGCGTGGAATCGCCGCCAAGCTGCAGTTTCACCCGCATGCCGGACTTCAGCTTCATATCCGCGTTGGGAGCGGTCAGCTCCAGTACGAACGATTTGCTCTGCGGGCTCATGACATCCGCCAAGTAGCTTACGGAACCCGTCAGCTTCTCGTCGCTGCCTTGAAGCGTAAACGGAATCGCCTGTTTGCCGCGAGCCAGCTTCAGGGCGCTTTCGGTTAAATCCGCATGAATTTTGATCGGATTTTGCTGTTGAATGACGCCTGCGACATAGCCCGCTTGAACGGTTACGCCTTTCTCCGGATTCAGATCGGTCAGCACGCCGCTGATCGGAGCTTTCACCTCGAAATCGGACAATGTCTTGTCGATGTCCTGCAAGGCCACGTTCGCGGACTCGATCTGAATTCTCAGCGAGGCGAGCGGATCGGTAGCATCGAGATTGGCCAATTGCTTCTGCGCCGTATCCAGATCGAGCCGCGCCGTCTTCAACTGCGTATCCGCCTTGTCGAGCTGGGCTTTGGGCACAAGCCCTTCGTCATAGTCGTTATGAATGTTATTATAGCTTTTCTCCAGATCGGCGATCGAAAGCTGCAGCTTTTCAATCGTATTTTTGAGCACGGCGCGATTGGTAACGACGTCCTCGCTCGTTTTATCGAGCTGGGCTTGCAGATTTTGGCGGGACAGCTCGGTCTTCTCGCGGTTTCTCGCCGCATCGGTAGAGTCGAGTGTAAAAATAACTTCTCCCTGCTGCACATAATCGCCGCGCTTCTTCTTCATCTCCAGTACGTCGCCGCCGACCTTCGTGATGACGTTCACTTGGGAGGAGGATACTACATCGGCGTCGACCTCCAGCTTGTCGTCCATTTTTTGCTTGGCGGCCGGAGCCGTCGTTACGAGCTTCGTCTGGCTGCCGCTGGCGCTGGTGACTGAGCACCCGGCGGCCAAGATGCCGCTTAGCGCCACGACCAGACCGGTCATCAGAATACGCTTGAATCGGATTGGTTTGTCGATCTTACTACTTGTCATATGGATTCTTGCCCCTTTGCTATGAAAATAGTGGAAGGTTCTATTCGCCCATCACATGGGCTTTCGGACCGCCTTTGGCTTTCGTATTTTTCAAAAACAGGGAGAGCACCGCGGCGATGACCGACAAGACGGCCGTCACGATAAACACGTCGTCAAGCCCCATGACGGTCGCCTGAATCTGCACCTGCCCGCTCAAATAGCCGAGCGCGTTCGCTTTGGCCTGAATGGCCGACTGGCCCATGCCCATATACTGATTCTGCAGCTGGTTAAAATGGGATGCGACATTCGTCGAAAACATATTCAGCTGCTCCGACAAGTCCGCCACGTGAAACGACCGTCTGTCGGAGTATAACAGCGCAAGCCAGGCAATACCGAAGGAGGCGCTGATCTGCCGGATCGTGTTCGACAATGCGGTGCCCTGACCCATCTTGTGCATCGGGACGGTGTTCATGCCGGCCGTTTGTATAGGCATCATCATAAGACCCATGCCGATAGCCCGGAGCACGAGCCAGGTGATCAGCGTCGAGAACATCGTGTTCAGATCGAGCGCGGCCGACAAGTACAGCGACAGCGCCGTGAAGGAAAGCCCGATAACGGCAATGACGCGGGCTCCAATTTTATCGAACAGGGCGCCGGCAATCGGCATCATAATGCCGGATACGATGGCCTGCGGAAGCAGAATCAGACCGGTTTGCACGGCGGAAAGCCCGGATAAGGTCTGCAAAAAGATCGGAAGCAAAAACAGTACGCCCATCATGATCAGCGTGGCGATACTCGATATGATGAGAGATAGCGTGAACGTGGCGTTTTTCAACAGCGACAAGTCCAGCATCGGCTGATCGATCAAGAGCTCGATGGCGACGAAGATGATGAGGCAAACGATGCCGATCGTAACAAAAGTAATCACCTCGGAATCGCCCCAGCCTTTCTCCGACACTTTGCCGACGCCGTAGAGCAGGGTGGCGAGTCCCGTACAAGAAGTAACGAATCCCCAAAAATCGAATCTTTGCGACACAGGGGCTTTAAATTCCTTCAGGACGGCCATCGCAAGGAAAAAGTCGATAATGCCGATCGGCACGTTGATCGTAAAAATAAGACGCCAGTCCAAATATTCCACTATGTATCCGCTCAGCGTAGGGCCGGTGGCGGGAGCGAACATGATCGCGATACCGAATAAGCCCATGGCCATTCCGCGTTTTTCCGGAGGAAACATGCGGAAGATCATCGCCATGCTGATCGGCATTAACGCGCCTCCTCCGACCGCTTGAATGATGCGGAAAAAAATCATGCTGTTATTGCTCCAGGCGACGCCGCACAGGCCGGAGCCGATCGTAAATATGGCGGTGGCGATCAGGAAGACCCGCTTGTAGCCGAACCGGTCGCCCAAGAAGCCGGTGACGGGAATCAAAGCTCCGCTGACCAGCGAATAAGCGGTGACGACCCATTCGATATCGGATTGGTTGACGCCGAAGACGGACATCATTTTGGGCAAAGCGACATTGACGATACTCGTATCCAATATGGCCATGAACACGGCGATGATGACGGCCAGCATGGCCAGGCCGGAACCTTTGGAGGGTGCGCCGGGGCCGCCCGCTTTGTCCGTCGTACCGGCCGGCTGTTCTTTGCCGGAAGACGCATCTATGGATGACACCTATAGTTCCTCCTCTCTTATGTAGAAGCCGGGCGGGTTATTTCTCAATTTTCACCGTTACGTTCAGACCCGGAACAAGGCGCAATCCCTTGTGATCGTCAAGCGAAATTTTTACGGGAATACGTTGGATCACCTTGGTGAAATTGCCCGTCGTATTGGAAGTGGGAAGCAGGGAGAAGGAGGAGTTCGTGCCGAGGCCGAGACGCTCCACATGACCGGTTATCGTTGTGTTCGGGTAGGCGTCGATTTTAATCGTCACCTTGCTGCCCACCTTCACGTCGGCGATTTCGGTTTCCTGCAGATTGGCGGATACGTACAATTGATCGAGGTTCGCGCTCATCGCGATGGCGCTGGAAGGGGAGACCATCTGATCCTTGATGCCGTTAAACTGAATGATGGTGCCTTCTTCGGCGGCGATAATTTCCTGCGTGACCGCCGGCGTATTGCCGTGGGCCGGAGTCGTTTCGACGAGTCCCAGCACGTCGCCTTTGTTGAACGAATCGCCTTCCTTATAGTTCCATTCGATCAGCTTGCCTGCTCCGGGGGCGCCGATAGCCCGCAAGTCGCCTTGAATTCTCGCATCTTCCGTGTTGATATATTTGCTGGCGATCGCATAATAATAAGTCCCGCCAGCTCCTCCGCCGAGAAGAATCAAAGCAATCACTACCAAAATAATGACCTTTTTCTTCATTGCTGATTAAGCTCCTTTCATAAATAGGGAAAATAAATTCAGCCCATATCCGTGACGCTGGTCAGCATCTTGCGGAGTGTGGACATAAACTGCCGAGTTTCGTCCGAGGGCAAGTCGGCCAGCATCTTTTGCAGAATGCTTTTGCGCCGCTCCCTCAGCTCTCTGATCATGGTGCGTCCCGCGTCCGATAATTCGATCCATACCACTCTACGATCCGTAACGTCGCGGCTGCGCGCAATATGACCGTCCCGGACAAGACGGTTGATGGCGATCGTCGTGGCGCTGGCTGAAAGACACAGCTCGTCGGCCAGCTCGCTTACGCTCATTCGTCCCTGATGAAGCAGCGTGTGCAGAAGCAGGAACTGCTGTTTGGACACCGCCGGACACGGGGTCCATTTATTCGACTGCCGGATGGCTATATGGATGAGTTGCTCAAATTCATTTAAGGTATCATCCAAATCGACCACTCAAATTCCCCCTCCTTTTTTTCAAAAAACATTTCCGCATGAAAATAATTAATAGCTAAATGGATTGCTGATAAAATTGTTTTTTGAAATATATTTTGATGGTAAAACTATTCATGGAAAAAATATCATGATGCCCAAGGAGTCGTCAACACTTTTTTTTCCGAACTCTCTTGAAACATTACGACGACTCGTTCGTATTAATGTTAAAATAAATACGACATTTGTTGAAAAAGGAGCAAATCGATGAAGGATCACCGCGACCTCTTTGAATTGGAGGAGGTATCGAGGCAGCTGTATCGCAAGATGTCCGTTGCCTGGAACAAGTTTGACGAGAAAGGAATGACTTCGGCTCAAGGCTTCGTCCTGGAGAAGCTCGAAAGCGAAGGGCCGCTGAAAGTATCGCAGATGGCGGAAGCGATGTGCTATACGGCGGGCGCTATTACCTCTCTGGCGGACAAGCTGCTTTCGGCCGGCTATGTCGAACGGGAACGGGACGATGAAGACCGCCGGGTCGTTTATTTGCGCATTACGGAGGAAGGCCGCAAGATGCTCGGCACGATCCGGGAGCAGCGCAAAACGAATATCAAGACGTTCTTCGGAAATTTAAGCGATGAAGACGTTCACCATTTGATTCGTATATATAAAGAGATACTCGCCCATTCGGAGAAAAAGGCGTAAATCTTATAACCATATTCGGAAGAAGGAATAAACATGCAGCAAGATGATTGGCGCTTGCCGGAAGGGGCGTTAATATGGGACCGTTCGCAGCAGACCGCTCCGCCGGACGTATTGTATCCGTTCGCGCTGGAGGAGCTGTTGTGCAGGAGCGTCGGGGAAGGCGGACCGCCTATCGTACATCTATGGCGGCATCCCCGCGCTTTCGTGATGGGGCTGAGGGACAGCAGGCTTCCCGGGGCGGTCGAAGCGAAGCGCTGGCTGGAGCGGCAAGGGTACTCGGTTGCGGTCAGAAATTCGGGCGGCGCCGCGGTGCCGCTCGATACGGGAGTCGTCAACGTCTCGCTGGTGCTTCCCAAACGGCAAGGACAGATCGATTTTCGCCAAGATTTCGAAACGATGTACATGCTCGTCAAGGACGCGCTGCAGGCTGTAACGCCGGATGTAGCCAAAGGGGAAGTGATCGGGTCCTATTGTCCCGGCGATTACGACCTTAGTATCGCCGGACGCAAATTTTGCGGCATTGCACAGCGCAGACAGGCGCATGCCTTCGTCGTTCAGGCGTTTGTCGTCGTTACGGGAAGCGGCGCGGCCAAGGCGGAGCTGGCCCGGGAATTTTACCGTATCGCCGCGGCAGGGGAGGACGGGAGCAGTTATCCCGATGTGCATGAGGATCGGATGGCTAGCCTGCAAGAGCTGGCCGGTCTGGATGACCCGCAGCGGTTTATCGACGCGGTCAAACGGACGGTGCGCGCCCGTACCGCTCCGGCTGAGGAAGGCGCGCGCACGCTGCGGCTGCCCGGCGACAGCGAGATCAGCGATATGATCGCTTCGTTAAAGCAACGTTACGGAATCGGCGAACCGACGCCGTAGCGCGTTCCCGTTCATTTGAGAAATAGCTTCATCGCCGCGGGCAGCTCATTTTGCCAGAAGCCCCACAGATGCTTCCCCGGCTTTTCTTCATAGGTCATGCGGCAGCTCCTCTCTTCGAGGAGCTTTTTGGCGCTGCGGTTCGCTTCGAGAAAATCGAAGGTGCCTCTCTCCGTAGCGACCTCCCGTTCATCCAATCCGATCAGCATATACAGCCGCAGCCACGACAGATCGATTTCCCTCTCGATCCGCTCCCGGCTCTCGCGCAAAAATGCTCCCGATAAGGATATAACGTTGCAAAATAGGCTACGATAATCTAAGGCAAGATGCAAGGAAACCGTTCCTCCCAAAGAATCGCCGGCCAATATCCGTTCGGCGGGCGTCGTTCTCACCGGATATTTGGACTCGATGAACGGAAGCAGCTCCCGGGCGAAAAAATGAGTGTACGCCTCAAAACGTTCTCCCTCCGGCGCATATTCGCTCGTTCTGACGGCCGTGTTCACATCCACGCCGACAATGATGGCCGGTTCTACGCCCTCGTCGAAGATCAGACGGTTCATATGCGTGACGATGCGTCCGAAGTTGAAAAACTGCTCTCCGTCCTGACAATAAATGACAGGATACGTCAGCAGCTCCTGATACCCGGGCGGCAAAAAGACGCGAACCGGCCGTTCTTCGCCGAGGGAGACGGAGGGCATGAGCTCCTTAACGATTGTCCGCTTGTAATATATGGTATCGTCCATGGAAATTCCTCCAAGTGTATTATAATAGTTTACGCTAGTTTTTCCATCTGTATTATATATTTCATGTCACTGTTATAGTCATGGAAAAGACTAGATCGCATATTTTGCAAGTAAGTAGTTGTGTTATTAGAGAAAACAGGTTTATAATACTACTATAACAGAAACTCCGGTTTCAAGGCATCAAAATCTATCGCTGAGGTGAATGTACATGAGTAAGCCATATGAAGTGGCAGTGTCAAAGGTGCAGCCTTTGTCTGTTTTAGGGCCAGACGGTACTGTGGTTAACGAGCAAGAAATGCCGAATTTGACTGACGATCAATTGAAAGAACTGATGAGACGCATGGTGTTTACCCGTACTTGGGACCAACGGGCCGTTAACTTGACCCGCCAAGGACGTCTCGGCTTCTATGCTCCGGTATCCGGCCAAGAAGCGTCGATGGTCGGCAGCGAGTTCGCTTTAAATAAAGACGATTTCATCTGTCCGGGATACCGCGACATGCCGCAAATCGTATGGCACGGTCTTCCGATGTACCAAGCGTTCTTGTATTCGCGCGGTCACCAGCACGGCGGACAAATTCCGGCCGATGTGCATGTACTGATGCCGCAAATTATCATCGGCGCGCAAATTTTGCACGCGATGGGCGTTGCCATGGCATTCAAAAAACGCGGCGAAAAACGCGTCACGATTACGTATACCGGTGACGGCGGTTCGTCCGAAGGCGATTTCTACGAAGGCATGAACTTCGCAGGCGCGTTCAAACTGCCGGCGATCTTCGTCGTGCAAAACAACGGCTATGCCATTACGACACCATTCGCCAAGCAAACGGCTGCAGAATCCGTAGCTCATAAAGCGGTAGCTGCCGGTATCAAGGGCGTGCAAGTTGACGGTATGGACGTGCTGGCCGTCGTCAAAGCGGTTCAAGACGCGGCAGAACGCGGACGCAACGGCGAAGGCGCGACGCTGATCGAAGCGATCACCTATCGTTTCCTCCCGCACTCCATGTCCGGCGACGATCCTTCCAAATACCGTACGAAAGAAGAAACGGCTGAATGGGAAGCAACGAAAGATCCGTTGATCCGTTTCCGCAAGTATCTGGTCGGCAAAGGCCTTTGGACGGAAGAGGAAGAGAACAAGGTTGTCGAAGAAGCGAAGGCTACCGTAGCCGAGCAAATCAAGAAGGCGGAAGAAACGGAAAAAATGACCGTTACCGGCCTGATCGACAGCATGTTCGAAACGACGCCGGCTCACTTGGAAGAGCAAAAAGCGGAATATAACGCGTAAAGGAGAGAGAAGCATACCATGGCACAAATGACAATGATTCAAGCGATTAAGGATGCAATGCGCGTAGAGCTGCAGCGCGATCCTAACGTTGTTATATTCGGGGAAGACGTAGGTAAAGTAGGCGGTGTGTTCCGTGCGACGGAAGGACTGCAGGCGGAATTCGGCGAAGAGCGCGTATTCGATACTCCGCTGGCGGAATCCGCTATCGGCGGTCTGGCTGTAGGGATGGGGATTCAAGGCTTTCGTCCGATAGCCGAAATTCAGTTTGTCGGTTTCATCTATGAAGCGATGGACCAAATCTGCGTCCAAGCGGCTCGCATGCGCTACCGTTCCGGCGGCCGCTACAATGCGCCGATTACGTTCCGTACGCCTTTCGGCGGCGGCGTTAAAGCGGCCGAGCTTCACACGGACCCGTTGGAAGGCTTGCTGGCTCAAACTCCAGGTATTAAAGTCGTTGTTCCTTCGAACCCGTACGACGCCAAGGGCCTGCTGATCTCGGCGATCCGCGATAACGATCCTGTCTTCTTCATGGAGCACTTGAACCTGTACCGTTCGTTCCGTGCGGAAGTTCCAGAAGGCGAGTACACAGTGCCTCTTGGTAAAGCGAACGTCGTTCGCGAAGGCTCCGATGTAACGATCATCACTTACGGCGCAATGGTTCACACTTCCTTGAAAGCTGCCGAAGAGATTGAAAAAACTCGCGGCGCAAAAGCGGAAGTGATCGACCTTCGTACATTGGTTCCTTTGGACATCGATACAATCGTAGAATCGATCAAGAAAACGAACCGCGCTATCGTCGTTCAAGAAGCGCAGAAAACATCCGGCGTAGCGGCTGAAGTGATCGCGCAAATCAACGAAAAAGCGATTCTTCACCTGGAAGCTCCGGTGCTTCGCGTAACGCCTCCGGATACGGTGTATCCGTTCGCTCAAATCGAGGATCAGTGGCTACCTAACCCTGCTCGTATCGTAGCAGGTTTGAATAAAGTTCTTGACTTTTAAGTAGGACGCTCCTGTGAAGGGAGCGGCCGGTTGTCAAGCGGATTCGCGAATAGGTTTCAGGAAGGAGGGTGTATACCTCCGGCCGCTGTTGAAATGGGATATTCTTATGAATTATAGGGCAGAAGTAGATATCCCAGTTTCAAAGGCGGACGCAGGCTCCTCCGGTACACACCCTTACCTTCCTCTTCACATTTCGCGGCCGAATTGACAAAAATGCTTCGCCAAGGAGCGTTGGAGCGGTAACATCCGTTTGCGGAAGGGACGCAAACGGGGAATATATTTTAAAGCGCAGCGGGAGCTGCTTTTGGAAGAAAATGAATGTGCGAGGCTTCGAGCGGGCAGAAGGTGGAGCCATATGTAACTGCCGGAGAGTTTACGCGCCGCCTTTGAAACCGGGTTTCATCTGATACAAATATAATGTGAGAAACCTGGTTTCAACAGCGGCCGGAGGCAGTTGGCATATGGCGGAACCGGCAGCCGGCGAGTGTTAACGAAGCGCATTATTTCACTTCCAACCTACATACTCCCGCCTGCGCCACCATTTAGGAGGGTTCGGAATCGTGGCGATATTTGAATATAAATTCCCTGAGCTCGGCGAGGGGATTCACGAAGGCGAGATCGTCAAATGGCTTGTGAAGCCGGGCGACGCAGTCAATGATGAAACGATCATCATGGAAGTGCAAAACGACAAATCGACGGTAGAAGTTCCTTCTCCGGTCGAAGGGAAAATCGTAGAGATCAAAGTAGGCGAAGGTACGGTATGTACGATCGGCGATTTGATCGCGACGATCGAAGTATCCGGCGAGGTGCCTCAGCAAGCGAGCCACGGCGGACACGGCGAGAGCGCGGCTCCGGCGGCAGCGCCTGCAGCCGAATGCTCTGTAGGCGGAGCGGTGGCGGCTAACGTCGCCAGCTCCAAGCTGGACACGCCGATGGCATCCCCAGCGGCGGCACCGGCTGCGGCTGCGGGCGCATCCGCAGGCCAAGTGCTGGCTACGCCGAGCGTGCGCAGGCTCGCTCGCGAGAAAGGCGTGAACATCGCGCAAGTCACAGCAACAGGCCGCAACGGCCGTGTGACGAAGGAAGATGTTCTGGCCTTCGCCGCAGGCGGAGCGCAGCCTGCAGCGGCAGCACCTGAAGCTGCAAGCGCAGCACCTGCAGCAACGGCGGCTCCGGCAGCGGCAGCATCGAGCGCTGCGGCGGCATTGTCCGGCGAACGCGTCGAAGAGCGCGTTCCGCTCAAAGGCATTCGCAAAGCGATCGCGAACGCAATGGTTAAATCCGCGTTCACCGCTCCTCATGTAACGCTGATGGACGAAGTCGACGTAACTCAACTGGTTGCTTTGCGCGGCAGAGCGAAAGCGGCGGCTGAGAAAAAAGGCGTAAAATTGACTTACTTGCCGTTCATCGTCAAAGCATTGGTAGCGGCAGCGCGCCAATTCCCTGCTATGAACGCGATGATCGACGAAGAGAAGAACGAGATCGTCTACAAGAAGTACTACAACATCGGTATCGCTACGGACACGGATAACGGTTTGATCGTTCCTGTGATCCAGGACGCGGACCGTAAAAATATTTGGACGATCGCGGAAGCCATCAAAGACTTGGCGGCACGCGGACGCGAAGGCAAGCTGAGCGCTGCCGAGATGAGAGGCAGCACGATCTCCATTACGAACATCGGTTCCGCGGGCGGTATGTTCTTCACTCCGCTCCTCAACTTCCCGGAAGTTGCTATTCTCGGAACAGGTCGTATTACAGAAAAACCGGTTGTTAGAAACGGTGAAATCGTCATTGCTCCGGTTATGGCATTGTCCTTGAGCTTTGACCATCGTATTATCGACGGCGCAACGGGTCAAAACTTTATGAACTACATTAAACAGCTGCTGGCTGATCCAGAGCTGCTCATTTTGGAGGTGTAAGATATGGTAGTAGGAGACGCTTCCGTTGAGATTGACGTTCTGGTCATCGGTGCAGGACCCGGCGGATATGTGGCGGCCATTCGCGCCGCCCAGCTGGGCAAAAGCGTATTGGTAGTCGATAAATCCGAGCTGGGCGGCGTATGCTTGAACCGCGGATGTATCCCTTCCAAAGCTTTGATCTCCGCTGCGCATCATTATGAAGCGGCAGCGCACAGCTCCGCCATCGGCATTACGGCGGAAAACGTGAAAGTCGATTTTGCCAAAGTCCAGGAATGGAAAAGCGGCATTATCAAAAAGCAAACCGGCGGCGTTACCCAGCTGCTGAAAGGCAACAAAATTCAAGTATTTAACGGCGAGGCTTTGTTCATCAACGATCAAGAAGCCCGCGTATTTAACGATAACGAAACGGCGCGTTACCGTTTCAACCACTGCATTATCGCGACGGGCTCCCGTCCGATCGAGCTTAAGGCGTTCCCTTACGGCGGCCGCATTTTGTCGTCCACCGAAGCGCTGGAGCTGCAAGAAATTCCGCAAAGCCTGATCGTTATCGGCGGCGGCTACATCGGCATCGAGCTCGGACAAACCTATGCGAAGTTCGGCACGAAAGTGACGGTGCTCGAAGGCTCCGACGCGGTTCTGCCGGGCTTCGAGAAAGAAATGTCGCAGCTTGTGGCGCGCAACCTGAAGAAGCTGGACGTGGAAGTGTTCACCGAAGCGATGGCTCAAGGCTGCGAGCAAACCGATAAAGACGTTACCGTGACATTCACGGTCAAAGGCGAAGAGAAGAAAGTAACGGCCGATTATGTGCTGGTTACGGTAGGACGCCGTCCGAATACGGACGGAGATCTGTCTCTGGAGCTGGCTGGCATTGAAGTCGGCGAGCGCGGCTTGATCAAAGTGAACGAGCAGTGTCAAACGAACGTTCCGCATATCTATGCGATCGGCGATATCGTATCCGGTCTGGCCTTGGCCCATAAAGCTTCGTACGAAGGCAAAGTGGCTGCCGAAGCAATTGCCGGAATGCCTAGCGTCGTCGATTACAAATGCATCCCTGCCGTCGTATTCTCCGATCCGGAGATCGCAAGCGTCGGCTTGAACGAGACCGAAGCAAAAGCCAAAGGCATCAACGTAGCGGTAGGCAAGTTCCCTTACGGAGCCAACGGCCGCGCGCAATCGATGAATTTGAAGGAAGGCTTCGTGAAGCTGGTCGGCGACAAAGATTCCGGTCTGCTCCTCGGCGCGCAAATCGTCGGCGCGGAAGCGTCCAACCTGATCGCCGAGATGGGTCTTGCCATCGAGATGGGAGCAACCTTGGAAGACATCGCTCTGACGATTCATGCGCATCCGACGCTCGGTGAAATCACGATGGAAGCCGCTGAAGTGGCGATGGGTCATCCGATTCATATTTTGAAATAAAATGCTTTTGAACGAAAGCTTGGATAAGAGGCTTGAATAAGAGGCTTGGGGCTGCAGTTGATGCGGCTCCGGGCTTTTTTTGTTGTTTAGGAAATGATGCGCAGCCATTTCCTGTGGATATCCGGGGGCTCCCCCGAAAGTAATGTCTAACCATAGAACGATCCCAGCGGAATGGTTAGACGCCGATCCAGCTGAAGCTGGATGCGGACGGAATAAGCTTCAGAGCATCACGTCACTACCCTGGAAATTACTCTTGGTACCCCATTTCCATTGTCTGTGGTGCCGCGTCGGCGGCATGGATGGCTTTTGGGGGATTTGTTCTTGTATGGGGGAGGTGCACGTTAGCGGTGAGCGGAGGGGACTTGGAGATCAGCCGATACGGCTGAGGAAGTTCGGGTTCGCCGCGTGAAGGGGCAGAGGCCGGAATTTCCCGCCCCACGATTCCCTCACTTAAGCTATACGTCGGAGCGCCGATAAGGTCAGTTCCTTGCCTGCGCGGCGCTTGCGGCCGCGGTCTGAGGCTTCGGCTTGCGCAGCAGCCACACTAACGGAAGCGCCGCCGCGGCGACGATCGTGCCGATCATAAATACATCGTTCACTCCGAGAGCGGATGCCTGCTCGCGAAGCAGCTCTTGATCTCCTGCCGAGCCGGTTTGGCCAAGCTGCTGCAAATGAACATTCGTCCGCGTCACGAGCAGCGAGCTGAATATGCCGATAGACAGGGAAGCGATGCCTTGGCGCACCCAGTTGGTGATGGCGGAGCCGTGCCCGGAGTTTTCCCGCGGAATCGAGCTCATTCCCAGGTTCGTCACCGGCATATTGCATAAAGCGACTCCGATATAGCGGATGACGAGCCATAGGATAATGTAGGCCGCCGTCGTTTGCAGTCCCATATTCGTCAGCGCAAGCGTAGCGATTCCGATCAGCGCGATTCCGGAGGCGATCAGCCGAAGCGGACCGATCTTGGTATACAGCTTGCCGGTAATAGGCGAGCAGGCGGCGAGGGCGAGCGAGCCCGGCAGCAATATGAGCCCGGTATGAAGAACGGACATATGCTTGACATTTTGCAAAAATAGCGGGATCAGGATGCTGACGGCATAAAGCGAAATGGTAATGACACAGTTGATGACCAAGCTTAGCGTAAACCGGACGTTTTTAAACAACCTTAATTGGAGCAGTGGACTGGATACGGTGAGCTCCCATTTGATAAAAAACGCCAAAAAAGCGAAGCCTCCCAGCATAACCGTAAGCAGCTTGCCGGAAGTCCAGCCCCATACGCTGCCTTGGCTGAAAGCCATTAGAAGAGCGGTGCTGCTGATCGTTACGGCGGCAAGGCCGATCTTGTCGAACGATTTCTTTTCGCTCAAGCGGTAGTACGGGATATACTTGATGATTGCGATCACGGCGGCGACGCCGATGGGTAGATTGATGACGAATATCGATCTCCAGCCGAAATATTCGACCATCCAGCCGCCGAGCGTCGGGCCGAAGGCGGGCGCCAGCATCGACGATAGGCTCCATAAGCTCATGGCGAACGGCTGCTTATCCTTTTGCACGACTTGGTAAATGATCGTCATCGTGGTCGGCATGATCATGCCGCTGAACAGACCTTGGATGACCCGGAACGTAATGAGCGATTCGATGTTCCAGGCGGAGATGCACAGCGCGGAGGATAGGGTGAAGCCTCCCATGGCGATCATATACAGCCGTTTGTAGCTGAGCTGGTCGCCGAGGTAGCCGACGGCCGGGGCGATGACTCCTGTAGCCAACACGAAGCCGGACATAATCCATTGCACCGTGTTCAAGCTCGTATGGAAGTTGTCGATAAAGAGGGGAAAGGCTACATTAATCGTAGTCGTGCTTAAAATGGCCAGGAAATTGCCGAAAAAGACGGCGTAAATAATCGGCCAAAACGAATCCGGTTTTGCTGCGGTACTCATGGGCTAGGGGCCTCCTCAAATGGCAGTGCTAATAAATTATGCATATAGTTGCATGATACAATCAACTACTTTGGTATTATACGGACTTTTTTTTGAAACTGTCAATATGGTAAAATGGAAGGATGATGGAACAGGGGGAGTAAGCTTGGTGCTTGATAGGAACAAGCTGACGGAAATCGAAGTAGAGCTGGCGAAGCTCGTCCGGCGCGCCAATTTCGTCAGTCCCGGCAAAGATCAGCGGATTGTGGACCGTTCGACTTATTTGCTGCTGCTTCAGCTGAAGGAGCACGGGCCGGCCGGAGTGAAGGCGCTGGCGCAGGAATTCCGGCTCGATGTATCCACGGTCAGCCGGCAGATGGCCGTCATTGAGAAGAAAGGCTACGTCCGCAGAATTGCCGACCCTACGGACGGCCGGGCCAGCTCGTTTCAGATTAATGAAGCGGGGCTTCAGGAGCTGGAGCTGATCGGGCAGGCTCGCGTCGAACGCTACTCGCGCTTGCTGAAGGATTGGACGCCGGAAGAGCTGGATACGTTCGCCGAGCTGCTGGGACGGCTTAACAGGACTTATGTAGACGAATAGGCTGCTTGTTTTTCACCACCCTTCTAAGAGTCTGTCCGACGGAGTTACTTTTGTAGGTCCCTTCGGAGTAAGACTCGGTTTTCAAATGATTTTTCATCACGATTTGAGTATAATCACTGTGTCTTTCTTTGCCTTTGTGGGAGTTAC
>NZ_JANYUY010000033.1 GCF_025060755.1 Paenibacillus doosanensis
CCTGAATTTCGAAAGTACTGCGCATTAAAAACATAAAAAGGGCTCCAAATCTTTGGTAGAATGGTGTTTGTCCAGGACAACATCACCCAAAGAGAGGAGCACCTTTTAGGTGAAGTCTACCACACCGGTCAGCAAAATCAAGAGCGAATTTTCGCTGCAGAACGCCACGAGTTTCGGCGGCGTCAAAATCTTTTTGGCCTATCTCGAAAAAATCAAGCTCGCCGAGGCCATGCAGCGCCTTTCCGGCGGCAAAGCGCACAACGCCATTTTTCCTGTTCATCGCATCCTGCTCTATCTAATGGTTGGCTGGATGCTGGGCTGCGGGCGTATTTTTCATTTCCGCAAGTTACAGCACGATGTGTCGCTTTCTTGGCGGTCGCCTACCGCATCATAGCTTGCTGTATAAGGAGCTTGGGAGACTTGGCCGGTCGTGTCCGTCACTGCCGGATGAACTGCGGAAGCTGAATCAGGGGATCATCGCACCTTGCTTGCCCCATGGCCTTATTCTCGATCTGGATTCCACGGTGGAAACGGTCTACGGCGATCAAGCCGGCGCGGCCAAGGGCACGAATCCGCACAAGCCCGGACGAAAAAGTTACCATCCACTGCTGGCCTTTGAAGGAAAATCCCGCTTGAATCTGAATGCCGTCCTGCGGCCAGGTAACACGCACTCTTCTACGAACGCCGCTGACTTTCTAAAACAAACTTTCGATCTGCTCGGCGAACGCAAAGTGAAGTATGCCCGATTTGACAAGGGCTTCGGCGGCGAAGACTTCTACCGACTTTGGGAAAGCAACAACATTGGCTATGTCGGCAAACTCAAGTGGACAAAGCGTCTGGCTAAAGAAGTTCGGGCCTGCCGCTATTGGACTCGCTATGTCGACGAAGAGTGGATCATCGAAGGCATTACCCTAATCTACAAAGCGACGTCTTGGACAAAGTCTCGGTGTATAGCGATTATTCGCAAAACCCAGGTGTTCGAACACGGCCAAGGGCGCATTGTGTTCGATGAGGACTGGCAGTATGAAGCCCTTGTAACCAATCTGGAATGGGCACCGATTGATTTGTGGCGCTTCTACAACCAGCGCTGCTGTATGGAAAACTACATTAAGGAAGCGAAGAACGGCTTTTCCATGGACCGCATCGCCACCAGCGAATTTGAAGCCAACACGCTCGACCTCCTGATTAAGCTGCTGTCCTACAACTTGTTCGAACGCTTCAAAAGCGATTGCTGCGAACCGGTACATCAGCGCTATACGATTGCCAGATTCCGCTTGGAGTTTTTTCATTGCGCAGCAACGCTCGTTCGGCACAGTCGATCAGTTGTGCTCAAGCTGATCAAGGATTTTGGCAACCAACACGCTTGGAAGCGTATCGAAGCTAAAGTGGTTCAATTAGAATGACACTTCCCAACATTTCACATGGAAAACGAAAGTGCCTCTTCACTGGGGAGGGGGCACTTATCCTCATGTGGCTAAGTCGTTCAAATCCCGCTGGCACTATCTCCATTTTTTTACTTTCAGTGAACCGCTCATCGAAATTTTCCGCCGCATTCTTATGCGCTTTCGAAATTCAGGTTTAATTGTGCTCGGGGCCGTATTCTTTGTTCGCTCGACGGCCTTCTGCTTCGCTCAAATGCTCGGCCTCCGGCTATCGCCCTATTTCATTATTGCCGTCGCCGCAGCGCTCCCCTTGCTGCTGATGAAAGCCAATATGCCGTTTTTCTTTTTCAAATATTCGTATTGGCTCGGGTGCTATGCTTTTGGGATCATCGTGCTGTTTCCGCTGTGCTTGTACGTATGGATGGCGATGAGGGGGAAACGGGGATGAAGCGCCGGTCGCTGCTTCTGCTGCTCCTTCTCGCTGTAGTTGTCACCGGCGGCTGCGGGGATGTCAAACAAATTAATCGCATCACCTTCGTTACCGTGCTTGGCATCGAATCCGCGGAAAAAGGCGTGCGCGTGCACGCCCTGTCGGCCATACCGAGCCGCTATGCCTCCCTGGCCCCTTCCGGAGGAACATTGACGGGCAAAGGGTCTCCCAATTTCATCATGACGGCGGAAGGATATACGATCTCCGACGCGCTGTATCAGCTTAAACGCAAATCGGCCCGCGACATTCAATACGGCCACACCAAAGTGATCCTTTTCTCCGGCGAGCTGGCCAAAAAAGGATTGTCCGAGCAGCTCGACTTCCTGATGCGCCGCGACGAAATCCAAAAGATCGCCTGGGTGGCGATTACCAAAGGAAGCCCGGAACATATTATCCGCGCCAAAGCTTCCGTCCCGGAATCTGTGGGCGACTGGATGGTCGATGTGTTCTCCGGAGCCGGATCGGACACTTTCGAGGTGCTGCCGATCTATTTGTATCAATTTTACAGCGGGACTCTCAATCCGGGTTCCTCGCCGTATTCCATGGTATTAAGCCGTTCGGGAGAAGAAACCGCGCTGCAAACCTCGGAAATGGCTCTGTTCGGCAGCGACCGGCTCGTCGGCTATATTCCGTCGAACGATGTGAAATACGTGTCTCTGCTGCAAAAAAGAAAGCTCGCTTCCACCACCTTCACGCTGGAGAAAGAAAAGCTTTCGTTTACGCTGCTGAACTATAAGAGCCAGGTCCAATGGAAGCGGGACCGGATGAACGTCGAGCTGCTGCTCAAGCTCGATTTGGATCAAACCGCCCGGCTGTCCATCGATTCCAAGGCCGAGCTGTTAGAGATTGAGAGCAAGCTCAGCCGCCAGGTTGAGAAAGAGCTGTCCTCGCTCGTCGCGAAGCTGCAGGACATGCGCTCCGATCCCGCCGGTTTCGGCGAAGTATACCGGGTAGCTCACGGAGGCAAGCTGGATAAAAAAGAATGGCTGAGCAGCCTCTTTCCGGATCAACGGGTTGAGGTTCATGTTAAGACCAATATTCAACGCAAGGGCATGATCAAATGAATGACGCTGCGCATAACGTCAAGAACAGTCCGCCTGCATCTGCCGCCGCTTATGCCGGCGGCGCCTCTCCAGCGCCCTGCCTGCGGCAACCACCGAAGCCCCCAGCAGCAGCGGAATGGCCGTATGAACCGCCGGGCTTAGCGAATGGACCCATTGCGCGACCGTATCGTCGCTTAGAATCATCTTCCCCGCCGTGTACCCAAGCAGCCCTACTCCAAGCAGCACAATGACCGGGAAGCGGTTCATCAGCTTCATCAGAAACTGGCTGCCCCAAATAACAAGCGGGATGCTGGAGGCAAGCCCGAGTCCGATCAGCAGCAAATTGCCGGATGCGGCTCCGGCAACGGCAAGTACATTGTCCAGACTCATGACCAAGTCGGCCGTGATGATCGTTCTGACCGCCGCGCCCAGATGGCGGCTGGACGCCGTTTGCTCTTCGCGCTCGTCGTTCATCAACAGCTTGAACGCAATCCAGAGCAGCAGCAATCCTCCGGCCGGTTGGACATACGGAATTTGCAGCAGCCATGCGGCTGCGAAAGTGAGTACGACCCGGAGCGCGATCGCCCCTCCGCTTCCAAGAAATATAGCCTTCCTCTGCTGCTCCGCCGGCAAGTTTCTGCAAGCGAGCGCGATTACGACCGCGTTATCGCCGCTCAAGACGATGTTGATCAACATAATTTGCGCCAGACCAAGCAGCATCCACCCTACATCCATAACGGCAGCATATCCTTTCCTATTTCATCTTTCGCCGATTCGGTTACCGGCTTATCCGTGCGCCGAAAATATTATATTCATATGGATTTTCCCGGTAAAAAAGAATACCCTTTCAAGAGAAAACCGTCCGATAACGATGTCCGGCTATCCTTCCTCGTTAACGAGCACGTTCCGGCCGCGCAGCTTGAGAACAAGCGGAATCGCGATCCAGAGCAGTCCGATCAATAAAAAGACGAGCGAAACCGGCTTTTGCAGAAAAATCATAAAGTCGCCGTTCGAGATCGTCAGCGCCCGGCGCATATTGTTTTCCATCATCGGACCGAGAATCAGCCCCAGCACTAACGGCGCCAGCGGGTAGTCGTTCTTGGACAAGAAGTAACCGGCAAGGCCGCACCCCATAATGAGCAGCAAATCGAACGTCGAATACTGCACGGCATACACGCCGAACACCGAGAACACAATGATAAGCGGAAGCAAATACCGGGCCGGCGTCTCGATGACTTTGGCGAATACTTTGACCAGCGGCATATTGAGCACGAGCAGCATCAAATTGCCGACGAACATGCTCGCGATGACGCCCCAAGCCAGCTGCGGATGATCCTGGAACAGCAGCGGGCCCGGCTGTACGTTATACATGATGAAAGCGCCCATCAGAATCGCCGTCGTGCCGGACGACGGAATCCCTAGGCTAAGCAGCGGGATCATCGCGCCGCCCGATGCGGCGTTGTTCGCCGATTCGGGGGAAGCGACTCCCTCGATGGCGCCTTTGCCGAACTTCTCCGGGTGCTTGCTGATTTTCTTTTCCACGATATAGGCGAAGAAGGAAGCGAGAATGGCGCCGGCGCCGGGCAGCAGTCCGATAAAGAAGCCCAGAATCGAGCCTCGGGCGATCGGCGCCGCGCTGTCTTTCAGATCTTTCCTTGTCGGCAAAATCCGGTTGATTCTGGCAAGCTCCCCGTCGCCGGCTTCGCGCTCCAAGATCGTTTTGAACACTTCGCCGACGGCAAACGTGCCGACCGCGATCGTCAGAAATTCCAGCCCTTGATACAGTTCGGGGATATTAAACGTAAATCGCTCCACTCCCGAGACGCTGTCGATGCCGATCGTAGCCAGCAAGAGACCGAACGCCGTCATTATCAGCGCTTTGACCATCGATTTGCCCGCCAATCCGCTGATCGCGAGCAGCCCCAGCACCATCAGCGAGAAATATTCCGCCGGCCCGAACTTGACGGCTGCCGCCGACAGCGGGCGGGCCAGGAAGATCAGCCCGATCAGCGAGATGATGCCGGCCGCAAAGGAACCGATCGCCGAGATGGCGAGCGCCGCGCCCGCCCGGCCCTGCTTGGCCATCTGGTAGCCGTCGAGCGTCGTGACGACCGACGAGGACTCGCCCGGGGTATTCAGCAGTATGGACGTCGTCGAGCCTCCGTACATCGCTCCGTAATAAACCCCCGCCAGCAAAATGATCGAGCTTGTGGCCGCTTCCTCCGGCGCCAAGCCGCTCGTTATCGTCGCCGTAATCGGAATCAGCAGCGCGACCCCGCTCATCGGGCCGATCCCCGGCAGCACGCCGACGACCGTCCCGATCAATACTCCTATGAAAACAAATACCAGATTATGCCACTGCATCGCCGTGCCGAGACCGTGCAGCAAATACTCGATCGTGCTCATGTTTCTCCCTCCTGCCAGCCTATGCTTCAAGCATACGCTTCATCCTTTTGCATGCGATTACGATAAGCCGAGCCATGCCGGAAACCCGGGAAGCGAACCGTCCAGCACATTGACGTACAAAAAGTACACCCCGTAGGAGAACGCCGCCGCAATCAGCAGCGAAACCCAGATTCGTCCTCTTTGCATCGTTTGAAACCCGATCAGCAAAAACAGGAACGTCGAGATGACGAAGCCGATGTCTTCGAGGAAGCAGGCGTACAGCACGGCCGCCGCGAAAATAACGGCGAACCGCTTGTAGTCCAGATTGTCCCGCTTCTTCTGCGCCCGCTGCTTGCGGAAGCTTTCGTAGATCAGCCGCAGGCTCAGCAGCGATAAAGCAATCCCGAGCACCATTGGAAAAATGTTCGCTCCGACATTGCTGCCGTAGGCGCTCGTCGATATGCTGCGGCTTCCGATCGCGAAGACGGCGCCGACAGCGAGAAAGACGATGCCCGCATAACGGTCGAACGTATGGTTCATTCCCATCCACTCCTTACTTTTGCATGCCCAAAGCGGTCAAAATATCTTTGACCTGCGCCTCTTGCGCCGTTAAATAAGTCTTGAAGTCGTCCGCCTTCTTATATTCGGTCTCCCAGTTGTTCGCCTGCATTTCTTTCTTCCACTGCTCGGACTCGACCATCTTGTTAATCGCCTCGTCCCAAAACTTCCTGGCGTCCGCGCTCATTTCTTTCGGTCCGAAGATGCCGCGCCAGATCAGAAATTCGGCGTCGACGCCCTGCTCCTTCATCGTAGGCACGTCCTTCATGCCGCCCCCGAGACGCTGCGGCGCCGCTACGGCCAGCACCTTGATTTTGCCCGCCTTCAAATATTGATCGAGCGAGGAAGCGTCTGTGCCGAGGACATCGGCATTGCCGCCGAGCAGCGCGGTGATGGCTTCTCCTCCGCCGTCGTAGGATACGTACTTCACCTTCTTCGGATCGATGCCGTACTTGAACGCCGGGAGAATGGAGACGAGATGATCCATCGAACCCGGAGCGGAGCCTCCGGCGACGGTCAGCTTGGACGGGTCCGCTTTCATGTCGTCGAGCAGCGACTTCAGATCGTTGTACTTGGAACCGGCGGCGACGGCGATCGCTCCGTAATCTTTGGTCAACTGAGCGAGCGGCGTCGTATCCTTGTACCCGAACGGCGTGTTGCCCTCCTTCTTCAAATTGTTGATCAAAATCGGCGGCGAGCTGACGAACAGCTTATAGTTGTCTTTGACGTCCTTGGTTGCGTACTCCGCCATGAATACGGTGCCGCCTCCTCCCGGCTTGTTCTCTACGGTGACCGGCTTATCCAGCGCTTTGGTTTCCGCCAGCACCTTGGCGATCGTGCGGGCGGTCATATCCCAGCCGCCGCCCGCGCCGGAAGGCGCGATCAGACTGACGGCCTTCTCCGGGTATTTGGATGCGGCAGGCTGCGCCGTACTCTTGCCGTTCTCCGCGCCCGAGGCGGCCGGCTTGGCTCCTCCGCCACAGGCGGCAAGACTGACGGCAAGCAGGCTGACGGCGGTAACTTTCAGGGAAGCTGCCCAAACGTTTTTCATGAAATGAACCCCTCCGATAATTTTTAATTTTTGAATGCGCTTTCTTTTGAGATAACGCTTTCAGAATACCACCGGGTTCTTCGTTCGAACAGTTTAACGAAATTAATGATAATAACTCCATTGTGTCGATTTTGTTCATATTGTTCACGGCGTTTCCAGGCTTCATTTCGTCAAAATGACAGCGCTTTATGTTACAATAGACTTCGCTGCCAGGTCATCATCTGCAATTGCCCGTTACACATCCTGAAATATCATGCGGGAGGATTCGATTCCATGCGGTTGCAAACCAAGCTTATTCTCATCATCTGTTCTCTGCTTTCTCTGGTGATCGTAAGCCTCGGCGGTATTTTCTACTATATAACGACCTCGGTATTCGAGGACCAGATCGGCACCAGGGCGCTCCAGGTGGCGGAGACGATAGCGCTTATGCCGGAAATCCGCAAAGCGTTCGGCGAACCGAATCCTTCGGAGATCATCCAGCCGATCGCGGAAAGCATCCGCGAGAAAATCGGCGCCGAATATATCGTCGTCGGCAACCGGGAAGGCATTCGCTATGCGCATCCCGTAGCCGATCGGATCGGTAAAGAAATGGTCGGCGGGGATAACGGGCCGGTGCTTGCGGGGCATTCGATTATTTCCGAGGCTATCGGCTCCTTGGGACCCGCTCTGCGGGGCAAGGCTCCCGTCTTCGACGATAACGGCGGCGTCATCGGCATCATCTCGGTCGGCTTTCTGACCGAAAATATCGACCGCATCGACGACATTTACCAGGAACGGGTCGAATGGATTACGCTCCTCCTGCTCGCCGTCGGCATCGCCGGCTCGATTCTGATCGCGCGCAGCGTGCGGCGCTCCATTCACGGTCTGGAGCCGGAAGAAATCGGCGCGCTGTACACCGAGAAGCAGGCGATTCTGGAATCGATCCGCGAAGGCATCATTGCCGTCAACGGCAAAGGCGTCGTCACCCTTGCCAACCGGTACGCGCTGCAGCTCCTGCAGCTGCCTGAGCACGAGACGATATCCGGCAGGCATATTGAAGAAGTGATCCCGAACACCCGGCTGCTTGAGGTCGTTCGTACGGGGCAATCCGAAACGGACAGAGAGATGCTGATCGGCGACCGCGAAGTTGTCGTCAACCGCGTGCCCATCGTCGACCGCAGCGGCCAGGTGACCGGCGCCGTATCCAGCTTCCGCAGCAAGTCCGAGCTGTACCGGCTGGCCGAGGAGCTGTCTCAAGTGAAGCGGTTCGCCGAGTCGTTAAGGGCGCAAACCCATGAGTTTTCCAATAAATTGTACGTGATCTCCGGACTGATTCAGCTGGAGTCGTACCAGGAAGCGGTCGAGCTTATCTCTCGCGAGGTCGATGTGCATCAAAATTTCGTGCAGTTCATTATGCGGGAAATACCCGATCCGATGATCGGCGGGCTATTGATCGGCAAGTACAACCATGCGCAGGAGCTGAAGCTGAGCTTTGAAATCGATCGCGAGAGCTCCTTCCGCGATATTCCCGAGCAGGCGGACCGCAACTTGCTGGTCACGATTATCGGAAATCTGATCGACAACGCCATGGAGGCCGTACTGGCCTGCGAGGGCAAGCCGGATAAGCAGGTCAAATTGTTTTTGACCGATCTCGGCGACGATCTCATTATCGAATGCGAGGATAACGGCGCAGGCATTCCCGAAGAGGCTGCCGGCTCCATCTACGATAAAGGATTTTCCACCAAACGGGGAGAGCACCGCGGCATCGGTCTGGCGCTTGTTTCGCACGCGGTCGGCAAGCTGAACGGATATATTACGTTCCATAGAAATCCTTCGGGAGGCACGCTGTTTACCGTTGCCATTCCGAAGCGACATCAGCCTTCGGCAGGGGGGATGTAACGATGACGGCTCCAGCGAACATAACGGCCGTGGAAGTGCTGGTTATCGAGGATGATCTGCGAATCGCCGAAATCAACCGCAGATTTATCGAGAAGGTCGAGGGCTTTACTGTGGTCGGCATTGCGCCCGACGAGGCTCAGGCGAAGGAGCAATTGGACATTCTGCGCCCTTCCCTGGTGCTGCTGGATATTTATTTGCCGGGAACAAGCGGCCTCGACTTGCTGCAGTATATCCGCCAGCATTTCCGGGACACCGATGTGGTGATGATCACCGCGGCCAAGGAGGTCGACGCGATTCGGGAAGCCGTGCGCGGCGGCGCGTTCGACTATATTATGAAACCGCTTATTTTCGGCCGCCTGCAGGAGACGCTGCTGCGTTACCGGGAATTTCACCGCGAGCTGAATCGGCTGAACGAGACCGGCAGCATTAGCCAGAGCGATGTCGACCGGCTGCTCTCCGGCAGCATGAAGAAGGAAGCGGGATCAGATGCCGGCTTTCTGCCCAAAGGCATCGACAAGCTGACGCTCGTCAAGGTGACGCAGACGATCTCTCAAGCGCCCGACGGATTAACGGCGGAGCAAATCGCCAAAATGATCGGAGTCAGCCGCTCGACCGGGCGGCGTTATCTGGAGCATCTGGTTCATCTGGGCGATGTGTACGCCGATCTCTCTTACGGCGTCGTCGGCCGGCCAGAAAGGGTGTACCGGCCGACGAGATAGCCGCGGACGCATTCCGCGGCATTCCCGGACGTTTGACGCTTGGGTCTTCGCCAAGGCCGCTCGCGCCTTCCGTATAAAGCGGCAGGCATGCCCCGACTCATTACGGCGTGGAGCGGCTTCTTTTTTTCGCATACAGACCGATGCCGAAAAGGAGCACGAACACGGCAGCGCCGGCGATTCCCTAGCGCAGCGAGCCCTTCCGCACTCCGGCGTAAATGCCGCTCACGGCGATCGTATACGGCAAAATGCCTACGGCCGTCGTCCAAATAAACGCCCAAAGTCTGACGCTCAACAAGCCAGCGGTGTAATTGACGACATGATAAGGCACCAAAGGTACGAAGCGGAGCAGAAGCAGGCCGAACGACTCGCGCCGCCGGATCATCCGCTGCACCTTGTCGAGAAAAGGACGGGCCATCGGACCGAAAAAAGGCTTCGTCACCCATTTGGTCAAAAACATCGCTCCGACTGCGCCTAGCACGCCTCCGGTCCAGGAATACACTCCGCCCCAGACCGGTCCGTAAATTTCCATAAGCACGATGGAAGTAAACTCTCCGGGCACCGGCAAAATATTGACGATAATCTGGACGCCCACTCCGATAGCGATGCCCAGCGCCCCCATATGCCTGATGCTCCCGAGCAGCCGCTGGGCTTCTCCGATGCGCAGCAAATAAATATACCCCGCGACGGCGAGGACGATAAACACTGCGCTGATCAGGCTGACGAGCTTCGCGCCGGATGACGGCTGCCGCTCTCCCATGGGATCGATCACCTCGCTTCAGGAAATGGTTGCCGCTCCATTCATAAGGTTTCCTGATTTAGGCAACTTCATTCCCCGCTGCGTCCCGATTCTCGCTATGGCTCCAGCGGCACGGGCGTTCCGGCTTCCTGAAAGCTTGCAAGCAGGCATTCCTTCTCTCTCTCCAGCCGCCACAAACGGTAATAATAGCCTTCAAGCCGCAGCAGCTGCTCATGCGTCCCGCGTTCCTTGACTTCTCCCTGATGCATCACGATAATTTCATCCATCCGTTCGAGCCCTGACAGCTTATGCGTAATCCAGACGACGGCTTGCCGCTTCCAGACCGACTGCAAGTTGTTCATGAACGCTTCCTCGGTCAGCACATCCAGTCCCGTCGCCGGCTCATCCAAGAGCAGCGCCGGGGTCCGGCGCAGCAGAGCCCGGGCCAGACCCAAACGCTGGCGTTCGCCTCCGGACAGCAGGCCGCCGCGCTCTCCTATCAGCGTATCGTAGCCTTGGGGCAAGCTCATGATCGTATCGTCGATCAGCGCAAGCCGCGCCGCCTCCCGCAGCTCGTCATCCGTCGCTTCCGGTCGCCCGAGCCGCAAATTGGCCGCAACCGACGCCTTGAACAGCTGTACCTCCTGGGAAACGACCGCATATTGGGAACGAATGAACGCTTCCGGCAGCTCGCGAAGCTCTCGCCCGTTCATGCGAATCGAGCCTTCGGCATACTCCCGCAAGCCGAGCAGCAGCTGCAGCAGCGTGCTCTTGCCCGCTCCGCTCTCCCCGACGACGGCGATCCGTCTCCCCGGCTTCAAGCTCAAGGTAACATCGCGGACCGCATAATCCCGCCCCAGTTCGTACCGGAACGATACGCCGCGCATCTCGACCTCCCACTCGCCTTGGTCTCCGCGCATGTCGGGCGCAGCAGAAGCGACGGAAGCGGCAGCGGCGGCCGGCGCCTGCCGCTCCGGAGGGTTCGCCGCCGCAAAAGCCCGGTTCTCCTCCACGACGCGGAACAGCCGCGAAGCCGCGGACAGCGTATGGCCCAATTGCTGAAATGCCGCTGGAAGCGGTACAACGGCTTCGAAGCAGGCCAGCGTCATCAATATCAGCGCCGGGATGTACACCGGCTCCAGCCGTCCCATCCCGGTGAAATAGACGGAAGCCGTCAGCACGAGCCACATGCTTACATGCGCCGCGCCGAGCATCGCTCCGTTCACAGCTGCGCCGGCCCGGTTCAAGCGCATCTGCTGCCCGTTCACCTGCGACTGCAGCCGCATAATGTCCTCCAGCCGCTCCTGAGCGCGCCCGAACACGAGCAGATCCTTCATGCCGAGGAGCAGATCGCTCGTCTGAGCGTACATCATCGCTTGGCGGCCGGCGATCGCCCGTCCCGGCTCTCTGCCCAGCCTGGCGCTGAGCCATGGCAGGCCGATGCCGGAGAGCGCCAGCATCGCCAGCAGAACGAGCCCGAGCCGCCACTCTTGCGCGGCGAGCAGGAAACAGCCCAGCGCGCCGGTTATGAGCGCGACGAGCGGCGGAGCCAGAACGCGCAAATACATATGCTGCAGCTGCTCCACGTCGCCGACGAGCGTTTGCAGCAGCTCGCCGCTGCGCCGCCGCTCCAGCAGCCTGACTCCCGCAGGCTCCAAGCTCTCGTACAGCCAGACGCGTACCCGGTGCAGGACGCGGAAGGTCAGATCATGCGACACCAGCCGTTCCAGATAGCGGAAGGCGCCCCGGGACAAGCCGAAAAACCGCACGCCCACGATGGGCACCCACAGCAGCAGCACCGACTCCGGCCGCAAGGCGGCTCTGGCGATCAGGTAGCCTGACGTGCCCATAAGACCGATGCTCGCCGCTATCGTCAGGCAGCCGAGCAGCACCGCCGTCAGCAGCCTGCCCCGGTACGGGCGCAGGAAAGAAAGCGCGCCGCGCCAAGCGTCCTGCCGGTCCCGCCAAGGGGCCTGCCGCTCTTCGCCGACATCGGTCCGCCCGCCTTCCCGCTTCAGGTCCGGCCCCTCGCGCATATCGCTTCCCGCTTCCATCTGCGGCGGCGCAGCTTTGCGGCCGCTCGTCTCCCGCTCCAGCGTCCGCATCATACGCGCGTACATGCCTCCCGCGGCCAATAGCTCGGCCGGCGAGCCGATTTCGGCGATACGTCCGCGGTTCATGACGATGATGCGGTCCGCATCCCGCACCGTCTCCAGCCGGTGCGCTACCGTCACGGACATGCGGGTCCGCAGATGCCGTTCCAAGCCTTGCCGGACGATCGCCTCATGCCGCAGATCCAGGCCGGAGGTCGGCTCGTCGAGCAGCAGCAGCGGCGCGTCCTTCAGCAGCGCCCGGGCAATGGCGACGCGCTGAATCTGCCCGCCCGACAAGGAAGCGGCTTCGCCCAGCAGCGTGTCCAGCCCGTCCGGGAGCTGCCCGATGAAATCGACGCCCGCCGCTTCCAGCGCGCGAGCCAGCCGCTCCTCGTCGACGGGACCGTCGCAGCCGAGCGTCAAGTTATCCCGCAGCGTGCCGTAATACAGCTTCGGATTCTGGTTCACGCTCGACAGCCGGCTCCGCCATGCGTCCAGCGGCAGCTCCGCCAAGTCGGCGCCGTCCATCCGCACGCTGCCGCCGGTCGGAACCGCGAAGCCTTGCAGCACGTCGAGCAGGGAACTCTTCCCCGAACCGGTCGGGCCGATAACGGCAATGCGCTCTCCCGGCTCCAGCGTGAAGGACACGTTCGACAGCGCCGGCACCGAGCTGCCGGGATACGTCAAGCTGACATCCCGAAACTCGATGCGGCAGCCGCTCGGCTTGCCGGCGGGCAGCGGCTGTTCCCGCTTGGAGCCGACGGATGTCTCCGCCTCCAGAATGCCGATGATCCGGGACGCCGCGGCCATCCCGTTCGTGCTGGCGTGAAACTGCGTGCCGAGCGCTCTGACCGGAGCGTAGAACTCCGGAGTCAGCAGCAGCACGAGAAACGCATGCTCGAAGCCGATCTCTCCGTTAATCAGCCGCAGCCCGAGAAACACCGCTACGATCGCGGTGCTCAGCGTTGCGAACAGCTCCATGACGAAGGATGATAAAAACGCGAGCCGCAGCGTGCCCATCGTCGTCTTCCGGTACTCCTCGCTGATGCGCGAGATGATCTCAATCTGCGCCCGGCTGCGGCCGAACATCTTCAAGGTCGGCAGTCCCCGCAGCACGTCCATGAAATGCCCGCCGAGCTGTCCTAACCGCTCGAACTGCCGCTGCGCTTTGGATTTGGCGGCGAGTCCCACCAAAATCATGAACACGACGAGCAGCGGCAGCGTCACCGCCAGCACGACGGACGAAATCCAGTCCAATCCGGCGACGGCGCAGAAGATCGCGGCCGGAATCAGCATGGACAGAGCCATCTGCGGCACATAGCGCGCCAAATAAGCCTCCAGCTGCTCCACTCCCTCGTAGACGGTTCCGAGCAGCTCCCCGCTGCGCTCGCCTTTGGCGTAACCCGGCCCCAGCTCGACCAGCTTGGCGAGCAATTGGCGGCGCAGATCGCTCTTGATGCGCATCGCCATCTGGGAGGAGACGTACTCGCTCGCCGTCTGGACGAGCGCTCTCAGCAGTATCCACCCGAGCAGCACAGCGAAGACCGGCGCCAAGGCCGAGAGGCCGAGCCCATTCAGAAAGGCTCCGTGAACGAGACGGGCCAAGCTGACGGATTCAAGGATCATCAGCACCCCGCCGATGACGCTGAACCCGATGCCGGCCAGCAGCAGCTTCCGGGTTCCTTGCACGCGGTCAAGCAGTTTTTTCATCATATCAGTAGTCCAAATGATCCTTGACGCTCACCCGTTTGCGGAACACCCAATACGTCCACGCCTGGTAAGCGACGACGACGGGCACCGTAGTAAGAGCGATCACGGTCATAACCTTCAGCGTATATTCGTTCGAAGCCGTATTGTAGATCGTCAGCGTCCAGTCCGGGTTCAGCGAGGAGATCATCAACCGCGGGAACAGGGACATAAACACCGTAATCGTAGAGAGCACGATCGTAAGCCCGGTCATAATGAACGCCCAGCCGTCGCGCCCGGCTTTCAGGAAGAAATGGACGGAGAGCAGCGCAAAGCCCGCCGTGAGCGGAACCATGCCCGGGATAATGCCGTCGCGGGTAAACATATCCGTCTCGAAATAGCTGAGGAAGACGAACAGCAGCAGCACGATGCTGGCCCACGCGCCGAAGCGGTTCGCCGCCCGTCTCGCCCGCTCCCGCAGCTCCCCTTCGGTTTTCAGCGAGAGATAGAGCGCCCCGTGGAGCACGAACAGCAGCACGATGCTGACACCCGCCGTCACCGAATAGACGGAGATCAAATCCCAGAACGAGCCCGCATAATTTTTGTTGGCGTCGATCGGCACGCCTCTCATCAGATTCGCCAGCGCCACGCCCCACAAGAGCGGCGGCAGCAGGCTGCCTCCGAAGATGACGCCGTCCCACAGCTTGCGCCACCGGGGATTCGGCAGCTTGCTGCGAAATTCGAAAGCCACGCCGCGGCCGATAAGAGCCAGTAGCATGAGGAAAAGCGCCATGTAGAAGCCGCTGAACAAGGTCGCGTACCATTCCGGAAACGCCGCGAACATCGCGCCGCCCGCCGTAATCAGCCAAACCTCGTTGCCGTCCCAGACGGGCCCTATCGTATTGATAAGCACGCGGCGCTCCGTATCCGTCCGTCCGAGAAACGGAGTCAGCATGCCGACGCCGAAGTCGAAGCCTTCCAGGAAGAAAAATCCGACGAACAGCACCGTAATAAGAATAAACCATAAGGTTTCGAGCATATTCCTTCGCCTCGCTTTCTATTTCATTGCCCCGGCGGGCCTCACAGAGGAGTCGCCGCGCTCGATTCGATCCCGTGATCGTCCTGCTTATGATGATCATCGTCGGTTGCCCCTTTTTTCACGAAGACGACGATGAGATAAACTAACACGGCGGCCAGCAGTCCGTAAATGACGGTAAAGCCGATCAGCGACGTCGCCACCATCGCCGGCGTCACCGTAGGCGATACGCCCGCTTCCGTCTTCTGCAAGCCGAAAACGAGCCAAGGCTGGCGGCCGACCTCCGTCATAATCCAGCCCGCCGAATTGGCTATGTAGGGCAGACTGATCGCAGGGATCATCCATTTCAAATAACGCGGAAACTGCTCCAGCCGATTGCGCCAGACCGCGTAAGTGCCGAACAGACTCAGCAAAATCATCAGCACCCCGGCGAGCACCATGATGCGGAAGCTCCAGAACGTCGTTTTGACCGGAGGAATATAGTTGCCCGGACCGTACTTCGCCTCGTACTCCGCTTGCAGTTCATTCATTCCCGGCACGCTGCCGTGCAGCTTGTTATAGGATAAAATGCTTAATGCGTAAGGGATTTCGACCTGTCCCCGGTTTTGCTTCTTCTCCACGTCAATCAGGGCGAACACCGTCCACGGAGCGCTATCTCCCGTCGTGTCCCACAGCGCTTCGGAAGCCGCCATTTTCATCGGCTGCGACTTCATCAAGTGCTGGGCCTGCTCATGGCCGGCGACGGCCGTCATAAAACTCGCCGCCAGCGCAATCGTAACGCCGATCGCGAAGGAAGCTTTGAACAGCTGCGGCTGCTGCTTGCGAAGTATTTTATAAGCGCTGATCCCCGTTACGAACAAGGCGCCCGTCGACAGCGCTCCGTAGACGACATGCGGGAATTCCACCCACAGCTGCTTGTTTCCCAGGATGGCGAAGATGCTCGTCATCTCGGCGCGGCCGCCGCGAATCGCATAGCCGACCGGCTCCTGCATAAAGGAGTTCGCGCTCAAAATCCATAAGGCCGACAGCGTCGTACCGATCGCCACGAGCCAAATCGAGGCCAGATGCACCTTCTTCGGCAGACGGTCCCAGCCGAAAATCCAGATACCGAGAAACGTCGATTCGAGGAAAAAGGACACCAGCGCTTCGATAGCGAGCGGCCCTCCGAATACGGCACCGACAAACCGGGAATAATCCGACCAGTTCATGCCGAACTGAAATTCCTGCATAATCCCCGTAACGACGCCTACGGCGAAGTTCAGTAAAAACAATTTCCCCCAAAATTGCGCCATTATTTTGTACGATTCATCTTTCTTCACTACATACATCGTCTGCATTACCGCGATGAGATAGGCCAGCCCGATCGACAAAGGTACGAGCAAGAAATGATAAACCGTCGTTATGCCGAACTGCCACCTGCTTAAATCCAACGTATCCAAATTGAATTCCTCCCTTCTCTACGTTGTTAGTATAGATGGAAGCGGCCGCCTTACATGTGATTAATATCACAAAGTCCGAGGCAGATTTTGAACATTTTTAGCAAAATCATGACGCTTCGGCCAAACGCCGCAAACCTCTTCGTCCATACCCTTGAGCATGACTTTTTCCCTGTGATTGTACAAAAAAACAGCAGGCCGGATTCGTTCCATCCGACCTGCTGCCTATATTTTACTAACCATGCGAAAGCCCGTGCGCAGCTCCCTGGCCGGCGCTTCGGCTATCCCATGATCGACGGATGCCGCCTACTCTTCCAGAAACGTCACTTGCTTGTCCGCCAACGAAGCGATACGGGCCAGCGAATCGACGCGGTACCCCGCTTCTCTCAGCTTGTCCGCTCCGTTCTGGAACGACTTCTCGATGACAATGCCGATGCCGGCGACGACCGCGCCGCTCGCTTCCACGATTTGCGCCATGCCGAGGGCCGCTTCCCCGTAAGCGAGGAAATCGTCGATAATCAGCACTTTCTCGCCCGGAGACAGGAATTTCTTCGATACCGCCACTTCGTTCTTCTGCTCCTTGGTAAACGAATAGACGGTCTTGACGATCAGGTCTTCGTTCAAGGTGAGCGATTTTTGCTTGCGCGCAAAAATCATCGGCACCTTCAGCGCCAGCGCGGTCATTACGGCCGGAGCGATGCCCGACGATTCGAGCGTAAGCACCTTGCCGACGCCGGCTTCCGCATACCGCGCCGCGAACTCTTGACCGATCGCCGCCATCAGCTCGGGATCGACCTGATGATTCAAGAACGAGTCCACTTTCAGCACCCTGTCGCTGAGCACCGTGCCTTCCTGTCTGATTTTATCCTGCAATGCTTTCATAGTACGGTTCCTCCCCCTATCTCCTTGCCGCGACGGCAAGATCGATTCCTCAGGTAGCATATACTGAAAACCGGCCTAAAAGCAACTCGTCTGCCGGAAAGGGGCGAAGTTTTATCGGAGATATGCTGCTATCGTGTCCCGGATGAAGGATGAATTTTTTGGCCCTTCTCCAGCATTTGGATGAACTGCCGGATTCGCTTATCTCGAGTTTCTTGTTTTTTGGCATTGTGAATTCGAAACAGGATCGCGTATTTATTTTGTCTGTCGAGCGTATCGTAGAACGCCTTAGCCTCTGCATTGCGCTCCAACTCGATTGCGAAGTCCTCAGGCAGCGAGGCGATGCTTTGCGATTCGTAGGCCTTATCCCAGTTCCCGTTCTTCCGGGCTTCTTCAATTGCCTTATATCCGGAAGTCTTCATTCGCCCGTTTGCGATCAGCTGTTCCGCCTTGTCCTTATTGACTTTCGACCAGATGCTCTTGGCGCCGCGCGGAGTAAACCGCTGCAGCCATGTTTTCTCATCGTATGCTTCTTTCTGACTGTCGACCCATCCGTAGCATAAGGCAACCTCGAGCGCTTCGTTATAGGAAATCGTTACGACGCCGGAATTCTTCTTCGCAATCTGTAATCGGATGCCGGGTGAGGTATCGCAATGATCGTCGAGCCAGCTCTCAAAAGATAACGGATCGGCAAAAGAAATAATCGGCAAGCTCGATTTTTTTACCACATGAATCGCCTCCTAATCATTCAAACGAACGTAATTCTTGACCCGTGTTATCCTAACAAAATCTCGAAAACCTGTATTGTAAAAACACGACACCTTACCATTGCTTATCATTGCTTATATACGGCAATACGTTCAATATTGAATTAAACTGCCAGCTGCTTCAAGGAATACCAAACAGGAGCTGCCGCAAGGGCAACTCCATGCTATCGTTTCTCTTAGTTGAACAGTATATCTCAAGAGCTTTTCTTTTCAAAATAGACCAAGCTAAAATCAGAGGTGATCAAGCGTTCTTTAAAGACCCCATATCCTAACTTTTCGTACAAGGCAATGTTCCTCTCGCTTTTGCTTCCGGTGAACAATTCATAACGGGATGCCGGAAAAAGTTCTTCAATAGCGTTCATTAACAATTTGCCTATTCCTTTATTTTGGTGATTCGGATGAACCATCAGCTTGCCTATATAGCATGTTCCGTCTTGATCGTAGGCTCGTACGGAGCCGATGATGGTCCCATCCATCGAAGCTTTAAGTATAACGTGATTATCAAACTGTTGGCGCAGCTCTTCCAAGGTCTGAGCAAGCGGCTCAATAGTAAAATCGTTGTAAATTTCCGCTTCGCTTCTGTAAGCCAGCTTTTGCAGCGGCAGGATTTCCTCTGCATCCGATACGGATGCTCTTTCAACTTTTATGCTCATCTCAGCTCTTCCTTTCTCGGCTCTTCTGTACTCATCTTAATTCATCCGATGCCATTTTGCTATACAGATTTGGAAAATTGTGCTGCCGGTTTATTTTGAACGTTGCGCCGGACCCTGCAAATCCAACTGATAAACAGCAAGCTCCAGCCATCGCTCAAATTTGTAATCCTGCTCTTTTTATAACTCCGCAGTATGCAAATCCCAATCTTTCGTGGAGCCTGTTACAAATGAGAAAAAGGACGCCCCGGCAGAATCGCTCGGGCTGCGTCCTCCGCATCCCTATTGCATTTGGGCATGGCTTCGCTCCCGGCCGCTCAGTAAGTAACTCCCGGACCGTCCGGCAGCTTGCCCGCCGCCCGCTTCAGGCTGCGTCCCGAAGCCGCTATTTCTTCCCGTGCTTGGACCGGCGGCACAGCGGACAAGGCCTCGCACTCGCGAAATGCCCGATACGGGCAGCCCAGGCAGCGATCGCGATCAAGCTTCCCGAGCGCATAATCGATCGCCTCGCCGGTATGCTCGAAGAAATGATCGGCCCCGACAACCGCCTCCAGGCCGGTTCTGCGCAAATACGCCCGCGGCTGGGGCTGAACGCCCGTGAGCAGCACGGTCCCTCCCAAATCCGCGAACCGTTTCACCAGCCTGCTCAGGTTATATTCTCCCGTCGAGTCGAGGAACGGCACCTTGCCCAGCCGCAGCACCAGCAGCTTGGTATGCTCGGGAACCGCATCCGTCATCGTCTTCTCGAATATAGCGGCGGCCCCGAAAAACAGCGGCCCTTCAATCGTATAAATGCTGATTTGCGGGCAATCGTGCTTGTCGCTCACCATATAATCCCGCATTTTCTCATGCTTCATCGCCGGATCGGGAAGCACCTTGGCGACCTTGTGGACGTCGCTCATCCGTTTGACGAACAAAATGACGGCCAGCACCAGCCCCGCCTCCACCGCCGTCGTCAGCTCCGTAAATACCGTAAGCAGAAATGTCACCAGCAGCACCAATGAATCGCCGGTTTTCGTCTTCAGCACATGAATGAATTCTTTGCGCTCGCTCATATTCCAGGCGACGACCATCAGGATGGGTGCCATGCTGGCCAGCGGAATGAGCGAGGCGTAAGGGGCGAAGGCAAGCAGTATGCACAGCACGACGACGCCGTGAATGACCCCGGACAGCGGAGATGCCGCTCCGTTCTTAATATTCGTGGCGGTACGGGCTATCGCTCCGGTCGCCGGAATGCCCCCGAACAGCGGCGTCACCATATTGGCGATCCCCTGCCCTATCAGCTCGCGGTTGCTGTTATGCCGGCTTCCCGTCATCCCGTCGGCAACGACCGCCGAAAGCAGCGATTCGATGCCGCCGAGCAGCGCGATGACCAAGGCCGGAGCGATCAGCTCCTTGACCGTACCCCAGGTCAGCTGCGGAAGCTGCAGCGCGGGAAGAACGCTCGGAATGTCCCCATACGCCGAGCTGATGGTCGCCACCTTGCCGCTGAAGAAGACGGCCGCGACAATGCCCGAAAGGATCAATCCCACTAGAGAGCCGGGAATTTTCGAATGGATTCGGGGCACGATCAGCAGCACCGCCAGGCTGAGCAGCGCCGTCAAGACGCTCCACGGATTGATTGTGTGCAGGTGAGTGGCGATTTCCTTCATGTTCGAAGCGAAATCCTCATGCCGTTCCATGCCGGTTAACCCTAGAAAGCTGCCGATCTGGCCGGAGAAAATAATGACCGCGATCCCGGAAGTAAAGCCTACGGTAACCGGCCGCGGTATATAGCGGATGAGCGCCCCGAGCCTAAGCAGCCCCATCAGCACAAGAAATATCCCGGCCATAAAGCCGGCGATCAGCAGCTTCTCATAACCGTATTGAAGCACGATGGCGAACAGAATCGGAATAAACGCCCCCGTCGGTCCCCCGATTTGAAACTTCGATCCGCCAAGCAAAGAAATCAGTATTCCGGCAACGATCGTCGTATAAATCCCGAACTGCGGCTTCACACCGGATGCAATGGCGAAGGCCATTCCGAGCGGAATGGCCACGATACCGACAATAAGCCCCGACACCAAATCTTTGCGCAGCATGTGCAGACGATATCCCTCGAATCTTCCCGACCACTTCATAACAGCCCTTCTTTTATTATATTTGATTATTTGAATATATGAATATAATAGGATTATGAGCAAAAAAAAACAATGCCTGATTGACATTGATTCTTAGCGATAAGATCCGTTTTACGTATTATGTAGGGTCCGAAGTGCGCATACTCTCAAGCAGAGAGATCGCCCCGACCAGATGATTGTCGAAAATACGCTTGGCCACCTGCAGCAAATCCTTGACCAGGGGATCGCGCAAGCTGTATATGACGGTCGTCCCTTCTTTGCTTCCGTAGACGACATTTTTGCTTCTTAAGATGGCTAGCTGCTGGGAGACGGCCGAGCCTTCGCTGCCGATCAGCGCTTGAATTTCATTCACGCTTTTGTCTCCTTCGGACAGCAGCTCCAGAATACGGATGCGCATCGGATGGGCCAACGCCTTGAAAAAATCGGCCTTAAATTGCTGCAGTTCATAATTCATACGGATTGATTCTCCTCATCCATTCCAAGTATAAATAATATCATATCATAAAATGATCGCCGTTCAACTGAAGAAGAATCCTCGCGGGCGGCAGCGCCTTCGGCTTCATTGAGTATTGCAGGCGTATGCTTTATAATACCCATATATTCAAATCATGTGAAATTCAAATCTTAAGGCAAGCAGGCCGGCGAACGGAGGAGCTCAAGCTCATGGGAATTGGCTCGACGATAGTATTAGGCGTCATAGTTATCGCCATCGTATGCGGATTAACGTTCTGGGTAACGAAAAAAGCTTACTCGCGCAAATGGGACGAAGAGGAATAAGAACGAACTACCATCCCCGATTATCAAGGAGTGATACGTTTTGGAAATAAGACCTTTCGGCGCAACCGGCCGGTCCTTCCCGCTGCTCAGCTTCGGCGCGCAAAGAATTGTGGACGAGCATCATTGCACTGAAGAGGAAGCGATCCGGATCGTAAACCGGGCCGTGGATGAAGGAATAACTTACTTTGACACGGCTCCTAGTTATTCGAACGGGCAGTCGGAGGAACGGCTGGGCAAGGCGCTCCGCTCCCGGCGGCATGAGGTATGGATTGCGACGAAAACGCATGACCGGACCCGGGACGGGTCGCGGAGGCTGCTCGAAGCGAGCCTGAACCGGCTGCAGACCGACCATGTCGACGAATGGCGGCTGCACAATATTATGACGCGGGAAGAGCTCGATCAATGCTTTGCCAAAGGCGGAGCGATGGAAGCGCTGCTCGAGGCCAAGGAACAAGGCATCGTCCGTAAAATAAGCATCAGCGGGCATACGAACCCGCAGGTGCAGCTGGAGGCAATCGACCGCTTCCCATTCGACAGCGCCTTGGTCGCTCTCTCCGCCGCCGATCACTTCATTTACAGCTTCGCTCATGAGTTTGTGCCCAAGGCGGTCGAACGCGGGGTGGCGGTCATCGGGATGAAAGTGTTCGCGCTCGGCAAGCTGGCTCCCTGGTACGAGCAGGCGCTGCGCTATACGCTGTCGCTGCCCGTATCGACGACTATCGTCGGAATGGAATCGATGGAGCAGCTTGAGCGGAATTTGGCCGCAGCCAGAAGCTTCACGCCTTTCGGCGATACGGAACGGCTGGAGTTTTTCAAGCAAATCATGCATCTCGCCAACCCGGACGTGCTGCGCTGGAAAGCGAGCGGCTGGACGTCCGGCCAGTGGTACGAGCGGTCCTAAAGCGCCTCGGGCGAGATCGGCTGGACGCTGGTCTGACCGTCGCCGCCGGACAAGCTGCGGATGGCCAACCCGCCCGAGCAAATAGCAATGCAAAGAAGGAGGAAGTCCCGCTGCCGGGGCTTCCTCCTTCTAATTTTCGGGCGTCCTTTCAATTCGTCCAATCTTCCTCCAGGGCTTGTCTCGCCAGCTGAATATGCAGCTTGGCTCCGTACGCCAGCACCCGTTCATCTACGTCGAACCGCGGATGATGAACGGGATGAACGATTCCCCGCTCCGCGTTCCCGGCGCCGATAAAGACGAAGGCCCCCGGTATGCGCTCCAAATACCAGGCGAAATCTTCGCCGGCCAGGCTCGGCGCATCGAGCAGCAGCGTGTTCGCTTCGCCGAACACCTTCGCGCCGGCGGCCTGCACCTGCCGGACCGCCCGCGGATCGTTGCGCAGCGGCGTCCCCTCCCGCAGGCGGACATCGCTGCGGCCGCCGAACGAGGCGGCGACCGCCCCGGCGCGATGCTCCAGCGCATGCACAATCCGGAGGATCGTCTCCTTGTCGAAGGCGCGGAACGTGCCGGTGAGCACGGCGTGATCCGCTATCGCATTATGCGCGCTGCCGGCGCGCAGCGTGCCGTAGGACAGCACGGCCGGCTCCATCGGGTCCAGCTCGGTGGACATCGCCACCTTGATCTCGCCGATGAATTGGGCCGCCATGACGATGGCGTCCACCGCTTGGTGCGGGGTGCTGTGATGGCCGGTGACGCCGTGGAATTGGACGGTGAAATGATAGGAAGCCGCCATCGCGTATTGGCGGTGAACGCCGACGGTGCCTATAGGCAGCTCCGGCCAAACGTGGAACGCGTAGCCTGCGTCCACGCCTTCGAGGATGCCGTCCTCGATCATATCCCGGCCTCCGCTGAGCAGCCGTCCGTCCTCGGGAACCGGTCTGGCCCCTTCCTCCGCAGGCTGGAACACGAACTTCACGGTGCCGCGCAGCTCCTCCCGAAACCGGCTGAGCGCCTTGGCGGCCCCGAGCAGCATCGCCGTATGAGCGTCATGGCCGCACGCATGCATGACCCCTTCATGGCGGGACTTGTACGCCGCGTCATTCTCCTCCTGAATGGGCAGCGCGTCCATATCTGCCCGCAGCAGGACGGTTCGTCCTTCCGCCCGCCCGCGAAGAATGCCGACGACGCCCATGCCGAAATGCCGTCCGACACCGCGCCGGACCTCCAGCCCCCATTCCTCGAGCAGACCGGCGACCTTGGCCGCGGTCCGATGCACATCGTAGAGCAGCTCCGGATGCCGGTGCAAATCCCGCCGAATGGCGACGAGCTCCTCCTCCAGCGTGTCGGCATACGCTAAGATCGCTTCGCCGCTCATGCCAGCGCGCTCTTAATGCGCTCGATCTGCCCCAGATGGGTCTGCACATGGCGGATAAAGGCGAGCAATGAGCTTTCCAGCGTAACCGTCTCTCCCTTGAAATTCACGCCCGATCTGGCCCAATCTTCGGCGGACAATCGCTGGAACAGCAGCTTGTTATAGGCAAGCAGCGCCCCGAACGCGTCCAGAATATCGGAAGCGGAGCCCTCGTTCGCCCTGGACCGGCTGACCCAAGGGTCCTGCTGAAACGCCGCCAGCTGCGCGTTGTCTTCGGAAATGATCTTGCGGACGCGAAACGAAAACACGATGCTGTGATCGGCCAAATGCGACAGCACCTCGGTCACGCTCCACTTGTCGGGAGCCGGTTTATATTTCAGCTGCTCCTCGCTCAGTCCTGCGATCGCTTCCTTCAACTGGCGGTACGTATCGGTATAAGCTGCCAAATCAATGACTTGTTGATTGTAACTCATCGTAAATTCCTCCCGTAATTCGGTATCGTTAGCTGCCGGCGCTCAGACCGGATAATGGCAGGCCGCCCAATGGTCCGGCGCCACTTGGGTCAGCTCCGGCTGCGCCTCCCGGCAGCCGGCCGTTGCCGCCGGGCATCTCGTGTGGAAGCGGCAGCCGGCAGGAGGACTCGCAGGGGACGGAATCTCCCCTTGTATCGAAATCCATTCGCGCTTGCGGGTCGGATCGGCCGCAGGAATGGAAGAAATCAGCCCCCGGGTGTAGTGATGGGCCGGATGCCGGAACAGCTCCTCGCTCGGCCCGATCTCGACCAGCTTGCCCAAATACATCACGCCGATCCGGTCGGAAATATGCCTGACGATATTGAGTCCGTGCGCGATGAACAAATAGGTCAGATCGAGCCGTCTCTGCAAGTCCTGCATCAGATTGACGATCTGCGCTTGCACCGACACGTCGAGCGCCGAAACCGCCTCGTCGGCGAGAATAAATTGCGGCCGGAGCGCAATCGCCCGGGCGATCCCGATCCGCTGCCGCTGTCCGCCGGAGAACTCATGCGGGTAGCGGTCATGCCAGGCCGGATTGAGCCCCACCGCCTGCAGCAGCTCCTCCGCCCTGCGGCGCTTCTCGGCGCCGCTTAAGGACGCCTCGTGCACCCTGAACGGCTCCGTGATAATGTCTCCGACCTTCCAGCGCGGATTGACTGAGCCGTACGGGTCCTGAAAGATCATCTGCATGTTTCTGCGGGCTTCCTGCAAGCCTGCGGCACGCAGCGCCGACAAATCCGTTCCCTGAAACAGCACGCTTCCTTGGGTCGCCTTCTCCAGCTGCAGCAGGAGGCGTCCCAGCGTCGATTTGCCGCTGCCGGATTCGCCGACGAGGCCGAAGGTTTCGCCTTTGCGGATCGTGAAGGAAACGTCGTCGACGGCGCGGATGTATGCGGCCGGACGACTCAGCAAACTTTTTTTCAGCGGATAATATTTATGCAGTCCCTGCACTTCGAAAAGATTGCCGCGCTCCTTCGCTGCCCCGTCGGATGTAAAAGCTTCGGCGGCGGATAACGGCGGCGCGAGTTTTGATCGATTGGTAAAAATTAGATTTATCTTTTCGGCGTCCGGATCGGGCACAGCCCCGGATCGGGACGATGCTGCGGTCTCGGGCGCGCCATCAAGCCAAGCGGTCTCTTGCAAAGAGCGGCCTGCCGCCGTCCCGTCTTCCCGTGCAGACCCTGCAGCTCCGGCCGCAGCGCCCGAGGCTTGCCAAGCTTCGGACCGGACAAGCTCCTCGGCATACCAGCAGGCGGATTGCCGCCCGTTCACATGGAATAACGGCGGGCTGTCCTTGGCGCACCGGTCCGTCGCATAAGGGCAGCGCGGATGAAACCGGCAGCCTGTCGGCATCTCCGCCAAATTCGGAATCGAGCCCTCAATCGAGAACAGCTTGCCGCTGCGGTCGCTGTCCATCGTCGTAATCGATTGCAGCAGCCCCCGCGTATACGGATGATGCGGCTGCTCGAACAGCTGGTAGACGGTCGCCTGCTCGACGACCGTTCCGGCGTACATCACGATGATGCGGTCCGCCATTTCGGCGGCGATGCCCATATCATGCGTGATCAGCAGGATCGACATGCGAAATTCCTGCTTCAGCTCCTGCAGCAAGTGCAAAATTTGCGCCTGAATCGTCACATCGAGCGCCGTCGTCGGCTCGTCGGCGATCAATAGCTCCGGCCCGCAGGCCAGCGCCATGGCGATCATCGCCCGCTGCAGCATGCCTCCCGACAGTTCATTCGGGTACTGCTTCATGCGCAGCTCCGGCTCCGGTATGCCGACTCTGCCGAGCAGATAAACGGCGCGCCGCCATGCCTCCGCTTTGCCGACCTGCTCATGCTCGAGAATCGATTCGACGATCTGGCTGCCGATCGTGAACACCGGATCGAACGCGGCCATCGGCTCCTGAAACACCATCGCCATCTTTTTGCCCCTTAAGGCTCTAAGCTCCCGCTCCGGCAGCGCGGTCAGATCGACGCCGTCCAGCAGGATGCTGCCGCCGCCGATGCTTCCGTTCTCGAAGTCCACCAGCCGCATCACCGATTTGGAGGTGATCGTCTTGCCGCTTCCCGACTCCCCGACAAGGCATACCGTTTCGCCGGGCTGCATGTGCAAAGTCACATCCGTTATGGCGGTGAGCACGCCCTTGGGCGTCCTAAAGTCGACGGACAAATGCTGAATGTCGAGCAGTTGATTCATGGTGAGCCACCTCCTGTATTATGCTCTGCTTTTCTTCGGGTCCAAGGCGTCCCTCAGCCTGTCGCCGATGAGATTGACGGATAGCACGAATAACGTAATCGCCAGACCGGGAAAGGTGGCGATCCACCAGGCGACGGTCAAATATCCTCTGCCCTGGGAGAGAAGCGCTCCCCAATCGGGAATTTCCTTCAGCACGCCGAGCCCGAGGAAGCTCAGCCCGGAGCCGACGAGAATCGCCGAGCCGAGTCCGATCGTCGCCATGACGAGCAGCGGGGACCAGGCGTTCGGCAGCACATGCCACCAGAACATGCGCAGCGGGGAAGCTCCGATAGAGCGCGAGGCCGTCACGAACGGGCGATGCTTCATACTGAGGATTTGCCCGCGCATCACCCTGGCATAGCCAGGCACCGCCGAGACGGCGACCGCGAAGACGATGTTGAACAGGTGCGGGCCCAAAGCGGCGGCTATAGCCAGCGCGAGCAAAATGCCGGGAATCGTCATCAGCACCTCGATAAACCGCATCAGGATCATATCTAGGACGCCGCCGATATAACCGGATACGGCTCCTATCGTTCCTCCGAGCAGACCGCCGACCAGCACCGAGGCGACGCCGATGAACAGCGAATCCCGGCTGCCGTACACGACGAGACTGAATACGTCTCTTCCGAAATAATCCGTTCCGAGCAGATGCGTCCGGCTCGGCGGCTGCAGGATGCTATCGGCAAACATCTGCGTCGGCGCATAAGGCGCGATCCCTTTCGGGAACAGGGCGCAGGCGAGAATAAACAAGATGACGAGGCCCGCGCCGTATACGAACAGCTCGGAGGCAGCAGCCTTCCTTGCAGGCCTGGATAAGGAGGTCCGCAGCCTCTTCTCCTTCCATACGGTCTTGGCGGATATCACTTCCTTCATAACCGTGTCCCTCCTAAACAAGCTTGGTGGTAAAGTATCGCCTTCCGTTGAACGGTTTTCTAATACGAACGGTGTTCTAATGCGAACGATTTTCTAATGCAAACGGTGCTCCAAGGGGAACGCTGCATTAATGCGAACGCCGCACCCGCGGATCGATAAGCGAATACGAGAGATCGACCAGAAAATTGACCGCTACATACACCAGCGCCGAGAAAAAGACGACCCCCTGCACGACCGGCAAATCTTTGGCCATAATGGCGTCCGCGATGATTCTGCCGATCCCCTGTCTCGAAAATACCGTCTCTACGACAACGGTGCCCGCCATCAAATCGCCGATATGAATGCCGATGATCGTAATGGCCGGAATGAGCGCGTTGCGCAGCGCATGACGGTACATCACCGCCCGCTCCGGCAAGCCCTTGGAACGGAGCGTCACGATGAACGGCTCGCCGATCACCTCGAGCATGCTGTTGCGCACCATGCGCACGATAAAGCCCGCACCGACAATGCCCAAAGTCAGGGACGGGAGGACCAGCGTCGCCAGCCCCTCCGAGCCCATGGCAGGAAACCAGCCGAGTGAAACGGAGAAGATCAGAATCAGCAGAATGCCGGACCAGAATGTCGGCATCGAGATGCCGAACAGTCCCACCAAGCGGGCGACGATATCGATCCACTTGTTGCGGTGGATGGCCGACAACACGCCGAGCAGCACGCCGAGCACGACGGAGATGAGCGTGCTCGCCAGCGTTAGCCCGAGCGTAGCCGGGAAATGAGTCACAATTTTCGGCAGCACGGGATCGCTGTTGATCATCGACCTGCCGAAATCGCCGTGAAGCACCCCGGCGAAATAACGGCCGAACTGCACGTAGAAGGGCTGATCCAGACCAAGCTGATGGCGCAGATTCGCGATCATTTCCGGAGTCGCCGAAGCCGGATCAAGCATCGAAAGAACCGGATCGCCCGGGAGCACGTAGATGATGCAAAATACGAGCACCATCGATCCCGCTACGACCAGCAAAGAGGTAATGAACCGTTCTATCATCGTCTTGGCCATATCCACGGACTCCTTCTATTCGTTATTTCACTACGGTAACGTCGTTAAACAGCGGATATCCGAGCGAATCGAACTTTAAGCCTTTGACGTTTTTGGACGCGGCGACCGTATACGGAAACACATAGATCGGCAGGATGACCGCGTTATCGATCAGGTAATGCTGAACCTTCTTGTAAATATCCTTCCGCTTGCTCGCATCCAGCTCTACGGTGCCCTGCTCCAGCCATTCGTCCAGCTGCGGATCGGATACGCCGGCAATCGTCAATTTGGTCGCTTTCGGGTCCTGCGTATGGTAAAAGTTGCGAAGCGCGTCGGGATCGGAGTTCACCTGACTGTTGCCGTACAGATCGTGAGCGCCGTTCTTGTAGACGACGGTCGCGGTATCCTTCGTAATCTCCACCTCAACGGCGATGCCGACCTGCTTCAATTGCTGCTGGATCATCACCGCGATATCGTTGCGCTTCTCCCGGTTCGGCGATCCGTCCACGTAATGCAGCGTCAGCTTCTTGCCGTCCTTCTCGCGGATGCCGTCCGCCCCCTTCGCCCAGCCCAGCTCGTCGAGCAGCTTATTGGCCTTGGCCAAATCCGGCTTCAGCGTATTTTCCAGCGAAGCGTCATAGCCGAATATTCCCGGCGTCAACGCGGACCAGGCGCGGGGGTACGTGCCGAGGTACAACGTTTTGACAATCGCATCGACGTCGACGGCGTACTGAACGGCCTGCCTTGCCTTCACTTCATTCCACGGAGCCCGTCTCTGGTTAAAGAAGAGCGTGTACGGCAATCCCACCGTATTTACCTGGATGAGCTGGGTTTTCGGATCGCTCTTCAACGCAAGCACGTTTTGCGGCGGAACCGTCTCGGCGGCCAGCACCTGCCCGCTCTGCACGCTGCCGATTCTCGTCGCTTCCTCCGGCACGATCTTGAACGCAATGGCATCCAAAGACGCCTGCCCTTTATTCTCGACGATTTCTGGCGCCCAACGGTACTCGGGGTTCTTCGCCACTTGAATGTCGGCATTCTCGTTCCATTTCACGAACGTGAACGGGCCGCTTCCGACCGGATGCTTGCCGAATTCGTCGCCGTACTTCTTCGCCGCCGTCGGCGACACGATGCCGAGCAGCGCCTGGCTCAGATTGCCGAGAAAGGCGGCGGACGGCGTCTCCAGATTCAGCTTGATCGTATATTCGTCGATAACCTCCGAGGATTGGTACGGTCTGATCAGCGCCAAGGCGTTGCTCGCCTTCGTCTGCGGATCGATAATGCGGTCGTAATTGAACTTCACCGCCTCGGCGTTAAACGGCGTGCCGTCGTGGAATTTCACGTCTTGGCGCAGCTTGAACGTGTAGCTCTTGCCGTCCGGCGAGACCGTCCATTCGGTGGCAAGCCACGGCTTGATCGTGCCGTCCGGCAGCTGGACGACCAAGCTGTCGTAGATCGTCCGGATTACCCGCACCGCTACGGCCAGACCGCTTCGGTGAGGGTCCAGCGTATCCGGCGAAGTCGCCAGCGCGAAGCTGAGCTCGCCTCCCGGAGCAGCCGCCGCGCCGCTTCCCTGCGCAGCGCCCGCCGAGTTTGCCGACGGGTTCGGGTTCGCCCCGCCCGCGCAGCCGGATAGCACCATCATAAGGACGGACGCTAAAGCGACGTATTTCAACCAATGGATTGTTTTCATGATAAGTCCACTCCGCTCTGTCATTGTAATACCCCTTTTACATATCGACTCACTGGGTATTTAAGCCCTAAATTCCCGCGCAGCGTATCCGCCTCGTACTCGGTTCGGAACAAGCCCCGCTCTTGCAAAATAGGAATGACTTGATCGACAAATTCATGCAGCGCCCCCGGATAGGCTTCTCCGAGAATAAATCCGTCGGCGGCCTCCGCTTCGAACCAGGCTTGAATCCGGTCCGCCACCTGCTCGGCCGTGCCGCTGAACTCGCTCTTCTTCGTCGTCACCCTCAGCGCCGTTTCGCGAAGCGTCAGACCGTTCTCTCTGGCCAGCCGCTTGATCTGCTCCGTCGTCGCCCGGAATTGATTGTCGCCCAGCCCGCCTAAATCCGGGAACGGCTCGTCGAGCGGATACTGCGCAAAATCGTGATGGTCGAAGAAGCGGCCCAGGAAGTTGAGCGCATCCGGTACTGTGACGAGGCCTGCGACCTCCCGGTATTTGCGCTCGGCGTCCTCTTCCGTCTCCCCGATGATCGGGTTCAGACCGGGCAGAATGACGATGTCCTCCGGCGCTTTGCCGTAGGCGGCCGCCCTGTTTTTCACGTCGCGGTAAAAAGCTTGCGCCGCTTCCAGCGACTCGGGATTCGTGTACACGGCGTCCGCTTCCTGCGCCGCCAGATCGCGCCCGTCGTCCGACGAACCGGCCTGGAACACGATCGGGCGTCCTTGCCTGGACCGGCCGATATTAAGCGGGCCTTGCACGGAGAAAAACTCGCCCTGATGATCAAGCCGGTGCATTTTATCCGGATCAAAGAACACCCCCGTCTCTTTGTCCCGGACAAAAGCGTCGTCTTCCCAGGAATCCCACAGCCCTTTGGCGACTTGAATGAACTCGGAAGCGATCCGGTACCGCTTCTCATGCGCCGGATGCTCCGCTTTGCTGTAGTTCGCCGCCGAGCCTTCCAGCGGAGAAGTCACCACGTTCCAGCCGGCCCGGCCCCCGCTGATCTGATCGAGCGAGGCGAACTGCCTGGCGACGGTGAACGGCTGGCTGTACGAGGTGGACAGCGTAGCGACCAGCCCGATCCGCGACGTGACGGCGGCCAGCGCCGATAAAATCGTCACCGGCTCAAACCGGTTCAAGAAGAACGGAATCGACTTCTCGTTAATGTACAGTCCGTCGGGGATAAAGGCGAAGTCCAGCTTGCCCTCCTCGGCTTTTTGGATCAGTTTCGTGTAGTATGCAAAATTGGTGCTTGCGTCGGCCACCGCATCGGGATGTCTCCATCCCGCCATATTGCCTCCGGGCCCTCTCAGCCCCGCGCCGAATTTCAGCTTTCTTCCGCCTGCCATATACGCTTCCTCCTTTATCATCCATAACATATGCTCGTTTCAACCCGTTTCCGGCCCAAGAAGGACCCGCTGCTTATTTGGCGACGGCTTCCTTCGCATAGCGGTTCACCGGGAAAGGCAGCCCCAAATTCCCGCGCAGCGTATCCGCTTCGTATTCCGTACGGTAAATGCCGCGTTCCTGCAAAATCGGCACGACGTAATCGACGAAATCATTCAAGCCGTTCGGCACGCTCGACCCGACGATAAACCCGTCCGCTCCCCGTCCTTCGAACCATTCCTGCACGAGATCGGCGACCTGCTCGGGAGTACCGATGAACTGCGTCTTCGGCGTCGCCTCCCGGATCGCCACCTGACGAAGCGTCAAGCCCTGCTCCTTGGCCTGTCTTTTGATGCGGTCGGTCGTGCTGCGGAAGCTGTTTTGGCCGAGCTCGCCCAGTTCCGGGAACGGCTCGTCGAGCGGATACTGCGTAAAATCGTGATGATCGTAATAACGGCCCAAGTAATCCAGCGCCTTCTCAATCGTTACCAGGTTAGCGATTTCCTCATATTTGCGCTCGGCTTCCTCCGCGGTTTGCCCGATGATCGGACTGATGCCGGGCAAAATGACGATGTCGTCCGGGTTCCGCCCCAGCGCAGCGGCCCGGCCCTTCACATCCTGATAAAACCGCTGCGCGTCGGCAAGCGCAGGATGCCCGGTGAAGATCGCATCGGCTTCCCGCGCCGCCAAATTTTTCCCGTCCTCCGACGAGCCCGCCTGGAAGACGACCGGCTGGCCTTGCTTCGATCTGGCGATGTTCAACGGACCCTGCACGGAGAAAAACTCGCCTTGATGGTCAAGCCGGTGCAGTTTGTTCGGATCGAAAAATACGCCGGACTCTTTATCCCGGATAAATGCATCGTCCTCCCAGGAATCCCACAGCCCCTTGGTCACTTGCAAATATTCCGAGGCAATCCGGTACCGTGTCGGATGGTTCGGATGCTGCTCGATCGTCTTGCTGAAGTTCAGCGCCGAGCCTTCGAGCGGGGAAGTCACCACGTTCCAGCCCGCGCGCCCGTGACTGATATGATCCAGCGACGCGAACTGTCTGGCCACGGTGAACGGCTCGCTGTACGAAGTCGACAAGGTGCCGACCAGCCCGATCCGGGACGTCACGGCGGCGAGCGCCGACAAGATCGTGATCGGCTCGAACCGGTTCAAAAAATGCGGGAGCGATTTCTCGTTAATATATAAGCCGTCGGCGATAAAGACGAGATCGAACTTGCCGGCTTCCGCTTTTTGCGCCTGCTGTTTATAGAAGTCAAAGTTGACGCTGGCGTCGGCAATCGCATCGGGATGTCTCCAAGCTCCCATATTGCCGCCTACCCCGTGAATAATCGCTCCGAATTTGATCTTTCTTTGTGCTGTCATCGTAATGCCTCCTCGTAAAATGTGGTTTTGAACGGTTCGCCGGTTCGTCTGAACGGATCTTTCTTGGTTAGGCTCTCGGCCCTATACTTTTATACAGGCTGTTCGGCGAACGCCTCCTGCAGCAGCTCGTAAGCGCGAAGCCGTGCGGCAAAGCCTTTCATCGAGACAACCACGATCAGCTCATCAATGCCGTGCCGCTGCTGCAATTCCTGCAACTGGCGGCGGACGGTATGCTTGGAGCCGTAAATGATCGGGGCGTCCTTCACCTCGACCGTGAATTTCTCATCGGTTTGCCGTCCGTATTCTTCGGCGGCCTCCAGGCTTTTGACATTGATCGTTCGGCCGCTCTCCAGGTGGATCTTGACATGCTTCGAACCGGCCGCCAGCGCCTCGGCTTCCGCATCCGACTCGGTCACGATCGCGGACACCGCCATAAGCGCCTGCGGCTGTTCGCTTCCGCGGGACGTAAACTGCGAGCGGTATTCGAGCAGCGCCTGCTCTGCGATGTGCTCGTCGCCGTTAATGAATCGGGCGAACACATAAGGAACGCCCGATCTTGCCGCCAGCTGCGCGCTGGAGATGCTCGTGCCGAGCAAGTACAGCTCGGGCGGCTTTTGCGGCAGCGGTGCGGCCTTAACCCCGTGCAGCGGATGTTCTTCAGGCAGCCGGTGATGCAAGTACTGCTCCAGCTCCGCCAGCTTCGCCTCCAGCGGCTGGGCGTACTGCCCGCTTCCCTGCTGCAGCGCTTTGGTCGAGCGCGGAAGCCCTCCGGGCGCACGCCCGATGCCCAGATCGACGCGTCCCGGGGCCAGGGACGATAGCACGTTGAAATTTTCAGCCACTTTATAAGGGCTGTAATGCTGCAGCATCACCCCGCCGGAGCCGATGCGAATGCGCTCGGTATGGGCCAGCAGGTAGGCTATCAGCACTTCCGGAGACGAGCCTGCCAACGCTTCGGAATCGTGATGCTCCGAAACCCAAAACCGGTAATAGCCGAGCTGTTCGGCTTTCTTCGCCAGCTCCACCGTATGGCGGAACGCCTCTTCCGCCGTTTCCCGTTCGCCGATCGGGCTCTGATCCAGGATGCTTAGCTTAAGTCCCACGGCTTGCACCTCCTTAAGAATAAATAACCATATATCCTATTGGTTTTATCAGTTTTAATGTCATGCCTAAAGCTTAGCATCGTCCTTATAGAGCGTCAACGGCCCGGATAATAAGGCTTTTCTATTGTTAAATCGAAACATTTTATCGAAGCGCCGACTCCGCCTGAATCGTCCTTCCGATATCTAGAACGGCTGAATAGAACTCCGTGCATTCCCCTTTTAGCGCAATCAGATTCGTCCGCAAAGAAAGGCTGGCCAGAGACGGAGCGTCGATCGGAACCAGCCGCCCTTCCTCCCGTTCCTTGGCGACGGAGAGCGACGGCAGGAAGCTGATGCCGACTTGTTTCAGAACCAGCTTCTTCGCGGTTTCCAGATTATCGACATGGAATTCGATATTCGGCGGCTGGTCTAGCGCGTCGAACAGGCGGTGAATCTTCATCCAATCGAGCGAGCCGCATTCAAAAAACACTAACGGCTGGCTGCCGACATCCTCCATCGTCACCTCCTTCATGCCGATAAACGGATGCCCCTCATGAACAAACAGCCGGATCGGATCTTCATAGAATTTGACCGAGTCCGCGTGGGGATGCGTGAGATTTCGCACAAGCCCCAGCTCGATCTCTTTATTGACCAGCTTCTCCATGATCGCCTCGCTGGAAGCGGTAATCAGCTTGATCTGAACATTCGGATACCGGAGTTTCAGCAGCGGCAATATTTCCGGTACGATATAATTGGATACGGACACCATGCAGCCTATTCTCAGCTCATGCAGCTCCGCTCTCATCTGCTGCAGTTGCTGCTTTCCCTTCTTCATCGCCTGCAGTATTTGCTGGGCATAAGGGAGAAACTGCTTGCCTTTTTCCGTCAGCGTAAAATGTCTTCCTTCCCGTTCGAACAGCTTCGCGTCCAGTTCCCTCTCCAGCGCCTGAATTCGCGCCGATACGGAAGGCTGGGACAGGAATAACGCGTCGGCCGCCTTATTGAAGCTGTTAAAATGAATGACATACACGAAAGCCTCGATATGATCCAGATTCATTGCTGCGGGCCCCCTATCGTTTTCTATGACCTGATCTTTTTTTGGCAAAACAAAAAAGACACATCTACCCCTTCTCTATCGAGGCCTATGTATCTCCAGTCGTTCCGGTGGATACCGATAATTCCTATGTGATTAGTTGTATTTATTTTATGAGCAGTCCATCGTTTTGTCAATGATTTTTACAACTTTCTCCTCTTTTTTCGAAAGCGGCTTATTTACAAAACGGAACCGCCGGTTCGAACAAATCTCGTTTGACTCTTGACGGGCATTATGTTATGTTACTACTAATAGGCATTCCCCCTTATGCAAGGGTGGAATGCCTTACTGCATACAGGGACATTTTACATTAATTGGTTAATCCTTCCTGTGCAGCAAAATATGATCGAGAAGGGTGATAGTATGATTCAAGTCAAGGAATTTATCGATTCGGACAGCAGCTATGCCGAAAGAAAAGCCAACGATTTTCTGGCTACCTTAAAGGAAGAGCAGTTCGTCAGCATCAGCTACGGCACGTTAATCAAAAGCAAGCCCGATAAAAGCGAATACCAACGCAGCACGATTCTGGTCGTGTACAGAACTTCTAATACTGGAGATTAGTTTGAATGAATCGTGATGCCCGTCGCAATGACAGCTCCAACAACAACGAGAACTTGTTCCGAATTCTCTTCTTGGCCGTATCGGTCCTATCCTCTGTCGCCTTGGCCGTATTGGTCGTCATATGGATTGTCTGGTAGCCCACAGAGGCGTGCACAACCCGCCGGAAGGTTCGTTCGTCTCGACCGAACAATCCGAGCTCGGGTCTCGCCGCTCAATGGAAGCGCATTCACTATAAGATGCAGAAAACGAGGAAACGTCCGTCCCCGCCGTATAAAGCGCGCAAGACGGCCGTTTCCTTCTCCAACTATTCCTCGTCCATAGCCCCAAGTAAAACCGCTTCTTGGCGGCGGTTATCGGCTGTATCTTCTCAGTTGACATGTTCTCCACTCATCCACCGCGCCTCTTAACCGAATCTTCTGCGGTAACCGCATTTTCTGCACAGCTCTTCGACAACTTCTCTTCGGGAAAACCCGTCATACAGCTTGGTCGCCCGCTCGCCCGCAATAATTTCCGCGAACGGCTTGTCGTGAACGTTGCCCAAATTAATGACGCCCTCTCCGTCCAGACAGCACGGCACGACCGTACCGTTCGATAAAATCGCCGCCTGGTTGCGCAGGCCGTGGCAAAAGCCCTTGCCCTCATCTTCCTCTTCCTTCAGATCGGGCCATTGAAACTCATGATCCTGGTTAATGTAAATACGATCGGCAATTTTGGTGCCGCTGCCCCGCACGACTTTCTCTTCGATCCGGTAATCAAGGCCGAATTCCCGTTCGATCATCGATAGCATTTCCCTGTTCCGCTGTCTTTCCGCATTCGTCGTATTATCCGGATCGAGATTCCACAGCCGCAGCGAGATGGTCACATTATTTTTTTCCGAAGCCTCTTTGGCAAAAGACAGCACGTTGGCGACATAACCTTCCCGGTCCTTTGAACCGACATGGCCGTCGAAGCTGTGCAGCGAGATGTTGACCTGACGCAGCGCCGGCTTCATCATAATTTTGTGCCGCACCTTCGGCAGCAGCGTTCCGTTCGTCGTCAGGTTCACTTTGAACCCCCGCTCATGGCTTAAGTCGAGCAGCTCGTCGATTTTGGGATGAAGCAGCGGCTCGCCCTTCACATGGAAATAAATGTAATCGGTGAACGGCTTCACCTGATCGAGAATATGCGTAAACGCGTCGATCTTGATAAAATTCGCCTGACGCTTGGTCGGCGGGCAGAAGGTGCAGGCCAAATTGCACACACTCGTAATTTCAACATAAAACTTTTTAAATTTTCTCATTCGGCTTCCTTCTTCTATGTGCTGTAATCGATATTTATATTCTACCATCCTACACTAGGAAGCGCACCTGCCGCCATTCTTTTTTATGGCAAAAAAAGCCGCAGCAGCGAAGAATCGAAGGTTTCGTTTCTTCGGCCGCAGCAGCCGGGGGCCAAAACAAATTATAGATACTTCCGCTGGAAAGCGGCGATTTCCCCGTACTCCTCTTTCATCAGCCGGGAAATTCGCACGTAGATGCGGCTCAAATCGCGATAGATCGGGACATAGTCCTGATTCGGAGCATGATGATGCGACGCCCCGACCATCCGGGAGACGACATGCAGCGAATCGACTTCGCCGAGCGCGTACAAGCCGAGGATCGCGGCGCCGAGACAAGAGCTCTCCACGCTCTCGGGAACGTAGACCTCCCGGTCGAATATGTCCGCCATCATCTGGCGCCACAGCTCCGAGCGAGCGAAGCCGCCTGTCGCTTGAATTTTGCCCGGCTGGCCGATCAGCTCCTGCAAAGCCATGAACACGGTATACAGGTTGAAAATAACCCCTTCGAGCACGGCGCGGATCATATGCTCCTTCTTATGATGCAGGCCGAGTCCGAAAAACGAGCCGCGGGCATTGGCATCCCATAGCGGAGCCCTCTCGCCGGTCAAGTAAGGATGAAAGATCAGGCCGCCTGCTCCGGGCTTTACCCGGGAGGCGATCTCGGTCAAAATATCGTACGGGTCCCGCCCCAGGCGGACCGCCGTCTCCATCTCCGCGGCGCACAGCTGATCCCGCACCCAGCGGAAAATCATCCCGCCGTTATTGACGGGTCCGCCGATCACCCAATGCCGCTCCGTCAGCGCGTAGCAGAAGATGCGCCCCTTGGGATCGGTCACCGGGCGGTCCGTTACTGTGCGGATCGCTCCGCTCGTCCCGATGGTGACGGCTACCGTTCCCGGATCGATCGCGTTGACGCCGAGATTGGACAGTACGCCGTCGCTTGCACCTACGACGAAGGGAACCGACTCCGGCAGGTTCATCTGCTTGGCCCATGCCGGGTCCAAGCCGGTCATCGCGCGCGTGGTCGGCACAGGCTCGGATAGTTTGTCCGCGGTGACGCCGGCTACTTGCAGCGCCTCCTCGTCCCAGGTCAGCCGCTCCAGATGGAACAGGCCGGTGGCCGAGGCGATGGAATAATCGATCACATACCGCTTGAACAGCTTATAGAAGACGTACTCCTTGATCGAAATGAACTTATGCGCCTTGGCGAACAGCTCCTGCTCCTCGTGGCGCAGCCAAGTCAGCTTGCTGAGCGGCGACATCGGGTGCAGCGGCGTGCCCGTACGCAAGTACAGCCGGTGGCCGTTCATCTCCTCGCGAATTCGTTCCGTCCAGCGGGCGCTGCGGTTGTCGGCCCATGTCATGCAAGCCGTCAGCGGCTGTCCTTGCGCGTCGACCGCAATCAGACTATGCATCGCCGAGCTGAACGACACGCACACCACATCGCTCGGATCGATGCCGCTATCTGAGACAACCTGCTTGATCGTGCCGACGACGGCGGCGAAGATCTGTTCCGGGTCCTGCTCGGCGACCCCCGGCTTCGGCGAGAACAGCGGGTATTCCATGCCGCAGCTGGCGACGAGCTTGCCCGACGTATGAAACAATACGGACTTGGTGCTCGTCGTTCCGATGTCCACGCCGATTACAAAGTTGCCGCTCATGATTTCACCCTCCTTAAGCCTGATCTGCACCCCTTCATGAGGTAATCCCCTCATGGCCGCCGAACTCGTTGCGCATGTCGGTACCCTTACCCTTCGATAACCATTTATGAATAACATCGCAGCGGCGCGTTCCGGGCCCCCAAGCTTCACCCTTTACTTTGCCCAAATTATGACTACTTACCCATATTTTCATACCGGCTAACCTGAAAAGCTGGCAGCCCCTCCGCTCGTTACTCACCGGGCTTCTGAGTCCACGACAAAAAGCTGCTTCTCAAGCGGGCGATTACCCGCTTAAAAAAGCAGCCTGAATACAGCTTACAGCCAAACTATCAGCGCCAGCAGAAATACCGACGACGCCAGCACCGCGTAGTCCCGCAGCGCAAAGCGGTAGAGGCGGATTGGCGCCCGCCGCAATCTCGAATCCGTCCTTCAACCGGTTCAGCGTATCTCGTTGAATCGCTTGGCCGCTTCGTCCTAGACCGATAATCGCGGCCCGCAGCCGCTCATGACTTGTCGTCCTCGTCGACTGACAATGATATAAAAAACTTCTGCGGCAGACGCCGCTTACCGCCTGTTCGCGTTTATAGCCGTTCCGGTACGGCGAATGTCAGTTCAAGCTTCGCATAAACTGAACGTACTGAGGGAAGGCGATATCGGGTTCCGCCAGTTCGGGATGCCATTTCTTCTCCCATTCCAGCGTGTAGTAACCGTCATAGCCCCGCTCCTGCAGCAGCGTATGCATCGATTTCAGCGGCACGTCCCCTTCGCCCAGCAGACAGTATTGGAACCCGCCTTCCGGCTTCTTATAGGAATCCTTCACATGCGTATAGTGAATCCACGGGCCGAGCGCCGCCCACGTTTCCTCCGGCCGCTCGCCCAGCATCCGGTACGGATGATGCAGATCCCACAGCACGCCGACCGCCTCGGGGTCGACCTGCTTCATTACCGTCAAGACATCGGCGCAAGCGGTCCAATCGTCATGGGTTTCCAGCAGCAGCTTGACGCCGTATTCCTTGGCGACCGCCGCCATCTCTTCCAGATGACGGACTGCCGTCCGCACCGCTTCGTCCCGGCTCAAATCGCCGATCGAGCCGCCGAAGACGCGGATATAGCGCGTGTCGAAGAAGGAGCACAGCTTGGCGTATTCGCGAATCTCGGCGAGATTGCGCTCGAAGTTGTCCTTCGAAACGATATGAACGGAGCTGGAGAAGCACGATACGGCGAGCCCTGCGCCGCGAATTTGCTCCCTCGTCCGGGAGACGCCTCCTGAGAACGCCGGCAGCTTGTACAGATTCATCTCCCCGGCGAGTCCGCGAAAATCGACGGCGTCGAAGCCGTACTCGGCGGCACTGTGAATAATACGGTCAAGCTCCCAATCCGGACAGCCTAGCGTGGTAAAAGATAGTTTCATATAACCTTCATCCTCCCGCAAGTTAAAATCAATGAATAGATAATGCCGCCTCGTCGCGGAGCGCCCAGCCCAGCCCCTTCTCCCTCGAACCGTTTCATTCTGACGTATTCGGGTCGTCCCCGCCGTATTAACTGTTTTTTTCGATACCGGTCATAGGCGTCCTCATAAAATTTTAATGACTGCGTCCATCCCCATTTCTTTCCGGACGCTTCACGTATTTATCGTAAATCGGCTCGACCGGCCTTCATCCTTCTTGCCGCTGCCGGTCGGGTCTTGTGCCCGGAACGCCTTCAGATGTCCGGCAATATTCCTCCGCCGTCTTCGGCACCGGTGCAGCCCGAGCTTATCGAGCCAATCCCGGCGAATATCCCTCCCTTCCGAAGCCTCTGCTTCCATTATATAGGGGATATAATACAATTTGCCGCCCCTTGCGACAGATCCTGCTTTGGCGTACGTATTATCCTGCAAAAACTGCTTGATATGAGGCGCGTACTCGTCGATCGGCGGATCGAGCGGCTCCATGGCTCCGTCCAGCGCCGCCCTGTTCAAGATTGGGTATGGAGTTTCCACTTCGCAAGCTTCACGGGCAAACGGAACAAATCCCCCAAAAGTGACGTGATGCTCTGAAGCTTATTCCGTCCGCATCCAGCCTAAGCTGGATCGGCGTCTAACCAATCCGCCGGGATCGTTCTATGGGTAGACATTCCTTTCGGGGGAGCCCACGGATTTCCACAGGATATGGCTGCGCATCATTTCCTAAACAACGAAAAGGCCGCTCCTTGAACAAGAGCGGCCTTTTCATTATATAGTATTCGCCGCGCGGATCAGCGGCCGGTCAGCACCGTAGCGACCGCCTGCCGCCACCCGGCGTAATAGCTTTCCCGCCGGACTGCGTCCATGGCGGGCCGATACTCGCGGTATACGGCCGGAAGCGCGGCGATCTCGTCCTGCGAGCGCCAGAAGCCGACCCCGAGGCCGCCCAAGTATACGGAGCCGATCGCCGACAGCTCCGCCACTTCCGGCTTCGCAACCGGCTGTCCCAGCATATCCGCCTGGAACTGCATCAGCGCGGCGTTATCCGATGCGCCGCCGTCGGCGCGCAGCTCCGCCAAGCGCAGGCCGGAGGCCGACTCCAGCAGCTTCACCGCGTCGCATACTTGATAAGCGATGCTCTCCAGCGCAGCCCGCACGATGTGCGCCTTGCCCGTGCCGCGGTTCATCCCGGTAATCGACGCTCTGGCGTAAGCGTCCCAATAAGGGGCGCCGAGGCCGACGAAGGCCGGCACGAGATAGACGCCCTCGTTGTCCGGGGCGCCGGCCAGCAGCTCCTCCATCTCGGAGAAGCTGGAGAACAGGCCCAGATTATCCCGCACCCACTTGATGCTGTCGCCGGAAGTGCGGATTACCGCCTCCAGCGCATACGCCACCTTGCCGCCCGCGCCCCAGGCGACGGCGCTGACGAGTCCTTCTCCGGCGTCAGCCAGCTGCCCTCCCACATTCATCAGCACCGAGGTGCCGGTGCCGTAGGTCGCCTTGGCCATGCCCGGCAGCCAGCAGCGGTTCCCGTACAGCGCCGCCTGCGAATCGCCGATGATGCCGGAGATCGGAATACGCTCCGGGAACAAATCCGGATCTTCGGTATATCCGAAGACGGCGTCGGACGGCTTCGCCTCGGGAAGCAGCTCCGCGGGAACGCCGAACAGGCTGCACATCTCCTCATCCCATCGCAGCGTGCGGATGTTAAACAATGAAGTGCGGCTCGCATTCGTATAGTCGGTCGCATGCACCCGGCCGCCCGTCAGCTTCCACAGCAGCCAGCTGTCGACGGTGCCCGCCAGCAGCTTTCCTTCCGCCAGCTTGGCGGCCGCGCCTGCCGCATGATCGAGCATCCAGCGCCATTTGGCGGCGGAAAAATACGGGTCGAGCTGCAGGCCGGTAGCCGCCCGCACCTTCGCTTCGTGCCCGGCCGCCTTGTAGGCCCCGCAGGCATCCGCCGTCCGCTGGCACTGCCAGACGATAGCCGGATAGACCGGCCGCCCGGTCGTGCGGTCCCACAGAACGGCCGTCTCCCGCTGGTTCGTGATCGTCAGCGCGGCGAGCTGCTGCGGAGTGATTCCCGCATCGGCGAGCGCCTGCTTGATCGCAGCTTTGACGTTGGCATAGATTTGCTCCGGGTCCTGCTCGACCCAGCCCGGCTGAGGATAGGCCGTCGTATGGCCGACGGCGCTCCTGGCCGCAATTTGTCCCGATCGGTTGACGACGAGCGCCTTGGTCCCTGACGTGCTTTGATCGACGGCGAGGAGAAAGTCCTTGCTCATCCCAGCTTCTCCTTGCGGCCGATCAGTTCCAGCGCCACCCGCTTCAGATTGTCCGCGCTGATTCCGTAGTGCCGGAACACTTCGGCCGACTTGCCGGCGATGGCGGGCTCATCCGGTATGCCGATAATCCGCATCGGCACCGGCCGATGCTGGACGACGACCTCCGCTACGGCGGCGCCGAGCCCTCCGTGAATGCTGTGCTCTTCAACCGTCATAATATGGCCGGTCTCCTCGGCCGCCCTAACAATCGCCTCTTCGTCGAGCGGCTTGATCGTATGCATATTGACGACGCGGCAGGATACGCCGGCCTCCTGAAGCAGCTCCTGCGCATCCATAGCGATCCGCACCGTCTCTCCGGCGGCGATGATCGTCAGGTCCTTTCCTTCGCGCATCGTTACCGCCTTGCCGATGACAAACTCGTATCCGTCGGAATCGTACACATCCTCCACCGGATTGCGCCCGATGCGGACATAGACGCCGCCTTCGTAGCCGACAAGCGCCTCCGTCATCTTTTTCGTCTCATGGCGGTCGGCGGGAAGGATGACGGCGAGACCGGGAATCGCCCGGGCAACCGCTATATCTTGCACCGAATGATGCGACATGCCGAGCGCCTCGTAGCTGACTCCGCCGCTAATGCCTACGAGCTTGACGTTCATGCCCGAATAAGCTACGTCGACCTTAATCTGCTCGATGCTCCTCATGCTGAGGAAGCAAGCCGGCGAAGCGACGAACGGCTTCTTGCCGCTGTGGGCGAGCCCTGCCGATATCCCCACGATATTTTGCTCGGCGATGCCGACCTCGACAAATTGCCCGGGAAATTGTTTGGCGAACGGTGCCATCGCCGCCGAGCCGCGCGAATCGCTGGCAAGCACCATAATGTCCTTGTCCGTCTGCGCCAGCTCCATCAGCGTTTCGCAAATGACTTGGCGGTTCGGAATCGTATTTGCCGCTTTGGCCGATTTTATCATCTCAAAGCACCTGCCCTTCCCGTATCCGGCATTCCCGCTCTGCCTCCAGCTCCTTCAGCGCCAGAGCCAGCTCATCGTCATTCGGCACATGATGATGCCAATGCGGCACATTTTCGGCGAAAGAAACGCCTTTGCCTTTGACCGTGTTGGCCATCACCAGCGTCGGCTTGCCGCTCTGCTCCGGCGCCGCCTCGAACGTTCTTACAAGCGCTTCCATATCGTTGCCGTCGATCGAGACGACATGCCACCCGAAAGCTCTCCATTTCTCTTCCAACGGCTCCAGACCCATCACTTCTTCCGTCGAACCGCTGATCTGCAGCCGATTGCGGTCGATAATTCCGACCAATTGATCCAGCTTGTAATGCGCCCCGGCCATCGCCGCTTCCCATACGGAGCCTTCGGCCTGCTCGCCGTCGCCCATCAGGCAAAACACGCGGTACGGACTGCCGTCCCGCTTCGCCGCCAGCGCCATCCCGACGGAAACCGCAAGACCGTGGCCGAGCGCTCCGGTATTCATTTCGATGCCGGGCACTTTATTGTTGGGGTGTCCGATCAGCCGGGTGCCGAAGCCGCTGAACGTGGCCAGCTCCTCCTTCGGAAAAAATCCGAGATCGGCCAATATGCACCAGAGCGATTCCACGGAATGCCCCTTGCTGGCGACGAAGCGGTCGCGCTCCTCCCATTTCGGCCGCTGCGGGTCTACTTTCATCACATGATAATATAATGCCGTTAAAATATCGGTATTGCTGAGCGAGCCGCCGGTATGCCCCGTCTTGGCCGCATGAATCATCGTCAGCAGCTGCGTGCGGATTTCCGCGGCTTTGGCCTTCAATGCGCTTATGTCCATATGTCCTCCTTGTGCCCCGGCTTGCGGCCGGAAATATGTCTTCCTATCATCCAGGGGTTCATAGCACCTATAAATCCGAGCCGCGCAGCCAAGCCTGAATTTCCTTCTCCGTAGGATCGACAGGATCGGGCGTCAGTCCCGGAATATATGTACAGGCTTCATACAACGCAGGGATGGCATTGGCGTGGATGCCTACGGAATGATGAACGTACGGCCCTTTAACCAGCTTCTCTTCCCATAACGGCCAGTCGTTGACCTCGACCCACACATAGGAGCCTCGCGTATACGGTCCTTGAATGCCTTTGGCTTTGCCGAGAAGCAGCTGATACTCTCCATGATCCCCGTCGAACCGCGCCAGCGTCATCTCGCCGCCGCGAATTTCGCCTTCGTGCGTGCCCGGCGAGTGATCGTCGAACAGAAAATGCTTGCGCAGCTTCGGCTTCTGCTCGACCGTCAGCGATACCGGGAAGTTGCCGCAGTGGAAGAGCAGCTCGCCGTTCGGATTGTCCGGATGGCGCACCGTCAAATCGGCAAAAAACGTCGGAGCCTGGTTCATCGCGGCCGCCTGCACCATAACGGAAGTAATCGCACCGTGAATGTCGGTTTCACAAGTAACGGGAATTTGCTCGTCGGTCAAAATCGCATTGGCCAGACAAGGCATAATCCCCATCGCGTCCTGCAGCGAAGACCAGCATTGAATGGCGATAGCCGTGCTTCCGGTCTGCCGGGCGTACTGCTTCATCGCGACCTTAAGCGCGGCGATGCGTCTGACGTCGTCCTCGGTCACTTCGGAATAATCGAGCTTCTCCTTAATATAGTGGATCGCCTCTTCCACCTCCGTCCCGCCGCTCTTCTCCAGCTTCTTCGAGGCCAATTGAATATCGACGAGGGTAATCGGATGAATCTCGATGCCGAACCGCTCCAGCAGTTCTCCTTCGTTGCACATCATAGTCCAGAACGAGGCCGGACGCGGACCGATCTGCAAAATGCGCAAGCTCCGGAATTGACGGACGACATTGGCCGCGGCGGCAAAATTGACGAAGCCTCTCTCGAATACCGGATCATCCACCCGGGTGTTTGTAATGTACGTGAACGGCACGTTGAAGCGGCGGAGCACCTTGCCGGTAGCGAACAGCCCGCACTGCGTATCGCGCAGCCTCATGCCGTCTTCCAGCGGCGCTTCATCGCGCGGCCCCCATAGCAGAACCGGCTTGCCGAGCGCCTTGCCTACCCGGGCTACCGTATCCTCCGTACCGAAATTACAGTGCGGAAAAAAGACGGCATCCACCTTCTCCTGCTTGAAGCGTTCGATGATCAAATCGGCATTGATGTTGTCGTCATACAGCAAGCCCTCCGAGTTGATGCCTTCCAAATCGACAATGTCGAGGTCGAGGCCGAAGCTCTCGATTTTATTGCGGATCATCACCTTGTACTTAAAAGCGTCCTCCGCGCTGAACACAAAACGCCGGGTCGGCGCATACCCCAGTTTCAACTTGTTCATTCGTCTATCATGCCTCCGTTTCATTTATATGCAACTTCTCAAAACAACTAAACACTTTTAACCTTTTTACTTAAACCGCTCATTTCCATTTAAATGTATCACCGAAAAATTTAGTCGTCAACCATTTAATTTAGTAGTTTTTATATAAAACTAACTAAATATAGCCATAAAAGGCATAATATCTTCTCCAAATCGAATCAACAACTATTATTTCAGATAAACAAACTAAACTTTTCAGCTATTAATTCCTATAAATCTATCAAAACCCAAAACTTCGCTAAATATCTCTCCCCGTGTGCCATCAAGAACCAATCCCCCAAAAGTGACGTGATGCTCTGAAGCTTATTCCGTCCGCATCCAGCCTAAGCTGGATCGGCGTCTAACCCTTCCTATGGGATCGTTCTATGGGTAGACATTCCTTTCGGGGGAGAACCCGGATTTCCACAGGATATGGCTGCGCATCATTTCCTAAGCAACAAAAAAAAGACCATGGCCCCGCTTGCCTTACCGGCAGCTAAAGTCCATGATCTTATGACGGCATGTCTTATAAAGATATGAGATCTATTTCGAGAAATCGTAACACCTGTATGTTCCATACTTGCTCGACGTAGCGTACATGTTCGGGATGAACATTATAAGCGTCATACGCCGTCTGATCGGCAAACTCCATGGAAAATGCATAATCGTAATCGTTTTTGCGGCTGACTTGGCGCAGCACCTCAAACTTGTTCACGTAAGGAATCGCCGATAACACGGATTCGCTTTCTTGCAGAAACTTCTCCTTGTCTTGATCGGTTGCATGCTCTTGAAGACAAAATAAAACCTGATGCCGAATTGTATTAGGTTCCATAGCCATTCTCCTATCACCAGTTTGTAAAGCCCTCACACAAATTATAGAACAAATGGCAGGGCCATTTCCATATTTTACAGAGCCGTTGCTTCTCCGGCGAAAAAAAGAGACTCCGCCTCCTAAAAGAAGCCGAGTCTCCGGCGGAACTAGCCGATCCGCATGATAAAGCGCCGCTGCGCGGAACGCAAGCCCGCTTACGCCCACGGCGTATTGAGGAACATAACAATGAAGACAAGCATTAAGTAATTGACGGAAATAAGAAAATTCGTCTTGGCCCACTTCTCGTCGTCCTTAGCGGACAGACCGAGCAGCGTATGAACCAGCCATATGACGCCCCCGAGCAGCGATACCGCCAAAAAGACGTACCCGACATAATGGTAAGTAAACAATAAAATAACCGAAGGAATCAGCAGCACGACGTACGGAATCATCTGCAGCTTGGTCCGCTTGATGCCTTTGACGACGGGCAGCAGCGGAAAGCCTGCCGCGCGGTATTCCTCCACCCGGCGGATGCCAAGCGACCAGAAATGCGGGGGCTGCCACAGAAACAGCAGCGCGAAAAGCAGCCAGGCTCCCGCATCGACCCGGCCCGTTACCGCGCAATATCCGATCACAGGCGGCATCGCTCCGGAGATTCCTCCTACCGAAGTGCTCCATGTCGAGCTGCGTTTAAGCCAGATCGTATAAATCACGATATACACGAACCATCCGAGCAGAGCAAGCCAGCCCGTAAGGGCATTGACCAGCCAAAACAGCAGCCCCACTCCGATCACGCCCAGCGCGATCCCGTATCCAAGCACAAAGCCCGGCTGCAGACGCCCTGTCGGAAGCGGACGGTTCTTCGTGCGCTCCATTCTCCGGTCCAGCTCGCGGTCCCAATAATTATTAATAACACAGGCCGACGCTATCGTCAGCGTAGAGCCTATCAGCATCCATATTAAATGAAGCCAGTCGATGCTCCACTTCGACGCCACCCAGAAGCCGACCAGCGCGGCGAACACATTTAATCTAAGAAGCCCCGGTTTCGTTAATGCAATCATATCCTTAAGCACGAAATAATCCTCCTGATCTCTTCAAACGAGGGCCCGTAATACGCCTTTTGCCCAGTGGTATCCATCATACCTAAGAATACGACAAAAAACAATGAATGGCATTTGAACAATTTGTCCGCTCCTATTCAAGTATAGCCCACAATGCGCGGGTTTTATCACTTGAAGCCGAATTTGAACAATTTGCGTCTGCCTGCGCCATAAGTCCCAATTTGTAAAAAGTACCTTGGAAAAATGCAACATTTGCCGGGTTGCGGAGTCTAATGGTTTGTACACTGTCGAAAAGGGGGTCATGCTGTCAAAATTTCATTTCTACTACGGTACATATAGAGAGAAAATAGCGATACGGCGTGCTGTTGAATGTGGCCATCGATAGACTGCGATTCAGAGAATCCTTGGCGGTTCTGACGATTATTTTTTTCGAGGTGAAAGATGAAGTTGAGGCTTGTTACGACATTATTATCATTGCTGCTGATCGCCCTTCTGCTCCCAGCCTTGGCGTTCGCGAATCCCCAGGGCTCGGACGTTGGAGTGCCTTTGTTTTTTAACGGGAAACAATTGAAGCCGGAGGTTGCTCCGCGAATTATTAAGGATGTCGCCATGGTTCCCGTCCGAATCATTGCCGAGGAATTGGGCTCTAAGGTGGAATGGAACCAGGCCGCCCAAAAGGTGACGATATCCAAAGCGAAAACAAAAATTGAAATGATCATCGATCAGCCGGCCGCCACCGTAGACGGAGTCAAAACTTCGCTCGACGTAGCTCCCGTGCTGATTGCCGGAAACACGCTGCTGCCGGTTCGCTTCGTTGCCGAGCACATGGGCATCGACGTCGACTGGAGCGACGTGACGCGTGCCGTTTATTTGACGGAGAAGCCCGCGGACGAGACCGTTCTGCCTCCGGCGGAGCAGCCGGATACGACGGGCAAGCCTGCTACGGACGGCAAAGGCAACGTCCTGCCGGTCATTACCGGCATCGATACGGACGCCACCCGCCTCTACCTGAAAGCGAGTTCGGGACAATTGAATCCTACGGTGTTCCCGCTGCACGATCCGGAGCGGCTTGTCATCGACATTCCGGATGCCGTTCTCGATCCGTCCTTGTACAAGGAAGCCGCTTCCAAGAGCGGCAGCACCGTTTCCAATAACGTATATGTAGCGAATGTGCGCTACTCGCAGTATAATGTGAATCCTTACTCCGTACGCGTGGTGCTCGATATGAAACAACCGGTCGATATGAGCTGGGAATCCGGGCTGAACACCGCAGCGCTGACCGGGCTGTTCCAGAAAAACAGCGGCAAGTTCAAAGTCGTGATCGACCCCGGACACGGCGATCAAGATCCCGGAGCCAAAGCGGTTAACGGCAGAACGGAGAAGGAATTCAATCTGACGATGGGGCTTAAGGTGTACAAGCTGCTCCAGCAGGAAGAACAGATTCAGCCGTACTTGACGCGGAATGACGATACGTTCGTACCGTTGGACGGCCGCGGGAAGTTCGCAAATGATCTGGGAGCGGATTTATTCGTATCGATCCACGGCAACAGCTATCTTGCCACTTCCACCGGAACCGAAACGTATTATTATAAATCGGACAGCGTAGATTTCGCTAATATTATGCACAAGCATCTGATTGCCGCTACGGGCTTGACGGACCGCGGCGTCCAACAGGAAGCGTTCCGCGTAGTGAAAATAACGAATATGCCGGCCGTGCTGCTCGAAGTGGGCTTCCTGTCCAATCCCGCGGATACGGCGCTGATGTTTGACGAAGCGTTCCAGGACAAGGTAGCTGCGGCGATCGTAGCCGGCATCAAAGAGCAGCTTCACATTTCGTAAGGCGAGAATAAAGGTGGTGGATTCGATGCAACAACATAACGTACGCGGTATATTGATCGCAAGCGCTCTCGCGCTTGCGTTAAGCGGATGCGGACAAAAACCGATGGCCGGCGGACCCGCGCAAGGCGCCGAGACTCCGGCAACCGGCAGCAGCCAGACGACTCCGCCTCCGCTTCAGACGAACAATCAAACGAATAGCCAAACCGCCGATCAGACCGGCAAGGCGAAGGAAGCCATTCATAGCACGATCAAGGCTTACTATGGCGACGAACAGCAAACAAAGGTGGTGGAGCAGCAGGTCTCCATTAACTATCAAGAGGATAAGGACAAGTATACGGCCGCGCTGTGGACGCTGAAGAAGGCGCCTCAGAACAGCAGCCTCGTTCCTCTGGCCGCAGCGCTCGGCTTTAAGTCCGCCGTGCTGAAGGACAAGAAACTGACGGTCGACTTAACCGTCTCCAGCGAAGGTCGGCTCGGCGCTCCGGGCGAGCTTATGCTGTTGGATGCCATTAAGAAGACGCTGTTTCAATTCCCTGAAGTGGAATCTATCGATATTCTGGTTGACGGCAAAGCGGAGGAATCGTTAATGGGCCATATGGACCTGCCGCATCCGATGACAAGAGACAGCCAATAAACGGACCTTGAGAAAAGCTCCTATCCGGAGCCCTTTCCGCGATGGGCGGGTGACCCTTGCGTCTGTCCGAACGGAAGCGTAAGAAAAAGAGCAGTCTGCCGCGGCAGCTGCTCTTTTTGGTTGTTGCGAGGGCCTGTTCAAGGCTTGTTATACGATTTTCCCCTTTCTTCGGAACGTCATCTTACAGCTTGAAGCTGAGTTTGCTTGACGGCGGAGTTAAATGCGGACCGGTGCTCCCACAAAAAAGAAATAATACTTTCCCGCTCCTCGAAAAACGATTCCTGTTCATCCAAATAATCTTCCCCGCGCCCATGAACGCTGAAACGATCGTTCGGGTAACCCATTAAGGTCCATTGCCCCCCGCGTTTCCGGTCGGAAAACACGAAATAATGCTTCTTTCCCGCCACATCCCATTGGGCGAAGGAACTAAAATGATTCAGCAACGTCTCGATATCGCTTTTCTTCTTAATCTGCATAGTCACTCACCTTTACATAATATAGTCTCGGATTTGCCTCGCCGCTCGGGCGTCTACGTCCGGCTCGCAGCGGCGCTTTCGCTCCACGGCGCCGGGCGGTGCAGCTCCTCTGCGCCGGCCGCGGCCGATGGCTGCAAAAAATCGCGGCTGCAGTCGACGTACAGAGGATAAACCGGCGGCTGCTCATCCCGTACGGCTGATTCCTTGGCTTGACCGCCTTGTTCGCCGCCGACTATATGCTTGCTTTTTCTTACGACATCGACCAACAATACCAGCATAAGACATATGAAAACAGCCACCAGCATGTATAACCCGAATTGTTGCGCCATATGGATTGATCCTCCTATGAGTTCTTCTTTTCAATAGATTACCAACTTGCTAGTAAAAATGCGCTCGAAAACTGTTGTCATTATGTGACTATTATTGTTGTCTGCATTTCTTCACACCAAACACACATCAAATACCCTATAATAACAATGTCATTATTTGTCGAAAGGTGTGGATGCGTTGTATTTCTGCCTGCATTGCGAAAAACTTCATAGGCTTCATTATGAAAAACAAGAACTTATTTTCAAGTCGGGCTTTCGTTACATCCATTCGAATCTATACCCGGTAGGCATATGCAAGCCTCATCATTCATGCTGCGGAAAGCCTCATCCGTGCACCGCCTGACCACCCGCCTTGAACTGCACATATAACAGAAGCCGTGAACACAAACAAAGCCTATGAATCGGCATATCGCCGTTCACAGGCTTTTGTTGTTCTTGTTGTCTATGATTGTTATGATTGTGCGCCGCTTAGCCCGCCTGGGCTTTTTTGTTGGGGTTTGAACCCGAACCTTCCAAGGCAGCCCGCGGCAGAAGCCAGGTCAAGATAAATCCGACTAGCGAGATCGCGAACAGCAAAATAAACAGATGATGCAGCCCGGCGACAAGCGTCCCTCGCAGCACGCTTTGCACCTGATCCGATAACCGGTCGGCCGTAGCCGGGTTGATCAGCTCGTTCATCTGATCGAGGGTAAGTCCGAGCGAGGCCCCTTCGCCGCCGGTCAGCACACTCGACAGCTTGGCGTTAAACCAGGTGCCGAACAAGGCTACGCCGACCGTTTGACCGAGCGTACGGAAAAACATATTCGAGGCGGTAGCCGCTCCGCGCAGCTCCCAGCCTACAGCGGACTGTACAGTGACCGTACAAATAGTAAAAGCGACGCCGAAGCCGATACCGAGCAGCGCCGTCACCGCGTAAAAATGCAGCGTAGACGATGCTTGCCCCAAAAACAACAGCCACAGCATGCTGAGCACCAGCAAGATCATCCCGAGAAAAGTCGCCATCCGCACGCCCGCCTTCATCATCAGCCGGCCGCAGATGAACGAGCCGATCATCCATGTAATCGACATCGGCGTAATAATAAAGCCGGATACGGTGGCCCCGAAGCCGAGCACTCCCTGCACCCACATCGGGATATAGACCATAACGCCGATTAATAACGCGCTGATCAGCAGACTGACCGTATTGGCCGCAAGTATCCCTTCCGTCTTAAACAGCTTAAGCGGGATCATCGGCTCCTTCGCCTTCGTTTCGATCCAAATGAAGACGGCTATGAGCACAGCCGATATGACGAACAAAGATACCACAAGCGGCGACGTCCACGCTCCGTCCTCCCCGCCTTTTTGCAGGGCGAACAGCAGGCCGAGCATCCCGCAGATGAAGGTCACCGCTCCCGCGTAGTCGATGCTGTGCTTTTTCTTCTCAACCCTCTCATGCAGCCCGAGCCCGATCATGACCATCGAAATAATACCGAAAGGAATATTCATGAAAAATATCCAGTTCCAGGTCATTTGATCAACGAAAAATCCGCCGACGAGCGGTCCCGCCACACCGGCAATCGCCCACATCGTGCTGACGAGGCCGATCATTTTGGCTCTCTTCTCGACAGGATAAATATCGGCCATGATCGTAGAAGTAACCGGCATAATCGCTCCGGCGCCGATCCCTTGAATCGCCCGGAATAAGATCAGCTGCCCCATCGTATGCGCCATGCCGCATAGCGAGGAGCCTACCAGAAAAACGACTGTACCGAACATGAACACGCCCTTGCGCCCGAACAAATCGGACAGCTTGCCGAATACCGGCACCGTTACGGCCGAAAGCAGCAAATAGACGGCAAACACCCAGTTCATCAGCTCGATGCCCTGCAGCTCGCTGACAATTTTGGGCATCGCCGTGCTGACGACCGTCCCTTCGATCGCCGTCAGAAACGTGCCGACCAAAAGAGCCAGCGTTACGACTCTCGTATTCGTTTGTTTCACTTGCAATCCAACCATCCTTTCAGAAGCGAACCCGCTCCCGATTCAATTTGCAAACTTTTTATAACTTTATGTATATTAACATATTCCGAGTCGTTTGAGAATCGAATCTTGCATAGCGGAAGGGTGTGGAGTGCCTAGTTGTGTGTTTCGGCGCAAAAAAAAGCGAAAGCAGCGTAATATTCGCCGCCCTCGCTCAGGATCTAACCGGAAGTAATCATACTCGTTACGTTTTTTCCAATGTTTTTCGGATTGCCCTATAACACCGGCAGCCCCACGCCGTTATTACAACGGAATGGGACTGCCGACGCTTTATACAATACGTGCTATTCCTGCGGTCCGAGCCGCTCCCGCAGCTGCAGCGCAGGCAGCGGGTCGTTGACCGTCATCAGCAGGGAGCCGCAGCCTAAAGCATAATGCACCTGCCGCTCCGTATCCGGGCAGTAGCACCACGGCAGTATGCCGCGCTCCTCGTATTCCCGAACCCGCTGCGGGGTCAGCAGCTTCATGCTGATGCCGACCGCCCACATTTTGGACAAGGTGCCCTCCTCGCCCTCGATATAATTGGACATCAGCTCCCCCGGGAACCCCTGCGTCTTCAGTCCGTGCTTGTCGTACATATAAGCCAGAACCGCAGCGTCGAAGCAGGTGAACGAGCATCTCGGCAGGAAGCCGCAGCGATCCAGCGCCGCCACCGCCGCATCGACAACGTCCGTTGCATCCGGACTCGGCTTCACCTCCACATTCAGCAGCACGTCCGGGTAGGACGACAACAGCTCGCACAGCTCCTCCAGCGTCGGAATCTTAAGCCCTTCGAAGGGCTTGCCGAACCATCCTCCCGCATCGAGCCGCTTCAGCTCGGCCAGCGTATAATCGCTCACCTTGCCCGTACCGTCGGTAGTGCGGTCCACCGTTTCGTCGTGAATGATCACGACGGCTTTGTCTTTGGACAATCGCAGATCGAATTCGAGCATATCGACCCCGATCTCCAGCGCCCGCCGGAACGAGAGCAGCGTATTTTCCGGGTAAGCGGACTTCCAGCCCCTATGCCCCGCTACGATGATTTCCTTTTGATGCTCAAGCCGAGTTATCATGCGCCTCTTCCCTTTCTCCGATTGATTTATTTCGGGTCGGCCGGTTGCCTTCTTCCTACTGCTTCATAATCCGTTCCGTTTCCTTCTTGAACGTGTCCAGCGTGCCCGCCACATCCTTGTTGTCGTACATGATGGCTTGGATCGCCTTCAGAAACTCCTGATTCACCTGCGTCCAGGCTACATGTTTGTTCGAGTCCATCGCATACTGCAGCTGATCGTAAGCTACTTTGCGGTTCGGCTCCTTGGCCCACAAATCTTTCATCGGCTGGGATTCGGCCATTTTTTTCGTAAACGGCAGGTAGCCGGAATCGAGAATAAACTGCAAGCCGCCTTTCGGATCGGTCATCGCCCAGTTGATAAACTGCCAGGCCGCTTCCTTGTTCTTGGAATCGGACAGCATGGAGATATTCGCTCCGCCGGTCGGCGTAGCATACACTTGGTCCATCGGCAGATAGGCCGTCACATATTCGAACTTGGCATTGTCCTTCAAGCTGCCGATAACCCCGGTCGATTGGTACATCATGCCGATTTTGCCGCTTGTAAACATCTGATTGACGATATTGCCCGAATCTTGCGCAGGCGGATAGTACAAGGCTCCGGTGCTTTGCAGATCCTTCAAAAATTGAAAAGCTTTGACGCCTTCATTCGAGAAGCCGACCGAAGTGCCGTTATCGTTAAAAAACTTGCCCTTCGCCTGATAAATCATCGCAATAGGATACCACGTATCGTAAGGCATACTGAAGCCGTACCGCGTATATTCCCCGTTCTCCTTGATCACAAGCGCATTGGCTACCTGCTTCAATTCCTCCCATGTTTTCGGGACGGCCAGCCCTTTCTCGTCGAGCATCGTCTTGTTAATATGCAAAATCGGCGTCGAGCGGTTGAACGGTAGAGAAACCAGCTTTTTATCGAAGACGGAATGTCCCATCAGCCCTTGCGGGAAATCGTCCGCAGAGAGATTGGATTTTTTCATGTAAGGCGTCATATCCTCCAGCACGTCGGAATCCGCAAACATCTGCACATACGCGCGCTCCAGCATCGAAATATCCGGCCCCGTCTTGGCGGCGATCGCCTGCTGCAGCTTCGTCACGGTCTCGTCATAGGAGCCTTGGAACGTGCCCACGACTTCCACCTTATCCTGAGAATCGTTGAACCGCTTGATCATTTCATTCAAGTAATCGCCGTTCTTCCCACCGAGGGAATGCCAGAACTGAACGGTCGTCTTGCCTGTTTGGGACGCAGCGGGAGGCGCGTCGGCCGCCGGTTCGCTCTGCCCTCCCGAGCAGCCTGCGACCAATCCTGCGGTCACCGCCGCCGCCAATACGATGCTCGGTACTTTCTTATTCATGCTCATTTTTGTTTTCACCGAAATCTCCCCTTTTTTATGAGAAAATGGTCGTTACGAGAAATGGATCGCCGCGAGCGGTCTGCGCTCTATTTGATACCTGAATGTACAAACGCTTTCACAATTTGCTTGGATGCCAGCAAATAAACAATGAGAATAGGTACGACCAAGACGACGTTGCCGGCCATAATGATGTGCCAATTGCTGATCCCCTCCGTCTCCCTCAGCATTGCGATTCCCATGGTCAAGGGACGTACAGCGGCCGAATCCGTCATCACCAGCGGCCAGAAGTAGTCGTTCCAATGGCTGACGAAGCTGAACAGCGCGATCGTAGCCAGCGCCGGCATCGACATCGGCACCATAATATGCGTCATAATTCTCAGCTCGCTGGCGTTATCCAGCCGGGCCGCTTCGATCAGCTCATGCGTAATTTGCATAAAATATTGCCGCAGCAAAAAGATCCCGAACGCATTGGACATAAACGGAATGATTTGCGGCCAGAGCGACTTGATCAGGCCTGCGTCGGCGAGCATCAAGTACACCGGAATAAAGGTGACCTGACCCGGAATCATGAAGGCGAGCAGCACCAGACCGAAGAACAGCGCGTTTCCTTTAAACCGGTATTTGGCGAAAGCATAAGCCGCAGGAATCATGACCAGCGACTGCAGGACGATGATCGACAGCGTGATCGCAATCGAGTTGCGGGTATACGTCAAAAACGGCCCTGCGCTCATCGCACTGACAAAGTTGCTCCATTGGGGAACCGAAGGAACCCACGTCGGCGGAAAAGCCAGCGTTTCCTCCAGCGTCTGCAGGGCAGTCGATATCATCCACAGAAACGGAATGACGAAGATCATCAGAACGGCCGCTTTGAACACAAAACCCAGACTTCGCCGGATCGTCCTGCTCGCCGCGCCGCTGGCCGTCCGCTCCACGCCGGCAACGGTTTCTTGTTGTGCAATCACCGGATAAGCACCTCCTTAAACTCAAGTCATACGCATCTCTTATTGATAATGAACCCTCTTCGCCAGCACCCGGAAGTAAATAAAGGTGAGCACGGCAATGATCGCCATTAATACGACGCCGGTCGCCGACGCGTATCCGATGCTGTTCGTTCTGAACTCGTAAATGTAGTACACCAGCGTCGTCGTCGAGCCGTTCGGCCCGCCGCCCGTCATAATTTTGACGGTATCGAACACCTTGAACGAACCGATCGTCATAATGATCAGAATGAAAAACAATTGCGGTGAAATGAGCGGCAGCGTAATGCGGAAAAACATTTGGACCTTGTTCGCGCTGTCGATTTCGGCCGCCTCGTATATTTGCGGGTTCACTCCGTGCAGCGCCGCCACGATAATGAGCGTGTAATAGCCGATATTTTGCCACACGGATACGATAATTACGGAAAGCAGCGAGGTGCTGGAGCTTTGCAGCCAAGGCAGGCTCGGCAGGCCTACGGCATGAAATATAAAATTGAGGATGCCGTGATTCGGCTCCATGATCCACATCCAGACAAGCGATACGGATACGATGGAAATAATGTGGGGCGTAAAGATGCCGGCTTGAATGATGGCGTTAAACCGCGTCTTGTTTTTCAGCCATACGGCGATCAGCAGCGACAGCGCCAAGGTGAAGAAGACGACGCCGACCGTATACGCCACGGTAGTCAACAAGGAATGATAGAAATCGTCCCGGGAAAATATTTCCTTGAAATTGCCCAGCCCGACGAACTTGCTTTTGTCTTTGTTCAGCAAATTGTACTTGTAGAAGCTCAGCTTCACCAAATACAGCACCGGATAGATCACAAATAAGAAAATACCGATCATCGCCGGGCCGATCATGACGTAAGGACGCGCAGCCTCCCAAACTTTTCTTCTGCTCATATTACCCTCCTTTCGCTTGGTGAACCGAATGTTTGCGCTTACAATCCATCGCGCTTCCAGCAGTCCTCTCGTTTACTTCGATACGCTTCTGTAGTATAATTTGGCTTGTGACTTTCACTGTGTCACCAGTGAAAGTCAAGATACGTTTTTTTCCAATCGCGGTGAGCCAAGGCAGATTCCATTGCGCCAGCTAGGTCGTCTGCTTTGCTCACTACGGTGAATTGATTCGGCACCAGCTTGCGCAGCGTCGCCTGACAATCCTCCCGCTCCATCACCTTCAGCACCTCGCGAAAATCCTTATCCGAGCTTCGGCTGCTTCCGTGCATCGTAATGCCCTTCTCCAATATATCCCGCGTATTGATAGGAACAAGATCTTCGCTGACCCCCATCGCGATCAGATGGCCGCCGGGCTTTAATAAGTCGATCCCCTGATTGATGGCGCTTTCACTGAAACGCCCTCCCGTGCATTCGACCACAATATCCACCTTGTCACCGGCGGAAAAAGGATACGTTTGCACCATTTCGGTCTTGGCGAAATCGAACTCGTCCAGCTTCTCCCGGATGGCTCCGAATACCGTCAGCCGGTCTGTGCCTACATGAAAAGCATGATGCAGCATGGCTGCGGTCAAGTAACCGACCGGACCGTCTCCGAACACGGCAACCTTGGCTCTGTCCAGCAATGGCTTCACGCCTCGCAGCGCGCGGTACGATACGCTGCACAGCTCCGCCAATACGGCGATTTCGTCGGAAACCGCATCGGGAACCGGAATGACGCAGGGCTCGGGGAGCACCAATCGGCTCTGGGCGATCCCGTCGGTCCCGCTGCCGAGAAATACGCCTCGCGAGCAATAGTTATCCTCGATTTCTCCCCGGCATGCCGGGCAGCACTCCTCGGGCCGAATGCCGTGCAAAAGATAGCCGGGCACATAAGGAACGATCACGACCCGCTGCCCTATGCGCAGCAACTCGGAGCTTCCGCCGACCACCCGGCCTATTCCTTCGTGGAGCAGCGCCATCGGCAGCTTTCTGGCCAATATTTCCGGCTTCCTAAGCCCTCCGAAATAGCGCAAATCCGCGTGACAGATGCTGGCAATCGTCGGCTCGACGATCACCATGCCTTCTCTTAACCCCCGTTCGACGAACAATTCCTGGACGATATGAGGCTCGGTCAATCGTAATGTGCGTGAACTCACTGATGCTGCTGCCACCTGAATGTAACACCTCCATGAACGTATAAAAGCTAGAATGTATTATGAATTTTCGGCCCTTCGAAAAGAGCGCGAAAAGCTTCACCTGAGTTTATGCGTTTGGTTGTATGAACCGCAGCTTATACCGTGATCACATGAATACCCGAATCGCGGAATGGCTGAAGATCGTACTCGGGCACTTCCTTGCCCGTGATCAGCGTATGGATGGAGCTGTTGGGAGCGACGGAGTACAGCGAAACCTTGCCCACCTTCGTGTCGTCGGCGACGACGATGACCTCCTGGGCAGCCGCAATCATCCCTTGCTTGGCCAGCACCAGCTGAGCTTCGGGATGCATAAGCCCGTGCTTGGGATGGATCGCCGGAATGCCGAGGAAGGCTTTGGTTACATGCAGCGAGCGCAGCACATGATCGGTAAACATCCCGTTCAGCATATAACTGGACGGATACAGCTCGCCTCCGGTTACCGTCACCTTCACCCCGGGCGCGTCGCGCAGCTCCGAAGCGACGTTCATATCGTTCGTCACGACGGTAATATTCGAATGATGCACCAAATTTCTGGCGATATGCAGCGTCGTCGTACCGGAATCGATAATGATATGATCTCCATCTTCAACCAGGCTGGCCGCCATTTTCCCGATGCGCATCTTCTGTTCCAGCTGGACGTTCGTGCGCTCATTGAAGGAAGGCTCGTTATTCGTCGTCCTCTCCACGATGACGCCTCCGTGCGTGCGCTTGAGCAAGCCCTCCTGCTCTACCTCCGCCAAGTCTCTGCGGATGGTCGCCTCATGAACGCCGAACTCCTGGGCGAGCGCCCCGACGGAGGCCGCCTGGTGCTGTCTGACGTATTCGATAATTCTCAACTTTCTCTCCGCAGCTAACAAATGCGCCCACTCCTCACGGTGTTCCTGCAATCAAGCATCGTTTTGTTCATTACTGCTCGTTATTGCTTGATAATGTACATTTAGATTAATGGATATGAGCGCCATTTGTCAATACAAAAATACGGATTTTTCATATTTCAAAACATTATTAAACATTTTTCTTAGTTCATTCTGCGTATTCCAGACAAACGGATAAAAAAATACGCTCATCTATGCTTGTTTTATGCATACTCTTGCACAAATACAAACATATCGGCGCATAGTTATATCATTTTACCGGCTCCGAAACTCGATAACGGAAGCATGGGGAATCTCTCCGATTTCACCTATCAGCGTGCGGAAAGCCATGCCGTGTCCGGTAATGATCACCTTCGAATAATTTGAATATTTTCCTATAACTTGACCTACTCGATGCTTTAGCGATTCCTTCGACTCCCAGAGTCTAGTCTCGCCGGGAGGATATATGCCGTTATTTTGGTCAAAATCATCGCCAAGTTCTTTTAACCGATCCAGCGAATCATATTCAAACGTCAAGTCCGGCTGCCATTCTCTCAAATCAAACTCGACGATCACTTCCAACTGCAGCTCCTTAGATAAAATAGCCGCCGTCTGCAAAGCTCTCGGGTACGGAGAGGAAACAATCAGCTCCGCTTCCTGCAGCCGCTTATCCTTGGCCGTCATATAAACTTGATTGACTCCATTTGCCGTCAGCGGCACCAGATCGCGGCCATGCCCTTTTAGCTTATACCGTTCGTTAAGCTCCCACTGCGGCTCACCGTGCCGCACCAAATAAAACAGCGTCATTTCGTATTGAACTCCTCCTGTTTCTCTAACTCCAATATCCTCGTTCGCACATCGTTCTTGGAAATGAACAGACTGTCGCCATGTTCATCGATGCCGTAGGCGATAGGAATGGACACGCTGCCGCCTCTGAACGAGCCGTCCGCGTGACTTGTGCCGATGACCTTGGTTTGATAGGTTATAGCGATCTCTCGGGCTGCATGAATCCATTCTTCAAACTGCTCGTCGCTGAACATTCCTACCCCTATCGGATGGACAATCAGATCCATACCGCTAGTATCGGCGCTCCTCATCCCTTGCCGGACCAATTCGTCGCAGAGGATATGCCCTATCTTGAAATTCTCTACCGTTACAAAAGCCGTATCGTTGTACTTAACCCGATCCAGAACGATCTCGCCGGTACGGCTAATGATGATCGCCCGGTCCTTAGGGCTCTCGCTTAGCCTTCTGTATCCTCCGATGAGGATCTTGTTATAGGTCTTGGCCAAGCGGCATGCTTGCGCCACATTCTCGTTCAAATACCCTTCCGGAAAAATGACAGCGTCCGCGGACGGATGATTTCGGAGTTCATTTTCGAGCTGAGCAACGCCCTTCTCCAGCTTAGGTTGGATAATTAGAAATTTCAGATTGGATCGCCTCCATCAACGTTTTTTACCAATACCCCCAAAGTCGCTAACACATAAATTCCCTGCAGTTTCCCGTAATCCTTTTTACAACAATTGCTTTCTTCATTTGGATACAAAAAAACAGACAGCTCCGGCCATCTGTTTATTAACATTTAATAACGTATATTGTATTTTTTGTTAAATGCGGCTGAGGGCGTCTTCGAAATCGGTCGACTCAAGAAAAGCAATAATCGCTTGCGGTACCGATCCCTGGCAGCTCTGATCAAAAGTATAGTGAGTCTTATTTCATCTAGTATAAGGTGAAAAACGCTGACTGCGCATGCGAAAGCATCTTCCGATCGCTGTTGTCCCCGGATTTCTTGAATGGTTAAGCCCGTGAAACGGATGAAATCCTTAAACAAAGGCGAACGCTTCGCTTCTACAGATTGCTTTCGCTTGCTCCATCTGCTTTTTCACCGGGCTTCCAAACGTACGCTCAATAAAATCCTTAATATCCGCTTTGGACTTATTGTTCGACTCTCATGGCCGACCCGTTGCCGTAGCTTCGATACGGTCCGGCCTTAGGCTTCCTCGCCCACTCTTCAAACTGTTCACCGTAGCCGGCTCCCGGGTACCATCTGGCATATTGACGCAGCTTATTGGCATATGTTTTTTTGCCGGAATAATAATCCAGAAGTCTGCTGCTATGCGGTTTCCTATTAAGGACAGCGTCGGCGAGTCCGCTCTTCCTTTTCCTTGCCTACTCCAATTCCGCCGTTTTCACGGTTATACCTTGTGAAGTTAATCGATACAAGCCGGGAACCGCCGGATTCATCTGCACCCATCCTTCGCGCAAAAGGTCCTTGAGCACTTGTTGTACGTCTACATTCCCTGATGTCTGCGGAAGCCTCTTCGCAATCTGTACCGGAGCCTGCCATTCAGCCGTTAGGGCCATTAATATCAATCGTTGCTCTGGAGTTAAATTCAAGTCGTCGTCCTCCTTGCCAAATGTATGGATGGCTCTCCATCGATGTAGAATCTTATTATACCCGGATTTTACCATGAATGTAAGCTCCGGTGCATGAGATAATGTTTGCGGAAGCTGACTTGAATGAGGCAGAGAGCGGCATCGCGGTTATTGCGATACGTCTCCATCCGTGCCTGACTTGAATGTAAAGACATATATGCTCCGGCACGCGCATATAATACTGGACTTAAGTCGGGGACATAAACGGTACGGCGGTCTAACGCCCGATCAAGAAGGTTCATGATACACTGTTGACGAGGGTCTCCTATCATCGTCATAAGGGAATAAGGAAACGAGGTTATTTCAATGTATATTATTATTAGTCCAAAACGCATTCTGATCGTCGGTACGATGGTGCTTACCATCACGGTCGGGATCGGAACGTGGGACAAGGCAGCCGCGGCAAACGGCCGTTCGATTCCGCTCGCGACGGCAGATCATCAGGACGCATCCGCTGCGCGGGAAGACCGTTTTTTGCAGGCGCTCGGCGCTGCCACGAATGAAGAAGTGTACGACGCGCTGCTGGAAGGCCAATCGCTCGCCGACATTGCCGGCAGCCGCCAAACCGACGTTAACCGCATTATTCATCTTCAGGTGACTGAACTGACGGCTCAGCTGGACGCTCGCCTGGCCGGCGGAAGTTTGCGGCAGGATCAATACGAGGCGCTAAAAGCGGAACTGACGGAAACGGTTAAACAAAGCGTGTACGGCAGGACGTCATCACAGATCGAGTAATTGGGGAAAAAGTCCACACGCCCAATATCACTTTTCCCAACCCGCAATCGATTCGTCAAAAGCACGATTAGCCTCCAAGTGAATATAACGAAGCAATGCCACAAGATCAGTCAAACGCTTTTCATTTGAAAGATAGTATCGCTCAGGAAGACGTCGTTTTATATTAATAGCTTCATAGATGAGTTCATGCCACTGCTGCGGAATAATTGTAATCCCATAATAACCGGCTTCAACCTTGCTCTTGATATCATGCTCTTTTAATGTGTATAGCTGCCGCAGCATGCCAAGCGCACACCATTCGACGGCTTCATCCGACTGTCTGGTAACCTCTTGGTCGGATAAGTTATTTACAGTCAAATGCTTATCTAATCTATTGATCCAGCTAACCCAGTAGGTATTTAAATTTTCAATGACGTATTTGGCCAATGGTTTAATTCCTGTCTCATAATGTAAAGATTGAGTAGAGCCGTATACTTTAATGCCGTGATTTTTGAGAATCCACCATGTGATTGGGTTGATATCGGAACCAAAACCGTCGGTATGCACTTGTTTATTATAGTAGGTTATTAACGAACTGATTTCATCCTGCGGTTTTCCAATATCGCTGGCGAGCAGATAAGCCCCCATAATATCAATCTGGGGAAACTCGTCTTCAAGCTTTTTATGGGCTGCCGAGATTGTCTCTATATCGGACATAGCGGGCGGATTTCGAAGAGTCGCAATGAAATCGATATCGCTGGAGCCTTCAATATAATCTCCCAATGCAACCGAACCGTATAAATACATAGAATCGATATTCGAATGCTTTATGTCCAAATAGTTACATAGCATACTCATAGCTTTTTCAACTACTTGCGGTATCATAATTAGCCCCCTTCAGATAAAAACGTGGTGAATAAGTGGACGGATAGCCGATAAAGAGCTGCTCTTTTCACCACCCTCTAAAAAAAACCAGCCAAACGCAACAAAAGGTTTGACTGGTTTTGCCCGTTACATCATGAGAACGATTACATCTCTTTCGCATCGGGGCTCAAATGCTTCACCCGCATCAAGTACGCAGTGACATTGCGGTCATCGTCAAGCGGATAATCGAATTGCAGACGGTCCGCAACCTCCGCCGCCGTACTGCGGAATAAATCCGCTGCGGCGAACAAAGCCCGCCATACATCGTCGTAAGTACCCTGCGGGTACGTGGACATCAGGGCCTGCCAGGTCAGCTTCGGCAGATGCTTTTCCAGAAACTTGCCGTTCTTCCCCACACTGAGAGAAAAATCGGTATCGACGCCGACCTTCCACTCCAGCATCTTGATCAGCATCGGCCTTACATTGTTGTTCAAATGGTCCATGGCATAAGTCATTTCTTGCCGCCATAAGCCTTTGGCCACATAGGTGGACACCCACCAGAACTCGTTGCAGCAATCCGCGTAAAATGCGGCCGACGGACGCCTCACCCAATAATCCCGGTCGGTCGGCGCTGGAAGCTTCGGCAGAGCATGATCTTTGTCGAGCAGCACGACGGACAGCTTGTCGCCGTTATTCCAGTTCTCCTTTTTTTCAATCGGACAAAGGGTAAGATCAATCCGGTTGCCGTCGGCAAACAACATCAGATACGAGAAATTGCCGTCCAGATCGGGCGGGAACAAATCCATGTCTTCCGGCGTTTGCATGATGATCCGGCTTCCAAAGCGGTCTACCCAATGCGGGTCCGCGATAAAAGAATTCATCTCCGTTACAATAAACACAATATCGAAATCCTGAAACAGATCCCGCGGCACATTCCGGTTCGTTCGTGACCCTTCCATCCCGACCGCTCGGACCCGCTCGTCATTTCTGGCGTAGTTCAAAATCATATCCATCATTTCTTGTTCGCTTCTCATCGTGGGTAAGCCCTCCCTTATTTTGTTGGTCGTTATGCCGATCAAGGAAGGCGGCCCGCGGATTCGAATGAACCTAGCCCAGCTTCGACGGAGATCACGTTATAAAGTATCGAGCACCGTTTTCATAAGTTATTGTCCTCCTTTTCATGAATGAATATTTTCCATTTTACCATAAAAAAGGATAACTCTGCATCATCCGCACTTTGATGAGTTAAGTTTCCCGTTTCCCCTCCATACAGTAAATGGCATCCAGCAGTTCTTTGGCAATTTCGTCCGCTCCGCTATCCCGATCGGAGGTTGTGGGAGTATGTGCTATATCCATTATATCTTGCTTGAGGTCCAGCAATGCCTCTTCAGACAATCTTCTTACCAGTCCCATCAGAAGGAAGTATTTCCAGTCCCCATCATTTAACTTCAATATCGTTCTAAGATGAGGGACAAGCTCTCTGTCGAAAGGCAATAATACGGATTGAATCTCTGTAAAAATAGGCCAATTACCGTCTTGGAGCCACTTCAGCAGCTCGGGAATTAACGATCGGATTGCATCCAAGCTCTGCGTCTTCAAAAGCGCGATCCGTTCAAAATCAAATTTATGTTGTGGAACGAGATCAGTGTAATCCATTTTATCCGTTCTCCTCGTCGACATGCCCCTGTTGACCGGCTATCCTAGCATTATGTATCTTTATATTTTCCCTCTCTCTATCAATCTGCCTCTGTTCGATCTTCGCCAATTTCCTTGCTATGGTTTCCAGTCTGAGGACGATGTAAATTGGAAAGAGCAGGAATAAAATTACGATTGGCCAATTGACCATCCTTATCAAGCTCCTTAGTATTTGTTTTTTGGGAAAGCCGCAGGCTCGTTTCTGGCTTCGTCAGGATGGAATAACTCAGACAGAGTCATATCTGGGCCTCGATCATATGATCGTACATAAACCAATCGGCTTTTATTTGTAAAGGAATATTCAGGATAGATTCAAATGTGCTCAGAGCCTCACCACAATCCATTAGATCAAGGGTTTCCAGGATCTTTGTCGGTACACTCATAACACTAATCCAACCGTCTCTTAGCCGGCCTATATAGTAATCGTGATTCGATCTTTTCGCAGCCATAAGAAGTGATTCGGGGGCGATTTCTGCACCAAAAAGCACATTCCAATCATGATTGCTCTTCATTCTTGTTTGTGCTATTTCTTTGAGTATAGGAGCAATTGCTCCATATCGCTTGTTTTAACGTGAATATTTGAAAGCTTTGTTCCCAAAGCACCTCCCTTTTTTTGGTTCAAGTCCCTAATTCACAATCATTTTACCATATTATAGTCCTCATAGGTTACTTAGTTGTTCGATAAGAGGTACTTCATCAAGCACGGAGGAGTTAAAAAGTGTAACGGACATAGCCGCACCTATTTACCGAAAACATCTCGTTTGGGAGCGGATGAGAGCCCAGTAAGAGCCGTGCTGTCCGTTACAATATAAAAACCGCTGATTTCGTCCCATTAACGGCTGTGGCGTCCGTTGCTATTACAAGCCGCCGCAGCTAGCGCCATCCGTCCGATGTATCGAACACAGCTTCCGCAGGGGGAACCAATCTCCCTCCGAGGCCGAGGCCGCAAGCCGCCGTCAGCGATCGGCTCCTGCAGCTCCCCGAAAATCGTCTTGCCTGCCGGAACCTAATTGGGTAAGCTGATGATAAAGGAAGTGAAGTCATGTCTTATATCGCGCATCTCGATTTAAACGAACTGAAGCTCTATTTTGCATACCAAAGAAAAAGCACGGAGATCGAGCAGTTTCAAGGCACATTTCACGCTCATCAAGGCATCGAAATATTGATTGTCCACGAAGGGAAAGGCACGCTGATCGTCGATCAAAAAAGCTACGAAGTGACCTCGGGGATGCTCTGCATCTTCCAGCCGTATCAGCTGCACCATATCCAGATGGACCTCAGCCGAGAGACTCCTTTCGTCCGTTCGATCATACAGTTCGAGCCTTCGCTTTACGAATCTTATTTCGAGAAATGGCCGAGCCTGCTGGCTCTGCTACGACATATTCATACAAGCAAGCTGTCCAGTCCTTGCCTCTATGACCTGAAGCCGCCGATGCAGTTTCATTCGCTGCTGCAAAGCATGGATCATAGAATACCCGCGCTCAATCAAAAGGACGCGCTCGAAGAATACTCCTTGTTTCTGATCGCTTTCTTCCGCGATTTCAAATCGGTATGGGAGCAAAAAAGCATGGGTCAGAGCGGCATCAGCATAACGCGCAAGCCCCACCAGGCCGAGCGAATTCTCGCCTGGCTGGAGGGGCATTATACCGAAGCGCTGCGATTGGAGCGAATGGCGGGCGAGCTGCATCTGTCACCGCATCATTTGTCCCATTTGTTCAAAGAGTGTACAGGCTCCAGCATTTCCGACTATGTGATCGCCAGGCGGATGCAGCAAGCCGTCAAGCTGCTGATCTCCACGGATCAATCCGTTGCGTATATCGGAGAAGCCGTCGGGATGCCCAACTGCTCTTTTTTTTGCAAAACCTTTAAGAAAAAAATGGGCGTTACGCCTCATCAATACCGGAAGCAGTGGCAGACTCAATCGGGCTTCACCACTACTCCCGACTTTTGATTTGGAGGGCGTCGCGCTGAGCGATAAGGCACAGCTCGGCCGCTTTGAAAGCATGCTCCTGCGTCATCGCCGTCTCCGTCCGGTTCAGGCAATCGAGAATCAGCTGCCCGAAGTAAGGGAAGCCGACTTTCCCGTTCACGGCGAAGTGATGCTCTCCCTCATGATTGACCAGATACACATGGCCGCTCGTCCGGTCGCGGGCGATGTCCACATATTTGCGAAGCTCGATATACCCGTCCGTACCGAGTATCGTCAAGCGACCGTCTCCCCAAGTGCTTAATCCGTCGGGCGTCATCCAGTCTACGCGGAAATAGCCGGTTGCCCCGTTATCTCCGATCAGCGTCGCATCGCCGAAATCCTCGAAGCCCGGATGCTCGGGATAGTTATAATTGGCGACTTTGCTGTGGACCACCTTGGCATCCTTCGCGCCGGTGAAATAAAGGAACTGCTCGATCTGATGGCTCCCGATATCGCACAGAATGCCGCCGAATTTCTCCTTCTCGAAAAACCAGCCCGGCCTGCTGCCCGCGTTGATCCGGTGCGGTCCCATTCCGATGACTTGAACGACGCGCCCGATCGCTCCCTGTTCGATAAGCTGCCCGGCATAAATCGCGCTTTCCACATGCAGGCGTTCGCTGTAATACACAGCATATTTACGCCCCGTCTCGGCCGTTTTCCGCCGGGCCGCCTCCAGCTGCTCCAATGTCGTGAACGGCGCTTTATCCGTGAAGTAATCTTTGCCGTGATCCATGACGCGAAGCCCCAGAGGCCCGCGGTCCGAAGGAATGGCCGCCGCCGCTACCAGCTTGATCTCGTCGTCTTGCAAAATTTGCTCCAGCGAGCTGGCCGCCCGCACTTCCGGGTACGTCTGCACGAATTTCTCCACTTTCGCGGGGTCCGGGTCATATACCCACTTTAATTGGCCGCCCGCTTCCCTCAGCCCGTTGCACATGCCGTAAATATGTCCGTGATCCAAGGCCGCGGCCGCAAAAATAAATTCTCCGGGTTGGCAAACCGCCTGGAAGCTTCCCTGCGGCGCGTAGTTCATTCCGTCGTTTTTTTGCATATTATATGTTCCCCTCTCTATCGATACGTCCTGCCGTCATAAACGTCCGCGGAGCAACATCGGCGATGAGCGCGTTTGTCCCCGCATCCTCCGGTTTCTAGCATAGCAAGATTTCGTTCGCTCATGTAACGCTTCTTTGTGCAAAAATAACAGTACTTTGCGGTAACGCCGGATGGGCGCGATAACAAAAAAACGAGTGATGCCGAAGGCTTCATCCCTAGTCCACGCTCCCGCGGTTCCTAAGGTGCTCGCCTCCTTCACACTCGCTGCAAACCGCGCGCTCCTTCCGGCATAAATATCCGCACCGCATTCACCGCCGGATACAACGGCACTCTCTGCGGAAGTTGCGCGAGAACACCGCGACATCGGGCCTGCCGCATCCGCATAAACATAGCGCAGTCCGGCGTGATCGACCGGTATACTGGGCCGGGCTCTTTGGCGCCGCGGGCCAAATCCTCGGCGGATTGCGCTTGTACGTTAAACGGCACGACGTTATGCGTTACGCTCTGCAAATCATACGCCCGGTATTTCGGATACCCGCAGGAGCAGTTGCCCGAATCGATCAATAGCGGCGTACCGTAACGGAATAGAACGAACGCCCCGGGTGGGACTTGGGCTTGGCGTAACGCATACGTTAGCGTACAAGGAGGGAACGGGCTCCGCCCCTCCCTTCTCCCGTCAGGCGGAGCCGGCTGCTTCGGCCGGACCCCAAAGGCGGCGTCAGCTTCCCTGAACGTATTGGAGCTTAGCGAATACGTACCGAGCCAGCGGCCCCACAACGACGAGCTGGAGCGGAAGAGCGAAGATGAAGTTTTGACCCACTAATGTAACATAGCTCTCAAGCCACGACTCGCCGATCGGAGCACCGGAGAAGTAACTGTTCAATAAGCCGTACAGGGACATGCAGAGAACCATTCCGCTCACCATACAAAAGGCCAGTACAAGAATGACCGTAACCTTTTTCGATTTATCGTAAGGCAGCGAAAATGCAATTTTTTTGGCTGCGGGCCCCACAATGAACAGCTCCACTAAGAACGCAACGATAAACGCGGCAAGCAGTTGAATAAGCACTTCCCCCAAAGACAGCTTGCCGATCAAACCATGCGTAAACAAATTGTACAGCGTCATGAATACGACCATCCCCGAGCACATCATCAACCCGAAATAAACTTCTTCCTTCTTCGTTTTAGGCAACGTTCATCATCCTTTCTTTTTATCCCTGTTATTATAGCGATAGGGGAAACCCCCTCATAAGTGAACATTATGTGAACATTGCATACGGCTGCGGAATAGGGAACCACTCCCCCAAAGGTGACGTGATGCTCTGAAGCTTATTCCGTCCGCATCCAGCTTCGGCTGGATCGGCGTCTAACCAATCCGCCGGGATCGTTCTATGGTTAGACATTACTTTCGGGGGAGCCCCCGGATATCCACAGGAAATGGCTGCGCATCATTTCCTAAACAACGAAAAAGCCGGCTTCGGCCGGCTCTTCTCCCATAAACGTTTTCTATGAAAAGGTGAACGCTTCTCTTTCATACTGTGGTATAATGGGATCTGATTCCCTCCATCGGGTTCGGCTCCATAAGCTGTTCTCGGCATGATACATATTGAATCCTTTTGACGAAAAACGCTTCCGCAGCATATACAATTCTGTACATGATAACATACCGAAAGTAGGTTCCACTTGATGTTAACCAAAAAAAGGTTTCTATCGATATTTATTTTATCGGTAATCCTGATTTTATTATTGAACCACGTTACCTATTATTTCTCTACCAAGAAGCTGCTGACCGAAAACCAAATGCTGCAAAACGAAGCCATCGCCAAGCAAATCAGCATGTCGATCGAGCAGGCGCAATCCGGCAGTCAATATTTGATGGATACGATGACCTCCCAGCTGCGCACCGCGGCACTGGTCATCAAGGATCGGCTCAGTCCCGACATTGCCGATGTCACGGATGAACAGCTGCTGCAGCTGCGGGACGAGATCGGCCTTATCTCCGGCATTACGCTGTTCGAACGCAAACCGGACGGAGATATCGTCGGAGCCCGCTCTACCGACCCTAAGGAACGCGGCATCAGTACCCGCTCTTGGGGTTCATGGTTTAAGGCGTTCAATCAGCTGTTCGATGAAAAAAAGGTAACCGGCGATAAATACGACGGCATCAAGCTGCCAAATTATTGGTCAGGCCCGCTTGAAATCGCGACCAGCGATCCGACGCGAATCGGCGCCTGGGGCTATTATTACGACGGAAGCACCAATTACCTGATCGATCCGTGGCTGCAGAACAGCTCGATCCAGGAATACGAGAACATTACCGGGCCTTCCGCCTTGCTCAAGCATACGATGGAAAGCAACAAGCAGGTGCTGGAGATTACAATTTTCAACCCGGACAAGGTCGGCAGGGAAGTCGCCCGCGGGCTTAACGCCAATAACGAGCAATGGGTCAAGCTGGTCGACCGCCAAATTATGTACGGAGATTATAGCTACATCGATTCCGATCACGATTTCGCCAATGTCGTCGGATCAGCGCAATCCGATACGCCGGTCAGCACGACGGCCCAAATTAACGGGAAGCATGTTTTGAAAACGTTCGTTCCTATGAAGGACGCCAAAATTCCGTATGTCGTCTCGATTGTCAGCGACTACGATTCGATTCATCAGCAGTTGAACAAGCAATTGGTAAACCTGCTGTACGTGCTATTGGTTACGACGCTGATTATTCTGGCTCTCGTCTACTTAGTGGCGCGCTGGATTCATAAGGCCAAAGACGATGCGACCCGGTCGGCGCAGGAATCGTTCATCGACCAGATCAATTCGATGTTCATTACGATTAAAGGGCAGCGCCATGATTTCTTGAATCATCTGTCCACACTGCATGCCCTGGTTCAAATGAAAAAATATAACGAGATCAAAACGTACTCCGAGGAATATTTGGGAGAAATAATTGAGATCAACGATATTATCAATATCGGCAACCCGGCGATCGGCGCTTTGATCCAGTCAAAAATCGCCAAATCGATGCCGCTTCATATTCACTTCCAATATGAAATCGAAGGCATGCAGGAGCTTGCGCTCGGCGTCAAATCGGTCGATATCGTCAAAATTATCGGCAATCTGATCGATAACGGCATGATGAGCATCGAAGTCGCAAACCCTTTAAGCCAATCTATTGCAGAGCACGAAGTTCCGCTGCTCTTCAAGGAAGGCCACAGCACGAAGCAAAAGACCGGGCATTCCGGCCTAGGTCTTGCCATCATCCGCGAGCTCGTCAAAAAATACAAAGGTCATATTCATTGCGACGCGCAATCCGAGGCGGCTGTCATCCGCTTCAAGGTGCTGCTGCCGATTGAAAAGCACCGCAAGGAAGCCGGTTGACCTCAGTTGCTTCCACCGCGCGGGAAAGCCCCCGGAATCGGCCCATCAGGCCGTTTTCCAGGGGCTTTTCGACCATTTACCATGCGTAAGCTTTCGGCGCGTCGCCTCCGGGGCCGGGGAATATCTCGTCCAGCCGCCGCAGCACGTCCTCGCTGAGCTGAATGTCTACGACGCGCAGCGTGCTCTGGAACTGCTCCAAGGTGCGCGGACCGATAATCGGCGCGGTCATCGCCGGATGCACCAGCGTCCAGGCCAGCGCTACATTGGCCTCGCTCTCCCCGAGCTCCCTGCACAGCTTGCCGAAGGCTTCCAGCTGCCCGCGGCGCTGTTCGGCGCGCGCCTGGTTGCGGACGCTGCGCGATCCTTGCGCAGGGTTCAAAGCGTTGCCGCCGAGCAGACCGCCGTCCAGCGGGCTCCAGGCGATGACGCCGATGCCGAATTCCTCGGCCGCCGGGAGCACTTCCAGCTCGGGCAACCGGCACAGCAGGCTGTATTTATGCTGCTCCGACACAAGCCCTAAGAAATGGCGGCTGCGCGCTTCGTACTGCGCCTTCACCAGATCGCGCCCGGCAAAGTTGCTCGACCCGACGTAACCGATCTTTCCTTGATAAATATGTACGCGAAACGCTTCCCACAGCTCGTCCCAAGAGACGTCGCGGTCCACGTGATGCATTTGGTACAGCTCGATATGATCGGTTTGCAACCGCTGCAGCGACGCCTCCAAATGACGCCTGATTTTATAAGAGGATAATCCCCGAGCCGCATTAGGCCCGTCATTCGGGTCTTCCATATCTCCAAATACTTTGGTGGCAAGGACCACCTTCTCGCGCCGGCCTCCGCCTTGAGCGAACCAGCGGCCGATAATTTCCTCGGTTTTGCCGCGCGCGCCTACTCCGCCGTACACGTTGGCCGTATCGAAGAAGTTGACTCCCGCATCGACTGCCGCATCCATAATCCGGTATGCTTCCTTTTCATCCGTATCGACGCCGAAGTTCATAGTTCCCAAACAAAGCCTGCTGACCTTTAACCCGGAACGACCTAAATAAGTGTACTCCATCACAAATACCTCCTTATTTTGAACATGCTACGGTACAGACATTCTCATCATACCTCCACTTGTCTATTTATTCCAGTACGCAATAATAGGTGAGATAGGAAGCTCAGGTAAATTTAGTAACCTTCGGGTAAGCTTTTAGCAGGAATTTCTTTCCACGACGGTGCTCTCCACGACAATATTTTCCGGGAAATGATCGGTCAGCACGCCGAGCTTATGCATCAACAGCCGTACGGATTGGGCCCCCAGCTCGGAAGGCCTGAGATCCATGCTGGTTAAGGACGGATTCGACTGCACCATCATCGACAAATCGCCGCAGATGACAAACAGCGCCACGTCCTCCGGCACCCGCAGCCCCAGCTCCTTAAGCGCGTTCAGGGAGCTGAACGCCGTTCTGTCGTCATCCGCGATGATCGCCGTCACGCCTCGGCCTTGCCCGTTAAGAACCTCCAGCGTCTCCGCATAGCCGTAATCCATATACTCGTTGGACAATATTGCCGGCTTATGATGAATCATATACGCTTCCACCGGAAGCCGGCGCTCTTCCATCGCCCGGATAAAGCCCTCGTTGCGGTCGATCGACACGGTCATCAGCTCGTTGGCATTCAGAAACATCATGCTGCGGTGGCCTTTGTCCGCCAAATACCGCACGATCTTATGCATCATCCGCTCGTTGTCGTTATCTACGCTGGGGGCGTTCTCGATATCGGCGTTCATTACTCTCCCGACCGTGACGAACGGAATGTCGTCCACATGCAGCAGCCGAATGCGTTCGTCGTCGGTCGTCGGGCTCATCACGACGGCGCCGTCGATCGGGTAGCTCGACAGAAACGGCGTCTTCACCTGCTGGGTCGGAATCATATCCAGCAGCACCCGGTATCCGTGATAGGAAGCTTCCAGCACAACCCCGTTAATGAACTGATTATGGAAGGCGCTGAAAAAGAAATTGCCGTGCGGGATCGTCAGGCCGATCGCCATCGTCTTCTTCGTTACCAGGCTGCGGGCAATATGGTTGGGCACATAATTCAGCTGCCTCGATACGCTCAGCACCCTCTCCGTCACTTCCTTACTCGTTCGCCGCTTCTGGCTGAACACATTGGATACCGTGCCCTTGGACACCTTGGCCAGCCTTGCTACGTCGTCGATTTTGGCCATGACTACCCCGACATCCTCCCTAAGTCCGCTTCTTCAAGCCGTTCATTCAGCCGTTCCGCCAAATCGACCAAATCCATCGGCTCCTTGATCGTATAATCGGGAATTTCGCTCTCGTCGGTTGGCTGCTTCGGGTACCTCGGCGTCCAGCTCAGGAATATGCTGGTGATCCCCATTTGATTGGCCCCTTTAATATCCCGGCCCAAATTGTTCCCCACCATCACAATGCGAGGGAGATCCCGCTCGCTTAAATCCATCGCCCCGACAGCCGCCTTAAACATGCGCGGGCTCGGCTTGAATGCCTTCACCGTTTCGGAATACACCATCGTTTCAAAATCATCGTACAGTCCGTTTTGCGTAAGTATATTTTTGAACGATTGGGCGTAGCCGTCGGCCACCAGCGCAAGCCGGTATCCCCGCTCGGCCAGTGTCTTCACCATCCGGTCCGCCCCGGGAATGACGTCGGCCTGCACGACGATATCGTGCTCGTCGCGGATTTCCGTACCTTCATCGATAATCGTATCCCCGCAGTCGAGAAAAATAATCAGCTTCTTCGCGCTCGGTTGAGCTTCATCCTTCGTGTTCATAAACGGGCAACCCCTTTCAGATTCAATTCGCCGGCGTAATGGCAGGCTGCGTAATGCTGCTCGCCGATCTGCTGCAGCTGCGGCTCCTGCCGGGTACATAAATCCGTCTTGTAAGCGCATCGCGGATGGAAGTGGCAGCCGCTCGGCGGATTCGCCGGATTCGGAACCTCTCCCTCCAGAATGATCCGCTCCTTCCGGAGGCGAGGGTCCGGCTCGGGCACGGCCGACAGAAGCGCTTCCGTATACGGGTGCTTAGGCAGCGAGAACAGCGGCTCGGCCGGAGCCAGCTCCACGATTTTGCCCAGGTGCATGACCGCCACCCGGTCCGAAATATTTTGCACGATCGATAAATCGTGGGAAATAAAAATATACGTAATTTGCAGCTGCTGCTGCAAATCCTTCAGCAAATTAATGATCTGCGCCTTAATCGAAACGTCCAGCGCCGATACCGCTTCGTCGCAGACGATCAGGCGGGGGCGCGAGATCAAGGACCGGGCGATCGCAATGCGCTGTCTCTGTCCACCGGAGAAGGCGTGCGGATACCGCTTCAGGTAGCTGACATTAAGGCCGGTCTTCTGCGCAATGTCGGTTACCTTCTCGTCCACTTCCTCCTTGGACAGCTTGAAATTGGCGAGCAGCGGCTCGGAGATAATGTCATAGACGCTCATTCTCGGACTTAAGGACGAGTACGGGTCCTGGAAAATCATCTGAACGTCTTTTCGCAGCCGTTTGAATTCCTTGCCCTTTAAGGTTAAAAAATCGACCTCTTCCCCGGCCTCGGTTTGGTACAGCACCTGGCCCGACGTCGCGTTCATCCCCCGCACGATACAGCGCCCCAGCGTCGTCTTCCCGCAGCCCGACTCGCCGACGATGCTGAGCGTTTCGCCTTCGAACAGCTCGAAGGATACGCCGCTCAGCACGCGGACCGAGGTCGGCTTGCGAAACCACGTTTTATCCGACTTGACCTGAAAATCCTTATTTAAGTTTACGACGTTCAGTAGCTGCTTAGCCATATTAGTTGCCTTCGCCTCCATCCTTGTACAAGAAACACCGCACCGTATGATTGCCGGATATCCGGGTCGCCGGAGGAGCCTGCGTATTGCATACGCCCTCGATCCGCTCCTTGCAGCGGTCGTAGAAGCCGCACATCGGCGGCATATTGATCGGCATCGGCACGGTGCCCTCGATGGAATCGAGCCGCTTCTGCTTGTCGGCCCCGAGCTTCGGCATCGAGCGGAGCAGGCCCTTCGTATACGGATGCTTCGGGTTGTAGAAAATGTCGTCGACCGTCGACTGCTCCACGATCCTCCCCAAATACATGACGGCCACCTCGTCGCACATTTCGGCAATGATGCCCAGATCATGCGTGACGAGCAGGATCGCCATGCCGAATTCCTGCTGCAGCTGCTTCATCAGCTCCAGCACCTGCGCCTGGATCGTAACGTCAAGCGCGGTCGTCGGCTCGTCGGCAATCAGGAGCTCGGGGTTGCACGACAGAGCCATCGAGATCATCGCCCGCTGACGCATGCCGCCGGAAAATTCATGCGGATATTGATCGAACCGCTTCTCCTGGTCGGAGATGCCGACCTTGCCGAGCATCTCCAGCGCAATTCGCTTCGCTTCCCGCTTATCCTTCGTGCGGTGTATCCGAATCGCCTCCATAATCTGATTGCCGATCGTATACATCGGCGAGAAGGCGGTCATCGGCTCCTGGAAGATCATCGCGATTTTGCGGCCGCGAATCGAACGGATTTGTTTGCTGCGCGGTCCCAGCGACAGCAGGTCGAGCTGCTGCAGCGCCTTCTCCTCCGCCGAATGATACATAATGCGGCCGGTCGTCTCGCATTCCTTCGGATTAATCCCGATAATAGCCCGGCTGGTCAAGCTCTTGCCGCAGCCCGACTCGCCGACGAGGCCCAGCGTCTTCCCTCGCTTGATTTCGAAATCGACCCCGTCTACCGCTTTCATTTCCCCGTTGTCCATTTGGATGCGGATTTTCAAATTTTGCACGGACAAAAGCGGATCTTCTTCCGTCCTTGCCGCAATTTCCGTTGCCGAAGCTTGAGAAGCCAATACGATCCCCTCGCTTTGTAGGTTAAATAAAGTCCGTCTTGCCGGACCGACAGCTCGCCGCTATCTCTTGTACGGATCGGCGGCGTCGCGCAGGCCGTCGCCCAAAAAGTTAAAGGTCAGCACGGCGATAATAACGAATCCCAGAGGAATTAACTTCCAAGGATAGAGCGCCACGTTGTCGATCTGCTGCGCTTCCTGCAGCAGCACGCCCCAGCTGGTCGCGGGCGAACGAATGCCGAGGCCGAGGAAGCTCATCGCCGTCTCGCCGAGAATCATCCCGGGGATAGCCAGCGTCGTCGCTACCACCAGATAACTGATGAAGCCGGGAAGCAGATGCTTGACGATAATTTTCGCATCGCTGACGCCGGCTATTTTCGCCGCCATGACATATTCCTCGTTTTTCAGCGAAATGAATTTCCCCCGAGCCACGCGAGCCAGATCGGTCCAGCCGATAAAAGCGAAAATAATGACGATATAAATATACATCGTGACGACCGGAATCCGGGGCGGAATGGCCGCCGAGAGCGCCATCCACAGCGGAAGCGTCGGGAAGGAGCGGATGATCTCGATCAGCCGTTGAATGACCGAGTCGATCCAGCCGCCGAAATAGCCGGAGACGCCCCCGATCATTAGGCCGAGAACGAAGCTGATCGCGACGCCGATCAAAGGAATGCTCAGCGAGATTTGGCTGCCCAGCACAATTCTCGAGAACAGGTCCCGCCCCATGCCGTCCGTGCCGAACAGAAACAGCCTGCCCGGCTGCTCGACCCCGAACAGATGCGTGCTCGTCGGGATCAGACCGAGAAATTTGTAGCTCTCCCCTTCGACAAAGAAGCGGAGCGAATACTGAATCGTCTCGTCATCGACGAATATTTTGCGGAAGGTGACCGGATCACGGCCGGACTTCAGTTCATAGACAAAGGGGCGGAGGTGAAACTTGCCGTCCGCATTGACAAAATGCAGGCCCATCGGCGGCGCGTTGACATATTTGCTGTCATAGCTTTGCAGGCCGTAAGGCGCGAGGAACTGGGCGAACAAAGCGGCCGCGTAGAACAGCGACAAGATGACCAGACTGATGCGGGCCAGCTTATGCTTCTTCAGCCGTTGGTACATCAGGCGCCATTGCGAGCTGTAATAGGCGTCTTCCTGCTTGGCGGGCTTCCTGCCGACTATATCCGGCTTGCGGAATATCGTTATCGTTTTCATCGATTACATCCCCCTGAACTCTGTGCGAATTTTGGGGTCGAGCCATGCCAGCAATATGTCCGAGATTAACGTCCCGATGACCGTCAATACGGCCATAAACAAGAGCCACGTGCCCGCCAGATACATATCCTGGCCTAGCAGGGCGTTATACATAACAGGCCCCTGAATCGGCAGATTGAGCACGATCGCCGTAATCGTCGATCCCGTAAAAATCGAAGTTAACGACCAGCCCAGCGTGCTGACGATCGGATTCAAGGCGGCGCGCGTCGGATATTTCAGCAAAATTTTCGTCTCCGACAAGCCTTTGGCTCTTGCGGTGATGACGTTCGGCTTGTTCAGTTCGTCCAGCATTTGCCCCCGCATGACGCGGATCAGCTCCGCCGTATTGGCCAATCCGATGACGATGACGGGAATGATCATATGCTTCAGCAAATCGAGCACCTTGCCCACCGACCAGGCCGCATTCACGTAATCGCTGGAAAATAGTCCGAGCAGCGGGTCGCCGAAATATTCATACGAAAGATACATTAAGATGATCGCCAGCAAAAAATGCGGCGTCGCCATCCCGAGAAAACCGATGGCGGAGAAAATATAGTCTCCCGCCGAATACTGCCGCACCGCACAGTAAATGCCGATGGGCACGGCGACCAAATACGTGAAGGCCATCGTGACGAGCGACACGATCAGCGTGAGCGCCATATACTGCTCGATCACCGCCATCACCGGCTTGTTGTAGTTAAAGGAATACCCGAAGTCAAAGTGAAGTATAATGTTCTTCATCCACAGCAAATATTGGACGAACCACGGCTTGTCGAGCTTCAGGCTCGCCCTCATCTCATCCATGTCCTGCTGCGACATCACGTCGCCGGCTACGGACATTTTGGCCGCATAGCTGGAGACGTAGTCGCCGGGAGGCAGCTGGATAATATAAAACACGATAATCGAAATGACGATAACGACGGGGATGACCATAACGATTCTTCTTGCGATATAAGGGAGCATCTGATCCTATCCTCTCTCTCCTTAAGCTCCGATACGGCTGAGACGACGGGGTAACGGAGGGGAATAACGATTCCCTTCCGTTACGAGTCTGTCCGATGAACGACGTAGAAGGTATATAGGCAAAATGACAGTAATTAAGCAGCGTCAGCGGAGAAATATACAGTCATTATTCGTTCAATATGCACAAACGTAACTCCGTCGGACAGACTCTTACCCGCCGGTTTCGGTAGTTATTTGATGAAAAACTGCGCCGGATGGCCGTGACCGAGACTGCGGAATTCGTCGCAGTGAATGAGATCCTTCGGCACGTTATGCATTTTATTGGAGGCGACGATCAGCTTGGGCGTCGGGCCCGCATAGCCGATAATCCACTGGTTCTTCTGATGAAGCTTAATGATCTCATTGCTCCACTTGGTAATCTCCTCCTTCGTCGTCGAAGCCTTCACCTTATTCCAGTAATCCATAATTAGAGCTACGTCGCCTTCCGGCTTCACCCCTTCTTTGCCGTTGGAAGAAGTATATAAGCCGTAATGTCCGTACCATGGAGTCAGCACCCTTAGCGGAACGAGCGTATCCGGTCTGAACGATACGTTGACGACCGAAATATTTTCGGCGGTCGCCGGAATTTTATTCGAATATTTCAGCTCCTGATGCGTCCCCTGATCGACGACCTTCAAATCGACCTTGATGCCGACCGCTTCGTAATACTTCTTGACCAGCTCCAGGAACGAAGCCGTGCTCGTGCTCGGTTCAATGATCGTAATCGTTAAATCCGAGCCGTCCGCGTTGAGACGGAAATTATTTTTGTCGCGCTTCGTGAGTCCGAGCTCGTCGAGCAGCTGGTCGGCCCGCTTCGGATCGTATGCGCTCCACTGATCGGCCCAGCCCTTCTGGTAACCGACCAGCCCTTCCGGCACCGAAGCCTGCTGCGGGGCTCCGAGTCCGTTCGTTACAATCTCCGAAATCTCCTTGCGGTCTACGGCGACGGACAGCGCTTCCCTGAACTTGCTGTCCTGGAACAGCTTGCGCAAATTAGGATCGTCGATCGTCTGATTCAGCTGAATACCTGCGCTGGACCAGGACGGCGTGTTCCATGGAATGACCCGGAAGTTCGCTTTCTTCTCGTTTTCCTTCAGCACCGTGAAATCCTTGAAATCGAATTCGAGCAGGTTATAATCACCCGCCAGCGTGCCGAGCACGCGCTGCGCAGGGTCCTGCACCTTCGTCGCTACGATCCGGTCCATATAAGGCAGCTGATTGCCTGCCGCGTCCACTTTCCAATAATACGGATTGCGTTCCATAATGAACTGATCGCTGTTCGGATCGTTCTTCGCCACCCATGCCCTCAGCGTCGGGATTTGCGGGTAAATCCAATAGTAATAGCCGGTCGCTACAAGGAACGACTTGACATCCTCGAAGCCCCACTTCTTGGCCGTCTCCAGCGCCTTGTCGTCGCCGATAAACTCGGGCAAAATCGTCTTCTGGAAATGGGCCGGCGCAAAAAACCATTTGTTGTCGATCGCAACGCGCTCCAGAAACTGCACGCTCGGATATTTATGTATGACCTTGAACGTATAGTCGTCCACTTTCACGACCTGGGCCAACGCTTTGTCGCCGGTGACCGGATCGACCGAATAGTAAGCGTCGTATATTTTTTTGCCGAAGGTTTCTTTGGTCAGCATATGCTCCCAATAAAAGAGAACGTCGTCGGCCGTAAACGGCTCGCCGTCCGACCACTTCATGCCTTTTCGCAAATAAATGGTAAATTCGGTGGAGTCTTTATTGACGTCGTAGCCTTTGGCGACATTAGGCTCTACCGTGCTTCCGTCCTTGTTGAAGCGAAAGAGCGCTTCTTCCGTCGGCTGGCCAACCGTCCAGCGGTCGTTCGGTCCGCCCCACGGCAGCTTCCAATCGCCTCCGTAGGTTCCCGTCTCCTCGACGACCTTCTCCACCATAGTGTCTTCTTTCGCCGGCATCCGTTCGGCGACGGGCTTCAAGGTTCCTGCCCCGACCAGCTTGTTGAGCATAGGCGCTTCTTTGAAGGCGTCTATTTTCTCCGGAGCGACAGGAGGCGGCGCCGGAGTAACCTGTGCTGTGGCCGGTGAGCCCGGATCGCTTTCGCATGCCGCCAAAGCGAAGACCATAAGGAAAATCATACAAACAAGATACCATCTGCTTCTCAACATAATCCCCTCCATGATCATATCTGACAACGACTACCTGAGGAATCAACCTGTACTGCGGCGTACTTACGCCGATGCGCGGCATGCGGCCGGCCAAATGTCGGGATGCGGCGCTGCCCTTGGTGCGTTCTCACCTCCTTGAATCATTAAATCGGTTTAAAGGAGAATTAAACCGGTTTAATAACAGAGTCGGATAAACCTTTATCAAATCCTTACGAAGGGGGAGCGTCCGCAGCAAAAAGCGCCGTATCGGGATGAATGACTGCATTCAGCGGTTCATGGCAGCAGTTAACGGCGGGCTCCAATTCCAATCTATACAGCAGGACATGGGATGTTGTAGGCATGGGTTATGAAATCGTGCGGTGTGTGGTATGCAGAGATGCGGGTGTCGGTACGATGATCTGTCGCGCCATGATTAAACCGGTTTAATCAGGGGATGTTGGTTGAATATGGTTTGTAAGCGCTTAATTAAATACTACATTGGATTGATTCATAATGCAATAGCTTTATGTTATGAAATTATTTTCATGGGATCGCCCCGTACGCACAGAAGCAGCCCGCGTGTCTGCCATGTCGTGCTGTCACGGCAGTCGCGGGCCGGTGAATTTACGGTTCGCTCTTACGAACGGAAGCTGCATAAGCGCTTCCTACCGAGGCGGGCCGCCGCTCCCGCTCTAATGCACATAGACCGAGGATGCGATGAAATTGAGCATGAACAGCGCTGCAATGACGTAGAGCATCGCAGGCACCTGCTTGAATTGACCGGTCGCCAGCTTCATCAGCGGGTAAGCGATGAAGCCGAAAGCAAGCCCGTCGGCGATGCTTGAAGTTAAAGGGATACAGACGATGATCAGGAAGGCCGGAAACACCTCCGACAGATCGTGAAAAGGAATTTCCTGCACGCTCTTCATCATCAGCGCCCCGATGACGATCAGTACCGGAGCGACCGCATTGCCGGGAATCATTCCGATGAACGGCAGCGCCAGAGCCGATACCCCGAGCAGGACAGCGGTGATCAAGGCGGGGATGCCCGTCCTTCCTCCCTCCGATATCCCCGACGCGCTTTCCGCGGAAGCGATGGTCGGACTTGTACCGAGCAGGCCGGAGAGCACGGCGGAGAAGGCTACCGTCTGATAAGCCTTGGGGAACTTTCGCGCATCCGGGAGCATCCCGCTCAGCAGTCCCATATTTTCGAACAGCACGATCATGGTCATGGAGAAGACGGCGATCCAGAACGGGACCTGCCATAGATGAAAATCAATGGAAGTCATGATCCGCCCGTAAGCCCGGACATCCAGCGCCTCCGTCGTCATGTTCGCTTTTCCGGTACCGGCAAAAGTAATAAGGCTGGTGACGAAAATCCCGATGAGCAAGCTGCCCTTCACGTTTCGTACGAACAGCATAAACGTAACGGCCAAACCCGCCAGCGTCGACAGCATCACCGGATTGTGGAAGCTGCCCACAGTAACCAGCGTCGCCGAGCCGGACCTGATGATTTCTCCTTTTTGCAATCCGATAAAGGTCAGCAGCAGGCCGATGCCCGCCGTAATGCCGTGCTTCAAGGAAGGCGGGACGGCGCCGACGATTCGGCCCCCGAACGAAGTGACGCTCACGATTAGAAAGAGAATGCCGCTGACCGTAACGGCCGCCAGCCCCTGCTGCCAGGAAAGCCCCAGCGACTGAACGATCGTATAACTGAAAAAAGCGTTCAGCCCCATGCCCGGAATGACAATAATGGGCGCATTCGCCCAAAGAGCCATCAACAGGCAGCCGACGATCGAAGCGACCAGCGTGGCCATGACGCCGGCGCTTAACGGTATTCCCGAATCCTGCAAAATCAATGGATTGACCAATACGATATAGGCGCAAGTAAAAAAGGAAGTGAGCCCGGCCATGAGCTCCCTTCTCCATGTCGTTCCATGCGCTTCGAGCGCAAAATGCCGGTTAAAACGTTGAATCATCATTCTTCCCCCATTTCAACCCCTAACCCGCCCCATTATGCTTTGCATGCATAACTTCTATGAAATGAATCTTGTTGTTATAAGAAAGTTCCGGCAACCGTAGCCGAGATGACCGAAGCCAGCGTCGAGCCCAGAAGCAGCTTGAGCCCGAAACGCGCCGCCTGATTCCCCTGCTTCTCATCCAAAGCTTTAATGCCGCCGATAAGCGTGCCGATCGTGCCGAAATTGGCGAAGCTCACCAGGTAGACGGATAAGATGCCGATCGTCTTCGGAGACAGACTGGCCGCCAGCGATTGAAATCCCTGCATCGCGACAAATTCATTGGTCACGATTTTGGTCGCCATAATACTCCCCGCATGTACGGTTTCGTGCATCGGCACCCCCATAAGAAAGGCGATGGGAGCGAACACGTAGCCGAGAGCCGTCTGGAATGAGATATGGAAAGCTCCGGTGAAAGCATAGTTAAGCAAGCTCATTAATGCGACATAACCGACCAGCATGGCGGCGACGACGCAGGCGATCTTGAAGCCGTCCATAATGCTGTCGCCGACCATTTCGAAGAAGGCAGGCTTGGCCTCCCCGTCCTCCAGCAGCAGAAGATCCTCTTCGTCTTTGACTTCGTAAGGGTTGATGATGCTGGCAACGATCAGAGCCGACAAAATGTTCAGAACGACGCCGATGACGACATACTTGGGCTCGAGCATTTTCATATAAGAACCGACGATCGCCATGCTTACAGCGCTCATACCGGATGTACAGAACGTATACAGACGTTTCTCCGATACGAGTCTCAGCTGCTTTTTAACCGTTAAATAAACTTCCGGCTGGCCTAATACCGCGGTCGAAACCGCAATATAATTTTCGAGCCTGCCCATGCCGTTGATTTTGCTCAACGCTCTTCCCACATGTTTAATGACAAAAGGAAGAATTTTGAAATAATTAAAAATTCCGATCAGAATGGAAATAAAAATAATCGGAAGCAGCACATGCAAATAAAACGTAAACGCGCCTTCGTTCTCCAGACCGCCGAACACGAAGTCGATTCCCGTATCCGCCATCTCCAGCAGCTTATTGAACATCAGAGACAAATAACTTACGATCCCGATCCCCGCTTCCGTATTCAGCAGCACGAAGGCCAGAATGAGCTGAATGGCAATCATCGTAGCGGCAGGTCTGATCCGGATCTTCTTCCGGCCGTTGCTGAAAAGATAGGCGATCCCGAGCACAAACAATAAACCTGTCAGTAGAAATATCAAATTCATGATGTCACACCCATCTGCAAGTAAGATTCACGGTACGCTGTCGTCCAGTCGTCGGCCGTAAGGCCGACCGCCGGTTCACCGGCCGGCCGCTGGCGCCCCGTGCCGGGGTTCGCCGATACGGCTCAGCAGCCGATTCGCCTCGGCCATTACTTTCTCTTCGTCCATCGTCAAGCATTGTCCGTTCTTCACGACGACGTTTCCGTCGATATACACATCGCAAACATCCCGGCCGCAGACGGAGTACAGCAGATGCGAAGACGCCCTGCTCACCGGCTGCAAATGCGGCTTGTCATACGGATCGATGGTAATAAAATCGGCCCGTTTCCCGCGCTCGAGAGAGCCCGTATGGCTCATGCCGATCGCTTCGGCTCCCATCCGCGTAGCCATAGCGTATACGGTAGGGGCAGGCAGCCGTCCGGCGTCTTTGGCCGTTCCCTTCTGCAGCAGCGCAGCGGTCCGCATCTCTTCGAACATATCGAAATTATTGTTAGAAGCGACGCCGTCGGTCGCAATGCCGACCTTAATCCCGGCGTCCAGAAGCCGGCCGACGTCTGCGATGCCCGAACCCAGCTTCAGATTGCTGATCGGATTATGGGCGACCCTCACGTCGTGCCGCTTCATGATCTGCCGCTCTTCGTCATTCAGCACGACGCCGTGCGCCATCACCGCCGGCCGGCCGAAGAGGCCCAGACGGCGCAGATGCTCGACCGGCCGCACGCCGTAGCGCCGCTCGATGTCGCTTACCTCGGTCTCCGTCTCGGAGACGTGAATGTGCAGCATCAGATCGTTCTCATGCGCTATCCGCACGCTTTCGACTAACGCATGCGGAGTGCAGGCATACGGGCTGTGGGGGGCGACCATCGTCGTCAGCCGGCCGTCCGCGGCCGTCTTGTAACGCCGGGCAAACCGCTCCGCTCCGGCAAGATTCGCCTGCTGCTCCCGCAGCGTGCCCATACTGAATATCGTATACGAGAAGGCACCGCGGATTCCCGTCTCGGCGACGGCTTGCATCACCGCATCGGCGTCGATGCCTGCAGGATTAAACATATCGGAGAATGTCGTCGTTCCGGACTTCAGCATTTCCAGAATGCCCAGCCTGGCGCTGGCAGCAGCGATCTCCGTCGTAAATCTGGACTCCATCGGCCAAATTCGCGTCTCCAGCCAAGGCTTCAGCAGCATATCGTCACCGACGCCCCGGAGAATCGTCATCACGATATGGGAATGAGTATTAACAAGCCCGGGCAGCACCCATTTGCCAGCCAGATCGACGATCTCGTCCGCTCCGGCCAGCAGCTCTTCCGCATGATCGCCGATATAAACGATCGCCCCTCTCTCGACCACCATCATTCCCCGATCCATAGTCCGGTATTCGGAATCCATCGTAAAAAAATGACCGTGGATATACGCTGTTCTCAAGCTTCTCCCTCCCGCTCCTTCAAGTTTCGTCATTCGCCGTCCTTCCGGTTGAACTCGCCTTTGCCCCCGATGACGACTTCGACGCCGGCGCTGGTGCCGATCCGCGTCGCGCCGGCGCCGATCATCTGCCTGGCGGTGACCAGATCCCGGATTCCCCCGGAGGCCATGACGCCCATGTTCGGCCCGATCGTCTTGCGCATCAGCGCGATGTCGTCCGTCGTCGCCCCGCCCGGCCCGAAGCCGGTGGACGTTTTGACGAAGTCGGCGCCCTCCATCTTGCAAATCGAGCAGGCGATAATCTTCTCCTCGTAGGAGAGCAGACCCGTCTCCAGAATGACCTTGACCGCAGCCTGCCCTTCGCAGGCAATGACAACGCCCTCGATGTCCTTCTTCACCGTCTCGAAGTCGCCCGATTTCAGCGCCCCGATATTCAGCACCATGTCGATTTCCGCAGCTCCGCCGGCGATGGCGTCCTTGGCCTCGGCGATTTTGACGAACGTGCTGGTCGCTCCCAGAGGAAAGCCGACAACGGTGGACACCTTCACCCCGCTGCCTTCAAGCAGCTTGGCTGCCAGCCGCACCCAATACGGGTTCACGCACACGGAAGCCAAACCATATTCCTTCGCTTCGGCGCACAGCCTGATAATGTCCTCTCTCGTGCATTCCGCTTTCAATAACGTATGATCGATTTTTTTGGCTATTTCGTCCATGCCGCTTCTCTCCTTCGCTTACCTTTGTCCTTTTTCATAGGGCTTGCCCAAAGCCGCCGGCGCCACCGCACGTCCGACGAATCCGGCCAGTACGAGAATCGTTAACGCGTACGGGAAAATGTAAATAAAATCGACGGGGATATAATCGGTAATGCCGTGCACCTGAAAGACCGACTTCAACGCCGAAGCAATCCCGAAGAACAAGGCGGCGCACATCCCCGCAACCGGCCTCCATTTGCCGAAAATTAACGCCGCCAGAGCGATATATCCTTGGCCCGAGATCGTGCTGTGCGAGAAGTTGCTTGTCGTCGTCAGCGTCACCGTCGCTCCGCCCATTGCCGCCAGCGCCCCGCTGATCATCACGGCCATATAGCGCATCTTCGAGACGCTGATCGCCATCGAATCGGCCGCTTTCGGATGCTCGCCGACGGCGCGCAGGCGAAGGCCGAACGGCGTTTTATACAGCACGAACACCGAGACGGCGACCAGAATAAACGCCAGATAGCTGGTCGGATAGGCGCTGAACACGGCATGACCCAGAAACGGTATTTCGGATAGGAACGGAATATCCCACTTGGTGAACACCGCCTTCAGCGTAGGCGTCTGCGCCGCTCCGTGAAGGATGACCTTGCACAAATAAATCGTGATTCCTATCGCCAGGAAATTAAGCGCCACACCGCTTACGATCTGATCCGCCTTATAGGTTACCGATGCCACCGCATGCGGCACGGCGAAGATCGTCCCTGCCGCGACGGCCGCCGCAAAGCCGATCCACGGAGAAACCGCGCCGCCGCCGAGCTGCGTTTCCACGAAATACGTGACGATGGCCGCTGTGAAGGCTCCTACCGTCATTAATCCTTCCAGGGCGATGTTCGCCACGCCCGCGCGCTCCGAATACAACGCTCCGAGCGAAGCGAACACGAGCGCGGTCGCAAATACGATCGTCGTATGCATCAGCTCGCCGGTCATTTGGAGGAATTGCATTCTACAGCACCTCCTTCTTGTTCTTGGCCGTCAGCTTCAGCAGCTGCTTCACGATCTGATTGGCCGCTACGAAGAAAATAATTAAGGCGATCATAATGCTGACAAGCTCCTCGGGAACACCCGCTCCGAATTTCATGCCCGAAGCGCCGTAGGTTAAGACGCCGATCAGCACGGCTCCGAGGATCGCTCCGACAGGACTGTTTCTGCCGATCAGGGCAACCGCAATCCCCATCAGGCCGTATCCCGGAAAAGCGGTATTGACCGCCTGGTAATGAAACACGCCGAGCACCTCGCACACGCCTCCGACGCCTGCGAAGACGCCGCTGATGAACATCGCCTTGATTACGTTGCGGTTCACCTGGATGCCGGCATATTCCGAAGCGTCGGGATTGAGCCCGACGGCGCGCAGCTCGAACCCTTGCTTCGTTTTCCACAGCACCACGTAGAAGACGGCGGCCAGCGCCAGGGCCAGAACGATCCCGTAATGAATCCGCGAGCCTCCGAACAGCTCAGACAATCCCGCGGAGGACAGCCAGGCGCTCTTATCGACGACCTTGGACCTCATTTGGCCGGGTTCGAGCAGCCAAGCCTTGATCAAGTAGTTGGACAAGTACAACGCGATCCAATTCAGCATGATTGTCGTAATGACTTCGTGGACGCCGCGAACCGCCTTCAAATAGCCCGCTATCGAGCCCCACAATCCTCCGAGCAAACCACCTGCAACGACAGCCAGCGGAACGTGGATATACCACGGCATATGCAGGGAAATCCCGACGAAATCGGCCGCCAGCGCCCCCATAATGAACTGCCCTTCGGCCCCGATATTGAACAAGCCCGTCCGGAAAGCGAAGGCTACGGATAACCCGGTAAAAATAAACGGAGTAATCTGGCGGATCGTCTCCCCGGTATTGTATACGTCCCCGAATGCTTTACCGAACAAGGAGCCGTAGGCCAGCAGCGGATTATATCCGCCCGCTAGCATAATCAGCGATCCAAGCAGCAAGCCGATGCCGATGGCGATCAGCGATACTAACGAGGACTCTTTAAACAACCAGTGAATAAGCTTGCTCATGTGCTTTTCTCTCCTTGCCGCACTGCGCTTCCGGACATCATAAGCCCGATTTGCTGTTCATCCGTCGTTCGGGGATCGACGATCCCGACGATCGTTCCTTCATACATCACCACGATCCGGTCGGATAAATTCATGATTTCATCCAATTCGAGCGAATAGAGAAGCACCGCCTTCCCTTTATCCCTCTGTTCGACCAGCTTCTTATGAACTCAAGTTTCGCACCTTGAAAAACACGCTTAGATACTGCTGCTACTGAAAATCTTTTGAAAAATTAGCAAGCTTGACAGAAAAACACCCTTCATGTTTGGTAAAATGGAAATTGTCCAGATAACCA
>NZ_JANYUY010000034.1 GCF_025060755.1 Paenibacillus doosanensis
GGTTCAGGACACCAAAGTGAACCGACCTTCCTCGCCAGCCATAGTAGCAGTGTTAACGTTTTTTGTTAGTACCAACCCCATTTTCATCATCAATGGTGCCGCGTCAGCGGCATGGATGGCTTTTGGGGGATTTGTTCGTTGCAGCCTAGCGGGACGAGGACGCCCGCTGATCAATCATCAATCAAATCGTCGCCCGGACCGTCATGCGTAGGATGAGATCCCGGGTAATCCCGGGAGATTCCTTCGTGGAGCTCGCGGTTCTCGTAAGTGAAACGATTGGGAGGACGCTGATCCTCACGCCACGGAGAACTTTTGCCCAAGGTGGCTTCGTGAAACGTCGCGCCGTACGGCCCTTCAGGGAACTCTTCGGCGGTTAGGTCGTTGCGCTGAGATTCGACGGTTTTGACATCGGTATAACGATGGCGGTCCTCTTCCAGGAAGCCGTTTTGTTCATTTTCCGGATTGGCCATCATGCTTGCACCTCGCTTTTTTTACAGTACTGCTTTTAGATTGCCTTCATGGGAAAATCGTTATTCCTCTTGCTTTCATGGAGGTTGTATGATAATATGGGAATAATTTCAAACGCGCTTAGAGGAAGCACCTCTCTTACTTTACGTAGGAGGGGTGCTTTTTTGCGTTTGAATATATATCTGATGGCGAGGGTGGGATATGGAATGAATCTGTTATTTCTGAACAGTATGGAGAAGCAGGTTGGCGACGACCGCACGCGGGGAGCGCAGGCTTCCATCGGTGAAAGTCATGGGAAGTGGATCGCAGGATGGCAGGAGACGAAAGAAGACGGCAGATTAACCCATGAAACTTGGTTTGAAGGAACGAGCTGGGAGGAGCTGATCGCGGCGTTCCGCGAGCGGATGCTCGTCAAGCGGCATGAAGGCTTCAAGCCGGTATTGGACCCGGCCCTGCTTCTGGAGCGGGTTTCGTTGGACAGCCGCTCCGCGCGAATCCAGCTGCTGCAGTTTTACAGCGAGCAGCACACGAGCGAAGAACTGTACGAGGCGCTTCGTCAATGGCGGCTTAAGCAGGCGGGCAAAGAAGGCAAATCGCCCTTTTTGGTCGCGACCAACCGTCTGCTGCGGATGATCTGCGCGTTCCTCCCTCACACCGAAGAGGAATTAAGCCAAATTCCCGGATTTGGCGCGAATAAAGCCGCGCTGTATGGAGCGGAGCTGTTGAAGTTCACGCGTCAATATGAGCGGACGACTTCATTTCCGCTGGATTGGGTGGAGGACAGTGTGAATCTGCTGCAGTTTCAAGCCTGGCAGCAGCAGGAGAAGCAGCGCAAGCAGCAGCTGGAGCAAACGAAGCGCGAGACGAAGCGCAGGCTGCTTGAGGCGGTGACCCGCGGCGACAGCCTGGAACAGCTGCGGGAAGAGCTGCAGCTTCAGCCGAGAGATTTGATGATCTGGCTGGAGGAGCTGGACAGGGAGGGCTATGATTTGGAGGCGTACATTGAGCTTGAACTGAAGCGGGTTCCGGAAGAAGAGCTGAGTCTGGCTTGGGAGGCTTTCGAGCTGCGCGGGGACAAGTATTTGAAGCCGATTTTGCAATCGCTGTATAAGCAAGAGGAGCTTGACGGAAAGGAGGTCGACCGGATTTATGAATGGTTGCGCCTGCTGCGGATGAAGTTTCGTAAGGCACAAGCATCGCAGGAGCAGGCAAGCCAGGAAGCCGTCGCCGGTTAATCGTTTCGTCCCGGCCGCCTAATATGACAGCTTCGGCTTCGGGCTCGCTTACGGTCCGAACGCAAAAAACTCTTGCCTTAAGCGGCCGATACCGTCCAAGGCAAGAGTTTACTATATATAGAAACGAGCCGCGTTCATAGCCAGCCCTTTTTACGAAACAGAACGAACATCGAAATGCCGATAACAAACATCAGGATGACCGCAGCGACGCCGCCGTACTCCCAATGGATGCCGGGAATATGCTCGAAGTTCATTCCGTAAATACCGGTGATGAATGTGAGCGGCATGAAAATGGTCGTGAGCGCGGTAAATATGCGCATGATTTCGTTGGCGCGGTTCGACAGGCTGGACTGGTAAGCTTCTCGTAAGTTCGCCATCAAATCGCGGAACGTATCGAAGTTCTCGGATATTTTTACGGCGTTTTCGTAGATATCGCCGAAGTATTTTTTGAGCGGATCGCTAATGAGCCGCAGTTCTTTGCGGTTTAACGTCGCGATCACTTCTTTTTGCGGAACGAGCACTTTCTTGAGCCATAAAATTTCGCTTCGCAGACCGATAATTTCGTTCAAATGCGATTTTTTCGTATTCATCAGTATATCTTCTTCCAGCTTCTCGATCTTCGCTTCGATCCGGTCGCCGACATTCGTATAGTTATCGACGACAAGGTCAATCAAATGATACAAGAAACGGTCCGGCGCGCCGACTTCCTCTTCCCAAAGCACCGGTTTCAAAGCGCGCAGCTCGTTAATTTTTTGCCGGGTCACGGTAATGATATAATGCTTGCCGAGAAATATATTGAGCGCCCGCAGAAAAATTTCTTCATCATCAAACCGGATGCTGTTGACGACGATAAAATAATGGGTATCGTACAGCTCGATCTTCGGACGCTGTTCTTCTTCCGTCAAGCAGTCTTCCACTGCCAATTCATGAAGATGAAATAAGGGCTGTAAAATCGTCAAATCGTCAACATCGGCATCGATCCAATAAAATCCATGCTCCGGCGCCTCGATCGTTTGGGTAATATCCTCAATTAAAGTAAAAATGCCGTCCTGAACCAAACGTGCTTTCATCTGCTCCACCCCTTCACATGTAGCTTGAGTTAGCTCGTGAGGAATGCAGACGGAAGAAACGTCGCCGATTCGCCGGACAGCATCTAGGCTAGGCGTAGAGGTCAAAAAGTCATAAGCCGGCCGTAAACGGCTGCGGCGACCTGGTTCCTAAGCAAAGGACAGTCCGGTGCATGCGAACGAGCGGCGTAAGCCGTCGGCATTCCAAACGAAATATTCTGTTGTCGCTGAACGAAAGATACTACTCCTCGGGTCTCCGTCCATTCGTTTGGTGCACCCCTTTGCTAGTGTTGTCGAATTACTTGTCTAGTATAACCGCTCGATTGCCGCTCTTCAAGGTGGGTCTGCTCTATTTTTTGCAATTTTTTTCGGGTCTACGATATAATATGCCGTTTGCGGGGAAAGTGATATTCTTAAAGAGCGGAGCGGGATGCGGAATACTGTCTTGACGTTCCCTTTATTTTCGTATACAGTAGGTATAGAACTACAATTTCATATTTCAAGTTTCAAACTCTTATCAAGAGCAGGTGGAGGGACTAGCCCGATGATACCCGGCAACCGACTATCCTTAAGCTCATATCCGCGCAGGCGGGCATGGACAGGAAGCACGGTGCTAAATCTTGCGGAAGCGTAAGCTTCTGAGAGATGAGAGAGGACATTGTTGAATTGACAAGGCCTTTCTCGTGCGCGCGAAAAAGGCCTTTTTTAGTGCCTTTTTGCAGGAGTTTACCCGGAAACAAACACAAACGCCTACAAAAAAGGAGGATATACCTATGCCAATCAAAATTCCAGATCATTTGCCAGCCCGAGAAATTCTGATGAACGAAAACATCTTCGTGATGGATGAAACGGTGGCTTTCCACCAAGATATTCGTCCGCTGCGAATCGCGATAATGAACCTGATGCCGACCAAGGAAACGACGGAAACGCAAATTCTCCGGCTGATCGGCAATACCCCGCTGCAAGTCGAGTTTGTGCTGCTGCATCCGAGGACGCATACTTCGAAAAATACGTCCGTCGAGCATCTGGAGCAGTTTTATAAAACGTTCGACGATGTGCGGGGAGAGCGCTTCGACGGTCTGATCATTACCGGCGCTCCGGTTGAACAGCTCGACTTCGAGGATGTGAATTATTGGGATGAACTGAGGCAAATCATGGATTGGAGCCGCGAAAATGTGACGTCGACGCTGCATATTTGCTGGGCCGCCCAGGCGGGGCTGTATCATCACTTCGGCGTTCCGAAATATCCGCTGGAAGAGAAAATGTTCGGCGTCTTCCCGCACTATATCAGCACAAGCAACGTGAAGCTGCTCCGCGGCTTCGATGAGTTGTTCCTCGTTCCGCAGTCGCGCCACACCGAGGTGCGCCGCGAGGACATTGAGAATGTTCCCGAGCTTGAAATCTGGTCCGAGTCTTCGGAGGCGGGCGTCTATATCGTCGGCACGAAGGACGGCAAACAAATATTCGTAACCGGACATTCGGAATACGATGCGTGTACCTTGAAATACGAATACGACCGCGACGTCAACAAAGGGATGGACGTTGCCGTTCCGAAAAATTATTACCCGAACGACGATCCGACCAAGCAGCCGCTCGTATCGTGGAGAGCGCATGCGAACCTGCTGTTCTCCAACTGGCTTAACTATTATGTGTACCAAGAGACACCGTTTGATCTGCACAAGGAGGAATACTGTATATGAGCGAGCAGCACAGCGAGAGCAAGTTGAAAATCGAGAGCCGGTTAGCCCAAATCGGCTCTCAGGAAGAGCCTGTGACAGGCGCAGTCAGCTTCCCTATTTACCAAGCGACGGCGTTCCGTCATCCGAAGCTCGGACAAAGCACGGGCTTCGATTACGCCCGCACGAAGAGCCCGACCCGCAAGGTGCTTGAGGACGCGATAGCGGAGCTGGAGTCCGGTGACGCCGGATTCGCCTGCAGCTCCGGCATGGCTGCTCTGCAGACGATCTTTGCCTTGTTCAGCCAAGGCGATCATCTGATCGTCTCTCTGGATTTGTACGGCGGGACGTATCGGCTTCTGGAGAAAATTATGTCGCGCTTCGGCGTGACCGCGACTTATGTGGATACGAATGATCTGGACGCGCTCGAATCGCATTATCAGTCGAATACGAAAGCGGTGTTGATCGAGACGCCGACGAACCCGCTGATGATGATTACCGATCTGGAGCTCGTTTGCGGCTGGGCGAAGAAGAAGGGCATTTTGTCCATCGTGGACAATACGCTGCTGACGCCGTTCTTCCAGCGTCCGATCGAGCTTGGAGCCGATATCGTCATTCACAGCGCGACCAAATACTTAGGCGGACATAACGACGTGCTGGCCGGTCTCATCGTGACCAAAGGCAAGGAATTGTCCGAGCAAATGGCGTTTTTGCACAATTCGATCGGCGCCGTGCTGAATCCGCAGGATAGCTGGCTTTTGATGCGCGGGATGAAAACCCTCGCCATCCGTATGGAACGCCATCAACATAACGCGACCAAAATCGCCGAATTTTTGTTAAATCATCCTCAAGTGGAAGCCGTCTATTATCCGGCGCTGGAGAGTCATCCGGGCTATGTCGTTCAGAAGAAGCAATCATCCGGGAATACCGGTATTTTCTCTTTCAAAATGAAGGACGCCCGCTTTATCGAGCCGATTTTGCGCCATATTCAGCTGATCGCATTCGCCGAAAGCCTCGGCGGAGTAGAATCGCTGATGACGTATCCGGCTGTGCAGACGCATGCCGACATTCCGGAAGACATCCGCCGCCGGGTGGGCGTCGACGACCGTCTGCTGCGTTATTCCGTAGGCATCGAGCATGCGGACGATCTGATCGCGGATTTGGCTCGCGCTATCGATTTGGCGCAGTCCGAGATAGAGGGGGCTTAAGGCGTAATGGCAGCAAACGAGCCTAACGGCAAGAACGAACAGACAGAGCGTCAGTTTGCAACCAAGCTGATCCACTTCGGGTCGGAGATCGACCCGAGAACGGGCGCTTCCAGCGTACCGATCTATCAAGCGTCGACCTTCCATCAGTTTTCGCTCGATGAACAGCAGGAATACGATTATACCCGTTCCGGCAACCCGACGCGGCAAGCGCTGGAGGATTATATCGCCCTCCTGGAAGGCGGCGACCGCGGCTTCGCCTTCGCCTCCGGCATGGCGGCCATATCGGCGGCGTTCATGATGCTGTCGGCAGGGGATCATGTCATCTGCACCGAGGATGTGTACGGCGGAACGTACCGTTTGCTCAGCACGATCATGACGCGAATGAACGTGGAGACGACATTCGTCGATATGACCGATCTGGAGCAAGTGAAGGCGGCGCTCAAGCCGAATACGAAGGTTGTCTTTATGGAGACGCCCTCCAATCCGACGTTGAAAATTACGAACATCGCGGAGATTACGGCTTGGGCCAAGCAGCAAGGGCTGCTGACGATGCTGGATAACACGTTTATGACGCCGTATCATCAGCGTCCTATCGAGCTCGGCGTCGATCTGGTGCTGCACAGCGCGACCAAGTTTTTGGGCGGCCACAGCGACGTCACGGCCGGTCTGGCCGTCACCGCCAACGAGAGCCTCGGACAGCAAATGAAGCAGGTGCAGAACGGAATGGGCACGATTCTCGGCGTATACGACTCCTGGCTGCTGATGCGCGGGATGAAGACGCTGCAGGCGCGCATGGAAGCGCATGAGCAGAGTGCCCGCCGTCTGGCCGAATGGCTGTCCGCTCATCCGAACGTGGAGAAGGTATATTATCCGGGGCTTACCGGACATCCCGGACGCGAAATTCATGAGAAGCAGTCCAAGGGCTACGGGGCCGTCGTTTCCTTCGACATCGGTTCCGGCGAGCGCGCCAAGCAGGTGCTTCACCAGGTGCAAATCCCGCTCGTAGCGGTCAGTCTCGGGGCTGTAGAGAGCATTCTCTCGTACCCCGCGATGATGTCCCATGCGGCGATGCCGCGCGAAGTGCGTCTGGAGCGAGGAATTACCGACGGTCTTGTCCGTTATTCGGTCGGTCTTGAGAATATCGAGGACATCATCGCCGATCTCGATCAAGCGCTTCGCGGCGTTTAGCCTCCTCTTATAGAAGCGTGGCGAAGCTGCAACAGCGAGAGGAAGCTTCTATCGACGGCAGGCTGCTTGTTTTTCACCGCCCTTTTAAAAACCTGCTATCAAAGCGGACGGGGCATAATTTTTGGCGCCGTTAAATATGAATAGAGAGTGTCTTTTCGGGTGCATACCCGGGAAGGCAGTCTCTTTTTCACGTTTTTTTCAATGACTCGGGCCTATGTTTGTGGTACCATGATTTTATAAGTTTTTTCGTATGCAAAATAGTTTGGCAATAGATAGCAAAAGGAGTGAGCACAGGATGAGTTCCATAGACCGCATCCTAGATAGTGCGCTGGCCGGAAACCGGATCGGATTGGAAGATTGTATTCGGTTGTACGAATCCGACGAGATCGAAAAAATGGGTCATGTCGCAAATCAAATTATGCTGAGGCATCATCCGGAGCCAATTACCACTTTCGTCATTGGACGCAATATTAACTATACGAACATTTGCGATGTATACTGCCGTTTTTGCGCGTTTTACCGCTCGCCGGGCTCGAAGGAAGGCTACGTGCTCCCGGACGAAACGATCTTCCAGAAAATCCAGGAGACGCTGGATGTGAACGGTACCGAGATTTTGATGCAGGGCGGAACGAATCCGAACCTTCCGTTCTCCTACTATACGAATTTGCTGCGCGAGATTAAGAAACGCTTCAATATTACGATGCACTCCTTCTCTCCTGCGGAGATTATGAAAATGAAGGAAGTATCCGAAGGGTTGACGCTGGAAGAAGTCGTTCGCGAGCTGCATGCCGCCGGATTGGACTCGCTGCCGGGCGGAGGCGGGGAAATTCTCGACGACCGCACCCGCCGCAAAATCAGCCGCCTGAAAGGCTCCTGGCGCGATTGGATGGACGTCATGCAGACGGCGCACCGGGTCGGCATGTCTACGACCGCCACGATGGTTATCGGCTTCGGCGAGTCGATGGAAGAGCGCGCCTTGCATCTGCTGCGCGTCCGCGACGCTCAAGACGAATGCATTGCCAACAAATGGAATTCCCCGGGATTCCTGGCGTTTATTTCCTGGACATTCCAGCCGGACAATACGAATCTGAAGGCGGATAAGCTCGGGCCGGAAGATTATTTGAAAAATGTGGCGATCAGCCGGATTATGCTCGACAATATTCCGAACTTCCAATCGTCCTGGGTGACGATGGGGCCGGAGGTCGGCAAACGCTCGCTGCATTTCGGCTGCAACGACTTCGGCAGCACGATGATCGAAGAGAACGTCGTCTCCGCCGCCGGCACGACCCATAAGGTCAACATCGGCTCGACGCTGGACATTATCCGCGAAGCGGGCAAAATCCCCGCGCAGCGCAACACGAGATACGAGATTCTTCGCGTGTTTGATGATGTGGACGAGAAGGTTGACAACGACTTTATTATGCAAAATTAATTGGCCAATTTAGAATTCGCTGCACTTACGGCGCATAACGCTTGTCTATATGAATCCGATGGAGGGATTCGTGTAGATAAGCGTTTTTTGTCGTTCTTGAAAACGGCCGGCGTTAGTCATGGGAAATTGTTGTTTGTATATATGCTCTCCGGCGACCATATACTTAAAAAAGAGAAGTAAGGGAAGAAAGGAGTGAGCAAGATGAAACTGTTTGCCTTGACTGTGGCGAAAATGCCGGATGATGCGGTTCAGCGTCTTCGCGATGCTGTGGAGCAGGCGGCGCGGCAAGTATATAAAAGTCATCTGGCGGTACACGTACAGCGTTTCGGCGCTTGTTCGACCATTCTGGCCGAGGGCATTTTTCCTCGCTTTCAATTGGACAGACGGACGGACACCCTCTATTCAAAAACGGCGGATGCGCTCGCGGAGTGGATCATTCATGAGGAAGAAGAAGGCTTGCTCCGTTCGCTGATCGCGCGTCATTACGAATATAAGAAGGATGAAGAAATACGCTCCATCTTAAGCTACTGCCTTCCCGGGGCCTTCGGCGAAGCCGGGGAACCTCCGTTCGAGCAGACGTTCTCCCGCCGCAAGCAGATTATCGCACAGGCGGTTTTCGAATATTTGCAGGAGCACACGGACTTGAATCTGGAAGGGTTTATCCATTTTCGGCTGCACGATTATATGGAGGAGCTCCATGAAATGGTTGAATATGCGGTCGATGAATTTTTGATGGATCAGCAGTATCAGGAGTTCATTTCTCTTTTGAAATATTTTGTCTATATCCAGGAAGCCAAAATACCTGTCGCTCATTTGATACATAAAGGCGGCAATGAATTCGCTTTGCTCAACGATTCGATGGAGCCCATCGATACGAGCGAGAACGATGCTACGGTGACCGTTGAAATGCTGGAGAAGGACATCAATTTTGAAGATGTGATCGTCAGCACTTTAATCTCGGTTTCGCCGCAGCAGATCTATATCCATACTCGAGACCCTGAAGTTCAGGTTATTAAGACGATCAAGCAAATTTTCGAGAATCGTGTCCAGCTGTGCGACTATTGCGGACTATGCCATAATCTTGACCGATCCGCCGCCGCCGACTATAATAAAGGGTAAGGCAACGATCAAAGATAACAATGGTTGAAGTGCTGCTCAGAGAAGGAAGTCTTAGGCTGCAAGCTTCCTCAGTCAACGACAATCATTTACCCCTTTGTAGCCGAGATGTGGAACGCGGGTTTAGTCGCAAGCGGACGATTCCCGGTTAGTATATATCTCCGGTTCATTCCCGTTACAGGATGCTTACGAGGATTCGCCGGCTGTTTCCAGCTACGCGAATTGAACTAGGGTGGAACCACGAGACCAAGCGCACTCGTCCCTTCTATGGGATGATGCGCTTTTTATGTTTTCCAGCATAATACAGGAGGATTGGATAAGCATGGCAGCGGTAAAAGTAACGTTCCCCGACGGGGCGGTAAGAGAGTACGAGCAAGGAACGACAATTGAAGATGTGGCGGGTTCGATCAGCTCGGGCCTTAAGAAAAATGCGGTTGTAGGCAAGGTGGGCGGCAAAGTCGTCGATCTGAACACTCCTTTGGAGCAGGATGCCGCGCTGGAAATCGTCACGCTGGACAGCGAAGCGGGGCTTGAAGTATACCGTCACAGCACGGCTCACTTGATGGCTCAGGCGCTAAAGCGCATTTACGGAGAAAAAGCGGTCAAGCTGGGAATCGGCCCGGTGATCGAAGACGGGTTTTATTACGATATCGATTTGGAAACGCCGGTAACGCCGGAGGATCTGGTCAAAATCGAGAAAGAAATGGAGAAGATCGCGCAGGAGAATTTGCCGATTCGCCGCCGTGTCGTCAGCCGCGAAGAAGCGATCCGCATTTTCACCGATATGGAAGACCCGCTGAAGCTGGAATTGATCCGCGATTTGCCTGAGGATTCCGTGCTGACGATTTACGATCAAGGCGAGTTTTTCGACTTGTGCCGGGGGCCGCATTTGCCGTCCACAGGCCGCATTAAGGCGTTCAAGCTGCTCAGCGTAGCGGGCGCATACTGGCGCGGAGATTCCAAGAATAAAATGCTCCAGCGCATTTACGGCACGGCGTTCCCGAAAAAAGCCGAGCTTGAAGAGCATCTGCATCTGCTTGAAGAAGCGAAGAAGCGCGACCACCGCAAGCTGGGGAAAGAACTGAAGATGTTCACCTTCTCCCGCGAAGTCGGACAAGGCCTCCCGCTATGGCTTCCTCACGGCGCCAAAGTGCGCCGCACGATGGAGCGCTATATCGTCGATCTGGAAGAGAGACTCGGCTACCAGCACGTCTATACGCCGGTTCTCGCCAATGTAGAGCTGTACAAAACTTCCGGACACTGGGAGCATTACCAAGAGGATATGTTCCCCAAAATGATTATGGACAACGAGGAACTTGTGCTTCGCCCGATGAACTGTCCGCATCATATGATGATATATAAGAGCGACATGCGCAGCTACCGCGATTTGCCGATCCGCGTAGCCGAGCTTGGCACGATGCACCGCTACGAAATGTCGGGCGCATTGACGGGCTTGCACCGCGTGCGCGCGATGACGCTTAACGACGCGCATATTTTCTGCCGTCCGGATCAAATCAAGGAAGAATTTGCACGCGTCATCAACCTGATTCGCCAAGTGTACGAAGATTTCGGAATCACCGAGTACCGGTTCCGTCTGTCTTACCGCGATCCTCAGGATACGGAGAAATATTTCCCGGACGATAACATGTGGGAAATGTCGCAGCGCATGCTGCGCGAAGTCGTTGAGGAGCTGGAGCTGCCGTTCTACGAAGCGGAAGGCGAGGCGGCGTTCTACGGCCCTAAACTGGACGTACAAATCAAAACGGCGCTCAAGAAGGAAGAAACCTTGTCCACCGCGCAGCTGGACTTCCTGCTCCCAGAGCGGTTCCAGTTGGAATATGTCGGCGAGGACGGCCAGAAGCATCGTCCGGTCGTCATTCACCGCGGCATCATCTCCACCATGGAACGGATGACGGCGTTCTTGCTGGAGAACTTCGCCGGCAATTTGCCGACTTGGCTGTCTCCGGTTCAAGCGAAGGTGATCCCGGTATCTACGGCCTTCGAAGGCTATGCCAAGCAAGTTGAAGAAAAGCTGCAGCTGGCGGGCATTCGCGTAGAATCCGATCTGCGCAACGAGAAGCTGGGCTATAAGATCCGCGAAGCGCAGCTGGAGAAAATCCCGTATATGCTCGTTGTCGGCGAGAATGAGATGAACAGCCAAAGCGTTTCGCTCCGCAAGCGCGGGCAGGGCGACCTGGGCGTGCAAAGCCTGGACAGCGTCGTGCAGCTGATTAGCGAAGCGGTTCGTACGAAACAAATCGATTAATCGTCCCTCGGACGGTCGGCGAGGACTTATCCTTTTACTTAGGGTAAGTCCTTTTTTTACTTCAAAAATCGGTTCAAGACGCGCGGCGGACAAAGAACCATTTCGCAAGCTTGTATAATCCTAGAAGTAATTGGACAGCCTCTTATATTAAGGGGAGGTTTTAAACCAAGTATGTTACCAAAAGCCGCAAGTCATGCGAAATGGATCTGTTTGATCGTCATTTTGTTGGGATTGTTCATGGTGCTGGATCAAGAGCAGCAATCGCTCGCGCAAAACCGTTCCGCCGATAGCGAGTGGAATCAGGTTATACCGTCACTGGCTTCAAGCGTAAGCACGTCTGCTCCGGCCAAGCCGGAAACGCAAGATGGAGTTAAAGAGACCAAGGCCGTATCTTCGGTAAAACAAACAAGCCGTGCTGAATATACCGAAAAACAAAGCGACAAATATATGTTTTTGCCGAATTTGAAAAAAGATATCTCCAAGTTCACCGCGGTGGAAGTGGTTGCTACGGGCTACTACGCAGGCGAAGAATCGACCGGAAAAAATCCAGGTCATCCCGAATACGGAGTGACCTTCTCCGGAATGAAGGTGCAGCGCAACAAAAATTCATTCTCTACTATTGCCGCCGATCCGAATGTCTTCCCTCTGGGAACCGTGCTCTGGATACCGGGATACGGATACGGAGTCGTAGCGGATACGGGGAGCGCCATCAAGGGCAACCGGATTGACCTGTATTTCGAGACCAAAGACCAAGTGTATCGGGAATGGGGAAAAAAGACATTAAATGTGTTCGTTGTTAAAAAAGGCGACGGAAAAATTACGAAAATGATCTGGAGCCAGTTGGAAAACGAGATTTTGTTTTAAACTTCCAACATAATCGCCTTTCACCTTGCTCATACTAATGATTGTAAGGGGAGGTGAACATCATGGCTAAAAACAAAAATAAGAAGCAACAAAACGATACAGAGTTTTCCCAAGAGGTAACAGCTAAAAACGCAAAACAATCGGCGCAAAACAACGCTAACGAAAGTGCCGACAATAACTCTAAATACTAACATACCAGACCGGCGCGGATGCGCCGGTTTTTTCATTTAGGAAATGATGCGCAGCAATATCCTGTGGAAATCCGGGGTCTCCCCCGAAAGTAAAGTCTACCCATAGAACGATCCCAGAGGAAGGGTTTGTCGCCGATCCAGCTTAGGCTGGACGCGGACGGAATAAGCTTCAGAGCATCACGTCACTACCCTGGAAATTACTCTTGGTACCCCATTTCCATTGTCTGTGGTGCCGCGTCGGCGGCATGGATGGCTTTTGGGGGATTTGTTCATCAATTGAAAATAATTGGAACGTCCCTACCTCCCTCTTTTTAACGCTTAAGAATGCCTGCTAACCTCCGTTTGTTTATTTTAATTATTCAGATCTCCTCCTTAATCGTCATGAAAAAAATTAGTTATTTTCAAAACGGGCTATTTAGTGTAAAATAAAATCACTGTTATGAAAGTTGACATTAAAAGATAGGTGATATCCCATGCTGAATGCTTTGACGATGGGGAGTATGAGCGCGATGACTAAACGAAAAGCAGCAGAAGTTTTCCCTTTTTTGGAAAGGTATATTGCCCGCAAGGAAGAACAGATCGCGGAAATAGAGCAAGTGATCGAAAGGTACGAGAAGAAACGATTGATAGAAGAAAGGAACTATCAGGCGATGTCATCTTTTCGAAAAATATTTGCCGGAAAAAAGCCGGATCATCATTTGGCTGTGGAATATATCCATTATGTGAAAAGGCCGATGGAGCAAATTCGTCAGCTCCGCGCGGAGGCGGAACAGGCGAGGGCGATTTTGAACGGCAGCAAGCCGTCGGATTATGTAGCTATCAGCGACGACCTGGAGAAAGAGATCGGCCTGTAATGGAAGCATTCGTTTTAAGGAACGAGAGCACGGCTCCTTCGCCAATCCTCGACATGAGATGCGAAAAAGGGGCCTATTTTGTGCGTTTTCACGCACATTTTTGGTGATAATAAACAGTAAAGTCGACACCTGGTTTTGCTTTGCGACAAAAAAGTCGTTATAATGAGTTCTAGTCGAGCGGCTGCAGACTAAGGTCATCTGTGAATGACAATCATGAATGGAGGGATCTGATGAAGCGCCAAGCACTCATCGCACTATTTGCTTTAACTATGTTAGTTTCCGCTTGCTCCAAGCAAACGGACCAAGCAGGCACGGCATCGCCGACGCCTACGCCGGATACGTCGCAGCAAACTCAATCTCCTGCACCATCCCCAACGCCGACGCCTACGCCGGCTGCGCAGGACTCGAATAACAACAAGTCGGCCGATCAGGGGCAAACGAAGGAAAATCCGCCTGTGGAGGCGCCGAAAGGAGCTGCGGAGCAACCGGTCGTTACGACGGATCAATACAGCAAAGTCGATTTCGGCATGTCGTTCGACGACGTAACCAAAACGATGGGGCAAATGGGCAAATTGATCAGCGAAGCGAAAGCCGAAGACGGCAGCAACCCTGTGCAAACTTACGAGTATAAGCTAAAAGACGGCGGTTCGGCCAAGATTACTTTCCGCAACGGAAAAGTAACGTCGAAGTCGGACAGCTCCAAATAACGGCATCTCCAATAGACGCCAATGAAGGGCTATCTTGAGCAGATTGTATCTGCCCGGATAGCCCTTCATTCGTTTTATCGCATCCACGGTTCGAAGCCGGGGATGGATCAGGTTTTGCTAAAAGGATTTTGTCGGCCGGCTTGCCGCGCCGGGGGAATTACCGGCTCTTCAGCTTGTTGAGTTCGATGAAATCATGCTCCTGACTGTAGGCGGGAACGCCGTGAATGCCTACGTCGAGACCGACCAGCTCCTCGTCCCGGCTGACTCGAACCGGAGCTAAGCGGCCTATTAGCTTCAAGGCGATCCAGGTTAAGGCGAAACCCCAGACGGCAACGATAATGAGTCCGAGCGCCTGCACCCCTAAGAGCGACCAGCCTCCGCCGTAAAATAACCCGCTGTACCCTTGCCCTACGCTCGCGGCAAGCTCCGGCTTGGCGAACAGGCCGACCGCTAATGTACCGATGCTGCCGCTGACTCCGTGAACGGCGAATGCGCCGACCGGATCGTCGATCCGTTTGGACTCAAGAAATTCGGTAGCAAAGACCATCGCGATTCCGCAGACGGCTCCTATGAATATGGCGGCCCCGTCGCTTACAAACGCACAGCCGGCCGTTATCCCGACAAGCCCGGCCAAGGAGCCGTTAATGACCATTGGCGGGTCGGCTTTGCGGTAGCGCAGCATCGTAAACAGAATGCATGTGGCGCCGCCGGCGGCTGCCGCCAGCATGGTGGTGACGGCGATATGCCCGATCGAGCTGTTCGTCGCGCTCAACGTGCTGCCGGAATTGAAGCCGAACCAGCCGAACCAGAGGACGAAAGCGCCGACAGAGGCCAGCGGAAGATTGGACGGGGGTACAATATTCGGCGTACCGTCATCGGAGAACTTGCCGATGCGCGGCCCGATGAAAATGGCAGCCGCCAAGGCGGAGAAGCCTCCCATCGCGTGGATGACGGCGGAACCTGCGAAATCGATCATGCCGAGGCTGCCGAGCCAGCCGCCGACGCTCCAAACCCAATGACCGGCAATCGGATAAATAAACCCGGTCATCGCGATGGCGTAAAGAATATAAGCGTGAAAGTTGATGCGCTCGGCGACCGCTCCCGAGACGATGGAGATGACTGCAATGACGAAGGCGCATTGGAACAGCCAATACGTATCGTTAGAGATGGAAAGCTTGATATGTGTCAAGTCTCCTCCCATCATGAAACCGCTTGTACCGATGAGACCGGAAACATCCTTGCCGTACATAAGGCCGAATCCGAAGAAATAAAAGATGAGCGCTCCGAAGGTAATATCGACAAATACTTTCATGATGATGCTGACGGCGTTCTTTTGCCTTACGAAGCCGGCCTCCAGCAGTGCGAAGCCGCCTTCCATCAGCAGGATCATCGCTGCGGTCAGGACTACCCAGATCGTATCCAAGCCGCTCGCCAATGCGGATAAATCCATGTGTTCAACTCCTCTAGACCAACGATATGAAAAATCTACGCCACTCATTATACGTTTCCTATGATAGTTATGTCAACGAACTACGTAAGATATATTGACATATTGATCCGATCATTCGCATTTCTCTTGTGTGGATAATTTCTGCATGTAACGTTTATTCTATATACTAAAAACATGCGGGAGGATACATACGATGATTTCTTTGGATTCCAGCTTAATAAACCGGGAAGAGGGCTACGACCAAATCCGCGATTATTTAAAGGATCATCAGTTTACTTTGGGCGGCAATTGGGAATACGATCACGGTTATTTCGACCGGGCCCTGGACGAGGAGAACAAGGTATGGCTAAGAATACCTTTTACGGTGACGCATGGGGTGTTGGACGGAAATACCGATGCGACGAATGCGATCATCTCCATCGGCCGTCCGTTTGTATTGAAGCACTTATATAATGAAGGGTTGGATAAGGAAGCCCAAGTCAGCACGTACGGAGCGCTCGTCGATCAGTTCCAGGAGCCTGTGGACAAGGACGCCTCCTTGGAAGACCGATGGGTGAGCAAAGCGAAGGATGTTTTACGGGAAGTGGAAAAATCAATCCCCCTATATCCCCCTTACTCTTAAGGGGGACCCCGGGCGCTGCGCCCCTGGACCCCGCATGTTCGGTGCGAACTCAGAGGCTTGCGGCTTCGATGTGACGTTGGCGCTAGGAACCGCGTTCATCCCCTGTTCTTTGCTTGGCAAAGGGACAGGGGATACGCTTCGACTGCAGTGCGGGAACGGGCTAGTGCTTGGCGGGGCGTAGAGTGGATCGGCGCGCGTCGGTCCGGTTCTGCTTTGCTTAGCGCAAAGTTTGAACCGGACACGCTTGAGGGTGGAGCAAAACGGATGGGTTCGCTGGGCTGTTTCGATAGAAAATCGCGCTCACGGTTTTGGACAGGGAGGCAGTCGCCCCTGGACCCCCGGCAAGGACGAAGCGGCTTCGAGAGCACGCTTGAGGGTGGAGCAAAACGGATGGGTTCGCTGGGCTGTTTCGGGAAAATCGCGCTCACGGTTTTTGGACAGGGAGGCAGTCGCCCCTGGACCCCCAGCAAGGACGAAGCGGCTTCGAGGGCCCGCTTGAGGGTGGAGCAAAACGGCGGGTTCGCTGGGCTGTTTCGGGAAAATCGCGCTCACGGTTTGGTCAGGGGGGCAGTCGCCCCTGGACCCCCAGCAAGGACGAAGCGGCTTCGAGGGCCCGCTTGAGGGTGGAGCAAAACGGATGGGTTCGCTGGGCTGTTTCGATAGAAAATCGCGCTCACGGTTTTGGACAGGGAGGCTGTCGCCCCTGGACCCCAGCAAGGACGAAGCGGCTTCGAGAGCACGCTTGAGGGTGGAGAAAAACGGATGGGTTCGCTGGGCTGTTTCGGGAAAATCGCGCTCACGGTTTTGGACAGGGAGGCAGTCGCCCCTGGACCCCGGCAAGGACGAAGCGGCTTCGAGAGCACGCTTGAGGGTGGAGCAAAACGGATGGGTTCGCTGGGCTGTTTCGGGAAAATCGCGCTCACGGTTTGGTCAGGGGGGCAGTCGCCCCTGGACCCCCAGCAAGGACGAAGCGGCTTCGAGGGCCCGCTTGAGGGTGGAGAAAAACGGCGGGTTCGCTGGGCTGTTTCGGGAAAATCGCGCTCACGGTTTTTGGACAGGGAGGCAGTCGCCCCTGGACCCCAATAATTTGGATGTGCAGCATATGCTGTATCATTATAATTAGAGAGACGCAGGTATTGTCACGCGTCTCTTTTTGATACATACTAATATGAAGGTATGAAATAAAAGGTAGAATATAAGAAGAGAGTATGTTCACTCGCATGTTAAGCGCTTCCTGCCGGTTCTTTGCCGCAGGCAAAGGTCGGCAGGACGGGCGCGCGCTCTATCCGGTAAAGTAGCTCTCTGTACGAGCCCGTTCCCGCACTGCAGCCAAGCGTATCCCTTGTTACTTTGCGGAGCAAAGAACAGGGGATGAACGCGGCTACCGGCACCAACGTCCCATCGAAGCGGCAATCCCATGAGTTTGCGCCAAACCTGCGGGGTCCAGGGGCGCGAGCGCCCGGGGTCCCCCTTGAGGTCAAGGGGGATTTAGGGGGATCGTTTACGTTAGGGGGATCGGCCTTTTTTACTCTCTATTTATTTAATTTTAAGGTTTCTTTAAGGTTGGCGAGGCAATATATAAATCAAGGAAAGTAAATGAACTCAAGAAATCTTTAAAGCTAGTGGATGGAGGGGTTAACAATATGGAAGATAATAAAAAAGGATACGATGATTTTTTTCGCCGGCCTGAAGGCGATTCTTCTAACGATACTTCTTCCCGTGAAGCGGCGGGAAATTCGGATAGGGGCGAGGGGCAAGAGAAGCCGTCATACTATTATTCCTATGGGCCTTATAAATCCTCAATGAATCAAGATGAGACGAACGCTCACATTACATCTACGACAGGCAGCGGGGAGCCGGTGGAAGTGACGCCGCCTAGACCGGTAAGACCGTTCTCTTACAATGTCTCGGATGGCGGGGGCGACGATCCTATGAAAAACTGGCAGTTCCCGCAGCAAAAGAAAAGAGGCTCTTCGTTCCGAAGCGGGTTTATTGCTTTCTTGGCTGGGGCCGTCGTCGTCGGGGGGCTTATGTTCGCATCGGACAAGATGAATTTATTTACCGGATCGAAGGGCGTCCTGGGCAGCACAGCGGCCCCGAGCTCCAGCCAATCCTCCAGCGGCGGAACGGCGAAGCCGACTTCGTTCAGCCTCGGCAGACCGGATAACATCGCGCAGATCGCCGAGCAATCGGGTCCTGCGGTGGTTAAGATCGAAACGAAGGTGAAGACTAAGGCAAGCAGCGGCAATTCGCTATTCGACGATCCGTTTTTCCGCCAGTTTTTCGGAGGCAACGGAGGCGGTCAGCAAAGACAAAAAAGCCAGGACACCGAGCAATTGCAGCCGGGCGGAATGGGAACCGGGTTTATTTTTGAAAAATCCGGCTATATTCTGACCAACGAGCACGTGATCGACGGAGCGGCTGAAATTTGGGTGACGGTGCAGGGCTACGACCAGCCGTTCAAAGCGCAGCTGCTGGGCAACAGCTACGATCTCGATTTGGCCGCGCTCAAAATCGAACCGCAAGACGGCAAAGAATTCGCTTCCCTGCCGCTCGGCAAAGCGGAAGATACGAACGTAGGCGACTGGGTTGTCGCTATCGGTAACCCTTACGGCTTCGACCATACGGTAACGGTTGGGGTGCTCAGCGCCAAGGAACGTCCGATCTCGATTCCCGACAGCCAAGGCACTCGCGAATACAAGCATTTGCTGCAAACCGACGCATCGATCAACCCCGGCAACTCCGGCGGGCCGCTGCTCAACTTGAACGGCGAAGTGATCGGGATCAATACGGCGGTCAGCGCGCAGGCGCAAGGGATCGGCTTCGCGATTCCGACAAGCACGATTTCCAGCGTTCTGGATAATTTGAAAAACAACGTAAAAATTCCTAAAGAGCCGTCCCCGTATATCGGCGTGCAGCTCGGGGCTATCGATAAAGAATGGGTTTCCGAGCTGAAGCTCGAAAATACCGATGGAGCGATCGTCTCCGACGTGGAACGCAAAAGTCCGGCATTCAAAGCGGGCATCCGCCCTTACGACGTTATCGTCGAGGTGAACGGAACTAAGGTGAAAACTTCGCAAGAGGTTGTCGATAAAATCAAAGCTCTAAAAGTGAACGATCAAGCGACGCTCGGCGTTATGCGCGACGGCAAGAAAGAGTCGATCACCGTCACGATCGGGGACCGCAATGCCGAAGCCGACAATACCGGCAAATAAGAAACAGAAAAAGGTTAGATAACAGGAAAGAAGTAGAGCGAAGCCTTTTGTGTAGCTCTGCTTCTTTTTGTATCTGACATGCTAATTTTGATACAATAACTAATAAGGGCGGTGTTGCTATGAGAGAAAAAATATTGGTAATTGACGACGATGAAAAAATCACTTCCATGCTTCGCCGGTCGTTGGCATTCGAAGGCTATACGGTATTTACGGCCAATCACGGCATGGACGGCTTGAAGCAAATTTTGGAGCATGATCCTGATGCGGTTATTTTGGATGTGATGATGCCGCAGCTCGACGGCTGGGAGGTTGTCCGGCGTATCCGCGAAGGCGGGACGACGGTGCCGGTCCTGATGCTGACGGCCAAGGACGAGGTCGCCGACCGGGTCAAGGGGCTCGACATCGGAGCCGACGATTATTTGGTGAAGCCGTTCGCGCTCGAAGAGCTGCTTGCGCGGATTCGAGTGCTGCTGCGCCGCAAGACGGCGGAGAAAGCGGAACAGCCGACGAACCGGCTCCAGTACCAGGACGTCTTCATGGATCTGGACACCCGGGAGGTATTCCGCGGCGGCCAGTTGATCGAGCTGACGACGAAGGAATTCGAGCTGCTGCATTTATTTATGCAAAATCCGAAGCGGGTGCTTTCCCGCGATTTGATTATGGAAAAAATATGGGGTTACGACTATAGCGGCGAGTCGAACGTCCTTGAGGTTTATATTGCGCTGCTTAGACAAAAAACGGAGGAGCATGGGCACAAGCGGATGATTCAAACCGTTCGCGGAGCCGGGTATGTATTGAGAGGAGAGGGCTGACGTTGTCCATTCGTCTTCGTCTAACATTATGGTATACGGGCATTTTGTCGGTCACGATATTGCTATTCGGCTTCGGATTGTACGGTCTGCTTTATTTTAACAACTACAACTATTATAAAGAGGATCTGACGAATCAGGCGAACGATGTATACGCCCGCATTCAGCCGCGGATGGTCATTACGCTCGGAGGCGGCGTCAGCTGGGATTTCGGACTGCAGGGCAGAGATTTGCTCAAAAGCTCCACGACGTTCTACCAGCTGGACAATTTTCTTAACGGAAGGACCGATAAATCGTCCAATTTGCAGCAGCTGCAGCTGACGCTTCCCGAGCTGACCGACAAGCAGAAGCAAGCGCTGATTCAGGATCAAAGCCTGATCCGCAAAACGAAAATTGAAAATCTCGATTTTATCGTCTACAGCCTGCCCATCACGGTGCTCAAAAACGGCCAGCAGCAGCTGGCCGGCGTTTTTCAGGCGGCGGTCTATACGGAGTCGTTCGAGAAGCTGTTCGCGCTGCTGCGCATCATTCTCATATCCGCATCGATCGTGACGATATTGCTGGCGGCCTCGATCGGCTGGTTCCTTGCGCGCAAGGCGCTCAGACCGATCGATCAGGTCATCGCCGCGGCGGATCAGATTGAGAAGGGCGCCGATCTCGGCAACCGGATCAATTACGACGGACCTGATGATGAGATCGGAAGATTGACCAATACGATCAACGGCATGCTAGGGCGCCTCCAGACGACCTATTCCGATCTGGAGGAAGCTTACCGGAGGCAGCGCCGGTTTGTGTCAGATGCATCTCACGAGCTCAGAACCCCGCTAACGACGATCCGGGGCAATGTCGATTTGCTGGAGAAGATGTGGCGGCAAACCGCCGCCATCGGCGAGCTGCAAGACCGTCAGCAGCTGGAGATGTCGCTTGAGGCTATGCATGACATCGCCGGCGAATCCGAACGGATGACGCGGCTTGTGAACGACTTGCTGGCGCTGGCCAGAGCCGATGCGGGCTTTCAGATGGAGAAGAGCGAAATGGAGCTGAAGCCGATTGTCGACCAGGTCATTCGCAGGGCGCAGCTGCTTCCGCATAACGTCGATTGGCAGGCCGGAGATTTGAGTGCGTTGGAGGGCGTTGTCGTCATAGGCAATCGCGATTACCTGCAGCAGCTGTTGTTCATTTTCGTCGAAAATGCTTTTAAATATACGGAGCATGGCTATGTGAAGCTGGATGCGCTGCGCATGAACGATCAGATCGGGGTGCGGATCGAGGACACGGGAATCGGCATGGATAAGGAAGAGATACCGCTCATTTTCGAACGCTTCTACAGAGCCGATCCGTCCAGAGGCAAGACATCGGGCACCGGTCTCGGGCTATCGATCGCCAAGTGGATTATCGACGAGCATCAAGGCTCTATCGAGGTGAAGACGCGCAAGGATGAAGGGAGCACTTTTGTCATCTGGCTTCCTATGCTAGAGGATTCGACAACATTCGTGCACAGGCATTCCCTAGAGGAGAGTAATCAGGTATAATGGATGTGAAGGGCAGGTGCAGGAATGGACATTATCAAAATCTCGCCTCGAGGCTACTGCTACGGGGTTGTAGATGCCATGGCGCTGGCTATGCAAACGGCAAAAAATTTGGATCTGCCGAAACCCGTGTATATTTTAGGCATGATTGTGCATAATTCCCATGTTACGGATTATTTTGATAAAGAAGGCGTTATTACGCTGGACGGACCGAATCGTCTGGAAATTCTTGAACAGGTGGAAAAGGGCACGGTTATTTTTACCGCTCACGGCGTATCGCCGGAAGTGCGCAAGCTTGCCAGAGATAAAGGGTTGACGGTAGTAGACGCTACATGCCCGGACGTTACGAAGACCCACGATCTGATCAGGGAAAAAACGGCGGAAGATTATCACGTCATTTATATAGGAAAGAAGGGGCATCCGGAGCCGGAAGGAGCGATCGGAGTAGCGCCGGGACGCGTGCACTTGATCGAGAAGCTTGAAGAGATCGAGAAGCTGGAGCTGGGCTCGGAGAAGATCATCATTACGAATCAGACGACGATGAGCCAGTGGGACATTAAACATATTATGAACCGGCTGCTGGAGAAGTTCCCTCGGGCCGAAATTCACAACGAAATTTGTTTGGCGACCCAAGTGCGGCAGGAGGCGGTAGCGGAGCAGGCGAAGGATGCCGATCTCGTGCTGGTCGTAGGCGACCCGCGCAGCAACAACTCGAACCGGCTCGCGCAAGTGGCCGAGGAGATCGCCGGGGTCAAGGCGTACCGGATTGGAGACATAACGGAGCTGCGCCGCGAATGGCTGGAGCCGGTGAGGCGAGTGGCCGTAACTTCAGGCGCTTCTACGCCGACACCAATCACTAAGGAAGTCATAAACTATTTGGAACAGCTTGATCCAAACGATCCGGAAACTTGGGAAATCAAGCGAACCATTAATTTCGAGAAGCTGATTCCGCCGGTGAAGAAAAAAGCGGGAAACGAATAACAAACGTTAGGATGAAGGGATATGCAGCAGAAGAGAACGGCAAAAAGCAAAAAGCCTTTTCATGTCCGCAATATTGCACGCTGGTTTAAATACAAATATTTGCTGCTGACTCGGGCTAAAGGCGGGCCAAGCATGGTTGCGATGGGGTTTTCCATCGGTTTGGCTATAGAAATGTTCACGCTGCCGACGGCTGGACTTGCATTCTTCCTTATATTTCCATTCGTTTATTTGTTTCGAGGGAGTATGGCTGCGGCTTTGATCGGCTTCGTTTTCGGCAAAGTGATCTATATTCCCATGACGTACTTCCACATGAAGGTTGGAGGCGCGCTTATGCCGCACGGCGCCCGCAAGTTTCTTGCGTATCATCTGCCCGATTGGATGGATGCGTTTATCCGCTCGAACCTGAAGCTGTTTATCGGCGGCGTCATTGTCGGAATCTTCCTCGGTTTGCTTGTGTACTTCCCGATCAAATGGGGACTTGAATTGTACGACTCGCGGCGCAAGGAAAAGCGGAAAAAAAGAAAGGCTCAGCTGATGGTCAGACCGGAGTCGACGCAATAAAAAAGGAAAATAAAGCCTCCTACTTGACGGGAGGCTTTTTCTTATTGTATAGTTACTTTAGTGATTAAAAGCTTAAAAGCGTATAAGCGTCGAAGCGTTCAAGTGAATTTTGTATAAAAGGGAGTGCTGTTATTATGATCGTTATTATTTCGAATAAAGTATCCGAAGAGAGAATTCAGGAAATTGTCCATCATATCGAAAAGCACGAGGTGCAGGCGCATGTGTCCAAAGGAGTGGACCGCACCGTGATCGGCATTATCGGCAAAGCCGATCCGATGCTTGCCGAGCAGCTTCGCCAACTATCGGGCGTAGAGCAGGTGGTGAAAATCTCCAAATCGTATAAGCTGGCGAGCCGCGATTTCCATCCGGCGGATACGGTCATCAAAATTAAGGATGTGGAGATCGGCGGGGAGCAGCTCGTTATCATGGGCGGACCTTGCGCCGTAGAGTCTCCCGAGCAAATCGATGAAATCGCCCGGCTCGTGAAAGCAGCGGGTGCGCAGGTGCTGCGCGGCGGCGCCTTCAAACCGAGAACCGGCCCTTACAGCTTCCAGGGCGTCGGCGTGGAAGGTCTCGTCATGATGGCGGAAGCGGGCAAGAAGCACGGTCTTCTGACGATTACCGAAGTGATGACGCCGGAGTATGTAGATGTATGCGCCGAATACGCGGATATTTTGCAGGTCGGTACGCGCAATATGCAGAACTTCGATTTGCTCCGCAAGCTCGGAACGATTCAGACGCCGGTTCTGTTGAAGAGAGGGTTCAGCTCTACGTACGACGAATTCCTGAACGCCGCCGAGTACATTTTGGCCGGAGGCAATCCGAACGTAATGCTCTGCGAGCGCGGAATCCGAACATTCGAACCTTACACGAGAAATACGCTCGATCTCGCCGCCATCCCGGCGCTGCAATCGCTCAGCCATCTGCCGGTCATTTCCGATCCGAGCCACGGCACGGGGCGCAGAGAGCTGGTCGAGCCGATGAGTAAAGCTTCCGTAGCCGCAGGCGCTAACGGGCTGATCGTGGAAATGCATACCGATCCGGACAATTCGATGACAGGAGACGGGGTTCAATCGCTGTTCCCGGATCAATTCGCCAAGCTGATGGTCGATTTGGAGAAGCTGGCTCCGCTGGTAGGCAAACGGTTTGATACGAAAAAAGAGTCAATTACCGTATAATCTCACAAGCAAATAAATAAATGACAAGACTTGATTTCCCGTTAATGAGGAGATCAAGTCTTTTTTTGTCGAAAATATGAACAAAATCGATCGATGTGTGAGAATACCTTACATATCCATAAAAAATACCTGACATAACTATTGACGGTTATTCACGAAAAGTTTTATAATAACACCATAATAAATAAAAAACTTGAACAATGTACGAACAAACCGTGAAGAATGTTCGGAAATTAGGAGGTTGGCTACAATGTCAATTCAAAACGTATTAAGCATCCTTAAAGAAAAAGGCATCGAGTGGGTAGATTTTCGCTTTGTCGATCTTTCCGGTAGAGCTCATCATATTTCCTTGCCAGCGAATGAAGTTGACGAAGCTACATTTGTGAACGGGGTAGCGTTCGACGGATCTTCTATTCCTGGTTTCAAAGGTATTGAAGAATCTGACATGGTTATGCTTCCTGATACCGAGACGGTATATGTAGACCCTTTTACTGCTCATCCTACGCTGATCGTGATGTGTAATATCCACACTCCTGAAGGCGAGCGCTATGATCGTGACCCGCGGAGCATTGCTCAAAAAGCGGAAGAGTACTTGCAATCGGCAGGAGTAGGCACAACGGCATTCTTTGCCCCTGAATCCGAATTTTTCATCTTCGACGAAGTTCGTTTCGAGAGCGGACAAAACAAATCTTCTTATTTCGTAGATTCCGAAGAAGCTCACTGGAACTCGAACCGTAAAGAAGAAGGCGGAAACCTTGGCTTCAAAGTCGGTCATAAAGGCGGTTACGTGCCTGTAGGTCCTACGGATACGCAGCAAGACATTCGCAGCGAAATGTGTCGTCTGTTGATGGAAGCCGGTCTTCGTATCGAGCGCCATCACCATGAAGTGGCTACCGCCGGTCAAGGCGAAATTAACTTCCGCTTCGACACATTGACTACAACGGCCGATAACCTGATGAAATATAAATATATCGTACAAAACACAGCCAGACAATACGGCAAAGTGGCTACGTTTATGCCAAAACCGCTGTTCGGCGACAACGGAAGCGGCATGCACGTTCACCAATCGATCTTCGACGGCGATACTCCTCTTTTCTATGAAAAAGGCGGCTACGCTAACCTGAGTGAAATGGCATTGAACTACATCGGCGGTATCTTGTACCATGCGCCTGCTTTGATCGCGTTGACGAACCCGTCCACGAACTCGTTCAAACGTCTGGTTCCTGGCTACGAAGCGCCGGTTAACCTGGCATTCTCCAAAGGCAACCGTTCCGCAGCGATTCGTATTCCGGTTGGCGCCGTTACGCCTAAAGGCTGTCGTATTGAGTTCCGTACTCCGGACTCCACCGCGAACCCTTACCTTGCTTTCGCAGCTATGCTGATGGCCGGTTTGGACGGCATCAAGAAGAAAATCGACCCTCGCGCTCTCGGCTATGGTCCGCTGGATAAAAACATCTACGACCTGTCCGACGCAGAAAAAGGCGAAATCCGCAGCGTGCCTGGCACGTTGGACGAAGCTCTTAACGCTCTGGAAGCCGACTATGAGTTCTTGACTGAAGGCGGCGTATTCACGAAAGACTTCATCGATAACTACATCGGTTTGAAACGCAGCGAAGCCAAAGCCGTATCCATCCGGATTCATCCGCATGAATACTCCTTGTACTTCGATCTGTAAGATCCGCTCTAATACGATCTATATAATAGAAAGAAGGCAGTCCCGGTTCATATTCGGGGCTGCCTTCTTTGTGCTGAAGGACGGCTGCACGCCGCCGGGTGCTCCGGCGGTTACAAGGCATCGCCGATGAGCGCATCGGGGGCGGAGGCATCGACGAACCGTCCGCCTTGCAGCATGGGGACCGCCTCGTAGCGATCCGTGCTCGAGCAATGCGTGACATCGTCTTCGAAGCCGCGCAGACGAAGCTCCCGGCCGCTGGCGCAGTCCAGGAGCAGCGCCCTCACGTCGCTGCGCACCGCCTCGTAGGCAGCAGCGCACAGCCGGGCCTCCGGGGAGCGGCTGCCGCTCAGCCCGGAGAGAATGGCTCCTGCGCCCAAATAATCTTCGATAGCGGGACGCAGGCTATTTTCTTCTTGGCGGGCGTTGTCCCACCGTTCCCCGCAGGCGATGACGGTAACGGCTTTGCCGGGTCGCAGGAGTCTCAGCCGTTCGGCAGCGCGTGCCGCGGCGGAGGCGTTGAGCAGACTGCCTGCGATGACCGCGGCCGTTTGCGCTGCGGCTCCGGCTGCGGTGCAGGCGGCTCCGTTGGCGGAGCAGAGGACGAATGGCCTGGATCGGTCCGCAGAGCCGAACGATAAGGGAGAGAGCGAATGGCCTCCGGTCTTGGCCGCTTCGGCCCGGCCGGTAACGAGCTCCGCTCCCTGAGCTGCGGCAAAGGAACGGGCGCCCTCCATCGGCGGGGGATACGGTATAATCAGCGCGCCGTAATGCAGCGCGGTAACGACCGTCGAGGAGAAGCTGAGAACATCGACGATGATGACGATATCCCCTCGTTCGGCGGCAGCTCTGGCCCCGCGCGGGCCCCATTCGATTCGGCAATCGTAAGGCGCTTGATCAGTGTAGTGAAAACCGTGTAGGACGTTCATGAGTTCCATCCTTGCATAGGATACATATACACAATCTTTTGCGCGATCCACTCGAACCCCTCCGCAGCGTAGAGAGAGCGGGCCGGAGCGTTATCCAGGTCGGTTTCGAGCTGCATGCGGCCCGCGCCCCACTCCTCGGCCAAGGCCGCCGCGCGCCGCAGCAATGCGCTGCCGACACCGAGCCTACGGTACAACGGAGCCGTAAACAGATCCTGAATCCGCATAATCGGCAGCCCTTTCGAGGTGGAGAAGCCCCAGTTGTACGTAAGAAAACCGGCCGCATGGGAATCGAACCGGGCGAGCAGACCGAAGGCGTTCGGGAACTGCAGCAGCCGTTCCAAGGCATGGCGGCATTCTTTCGTCAGATGGTCTTCATGTTTGGCGTCGCGGGTACGGTACATCGTTAATAAGCGGGTCATTTCGTCCAAATGCTCCGCTCCCAGCTCGGCTACAGTTACATGGTTCATGTCTTAACCTCCTTAGGGTATGGGCTTGCAGGAAAATTGTGACATGAAATCCGGGGAAAATATAGACTTATACTGAGCGGTTTGTTATGATGTTGAATAAGGAGTATCCGAATTTCCGGACTCCCTGAACGGATGAGTGAAAATCAAATACTACACATGACGGACCGCTGAAGCAGCGGTCCTTTTTGTATATTTCGGTGCAAAGGTAAAAGATGGGATCGACCTATTGAGCCGGGAATAAAGTTAGTGGTAACCTTGATTTAGTAGAAGGATTTTCCAAATATATCATTTTCAACATTAGCTCATGCTTGAGATTTCAGCCTAATACAGAAATTTAATAAAGATGGGAAGGAAGCGGTAAAATGGATGTTTATATCGACGATCACAAGCTGATCGAGGAGATTAACAAACTTCATTATCGGCAGTTTCTGGAAGTCCATATATCCCCTGATGATAAAGATATTTTGGTAGTGTTCGGCAGTTCGGATGTTCCGGAACCCAATTATGCATTCGATGAATATAACCGGTCGATTTGGAAGTATTCCCTGGCAAGCAAAAGCTGGATTCAGATGACATCGCCGGAGGAAGATTCGTCAAAGGTGGCCTGGTGTCCTCTCGGCCTGAAAATTGCCTTTGTATATTTGAACAATGGACAAAAAGAGCTCGGCATCATGAACCGGGACGGATCGGATAGGAGAATATTAACACAATCCACATTCGGCGGCAGAGACCCTTTTAACGGAACAACATTATGCTGGTCTCCGAACTCTCAACACCTGGCTTATGTAGTGATGCCTAATGGCAGCAAATACGGATTAGCCAAAAAAATGAAAGAGAAATATAGAAATCCTGATGATATTACTATTTATAAGGGCGGCGATGATTTATATAAAAAAATGCGTCTGGAGTTATCGGTGTTTGAATCCGAATTGCATCTTATAGACGTGAACACGCTTGAGGACCGGAAAGTCCTATCGGTCAAAGAGAAAATGATAAAATTGGAACAATGGTTTCCTGAAGGGAATAGCCTGCTGATTTCAATAGGGGATGAGCTTTGCCGATTAAACTTGGACAATGGTCAATGTACAAGTCTATATAAAGGGCGCATCGAATTAACCCAAATGATAGGCAGCGAGATTCTCATGGCTAGACGGGCGGCAAATGAAATACAGGCAGGGAAAATTACCGACGGTGAATTTCAAATTGAAAATGCAGTACATTCCCCAGGTTATAATAACCAATTGCATACGTGGTCGAATGATGGAAAGTATATCGTTTTCAGCGCCCAGAACGGTGTTACGAATGCACTGTATACGTTCTCAAGAGCGAATTCTCAAGTGAATCAAATTACCCCTATAAATCATGCAGTATGGTCGCCCAGACATCGCGCAGGAGCAAAGAGCTTTCATTATTCTTGAAGGAATTGTCGTTTTGCCTCCCGGCTTCAAGATACAAGTCAAAAAAAGCCCGACATTAGTATTTTTACATGGAGGACCGGCGAATGGTACAGTAACCGCAAGCTTGACGGAGCTCATTTCGGCGCGGGGTGAAAGCGCCGCATTTTATCTTGCGCTGCATGGTTATGCCGTTTTTCTGCCGAATTTTAGAGGTAGCAGCGGTTACGGCGATACGTTTATGGAGGAGGCGAAGGGTGCAAGTTTAATGTCTGCACCCTATGAAGATGTCATTGCAGGCGTTAAGCATCTTATTGATCTAGGAATTACGGACCCCGACCGATTGGGAATTTACGGATCAAGCTTTGGGGCTATGCTGGTAACGTGGACTGTTGCTAAAACATCCATATTTAAAGGTGCGGCTGCAGCCGTCGGTATTTATGATCTTCTCTACGATGACCGATATGGCAATAAAGGCAGCTATGAAGAAAAGTGGGTAGACAAACAAATATACAAAATGAATTCGCCGATTGAGCAGGTTAATGATATTGAAGCACCTGTACTTTTTTTCGAAACCAGCGCAGAGCGCTCGCTCTATGGCAGTGTAGCCACTCCGTTCATAAACGGATTGAGATCCAAAAACACGGAAGCCTATTTAATTTGCTATCCAAAGGCTTTCCATAATGGGGGATGGAATGATATTTACAAAAAAGATTATATGAAAAGACTTCGGCTTTGGTTTGATCATTGTATTCACGGCAAAGATTTGCCTGGAAGCTTTTATGAAGCATAAACTGCGGCTTGCGGTTGATTTACATAGAAAACCGCGCCAATATTTCATACATCGGCTGATGGTTCATCCGTGTGCGGTACAGAACGAACTGTGAGCAGCTCCATGAAGATTCGCCGCTTCGCATCCATTCGGAATCCAGCTCGGCAGCCGGAGGGAAGGGCGATTCGTCCGCATACTTCCTCGCTATAGTAATATGGGGGCGGTAAGGCCGGTCCTCCGGCCGGAAGCCGAGGGGCATCACCGACTGCTCGATGCGGGACTGCAGCGAATGCAAAGCGTCCAGCTCCCCTTGCACGCCCATCCACAGCACGCTCGGAGCGGGCGGTCTGCCGAACGTGCCGAGGCGACCGAGCTGCAAGCGGAACGGCGCTCCCGCAGACGCCGCATCGTTCATTGCCGCCTTGACCTTGTCGGCTGTCACGGTGTCGGTGTCGCCGAGAAAGGTCAATGTGATGTGCAGGTCGTCCGGATACACCCATTTGCGGAAAGCCAGTTTGGGCTGCAATTGCTCCATAAGCTTGCTAAGCTCGCTTCGCGGCTGCGGAGGAACGGGAATAGCGATAAAAAGCCGGTCTTTGGTCATAACTGCTTCCTTCCTTCTCTCATTGAAGTTTCATCTTCATCAGCATTTCCGGCAGGTTGTGAAATATGTATCAATGATGTGAAGAATGCGCATAACTACTTGATGGATAGGGACAAACTTGCTATCATAGCCATATCATATCAAAAGATGCTGATGCTAAAAACAGGTGAAGGTGTGAAACCATGACAAAACGCGCGTACAATTTTAACCCGGGTCCAGCCGCTCTGCCGCTTGAGGTGTTGCAGCAAGCACAGGAGCAATTCGTCGATTACAATGGAATCGGCATGTCCTTGATGGAAATTTCTCATCGCAGCAAAGAATACGAAGCGATCAACGCAGAGACGCAGGCGCTCTTGCTGGAGCTTCTCGGATTGGAATCCGGATATAAAGTATTGTTTATGGGGGGCGGAGCCAGCACGCAGTTCGCTACCATTCCTTTGAACTTCCTGAAGCCGGGCAAGGTCGGCAGCTATATTATTACCGGCAGCTTCTCGGAGAAAGCCTATGAAGAAGCGAAAGTGTTAGGGGAAGCGGTTATCGCGGCATCCAACAAGGAAGGCAAGTGGAGAAGTCTTCCGAAAGCGGAAGACCTGCGGATCGATCCGAATTCGGCTTACGTTCATATGACGACGAACAACACGATCGAAGGCTCGCAGTTTTCTTATATTCCGGAGACGGGCGGCATTCCGTTGATCGGCGATATGACGAGCGGCATTTTGAGCCGTCCGATCGACGCCAAGAAGTACGCGATGATCTATGCGGGAGCACAGAAAAACCTGGGTCCGTCCGGCGTGACGGTAGCGGTGATCCGCGACGATCTGCTGGCGGACGAGCCTAAGCATGTTCCGGTTATGCTGCGTTATTCGACGCATGCGAAGAACAGCTCGCTCTATAATACGCCTCCGGTTCACTCGATCTATATGGTGAATCTGGTTTTGAAATGGGTGAAAAACAACGGCGGCGTCGCGGCGATGGAGAAAAACAACATCGAGAAAAGCAAGCTCGTATACGACGTCATCGATGCGAGCGGCGGCTTCTACAACGGAAACGTCGATGCCGACAGCCGTTCCATTATGAATATTACGTTCCGCTTGCCGAGCGAAGAGCTGGAGAAGCAATTCGTGAAGGAATCGGAGAAGCATAACTTCGTCGGTTTGGCGGGACACCGCAGCGTTGGCGGCATTCGCGCGTCGGCTTACAACGCCGTGCCGTACGAAGCTTGCAAAGCGCTGGCTGATTTTATGGCCGACTTCCAGAAGCGCAACGGATAAGGAATCGAACGGGCAGTCCTTGCTGCACAAGGGGGACTGTCTTTTTCTTTTGCGGGCGGGCGGCTTGATAAGAAGCGCCGCTTCGGTGACAGCAAGCGGCGCTTCTCGAGCCAGGCAAAATAAGAGAGGGAGCTTGAGAATGGGGCGGGCTTAAGCGAGCGATTCTTTAACTGCAGGCTCCGCCAGCTTGTAGCCGACATTGCGAATCGTGACGATATATTCCGGGTTGCGGGCGTTATGCTCGATCTTATCGCGCAGATGGCTGATATGCACGTCGACGATGCGCGTATCCCCGAGAAAATGGTAGTCCCACACGCCGTGCAGCAGCTGCTGGCGGCTTAACACTTTGCCTCGGTGCTTGCAGAGAAACAGCAGCAGATCGAATTCCTTCGGCGTCAGCTCGATAATTTCGCCGCGCAGCGTCACTTCACGCTGATCGGGTTGAATTTCGATCTGGCCGATCGTTACCGGAGTGTTCTCCGCAATGGACGGCAGCGTCTGAATTCGGCGCAGAATGGCTTGAATCCGCGAGATCAGCTCCTGCGGGCTGAACGGTTTCGTCATATAATCATCCGCTCCGTTATCGAGGCCGGCGATTTTATCGGATAAGTCCTGCATGGCGGTCAGCATAATGATCGGCACGAGATTGTTTTGTTCGCGCAGCTTGCGGCATACTTGAATACCGTCCATTTTGGGCAGCATAAGGTCCAGCACGATAACATCGGGGCGAAAATGCTGAATGGCCGGAAATACCGCTTCGCCGTCATATACGCAGTGCACCTCGAAGCCTACCAGCTTCAGGTTAAACTCTATTAGCATCGAAATGGAAGGTTCGTCGTCTACGACAAGAATTTTCTTCTTCATCCTTCGAATCTCCTTTTGTCTAAGCGCTTGATAACTTTATTATGCCGGATTACTATCAACACGATATTAAGATCAAGTAAACCGAGTGTAAAAATTTTTTGTACAGAGAGGCGGGTAAAACACAGATGGCTTTTCATATCGTATTAGTCGAGCCGGAAATTCCGGCGAATACGGGCAATATCTCAAGAACGTGCGCGGCGACGGGAACGTGGCTGCATCTGGTCAGACCGCTCGGATTTGATACGGATGACCGCACTTTGAAGCGGGCCGGGCTCGATTATTGGCATTCGGTCAAGCTTGAATATCACGATTCGTTTCAGGAAGTGAAGGATAAATACAAGGACGGCCGTTTTTTCTTCGCGACGACGAAGGCGGATCGGCTTTACACTGATTTTACATTTCAGGACGGCGACTTTCTCGTCTTCGGCAAAGAGACGAAGGGACTGGCGCCGGAAATATTGGCGGAGCATCCTGGACAATTAATGAAGCTGCCGATGTCGGATGCGGTCCGTTCGCTGAATTTGTCCAACTCCGCAGCGATCATTTTGTATGAAGGCTTGAGGCAGACCGGCTTCCCGGGATTGCATTAAAAAAACGGTGCAACCGATTCGAGGGGCAGGCTCAGCGAACTTTTTCACAGTACTTCTAGAGGTATGGCAGGAATTTTGACATATTCAACGAATAGTATAATGACAGGCTGCAATCCGATGGTTACGGTTGTCGGCTAGGATTGTACTGTTCGTTTTTTTTTGCGTTGGAAAGACGAAAGAGAGGTGAATTTATGATGAAACCAGCAGGTGTAGTTAGAAAAGTCGACCAGTTGGGCCGGATTGTGCTTCCGAAATCGCTGCGCAAGCGTTATCAGATGAATGAAGGGGACCCTGTTGAAATATTGGTTAGCGGAGACCACATTATTTTGGAGAGATACCGTCCGCGCTGTGTGTTCTGCAGTTCCATGGAGCAGGTCAGCGAATTTAAGGAGCGCCATATTTGCGGGGAATGTCTTGCAGAGATGGGCGCGATGAAACAAAAGGCATAATACGGGAAAAAGCAGAAAGCATCACGGAGTCCTTAAAAACTTAAGGAACGTGATGCTTTTTATCATGATTGGAAGGAAAAGCCCCTTACAGGCCTTTCGTCTTGTCGTCATTATAAGCTGCAGTGCACATTGCTACAATAAACATTAAGAATACTAAAATGACAATCCAAAATGTTGCTGACATCGGATGCACCCCCTGCACATTATTATAACCAATGCTAGGCGAAAAAAATATTACCAAAATGTGAACATTTATTTAAAAAACAAGAAATGCGTCGGCAGCAGGCGCAATTTTCCGTCGGAAGGGCGATTGATGATCTGGCCTTCATAAATCAGGCTGGAGGAGCCGCCGCCGTCCAAATTGTACGCATCCTTGACACCCATCGCTAACAGCTTGTCTTGAAGCTCGGCGAGCGTAGCTCCGGAATTGCCCCGTTCGTCATAACCGTCGGTAACAAGGAAAATCAACTGGTCGTTCTTGAAATTGCCGACCACCGTTCTCGGGGCGCGGGCAGGAGAGGTCTGCCACTGCGGCGGAATCGACTGCTTCTTGCCGTTCTGCAGCAGAACGGGAACGAAGGTGGCTCCGAACGCCGGACTCAGCTTATCCAAATCCTGCTGCCGGGAGAAGCGCCCTCCGATCAGCTTGCGGTCCGTGCTCAAGCCCACGAAGGCCAAATCTTCAAACGTCGGCTCGAAGCCGTATACGTATTTGCTATTGTAGACGGTCGTGCTGAGCGGATACCGTTTGCCGGTTTTGCTGTCGTCGGCGAAGCCTCCGGCGTTGACTCCCGCGACCGCGCCATAGCGCCGGGCCGCGTCGAGCGTCGTTTCGCTGCCGCCGACGGCATCTTTGCCGAGCACCATCTTCATCGCCTTGTCCGATTTCATATTGACTTTGAGCGCGTAGCCCTTATAGTTCGAATCGCTGAAGTTGTACAGCTTCAGATCGATGTTCGAGCTGACGGTTTGTCTGGCGAGCTTCCCGCCGAGCTTGGAGCTAATGCGCGAATCGAAGACGGCTTCGGGTTTGGCGGAGGCTGCCTCGGCCGTCGCCACCATCGCAGTCACATCGGAGGCGCTTTTCTCGTACAGCTCGAAGAAGCGTTCGATCGTCGACTTGGTCTGCGTCGCGTCGTCTTTGGCTTTATCGAGCTGCTCGCTTGATTTTTGCAATTCCTCTTGGATGGAGAAGTCGGTCTTGGCGATTCGCTGCAAATCCGGCAGCTGTACGGACAATTGGGATAAAAGTAAGAAAGCGACGATTCCGATAAAAGGAGCAAGGGCCAAGAGCATCGTGCGGTTAATAAGTTGAACCGGATTCATTTTGTTCACACTTCCTTATTGCAGTACATCCAGGTTTTTCTTCAAGTCGTCAAGCTTTTTCTTCACTTCGTTCAGCTGTGTGTACAGCTGGTTGCTGTTGTCCGTCTTACTGTTGGCGCTGTCCTTGGTAAACGCCAGCAGCTCGTTCAAGGCGTCGATCTTCGTCTGCATCTTGGCCAAATCTCCGCCGACGCTTTCCTTCAACTGATCCAGCTGCTTCTTATAATCCTCCTGCACGGCCTGCAGCTGCTGATCCGTCTGCGCGGCGATTTGCTGGGCAATCTGCTGGCGCAAATGATCGGTGTACATCTTGGCGCCTAGCCCGCCGAGCGCGATGAGCAGCGTCCACGCCATAAATAACAGAACGTAGGTTCTTCCTTTTCCTTTCCGCTTGACCGGCTTGCTCGGCCGCGCCATCGGCTGCTCGAAAACGGCAGGTTCAACGGGCGTGTTCATGGTTGATTCACCTTCCTGTACTCGTTCGGTGAGAGGCCAACCAGCTTTTTAAACACCTTGCTGAAATATTTCTCATCGTCGTACCCGACCATCTCGGCGATTTGAGCAATCCGCAGATGCGGGTTGAGCAGGAGCAGCTTCGCCTTCTCGACGCGGATATCGCTCAAATAGTCGGATAAGTTGACTTTAAACTCTTGTTTGAATTTACGGGAAATATATTCACGGCTTAAATAAAAATGATTGGCAATCTCTTGAAGCGTAATATCCTGATGATAATGGTTTTGAATATACTTTGCAATCTCGAAGATTACGTTGTTATCCCGATGCTGATGCTCCAGCTGAAGCTTCGCGAGAGCGGTCAAATCGTCGATCAGCTGCCGCCTCCACAGCCCCGGAGACAACGCTCCGTCTTGATCGAGCGGCAGGCTTGCAAAAACCGGGGCCGCGCGGATGTTCAGCTCGGCCTGACGCTCGCCGAACCATTCCGCCAGCCAGCGGCTGCGCAGCACGTTGTACTCGCTCTGCCAATGTCTGAACTGCTCCACGGTCACGGTGTCGAGAGCGCGGACGGCGTCCAGCCACAAGTCGACGGCTTTGCCGATCTGTTCCTCGCTGCCGCTTTTTACCGCCAGGCGGATTTGCTCGGCATAGTCGGAATAAGAGAGCAGCGGCTGCTGGGCGGAAGGCTGGCCGGCCGCATAATATATCCGCTTCTCCTTCACGCGCAGATTGCGGCGCCGGAGGGCCGACTGGGCTTCCCGGTACGCTGCCGGCAGGCCGTAGGGGAACGGCTGGACGAGGCTGACACCGATGTCCAGGCTGCTGCGCAGCGCGGCCGTGAGACCGCGCTGGATTTCGGCGAGCACAGGGTCCGGGTTGGGCGATGCGCCGTACAGCAGGATGAGAATCTCTCCGTCGCTGTTCCAGTAACGGTAGGCGACGCCGTGACGGCCCGCCCGCAGTATCTCGTTACATATATTCGTAACGGAAAAGAATAATAGGTCCGAGTTGGCGTCGAACTTCGCTTTTAATCCGGCGTTCATCGTATCGAGGGCAATGATGGCGAGGCGGCATTCCTTCATGCCGCGCTCAATGCCGAAGGCCTCGTCCAGCGAGGCGGCCGACGCCTCGTACGCGGACGGCTCGGCGACGAGATTGGACAATGTCTTCTCCCAGTAGACCGGACGAATCTGATTCATCTCGATATTGCTCTGCACTTTGCGATGACGCTCGTTCTCCTCCCGAATCCAGCAGTCCACTGCTTTGCTTACTGCGGCGTGGAGCTGCTCCGCGTCGATAGGCTTCAATATGTAATCCACGCCGCCGTGCTTGACGGTATGGCGAACGAGCTGAAAGTCGTCATGACCGCTGATGACGATCGTCTTCCCGCAGGCATAATGGGCCTCCAGCCATTCCAGCAGCTCAAGGCCGTTTTTGGTCGGCATCATCATATCGGTAAAAATAATTTGCGGCCGGTGCTCGCCGATCATCTCGATAGCTTCTTCTCCGTCTTGCGCTTCCAAAATCGTATCGATTCCGAAATGGTTCCAATCGACGAGCAGCTTGACCGCTTCGCGCACATGTTTCTCGTCGTCGACAATGATCGCTTTCATGCGTTTTCCTCCTTTTCCAGCCGCGCTCAAGTTAGCCGAGCGGACTAGCCGTTCTGATGAGCCCCCGGCGCATCCAGCGGAATCAAGAGCACGATCCGCACGCCCGAAGGGCTGCATGGCTCAATCTTCATCGCTGTGCCCGGGTAGTAGAGTGCAAGCCGCGACCGCACGTTCAGCAGCCCGATGCTCTCCGCCGGCTCGGAGGCGATGTCGGGATGCTTGCTCAGCTGCCGCCGGAGCCGGGCGAGCGTATCCGGATCGATGCCGCGGCCGTTATCCTCGACGGTCAGCCGCAGCCTGTTATCCTGCGTGATCGACCCGGTAATGAGCAGCCGTCCGGTCTTCTCGCGCGGATCGAAGCCGTGCTTAAAGTAGTTTTCCGCGAGCGGCTGCAAAATCATTTTGGGCACGGTCCTATCCAGCGTCTCCTCGTCAATCTCGAACGAAACGGTCAGCTCGTTTTCAAACCGCTGCATTTGCAGCTCCAAATACGATTTTACATGAGCGATTTCTTGTTTGAGCGGGACTAGCGTTTCATTCGTATTCATACTGTAGCGCATCATCTTGGCCAGGGACGACAGCAGCGAATAAATTTTCGGCGCTTGATGCTGCAGGGCGAGCGTGCCGATCGACTGCAGGCTGTTGTACAGAAAATGCGGATTAATCTGGGCTTGCAGCGCCTTCAGCTGATTGGTCTTATTGGCCAGATCAAGCTTGTATTCGCTCACGATCAAGTTGTTGATCGTCTGCATCATCTGGCGGAAGCGCCTCGCCAAAATGCCGATTTCATCATGGCTCGTCACCTGAATGTCCACCTGCATGTCGCCGGTTTGGATTTTGCCGATATAACCGATCAAGTTTTTGATCGGAGCGGTAAACTTGAACGAAATGTACAGCGTTGCAAAAATCACGACAATCAGAAACAGACTGAAAATCATCGTGTTGATTTGGGTCAGCTCGCGAGCGTTTTTGTACAAATTTTCGTAAGGAATCCGCTTCACGAGCGTCCATTCCATATAAGGCGACGTCATCCGCTCGTATATATGGATGCCCGAGAACGGCTTGCTTTTCCACTCGAAGCTTCCTTTATCCTCGGGCATCGCCAGCAAATGCCGCACCCAATCCTCGTCCAGCGCCTTACCCCACGTCTCGCGGTCGGTTCCGTAAATCACGGTTCCGTTCCGGTCGAGAATGTACAGTTCTTCCTGTCCCGGCGTGTACAGCTGCTCGCAAATGCTGCGGATGACATCGACACTGAAGTCGATCGACAAAAAGCCGAGCTCCTGCTGAGTCAGCGCATTGCGAATGGAGCGGTGCATTGTGACGACCGTCGCAGGGGGGACGTAGAACAAGCCGCCCATTCGGTAATCATGGCTGATATGAGTAGGCTCCAGCCGCACCTCCGCGCCGTTCATCTCCGGGATGTATTTCGGTCCCGGCCCTTCGTTGCGTCCCGGATTTCCCTGGGCAATCATGAAGGAGCGGTTCGTTTTGGCTATGTATAAATACGCCTGCTTTATTTCTTTGACCGAATTGGCAATCGCCTGCACGCCGCGGAAAATTTCGCTCGTGCTGATGTAGTCCGTGTCGCCGCTTTCTATAATATTGTACAGCGTCGTGTCGTTATACACGGACAGCGAGCTTTGCTCGATTACCTTCAGGTAGTTCATAATGTTCGTTTTACCTTGATAAATCAAATTGGAGTTGCTGACGACCGTCTCCTGCGACACTGAATGCTTGGTGAAAAAGTAGGTAATGATAATCGATGTGGCAATGGGCACGATCGTAGCCGCGAGCAGGAAGACGATCAATTTGTTGCGGATGCTGTTACGGATCATAAGTCTTCCCCTTTCTTTCACAGAGCTTCTAGGCGTTGTGCCAATGCGGTACTACAAGAGCTCGGCTCCTTGCGCAAGCTATATTGTATCAAGGGATATCAATAAATTCCACCTGATGGGTCATCATAGTCGGTGTTTTTAAACCGTTTCCGTTTCTATACTAGGGTTATACTTAACCAAAGGGGGAAAGATGCTATGAAAGCTAGGCATCGCTTGTCGGATTGGATGCTTCAGACGGTATTCGTCGGTCCGGCGCTCGTCTTTTTCTCCATTATCGTTATCGTGCCGTTTCTGATGAGCATTTATTATTCGTTCACCGAATGGAACGGAGTTACTTCTACGATCAAATGGATTGGGCTGGATAATTTCAAAAAAATCATTGTGGACGATCAAGATTTCCACTCTTCATTTTGGTTTACGGCCAAGTTTACCGTAACGAACGTGCTGCTGGCCAATCTCGTCGGCTTCGCGCTGGCGCTGCTGCTGACGCAGGCGCTGAAGAGCCGCAATGTGCTGCGAACGGTGTTTTTTATGCCGAATGTCATCGGCGGCTTGCTGCTTGGGTTCATCTGGCAGTTTATTTTTGTCAAAGGGTTCGCTACGATCGGCGAGCTTACGAATATCGGTTTTTTCCAGCTTCCATGGCTGGGCGACGCGCCGACGGCGTTTTGGGGACTGGTCATTGTCAGCGTATGGCAGACGGCCGGATATTTGATGGTCATCTATATCGCCGCGCTGGCGAACGTCCCCAGAGACATTGTCGAGGCGGCTTATATCGATGGCGCGAACCGCTGGCAGACGCTGCGCACGATTACGTTTCCGCTGATCATGCCGGCCGTCACGGTCTGTCTGTTCCTGACGATATCCTGGGCGTTCAAAATGTACGACCTGAACGTTTCCTTGACCAAAGGCGGGCCGTTCAACTCGACGCAATCCGTGGCGCTCAACATTTATGATGAAGCGTTCCGTAACAACCGGTACGGACTCGGAACCGCCAAGGCGTTCCTGTTCTTCATCGTCGTGGCGCTCATCACGATGATTCAAGTGTGGACGACCAAGAAGAAGGAGGTTGAAGTGTGATGGAAGCGAAAAGCACTTACAATCTTCGCTTGCTGGGATTGGAAATTGTAGGCATCATTGTCGGCTTGCTGTTTCTCGTCCCGTTTTACTTCGTCATTGTCAACTCGATGAAGACATTCGGAGAAATTCTGATCAACTCGTCGAGCCTTCCGAGCTCGCTTAATTTCAGCAATTACGTCAAAGTATGGGACATCATGAAGTTCCCGAAGGCGTTCCTGAACTCGCTGCTGATTACGGTGTTCAGCAATCTGGGACTGGTCGTGATCAGCTCGATGGCCGCTTACCGGCTGGTGCGCCGGCCTTCCCGGTTCAATAATCTCGTCTTTCTCGCGTTCGTCGCGGCGATGGTCATCCCGTTCCAATCGATTATGATCCCGCTTGTCCGCGTAGCGAGCGAAGTCGGGCTGATGGACAGCATTCCGGGCTTGGTCGTCTGCTACTTCGGCTTCGGAGTCTCGCTGAACGTCTTCCTGTATCACGGGTTCATTAAGTCGATTCCGATGGAAATCGAGGAGTCGGCTACGGTAGACGGATGCACGCCGTACGGCGTGTTCTGGAAAATCGTCTTCCCGCTGCTCAAGCCGATGACGGTCACGATCATCCTGCTGAACAGCCTGTGGATTTGGAACGACTTCCTGCTGCCGATGCTCGTTCTAAACAGCCCCGATCTTAGAACGATTCCGCTGACGACGTACTCGTTCTTCGGACAATATACGAAGCAGTGGGACTTGGCGCTGGCTGCGCTCGTGCTCGGCGTCCTGCCGATCGTCATCTTCTTCCTGGCGATGCAGCGTCATATTATCGAAGGGATTACCGCCGGCTCCGTCAAAGGATAAAGAGGGCGGGGGCGTCCGCGGCATGATGATGCGGTCAACAGGTTACACCTTTTCGTTCAATATAGTCCGTGTTCGAAGAGGGTCCGATTTCTTACAATAAATACAGGAACAAGCAACAAAGATAACTTTTACAAAAAAAGGTTTGATAAAGGGAGGTTTCTTAGAATGAAAAAGAAATTTGCGGTTCTCGGTTTGACTACAGTGATGCTGGCTTCTCTGATGGCGGGATGTGCCAAGAGCGGTACGCCGGCGCCTGAAGCCGGAGGCTCGAATGCCGGAAGCGGCGGAGCCAAAAACGTGACGCTCAAAATGTTCCAGTTCAAGGTAGAGATCGCCGAGCCGCTCGCCAAGCTGGCCGCCGAATACGAGAAAGAAAATCCGGGCGTCAAAATTCAGATCGACACGGTGGGCGGAGGCTCGGACTACGGCGCCGCGCTGATGGCGAAGTTTAACTCGGGCGATAAGCCGGATATTTTCAACAACGGAGGCTTTTCCGATCTGGACAAATGGATCGAGCATCTGGAGGATTTGTCCGACCAGCCGTGGGTGAAGGATATGGTAGCGGTCGCCAAAGAGCCGATGACCAAGGACGGCAAGCTGTACGGACAGCCGCTCAACCTGGAAGGCTACGGCTTCCTGTATAATAAGGATCTGTTTGCGCAAGCGGGCATTACCGAGCTGCCGAAGACGCTGTCCCAATTGGAAGCGGCCGCGCAGAAGCTGCAGGACAAAGGCATTCAGCCTTTCGTCAACGGCTACGGTGAATGGTGGGTGCTGGGCAACCACTTCGTGAACATTCCGTTCGCTCAGCAGCCCGATCCTAACGCCTTCATCGACGGTCTGAACAAGGGAACGGCCAAGTTCCAAGGCAACGCCGCGTTCGAAAACTGGGTGAAGCTGTTCGATCTGCAGCTGAAATACGGCAATAAAAACCCGCTGCAAACCGACTACAAAACGCAGGTGACCGAGTTCGCCACAGGCAAAGCAGCAATGACGCAGCAGGGCAACTGGACGCAGCTGCAGCTTACGCAGACGAACCCGAACATCAAGGTCGGCTTCCTGCCGATGCCGATCAGCGACGATCCGGCGGCGAACGACAAGCTTCCGGTCGGCGTGCCTAACAACTGGGTTATCAACAAAAACTCGCCGAACAAGGATGAGGCGAAAAAGTTCCTGAACTGGCTCGTAACCTCCGATATCGGCAAAAAGTATATTACCGAAGAATTCAAGTTCATTCCGGCGTTTACGAACATCCCTGCGGATGAGAAGATTCTCGGACCGCTGGCCGCCGATATTATCAAATACAGCAAAGAAAACAAAACGCTCAGCTGGAACTGGTTCAAGTTCCCTGGCGGCGAAGCGAGCAGCCAGAAGTTTGCCGCGACGATGCAGGCTTACGTGGCGAAGCAGAAGACGAAGGATCAAATGTTCGACGAGTTCCAAAAAACGTGGGACAGCTTGAAAAAATAAAGCAGACCGACCGACTCCCCGGCCCCTTGGCCGGGGAGTTTTCCGGTTGTTTGGGAAGCGATGCGCCATCATGTCCTTGCGGTTAACAGGGGATAGGTTCGGCGGTCGCCGCGGGTCGCTTACGCTTTTTACAATAAAGAGAGCTTTAGGAAGCAATGGAGAAGAAAAGGCTACCAAGGAATGATTAGGGAAGTAAACCGCTAGTAAACCCGCTTACAAGTGCTTACATCGGCATTTGCCGCCGCTTTGCCGAGTTAACATCGGACGGGGTCGCTGTTACAATGAGGATGAGTTTGCTAGCGGATGCTAACGGGGGATGGACATGATAACGAGGCTTATTACGGGTGGCAGGCAGTGGTATGTGGCAAGGAAGCGATTTTTACCTGAGGATAAGCGGCTATCGAAGGATGCGATGGTTTCCCTGTTTATTCATTTCTGTTTCCAGTTCGGAGCCTCCATGTCGGGGATTTTCCTGACCCTGTACTTGTGGAGGCTGACCGAAAGCTTATGGATTAACGGCATGTACTACATCGTCAACTATGCCGCGGCGCCGCTGGCGTTCGCCCTGGGCGGGCTGATCATCAAGCGGAAGGACCGGATGGTGACATACCGGCTCGGCATCGGCCTGATTGCTTTATTTTATCTTGTCGTCGTATTCGCGCAGGAGGCGGTCGTCGATTATTATGTGCTGTTCGCGATTTTCGGCGGCGTAGCTGGCTCCTTCTACTGGGCGGGTTATTTGACGCTGATGTACGACGTCTCCACGGAGCGCAACCGGATTCGCTATTTGGCGATCAATATGATGGTGTTTACGTTGGCCGGGCTGATCGGGCCGGCGCTGGCCGGCTTTATTATCCGCGAGAACGAAGGGCTGCAAGGCTATACGATCGTTTTCTCGATCGCCTTCTTCATGTTTCTGATCGCGACGCTGGGCAGCTTCAAGATTAAAACCAAAGCATCTCATCATAAAGCATATTATTTAAAATTCGTCGGGCTGCTGATGAACAAAAACAAGCGCTGGTTCAAATCGCTGCTCGGCTTTTTGACGATGGGGCTGTTTCAAGGAATTATGCTGTTTTTGCCGAATATATTGTTGTTTCAAATTGTCGGCCGCGAAGACCTGGTCGGATATTTGGGCGTGCTGTACGCGACGCTCAGCATCTTGACGGGCATCGTGCTGACCAAGTACGGCAGGGAAGAGCGGGCGCGCAAATTTCTCGTCATTTCGACGATCGGGTATGTGGCGGGCACGCTGTTCATTCTGTGGAAGATGACGCTGATTACGGTCGTCGCCTTCATGGTGCTGTACTCGATTTGCTCGCCTTTGCAGGGCAATACGATTACCTCGTTCTATTTCCGCCTGATCGGGGCTTTGCCGTTAAAAGGACAGCTGCGGGTGGAATCGGTCGTGATGCGGGAGACGTTTCTTAACTGCGGACGGGTCATTTCCATTCTGGCGCTCATTCTCATTACCGAATACAGCGGGAACGAATGGCTTCCATGGGTGCTGTTCGCGGCGTCGATAACGCAAATCGGGATCGTCTGGCTGCTCGAACGGGTGCCGGAGGAATCGGAGGAAAAGGAAGCGGCTTGAGCGCGCAGCGGCGGCAGCAACAAGGAATCATTCGCAGCAAAGAGCCCGGGCGGATCAACACGCCAGAGCTCTTTTTAATAATATATTCAATCCAGCAAGGTGACGATGCCTTTGGTGCCGTCCACTCGAATGCGCTGCCCGTCCTGCAACAGATTCGTCGCATTGTCGATGGCGACGACGGCAGGGATGCCGTATTCCCGGGCTACGATGGCGGCATGGGAGCCGGCGCTTCCGATTTCCGTGACGGCCGCCCCGGCGATTTTGAAGAGCGGCGTCCACAGCGGGGCGGTATAAGGAGAGACCAGCACATCTCCTTTTTTCAGCTTCTTAAATTGTGCGGGGTTTTTCACGATACATACCGGCCCTTCATACATGCCGCGGCTAGCTGCGCTTCCGCGGATGACGCCCGCGTTGGCGGCATCGTCATCCTGACGCTTCTTCTTGGAAAACACAGGGAAGGAGCCTGTGGAGATCAGCCAATGTACGCCTTGTTCATGCGCGGCGCATACCCTTGCAAACGCGCCCTTCCGTCTGCCGATGCGCTCGCGTACTTCCAGCTTGCCCTGCGCCGCATCCCGGAGCTCCTCCAGCAAGAGGAAGAAAATATCGTTAGCTTTATCGATAACCTTGCGCTCCGCAAGCATTTCCCCGAGCTTCAGCGCGATCCTGTGCAAGCAGCCTGCAAGCTTCTCCAAATAAAATACGCTTTCCTCCCGGATGACGGTGGCCTCTCTCACGGAGTCAAGCAGTTTCAGAAACTTCGCGTAGGCCGCAGGCTTCAGGCCGTCGCGGACAAGCTGTTTGGCCGCGTTAAACTCCGCCTCCTGCCGGCGGAAGCTCTCTTCGGGGTCCGGCGCCGAGGAATCCGCGAGCAGCGCCTCAATCACCTCGTCCATTTTCTCCGGTTCTTCACGCCATGTGGCCGGGGACAGCATGCGTCCCATGCCTAGCGACGGCCGGTCCCCGTATTCCCGAAGAAATTGCTTCAGCTCCTTATGATACGCCTGACTGTCCTTGCCGTGCAGCCGCGCGGCTTGAGCCATCTTCAGCAGCGCCTGATTTTGCAGTGCGGTTCGGAACGGCAATGCCCGCAAGAGGCTGGCGGTAATATCATCCGCGTTGGCTTGACCGGCCGCTTGTTTAACCATGCTCGCAATTTTCTTCTCGGAGTAGCTGCTCGGCATGGCAATGACGGCAAAACGTTTATACACAAAATGCTGATAGTCTTTTAGGGCTTGCTCGAAAAGATCAACCATTTGCCGGGCATCGCCGGCATGGTTTAATACGCCGTCGGTTTTTTCGATCCATGCTTGAACTTCGCTCGCGAAATCATACCATGTATATTTGTTTTTGAAAAATGAGTTTTTCACCCATGCCGCCGGTAATTTCCACAGCATCGCCGGAGATACGGACAAGCCGGCGAAATGTAAGGCAACCACTCCATTCTCGCGTTCAACAGGCCGGTCATCCCCCTTCGACGAAAAGCCGGATTCCATAAAGTTTTGATGAACCCCTTTATAAAAATAGCAGAAGCTGGCGAAATCCAGGGGCGCATGCGGATAAGGGCTATGCTCGATCACGCTTTGCAAACCGAAGGGCTCCTTGGCGCCCTTGTAAATAATCTCGTCCTCGGGCCCCAAAACCTCCAGCTCTACTGCGGTCGGGGTCATTGCCGTAATCGGTCTTGCCTGCAGCAGATAGATATTGCCTTGAGACAAAGCCCACTCGGTATCGATCGGGCAGCCGTAATGCTGTTCCACAAGCTTAGCTAACCCGCTTAGCCGAGTGAGCTCCGTTGGGCCGAGACAGTAGCTTTGACGCTCCGTAAGCGGAACTTCTTCCGTGACCGTTCCATCGCTTTTCAGCTGGATGCGCAGCTTCTTGGAGCCGAGCGTCCGCTCTTGCACCCGGCCGTCCTTCGTAACGATAAACGTATCCGGTGTGATCAAGCCGCTGACCACAGCTTCCCCAAGTCCATAGCCGGCGCTGATCAAAATTTCATCCCGCTTGCCGCTGACGGGGTTGGCTGTAAACATCACGCCCGCGGCTTCGGCCGGAATCATAGCTTGAATGACGACGGCAAGAGCGACCTCAAGATGGTCAAAATTCATATTCATCCGATACGTTATCGCCTGCGGCGTCCAGAGACTGGCCCAGCATTTTTTTACATGGGCGGATACGGCTTCCTTTCCGTACACGCCTAAATAGGTTTCATGCTGCCCCGCAAAGGAAGCCGTGGGCAAGTCTTCCGCCGTAGCGCTGGAGCGAACGGCCACGGATAACCCTTCGTTCCCGCCCGCGGCATGGGCCAACTCCCCGTACATTTGCTCCAACTCCGCTTGGACGTCGCGCGGCATAGCCGCTTCTTCAATCCAGCCCGATATTTCCCGGCTCGCCGCCGCGATGGCATCGATATCCGGCTGCCGCAGCTGCGCAAGCGCCTCCTGAATCCGGCGGGTCAGCCCGGACGCTTCGAGATGCGCCCGGTAAGCGCGCGTCGTAACGACAAATCCCGGAGGCACCGGAAGACCGGCGCGGATAAGCGTTCCCAGACTCGCGCCTTTGCCGCCTGCTTCCGGCAGGGCGTCTTCGGACAATTCGTTTAACATCTTCATATACGCTGTCATGGTTATAATCTCCTTATGTTTTAGGTTGACCTCTACCTATTCCATTAAAAAAACGTATTAGTGAAGCGAACGCTACGTCCTCTAGAAGGGGGTGAAAAAGTCCGCTGCGGCGTCCATTTGATCCTCCAATCGCTGTTGAAAACGGAGTTTTTTCGTTTTTCTGCGGAGAGAATCCGATTTTAAAGGCGAACGCTTACGCTTTTCCAGATTCAAATGGCCCCTCCGTTCTTTTTTCACCAGGCTTCTAGAAGTTCCCGCTTCGTTCATCTATATTTTTCCATGCTTTGACGAGCAGGTCCAAAAACAGCTTTTTCTCTTCTTCAGTCATTCCTTTCAGCAGCTGCTGTTCGGTCTCTTCAAATACTTGCTCCATTTCCGATAGCAGCTTCTTGCCCTCCGAAGTGATCTCGATATGAAAAGCGCGGGCGTCGCCGGCTTTCGTGCTGCGGATAATATATCCTTTGCGCTCCAGGCCGTTGAGCAGATTGGTGATGGTAGGTCCTTTCAGCTGCATGACCTCACCCATATTTTTTCGGCTGATCTCCTTGCCCATTCGTATGCCGCGGTCAATGATCTCAAGCAGCAGTCCCTGCGGCGAAGTGAGCTGGTATTCCGCCAGTTTTGCGTCGTTGGTATAGCGCATTTTATGCGCGATCGTTTTGATAAATAAGTCATAGGGGTATTCCCAATCATCTTGATGCGTCAAAGCGGATCATCCTCATTTTCTATTAAAGGTAGACGTCTACTTAAATTTATAAATCAATTCAACCGCGCTGTCAACCGCGTTTCCAGCAACTGCTTGAGAACGATTTTCCGTATTATCTTATCTCAGGCCAAGATCGGCCGGTGCATGACGCCGCCGCAGCTTGGATACCCTAACGGGGATAACAGGCAGGGAAGGGCGGTAATCGGGATGACAGCGCAGACGAAGTGGGATTGCATTATTATCGGCGGCGGCATAGCGGGGCTGCAGGGAGCGATTCAGCTTGGCAGATACAGGCACAGCACGCTGGTCATCGATAAAGGCACGGGAAGGTCGACCTTATGCCGGAACTATCATAATGTGCTCGGCTGGCCGGACGGCATATCCGGACCGGAGCTGCGCAGGCTGGGCAGGCTTCAGGCCGAGGCGCTCGGCGTCCGGTTCGAGCGCGATGAGGCGATCCGGCTCGCATCGAAGGAAGACGGCGGCTTCGTGGTAGAGACGAAGGGGAGCGAACGGTCGTACCATGCCGAGACGCTGCTCCTCGCGACGGGGCTTACGGACCGATTCCCGAACCTTCCGGGTCTTGAACGCTGTCTCGGGCTGTCGGTATATGTATGCCCCGATTGTGACGGCTATGAAGTCAGCGGAAAACAAACGATCGTTATGGGCGCAGGCAGCGCAGGGGCTGCGATGGCGGTAACGCTGTCATACTGGACGGACCGGATCGTGTATGTCCGGCATGAGCCTGAGCGGGCGCAAGTGAGCGAGGAGCTGCAGGAGCAGCTGAAGGACAAAGGGATACGAATGATTTCCGTACCGCTTGCGGAAGTCATCTCGACCGAAGCGGGCGAGTTCCGGGGAGTGAGGCTGGCGGACGGGCAGATCGTAGAAGGAGAGCGCGGGTTTATCGCTTTCGGAGGCAATGAAGTGCATTCGTCTCTGGCGGCGAAGCTTGGAATCGAACGGCTGGAAAACCGTCATATCGTCACAGACCCCCGGTCCAAAATGACCAATGTGCCGGGGGTTTGGGCTGCGGGAGATGTCGGCGTGCATTCGGAGCAGGTGACGATTTCGATGGGGGAAGGCTCGCAGGCGGCGATTTGGATTCACAAGGAGCTGTTGAAGCGGACATCCGCCGCAAGACAAGCTTGCCTAACCTAAGGACTAAGGAAGCAGCACCAGGTACAACGCAATGGGATTCCACTGTTTGCGCGCAGGGGGCAGCGGCGGGAGCGCCTGCACGATCATTTTTCTAATCTGGATATCCATCGGTCTATCGACTCCTCTCCATTGACGAAAATTCGTTTCAGCTTCAATTGGTCTTGCTCCGGCGTCGTCACTCCTTGCTCGATCGTGAACGCATAGCGGAAATGATGCTCCTTCAGCAGCTTCAGCGTCGTTTGGTTCCATTCTCCGTAAGGATAGCAGAATACGTCCGCGGTCGTGCCGAGCCGCTCTTCGATCTGCCGCTTGGCTTCGGCGATCTCATTCAACTGATCGTTCGCCTTGAGCAGCGGCAGGTGAGGATGGGTCATCCCGTGCGGCTGAATATCCCATCCGGCTTCATGCATTTCCTTGACTTGATCCCAGTCCAGAAAATAACCGTCATCCGTCATGCCGGGCGACATAAACAATGTGGCGTGAAAATCGAGCTCTTGCAGGAGCGGCAGCGCATGTTCGTAATTGTCGGCGTACCCGTCGTCGAACGTCAGCAGCACCGCCTTGTCCGGAGCTTCTTCACGTCCCTCCATAATGTCTGCGAACTGCCGCAGCGTAAGCGTAGTATATTCGTTGTCCTTCAAATAGTTCATCTGCGCGGCAAATTTCTCCGGCGTGATGGTGGCGCGATTGCCAGGATCGACGGTAATGCTGTGATAGTTGAGCACGGGAATGCGCGGCGGCGCGGCAGGCTTCTGCTCCCCGGCTTTGACGGCGGGGATGCGGTCTTGCAGAAACGCGGCTTCGGACGCCTCGGCACGGGCGGACGGGAGCGGGCACAGCCCGGACAAGCAGAAGAGAAGGAGCAGCACGGTCAGCAGGCAGCGCGTTCGGAAGGAGGATGGCCCCCCGCGGGCGGTTTCGGCCGGCGGGGCTAAGGATAATACCGGCTTGTTCATAGACGTTAGACTCCTTTGCATAGAAATCTAGTACTCTATTTATATCCGGCGCTAGAGGCGAATATGACACTTCATGGGAATTCGCTCGCAGGAAGCTTAAGCGTTTGCCGAGCCGTCCGCGGCCGCCGGGGAAGCCGGCTTCGCGCCTATAGAGGCGGGGAGCCCCTCAACGACTCGGGCATATGTCAAGAGCGCTTCCTCGCCGAGCGGCGTCAGCCGGTATACGCCGCGGGCGACCCGCTCGAACCAGCGGTAGTAATTTTTTTGCAGAAGATCGGCGGCGTTCTTGATGCCGGTCTGGTCGCGCAGCAGCCGCGGGCTCATCGGGCCGTTGCGGTGCAGCAGCAGGGCCATATGGAGCGCCTTCTCGCGGTAAGAGGTGACCAGCTTGCGCTGCGTGCTCCCCCCGACGTTATAATCCGCGCTGCGTTCCTTGAACTCGCGGACGATCCGTTCCGCCGCCCGTTTGTTAGGGCGGGGCAGCGTCAAAGGCCCTTCGGAAGCGGGCAGCAGCGCCGCCGCGGACGCCGTGCCGGCTGCAGCTTTCTCGACTGCCGCGTAGACCAGTTCAGCGGCCGAGGCCGCCGTCTCCACCGCTTCCAACAGCAGCGGGCTTGAGGGCGCCGCCGCGTCGGGCAGGCCGTCCTTGAACGCAGCCGGGTGGCATTCCACCTGAACCTGCGGTTTTTTGCGCTTGTAAAATTGTACGGTGATCATCCCGATGCCAAGCATCCGGCACAGTCTGCGCAGCTCGGTCCAGCTCGCTCCGTGCGGGGCCCGGCCTTTGCTCGGCAGCTCGAAGGCGACATAGACGCTGCGGGTTAAGCGCAGCCTGTCGATACCCTGCAGCAGCAAAGGGATGGAGAAGCTTTTCTTCAATTCCACGATGACCGGAGGCTCGTCTTCGCGAATCGCGACGAGGTCGCAATGATGCACTTCGCCGCGCACATGATAGCCCTGCTGCTCGAAATAGCTTTTGACCGGCGCGTACAGCTCCGTTTCGGTTTTGATCGGCACAGTCTCGGTCTCCTTTATTTAATCGCATCGATATAATAACAATATATATGTATTCTGCGTCCGCGGCGAACGATGCCGGACGGATGAAACGGCCCCCTTTAGACAGGGAAGCGGCCGCGAGATTTCCAAGCGATCCGCTAGGGATTGGGTGTTCTTTCTGTATCCGCCAACGCAAAGTAATGTAATTATAGCACAGATTTGGTAGTATAGACTTAAAAGACAAGTAAGGCAAGGGGGAAACCGGATGTTAGAGCAAGCGGGAGAGATTCAGCCGTGGCTGGGCGCCAGCTTTGTATGCGGCTGCGGACAGGAGCACACGGTGCCGATCCGCAGCGTTGTCATCGAGCGCGGGGCGCTGGCCGCGCTGCCGCCATATGCCGCGGAGCGCGGATATAGCGAGCTCCTGATCGTCGCCGACCGCCGCACGATGGAGGCGGCCGGAGAGGAGCTGCTGCAGCGCTGCAAGGCGGCTTCGCTGCAGGCGCAAGCATGCGTGCTCGCGGAGGACGAGCGCGGGGAACTGGCCGCCGACGAGCGCGCCATCGTGCAGCTGATGCTGCATATGACGCCCGGCGTGCAGGCGATCGCGGCCGTAGGCTCGGGCACGATCCACGACATCGTGCGGTTCGTCGCCCACCGGACGGGGCGCGTGTTCCTGTCCGTGCCGACGGCTCCGTCGGTGGACGGCTTCGCGTCGGTAGGGGCGCCGCTCATTATCGGCGGCTTTAAGCAGACGATTCCGGCCAGCGCGCCGGAAGCTATCTTCGCCGATCTGCAGCTGCTCGCACGGGCGCCGCAGGCGATGATCGCCGCCGGCTTCGGCGATATGCTGGGCAAGTATACCGCGCTGGCCGATTGGCAGCTCGGCCGGGAGCTGTTCGGCGAGCCGTACTGCGAGCTCGCCGCGGAGATGACCCGGCAGGGGCTGGCCCTGTGCATGGACCATGCCGAAGAGATTGCCGCGGGGACGGAGCTCGGCGTGCGCAAGCTGATGGAGGGCCTGACGCTGTCGGGCATCTCCATGCTGCTTGTCGGCCACTCGCGCCCGGCCTCGGGTGGAGAGCATCATCTCTCCCATTTCTGGGAGATGCGGTTTATTCAGCAGCGGCGCCGGGCTCTGCTTCACGGCGCCAAGGTCGGCGTCGCGGCCGTGCAGATGGCCGCGCTGTACGAAGCGGCCGCCGGCCTCACGCGGGAGGCGGCCGCCGAAGCCGTCGCCGCGCGGCTGGCGAGCGGCGATGCGCCGAGCGTGGAGCGGATGCGCGCGCAAATCGAGGCCGGCTACGGCACCATCGCGCAGCAGGTGCTGGCCGAGAACGGCCTCGGGGCGGCGGCGGACTCCGCCCCGGCGGCATCCGTGCCGGCAGCCTCGCCGGAGCTGCCGCAGCGCATTGCGGCGCGTTGGGACGCGATCCGCGAGATCTGCCGCTCCGTGCCGTCGCCGCAGGAGCTGGCGGATGCGCTGCGCCGCGCCGGGGGCCCGGCCGCTGCGGAGGAGCTCGGCATCGAGCCCGAGCTCCTCGCGGAAAGCCTGCGGGTTGCGAAATATGTGCGCAACCGGTATACGATCATGCGGCTCTGCGAGTGGCTGTAACGAGCCGCCTGAGCGCAGCGCCGGTTCATGCGCTTTGCGCGTCTTGGCGCATATAGGATCGGTCGATAGCCCTCGCCTGAATGATAGGCGGGGGCTATTAATCGCTCGCAGCATCTCGTCCGGATAACGGGCACGGACGGTTTTTTGCGGCAGTGTCTCGTCGTCCGCACGGTTCTTTCGTTCGCGGCGGAACCGGGGGAAATTCCGTCCGTTTACCGGCCAAGAGGCGTTTTAAAAGCGATCCGCGACGGCTTGTCCTTGAAAACGGCTGCGCCGATGTTTTCTCAATTTGTCTTAAAATTTCGGTCAACTTATCCCTCCGGCCTGCATAATTATTTAATACACTTCGTTCTTAGATGTTGTGACCGTAAATGCACCGTACGGAGGAGGTTAACTCATGGACATATTCAAAAGGATCACAGATTACCGCGCAGAAACCGACAGACTTGCTTGGACCGGAACCTTTGCCGATTATATCGCCTTGGTTCGCAAAAACCCGCATTTGGCGATGACGGCGCATGCCCGTGTGTACGAGATGATTGCAGCGCAAGGCATAGCAAACGACAACGGTAAACGCAAATACCACTTTTTCGAACAGGAAATATTCGGACTCGATACGGCCATAGAGAAACTGGTCGAGGAATATTTTCACTCTGCAGCCCGGCGACTGGATGTCCGCAAACGTATACTCCTCTTGATGGGGCCCGTCAGCGGCGGTAAGTCGACGATCGTCACGTTGCTGAAAAAAGGCCTTGAACAGTTTTCGCGTACGGATCAGGGCGCGGTTTACGCCATCAAAGGATGCCCGATGCATGAAGAACCGCTGCATTTGATTCCTCATGAGCTGCGGGCCGAGGTCGAAGAAGAGTTCGGCATTAAAATCGAGGGCAATTTGTGCCCGTCGTGTCAAATGCGCCTCAAAACCGAATATAACGGCCGCATCGAGGATGTGCTCGTAGAGCGGGTGCTGATCTCCGAGGATAACCGGACGGGGATAGGGACCTTCAGTCCTTCCGATCCGAAATCCCAGGACATCGCCGACTTGACGGGAAGCATCGACTTCTCCACGATAACGGAATACGGCTCCGAGTCCGATCCCCGCGCTTACCGGTTTGACGGGGAGCTGAACAAGGCCAATCGCGGGTTGATGGAGTTTCAGGAGATGCTGAAGTGCGACGAGAAATTTTTGTGGAATTTGCTGTCGTTAACCCAGGAGGGGAACTTCAAGGCAGGCCGCTTTGCGCTCATCTCCGCCGACGAGCTGATTATCGCCCACACGAACGAATCCGAGTACAAGTCGTTTATATCCAACAAGAAGAACGAGGCGCTGCAATCGCGGATGATCGTCATGCCGATTCCATACAACTTGAAGGTGTCGGAGGAAGAGAAAATTTACTCCAAGCTGATCAAGCAAAGCGATATGTCGCATGTACATATTGCGCCGCATTCCTTGCGGGCGGCAGCCATCTTCTCTATACTGACCCGGCTTAAGGAGTCGAAAAAGCAGGGGATGGATCTGGTCAAAAAAATGCGCATGTACGACGGCGAGGAAGTGGAAGGCTTCAAGGAAGCCGATCTGAAGGAAATGCAAAGCGAATATTTGGATGAAGGGATGTCGGGCATCGATCCCCGCTACGTCATCAACCGGATTTCCAGCGCGCTGATCCGCCAAGGCCTCGAATTTATCAATGCGCTGGATGTGCTGCGCGCGTTGAAGGACGGCTTGGACCAGCATCCTTCGATTACGAAGGAGGAGCGGGAGCGGTATTTGAACTTTATTTCCGTGGCGCGCAAGGAATACGACGAGCTGGCGAAAAAAGAAGTGCAAAAAGCGTTCGTATACTCGTTCGAGGAATCCGCCAAAACGCTGTTCAACAATTATCTCGACAATATCGAAGCTTACTGCAATTGGACCAAGATCAAGGACCCGCTGACCGGCGAGGAGATGGACCCGGACGAGAGGCTGATGCGATCCATCGAGGAGCAGATCGGCATATCGGAAAACGCCAAAAAAGCGTTCCGCGAAGAAATTCTCATTCGCATGTCGTCCTACTCGCGCAAAGGGCATAGGTTCAATTACAGCAGCCACGAGCGGCTGCGCGAAGCGATCGAGAAAAAGCTGTTCGCCGATCTGAAGGATATCGTGAAGATTACGACATCGACGAAAACGCCGGATGAAACGCAGCTGAAGCGGATTAACGAAGTCATCAAACGGCTTGTTGACGAGCATGGATATACGACGGCTTCGGCCAACGAGTTGCTGAGATATGTCGGCAGTCTGTTGAACCGGTAATCCCCGAGTCGTTCCGCCTGAACATGTATCGCCGCGCATAAATGAATAGGAGTGAACTTAAAGGGGCCATCCGTTCAGATGGCTCTTATTGTTCGCCGCAAGCAGCGGCCTGCCGCCATGAGCCGGCTGTATCCAGAACCGGACGGCGGCAGGCGGACTTCGTCCGCCAATAGGCGTTCACCCTCCCGGGCCAATGTACATATGCTGTAAGCAGGGAATGACAAATGCCTATTTTTGAAAGAATGGAGCGAAGCGAAATGACAACAGGTGCAATCGAATCGGGAGAAATCAGACCGGTCCACGATACCGCGAGGGGCTTTCACGGAGGAGGTTTTCATGGCGGCGGCGGCTTCCATGGAGGAGGCTTCCATGGCGGGGGCTTTCACGGAGGCGGCTTTCCTGGAGGAGGTTTCCACGGAGGCGGCTTTCACGGGGGGTATCCCGGAGGTTTCTATGGCGGCTTTTATAACCCGCTGATTTTTCCTTTTATTTTTGACGGCGGGTATTATCCTTACTATAATTATCCGTATTATCCTTACTATCCTTACTATCCGGTCGTTATTTAACGCCGTCGGGCGACGGTCCCGCCGCATAAAGAAAGCCCCGGTATCCGCTGATCAACCAATTAGCGGAGCCGGAGGCTTTTTTTTGTATTTTCATTAATCGATTAGTTTTTCCCTTATGACGGGCATGAAAATTTCCACGGTCGTGCCCTGATTGACCTCGCTGCGGATTTCCATGCGGCCCCCGTGATTTTCGATAATTTTGAACGTGACCATCAAGCCGAGGCCGGTTCCTTTTTCCTTGGTCGTGTAGAACGGTTCGCCGAGCCGGGGAATCCGTTCCTCCGGGATGCCGCAGCCCTGATCGATAAACCGGATGAGCAGCGTATTTTCGTCCCACATCCCGAGCTCCATGCGAATTTCTCCGCCGTCGGGCATCGAATCGATCGCATTGTTCAAGATGTTGATGAACACCTGCTTGATCTGATTTTCATCGCAGTTAATGGGGGGCAGCGGCTCATCCGCACTCATCTCCAGCACGACGTTATGTATCATCGCCTGGGAGCCCAACAGCGCGACCGTATTCTGCAAGATTTGGACCACCTGCTTCTGCTGATAGCGGACCGACTGCGGCTTGGCGATGACGAGAAATTCGCTGACGATAAAGTTGATGCGTTCCAGCTCGTCCAGCATAATATCGAAATACGATTCATAACCGGAGATTTTCATCTGCATAAGCTGGACGAATCCTTTGAGGGAGGTTAACGGGTTACGGATTTCATGGGCGACCCCTGCGGCCAGCTGGCCGACGATCGACAGCTTCTCGGAGCGCAGCAGCATCTCCTCGGCCCGTTTGCGTTCGCTAATATCTTTGCCGATCATATAGACCCCGTTCATCTGACCGTTGACGACAATCGGAACATTCAGCACGCTTAGCTCTACCGGATGCCCTTTTTTATGTAGAAACGTAATTTCGTAAAGATGATTTTGTCCGCTGAGCGTTCCGTTGAATTGCTCCTGCCACCGTTCCATATGCTCCGGCACGATCAAGTGATGAATCGACTTGTTCAGCAGCTCATCCTCCGTATAGCCGGTCATCCGGAATAAGGCCGGATTGGCGCTTGTGCAGTATCCGTAACGGTCGAAGGAGCAGATGGGATCGGGATTATGCTGGAACAGCGATTTGTAGCGCTGCTCGCTTTGCTCAAGCTTCTTCTCCGCCTTCTTCCTCTCGTAGATCGCTTGAATCATGGCGTAGGATCGCGCGAAGCGGCTGTCTTCCTCCTGCTCCACGATCGAGGCGAAAATATCGTCCTGGAAATCGTCGGGATCGCTGCTTCGGTCAAGCTTTTTAACTTCCCCGAGCATATTTTTGACGTTGGCGATGTGATCTTTATGGATCCAAGCGGCCGATGCCGTTTTGGAGCGGGTTTCATTCTCTGGACTCAAATAAACGATGCCTTTTTTCACATCGTAATCGGTCACGTGATTCATATTCACGACATTCATCTGGTCGATCAGCCGGAAGCCTTCTTCATACATCCATTCCTCGAACGCTTCTAATGAAGCGGCCCAATAATATTTGTCGTTCACGGTGTGAATGACGTATTCCTTATCTTTTACCGATTCGATCTTTACGACGTCGTCGGAGTGGATGATCATGATATCGGAGCCTTTTTTTCCGTCTCGAGTGACGGGAATTTTCTGCATGTCCTTCGTTCACCTGCCTGCCTACATCATTCAATTATACCAGAAAAATTTCAGCGTCAAAACAACAGGCGGATATAAGTGCGAGTAGTGTAATGAACTGTGTTGGAACGGCCAGAATAATGCCCGCTGCACGAAAAAAACCAACTGACGCTGATGCTCTTGCGAGATAACATACGAAGCCACTTCAGGGTGGCCAAGGAAACGGAAGCCGCCGATATGCCGGGACAACCGGAAAGCAAGAACCCGCTTGGCAGCAGCACGGTCAGTGCATGAATAGGCGGTGTGAATAAGCGGCTTAATATTGACCCAAATGCTGGTGATTTGCGGAGTAGAGGCGAAATCGGAGCGTAAGCCGTCTGCCAAAAAATAAACACAATGCCTCCATTATATCCTTAGTCGATTTCAGAAGTAAATGCAATAATTAGAAAAATATCGATTTTTCCTTCGGCTGCTTGCACAACGGACGCCCGGCTTGCAGTCCGGCACAAAAAACCGCCCTAAGCAAGGGCGGAGGAAGGCGAAGCATCAAGGTTCGTCTACATATTCGTCCTGGTCGCTGCCCCATATGAAGTCTTTGGTATAGTCGATGCCTGGGGCGGTTTCCGCGGCGTTCGGCTTCGCCGTTACGGCGCTGGAGACCAGAGCGGATTGCTGCGTCTCTGCCGCCGCTTCTTCCGGTTTATGCTGCCCGTTCATTGGTTACCCTCCCTTCTGCTCTGTTTGTCGGCTAACGCCCGTCGTAGTATTCTCTCTTGCCGGGAGTTTCATGAAACTTTTTGGATGACTGGAAGAGCAGGGCGGGCATGCGGAAGAAGAGAAGGTAGAGCAGGACGAACATGGTGAGGGCGATGGCTTCCTCCGCGATCAAGTAATAAGGGTGAGGCCCCAGCATATCCAGCATGGAGGGGGTGTCCGGCTTATGCATCAGGAACATATAATTGGAACCGAGCATCCTGTTGACGCCTCCTACGCCGAGCATCAGCAGGTTAAGGAACAGCATGGCTGCGCCGACGGATTTCCAGGACGGCTTGCAGTTTTCGATCCACGTCATATAGAGAGACGCCATAATAATGGCTCCGTGTGCAATGAAAAAATGGAAAAAACGAAAATGCGGAAACGGATACCCGAGACTCGGCGTCGCTATAGCCTGCAGGGCGCCGCAAATTCCGGCGAAAAACAAAATCGAATACAGTCTTCGGCTGCGGGTCCACAGCATGAAGACGGACAAGACGAGGGTAATGCTGCACAGCTCCAAAGGAAGGGTGCTCTTCACATTCCACAAGCCTTCCGCCCCGTACCATATATTCAGAGCGATTTCGGGAAGCAGCAGGGCGGCGATGATGCCGCAGCGGACGAGGTCCTTGTACGGCCTGCTGCGCCCGAGCGGCTCCCGCCAAACATACAGGGCGGCGGCCGCCATGGCGATCCCGGCGACAGCGGCGAGATGGGAGGAGGAGAACAAGGTAAAATTCGCCTGATGCTGCGCACTCCAAAACGGATTCATCGGCATTCTCCTTTTTGCAGAGTAGAGGTTTATCTCAATTGTACCCGGCTTCTTCGGCTTGCTGCAGTACTAACTTTAAATAGTACCCCGATGGTCGCTTGCTTATAGGAAATATCTATTAAGTCGATATGTATTATATATTTCCATTACTAAGCTTGCAAAGCGATAATATAAGGATAAGAACAGAAGGAGATGGTAGCTATGGCACAATCGGAAGGACAACAATGGAATGCTCTGCTGTACGACAGCAAGATCGGATTTGTTTCGCGTCTTGGCAAAGGCGTCGTCGACCTGCTGGCGCCGCGTCAAGGAGAGCGGATTCTCGACCTCGGCTGCGGAACCGGAGACTTGGCACGGGAGATCGCCCAATTCGGCGCTTCCTGCAAAGGCATCGACAGCTCGGCGGATATGGTGGAGCAGGCGAGGGTGAAGTATCCCGAGCTTGCGTTCGAGACGGCCGATGCGCATACGTTTCGGCTTGGGGAAAGCTTCGATGCGGTATTCTCCAACGCGGCGCTGCATTGGATGAAGCGGCCCGAGGAAGTGATTGAGTCGGTGCGCGCTGCTTTGAAGGACGGCGGGCGATTCGTCGCCGAATTCGGCGGAAGCGGCAACGTCGGGCGGATTTACAAGGCGATCGTTCAGGTGCTGAAATCGCATGGAATCGATGCCGAGGCGCGTAATCCGTGGTATTTTCCGACCGTAGGAGAATATAGCGGTTTACTGGAGAAGCACGGCTTCGAGGTTCGTTATATGGAATTGTTCGACCGGCCGACGGAGCTTGTCGACGGTGACCAAGGGATGCGCTACTGGCTCGATACGTTCGGCGGGATGTTTTTTGCCGGAATGACGGAGGATGAGAAGCGGGAGGCGTACGACGAATGCTGCTCGCTGCTTCGTCCCGAGCTGTTCAACGGCGCGTTCTGGACGGCCGATTACCGCAGGCTTCGTTTCGCGGCAGTCCGCCGGTAAGCGGTCTTCGACAGCGGGAAAAATTACCGACTCTTTGGACCCGATGCGGGCATATTTTTTTATGAAAAACGATATTCGGCGCAGCGGATTTTTGATACAATCATGCTAGAGCAAAATGGAAGCGGAAACTGAAGCCAAACGCAGCCTTTTTTGTTTCGCACAGCATGAAGGGAGCATGATGAACCGGGATGTCCGCCATAATTCGATCCGTATGGCTGCGTTACGCTGTATCGGCACTTGTTATTTTTATGATGTTCGCCTCTTATCATATTCGGGTGGAGGGGGAGGCGACCAATCCTCGTTTTGTTATGATGCGGCTGGAAGATATCGGTCCCGGCGGGCAGTACGGCTCGATCGACAATCTTGGCAAGTTAAGAACCGTTTTGGAATATTTGCGCGACCGGCATATCGCTTATCATCTTGCGGTGATCCCGCGCTGGCTGGACTTTCCGCCTGACGGCAGCCGATACGACGTGTCGCTGGATCAGAAGGATAATCCTTATGCGGCAGCTTACGTGAAGCTGCTGAAGCAGGCGGTTCACGACGGGGCGGTGCTCGGTATGCACGGGTACACGCATCAGGTCGGGATGGTCCGGCGCGACGACGGTCATCATGAATCGGGAATCGGCAACGAATTTGACGAACCGGGAGAGGCTTCGACCACATCGGCGGCGTTCGCCGAGCCGCGGCTTGCGGCAGGGCTCGACATCTTGCGCAATGCGGGCCTCAGGCCGATGTTCTGGGAGTCGCCCCACTACCGTTCGACGCCGGAGCAGGATGAATTGTTCCGCTCGTTCTTCGGATTGAATTATCAGGCGGATGTTCAGGCCAACCGCAACGCTTCGGCGGCCCAATATATGAACACGCGCAACCTGAGATACGGGGAAGCGAGCCTGGGCTCGGTCTACGTTCCGACGCCGTTCGACTATATTCCTTACAATAAAGACGAGAAAATGATTACGGACCGGCTCGGCAAGACGAATAATGTTAACTCGTTCTTTTATCACCCGTTTCTGGAGTTCAAATATTTGCTGCCCGTAACGGATGAGAACGGGGAGCAGGTCATTCGCGACGGTCTGCCGGAATACCGGTATCCGGATCAGGACCGCAGCATTTTGCAAAAGCTGATTGCGTCGATTCGGGCGAAGCATTATTTGTTCTACACGATCGAGGATTACGTTCCGTTTACGCCTTCGCAGAGCATCCGGTGGAACGCGCCGGATAGCGCTCAGCCGGCAATGGGCGGGCAAGGAAGACCGATGTTTGCCGATGTGACGGGCGACGGGCAGGAAGATATGATTGCATGGGACCGCAAGAGCGGGCTCGTCACCGTAGCGGGCGGATCTTTCGCCGGGCTGCGCAACGAGCCGCAGGGAGCGCCGGCCGTCTGGGCGAACGTACCGTATACGAACGGTTCCGCCGCCGCGGTGAGCGGCGGCATCGGCGGGCAGCGGCCGAGCTTGTGGGTCGTGCAGCCGGCAGGCAGGCTGGAGAAGTACGTCTCCGACGGCCGCCGCTTCGTTCTGCAGAGCAGCTGGAAGACGGAGGCGCGCAGCTGGGCAAGTCTTCAGGCGTACCCGCAGGCCGACGGGGATATGGTGCTGGCGGGCTTGTCGTCGGATCGAATGCAACTGAACGGCATCTGTATTACCAAAGGGGAAGCGAAGTCGCTTAAGCCGTATAAATTCAAGAGCGAATGGAAAACGGACATTCAGTCGCATATGCAGGAGGACGGCAGCCGGTACGTCTTCTTATCCAGGCCGGATACGGTCAGCGGTATCGTGCTGTCGCCGGATAAAGCGGCATGGGAGTGGAAGGCGGAAAGAATTCATTTGAACGTCCCGTACGAGGACGGGGAAATCCGGCTCGGAGATTTTAACGGGGACGGCAAGGAAGACGTGCTTCGCTACAATCCGGAAACGTCCCGCTATACCGTATATTTGCGCAAGGGAGACAATGAATATCAGCTGTTGTCCACGTTCGGACCGTGGGGCAAGCCCGGCTCCCGCCTGATCATTACCGATTTTGACGGCAACGGCAAAGACGATCTCGGCTTGTTCGATCGTCAGGACGGTTATCTGGATACGGCTCTTTCGTTCGAAAGCTTGTCATTGTAACGGGTTCATTTTTTACGGCACTTATTTCATTCATTTTTTCGATTTTCAGGGGATTCGGCGCATGGCGCCGGGTCCTTTCTTTCTTCTATGTACGGAAAGTTTCGAGCGGGTCCCGAAGAGATGCCGGTTTTCCATATAAAACGCTTGACCGGCGAACGTCCGCTCGTCTATTCTGAAATGGATAAGAAGGATTGTTAATCTACCTTGGTGGTGTGAGTATTCGTGGCAGAACAAACGATATTAGTCGTCGAGGATGACGAAGAAATTCGGGATATTATCCGCGTTTATTTGGAAGCGCATCAATTTCGCGTGATCGGGGCCGGGCGCGGCGATGAGGCAGTCCGTTTAGTCGAGACGATGCAGCCCGACCTGCTTATACTGGACGTGCTGCTGCCGGGAAAAGACGGGTTTGAAGTATGCAAGGAAGTAAGGGCAATGTCTTCGGCTCCGATCTTGTTTTTGAGCTGCAAGAAGGATGAGCAGGATAAAATTACGGGTCTTGAGCTTGGAGGAGACGACTATATCACGAAACCGTTCAGTCCTAACGAACTTATCGCCCGCGTCAAGGCCAACTTGAGGCGTCCGCATCTTAGCGGGGAGGCTCCTAACCGAATGCGGTTCGGCGCCGTCGAGCTGGACCCGGCCAGCCGCAGCGTGACCGTAAACCGGTCGGAGGTCACTTTGTCGAGAAAGGAATTCGATTTGCTGTATTATTTGGCCCGGCATCCCGGCCGCACGGTGACGCATGAGGAGCTGTTCCGCGAAATATGGGATCAGGAGATGATTAACGATACGCGCACGATTATCGTGCATGTCAGCAATTTGCGCAAAAAAATCGAGACCGATCCCGCCAACCCGAAGCATATTATTAATGTACACGGAGTCGGGTACAAGTTTATTTTGCCGCTTCAGAAGGTTTAAAACGATAAGGGAGGGAATGTAATGAAAGCGCTATTAGTAGGCGTCGGCGGCTTCGGCTCCAGCTGGTACCGGAGAATTCGCAGTCAGCACGGCGATGTGACGCTCGCCGTCGCCGACAGCGACGAGAGCAAGCGAAGCCAGATCGAAGGGGACGGCATCCCTTTCTATACGTCGTTGACGGAGGCGATCGAGCAGGAGCGCCCGGATGTGCTGCTGAACGTAACTCCAAGACAAGCGCACAAGGCGATTAACGATATTGCGTTCGGCTACAAGCTGCCGGTGTTCAGCGAAAAACCGATCGCCGCCAATTACGAGGACGCCAAGGCGATGGTGGAGCGGGCGGCGGCCGAAGGCGTTCCCTACATGATTGCCGAAAATTACCGCCGCTTTCCGTTCGTAAGGAAGCTGAAGCGGCTGCTGGACGAAGGAAGCATCGGCGCCGTTCTGACGATCGACGGAGAGTTTTACCGCGATACGGACAACAGACCGATGCAGGATAAGCTGGATGTGCTCGAAGAACTGGTCGTGCATCATTTTGATCTGGTGCGCTACTTGACCGGACGGGAAGTAGGTAAAGTGTTCGCTACCTACCGGCATCAGCTCCACATCGTGATGGACATGCAGGCGGCCATTACGGCCACCTTTACCTGCTCGACACGTTCCAAAGGCAAGCAGACGGACTGGGCGGGCAATTGGCGGATCGAAGGGACGGAAGGGTGTCTGGAGCTGATCGATAATGTCGTTTACTTGACCAAAGGCGGGGAGACGACGAGATTCGACGACTTTAGCGATATCGACTCGCCGAGCGCTTTTGCGGAATTTTTGCAATCGCTGGAAGAAAACAGGGAGGCGGAGACCAGCGCCCGCGATTATTTGAAAAATCAGGCGCTGGCCCACTATACGCGGGAATCGATCCGGCAAAGTCAAATGGTCGACACGTCGTCGAGCTGGGGCTACGGTCCGATGATCGTCCGCAATTACTTGGAGGCGGAGTTCGGCGAGCCCGGCGTCAGCCATCACGGGAAGGGATTGACCTACGGCAAGCGGCTGTTCTCCAAGGAGGATTTCGATACGCCGATCCAGTTTATGGGATACAGCGAGCTGCCGCCCGGAACGTCCATCGGCTACCACGGCCATCGCGAGGACGAGGAAGTGTACATCATTCTCGAAGGCACGGGCGTCATGACGGTCAACGGGGAAGAGCGGCAGGTTAAAGCCGGGGATATTGTGCTGAACAAGCCGTGGTGGAAGCATGGGTTGGAAAATAACGGAGATCGTCCGCTACGGGCCATTATATTTGAAGTGATGAAGAAAAGCTGAGAAGCGGGGCCGAGCCCTGCGATTCCCTCATAAAAACAAGCGGCTGCTCCTTCCGAAGGACAGCCGCTTGCTCGTTTCGGGCGCCGCTTCCTGCGTCCCGTATTAGAAGATGCTCCAATCGAATTCCGCCGACAGCGTCTGCAGCAGATGCACCCCGGCGGTGCTGTTGCCTTTGGCGTTCAGCGCCGGTCCGACGACGCCGATCCCGTATCGCCCGGGCACCAGCGCCAGAATGCCGCCGGAGACGCCGCTCTTTGCCGGCAGGCCGACCCGGATGGCGAAGGCGCCGGACTCGTTGTACATGCCGCAGGTGATCATGAACGATTTGGCGATCCGCACATATCGGCGCGGCACCAGCTCGCGGCCGGTCGCCGGATCGGTGCCGTCGCAAGCGAGCACCAATGCCATTCGCGCCAGCTGCCGGCAGTTCGCTTCGATCGAGCAGTGCTTGAAGTACACCTCAAGCACTTCTTCGACGTCCGCGTCCAGCACGCGGTTCGCCTTCAGGAAGTAGGCGAGCGAGCGGTTGCGGTGCGCGGTTTGCGTCTCGGAGCGGTACACGTCCTCGTTGCAGGCCAGCGACGGGTCGCCGGCCAGCTCGCGGAAGAAGGCGAGAATCCGCTCCGTCTTCTCGGCCGGAGTCGCGCCGTGAATGAGCGAGGAAATCGCAATCGCCCCGGCGTTGATGAGCGGGTTGAAGGGGATGCCCGGATCGACCAGCTCCAGCTTCAGCATCGAGTTGAAGTTATCGCCGGTCGGCTCCATGCCGACCTTGGCGAACACGCCGTCTTCTCCGTTATCCATGAGCGCGAGCAGCAGCGTAAATACTTTGGAAATGCTCTGCAGCGTGAACGGCAAATCGGCCTCGCCCGCACGGGCAACGCCGGAAGCGCCGTCCATAATCGTAATTCCAAGCGCATCCGCCGGGGCGTGGGCGAGCTCGGGGATATACGCCGCCACGCTTCCTTGAGCCGTATACGCGCGGCTTGCTTCCAGCCAGCGCGGCAAACCTTCAAGCAGTTGATTCCATTCCGTCTTCATAACGATGGCCTCCCTCTAAGACTCATGCCGTATACTTTAATTAGTATGGCCTCGATTTCCTCTATTTTTCGACAGGGAGACCGCTCTTTCCTTTCAATTTGACGAATTTGTAACAATTCTCTGTAAAGTCATTGGAATAAGTAGGATTTAGCGATATAATCTAGAATACAGATATCGTTCTGTGATATACTTTTGCTTAGCCAAAAAATATGATTAAGGAGTACGATGATGGAAAAAACACTTATTTTCGGTCACAAAAACCCGGACACCGATTCGATTAGCTCCGCGCTCGTTTATGCGGATTTGAAAACCAAATTGGGAGCTAACGTAGAGGCCGTTCGTCTTGGCAGCGTCAGCAGCGAAACGCAATTCGTGCTGGACCATTTCAAAGTCAACGCGCCGCGCCTTGTTGAAACCGTAGCGAACGAAGTGAACCAAGTCATTCTCGTCGACCACAACGAGCGTCAACAAAGCGCCGGCGATATCGATAAAGTACGTGTAGCTGAAGTTATCGACCATCACCGGATCGCCAACTTCGAAACGAGCGGACCGTTGTACTACCGTGCCGAGCCTGTAGGCTGCACGACGACGATTTTGAACAAATTGTACAAAGAAAACGGCGTAGCCGTTGAAAAGGAAATCGCAGGTCTTATGCTTTCCGCCATCATCTCCGATACATTGCTGTTGAAATCCCCGACTTGCACGGAGCAGGACGTAGCCGCCGCGCGCGAGCTTGCCGCAATCGCCGGCGTAGAGCTGGAAACGTACGGTCTGTCCATGCTGAAGGCGGGAGCCGATTTAAGCGACAAGACGATTCCGCAATTGATCTCCCTCGACTCCAAAGAGTTCCAAATGGGCGCAAGCAAAGTGGAAATCGCGCAAGTGAACGCGGTGGACGTGAACGACGTATTGTCCCGCCAAGCGGAGCTGGAAGCGGCATTGTCCGGAATTATCGCCGATAAGGGCTTGGATCTGTTCCTGTTCGTCGTAACCGACATCTTGAACAACGATTCCATCGGTATCGCCTTGGGCGGCAAAGCGAGCGCGGTGGAGCAAGCCTACAATGTGACGCTGGAGAGCAACAAAGCGGTATTGAAGGGCGTCGTATCCCGCAAATCGCAGATCGTACCGGTATTGACCGACATCTTGAGCAAGTAATCATAAAGGCATTGAAGCAGGCTGTCCTCCCTTCGGCGGAGGACGGCCCTTTTTTCGTTCATTGGGCTGATAGGAATGAAAAACCGAAGGCACCCGGCCTCCGGCTTCGTAACTGCGTTATAAAAACTTCCGGTTATGCTTCTTGCCGTCATACGAGAACAGCACCTGCTTGGATTCGACCATCGTCTCCAGATGGACGGGTTTGCCCCACAGCCTGTGGATGTAAGGAAGCGTCCGCTCCACATATTTTAGATCGAGCTCAACGCCCTCATAAGAGTGCTTCAAGTACAGCTCGCCGTTTTTCTCGTAATCGCCGTCTTCGACCACGATATAAGGGAAGCCGCCGTTGACGCGGGAATAGACGAGCTGGTCGCGGATATTCGCCCAGGTTTTGTCGGTAATTTTCCATTCGGGTCCTTTTTTCTCGAAAACGTACAGGTCCAAGTCGTCCACGAGCTGCTTGGTTAAATAGTTACGGATGAAGGACAGGTCGGAATCGTATTCCCGCACGTCGAATATTTTGCGCCGTCCTTGACCCGGTTCGCGGCCGTACCGCTCGCGTTCCTCTTCGGTCGGCTTATCCCACCGCTTTTCGATATCTTCGAATATTTTGAGGCCCAAATAATACGGATTGAGGCTGTGTCTCGACGGGACGACGACAGAGGAATTCAGCTTGGCGAATTCGATCGTTTCCTCCTCGGTCAGCTCCATTTCGCGGAGGATGCGCTGATGCCAATACGAAGCCCAGCCTTCGTTCATAATCTTCGTTTCGAGCTGCGGCCAGAAGTACAGCATTTCGTCGCGCAGCATCGTCATGACGTCGCGCTGCCAATCGGTGAGATAGGGCGCGTGCTCTTCAATGAACAGCACCAGGTCTTTCTCCGGCTTGGGAGGGAATTTGCGCGGCTCCTCCTTGACGGTTTTCCCCGCGCCCCGATCGTCCAAATCCCATAAATCCTCATAGCCGAGCCGCCGTTCTCTCGGTTCCTCTTCCTTGAGCGATTTTTCGTTATTTCTTCCGTATCGGGAAGCCGAGTAAGGGGTGGAGATCAGCGGATCGACATGCTCTTGAATGGCCAGCACCGCATCGATGAATTTCTCGACCTCGTCGGCTCCGTACAAAATTTCATACTGCCTGACGCGCTCCGCCGTAGCGGACATGCTCTCGACCATATTGCGGTTCGTTTTGGAGAAGCGGGCGTTGTTTTTGAAAAAATCGCAGTGAGCGAGCACATGGGCGACGATAAGCTTGTTCTGAATCAGCGAATTGCCGTCCAGCAGGAAAGCGTAGCACGGGTCGGAGTTAATGACCAGCTCGTAAATTTTGCTCAGCCCGAAATCGTATTGCATTTTCATCTTATGAAACGTTTTCCCGAAGCTCCAATGGCTGAAGCGAGTAGGCATGCCGTAAGCGCCGAACGTGTAGATGATGTCGGCCGGGCAGATTTCGTAGCGCATCGGATAATAGTCGAGCCCGAAGCCGGTGGCGATCTCGGATATTTCCGCAATGGCGTATTCGAGCTGCTTGATATATTCGGCGTTCATCGAGCGATCCTCCCTTCGGATTTGGGGAAAAAGGTGCGCAGCGCTTTATACACTTCGCCCTTTTCGCGGATGACGTAATGCACGAATTTCGGATCGTGAATATTCCGGTAGGCGGACATCAGCGTGCTGCTCCGGTTGTATTGATTGACTTCGCCGTAGCCGAACAGGTTGGACCGCTTCACCAGCTCCTGGATGAGCTTGACGCAGCGCTCGTTGTCGGAGGTCAGATTGTCGCCGTCGGAGAAGTGGAACGGATAAATGTTATAGCGGGCCGGAGAAAAGCGCCGGTCGATCAATTCCAACGCCAGCTGATAAGCCGACGAGCAGATCGTGCCGCCGCTCTCGCCTTTGGTGAAAAATTCCTCCTCGGTTACTTCCTTGGCTTCCGTATGATGAGCGATAAATACGATTTCGACATGCTCGTATTTAGTCCGCAGAAACCGTGTCATCCAGAAGAAAAAGCTGCGGGCGATATATTTCTCGAACGAGCCCATCGACCCCGATGTATCCATCATGGCGATGATCAGGGCGTTGGATTGCGGGACGACGATTTCCTCCCACGTTTTGAAGCGCAGGTCGTCGGGGCTGATGCCGTGAATGCCGGGGATGCCGGCGCCTGCGTTGCGGCGGAGATTTTCGAGTATCGTCCGCTTTTTATCGATATTGGACATAATTCCCTTTTTGCGAATATCATTGAAAATGATGTCCTTGGTCATCACATTGTCTTTTTCTTTTTGCTGCAGGTTAGGCAGCTCCAATTCCTCGAACAGCATCGTCTGAAGCTCTTCGAGCTGCACCTCGGCGTCGTAGTAGTCGTCGCCCGGCTGATCGCCGGCGCCTTCGCCTTTGCCCGGTCCTCCGGACGGAGTAGGGTCCACGCCCAGCACGTCGCCGACCTGGCTGTCGCCGTCGCCCTGGCCTACATGCTTGCTTTTATTGTAGTTATACCGAAAGCGGTATTCGTCCAGGCTGCGAATCGGTACTTTAATGATGTGTTTGCCGTCAGACATAACGATGCTTTCGTCCGTAACAAGGTCAGGCAGGTTCTGCTTAATCGCTTCTCGTACTTTTTGTTGATGGCGGGTTTGGTCCTGATAGCCTTTGCGATGTAAAGACCAATCCTCTCGGGAAACGGTAAATAATGGTTCTGTCATGTCGGACACCTCCTGATTTGGGCTTTGGATCATGCATATAAAGAACGGATGTGACAAGACAAAAGGAAAAAAGTGCTTGTTACTAAATATATTCAAGTAGCAGGGGGATATGTGAGTAGGACAGGAGGCTATTTTTTGCGGGAGCCTATCTTAAGCTCTCCGTACGGCCTGCTATCGCCCCGAACGGCCGCTTCCCGGGGAAACGACAGTTTTTCTGCTTTTTTGCGTACAAATCAGCTATAATAATGTCTGAATTGACCATGACCGAACCTCCGGGTTCCCGTATGATTAGGTTGTGGGCCGTCATCGCGCTTACGCTTCTCCACTAAAAACATCGGCTTGCAGGATTGGCCGTCTATCGGTAAATGACCTTTCCAAAGGAGTTTCGAATTGTGATATGTAGGAGGTTTTCCTCATGGAGAAACAGTTGCACAGCAGCCAATTTATTAAAGAGCACTCGTTTCCGTTCTGGATCCGCCGTTTTTTTCACGACCATGAGCATGTGCCTTTGCTGCACGGCCACGATTTCGTGGAGCTGGTCTATGTGGTCCGGGGAGAGGCGCAGCATGTGTTCGAAGGGCATTATTACGACATCCGCTCGGGCGACGTATTTATTATTAATCCCGGCGAAGTGCACACCTACAGCATTAATCCCGGCAAGGAAATCGAGATTATCAACTGCCTGTTTATGCCCGATCTGATTCAGGGCAATTGGCTGCTGGACCTCGGCATTTCCCAGTCGATGGATTATTTTTACGTTCATCCGTTTTTAGATAAAAGAGAGCGGTTTCATCGCTGCCTGAATTTGAACGGGCAGGATGCGACGCGCTCGCTGTTCCTGCTGGAGACCATCATTCACGAATTCGATAACCGCCAGCCCGGCTTCGAAACGTTAATCCGGCTGCAGATGGTGGAGCTGCTTATTCTGCTGTCCCGCGCCTACCGGCAGGCGGAAGGGCAAAACGGCAGAGAATCCGTGCGCAATAGCGCCAAACAGCTGCTCGTTCGCCGCATCTGCGGCTATTTGGAGCGGTATTACGATAAGAAAGTATCCATCCCGGTTTTGTGCGAGCTGTTTAATATCAGTTCGAGGCAGCTGAACCGGATTTTCAAGGAATCGCTGGGCATGACCGTCGTGGACATGATTCACCGGATACGGATCGAGCGCGCGAAGCATCTGCTGCTGGAAACCGACGAGAAGGTCATCACCATCGCGGGGCGCGTCGGCTACGAGGACCCGGCTTTTTTCAGCCGGCTGTTTCATCGCGAGGTCGGCTGCTCGCCGGGCAAATACCGCGAATCCTCTTGACTTCCGCTGGGCGAAGGAGGGGGCAGCATGCGCCGCTGGAATGACCGGATGCTGAAAACGAAAATGTTTATAGCTTTTTCCGTCGTATCCTTGTTCATTGTCGGGATCACCTGCTCTATTTTTTATTACAAGAACACCAGCGATATTCAGCATCAGACGTTTTCCTTATCGAACATCATCTCGAAGCAGTTTTCGGAGATGATCGATTTGTACATGCGGAGCGTCGAGGAGCTGTCGCTGGCGATTTCCATCGACCCGTCGATTCAGAACATCCTGTTCGATTTCTACAAGACGTCCGATCCGGTCGGGAAGGAAGCGGTCGGCTACAAGCTCAACCCCATTCTGTTTAACTTCTCATATCCCAAAACCTATGTTCAGAGCATATCCATTTACTCGCTGGATAAGCATCTGTATCAATATTCCAAGCTGGTGGAGCCGAAGCCGCGGGAGCTGCTGCCCGAAGAGCGGCTGAAGGAGTTCTCAGGCTCGCTGAACCGGGAGCCGTTCGCCCTGCTGCCGTCCGCCGAAGTGCATACCGATAAAGAGGGCTCCCCCGAGCGGGTCGTTTCGTTTGTCCGCAAAATTACGAAAATACCGACGCAGACGATCATCGGCTTCGTCAGCATTCAGATCAATGTGAACGCATTCAATATGGTTCTTGCCAATGCTACGGCCAACGAGCTGGAAAGTACGATGCATGTGCTGATCGTGGCGGACGAAGGCCGGATCATTTATGAAAACGGCAGCAGTGCGGGCGAGGGGGCCCGGTTCGATACCCGCGTGTTTGAGCACGCCGGCTCGGAAGGCGAGCTGCGCTGGAAGGACACCGATTACCTATACACCTTTGTGCGGTCAAGCTATACCGGGTGGCATACGGTGATCTTAATCCCGAAGCATGTGCTTTTGCTGAAGCAAAAGCGGATTCAGGATATCGTGCTGTTGGTCGGTATTCTGACGATGCTGTCCATCGCGGCCGTCTCCTATTTGTTATCCCATCAAATCACTCTTCCGTTGAACAAGCTGATGCGCCATATGTCGCGGGTCGAGCTGGGCGATTTCAGTCACAGGATGGAATATGCCGGACGCAACGAAATCGGCAAGCTGAGCCGGATGTATAACCATATGCTCGGCAGCATTTCCCGTCTGATCCACGAGGTGTACGAATCGAAGCTGGCGGAAAAAAATGCCCAGTTGTCAGCGCTGCATGCTCAGATTAATCCTCATTTTCTGTACAATACCCTCAACATCATGAAATCCATCAGCCGGCTGCGCGGCATCGAAGAGGTCGCCGAAATTTCCGAATCGCTGGCCGGACTATTCCAATACAGCATGAAAAATTTACATCAGCCCGTCACGCTGCGGGAGGAAATCGAGCATATCGACAATTATTTCAAAATTCAGCAGCACCGGTTCGGCAGCCGGATTCTCCTGCACTGCGACATTCCGCCGGAGCTGCTTGAAGCGTCCGTGCTCAAGCTGACGGTGCAGCCGCTCGTCGAGAACGCGGTGAATCACGGGCTGCGCAGAGTGAAAGCGGGAGGACGCATCACGATCCGGGCGGCCCAAGCGGAGGGCGTGCTAACGTTAACTGTGCAGGATAACGGGGAAGGCATTGCGGATAAGGAGAAGGCTCGTCTGGAGGAAGCGCTTCGCAAGGCCAACCCGCTGAACCACTACGACGAGGTGTCCCACGGCATCGGCCTGCTCAACATACGGCAGCGCATCCAGCTTTATTACGGCAAAGATTACGGCTTGAACATTTACAGCCAGCCCGGCGAAGGCACTTCGGTATCGCTGGTCGTACCGCTGGCTGTGAAGATCCAATCGGCGAAGGAGGCTGCGCTATGAACATTTTTGTAGTGGAGGATGAACGCTGGGCGCTGGCGGAGCTGGAGACGCTGCTGGCCCGCTATGAGCCGGAGCACGGCATCTACGCATTCGACAACGGGGACGACGCGTTGGCGGCGGCGGCCGACCTGCGCCCGAGTCTTGTGCTGACGGATATCAACATGCCGGGAATCGACGGCCTGGAGCTGATCGAGCAGCTGACCAAGCTGGATTCCGCCGTCAAGTGCATGATCCTGAGCGTCCATGACGAATTCGAATACGCCCGTCAGGGGATGCAGTTCGGCGTGGGCGACTATTTGCTGAAGCCTGTCAAAAAAGAAGTGCTGTATCAAGCGGTCGATAAAGCGCTCCATCAGCTTGAGCAGGAGCATCGGCGCCGGGACGCCTGGGTGAACGGCTCGCTCGCCCAGATGCTGCTGGCCGAGGACGACAGCGTGCCGGATGCGGAGCTAGGGCGCGAATGGAACGAGCGATTGTACGCCGTCGTGCTGCTTTCGCTGGAGAAGGCTCCGCAGATCAAAGGGTGGAAGGCGGCGGCGGTCGATTTTGACGCATGGTTCCGCCGGCTGGCCCAGCCGCCTTATCCTGATTCGCTCATTCAATGCGTGGACCTGGACTGCCGGCAGAGGGTGCTGCTGGTGCCGATGGCCGCAGCGGCGCAGACGGCCGCCTTGCAGCCCGTGCTGCTGGAGCTTTTCGAGCAGCTCAGGCAGCTTCCCGTTCCGGCGCATATGGCGATTGCCCTCAAGGAAGAGAGCGTGCCGCTGCGTCAAGTTTATACCGGCCTGAAGGAGTCGTTGGAGGAGCATGCCGTCTTCGGGGCGGCCACCTGCCTGCCGTTCGGGGCGAAGCCGCAGGAGGCGGAGCTGTTAAGCGCGTGGGACAAGGTGCGCATCATGGAGGTTCACTGCAAGAAGGGCGAGCTGCTGAAGGGACAGGAGACGCTGGGGCATATTGTCGACGAGATGCGCTTGAAGCGGGTGACGAAACGGCAGCTGAGGTTATTTATTCAGGATGTGCTGTTCTCGCTGAAATATCATTTGCTCTCGTCCGGCGGCGATAAGATCAGCTTGAACGACTTGCAGGAGGATGTGCGCTGCTTGAATGATTTTACCGGCTACGGCGAGCTGTTCGACTGGCTGAAGGAGAAGCTGTTTCGTTTGTATTGCGTGCGGCCGGAGCCTCAAGATTTGAATCCGAAGGGGCTGGTGCCCGTACTTTTGCAGCATATTCATGCCCATTATCAGAACCCGATTTCGCTGCAGCAGTTCGCGGCCGAGCATCATGTCAGCCTGGGGTATTTGTCGCGCATGTTCAAGAGCCAGACCGGCACGACCTTCTCCGATTATATTGCCGGCTACCGGATTCGCAAGGCGCAGGAGCTGCTAGCCGGCGGCATCGAGCGGCTGCAGGAGGTCAGCCGGCTGGTCGGATATGAGGATACGAAGCATTTTAGCGCCCTGTTCAAAAAGTTCGTCGGGGTCTCGCCGATGACGTACGCGAGAAAGCGGCCGACGACCAAATAGGAAAAATCCCCCCCCTTATTTCGTACAAATCGCATGTATTCGGTGCCTGACGCCGGCTATACAATGAAAACATGACAACGCCACTGCAATACTGGAAGGGTCGACGCATGAAGTTTCAGCCGGTTTGTCAAATAAAGGAGGAACGATACATGAACCGAGCCAAAAAGTTCTCTGTATTCACCTATGCTGCTTCGATAGCCGTGCTTGCGGCGGGCTGCAGCTCATCCGGCCAGCCGGCTTCCGGGACGGCTCCGGGCTCCGGAGACGCCAAAGCCCCTGCGGACGGCAAATCCGCCGAACCGACGACGCTGACGCTGCTGATCGGCTCGACCGGCACGCCGTACCCCGCTACGCAAGCGGTCGCCGCCGAAGCCGAGAAGAAGCTGAATATCAAAATCAAATTTGATATTAAGCCGGACGGCACCGAAGGGGACAACCTGGTCAAGACGCGCCTGGCTACCGGCGAGATGGCGGATATTTTGTACTACAATTCCGGCTCGCTGCTGAAGGCGCTGAATCCGGAGGAAAACTTCGTCGACCTGTCCAAGGAGCCGTATATGGCGAAGCTGCTGGATTCCTATAAGGAAACCGTCACCTCAAACGGCAAAGTATTCGGCGTTCCGGGCGGTTCCTCCAATGTCGGCGGCATTTTGTACAACAAGAAGGTGTACGCGGAGCTGGGGCTGACCATTCCGAAAACATGGGCGGAATTTATCGCCAACAGCGACAAAATCAAAGCCGCAGGCAAGACCGCGGTGATCGGCTCCTACAAGACGACATGGACCTCGCAGCTGTTCGTGCTGGCCAATCAATTCAACGTACAGACGCAGGTTCCGACGTTCACGCAGGATTATACGGCCAACAAAGCCAAATATGCAACGACGCCGGCGGCGCTTCGCGGCTTTGAAATGACCGGCGAAGTATTCAAGAAGGGCTATTATAATAAAGATTTCCTCGCCACCACGTACGATACGGGCCTGAAAATGCTTGCCGAAGGGACGGGCGTCCAATATCCGATGCTGACCAGCGCGATCGACGCTCTGGCCCAGAACTATCCGGAACAGCAAAAAGATATCGGCGTCTTCCCGATTCCGAGCGACGATCCGAACATCAACGGTTTCACGGTTTGGATGCCGAACTCCTACTATATCAATAAAAAAGGCAAGAACGTCGAGGCCGCCAAAAAGTTCGTCGAGTTCCTCATCTCGGAGGAAGGCCAGAAGGCGTATATGTCCAAGAGCAAGGCGAACGGCCCTTATGTCGTCAAAGGAATCAACGTGCCCGACGACGCTTACGAGGCCGTGAAGGATATGCAGCCATACTTTGACAGCGGCAAGACGATGCCGGCGCTGGAGTTCATTTCCCCGGTGAAAGGGCCGAATCTGGAAAGCATCCTGATCGAAGTCGGCACAGGGCAAAAATCGCCTGCGGACGGAGCCGCCGACTACGATAAGGATGTGAAGAAGCAGGCGCAGCAGCTCAACCTGCCGGGCTGGTAACAGGGACCGGGCTTAGGCTTTTAACCGTCCGGCGTTTGCGCCCAGCTTCCATGCGATACGATATCCGGCCCTGCAATCGTATTTGCAGGGCCGGTTTCATCCGTACCGCTGATACACCCGTACAGGAGGGAAATGAATGACGACGACGCAAAAGAAAATGTACTCGTATTTGTTCCTGCTGCCCGCAGGCATTATTTACTTCATCTTTTATTTGCTGCCGACGGTCATGTCGCTGTTCTTCAGCTTGACGCGATGGACGCTGACGAGCTGGCAGTATATCGGCTTGGATAACTACGTGATGTTTTTCGAGGAATCCTCGCTCAAAATCGGCTTTAAAAACACGATCATCTTCGCGGTCGTCACCTGCGGCCTGAAGGTCGTTCTCGCGCTGCTGCTCGCTACGCTGCTGACCTCGCGCATCTGGTTCAAGGATTATTTTCGCTCGATGGTGTTTTTTCCAACCTTGCTGAGTACGATCGCCGTCGGGATCGCCTTCAGCACGATGATGCATCCGACGCAAGGGGTCATTAACACCGCGCTGGCCGCGATCGGCATTGAAGGTCCCGACTGGCTGGGCGATACGAAGATCGCGCTGCTGTCCGTCGCATTGGTCGACGTATGGAAGGGCGTCGGGATCGCAACGGTCATTTATATTGCCGGGATTTTGTCGATTCCGCAGCATTACTATGAAGCTCTGAAAATGGACGGGGGAAGCGCGTTCCGCGGCTTCTGGCACATCACCCTGCCCTTGAGCCGGCCGGCGATGAACTCGGTTATTATATTGGCGTTTATCGGCGGGCTGCGGACCTTCGACCTGATCTGGGCTATGACCAAAGGGGGGCCGGGCTTCTCCACCGACCTTATCGCTTCCATTATTTACAAGCAGTATCAAGCCGGATTTTACGGGCTGGCTACGGCGGGCAACGTTATCCTGTTTATCGCCATCTCGGTGCTGGCGTTTCCGCTGTATATGTTCCTGAACAGAAGAGAGGTGGATCTGTGAGCCGCACAGTACAAAAGTGGAGCGTCAGCATCGTGCTGCTGATCCTCTCGACCCTCATATTCTGGGTGCCCTTCTACTTCGTCATTATCAACTCGTTCAAGTCCCCCACCAAAGCGGCGGATATGAACATGAACTGGCCGGATACGTTTCATATCGTCGAAAATTATAAGGCGGTACTGGCCGCCGCAGACCATATGCTGGTGCGCGCGTTTTTTAACAGCTCGGTGCTGACCGTGCTGTCGATCGTGGGCATGGTCGTCTTCAGCTCCCTGGCCGGTTTTGTGCTGCAGCGCAGGGAGAAGGGGCGGGGAGCGGCGCTCTTGAATTTCCTCGTGCTGGCCGGATTAATGATTCCGCCTGCCGTCGTGCCGACCATCTGGGTGCTGAATACGGTCGGACTGTTCAAGACGCTGCCGGGGCTGACGCTGGTCGAAATCGCGCTTCATTTTCCTTTTTGCGCGATTTTGTACAAAGCGTTCACGGCGACGATTCCCCGGGATATCGACGAGAGCGCGTTCATCGACGGCTGCGGCGGGCTGAGGCTGTTTACGCATATTATTTTTCCGCTGCTGAAGCCGGTGTCTTCGACCATCATCATTATTCAATCCGTCAGCGTGTTTAACGATTTCGTCAATCCGCTGTATTTTTTGCCCGGCTCGGAGAACGCCACCGTGCAGCTGACGCTTTACAACTTTATGAGCATGTATTTGACATCCTGGAATCTGCTGTTTGCCGATGTCGTGCTGATTTCCCTGCCTCCTCTTATCCTATTTCTTTTCTTTAACAAAAAAATTGTCGCCGGTATGACCGCCGGATCGGTCAAAGGCTGACCGTACCGGTCAAGGCTGCACTGAAGTAAAAATAGGCATCAAATCAAAGTTAGGCTGCAATCCAAGTTAGGCCGCATCGGCCATGCGATTGGCGGAATGCACAATGAACCGGTCCGGAGGGCGAAGTACAATGAGGCTAGAAGTCGGGGCTATCGCAAGATCGACCGATTAAGCGAAGCTTTCGCATCGAAAACGCTAATGAGGAGGCAAGTACATGGAAAGCTCCAGCGGTAGTGTACTTTGGTTTACAGGCCTCTCGGGCTCGGGAAAAACGACCACCGCCGTGCAGGTGTACCGGCGGCTGCAGGAGGCGGGCCGACCGGCGGAGCTGCTGGACGGGGACGCCGTCCGCACGACGCTCGGCAAAGGGCTCGGCTTCAGCCGCGAAGACCGGCTTGAAAATATACGCCGCATCGCGTTCGTGGCGACCCTGCTGTCCAAGCACGGAATTACCGTGCTGGTGTCCGCAATCACGCCTTACCGCGAAATGCGGGATTATTTGCGGGAGCATGTGAGCGGATATACGGAAATCTACGTCAACTGTTCGCTAGAGCAGTGCGAAGCCAGGGATGTGAAGGGATTGTACGCCAAGGCAAGAAGACAGGAGATTCAGCTGTTTACCGGCATTTCGGACGTCTATGAGGAGCCCGAGCAGGCGGATATCGTGATCGATACGCAGCATCGCCCGGTTGAAGCCAATGCGCAGCAGATTTTGGAGTGGCTCTGCAGCAACCGTTACAAGGAAATCGCCGATTGGGCCGTTCAACCGTGCGTTGCAGCCGGTCAAGAGCTGTTGAACGCGGATAACGCAAGCGGCCGGGAGGCGCGCCCGCGATGAAAATCATTATGATTTCGCTCGATACGCTGCGCGCCGATCGGCTGGGCTGCTACGGGTACCGCAAGCCGACAAGCCCGTATATCGATCAAATTGCTTCGGAAGGCGTGCTGATGGAGCGGGCTTATGCGGCCGACATTCCGACCGAGGTCGCGCATACGGCGATTTTTACCGGCAAAATCGGTCTGACCACCGGCCTCGTTTCGCATGGCTCGGACCTGTCGTATTTGCCCAAGTCGGTCGAGTGGCTGCCGTCCAAGCTGAAGGCGGCGGGCTTCGCCACTTGCGCCGTAGACAACTTGTACAATCTCAAGGAATGGTTTGCGCGCGGATATAAGTATTATTTGAACAGCTCGGGACCCAAGCGCTGGATTGACGGGAGAGCCGTCAACGATTTGGCGCTGCCGTGGATTCGGGAGCATAAGGAGGAGGATTTTTTCTTATTCCTGCATTATTGGGATGCGCATACGCCGTACTTGCCGCCCGAATCCTATGTGCCGGCGTTTTATGACCCGAACAAGGACCCGTACCGGGAAGGCGGCTCCGGCATGGAGCGGGCCTACGGGCATCCGGCCTATCCGTTCTTCAAGCAGCATCATTACAAGCTGCTCGGGCCGGTGACCGACGCGGAGTATATGAACGCGCTGTACGACGCGGAGATCCGCTATCTTGACGATCTGCTCAGGGAGCTGGACGAGACGCTGATCCGGCTTGGCATCAAGGAGGAGACGCTGCTCGTGCTCTTCGGCGATCACGGCGAGAGCTTGACCGAGCACGATATTTATTGGGATCACTGCGGCCTCTACGAGCCGACGGTCCATATCCCGCTCATCCTGCGGTGGCCCGGGCAAATTCCCGGCGGCGGACGCGTGCGGGGCTTCGTCCAGCATGCGGACCTGCTGCCGACGCTGCTGGAGGCCGTCGTCCGTAATCCGTCGCCGGGCTTGAACTTGCCGGCGCTGCACATGCCGGAAGGCATCGACGGCCGCAGTCTGTGGCCCTCGATGCTGGGCGAGGCGGACGGCACGCTCGACGAGGTGTACTTGAGCGAGTGCGCCTGGCAGGCGGCAAGGGCTGTCCGCACGGATCGCTACAAACTGATCCGTTATTACGACCCGGGCCCGTTCCGGCGTCCGGTCACGGAGCTGTACGACCTGCTGGCGGACCCGCAGGAGCTTGTGAATGTGGCCGGCCGGGAAACGGCCGTCGCCGAAGAGCTCGAAGCGAAGCTGACGCGCTTCGTCGCCCGCAAGCTGGGCGGGCGGCCGGACCCGATGCTGCGGCAGCTTCGGGAGTCGCAGCTGCCGTTCCGGCGCAGGATCGAAGCGATCCTGGAGGGCGTAGGCCTCTCCTGGGAAGCGTGGATGCAGAACCCGCTGCGGGAGCGCTATGACGCGCTGGACGAGAAGCGGCGGGCCGGGCGCGGCACTTAGAACTCCGTTCGGCTTAAGCCAGGACGATTGTCGCAATCGGCCCTGAGGATGTCGCAATAGGCAATGCCGCTGCTTGCGGGGAAGATTATGATAGAGGCAGGAACTACCGGCGCAAGGGACGCAGATGCAGATTCAGATCAAGGGCAGGCACGGGGCTTTAAGCTTTCGCGATTCGAGCATTGTACACTTTGAACCAAGAAAGGTGGTGCAGTCCCCGCTTGAACGCCGATGCATCGGCTTAAACGGGCGACGGGACGGAAACGAATGGCATTGAAAATCGGCATTGTCGGAATGAACGGAATCGGGAATCGGCATGCGGACTGCTACGCGGGCGAACCGCTGGCGCAATTGGTTGCCGTATGCGACGTAGTTAAGGAACGGGCCGATAAAGCGGCCGAGAAGCACGGGGTCCGGGCCTATTACAGCTTGGAGGAGATGCTGCGGCAGGAGCCGGAGCTCGAAATCGTCGATATTACGACGGGCGGCATCGAGAACGGAAGCTGGCATTTCGAGCCCGCGATGCAGGCGATTGCGGCCGGCAAGCATGTGCTGATCGAGAAGCCGCTGGCCAATAACATTGAGGAGGGCAGAGAGCTGGTCCGCTTCGCGGCCGAGAAGAAGGTGTATCTGGGCTGCAACCTGAACCATTATTTCTCCGCCCCGGCTCAGCGGGCCAGACAATATATGGATGAAGGAGATATCGGCGAAACGGTGTACTGCCTGGCCAAAATGGGCTTCAACGGCGGCGAGGAGCTGTATGCGGCGCCGAAATCGCCGAAGGATAAAGGGCAGCCTTACTTCCATATGAAAGCGTTCTTAACCCATCCTTTTAGCGTCATGCGCTATTATTGCGGCGATATTACCCATATCCAGACGTTTGCGAACCAAGCGGGCTTCCGCAAAAGCGCCGGCGATATCACGGTTTCGATCAACAGCATCCACGTGAAGTTCGCCAGCGGCGCCGCAGGCTATCTGCTCAGCCAACGGGGCGACGCCACGTACGGCCTGGGCGGCTGGTGGACGATGGAGGTCGGCGGCACGAAAGGGACCTTCTGCATCGAGAACTGCGTGGAGAAGGTATCGTACTGGCGGGCGCAAAAGGGCGTTCCGTCGATCGGCTCGCATCCGCAGCCGGAGGTGACCTCGTCGGGAGTTACGGAATTCAACTCCACCTTTAACAACAGGCTGCGCGCCTTCCTGGAAGACGTCTCCAATGGCGTGCCCCGGGAGCATATCCGCGCTTCCGGACGCGATGCGCTGGCTGTGCTGGAATATACGTATGCGGTGATCGAGTCGTATGAGCAGGGCGGCGCCGTCGTCAGACCTCATCCGCTTCCGGCTTTCCACGGCGACCCGCTGTGGATGAAATAAGCTTGCCGGACATACGGAAGGGATCATTGGGGAATCCCTGTCTTTAATACTATGGCAGAACGCACTGCCGCTATAAGGAGCGTGTCAAAGGAATATGATTAAATTAGGTGTCAATTCGGTGCTGTTTAAAGAATACAGCTTCGCGGAAGCGGCGCGGCATATCGCGCTCAGCGGGTACGACGGCGTGGAAATTTCGGCGATTCAGGGGATGTGCGAGCATTTGGACCTGTCCCGTTGGAAGGAGCAGGCGGCACAGCTGCGGTCGATCGTTCAAGGCGAAGGATTAAGCTTTCTGTCGATGGAATTCGGGAGCGTCAAGGACGAAGAGCGCCTGTTCACCGCATTGGAAGCGGCGGCGGAAATCGGCATTCCGATCGTCAATATCGGCCCGGGCGGCAAGACGGGCGTCGAGGAGGATGTGCAGTGGTCGATCGAGCAGCTGCAGCGCTTCTCGGAGCGGGCAGCCGCCTGCGGGGTTACGCTGTGCGTAAAGGCGCATATCGGCCAGGCGATTCACGACACGCCGACGACGCTGCGGGCGATGGCCGAAGTGGCTTCCCCGGCGTTCGGCATCGATATGGACCCGAGCCATATTTTCAGAGCCAATGAAAATCCGGAGGATGCGCTGCCAGCCGTGATCAGCCGGGTCAAGCACGTTCATATCCGCGACTGCAAAGGACGCGAGCAAGGACCGGGACCGATCGAGCTGCAGGCCTGCGGCCGCGGCGATATCGATCTGTTCGCCTACTGCAAGGCCATGACCGATCATAAGTACGACGGTCCGGTCGTGCTTGAGGTCATCGGCGCGAAGCCGGAGCATTCCCTCGCGCAAATTTCCATTATCGCCGCAGAAACCTACGGCTACTTGAACGCTTGCCTGAAGCAGCTGGGCGCCCGCTGAACGGGCGTTCTTCACGGATATTATAAGGAGAGTGAAGAAGCAATGCCGACTTCCCCGAAAAAACCGAATTTGATCGTTCTGGGCATCGACAGTCTGCGCAGAGACCGCATGAGCGGCTACGGCTACGGCAGGCTGACCACCCCTCATCTCGATAAGCTGGCAAGCGAGGGCGTGCTGTTCGAGCAGCATTTCAGCCCGAGCATCCCGACTACGCCGGCCTACGCGGCCATGCTGACCGGCAAAGACTGCTTCGGCACCGACGTCGTCGCGCTGCGGCATAAAGGCCCGGTAGGGGCCCCGACGTTGGCAGAAGTGCTGGAGGAACAAGGCTATAATACGACCTGCGTCGGGTTTACCGGCAATCCTTCCGGGCGCGGATTTCAGAAGTATCTCGATTACGAAGCCTGGATGCCGGACAAAAGCGGCCGATGCCCGAAGGCGGAAAATTTGAACGAGGTGGCCGTGCCCGAGCTGCAACGGCTGGCGCAGGACGATAAGCCGTTCTTCCTCTTCTTAAGACATATGGACCCGCATTCGCCATACCTGCCTCCGCAGCCGTACGAGCGCATATTTTACGGCGGGGACGAGAAAGACCCGGCGAACGATTCGATGGAGCCTGTGTACGGGTTCAAGCCGTTTGCGGATTTCCTGAAATCGTGGATTCCCGAAGGCGTGACCGACCAGGAATACGTCAGCGCCCAGTACGACGGCGCCGTCGCTTATATGGACGCTTGCATTCAGAACTTGTTCCAAGCCGTCGAAGCGTTGGGCTTAACGGAAGAAACGCTGATCGTCGTCACCTCCGACCACGGGGAAACCTTGTATGAGCATGACTGCTACTTCGATCATCACGGGCTGTACGATTGCACGCTGGTCGTGCCGCTCATTATCAAGTTTCCGGGCCGAATTCCCGCCGGCAAGCGGGTACAAGACGTCACGGTCATCCATGACATCATGCCGACCATTATGGAGCTGCTCGGCATCGACGCGCCTTTGGAGCCGGACGGCCGGAGCCTGGTGCCGTTCATTCAAGGGCGGCCGGAGCGCAAAATCAGCGAGCTGTATTTGACGGAGTGCACGTGGATGCGCAAGCACGGCTGGCGCACGCCGCACTGGAAGCTGATCCGGGCGCTGGAGCCGGATTTTCATTTCAAGCCCGAGGTGGAGCTGTACAATCTGATCGAAGATCCGCTGGAGAATCATAACGTCGCCGAGCAGGAGCCGGCTGTCGTCGAGCTGCTGACGGCCCGCATGGAAGCGCATATCCGCCTCCGGGAAGCGGAGACGGGCCGGACGAACCCGATGTATACGAATCTTGGCTGGCACGGCAAAGGGGACGCGCCGTTCGCCTCCTCCCAGCAAGCCTACGATACGCTGCATATCGGCAGCTCGCTTACCGCCCGTTCGCTGCAGGCGAACAAAGCGAAATAGCATGTTCCGCACCGCAGAAGCATCGCGGTGCGTTCTTCTTTCCTACCACAACGGGTGAATGCCGCAGCGCAGCGCATCCCCTAATGATCCATGCGCGACGAAGTCTGCGATGCGTCATTCGCCTCAAACCAAGGAGGCCGCCGTTTTATGATACGAATAGCCGTAGTCGGCGTAAACAATATCGGCAAAATCCACTGCCGCTACTATAAGCAGCATCCGGACACCGAATTGGTGGCGGTATGCGATCTGATGGAGGACCGGGCCCGCGAAGCGGCGTATACGTACGGGGTAAAGGCGTATACCGATCTGAGGCGTCTGCTGGAACTCGAGCAGATTGACGCGGTCTGCGTAGCGACCGGCGGCGAGGAGAAGGCGAGCCATCACTACGAGCCGGTCATGCTCGCTATCGAAGCGGGCAAGGACGTGCTCGTCGAGAAGCCGATCTCTAATAATATCGAGGAAGCGAGAGTCATGGTGAAAGCCGCGTCCGAGCGGGGCGTCCGCTTCGGCTGCAATTTGAATCACCGGTTCACGCCGGCGGCGGCCAAGGGCAAGGAATGGATCGAGCGCAATATGCTCGGCGCTCCGCTGTTTATCAATATGCGGCTGACGATCGACAACAAGGCGGATTTCACCGAATGGTTTCATATGCGCGCGCTGCATCCGCATTCGATCGATGTGATGCGTTATTTTTTCGGCGATGTGAAGCGGGTGCAGTCCTTTATGACCAAGGCACCGGGCAGGACAACGTGGTCGACGGCCAGCGTCAACCTGGAATTCGTGAGCGGTGCGGTCGGGCATTTGACCGGAAGCTACGATATGTCGATGCTGCATCCGATCGAATGGTGCGAGGCGGCGGGGACGGAAGGGCGCTTCGTGATCGAGAACGTGTACGAAAGCGCGACTTACTATCCGCGCCGCAGCAGCGACAAGATCGTGATGAGCAATTCCATCATGCGGGGGATGCAGGGCTTTAACGACACGTTCGGCAACCGGATCGACCGCTTTATCGAGCAGATCAAGCAGCAGGCGGCCCCCGGGGAGATTGAAGGCTCGGGGGCGGAAGCGCTGGCCGCGCAGGAAATCATCGAGGCGGCCATTCGTTCGCATCAAGCCGGAGGGCAGGTTGTCGAGGTACCCGGCACAGAGTAAGGAGTTAAGGAGGGGGACGCTTTGTTGAAAGCCGCTCCGTCGAAATCGTATCCTTCCGCAAACGTGAGCCCCGGTGCTGCCTTGAGAAGGCGAAGCTGGAAGCATCTCAAGGCGTATTTGTTTCTGGCGCCGATTCTCGTATCGGTCGGGCTGTTCAAATACACGCCGTTCGTGCATGCGTTTGTGCAGTCGTTCTATGAATGGAACGGGGCGAATGTAGACCGGTTTATCGGTCTGGACAATTATACCGCGTTATTTCGGGATCGAACCTTTTATGCTTCATTGAAAAATATCGCCTTGTTCACCGGAAGCTTCGTCCTCATTCAGCTGACGCTTCCGCTGCTGGCCGCCGTCGGCGTATTCCGGCTTCGGCGGGCGGGATTGCAGTCGTTTTTTAAATCGATGTTCGTCCTGCCCATGGTCGTGCCGCATATTATCGTCTTCCTGCTGTGGAAATGGATTTATGTCGGGGACGGCTTATTGGACCGTCTTCTCGAAGCGCTCGGTCTGGAGAGCTGGATTCACGCCTGGCTCGGCGAGAGCGGCACGGCCCTGTGGTCGATCGTGTTCATCAACTTCCCCTGGGTTTCCGGCATCTATTTCCTGATTTATTTGGCCGGATTGCTGGCGGTGCCGCAGGAGTTGTTCGAGGTCGGGGGGATGGACGGCATGAACGGGCTGCAGCGGCTTCGGCATATCGAGCTGCCGCTCATTCGCAGCCAGCTTCGCCTAGTGCTCGTGCTCGCGTTCATTCAGCAGTTTCAAAGCTTTGAGAACGTGCTGGTGCTGACGAACGGCGGGCCTGGCTTCTCAACGCTTACGCCCGCGCTGTATTTGTACAAAAAAGGCTTCGAATACAACGAGCTGGGCTACGCCTCGGCGATCGGGGTTGTCGTGTTCGTCGTGCTCCTATTGTGCACGCTCGCGGCGAACCGCTTCATTAAGCCGGCGGACTGGGCGGAATAGAAGGGAGAACATGATGAAAAAGATAGGCGCCTGGGCGAATTACGCCGTTTTGACGCTGCTGCTGCTTTTGACGCTTGTCCCCTTTTATATGCTGATCATCACTTCCTTAAAATACCGGGATCAGGTCATTCACGAGTTCTGGCTTCCGTCGCTGCCGCTACATGGGAGCAATTACGCCAACGCGTTTGTCCAGCTGTGGCCCTTTTTATGCAATTCGGTCATCGTTACCGCCGGCATTATTATCTGCGTATTGATCAATGCGAGTCTGGCGGGGTATGCGTTCGCCCGGTTTTCCTTTTGGGGCAAGAGCCTGCTGTATTATCTGATCATTATGCTGATGATGGTGCCGTCGTTTCTGATCCTCATTCCGCAGTTTATTTTGTTCAAAAACTTGGGGCTGATCAATACGTATTGGGCGCAAATTTTCGGCCCGATGGCCGGCGCATCCGCGATGGCGACGATGCTGATCCGGACGTTTTTCGAGGGGCTGTCCACCGGCGTATTGGAGGCGGCGGAGGCGGAGGGAGCGGGGGACGGCCGAATTTATTTGCAGATCGCGCTGCCGCTGTCAATGCCGATCCTGTCCACGGTAGCCGTTATCAATGCGCTGCTCGGCTGGAACAATTACGTGTGGCCGCTCGTCGTCACGTCGGGCGACAAGGTGAAGCCGGTTATTCTTGCGCTCTCCAGCGTCCACGGCTCGCTCGATCAGGTTCAAGGTCTGCAATTCGCAGGCTATGTGATCTCGTCCGTTCCGCTGCTGCTGCTGTTTCTGCTGGCTACCCGGTCGTTCGTCTCGGGGATTACGGCCGGAGCGGTCAAAGGGTAAGTCCCTATGGGCCTGTCCGATGACTCCTATATGAGAAATGATGAGGTGAAGCAAATGAACATTCGCAGCCACTGGATGCGGCCGCTGCTCGGCGCCGTTTCCGCACTCCTGCTGCTCGGCGGCTGCTCCGCCGAATCCGGGGGAGTCTCCTCCGGCGGCGACGGCAAGTCCGTCGAGTTAAACGTCATGGTCATGCTCGAGAGCGACGGAGACGAAGCGGAGCGCCAGTCGTGGGACAGCATCGCCAAGACGTACATGGAGTCGCATCCCGGCGTGAAGGTCAACCTGCAGATGCAGCATTTTGCGGGCGTCGAGCAGCATCGCACATGGGTGACCACGCAGCTGATCGGCAAGACGGCTCCGGATATTTTTACGACCCGTTATATTTGGGATCAGGAGGATTTGAAGAAGGGGCTGCTGGTGGATTTGACGCCGTACTATAAGCAATCAACGGCTTATTCCGGAGGCCAGCCCTGGGAAAAGCTGTTCTCCCCGACCATTCTGCAGCAGCTGATCGGCGACGACAAGACGTATGCGAGCGTCCCGAACTACGTCAATTCGGTGCGGGTTCTGTACAATAAGGATTTGTTCGCTCAGGCGGGCATCAAGGAAGCGCCGAAAACCTGGAGCGAGTTTCTCGATGCGCAGGAAAAGCTGCTCAAGCTGAACGTCGTTCCGTTTGCTTTCCCCAACTCGAAGCCCGGCGACTATAACTATAACTGGACGATTCGGATTTTGACGGAGGAGCTGCTGACCGGCGTCTACGAGAAGCTGGATATCGACAAAAGCGGCTTCATCGAAGTGAACGAATACGTGAGGGGCGTCGATCAGGGCATCATCGATATTGAAAAATCGCCGTACAAGGACGTCTTCGCCATCGTCAAGGATTGGAGCAAGTATTGGCCGAAGGGGTATAACGGCCTCGATTTTGAAACGGCGGGCGATTTGTTCCTGCGCGGCAAGGCGGCGATGGTGATGCGGACTTCGGCGCAGAGCAAGGCTCTGTACGAAACCTCGGCGCGCAAGTTCGAGATGGCGGCTTTCCCGCTGCCGTACTTGACCAAGGAGAACCACCCGGACGCGGCCGGGAAGCTGATGGAAATCGGCGGCGTGCCTGCGGGCAATATGGCGATTCCGAAGACGATCGCGCCGGAGAAGATGGATGCCGCGGTCGATTTCCTCGCCTATACGACGTCTCCGCAGGTGCAGGGGCTGCTCGCCGAGAGCCTGTACCGCACGCCGGTTGTCGAGAATGCGGCGCTGCCGGATAAGCTGAAGGGCTTTCAGTTTGTCGGCGACCGGATGCAGCTGAATATTTATGCGGGCGAGGTCGACAAAAATGTGACGGAGAACAATCAGAAGCTGGGACAGCTGTATCTTGAAGGCACAAGCACGCAGGAGAGTTATTTGGCCGAGCTGAAAAAAATTATGGTGGACGGGGTTAAGAAAAAAATGAGCGAGAATCAGTGGTCCAAGGAAAACAATTACGGGATCAAGCAGCCATGACCCAGCCCAACCTTCTTATCATTATGCTGGATCAGCTTCGCTATGATTGCATCGGTTACAGCGGCGCCTACCCGGTACGGACGCCGAATATCGACCGCTTGGCCGCCGAGGGCTTATGGTTTGAGAATGCGTTTACGCCTATCCCGACCTGCTGCCCGGCCAGGCAGGCGTTCATTAGCGGGCGGCGGCCGGAAACGTTCGGGGCGCTGTGGAATTTCAAGAATGGCCTGCCGGTTGCGGCGCTGGACCCGTCCGAATATGCCTGGCCGCGCGAGCTGGGCAAGCACGCGTATCACCGCGTGCACCTCGGCAAATGGGATGTGCATCCGAAGCGCACGCCTCTGGAGTACGGGTACGACGAATACGTCGGATTTGCGCCGTATCAAGAAATGATCGCGCGCAAATACCAAGGCGTGAAATGGGAGGCGGGCTATGCCGGGGAGAACAGCCCGATTCCGCTGGAGGATACGCAAACCCACTGGCTGGCGGAACGCGCCTGCGAAACGGTCAGCCGGCTGACGGCGAAAGAACGGCAGCTTCCCTGGTATATCCAGCTGAATTTTACCGAGCCGCATCTCCCGTGCCGGCCTTCGGAGCCGTTCGCTTCGATGTACGATCCGGCGCAGATTCCGCCGTGGGGCGGCTTCGGCGATACGTTCGCCGGCAAGCCTTATATCCAGAAGCAGCAGCTGCTCAGCTGGCAGGTTCAAGATTATACTTGGGACGACTGGGCTCCGATTGCGGCCCGCTATTACGCCGTTATCAGCCAAACCGACGACGCGGTCGGCAGGGTGCTGCAAGCGCTGGAAGCTTCGGGCGCGGCGGACGACACGATGATTGTTTTTACCGCGGATCACGGGGATATGTGCGGCTCGCACGGGATGATGGATAAGCATTACATCCTGTATGACGATGTCGTCAAGGTGCCGCTGATCGTGAAATACCCGCCGCTCACCGGGCAAGGCGGGGAGAAGCGCGGCGGGTTCGTCTGCAATATGCTGGACCTTCCTCCGACCGTACTGGAGCTGCTCAAGCTGCCGGTGCCCGGCTTTTTTCCGGGGCGCTCCCTGCTCCCTTGGCTGAAGGGAGAGGAGGTGCCCGACTGGCGTTCGGAGGCGGTGACCACGTATAACGGTCAGCAGTTCGGCCTCTATACGCAGCGGATGCTCCGTACGAAGCGGTGGAAGTATATTTGGAATACGACGGATGTGGATGAACTATACGATTTGGAGCTGGACCCGTATGAATTGACGAACCGGATTCACGATCCGGGCTGCCGGGAGCTCGTTAAGACGTACCGGCTCCGCCTGTACGAGCGTTTGACGGAGGAAGGCGACGGCCTGGTCGGCAGCGAATGGATGCGTAACCAGCTGGTGCACAATGCTATCTCCGACGGGCGGCAGGACTAGCCGGATTCCGGAACCCCATACCCATTCCTCCCTATGCTCAAGAGGATGGGGATGGGGCTACACTGGATATTACAGAACCTGGGGCGCAGCCTCAGGTTTTTTGCTGTTTAGCGTGCCCAGAGGCACGCATCTTCTAGCCGGTGAAAATCCGGTCGCGGGAGGGGCCAAGCCCCCGCGTAGCTAGGATGCCTGCGTACGGCGAAATCTGTGCGTAGAAGCGCGTCGACGAAA
>NZ_JANYUY010000035.1 GCF_025060755.1 Paenibacillus doosanensis
CGGTGTGGTAGACTTCACCTAAAAGGTGCTCCTCTCTTTGGGTGATGTTGTCCTGGACAAACACCATTCTACCAAAGATTTGGAGCCCTTTTTATGTTTTTAATGCGCAGTACTTTCGAAATTCAGGGTAAACTAAATGTTTTGGTTTTAATCGACCAGAAAGTTTTTCTCCCCAAACACCGATTGTGTAAGCAACTAATGCTAAGTTAATAAAAATTACTGCTAATGCCAACATTGTATAATTCCTCCCAATTATTTTTTATATTCATTGGTAACTTAGCGATAAGATTATTGTTACATAAAGAATCACCTCTTTATTTATCTTCATTTATTAATTCTTGATTAGTCATGAATGATTAATATGTCCTTGATTATAGATCATCAATTCAGATTAGTCAATTATGATTATAAGGTAATATTAGGCTTGTTTCTTTACAAAAAAACCGGGTATTGCGCAAAACCTCGCAAACCCGGTAAAGTAAGGCTAAATTTCGTTTTTTAATTTTTCAATGACAAGAAGTAACCAGTTCCTTTCGGCTTGTTTACAGACGAGATGGTGTTCTATTGATAAGTCTATCCCTTGGGAAAATGAATGTTTAGGAGCCTTTTGCAATTCCTCGATTTGTTCGGTTAAGCCATTTAAGCGAAACATAAGGCAATCAATCGTCTCCTCTTTGGGCAGATGATCTAAAAACATAAGTCCAATATCGCCCTTAAAGGGGGTGTTATCTTGTTCAGACAAGTTCTCACGAAGAAGCCTCTCAAATTCCTGGTCTCCACGCGGTGTAATGGAATAAACTTTTCGTGGAGGACGATTGCCTTCTTGTTCCTCGTGCACACTAATAAATCCGGCTGCCTTTAGCCTGTCTAATATGGCATAAGCCGTTGCTTTTTTCATAGTGGTAATACGACTCAAGTTTTTATCAATAAATTCATTAATTTGATAACCATGCAGGCTTTGCGACTTTAATATTCCAAGTAATAGCAGCGCTCTTTCGTCCATATGTTACTACTCCTTAACATGTTCATTTTTACGATAGTTTAACCAATCCGTACCAGATTAGTCAATATAGATTATTCATATATTAAACGATGAACAACAAATAAATGGAATGTTACAAAAGTCTAGAGTCCTTCTCGGACTAGCAAGAGTAGAACGAGGCCATAAACAATTTCCCATTTTCACTGGTACTACCCCTATATCATATTTTGGTATACTATTCTAGAGGTGAACATATGTCTCGAGCAGTAGACAGCAATAAATAATGCGGTGTTCGAATATCATGTTGTGTTCTGCCCCAAGTTTCGGCTACACGAATTTGAAGCCAATCAGCATAAGGAACTCGTTGAACCAAGAAGCCCCTGGCTTTAGTCAAATCATTAGGAGAGAACCGTCCATGGAACAGGATCAAATTCATAAAAAAATCGGCCGCAACCTGCAAAGCATCCGTAAAGCGAGATCGCTCAGTTTGGATCAGGTCGCCGAGCTGACGGGAGTCAGCAAAGCGATGATCGGCCAAATCGAGCGCGGCGATTCCAATCCGACCATTTCAATACTGTGGAAAATCGTAAACGGACTCCACATTTCGTTCACTTCCCTGATCGAGGAAGAGGAGACCAAGGTCACTCATATCCGTTTCGAAGAGCTGGAGCCGTTCTCGGAGGACGACGGACGATACCGCGCCTTCCCGCTCATCCCGTTCGACCAGCACAAGCAGTTCGAAATATACACCGTTGAGCTGGATGCGGGATGCGGACACGAATCCGAGCCGCATAACGAAGGCGTCGAGGAATATATTCTGATGTCCCAAGGGGAGCTTCGGCTCGATATCCAGCAGGATACGTACCGGCTCCAGGCGGGGGACGCGCTCCACTTTACGGCCGATAAGCCGCATACGTATACGAATCTCTCGGACGGCAAGACGGTGTATCACACGATCATTTTTTATCCGAAGTCTTAAAAGCCTGGTGAAAAAAGAGCGGAGGGGCCATTTGAATCTGGAAAAGCGTAAGCGTTCGCCTTTGAAACCACATCGCGATCAAGAAAAAAGCCGCAGGCCGGCTCCCGTGTTTCGAGCCTGCCCGCAGCTTCTTTCCCTCTTAAGCGGAGGAGGATGCAGTTATATACAATAAAGGAGAGTGAAGCACTCCCATGGATGAAACCAGCACAAGCAAGCGAGTGTCAGCCCCTCTGCTGCTCGATACGGCCAAGGCGCTCTCCAGCGAGCTGCGTCTGCGGATATTGCAAGCGCTTAGCGAAAAGCCGATGAGCGTCTCCGAGCTGACGAAAGTGCTTGGCGTCGCCCAGCCGACGATATCGATCAACGTGCAGATGCTGGAGGAGGTCGGGCTGATCGAAACCGCTCAAAAGCTGGGAAGAGGCAAAATCTGCTTGCGAACCTGCGATTCGTTGGTCCTCGATTTGCCTGTAGTGCCGAGCGAATCGCTGAAGGTGAAGGAAGTTCATATGCCGGTGGGCATGTACACCTCGTTTCGGGTGAAAGCTCCGTGCGGTCTGGTCAATAACGAAGGCGTCATCGGCAATGTGGACGAGCCTACCTCGTTCTATATGCCCGAACGCGCCGAAGCGCTCCTGATCTGGTTCAGCGAGGCCGGCTATGTCGAATATTCGTTTCCGAACGCGGCCTCCAACGATCCTCTGATCCGCGAATTGAAGGTAAGCGCGGAGGTATGCTCGGAGACGTACGGCTACAATGAAGACTGGCCCTCCGACATTACCGTATCGATCAACGGGATGGAGCTAGGCACCTTCACCAGTCCCGGCGATTTCGGCGGTACGAAGGGCCGTCTGACGCCGGTCTGGTGGAAGGGCGGCACTCAATACGGGCTGCTTGCAGAATGGAGCGTCAATGAGACCGCAGCTTATGTCAACGGCGTTCCCAGCGCTCCGTTAACGGTAAACGATCTTCAATTACATCCGGACCGGCCGATTGTCGTCAGATTTGAAGTCAAGGCGGAGGCCCGTCACCGCGGCGGACTGAACTTGTTCGGCAAGCGCTTCGGCAACGTGCCGCAGGACATTAAGCTCGTGTTTTCGCGGTAATGCGAATCCGCTCCGGCCGCAGCGCAAGCTCCCCTGCTTGCCTGCTTGCCCGCTTCCCCGAGCTTAAGCGAGCAGCTTCTTCATCAGCGCATTGGCGGCTTCCTTGCGCAGCTCCGCCAGCACGGCCGCATATTCGGGACGATCGGCCACATTGTCGAATTCGTTCGGGTCCGTTATGAGATCGAACAATTCGTAATGCTCCCGTCCGTGCTTCACGACGTGAATGTATTTGCATCTCCCGTCGCTGACCGCCAGGAAGCCTTCCCCCTCGCTCATAATATAGCGGTACCCGCCGAGCGCTTCGGATTCTTTGAAACCGCGGCCGTCCGTCGGGATCGGCGGAGCGCCGGCCGCCTTCAGGCAGGTTGCCATAATGTCGGTGAGCATGACCATGGAACGGCTCGCAAGATGGCTGCGTTCGCCGGGGTACTGCACCAGCAGCGGCACGTTCAGTACATCCTCGTATCCGCAATCGCCCTTCCCCCATAAGCCGTGATTGCCCAGCATCTCGCCGTGGTCGGCCGTGAAAATAATTAGAACATCATCCCCCCATCTTCGTCGCGCCGCTTCCATGACGCGTCCGACCTGATCGTCGATGAGGGCGACGTTGGCATAATAGCTTTTGCGCAGCTGCCGCCAATAGTCCGCGGAGTAGTTTTTTTGCGCATGCCCCGGCGCCGGGCCCGAGCCGTCGCAAATGCCGCGGCCGTCCCCATGGAAGCTTAGATGATGAATCCGGGACGGGTCGTCGAATTCCCCGGCCTTGCCGACCATCGCTTTATCCTTGCTCATATCGACTCTATCGAAGTAGGAGGCCGGAGGATCGAACGGATAGTGAGGGCCGCTGAACGATACCCAGCAAAACAGCGGTTCTTCCTCCGCATATCCGCCAATATATTCCGCCGCTTTGCGGCCGACCCAGCTGTCGGGATGCCACTCTGCGGGACCCGGGAAAGGAAATACTTTCGCTTTGCTCCGGTCCCACGTATCCCTCCGGTACGCTTCCAAGTAACCCGCCGCATCCAATTCTTTGGCGTAATCGTCATAAAACCATACGGACACCTGCTTATCGTCCTGCAGATCCAGATGATCGATGCCCAGGGACACGTAATAATCCCGGAACTGCTCGTAGGGAAGCGTCAGCTCCGCCCTCGTTTCGTTATAAGGCACCGGTGAAAAATGGCATTTGCCGTGAACGGACGTTGCGTAGCCGCTTCTTTTCAGCTCTTGAAACAGATTCGGGATGCCTGCGCTCAGCTCGCATTTGCGGAAGTTGCTGTAGGCGCCGCTATTATGCGGCAATTGTCCGGTCAATATGGCGCAGCGCGACGGCAAGCACCAAGGGCTCGCCGCATAGGCCCGCTGGAACTGGATAGATTCCCCGGCCAGCGCGTCCAGATGCGGAGTCGCCACCGCTTCGCCGCCGTAGCAGCCGAGCGCGTCTTTCCTTAGCTCGTCGGCGGTAATTAACAAAATATGAGGCCGTTTCGAAGACATCGTTTTTCATCTCCATCATTCCGTAGTCATTGCATTGGCATTCCTTTCATCCAGCCTGCCGGCGATCAGCCGCCCGAGGAAAGGATGAGAGTCCGCCAGTTCCCGCCGAAGCAGCTCGCGCATATGCGCGATCTCCCCGGTTCTCGCCCGGTCCCCGGCGATATTCACATTCTCGTAAGGGTCTTCCGTCAGATCGTACAGCTCTTCCTCGTCCATGTACCGGAAGATGTACTTATGCGTATCGGTCCGCACGGAGACGTTCACGCTGTCCTTCCCGATCCTGAACTGCCGGGGGCTGACCCGCTCTCCGCCGACGATAGCTCCTTCGTCTCCCCCCAGCTTGAAGGTTTCCGCCACTACATAGTCGCGGTGGCGATCGGTCTTCCCTTGCAGCACAGGCTCGAACGATCGGCCTTCATGCCGCTGCTTGACGGCGACCCCGGAGAGATCGGCCAAGGTAGGGAGCAGGTCGATGAGAGAGACGAGCGCGGCGCTTTCTGAAGGTGCCGAAGCTTCGGAAGCTCCGGCGTTCGCTATGATCAACGGCACGCGCAGCGCCTCCTCATAATGCAGCGGGAAGCCTTTTTTCACGATGCCGTGCGCGCCCATCATATCGCCGTGATCGGATACGAACACGATGATGGTATTGTCAAACAAGCCGTTACGCTTCAGGTAGCCGACAATCTCCCCGACCTGCTTGTCGATCAAGGCGCACAGTCCCCAATAGTGAGCGATGAATCCGCGCCACTCGCTTTCGTCCAGCCCTTGCATTTCTTTGAAATAAGGCGAGTTCAGCACTTCCTGCGGTTTCCCCTCGATGCCCTTGAGAAAGTTTTCCGGCAGCGTCACGTCTTCCGGTCTAACCAGCTTATCGTACGGGGACGGAACGATCATTGGAAAATGCGGCGCATTATACGAGCATACCGCCAAAAAAGGCTGCTCCTCCGGCCGGCGGTCCATTGCTTGCAGAAACTGCCGGGTTTGCCACGTTTCCAGAAAATGCTCCTCCTTGATTTCCGCCGTGCCGTAAGGCGCGCGTCCGGGCCGGTTCAGCTTCTCCAGATCGGCGTGAGTCAAATTCTCGATATGCGTGTCATGAAGAACGTAGCCTTCGCTGCGGGCATATTCCCGGTATTCCTCGATAAACCTGCCGCGATCCCGTCCCTCGATCACCGCCGGAATGGCGCTGATATCGTCAAAGTGAAACCGGTCCGGCGTCGTCCCGGGCACATGCCATTTCCCGGTATAGATCGTGTGGAAGCCGGCTTCCTTGAAGTTTTTCACCAAGCCCTCGTCCCGCAAGTCTTCGCGAATGCTCCGCCAATTCCCGGTCACCTCGTGCCCGTGAGGCATGAGGCCGGTCCATAAGCTGGCTCTTGCCGGGCAGCATAGCGGATACGCGGTATAACAGCGGTCGAGGGACGTTCCCCGCGCGGCCAGCGCATCGATATTCGGGGTGACCGACGCGGCGTTGCCGTGGCACCCCAGCGTATCCCAGCTTTGCTCGTCGCTCATAATGATGACTATATTTTTGCGGCTTCCCGTCATGAATGGCACCTCCCCCTTATTTTTAAAACGTTCTCGGCGAGAGTTTCCCTGCAATAATGTCCCGCATCTGCTCCAGCGGCACCTTCGGCTTGCGGTCATAAGTGAGCAGTCCGTTAATTTCCTGCTCCACATCCGTCAGCTGCGTGTAGCAAAAGCCCTGCACGACAGGGGAAGCCAGCATCGGCTCGACCACGGCCTTCAGCTTGCCGACGAAATCCTCGTCGCTGTTCGCGCCGGAGTATCCCCAGCCTTCCCATTCGCTTTTTTTGAACGAAATGCCGCCGAACTCGCTCACCAGGATCGGCTGCCCCTCATAGGCCATACCGCCGGCAAACGTCCGCTTGCTGTGATTGCGCACCCCGTTCACAGCCGATTCAGCGGTGCTGTAGCGTTCCTCAAGAACTTGCCGGGACGGCTCGTAATCATGAATGGTGCATAGATCCGTCTTCATATGCTCCCAGCCGTCGTTCGATACAACGAGACGGGTCCGGTCGAGCGACCGCGTCAAATGATACATGGCCAAGGCGTGCTGCTGCTGAGATTCGTTGTCTTTAATATTCCAGACTCCCCAGCTTTCGTTCAGAGGAACCCAGGCGACGATGCAGGGATGGTTATAATCCCGCTCTATCGCCTCCTGCCATTCGCGGGTAAACCGCCTGACGTATGGTTCCGAATATTGATACGCGTTGGCAGCTTCTCCCCATACGAGCAGGCCGAGCCGGTCGCACCAGTAATGATAGCGGGGGTCCTCCATCTTCTGATGCTTGCGCGCGCCGTTAAAGCCCATTTCCTTCGTCAGCTCGACATCGCGCCGAATCGCTTCATCGGACGGCGGCGTCAAATTTCCGTCGGGAAAATACCCCTGATCGAGCACCAGTCTCATATAATAAAATCGGTTGTTCAGCATCAGCTTGCCGTTCTCGACCGAAATTTTGCGCATGCCGAAGTAGCTGGTCACCTCGTCCACCGGCCGCTCGTTCTTAAGCAGCGTGAACTTAATATCGTACAGATTCGGAGTTTCCGGGGTCCACAGATGGCAGCGCCGGAAGCCTTGGTAATGCGGCAGCACGAGCGAACGGGTTTCTTCCGCTTCCTTAAGCGAATAAACATCTTCGGCGACCGGCTCGCCCTTGAAGCTGATTTCGACTTTAAGCTTGAGGTCGTCCTGCACGTTATGCCCTGCCACGATCGGGCGGATTTGGAGCAGGCCGTTATCGATATCCGGCGTCATCCGCACTTGGGCCAAATGCACGGCATCGACCGCTTCCATCCATACCGTCTGCCATATGCCCGTCGTGCGGGTGTAAAAGATGCCTTTCGACTTCGGCTCCCAGTACTGCTTACCCCGCGGCAGCGACAAGTTGCGGCTGTAATCCTCGGCCAGCACGACGACCGTGTTCGTTCCGTCCGGATGCAGGGAATCGGTAATATCGGCCGAAAACGGCGTATGCCCGCCTTCGTGCACGGCGGCGTGCTCGCCGTTAACCCATACGTTCGCCCGGTAGTCTACGGCGCCAAAATGAAGCAGCACCCTCCGGCCGGTCCATTCCGCCGGAACCTGGAACGTTCGCCGATACCAGACGGTATCGTGAAAGCCGGGCTCGCCGATGCCGCTCAGCTTGCTTTCAAACGAAAACGGCACCTGTATCGTTCGTGAGAAAGCGGCGGCGCCCAGATGCCATTTCTGCTTCCGTCCGATCCTTTCGTCGTCGAATTCAAATTCCCATTGCCCGTTTAAGTGGGCCCAGTCGCTGCGAATAAACTGCGGCCTGGGATGCTCGGTTCTCATCGGTTGTGACAATTTAACTCTCTCCCTTGGATATGAATGTCTTATGCGCTTCCTTATACTTGTTGTCGATGAGCTCGGCGGCTTCGCTGAGCCTGCGCTCGTTGTCCTCTCCGCTCAGCTGCAGCGTATGCGGGGCTATGCGCCGGGCAACGGGTCCGCCTCCCCCGGTCGATTCCGTCAAATATTGAAGGTCGCTCAGATTGGAACGCCAGGCGAGCAGCGCTTCCAGCAATTCGTCCTTGATTTCCCGGTATGCGGGGTGGCCGAACAGATCGCTGCGTTCAGAAGGATCATTCAGCCGATCGTACAATCGTCCTTCCCGCTCATCGAAGTAATATTCCAATTTCCAATATTTGGTTGATATTGCCGCCGAGCGGTACAGTGTGCCGACCCCGCAGCGGCGCGGCGACGGCTTCCCGTCGCTTAACGGCCGGAACAAATCATGGCCCTGAACGTACCGGCTGGAAGCGCCGGCCGCCCCCAATACGGTCGCCGTAATGTCCGTCCATACGGCAAAGTCTCTCGTTTCCCCCGTCGGCAGCGTGCCCGGCATGCTCATGATGAAGGGGACGCGCCAGCTCGCGTCATAATAATTATGCTTGTCGCTGAACCCGTGATCGTACAGCTGCTCCCCGTGATCGGAGGTGAAGATAATGAGCGTCGACCGGCGAAGCCCGCTGGCGTCGAGATAATCGAGCAGTCTGCCGATTTGCGCGTCCGTATATGCAGCCAAGCCGTAATATAACCGGCGCTCTTCGTCGATATGCTTCTGCGTTTCCGGGGACTGCAGCGCAGCCTCCATCTCCCGTTCCCGGCCCAGAAATCCCAGAAGACGTTTCGTCTGGGCCGGCAGCGCCTCAATATCTCCGGGCCGGTAGTCGATAGGCGGCAGCGGCTTGTCGCGGTACAGATGCGCCCATGCTCCCGGAGGGTCCAGCGGCGAATGGGGGCTTAGCAGCGAGCAGAAGGCGAAGAACGGCCCCCCGCCCTCTTGCCTGACTTTTTCCAGCTCTTCGATCGTCCGGTCGACCAAAAACGCCTCCATATGCAGCTCCTCGGGTCTGGATTGGGGGCCGTCGCTTTTTCTGGGGATGCCGTGCGGTTCCAAGAACCGGGCATAGCTGTCCGAGCCGGAGCCGGAGTTTTTCTCGCCTTCGACCGTATGGACGATATCGAAGGAGCTTGGCAGCGTCCCGAAATGGGTTTTGCCGATCATCAGGTTCGTATAGCCTTCCTGCTTCAGCGCATCCGGCAGCGTTTGGAACGTTTCCCGGCGCTTGATTCCGTTCTCGATGCATCCGTGCACCGGCGTATGCAGCCCCGTGATCAAGCTGCTGCGCGCCGGCGAGCATACCGGAGACGCCGTATAAGCTTCTTCGAACAGCACGCCCTCTTGCGCCAACCTGTCCAAGTGCGGCGACACGGCGTAAGGACTGCCCATGCAGCCCAGCGTATCGCAGCGCTGCGTATCCGTCATAATGAGTAAAATATTAGGCTTCTCAGCCGTTTGCCGGTTCATCGTGCATCCCCCCCTGGCCTACAAATGACAAATTGCCGTACGCTTCGGTTTAATCCCATGTAATTTCTTGCGTGCGCAGCAAATACTCCGTTTTGGTTACTTCCATATACTCCGTCCAAGGAATGACGCCCGTACGCCGGGCCCACTGCTCATGCCGGTCCGCAAGCTCCCGAACCTTCTCGGGGTATTGATCGGACAGATCGTTTAACTCGATCCGGTCTTCTTCGATATTGTACAGCTCCCACTTTTCCTCGTGCGGCCCCCGATCGCCGCGGAAGCCCCAGGCCGCCGTAAATTGCCAATCCATTTTGCAGCGGGACAGCAGCTTCCATTTCCCTTGGCGCACGGCCCTATTCCCTTCATGCTCCCAGAACATATACTCGTGGCCTTCCCGTTCGTTCCCTTCGAGAATCGGCAGCAGGCTTTTTCCTTCGATCGGAATGATCTCGTTGCCGTTATAGGTTTCGGGATATGAAATTCCCGCCGCATCCAGACATGTGGCCATAATATCCATCAAATGCCCGAATTGATGCGTAATCGCGCCCTGCTGCCTGATTTTTTCCGGCCATCTGGCGATAAACGGCGTCGAAATGCCCCCTTCGTTGACCATATGCTTGTATAGGCGGAAAGGCGTCGTGCTGACGTTGGCCCACGGGAGATGATAAGCGATGAACGAATCGGCCGTGCCGGGCGTCTTGTCGCTTTGAAGACCGATCCCTTCCGCGCAGGCGCCGTTGTCCGACAAAAACATCACCAGCGTATTGTCCTCAATATGCAGCTCCTTGAGCTTCTCCAGCACTTTGCCGACCCCTTGATCCATCCGGTCGATCATGGCGGCGTACACGGCCATTTTCAGATCCCAAGCCTCTTTATTCTCCACCGTATCCCAAGCGGGGGCTCCGCTGTCGCGTTCGGTCAGCGGGCTGCTTTTCTCATCCAGCATGCCCATGCCGATCAGGCGATCGTATCGTTCCTTGCGGAGCTGATCCCAGCCTTTCATGTAAGCGCCCTTGTACTTGGCAATATCCTCTTCGGGAGCCTGCAACGGCCAATGCGGAGCCGTATACGCCAGATATAGGAAGAACGGCTTCTCCTGTTGCCCGTATTCGTCAATATAGTCGACGGCGCTGTCGCTAAACCAGTCCGTCGTGTAAAAATCGTCATCCGGAGGCTGAAACGGAAGATTGCGCTTAATCAAGGTTTTTATAGGCTCCGGCTTGAAGTAATTGCTGGCGCCGTCAAGCAGCCCCGTATAGCTGTCAAACCCTCGATTATAAGGTCTTTGCTGCTCTTGCTTGCCGAGATGCCACTTGCCGACCATGAGGGAGTTGTATTGATCCCCCAAAGCTTCCGCTATCGTGACGCATTGCCTGTGAATCGTTCCCGTATACGCCGGATTGCCGATATCTTCTTCCATAAATCCGAGTCCCGCCTGATGCGGGAAAAGTCCGGTCATGATGGACGCTCGCGTAGGGCAGCAGCGGGGCGTATTGTAAAATTGCGAAAAGCGCACGCCTTCCCCGGCCAGTCGATCGAGATTCGGCGTATGGATCTCCGAGCCGTAGCATCCTATATCGGAGAATCCCATATCATCGACCAGAATCAAAATGATGTTCGGCTGCTTAGTCATTGGATCGCCTCCATTGTTGGCTTATTTTTTGTTCAAATACCGGTCGTAAGCGGCTTGGGAGATGTTCACCGCTTCGTCGATTCCCAGCTTTTTGAGCTGATTGACGTAATTGTCGAAGTTGCCGAGTGGTTCCGCGCCGAGGATGAATTTCAATACCATCTCGTCGCTGTACGTGTTCACCTCGGTCATTATTTTGGATCGCTTGTCGTTCTCCTCCGCGGTCAGGCGAATCGGCGGCAGCTGCAGCGCGCTGTCGACGTCGGGATCGTCGGCCCATTTTTGCCGGATCGCCGCCGAGTCCGGACTTTTGGCCAAATTCGGATTGGCCGCAACATCGGTGAACATCAGTTTGGGTGCAAAATGAACACGAAGAATATAATTGGCGTTTTCCGTGCCGAACTTCGGATTGTTCAGAATATAATCCGTATACTTCGGCTTGCCGTCTACCATCGTATAGGTTTTGCCTTCAATCCCATAGTTGTACAGCATGGCTCCTTCTTGCGTAAAAGCGTAATTAAGCCAGCGAACGGCTTCTACTTTATGCTTGGAGGAGGTTGTGATCACGGTCTCTTGCCCTTGGTTCGGCACAGGCCAGTCGCTCGGCTGATAATGAATCCGATCTCCCAGCTTTAGCCTTGGATAAGGCGCCGGAACGTAGTTCTGCTTCAGCTGCTTGCCGCGGTTATAGGTGCCTACGACCGCATCGACGAATGTGGCGGCTTTGCCGCTGTCGAACAGAGCCTGTGCCTGAGCTGCTTTTAACCCGGCAAAATCTTTGTTGATGTAGCCTTCCTTGTACCATTTGTTCATCAGCGTAAGGTATTCTTTGAACTGCGGCTGAGTTTGCGCGAAGGCGACGGTTTTGCCGTCTTTCAGGTAGAAGCCGGGAACGATGCCTAGCGGGCCCATAAACTGCTCTTCCAACCCGTTAGGGACGGGAATATAAGGAGCGATGCCCTTGCTGTCCTTGATCGCCTTAAAAAACTTCTCGTACTCGTCAATCGTTTTCGGCACGTCCATCGAGACCGATTTCAGCATGTCCTCGCGGAACATAATCCGGCGAAACGGCGCATCCTGCTCCGGCTTGATCATATAGATGGCGGGAAATTTGCCGTCGTCGGTCGTCACCTCGCGCTTCGTTTCGGCGTCGGACGTAGCGAGCTTATAGTAATCGGGCGCGTACTTCTCAAGATAGGGAGTCAGGTCCTCGAACACGCCGTCCCGTACCCCTTTCTCCTCTCCGCCGACATAACGCCCCGCTCCGGTGATGATGTCGGGCAGCTCGCCGGAAGCGATCATCAGGTTAAATGCCTCCTTCTCCTGCCCTTGAGCCGGATGAATGAACTCGATATGGATGCCGGTGCGCTTTTCCAACTCCTGGTACACTTCGTTTTGCCCGTAATCGGTAATAAACTGCGATGCGTTCGAGCTCATCGGCGTCCATACTTTTAAGGTGATCGGCGTCTTGACGATAGGCAGCCCGCTTTCATTCATGTTGGCCGAAGCGGCGGGCTCTCCCGCAGCGCTTCCCGGCGAATTGTCCCCGTTGCAGCCGGCGAGGGCGGACGCAAGCATTAGGAATGCCGTCCCCCATGCCAATGATTTGCGATGGAACCGAAGTCTCATAGCTTTTCCCCACTTTTCCTATATTTTAATAAATCGTTTTGAACGCTATCCTTTTAAGGAGCCGAGCATGACGCCCTTCATAAAATATTTTTGGCAGAAAGGATAAATAAACAGGATCGGCACCGTTGCCACAATAATGGTGCAGTACTTAATAACCAGATAGACCAGCGCTTGATCGTCATCCGAAACCGAGGCGCCTTCCAGCAGATTTCCCCCGGCCGAGTTGGCGATCAATATTTCTCTCAGCAGCAGCTGCAGCGGGAATAAGCCCCGGTCGCGGAGATAGATCATGGCGTTAAACCAGGAGTTCCAGTGGCCGACGGCATAGAACAGCACCATGACTGCAAGCGTTGCCTTCGTTACCGGGAGAATGATGCGGAATAAAATGACAAAGTCATTGGCTCCGTCGATTTTGGCCGATTCCTCCAGGCTGTCGGGAATGGCGTTAAAGGCCGTTCTCATCACGATCAAGTTCCACGTTGCGATAATTCCGGGGATGATCAGGGCCAGCCGGCTATCGTACATCCCCAGATTTTTGACAAGAAGGAAGTGCGGGATCAGCCCTCCGCCGAAATACATCGTGAACACGATCATGATCATCATCGGCTTTTTCAGCATCAAGTTTTTGCGCGACAGCACGTAAGCACCGATAGCCGTTAACAGTACATTCAGGCAGGTGCCTACAACGACATAGATGATCGTGTTCATGTAACCGATAATAATATTAGGATTGTTGAATACGATTTCATATCCGACTACGGAGAAGCCGAGCGGCTTCAGCAATATGCCGGTATGCTTCGCCAGCTCAGCCGGCTCGCTGAAGGAAGCGAACAAGACGTACAGCAGCGGATACAGGCTGACCAATCCGAACAAAACGAGCAAAATGTGGTTGAACGAATCAAAAATCGTTTCCCCGATCGTTTTTTTGAAAATCACTTTTTTCCCTCCTTTACCATAAGCTTTCTTTGACAAATCGGCGGCTCACATAGTTGGCGGCAAGCAAAATGATGAAGTTAATCGATGAATTGAACAACCCCACTGCCGCGCCGAAGCTGTAATTCGCCTCCTGCAGCCCGCGCCTGTAAACATAAGAAGCGATAACGTCGGCGGTCTCATAGGTTAACGGATTGTACAGCAGGATGATCTTCTCGAAGCCTTCGCTCATAATATGACCGAGCCGCATAATCAATAAGATGGTGATGGTCGGAACGAGCGCCGGCAGCGTAATATGCATCGCCTTGCGCAGCCGGCTCGCTCCGTCCATCTCCGCAGCCTCATAAAGACTCGGATCGACGGAGGATAAAGCCGCCAAGTAGATGATGCTGCCCCAGCCCACCTCCTGCCAAATCCCGCTGGAGATGAAGATCGTGCGAAACCATTCCTTCTGCATGAGCAGATTGGTGCGTTCGCCGCCCAGAGCATGGACGAGATCGTTGATCACCCCGCTGCTCGCCGTAAAATCAACGAGCATCCCGCAGACGACCACGAGCGAAATAAAATGCGGCATGTAGCTCACGGTTTGAACGGTCCGTTTAAAGATGTGGCTGCGGATCTCGTTCAGCAGCAGCGCCAGCAGGATCGGCGCGGGAAAGCCGAATAAAATTTGATAAACATTGAGTAAAAAGGTGTTCTTGATGACGCGAAACGCATAAGGGCTCGTAAGAAACTCATTGATATGTTTAAGCCCGACCCAATGGCTGCCCAGGATGCCCTTGAAAGCATTGAAATCCTGGAAAGCGATTACAAGTCCCGCCATAGGCACGTAATGAAACAGAATATAGAACACGATGATCGGACAAGCCATAATATACACGTACTTGTTCATGATCAGGTCCTTGCGGAGCCTGCTTGCGAACGTCTTGCTTGGCGTTCTGGCCGTCGTTGTTGCCAAGTCCATTTTGCTTCCCCTTTCCGTTTCGTTGTGGCGTTAGGCCCGCCAACCACCTTGATTGTATGCGGGCTAACGGCGTTTGTTCAATTTGCCATTCATTTTGGCGTTATGCTATTCTTGCGAGAAACGATGGACGGTCTGTTATTTCTTATTTTCATACCGGTCGTAAGCGGCTTGGGAGATGCTCACCGCTTCGTCTAATCCCAGCTTTTTGAGCTGACTGACATAATTGTCGAAGTTGCTGAGCGGCTCCGCGCCGAGGATAAATTTCAATACCATCTCATCGCTGTACGTGTCCACCTCGGTCATTATTTTGGAACGCTTGTCGTTCTCCTCCGAGGTCAGACGGATCGGCGGCAGCTGCAGCGCGCTATCGGCGTTGGGATCGTCGGCCCATTTTTGCCGGATCGCCGCCGAGTCCGGACTTTTGGCCAAATTCGGGTTGGCTATATCCGAGAAGGCCAGTTTCGGTGCGAAGTGCACGCGCAGAATATAGTTCGCATTCTCCGTTCCGTATTTCGGGTGATTCAAAATATAATCCGTATATTTCGGTTTTCCGTCCACCATCGTATAGGTCTTGCCTTCAATCCCGTAGTTGTACAGCATGGCTCCTTCTTGCGTATAAGCGTAATTGAGCCAGCGGATCGCCTCCGTTTTATATTTGGAGGAAGTTGCGATTACGGTCTCTTGACCGTTGCCGGCCAGTGGCCAAGTCTTCGGCTGGTAATGAATCTGTTCCCCTGCCTTTAGCCTGGGGTAAGGGGCCGAAACGTAATTTTGCTTCAGCTGTTTTCCGCGGTTGTAGCTGCCCACGACCGCCTCGACGAGCGTGGCCGCTTTACCGCTGTCGAACAGCGCTTGCGTCTGGGTCGCCTTTAACCCGGCAAAATCCTTGTTAATGTAGCCTTCCTTGTACCATTTGTTCATCAGCGCGAGGTATTCCTTGAACTGGGGCTGAGCCTGCCCGAAAGCTACCGTCTTGGCGTCCTTCAAATAAAAGCCCGGAATGATGCCATAGGGTCCCATAAATTGCTCCTCCAGCCCGTTAGTCACCGGAATATAAGGAGCAATCCCTTTGCTGTCCTTGATCGCCTTAAAAAACTTCTCGTACTCGTCAATCGTTTTCGGCACGTCCATGGAGACCGATTGCAGCATATCCTCGCGGAACATGATCCGGCGAAACGGCGCATCCTGATCCGGCTTGATCATGTAGAAGGCGGGAAACTTGCCGTCGTCGGTCGTCACCTCGCGCTTCGTTTCGGCGTCGGACGTGACGAGCTTGTAGTAGTCTGGCGCGTATTTCTGAAGGTATGGAGTCAGATCCTCGAACACGCCGTCCCGCACCCCCTTCTCTTCCCCGCCGACATACCGTCCCGCCCCGGTAATGATGTCGGGCAGCTCGCCGGAAGCGATCATCAGGTTGAACGCCTCCTTCTCCTGCCCTTGGGCCGGATGAATAAACTGGATATGGATGCCGGTGCGTTTTTCCAATTCCTGGTACACTTCATTTTGTCCGTAATCGGTAATAAATTGCGACGCGTTCGGACTCATCGGAGTCCATACTTTTAGTGTGATCGGCGTTTTGACGATAGGCAGGCCGCTTTCGTTCATGTTGGCCGAAGCGGCGGGCTCTCCCGCAGCGCTTCCCGGCGAACTGTCCTCATTGCAGCCGGCGAGGGCGGACGCAAGCAGCAGGAATGCCGTCCCCCACGCCAATGATTTACGATAGAACCGTACTCTCATAGCCATCACTCCCCTTAAGTTTTCAAAGCATGGCGATTGTTAACCCTTCCCGGTAATTTGCCGGTATTGTCCCGGCGTAACCCCTTCCATCGCTTTAAACTTACGCACAAAACTTGGTGTATTGAGATAACCGACATCGGTTACGATCTCCTGGATGAGTTTGTCTGTGTATTGCAATTGAAGCTTTACTTCGTTCATGCGAAGATTGGACAAGTAATCCACGAAATTAACGCCGGTTTCATCCTTTATAAACCGACTCACAAACGAGGTTGAAAGGCCGAATTGCCCCGCTATATGTTCCAGAGACAGACTGCTGTCTTTAAAATGCTCGTTGATGTAAAAAATGATCTTATTTTTCAATTCGACGTTCTCTTTTTCTTTTTGAAGATTTACCTGCGAACAAAACAATATGGTGATCGATTCCATACATTTCTGAAATTCCTGGAGCGAGTTGAATTTGATCAGCTCTTTAATGTCCACGGAAAAATTCCGGAAATTCATTTGGTTCATGGCTTTCAGAATATGATTCACAATGTCGAAGCACAGGCACTTGACCATATAGTACGAGATAGTCCCCGCTTCCAATTGTTCAATCAGCGCTCTAAGCGTTTCCAGGGCTACCGCCTGATCCCCCTGCTTCAAGCTTTGAATGTACAGCGCCTGTTCCTTCATCGGATACCAGTTGATCTGCTCCTGCGCATTTTCAATATCGTCAAAAAAATGAACGGCTTTCTTATTATTGATCTGGTTGTCGAACAACACGGCGGACGCTTCCAGATAAGAGGCGTTTAACTGTTCGATGCTCCGATATATTTTCCCTATGCCGACAATCATTTGGAGACCGAGGTTTTCCTTGGCATGCTGGACCAGATTGCCCGCTATATCCTGTTGTTTGCTTTTTACATCCGCCGGATATTCCTGCAGGACGATAATGACGGCAACGTAATTTCCGTTGACGACTTCAACGCCGTATCCTCTGCCTCCATTAAAATACACATTCTCCAAGAGAGCTATAATGTGACCCAGTTCAGGGCCTTCGGTATCATCCGGGTGCGTGGAAAGAACCATACAATAATAGGCGCTTCCGTCCAATATCAGGTTGGAGCATTTAATTAAATAATCCCGTTCGCCGGGATCGATCTTCTTTCCCCCGAGCAAGGTTAACAAACACTGGTCCTTCACTAACGGTCTTTGCGCATTCATTTGCATAAGCATATCCTTATTCTTCTGTAAAGCGCTTTCAAAAGTGAGTCGTATAATTTCAAATTCGTTTTTTCCTTCGATATCCTGATCCGACTCTTCGTATCCCGATTTTGTAAACTGGGACAGCAGCACTTTGATCGGCTTGTAATTTTTCAGCGAGAACAAGAGCGCTCCGACGAATCCCGCAACCAGGAGAATAAAAATAATACCGACGATCAGGGTGCTGTTGGTATTCACGCTTTTATAGAAGAAAGAATCCGGCATCGCTATAATATAGCTCCAATCCGTTTCTTCCGAGACCATGCGGGTCACAATCAAATTCATGCCGCCGGACGTCACGTTGAAAATACCGGTTCCTTTAAAGGTTCTAAGCTGCTCTTCCAAACTGGTCATATCGAGGCTGCCCATTTGATGATTTAATGAAACGAGAGACCGGTAATACGGGTCGTAAATAAAGACAGCGCCTTCAAAATTGCCGAGAATGTTCTGGAATTTGGAGAAAAATTCGGTTTCTTTGACGGTGAATAATACGGATGCTTGAGGGATCGTTTCTAATAACGGAACCGGATACAGAAATGCCAGCATATTGCTATCGTCAGGCATGTCGGACCCTTTGGTTTCAACTCGAAACGACTTAGGGGCGCTAACCGAGTTGAGCTCCTTGAAGACGCTGGCTCCCGCCCAGTTGTAGTTCTTTTTGACGTTATTTTCAAACGACTGGTAATCGTATTGGCCCGATGTCAAATAAACTTTCGTATCGCCCCGGTAATAAAACATGATTTCGTCTATGAAGGGATAGTGGTCTTTATACGCCATAAGCTGAGGGGCGATCATGCTGTGCTGGTCCCCTTTTTCGTCCGGCGCAGCAGTATACGGGTCCGCATACATATCCGCTTGGCTTGAAATATGATAAATAATTTCTCTTAGCGATTTAAGCTCCAAGTCAATTTGGTTCCTGACCTGGGTCAGCTTCGCCAAATTCGCCTCCGAAACTTCCCTCTGATAGCTCACCACATTGAAGTAATAGACGATTCCGCCCAAAATAAACAGCGGTACGGCCAAAATAACGATATACGAAATAAACAGCTTGCGAAACATACTTTTTTGACGAGCCAAGAGCCCTGCCCCCTTACCGGCATGCGGGATGATGTCGCAACCTTCCCGGCGTACCATGCCAGCCGTATAATTAGATAAGTTCCATTCCTGCCCGATTTGGTGCATCTTTATCTAATCCTTGATTTATGCTCCGTAACCTGATTGTATAGGCTGCGCGCCCTTTGTTTCAATTTGCCATTCTTCACCGGCTATGCGAGATTTGCAAAACGGCTTCCCCGGCCGCTGCAAAGCCCGTCAGAGCCGCCTCGGTTTATTATATTATATTTTTATAATGTTTATTGTAATAATAATATGTTTGATGCGGCAAGTAAATAAGCCGAAATGCCGACTGGAGAAGCGGTTAAGACAAAAAAATACAGACCGATGGGTACCATCAGCCTGTATCGTAATTTTACTCGGTTTTATTTTACTTCGGAGTCGTTATTCATTAGCTGAGCTGCGGCGCGGGCCCGGGAAGCGGTCTTGCGGGCGATCTCGGCGCTGAGTCCGGTGTGAGCCGCCGGGTCGAGCAGCTTGCGCAGCTCTTCCTTGCTTAGATGTTCGTTGACCCTCGGGTCGGCGGTCAGCACATCGGAGAAGGTCGTCGATGCTCCGCTTTGCGCCACCTGATAGGCGGCGTCATGAACTACCTCATGCGCGGTTTGCCGGCCGATCGTCTGCGCCAGCGTCATCATCACCGCTTCGGCGTTAATGAGACCTCCGGTCAGCTCCAGATTCGCTCTCATCCGTTCCGGATAAATTTCGAGACCGGTCATCACCTTGCGGATCGCCCTCAGTATATCGCCGGTCAAGATGGAGCTCTGTTCCACCGCATGCTGCATCATGGCCGACCGGGTGCCGTCCACTTCATGCGATTGGATCATCGCTTCCAGCGCCGTAGGAACCAAGGCTCTGATCCGGGCCGATTTGATGACGACCTCCATGCATTTTTTGGCATTTCTCTTTTGCGGCATCGTCGAGCTTCCGACATCCCCCTTGGGCAAGCTCTCGCTGACTTCGCCAAACTCCGCGGACATCAACCGCGACACTTCTTCCGCCATCGAGGCCAACGTGGCCGCCATCATGCCCAGCAGAAGCACATACTCGGCGAAATGGTCCACGATATTTCTCGCCGGCACCTTCATCGGAGTCAGCTCCAGCCGCCGGGCCACGCCTTCTTGAACCGCCGGTCCCCGTTCGCCCATGCTGGCAAACGTACCCGCCGCACCGCCTGTCATGGATGTAAACAGACGCGGCTTGAGCTGCTCCAGACGTTCCGCATGCCGTATCATCACATCGGTCCAGGTCGCCACCTTAAAGCCGAGAGTGATCGGTACCGCCTGCTGCCAATGCGTTCGCCCGGCCATAACCGTATCGGCGGTTCGTTCGCCCAAACCGGCCAACGCTTCGATGACGCCGCGCAGCTCTTCCGTCAACAGGCGAACGGCGTCGCGAATGCCAAGCACATCGCCCGTCTGCTCAATATTTTGCGTCGTGGCGCCCCAATGAACGTATTCGCCTTCAGGCTCTCCGACGGCGCGGGACAGCTCGGTAACGAGCGGCATCATAAAGTGGCCGGTGACCGCCTGTCCGGCTTCAAGACGCTGCAAATCGATGAGCTCCACCTTCGCGGCTTCGGCGATTTTATCGCCGGCAGCCAGCGGGATGATCCCCAGCTCCGCCTGTGTCAACGCGAGCGCCGCTTCGACGTCCAGGTAACGCTGCAGGCGCGACCGCAGGGAAAACAGTTCGTGCATGTCCAGTTCCACATGATTGCCCATGATGCGATTCCTCCAGCCTTGTTCTTCGTTATGCCTATGTTTACTTTATTCCTTTATTGTGCTTGTACCAATCGGTCGCTTCTTGAATGACTTGATCTCCGCCGCGTTTTTTCCAGTCTTCTACGAACTTGTCGAAGCTATCCAGAGAATCGCGTCCGGTAATGATTTTGGCGGCCGTTTCCATCCACAGGCCGGTGTATTGAAGCTCAGGCTTAACCGTCAATGTCGGAGGAATCGGCATGTCCAAGCCGTCGTTAACCCTTCCTTCGCTTGTAGCGATTTTCAACGCTTCGCCGACAAGCTGCCCGTTTTCGCGATTTTTCATAAATTCCTGATCATGAATATTGCTTGGCCCGATTAACCGCAGCCATTGAAGATGCATCTGCTCTCTGTCGGCATCGGCTTTCGTGCTTAAGCGCTTGTAGGTGATCTTGCCGTTTTCCATCGTAAAATCGTCGCCTTCAAGTCCGTAATTCAAAAACTTTTGGGCGTCGTCGGACAAAAACCATTCCAGGAATTTCAGCACATATTCCGGATGTTTATTGGTTTTCGGAATGACCCATGTCGAGAGCGGATCGACGACTGAACCGATCAGGTTGCCGCCTTTTCCGTCCGGTCCCGTAGGCGCGGGAATGTTGATAAACTCGATCGGCGGAGTGAGGATTTTGTAGCTTGTCGCCGTCTTATCCGGATATTCAGCCGCATGAATCCACATGCCGACCCGCTGCGTGCTTTCGATTTTGGCTCCCCAATCTGCAGCCGTGTTGACGAATATTTCATTATCGATCAGCTTTTCCTGATACATTTGCTGATGAAGCTTCAGCGCGTCCTTCATTTCCGGACGAATGAAATTAGGAACGAGCTGGTTATTGACATATTTCCACCCTTCCGGGCTAACGTCGTAAGCCCCGAAGAACACATAGCCAAAGTCGAAATTTTTCCGGCCGATAAACGGAATTTCATCCTGCTTGCCGTTGCCGTTAGGGTCCTTGTCTCTAAAGGCGCGCAGCACGTTCAAATATTCGTCGACGGTCTTCGGAGCCTGCAAGCCGAGCTTGTCGAGCCAATCTTTGCGGATGTAGACGATACGGTTGTTCGGCGTCGGCGCTTCGCGGGGGATGGCGTAAATTTTGCCGTCCTTGCTTACAAGCGACGAATCCCACAGCTCCTTGCTAATCTTCGTTTTCAAGCCGGGCGCATATTTATCGATTAAATCGTTCAATTCATAGAACGCGCCGTTATTTAACGCTCCGGCTACTTCGGGGGAAGTGATGCCGTTTACGGCCTGGATCGCATCGGGAAGCTCGCCCGAGGCGAACATCAGGTTCAGCTTTTTGGAATAATCCCCCTGGGAGATCGTTTCGATGCGCACATCGGTTTTCGAGAGCTCTCTCAGCTTTTTCACATATTTATCATCATTAATGTTAGGCGAAGATTGAATATACGGCATATTGCGGTCGCTCATAACAAGCTTGACGGTCGGCGGAGTCCCATCGTTCGCTTTCGCAGCCGAATGATCATCCTTACCGGCGCATCCTGCGAGCAGGCCTCCGGTTAAAGATAAACCAGTTAACGTAATTATCACTTTCTTTTTCATTGCGATCCCCCTCAATATACATGCAAACCATATGGATACTAGCCTTTCACCGAACCGATCATGGCGCCCTTGACAAAATGTTTTTGAATGAACGGGTAAATCAGCATGACAGGAACGGTTGCCACGATAATCGACGCCATCTTGATGCCTTCCGTCGACGAGAAGGTCGTAAGGATATCTCCGGCGTTATCCTGCTCAAATAATTGCCTTAATTTCACTTGCAGCGGGAACAAGCTCGCATCGCGCAAGTACATCATCGCCGCGTAATAACCGTTCCAGTTGCTGACCGCATAGAACAAGCCTATCGTCGTCATCACCGGCATGGACAAGGGAAGCACGATGCTCCAGAAGGTGCGGTATTCATGACATCCGTCCATGCGCGCCGCTTCTATTAATCCGTCGGGAATATTTTGAAAAAACGAGATCATAATCAAAAGATTAAAGCCGCTAATAAGCGACGGAATCATGACGGCCCATAACGTGTTCAGCATGCCCAGCGATTTGACCAGCAAATAGGAAGGAATGATCGGCGCCGTAAAAATCATGGTAAATAAAACGATCAGCACGATCGCCGACCTTCCTTTTAAATCCCGGCGGGCTAACCCGTAAGCCATCAGCGACGTAAAGATCAGGTTTAGCGAAGTGCCTACTACGGTAATGTACACGGTGATGCCGAACGATTTCCAAAATCCGAAATTTTGGATTACGGCACTGTAATTCTCCAGAGTAAAATTGACCGGCACGACCGTAACCAATCCTTGCAAAATGGCATTCCCGCCGCTAAAGGACCCGGCCAAAATATTCAAAAAAGGGATCAGCACCGTCAATGAAGCAAGCACAAGAATCGAATAATTCAATACTTCAAACGATCGCTGAGACAGACTGGCTTTTCTCACAACCTCCATCCTCCTAATAGATCGAATCTCCCGTTGTCTTTTTACTGATGGCATTGGCTCCCAGAATCAGAATCAGTCCGACTACCGACTTGAACAATCCGATCGCCGTAGTATAGCTATATTGACCTCCCAGTAAGCCCACCTCGTAAATATAAGTGTCCAGGATGTCGCCGGTTTCCCTCACGAGCGGGTTCAATAAAACGTAGATTTGCTCGAATCCGAGATCCAGCATATGCCCGATCTTCAGCAGCAGCAAAACCATAATGGTCGGCATAATGGCGGGAATCGTGACGCTAAACACTTGCCGCAGCTTTCCCGCTCCGTCGACCTCCGCCGCCTCGTACAACTCGGGATTCACCCCGGTCAGCGCCGCCAAGTACACGATGGTTCCCCAGCCCGCTTCCTTCCAAACGCCGGAGATGACCACAATGCTGCGGAAATATTCCGGCTGCTGCATAAAAAATACGCTGTCCGATCCGAATGAATTCAATACGTGGTTGACCAGCCCCCGATCGGGCGACAGCAGAGTCATGACCATGCCTCCCAGGATGACCCACGATAAAAAATGCGGCACATACAAGATCGTCTGCATAAATCGCTTCATGGCAACCTTGCGCACTTCGTTCAGCAGCAGCGCCAGAATTAACGGCGCAGGAAAGCCGAAGATTAACTGGTACATGCTGATGAGCAGCGTATTGCGGAGCACGCGGTAAAACTCAGGGTAGCTAAACAGCCGTACAAAATGCTCGAGTCCAACAAACTTACTTCCGAGTATGCCCCCGAAAGGGGTATAGTTCTGAAAGGCGATAATACTTCCAGCCAAAGGGATATATTTAAAAATGACAAAAAATAGTAAGCCCGGCACAATCATGGAGTAAATTTGCCAATTTTTTATAACGTACGATCTTTTCAGCGCCTGCTGCTTTGCCGGTCGGGCGGACACGGCAGCGTTCGCATCGTAACCTTTACTCATCGTTCATCCTCCTTCCTCTTATTTAACGTTATTGTAAACGTCGGCAAGAGGAAGGTACATGTGTTTTGCGAGGCTCCGGTTGTCAATTTTTCGCCGATGGGTCGTCCGGATGGATAGGTTGCAGGCTTAAGCTTGCCCGGTAATCTTTCGGCGAATATCCGTAATATTTTTTAAACGTTTTCGTGAAATGGGCATAATCGGCATAGCCGCATTGGAAGGCGACCTCAAACATTTTGCGCGACGAATCCGCCAGCAGCGCCTTGGCCCGCTCCATCCGAAGCTTGGTTACATATTGGGTGAAATTAATGCCTACCGACTGTTTGATGCATTCGCTCGTATAGGATACGGATAAGTTCAACTGATCGGCGACCAGCTGAAGCGATAAATTTTCGTTATAGATGTTCTCTTGAATATACGTTAACGCCTTCTTCATGGTCAGCGCCATTCCATGGCTTCGTACGTTCGCCATCTGCAGCATCCATTCGCTCAGCCGGCGGCGGACCCGAACTTTCCATTCGTCAATCGATTCTTCTTCCGGCAGCGTGATGCCGGCTTGAATGGCTCCTCCCAGATCGGGGGAAACCGCTAGCAGCTCATTGCGGGAAAACGCTAACAAATCGGCGTAAAACGTTTGGTGAACTTCCCGAAAGTCGCCGTAACATCGGGCAATATATTCGTGAACCTCGTCAAGAAGCGCAAGAATGGCCGCGCCGTCCATATCCCGCAGCAGCCGGGACAGCCGCTCTCCCTGCTGCCTGCAATACCAGAGCGACTCCTGACGCCGTTCGCGCAGCATCGTCCGGCGCTCATGCTTGGCGTGGATCTGCTCCAGCATGTCGACTAACCGGTCCGGTACAATGGGCTTTAACAAATAATCGGTCACTCCGTACCGGATCGCTCTTTGCGCATATTCGAATTCGCCGTAGCCGGTCAATATGATGACATCCGTTTCATTCCCCGCTTCGCGCAGAGCGGCGATCAGATTCAAACCGTCCATCACCGGCATGCGGATATCGGTAATGAGCAAATCCGCCGGGTTGGCCTTCATAAACTCCAGCGTGTCCCGGCCGTTCGTAAACGCGCCGATGACTTCCGCCAATCCCGTTCTTTCCATAATGACCTTCAAGCTTTTCTTAATCATCGTTTCATCGTCGGCGATAATCGCTCTCAGCATCCCGTATTCTCTCCTTCGCGTTTGGGCAAACGAACTTCAATCCATGTACCTTCTTGATCCGACTTGACAATGTGCAGCCCGTAAGGAGCGCCGAAGCGCAAGCGTAAGCGCTGATGGACGTTCCACAAGCCGACATGTCCGGATGAATTCGCCCGATCCGGCTCTTGACCGGGCCAATCGGATTCGCTCTCTTTCGCGGAAGCGAACATCCGGTTTAGCCCGTCCATCACATCGGGCTCCATCCCGCCCCCCTTGTCCATAATCAGCAGCCGGTAGCCTTCCGGGGCGGGCTCCCCTGAGATGCCGATAAACTCGGGATAGCGTTCATGCTTATCGTAACCGTGGCGAAACGCATTTTCGACCAGAGGCTGGATCGTCAGGCGTAGCGTTTGAATATGCCGCAAGTCGGCCCGGTTGAATTGAAACTCGACGGTCAGCTCTTCAAACCGCTCTTTCTGAATGTCCAGATAAGTTTGGATATGCGCCATTTCCTCATCCAAGGAAACTTCCTCGCTTCCGCTTGTAATACTGTAGCGAAACAACGCGGCAAGAGAAGTCGCCATTCGGCTGATCGGCATCATATTTTCCAAAATGGCGTATGAATTAATGACTTCCAGCGTGTTATACAGAAAGTGGGGATTGATTTGCGCCTGCATCGATTTGAGCATCGTCTCCCGCTGCTTGATGACAAGCTCCTTCTCCCGGAGCTCGGAAGCGTGGACTTCATTGATCAATCGCTGCAGCTGCTCGACCATCTGGTTGAAGCTTTCGTATAATTCGTACAGCTCATCCTGCTTTCCCTGGGCGACATGCGCCCGGACGAACATCTCGCCGCTGCCCGCCCGCTTCATCAATCTGCGCATATTCGAAAGCGCGTTGGTAAGCCGGAGCGAGAATCCCCCCACGACCAGCAGCGCAATCAAAGAGACGGCCATAAAGACGATGATCGTAACGTTGCGCAGCGAGAACAAATCTCCGGTTAATTCGGCCAGCGGCACCTCCGATATTAACGTCCATTCGGTCAATGGCGACCGTTCGAACACGACGAGCTTTTTCACTCCGGAATCTTCTACAATAAGGGAGCCTTGCTCCTGATTTTTAATGTGCTCGTAATACCAATCGGGTACGGGGCCGCCGATAAGGCTTTGGTCGGGGTGAAGCACAATCGTATCCTCTGCATTCGCAATCCAGGTTAATCCCGTTTGACTGGAGCCGACGCTGCTGATTAAGGCCGATATATCCTTGATGCGAAGATCGATAAGCAGCAATCCTTTGGTGTTCTTTACCGTAAATGCTCTGCTAATGGTGAGAATCGGGCTTTGATTTTCCCAATGGACGCTGTTGTAGCTTACGGTTCGCACGTCCTTCGGTTCGAGCTTGACGATGTCGCGGTTTTTCCAGTAATCCATCGTCGACGACAGATTGGACACCGACATGCCGCTATCGGAATAAATGGAAAATCCGTAAATTTCCTTTTTACCATATATTACCTGATCGATCACTTGATTCTGAATCTGTGCGGTAATGATATACCTTTGGTATTCGTCGTCCGGGGAAAGCTTCATAAAAGCTTCAATCAGCGGATGCGTAATATAAGGAAGCGTGCTGCGCTCCAAATCGTTGAAATAATAATTCAGATATCGATCCGTCTGCTGAATCGATTTCTGAGCGGACGCAACGGCATTGTCTTCAATGACCTGGGTGGAGCGATGATACCACATGGAGCCGAACAAAATAAAGGGGAGCAGGAAGAAGAAAGTAAACAGAAGAATAAATTTGGCACGTATAGAGCTAAATTTGAGCATAAGCAGATTCATGCGCGCTCCACCTCAATAAAAGATTGTCGAATGTCGATAAGCATTACACATTTTATCACACTCCGATTTTTACAGGTAGCTTGTTTTTGTGGTAAAAAAAAGCGTACTTAGCCGCGGGGCTGCGTACGCTTCATTGCTCGTTATTTTTTGTACTGCGCTTTATACCCTTCATTATAAATCTGAATGTATCGCGCCAGATTCATGCTGTCAAGCGTCTTCACATAAGTATCCCATTCCTTGTCGACGGATACGTCGCCGATAATAAACCGCGTCGTGATCTCCTTGACATAATCTTTGATCGTCTTCTCCAGATCGCTAAGCTCCGAGGACTGCAGATCGTCGAAGAAAATGGGCGGAACGGTCTGTTCTTGCTTCGATTTATACGGCTCGTAGTTTTTCTGGGTTTCCTCGTATAGAACGCGCGGAATTTCATTCGGGCCCGCGGCCAGCCCCTCGAACATTTCGCGGGAGAAATGATACGGCGTCGTCTGCATCCAGCTGTTGTTCTGCTGCGTGCCGAAAGCGATCAACCGTATCCAGGCGGCCGGCTTGCCGTTCAGCCCGGTCTCGTTATTGGCCGTCTTCTTCCAGCCTACGCCTTCAGGACCGATGTTGGCCGCTATGCCGATCTCCTGGTTGAAGAGCGCGTCCGCCCAGCGAAAGGCAAGCTCCGGATTTTTCGCCGCCTTCGTAATGAGCAGCCCTCCGCCGTTGAAGCCGTAATACCGATATGGCGATTGCCGCAAGCCGTCGGGTCCTTGCAGCGGGGGCACCGTCTTGTAATGGAGCCATCGCGTGCCCGCTATATTGGAGAACGCTTGAGGGGTGGAGGACGAGATGACGCCGACCCGTTCGTCCCCGTTCTCGACCAGCGCTTTCATTTGATCGTTATTCATGGTGAACGATTCCGGAGCGATGAGCCCTTGGGCATACAGCTTGTTCAAATATTGCAGCCCCTGCTTATAGGCCGGTTTATTAAAGTTGACGTCAATCTCGCCCTTGTCGCCAAAGATCAGCTGATTGGCGTTGTAATCGTTAAGAATAAAGGAATTCAGCAGGAAGCTGTCGACGCCGGTCAGCTTATCCTGCACGCCGCCGATCATCGGAATTTCATCCGCTTTGCCGTTGCCGTTAGGGTCTTGCTCCTTAAACGCCTTCAGCACCTTCTCAAAATCGTCCGTCGTCTTCGGCATCTCCAGATTCAGCTTCTTCAGCCACTCCGTATTGATCCACATTTTTTGCGGCAGCATCGTATGCGGATTGCGGTCAATCGTGCTCAGCGAGTAAATCTGTCCGTCCGGCGCGGTCGTTGCCTGTTTGATTTCGGGATATTTCTCGAATATTTGCTTCGTTTCCACGCCGAACTGATCGATCAGCTTGTTGAGCGGGAGGAAGATGCCCTGCTGTCCGTAAACCATCTGCTGGGCGGGAGAGACGCCGAACCCGACGATGACGTCCGGAAGATCGTTTGCGGCCAGCACGAGATTCAGCTTCTCCTGCCTCTCTTGAGGCGTAGCGAATTGCCACTCCACTTTGATATTGGTTTTCTCCTCGAACCATTTGGTAAATTCGTTGGTTGTATAGTCCTGTACGTAGGGACTTTTTACCGCCAGCACTTTCAGCGTCGTCTTCTCCTTGGCGATCGGAAACGTTCCTGCCGCCGCGCTCGGCTCGGCAGGCGCTTCGGCGGCTTGGCGCGTATCGGCGCCGACTTCTTCCCCGGAGCCCCCGCTGCAGCCGGCCGCCAGCAACAGCATGGATATGGAAATAAATGCAAACTTTTTCATAGTGACCCTCCCTGCATTTTCTTTACCCTTTTAAAGCGCCGATCATGACGCCTCTGACAAAATAGCGTTGGACAAACGGATATACCAGCATCAGCGGAGCCGTAGCTACGACAATTAACGAATATTTCAGCAGATCGGACAACCCGGCGAGCTCCGCCATCTGTTTGGAGTCGCCCATCATGTCCGCGGTGACTTGGCTGCGAATCAAGATTTCGCGCAGAACGAGCTGCAGCGGATACAGCTTGGGATTTTTCAAATACATCAATGCGTTGAAATATTGATTCCAATGCTCGACGCCGTAGTATAGAGCGATCACCGCGACGATCGGTCCCGAAAGCGGCAGCACGACCTTCCATAAAAAGAGCAAATCGTTGCAGCCATCCATTTGCGCCGCTTCCAGCAGCTCGTCGGGAATCGTCGCGTTGAAATACGTTCTCGTAATGACCATGTTCCAAATGCTTACGGCCGTCGGCAGCAGCAGCGCCCAAGGGGTGTCGAGCAAATTCAGATCCTTCACCAGCAAGTAGGTCGGGATTAACCCGCCGTTGAAAAACATCGTGAAAGCAAACAGTCCCATAAACCAGCCTCTGCCCTTAAGATCCCGCCGGGACAGCGGGTAAGCGGCCATGATCGTCAGCACCACGTTAATGAACGTTCCGGCAACCGTATACCCGATCGAAACGGCGATCGACCTGAGCACCGCCGGATCGCGAAATACGGCTTGATATCCTTCCAGACTGAAGCCTATCGGCAGGAGGAGCACCTTTCCGGAAGCGACGGCTTCCTTGGCGCTGAAGGAGGAGCTGACGACGAAGACGACAGGATATAAGACGATCAGCAGAATCAGAATCATGACGGCATAATTGGCCGCGTTAAACAGGCGGTCGCCGCCCGAATCTCTGATGTTCCCCTGTTCCATATGCATCGCCTCCTACCACAGGCTCGATTGGCCGAATTTTTTGGATAGCTGGTTGACCGACATGACGAGGATGAAAGCGATCACATTTTTGAACAGCCCGATCGCCGAAGCGTATGAAAAGTTAGGCACCATCGATTTCAAGCCGGTATTGTACACGTACGTATCGATAATTTCCGAGCTTCGCGTATTCAGCGGGTTTTGCATAAGCAGCACTTTTTCGAAGCCCAGATCGAATATGCGCCCGACGTTGAGAATTAGCAAAATGACGGCGATCGGCATAATGCCCGGCAAATCGATATGCCAAATGCGGCGCAGCTTGGAAGCTCCGTCCATCAGCGCGGCTTCGTGCAGCGCAGGGTCGATCCCGGCCAGCGCCGCAAGAAAGATGATGCAGGAGAAGCCGGTATGCTGCCAGACGTCCGACCATACGTACACCGATTTGAACCAGGCGGCATCCCCCATTACATTCGGCATCTGGAATCCGAGCCATTCGCCGAAGGCGGCCATCGGACCGGTTCTGGGCGACAGAAACTGCATGATCAGCCCTACCATAACGACTACGGAAATGAAATGGGGCGCGTACGTAATCAGCTGCATCAGCTTGCGGAATTTTACATTCGCAATATAATGAAGCCCGAGCGCGAACAGAATAGGGAACGGGAATGTGACCGTCAAATGATAGACGCTGAGCAGCAGCGTGTTTTTCATAATGCGCCAGAAATCGTACGAGTTAAAAAAACGGATAAAATGGTTAAACCCTATCCACGGGCTATCCCAGATGCCTTTGGTGATCGAATAGTTTTTGAAGGCGATCTGCGCTCCGTACATCGGGGCGTAACGAAACAATATCAAGTAAAAAAGCGGAAGAATCAGCAAAAGATACAGCTGCCAGCCTCTAAGCACTTGTCGTGAAATTCGGGCTTTGTTAGTCGGGATCACTCGTCGGAATCACTCCTTACTCGGGAAATCCGCTGCTGCGGCATGTTGACGTCCGGCCGGGACAGCTTTACTATACAAAGCGGGCCGTTCACCCGTAAATAGGAACGTTTTGCAGCATCTGCAGCAATTGATATGAAGCGATGTGCAGCTGCGAAGCATACGTCAATTTTTGTCCGCTTCCCATTTTTCGCTGTTCCGGAAGGCCATGGCGCTGATCCCGACGGATCGTTTGAAGGCGCGCCCGAACGTGCTGGAGGAGCTGTAGCCGACGCTGACCGCGATTTCTCTTACAGGCAGCCCGGTTTGCAGCAGCAATCGTTTGGAATGCTCGATCCGGAGGTTTTCGGTAAATTCAATAAAGTTGATCCCTATCCTTTCCTTGAACAGCCTCGACAGATGCGCCTCTGTTACGTCATAGCGATCCGCCAGCAGGGCAAGCGACAGCTGCGGGTCCGAATAACCGGATTTCACCTGCTCCAAGATGTCGAGGAACCATTGCTGCTGGTGGTCGGCGCGCTGCCGGGCGGCGGCCTCGCACATCGATTCCAGCTTGACCTTGAGCTGCAAGAAATGCGCTTCGATGCTCTCCGCATTATCGGCGGGTTCGTTTAACTCCTCCGCAGCTTGCTGCCCTGCGGGGGATTCGCCGATTTCCGGAAATATTTTGAAGCTGCTGGCCAGCAGATCGAAATAAAACACCTTGAGCATATATACGGGGAGGCTCCGCTGCACGAAATTATGCTGATACAGCTCCTCCAGCAGCGATTGCAGCTGCTCCGTGCGGCCTGTTCTGACGAGGTTGATCAAGCGCGTTTCCATGCTCTCCGGGTAATAGCAGCTTCCCGTATTCGGCGGCAGCTCCCGGAACCAGACGATGCGGCCATCCGTGCTGCGCGCTAACGCCTGCTGAGCCTCCGAGAACGACCGGGCTATGTCCATTCGGCTCGCATATGCGTTTCCGGCCGAGATCACGGCCATAATGCCGCATTCCTGGCGAAGCCTGAGCTGCAGCTGCTCCAGCAGCCGATTAGCCTGCTGGTGTATAAGCCCGGCATCTTCCATGTCGAATTGCATCAGCAGCGCGAGCTTGTCATCATCCACGTCATGAGTAAACAGGTTGTCCGCATCCGATTCATGAGCCAGCTCCCGGGCCAACCGCTTATTGCGGTTCAGCGCCTCAATATCGGCGGTGCGGTAAACGGCCGCCCGCTTCGGGAACGTCACCAGGGCGACCAGGCAGCTTGACCCGACCCACGCGATTCGCGCATGTTCTCTGACCGCTTCCATATCCGCCTCCGACTGAAACTGGCCGCGCAGCAGCCTTTCGAAAAAAGCGGTTCTTAAGAAAGGAAGCTGCCGCTCCATGCTGTCCTGAAGCTCCCTTTGGCTGGCGAGCAGCAGGGCAACGCTCTGATGGATCATGCCGAAGGCTCCCTGGCGCTTCGGGGCCGTCAAGCCGACACTGCCCGAAGCCAGCGTCTGGAGGATCGAGCGGACCGGCTTGCTGCTTCTGTAAGCCATATAGACTCCGATCAGGCAGCTCAGCAGCATAAATAGTAAAAATACGGTCGTCGTCATTTCTTTCATATACGTTATTTTCTTCAGGGCGATTTTGGCGGGCTGAGCCGCAACATACGACCAGCCGTTATAGGATGATGTGGCGTAGGTGACAACCATGTCGTCTTGCCCGACCGTACGGTTCATCACGCCGCTGCCGGCCGGCAGCGGGAGGCGCTGCTCGGGCAGCTGGGCGCCCGGCCCGACGACGCTTGTCAGCAGTTTCCCCTTCTCGTCGGCAATATAGGCCCATCCGCGGTCCGTTCGGAAGCCGTTGAACAGCTTGGTAATTTCGCTATTATGAATCAGCACGAGAACCGTCCCGTTCGGACGGTTGGCATAACCGAATGACCGCATATAGGTCAGCAGCGTTTCTCCGTCCTGCCGTATTACCGGCTCGGCGGGCGTCATATCCCGGTAATGGTACGATTGAACCAGCGATTGCAAATAATGTTGCGGTCTTTCCGGATACCGCACATACTCGGCGAAATCCTCCAGCCTTGCGGTGTAATCGTTGTTCAAGACAAGACCGTTGTTTTTGAACAATATGTAATAGCCGGCAATCAGCTCGTTGGGGCTGTAATAATCCTGAAGCTTGTTTCGCGCTTCAATGGTGCGGTACAAATTCGATGAACTGAAAGGCTCGGCGATTTGCTGCAGTCTCACCACCTTGGGGTCTTCGGTGACGCGCCGAATGAACGTATCGATCGCTTCCCAGCGCTTATCGAGCACATTCATCCCCTGCTCCAGCAGCAAACGGTTGGAGGTCTCCACCTCTTCCCCCAATAGATCCGCCGTGCGGATATACAGCCACACCACGACCATCAGCGACATCGTTAGGACGATAAGCAGCGGGAGTATAAAGCGGATCATCAACAAAGATTCCATCTTCAGGCGCCGTTCTTTGTTCAATATCGTCTCCCCCTTTAATCGAATGGAGCATTGCGGCGCTCCTAAGCGGCATCGCCGGGTTTCTGAACAAAATGCACTCCTTCGTCCGTCGCAAGGAGTGCATTTCGCATTGTGCCCGTTTCCTGCTTACCAAGGAGCGAGTCTTTCCGGGAGCGGATCTGCGGTTTGAGCGATCCGGCGGCACAACCGTTCCATCATCCGTAATTTCTCGCTGGCATGGGCGGAGGAGTGCCATACATTCGTCGTTTCGCCGGGATCGGCGATAAGATCGTACAGCTCCCCGTCGTCCTGCGAATCGTAGAGCACGAGCTTATGCGTATGATCGCGCACCATCAAGCTGTAGCCGCCGGAGAAATTCCCTCTCTTCGTTTCATACGTTTCGCAGTAGATGTCGTCCCGGTGTTCTTCCGTCTCGCCCTTCAGCAGTCCCATGAGAGACGCGCCCTGCATTCCCGGGTAAACCGTCTCCCCGGCCGCTTCCAGGAAGGTGGGCGCCAGATCGACCAGCTCGACAAGGCTGCGGACGCGAACGCCCTGGCGGAAATGCCCGGGCCATGACACGATCAGCGGAACATGCACGGACGGCTCGTAAAAATGCGGACCCTTCAAATAGACGCCGTGGTCGCCGAGCAATTCGCCGTGGTCGGACATAAACACGACGATCGTATTGTCGAGCTGTCCGGTTCGTGCCAGGGCGTCCGTCATTTTGCCGACCTGTTCGTCGATCAGATCGATCATCGCCCAGTAGGCCGCCGTCACATAGCGGCGATCCTGCTCGCTCATCCGGTCAAACGGATACAGGTTCCGATTGCCGTACGCTCCTTGATGGTCCCTGCGCTGATAGCTTGTTTTCGTATCCAGCTCGCCCTCCGTATAGTTCGGCTCCGGGATTCGGTCAAGCATGCCAAGATACTTGTTCAAATGGCTCTCGGGTGGATCGAACGGATGATGCGGCGCAAATATATTGACCGAGAACAGCCAGGGCCGCTCTCTTCCTTCATGCGCTTCAATAAACTGAATTGCCTTCTCGGCGCACCAAGCGGCTTGATGATCCTCGGCATCGGGGCCGCAAACGACATGCTCGCATGCTTCGACCGCCCTTGCCGCGTACGATTTCCCTTTGGCTTTCAGCCAATGGCTGTACTCGTTGCTGGCCCATTGATCCGCAGGATGATGCGACCAGTGGAACATATCGTATCCGTCGTCGATGCGCCGCTCGGTTCCATGGCATACGCTCGGGTGGCATGCGCTCAAATGGAGCTTCCCGGCCAGGCCGCAGCTGTACCCTGCGTCATGCAGCAGCTTCGTGACAAGCCGCTCCCGTTCCGGGATATTTTGGCCGTTCTTGCGCAGCCCCGTCGTTTTGGGATACCTTCCCGTCAAAAAACTGCCCCGGCTGGGCGCGCATACCGTTGAGTTACAATAGGCCCGCTCGAACAGCACCCCGTTCGCCGCCAACCGGTCGATGTTAGGCGTATCCACGTACGAATTGCCGTAGCAGCCTAATGTGTCGAATCGCTGTTGATCCGTACAAATCCACAAAATATTCGGTTTCGTCATGCTTTTCAGCTCCTGACTGTGTGAAATTGGTTTGACCGCCGCTGCCGCTGTGGTAAACGCTTTCATTTCTGCTGTATTCGGCTCTACCTTCAGCTCCTTCAAGCCTTGAGAGGGCGGAATTTCCCCGCCGATTTCCTTCAGCCAGCTTTTTATCGACTCATGCTGCTTTTTCAGCTGGTCCGGCTGCCGATCGGCGACATTGAACGATTCCGTCTCGTCTTTCTCCAAATTATACAGCTCGGCGGAGCGATCGTCCAAATATTCAATCAGCTTCCAGTCGCCCGCGCGATGGGCCACCGAAGACCTGCCGCCCAGAAAATGCTCCTTGTTCAGCGGATAGTGCCAGTAAAACTGCCGTTCCGCTTGTCCGGACGGCGGCGTCTCTCCCTTCAGCCAAGAAACGATGGATACCCCATCCAATAGATGACTCTCGGGAGGCTTGTAACCGATAATTTCCGCAAACGTCGGATAAAAATCCAAATTAATGGTCGGCTCATGGCAGACCAGCCCGCCGCGCACGATTTCGGGCCAGGAAACGACCAGCGGTACCCGCAGACCGCCCTCGTAGGTCATCGATTTGCCTCCGCGCAAATGGCCGTTCACCGTAATATTAGCCTCGCCGCCGTTATCGCTTGTAAAGACGATGAGGGTGTTCCGGTCCAGACCGAGCTCTTCCAAGGTTCGCCGGATCATCCCGACGCCGTCGTCGATAGTTCTGAGCATAGCGGCCAGCACCGGATTGTCCCGTTTCGTCCGGTTTAACGGCTCGCCCAGCTGCTCGCGCGCGCTTTCCTTCCGGACAAAATAGTCGACATCCTCCGGTTTGCCGGCCAAATCCGTATGTACGGCATAATGACTAAGATATAAGAAGAACGGCGCGTTATGATTCCGCTTAATAAACTGAACGGCCTCGTAATTCATCCGGTCCACCAAATATTCATTGTCGCCGAGCACCGGCTCGATCGAAGGATCGACCCGATTGTACGGATGGAAATAGCTGCCCCCGGCAATGCCGACTTGCTCCGAGAGAATAACTTCTTCGAAGCCGTATTGATCCGGGCCGTGCTTAACCCCCTGCTCGTCGTAACCGGACAGATGCCATTTCCCTATAATCCCGGTATGATAGGACGCCTGCCGGAACATTTGGGCCATCGTCACCATATGCGGGTCTAGCCGAAACTCCGTATCGTCCGGAAGCTCGTGATCGGCAAAGGAAGCAAGCTCCGGATTCAGAGGAAGATACCACTCGCTGTCCGGCCTCAGATAGTCCGTAATTCCGTTGCGCGGCGGCACTTGCCCCGTGAGCAGCCCGGCGCGGGACGGACTGCAGACAGGGGCGCTGGCATAAGCGGCCGGAAAGCGTACGCCTTGCTTCGCCAGCACATCGATATGAGGCGTTTCATTGTACGTGTTGCCGTAGCAGCCAAGCTCGCCCCAGCCCAAATCGTCAACCAATATGAAAATGACATTCGGTTTGCCGTTACTCTTGTTTTCGAGCTCCATCCCTGTACGAACTCCCTTTCTGTTTTAAAAAGTTGGGGTGCCACGCTTTCAAATCCTCACCCATTCTAAAGCATAAAGCAGCCCGCGCTCTTACGTAAATAAGCGATTGTTGATATCGGTGTGCATTAGATGATATCGCGGATTTGCTTCGTTTGCACAGTGTGCATTTTTTGCGCCGGCGCCCGTCCCGCCCCAAATAGGAAAAGGAGAGCATCTTCACAGATGCTCTCCCCGGTTCCGGCTTGTCCTTTAGCGAATCCCGCTAACGCCGGCGCTTAGCAAGGTTCTCTTCAGTTCCTCCTTCAGTTCTTCCGATACCGCCTTTCCCGATCGAACCAATTCGTAAGAAGCTCGGCAAGCGTTCCAAGCCTTAGGTTGATTCGGAATTTTCATGGAGCCGATAAATTGGATAAACTCGCGCACCCCGGCATCGTTTAAATTGCCGCCCAGCCTCTTGACGGCACCCTGAATCTTTGCAGGCTTAACAAATTGATGATAAATCCTGAAGCAATTCAAAACGATAATGACTACCAGCAACAGAATCCACCAAATGGGCAAATGATGCATAGAAACGATCCCTCCAACGGTTTAATAGGATAGTTGGTAACGAAACGCTACATTTCGTCCATATACTCTTTTTTGAAGATCAGCGTTTCCTCGCCGGTTTCCCTATGCGTCGTTTGATCTTCGGTTTGAGTGACTTCAATGTCGTATACAACCTTGCAATACAGTACAGGAGCGACATCGGGATAAGACTCCAGCTTCTCCATCGGCATTCCTACCCCTTCCATTAATCTGCCGTCGAAGTATTCATCCGGCGGCGACCAGTACGGCGTTTGATCGTCAAAGCGGTTATCTTTGGATATATACACTTTCACATCTTTCCAGGCAACTTTTTCGCCGAGAACCAGAGGGTACAGTATATAATGGGAGTGGGTGTGCGTGCCGTCGGCTTTCGGCCGCAAGGTTGCTCTGTATTCCCATCTCTTTCCCGTGACGTATACAAACTTGGTGCCGGAAGGATGCTTTTCCTGATGAATAACCGCGCCGTCGGCGGCTGTTTTCGGATACCTGACATCGGGCTGCCACTTGGGTAAAGACGCGGACGCGGCTGCCCTTGCTTGCTGCGCTTCCGCTTCTTCTATGCTTAATTTCGTCCTGACGTCCTCAAGCGTCATGATCGGCGATGCCGAATTAATATGGGATACGGTTAGTTCCATATGGATATTTCGGGCATTGCCGTTTACTGCGGAATTGGAATCTACAACCATTCCGCTCAAATATCCCGTATCCTTGCTGAGAACGATTTGAAAGTTGGCTTCAGCGCTCATTTGATTTTGTTTTCCGGTCGCGCCGACGAACGAGCTGCTTACCGACGGGGTTTTTCCGGTAATGGTCACATGCTGTTGATCCTCGTTTACCGCAAGGTCCTGCAATCCGTCCAATTGGATCGTTTGCCGCAAATCGAACGCCGGCTTATCCAAATGAACATTGGTTTGAACCGGGTCGAACCGGGTTTCGCTCTTCTTGCTCCATTGATCGTAGGGAAACGTATTATACGTTTCTGCCATACCGTTGCTGAATCGCATCAGCGATTGTTTGCCCTTACCCGCATCCATATAAATGGACATCTCTTGTTTATCGATATGTTGAATCATGATTTGCTCTGTCGTCGGCCCCGATGAGCCTTTCGCACGCACAGTCGCCTCGAAGCTGGTCACACGGCTCATCTTGTCCGCGGCTTGCTTCAGCAGCGTTTCGGCACGATCTTTCTCGCTCATCCCGCTTACCGCCAATGCCGGCGTATCGGCCGCTTGCTCGCCGGTACAGGCGCTGAGCAGGCTGACCGGGCCGATCGTCATTAGCAGCAGCAAGGCGGTTGTCTTCAGCCTAAGCACCAAGTATCCCCTCGCCCTAATCATTTATTTTGACAAAATCTGTACATTTATGCGCAAGTTCAGTATGCTAAAAGTACCATTACACAAGCATTACAATGTAGTACAAAAGTCGCTGGCACGAGGGGATCGCATTTGACGCAAATGTTTAACATCGACAGAAACGGCACACCAATTTATTACGACTATCGGCGTTCGGAGGCGGACACCGAGGAAGTCGTCATCTTATTGCACGGAAACGGCGTGGATTCGCAGTCCTGGTTTCAAATTACGGATGGCTTAGCGGAGAACTATCATCTCCTGCTGCCGGATTTCCCGGGGTATGGCCGAAGTCCGTCCCAAACGAAGCTTCCTTCGTGGGAGGAGCTGTGCGAGGATTTAATAGCGCTGACCAGATATCTGGGACTGGAGCGGTATCATCTTATCGGACATGATTTGGGAGGCAATCTTGCGGTCATTTTTGCCAACCGGTTTCCCCATCTTGTCCGCACGGTTTGTTTGATTTCAACCCCTTGTTTTTTTCCGGTTGAGGAAACCCGTACCTATATCCAATTCAGGAAGAACCTTGTGCAAAAATTCGGCAAAGAGAAGCTGATCTCGCATGTGCTGCCTAACATTACGCTGCACAATCATACCGCTCAAGCATGGGGAGTCGTCTACAGCGGGCTCAGGGCATGCTCGTTGGACATGCATTTTCACTGCTGCCATTTGGTTGTGGACACCGATTGGATTTCCGAGCTCAAACGATTAAGCATGCCGGCGCTCGTGATGTCCGGAGAGAACGATTCGTTATTTACGCCGTACAGCTCATTGGTTGCCAGCGGGTTTATTCCCCGTTCGGAATATGTCAACATTCTTGATGCGTCCAACATGGTTTTTATCGACCAGCCGCAGGAAACGTTAAGGCATATAAGGCGCTTTTTAACGAAGTCCGACGGTTTCGCGGCCGAATCGAGCGATGAATTGAAACAGATGCATAAAAAAATGAAGGAACGGTTCGCGCAATCTCCTTTTCCGCACCCTGCTCCCGTTCTTACGATGAAGCTTCTGGGTCAATTTTCCATTCGCCTCAACGAGCTGCCGATGGAATATGGTTGGAACCAACGATTCGCTAAAACGCTGATTTTGTATTTGACCTTCTACAGAAAAGTATCGCGCGACCAGCTGCTTGACGATCTGTGGCCGGACAAAAACCTGCTTAGCGCTCAAAACCAGCTGCGGGTCAGTCTAAATTACTTGAAAACATTGTTCTCGCAGCACGGCTGTTCCTCTATCATTACATCGGATCGTGAATATATCGCCCTGGAGGCCGACGTGCATTGCGATATTTATGAGCTGTACCGGGTACTAATGAACGACCGCATCGAAGAAAACCGGGACCGTCTGGAAGACGCCCTGTTTCGTTATGCCGAAGTGATTCGCAGCCATCATTATTTAATCGGCTATTCCGACGATTGGTCGGTGCGGTTAAAGGAGCAGATTGCCGCCCGTATGCAGCTGTCGGCTGAGCGTTTAAGCCGCTATTACGAGCAGCTGGGGGATCGGAGCATGTCCGCCGCCTTTCAACAAATGATCTGAAAGGAGCTTCAGGGCCTTGGCTGTGTCGATCAGTCTCTCAAGGCCCGTCCCTTTCGCGTCCGAACATCTGGAGCGCCTCAAATATGAGGGATCTTCACGGTCACCGTAGTTCCATAACCGATCCGGCTTTCGATCTCCACCCCGTAACCTTCTCCAAACAGCAGCTTGATGCGGTTATTAATATTGGACAGACCGATACTTTTCCCGGCCGCGCCGGTTTCCGCTTTCTCCGAATAGTCCGAATTCAGCTTCGCTTTAATACGTTCAAGCTCATCGATATGTATCCCTTTGCCGGAATCGAATACTTGAAAACATACGTCTCCGCTGGCATCTATATGGCCGCTGACACGAAGATGTCCTCCCGCGTCCATTCTCTCCAGTCCGTGATAGACCGAGTTTTCAACGATGGGCTGCAGTATCATTTTGGGTGTTTTCATGTTCAGCAGCTGTTCATCGACATGCATTTCCATCGAAAACTTGTTTTCATATCGAATGGAAATAATGTTCATATAGGCCTTAATGCATTGAATTTCTTCGCTAATCAGAACAAGATCGTCTTTTTTGACGCTATATCGGAATATTTTGGACATACAAGAAGTGATTTGCGCTATTTCCTTACTGCCGTATTCCAGTCCGATACTGCTTATGCAATTTAACGTATTATAAAGGAAGTGAGGATTGATTTGGCTCTGTAGGGCGGAAAATTCAGCCTGCTTTTTGCTGAGCTCCGACTCATACAATCTTGCCTGCGTATTGAATATATTTCTGGTCATTTCTTCCATTTTGTCGATCATGTTGTTAATGGCAAACGCCAAAACGCCGACTTCATTGGTTGAGCGCACCTTGATCCTGAAGCCCATGTCTCTTTCACCGATTTTTCTCATATCGGCTACCAGGCCCATCACAGGCCGCGTCAGATTGTTCAAGAAAAAATATCCCATGGTCATCATGCTGAGAATAATGCCGATTCCCGCTATAATACTCATATTCCGGATGGCGTTCATGTCCGTTGTTAATTCATGAACCGGAATCACGCTGACTATGCTCCATCCGTCCGCCTGCTCCAGGCCTTTTTCCTGAACGATGACGTCCTCCCCGTTGATGCTGGTTTTGACCCCGTTGGTTAAAGTGTCCCTGTCTACAGAAAGAATATCTTCGAATAAGATGCCGCGGGAATTTGCATTATTGGAGGCAATGACCTCATTTCGGCTGTTTAGTATATATAATGTGGAGTGAGGCGTCAGCTCGGTATTTTCAACAAGCTGCTGAATTTTCTCCGTATTCACCATAACGGATATATAGCCTGTTCGTTGCGAGAAATAAACGCCGCCAATCGACTCGATAATCGGTTCTATATAAAAGAAATATTCGCTTCCTGTTTTTTCGTCTTTTAATATATGTGTGAACGTTCCTTTTTCCGCGGACACGCGATCATTTTTATATGTATTGATAAATTGGTCATATTGATTTTTAAAGAAAATATCGCCGTTGGCCGTAGTTAAACTGTAAACTCGCCGATTTTGGTTGTCATTAATCACAATGCCGTTCACATAAGAATTGAAGGATCTCATATATTCCAATAAGTCGATAACGTAATTGCCTATATCAAAGTCCCGCTTGAAGTCATCGTCCGCAATGGTAAATTCCTGTATTTTTTTATTGTTAACAGCGATGTTCGTGCTGATTTTGATATCGTTAAACACGGAATCTATCTTTTGGCGGGTTTGTTCGATGATTTTATTCCCGTAATTGGCCGCTCTTTGCTGGGTTAAATTATAAAAGCTATAATAGAAGTAAAACTCCATGGCGGTAAATATAATGACCGAAAATAAAAATATGAGCAATATTTGATGCTTGAGCTTCAGTCTGCTGATCTGCAACTTCCCCACTCCGATCCGGCAAATCCATACCCGACCGTTAACTTTTTCTGAATCTGGTAGGAGTTACCTCGCATTGTTTCTTGAATACCTTATTGAAATAATAGTAATCCATATATCCCACTTTGGTCGCAATGTCTTCAATGGACCATTCCGTATGCTTCAACAGCTCGCAAGCTTTTTTTATTCTCAATTCGGTTACATATTCGGAAAAGGTTTTGCCCAAATTTTTCTTAAATAGCTGGCAGCAATAGACCTGATTGATAAAAAATTGGGCCGATAAATCTCTAAGGTACAGTCTTTGTTGGAAATTATTGTCAATATATTTGATCATCTGGGCAAAATGAGAGTGGATATCTCCTTCGTTCGCAGGCTGGTCGTTCAGCTGCTTTATATATAGAAAAATATCGTATAAAAAACTGCATAAGGACTCAAAGTTTTCAAAGCGCTCCTTCAGCTCAGAGTAATTCAGAAAATCAAGTTCCATATCTCGCAGCTCTTCGTAACAGGTGCCAAGCAATACGCTGACCACTTGATTCCATAAATAAACAACCTCTCCCATACCCAAGTTATGTTGTTTGAAGAACGGCTTAAGCCGATGAACGATGTCGTCCATGTCTTCAAAGCTTTTCTCTTGGATCATCAAGGAGATTTTATCTATTAACGGTTTGACCGTATTTATTTTGGGTTCATATGCAAATAGACCTTCTTCTTCATGTATAAATATTTTTGACGCTGCGATATCCGCTTCCTTGATCAGCTTCGAAATAGGTTGATAGCTGTTAGAAATACTACTGAGACCTACCGCTTTACGATCCGAACCCGTGACAACCGCAGAATCCAAGATTTTCTCCAAATCGGATTGTTGTTCACTTTTGCAAATATACAATGTCTTTTTGGACCCGAATTCAACTTCCAACGTATGACTGCTATCGAATAGCTTGAGACGGCTGTCACTCTTTTTCTCGCTATGGGAATAAACGATCATGACGCGGTAGTAACATTCGGCGGCGCTGCCGAAAAGCGGAGTCAGGCGCTCTAATTCGCTTTTATCCGTTGAGGTGAGGGCCTCCAGGATAAGGTTATTTTTAACGCTTCTCTTTTTAGAAAAATGCAATGCCAGCTTCTCAATTAACGGATCTGCCAGCTCCATATCGATTGGCTTCAGAAAATAATCCAATGCGCCGAACCTTAAAGCCTCCTGTGCGTACGCAAACTCGGCGAAACCGCTTACAACAACGAATTCAACGTCCAATTCCTGCTCTTTGGTCATCCTCATCAGGTCGAGACCTGAAATTTCGGGCATTCTTATATCTGTAAAAACCAGGTCGGGACGCTTCTCGCATATAAACTCCAATGCCTTATGGGCGCTTGTAAATTGTCCTGTTATCTCGAAGCCGTATTGATTCCAGTTAAATACATTCCGTATTCCTTTGATCGCCCACGGTTCGTCGTCTACAATAATAACACTATACATAAGTACCCCCCTGAAAACCTTATTCTAGATTTTAAACCTTTGCCGGAGAGATAACAAGGCAGCCCCGAGTCCATGATGGCGAGTCCCGCCTTCATCTTTCCTTCCATCCAATTCATATAAGCCGCTGAGATGTCAACGGCCTATATGCATAGGGATGGTTACTTTTTATTCGATTGCATGGCCTTGTAGATTTTCACATTCTCATCCATAACCGCCTTGCCGCCTGCCGCCATATACTCCTCGACCAGCTTATCATACAAGCTGTCGAATTCGGCAGGCTTGCAGACGATCAGCTTATCCGTCATTTGGTTGCCCATATCCGAAAGCGTTTTGCCGTACTTAATATTGGACTCGTTCGGCGTATCGAAGAAGAAGGCCGTATAAGTATCCATAGTATTGATTTTGTAGGATTGTTTGGCAACCTCTTCAAGTCCCGGCGCCGATGCAGCCAAAGCCTTAATGTTTTTCTCAGGGTCGCCGAGCTCCACGCCGTTTACAACCAACGTGTAATCCAGATTCAGATAACTGGTTTGCATGTTGTCCCCGGTTTGATTGATCACCTGCGGAATGCCGTCCGCCATCTTGTGATTCACGCCCTCCTGCCCGTATTGCAGGAAGAATAACACGTCGGGATTGGACATCCAGTTCAGGTACTTAATCGCCAGCTCTGCATTTTTACTGCTCTTGGGGATAAAGACATTGACTCCATTTTCGTTATAGGCGATTTTCTTATACTTGCCTTCATCATTTTTAAATGTGTCGATAGGAACAAAGTTGGCGTCAGGCGCATTTGCCTTTAAGGACTCGCTGATATTTTGCCTTAACGGGTAATCCCAGTTGGCGCTGAAGAATCCGACTTTGCCGTTTGTAACGTCGGCGTCCGCTTGCTTGGCCGTTTTATCCAAGGCAAAATCGGGGCTGATTAATTTTTCGTTATAAAGCTTGTTGAGGAACTTTAGCGCATCCTTGTTGCCGGGTCTCAGCCAGCCCGGGGCTGTCACGAATTCTTCCTCCGACTGTTTGCCCCAGAAAGATTCGGATACATTACCAAAGCTGTAATTCATCCCGGTTGCGGCCACGCCCCAAGGGATCACCCCATCCACGCCGCCGGGATTTTTATCCCTGAACGCCACTAAAGCATTGTACAGTTCATCCCTGTTGGTAGGAACCGGCATTCCCAATTTATCGAGCCAATCTTTTCTAATAAACATCCCGATCCAGGCCAGTGAAGTCCTCTTGGCGGGAATCGCCATCTGTTTCCCGTTAAACACGCCGTAGGAAAGAACGGTCTTCCCTAAATAATTCGTTAATTCCTTGCCATCCTTAGCCAGTATATCATCCAATTGCATAATGCCGTTGATTTTGGCGTATCTCGACACGGTAGCGCTGTCATAGGTAAACGAGATATCGGGAGCCTCGCCTGCCGCCATCAATACATTCAGCTTATCGATTTCTTGCGACCTCGGTACCGGAACGAATTTAACGATAGCATTGTTCGGCTTGCCGAAATGCTCGTTGATATACCTTGTCCAAGTATTGTTGTTCAAGTCCGGCTGTCCCTGGATTCCCCTGTCAAATACTTCGACCGTTAGTGTAACCGGCGGGCCGGAAGCCGCTGTATCTGTTGGTGACGCTGACTGGCTTGCCTTGGGGTCATCGCCTCCGCATCCGGCCAATGCGCTTGTTAATAGCGTCAAGACTGGCAATAAAACCAGCGCTTTTTTAGTTTTCATGTTTAAACCCTTCCTTTATCGTCGTAGTTATTGGATGAGAAAGACGTCCCTTACATCATGATCCAGCCCGCCTGAGCGGAATATCCCCCCTTTCCATACGAAACGCCGCTGCGGTCATCCCTTAATCGCCCCTGTCATGACACCATCCACAAAATATTTTTGAAGCTTAGGGTACGCTACTAAGATCGGGATCGTTGCAAACATGACGCTCGCCGCTTTCAGCGATTCAGGAACAATATAGGCACCGAAGCTGCCCTCGCCTTGCTGGGTATCCAGCTGTTGATTCGCCGTTATGATTTGGTACAGCTTTAATTGCATCGGATACAGGTTCTTATCGGTAATATAAAAAAGCGCATCCTGAAACCCATTCCATCGATCCACCGCGTAAAACAGGCTTAACGTCGCTATAGAAGGCAAAGATAGCGGAAGGACAATTCGTACAAGAATCCCCAGCTCATTGCAGCCGTCGATGGCCGCCGATTCTTCCAGGCTTTCCGGAAGGGAGGAGAAAAAGGTTTTTAAGATGATCATATTGAACACGCTCATAGCGCCGGGCAAAATCAAGCTCCATACGGTGTTTGTGAGTTCCAGGTTTTTCACCAGAATATAGCTGGGGATCAATCCTCCGCTAAAATACATAGTAAAGACCATCATTGTCAAAATGGAGTTTCTGCCCTTTAACCGCTTCTTTGTAAGCGGATACGCCGCACATGCCGTTAAAAACATACAGATGGCGGTATACAAAATAGTCAGCACAATGGTATACCCCAGCGTATAGATCATCTCCATATCGCTTAAAATCGTTTTATAGGTTTCCAATGTAAAGCCTACCGGCCACAGAGAAACCTTCTGCGAAATAATTGCATTATTGGAGCTGAGAGACAGCGCAATCATATATAAAAATGGAACAAGACAAGTAATGGCGACTCCGGTTACGATGAAAATAATGAATGCGTCAACGAAATTCACTTTTTGCTTTTTGCTCAAACGTAGCACGTCCCCTCACCAAATTCCCTGTTCGCCGATTTTTTTGGCAATACAATTCGCTGCCACCAAAAACACCAGCCCTACCACAGATTGAAACAACCCGACCGCTGTTGCCTGCGAGAAGTCCCCGGACCCGATTCCCACCCTGTATACAAAGGTGCTTATCACATCGGAGTATTCGCTTACAAGAGAGTTTCCCATAACAAACGGCCGGTCAAACCCGATCGAGAGCATCCTTCCGATTTGCAGGATGAGCAAAATAATGATTGTAGGCTTAATTCCAGGCAAAGTAATATGCCATATTTTACGAAGTCTGCTGCATCCGTCCATATCCGAAGCTTCATATAATTCCTTGTTAATTCCGGTAATTGCCGCCAAATAGATGATTGTGCCCCATCCCGCGCTTTGCCAGACCCCGATCAGCACGTACATGATCAGCCAGTTCGTTTTTTGAGACAGAAACTCGATATGGCCAAAGCCAAGACCGGTTAAGACGCTATTGGCGATACCCGCCGAAGAAAACATCAGGTAGACCATGCCTCCGATAATGATCCAGGACAAAAAATGCGGCAAATATAAAATCGTTTGCGTTATTTTTTTAAACCTTGCATACCGGAGCTCATTCAACAAAACGGCCAGTAGGATGGGAGCCGGGAAACCCGCTACCAAATCGAGAAAGTTCAATGCAAGCGTATTGATCAGAGCGCGGTAAAAGCTTTTTTGCTGAAAAATGAATTGGAAAACGTCAAGCCCGACCCACTCGCTCCCGCTAATCCCCTCAAAAATGTTATAGTCCTGAAAAGCCATCAATATCCCGTAAATGGGAGCATATTTGAATATGATCATATACGCCATGGGCAGCAGCAAGAGAAAATATAATAAAGAATCTTTTTTGATGGTTTGTGCGAAACCGTGTTTTCGTTTTTTTTCGATGATGCCGGCAGGTTCTCTATGGCCGCTTAAAACCGCTTTCACATTTATCATCCCTCTTTTTAATGAAGTTTTAACATGGTGCTGCTCCCGCTGATCCGGCCGAATTCCAATGGGAAGCTGCCTCGGATGTCATGTAAATAATTATACTCTCAGCCATGTTGAATAAAATGTAATTATTTAAAAGAATTTTGTAATAGTTTTATTTATTGAAAAAATCCCCCGCGAGTCAAACTCAGCGAGGGATTGCAATATACCGTTCCGATCCTATGAATTGCTAAATAAAACTTGATGAACCACTTGCGCAGCCTCGGCTCTTGTTGTCGTTCCTTCAGGGACGAAGACGCCTTCCGCTCGTCCGTTCAGTAAATGCAGGCCCGCTGCTGACATAACGGACGGCTTGGCCCATTCGCTAATCTGCCCTTGATCGGAGAACGCAATATTATTGGAGGATACCGCCTCGGCTCCGAATTTAACATGCCAAGCCCGCATCAGCATCGTGGCCATTTGTTCCCGTGTAATAGCCGAATCCGGACTAAACTCATGATCGCCGACGCCTTCGACGATTCCCGCTTTGGCAGCGGCGCTGACTTCGTTCGCATACCAAGCCGTACTCGGAATATCGGCATATGCGCTCACACCGTTCAAAGGAAGCTCCAGCATGCGCGCAAGCAGCGCGGCAAACTCGGCTCGCGTTATTTCTTTGTCTGGATAGAAGCCCTGGGAGCCTGAAGCGCTGACTATCGGTTCGGCCACCATAGACTGAAATAGTTGTCTCGCCGCGAGGTCGCCGATCGCTTGAGCGGCCCAATGCTCCTTCACATCAAAATAATTGACGTTGTATTCCAGAATAACGAAGTCTCCGCTGCCCGACATGGTAAACACGGCTTCGGAATAATCGGAAGAACGGTTAGGCGAGTGAAATTTCAATTGCCCGTCCTCATTGACACGGTACAAGCCCAGACGCTTGCCGTTAGCCTTTGGCGGTAACGGAAAATGAACTTCGGCCGCCTGATTGCTCGTTCCGATACCCGCAGTGAAAGGATTCGAGCTCCAATCGATATGAATCATCTTGGCCGCAGGCGTAATTTGTACGGCTTGACGGTTTTGCAGCTCCGTCAGCACCTCCAGCAGCTCGTCATCCCAGATTCGGTAAGATAACGAAAGCGAGGCTTGGCTCAACTGCTCTTCCGTCATCGTCGAAGCCGCTGCTTGGAGCGATTCGGCCGGAATCGTAACCGATCCCCAGTCCAGCTGGAATGAAACTGTGGACACGTTCATCGATTTAACCGCAGAGTAAGGGAGATCCACTTGCGTCTTCCCTTCCTCTACTTGAATGACAGCGGACCCTTGGCCGTTCGCTGCAGTCAATTGCCCGGCATTCACTTTCTGAACAAATTCCTGATCGGCCTCTCCCGGCACGGTTGGAGGCACATAGCCGCCACCGCCGCCACCGCCGCCACCGCTTGAATGCGATGGTTTACCGCCTCCGGTACTACCGCCATTATTGCCGCCGTTATTTCCGTTGCCGCCTTCATTGCCGTTAGTATTATCTGCAATGACGACAAGCTCCGAGCTGGCTTCCAGTCCGTTATAGGTTACCGTGATGGTAGCGCGCCCCGGGCTGAGCGCAGACACCAAGCCATCGTTGTCGATCGCAGCTACCTGCTCATAGCTGCTGTAAAATTTTAGTCCGTCCTGGATAGCGACTAATTGGTTATTAGGGCTGTATAGTCCGAACACGGTGGCCTGACCTTTCTCCCCGACGGTTAATGGATGCAGCCCGTCCATGATGAGCGACTGAAGCTTAGGAGTATTGTCCACTTCTTCCTGCTTGGCTTGAATGAGCAGCGTGTAGCTGCTGTGGAGAGCCTGATAGGTTGCGGCGATAACCGTTTCTCCTGCTTTAAGTGCCTTCACTTTGCCGGTGGCTGCATCGAGCGACGCTACTTCCGGATTGGAATTGGTGAGCTGGAGCCCCTTGGCTGTTATTCTTCCTCCGTCGAAAAGCACAGCCGCACTGCCATCGCTGTAAGTCGCGCTCACCACTGTCTGCAGTTCGTCATCTACCGTAGAAGGCTTTAATCCCTCCAACTGAATGGACTGCAGAATTGGAATCGTTACTGGAGCAGCTTGAACCAATAACTTGTAGGAAGTCGTCAGAGAACCGAGCGACGCGGTAATAATCGTTTCGCCTTCCGCATGGGCAGTTACAGTGCCATTGGCGTCGATCGAGGCCACTTCCGGCTTGCTGCTGGTTAACAGGAATCCGTTCACGGTTTCCTTGCTGCCGTCCGTATAAGTCGCTTCTACTGCCGTATTGCGGCGCTCTCCTACCTTCATTGGCGCCAATCCCTGCAAGCGGATCGATTCTATAATAGGCTTCGCGATAGTGAACGTACGCTCCTCGGACTTGGTCTGATTGCCGTACGAATCCTTGGCCACGGCATACCAGGTGTAAGGCCGATTATAGTCGCGCTGACTCCATGTGGATTCAGCCAATCCCGTATCGGAGGCAGCCGGTGTCGTCTGGATCACATTCAGCGAGCTTCCTTTTACACCGATATAGCCTGTCGCCAGTTCGATAGGCTCGTTGTTGAAATTTAACGGGATCGTATAAAATTCGTGCTTCTCCTGGAAAAAACCGTAGTTATCATTAGTAATAGGAGAATAAGGGACCATATAGATCATCTGCTTTTTCAGATCAAAATACATCATACGAATGTACCCGGCTCCGCCCAATGCAGCATCTTGATAGTCGTGCAGCAGCTCGTATACGACTTTACCGCCAATTCGCTTTACATTGTAATAGGCCGATTGGTTGTGACCGCACAATACCATAAAAATATTGCTGTTAGGCTGTACGATCTGCTCCATAATTTTTTTGCCGCCGTAATCATCGGTGCCGTACGTTCCGGAATACAGTAAATATTCGTGCACGGCCAGAATGGCTTTGCGCTCCTTATATTGCTGCAAGACTTGGTTGGCCCAGTTGACCGAAGCTTGGTTGAAGCCTCCCCAGCCAATATACATAATGATGAAATCGACGCCGCCGGCCGAAATGAGATCGTAATGATTCTGATTCCAGCTGTTATATTCGTTATAATAAGGCTTTCCTTGAAACAGCTTTCCGGCAAATCGGAACGCCCCAAAATATTTCCCGTACAAGGCGTTGTTCATATCGTGATTTCCTTGAATGACACCGTAAGGGATGCCGGCATCCTCCAAAATTTTCATGCTGTGATCCGCGTTTTGCCATTGATATTCCTGACTCGCCGTGTTCACGATATCCCCGGTATGAATCACATACTGGATTTTTTGCGCATCCTTATTGTCGGCGATCCACTGCGTACTGGCATCGTATGCGCCCGGGAATGATTCGGCTTCAAGCTGCGTATCCGTCATCCATACGAACGAGAAGTCATACTGATCGGGACTCGGTTTTTGCCCGGGAAGCATAGTATCTCTCTGCGTTGCAGCGACGTACAGCTTGGCTACTTTGGTCGTGCTGTTCACCATCGTGCTCTTATTCAACGTACTGGTCAGCTTGAAGTCGCTATTGTCGCTATTTCCGTTACGAGATGCGATGAGCTCCCATTTGCTGGTTGAATAGTTCCAGGCGTACAGCATAACTTTCTCTTTGGAATGCCCTTCCCAGGACACCTCCAGTTCGTTGATGCCGGATAAATCGTTATTGATCGTCAGGTCAAACCGTTGATACGGATAATTGGACAATGACTTGCTGCTGTAATAGCTCCCGTCCGAGGCTTTGATCCGATCCAATGCGTCGGCAGGCAGAGCCGTTTCCGAAGTGATGGTCGCGCTGCCCGGCGGGTCCATCGAATCCGTTCGCTCATAGGCCGCATCCGTGGACATTTTACTGCCGAAGTCTTTTACAAACTGCACATTTTTCTCATAAAAGCTGACATCCATCGGCTCTCCTGTCGGCGACTTCGCCTTGACCCGAAGCGTTACATCGCCGGATTGCTGCGCTTGCTCTCCGCTTGCGCTTTCCGGAACGACGGATGGATTCAGCTTGCTGCCGTCAATCGTAAAGGTTACCGTTTTGCTCTCGATAACTGAAGGGCTGGCGTTGGAAGCCGCCTCGACGTACAGCGTATGAGCACCGCTTTTGAGCTCTTTCAAGATGGATTGAAAAGTCTTATCGTCCGCAGCGGTATTCAGCGTCACCATATCATTGGCGTCAAGCTTATAACGAATAACGGCACTTTCGCTTGCAAGTCCGCTTAAGCTTAAGTCCGGAGCAAAGTACGTTTCTCCTTGCTTCGGCTGAAGCAGCGTCAGCTGCAGCGCATTTTTCTTTTCCGGTTGGCCGAACAGGATAAAGCGGCCGTTTTTCTTCATGCTTTTATACTCGGCCTTCACCCACGCTTCACTGCGCGCTACCTTGGAAACCCGAACCTCGTCGACGCCGCCGCGATAACCGCCGCCGGCCGCACCGGCGTCCGAGGATTTACTGATCGTTAGTGGCGCGGTTGACGTACCGCTCGTCGTGATCAACGAACCTGTGCGGGCTGCGGAATCGACCAGCACTCCGTCGCGATAAAGCTTGAGGTTATTTCCCGCTGCGTTCTTGTCATACGTCAGTGTGAAATATGTCCAGTCTGCGGTGACGGCTCCCCCGTTAAGCGCCGCTGCGCCGCTTCCGTTCTGCACAGGGTCGGCATCGTTCGTGAACAAATTCGCACTCCATTTTCCGCCGGACAGCTTCATAAAGTAAGCCTGATTCAAGCTATCCGCGCTTCTTTGTCTGGCAATAAGGGTATACGAAAGCTTGGACAATTCGTAATCGTTCGCGCGTGCCCATAAGGAAACGGTAAGCTGCTGCTCCCCGTCTCCGACATTCCCGTTTTTCGCTCTTACATAACCGCGGTGGCTCTCATAATAACGGCCTACCATGTTATATCTCGGATCGTCCTTGGCGTACAGCGTGTACGAAGGTCCGCTGGAGCTTGCTCCTGCCGCCTGGCGCAGGCCGGTATTGTTATTGGCTGTCGAGTCCCGATACTGCTCGACGGCCGCAGGCTGGTAGAAATAATCCTGGATTCGTTCTCCGAAATGGTAAACGAGCAAAAAGTTCGGGTCCCACACCGCCTGTTGCCGGGAATCGCTTAACGTGCTGCCTCCGTAATACAACCAAATGCGATCCGTGCTCGAATGGCCGTGGATCAGCGGGACGTTGACCCAAACGATGCTTTCATCGTTGGGGTCCCACTTTTCCACCTCATAGCTCAATTCCTTCGTTTGATCGTCATTGTAAAATTTCAGATCGGTCTCCGATGTGACTGTGTAGTCAATCGTTGATTTGTTCAATGTGACGGGAACGGGGAAGTCGGTCAAATCCTCCTCCCCGTCGGAGTTGTCCATCGTCAGCATGACCCGGTAGTTCCGGTCCGAATCCTTCCATGGAGCAGGCTCCGGAGCCGTGCCCGCTGCATCCGCATAAGCAGCCAAAGGGGCAAATGACCATGATAACTGACATAAGAGCATGAAGGCCACGATAACCGCACACCACTTTTTTATACGCAGCATAATTCGCAAAAAAGTCTCCTCCTACATAAAGATAGTTATTGTCTTCCGCCTATGAATTCAGCAATCTCAACAGTACTTGTACCGCTTCGGCACGCGTAGCGGAATCGCTTGGGTAGAACATTCCGTCTTCTCTGCCTTCCATCAATCCGAGCTGTGCAGCACGATTCACGGAAGCTTGAGACCAAGGTGCGAATCGCTCGGCGTCGGCAAATTTGAAATCCCGATCAAGCTCTTGTTTGCCGCCTGCGCACTCGTAAGCGCGAACCAGCAGTACTGCCATCTCCTCTCGGCTGATCGTCGCTTCCGGATCAAAATGATTGCCGTCTTTGCCTTCGACTAACCCCGATGCCGCCGCTCCGCCAATATAAGGCGAATACCAGGCAGCTGTCGGCACATCATGGAATGAGTTCATCGATTCCAGCGGGAGGTTCAATGATTTCACCAGCAAGGCGACAAATTCGGCTCTGGTTATAGCCTGGTCCGGGTAAAAATAATGGTTGTCAGAGCCCTCCGCCTTATGCATGGCGCTCATAATCTGAATCGAACGAAATGCCCAGTGAGCGGAAGGAACGTCGTTATAGATTTGGCGATATTCCAACACAGCGTATTTACCGCCTTCGCGCAGCTCAGCCTGGATGCCTGCATCGGTCCATTGTCCTCCGATGTACTTCATACTGCCGTCAGCGAACAATTGGTAGACGCCAAGCAGCCGTCGATCCGCATTGGCAGGGGCCGGGAACGTGATCTGCACCGTCTCCGTCCAATTAGCTATCGGTCTGACCTGTCCATCAGCCGATTCGACGGCGATCTTAACGTCGTACACCGGCGAAATCGGGTTCAGTTTGGCATTGGAGAAAGCTTCGGCACGGCCGATCAGAGCATCTCCTAACGGACCGGAAACGATCGGCAGCGATATTGCAATGCGCGCTTGATTCTTATCATCTATACCATCGACCGGCGCCGTTTGCAGCAGTTCGCCCGGCACGTGCAGTACCAGACCCTTTTGCTCCAGACGGAGCAGTTGGTTACCGAGAAGCTCTCCGGCGTTAACCGGCAGCGTCACTTTGGATACATCCGTTCCGAGGGATATGGAAGCACCCGATAACGCCTGTCTTACATCCGCTTCACTCAGTTCCATGATACCGTTACTAACGTTCGTACCCGAAGTGCTTGAACCGCTGCCGCCACCACCGCTTCCATGGCTGCCTGAGCCGCTGCCGCCGGAAGAACCGGAAGAGTCATCGCCCCCGCTGTCGCCGGGATCGGCGCCTTGTTCCGCTTGGACAATAATTGTCAGTTGTGCCTTCAAGTTCTCATACGTAGCCGTTAATACCGTATTGCCCTGCATCAAACCGGTCAGCTTGCCCGGCCCGTCCAGACGCAGCAAGGAGGAGTCTGCTACCGTCCATTGCGCCGATTCCGTTACGGACAGCGCAGTATCGTCGTTATATACGGCTTCTAAAGCGTATACCGCCTGTTCCCCTACGTTGACGCTCCGGGTACCTGTCAAGCGAAGCGATTGCAGCTGCTTAACCGGTTCCGTCGGAAGCTCCGGGTCCTTCTGAGTTTTCACAACCGTAGAGAACTGCGCGTTAAAGCCTTGATAGGATGCTTTGAAAGTAACAACGCCCGTCTTCGCCCCATAGATAGCTCCCGTTACGGAATCGATTGTCGCGATGTCGGCATTGTCGCTGGAGTAGAGGACGTCCCGATTCAGCACGATGGACGACTGGTCATTGTATACCGCTCGGACGACCGTATTCGCGGTTTCGCCGACTAACAAGACGGACGGCCCTTTAAATAACAACGATTCCATCTGAGGCTGATCCGGATCGACTGCCGGCTTGTCCGGCACGACTCGGATCAACCAGTCGGCCTGCAGACCGTTCCATGCCGCATGCAGCACAGCTTCACCCGGCGCTACAGCATGCACAACGCCTTGATTGTCGACGGCTGCCGTCTCGGGCTGATCCGAACTGTATGCTACGCCGGAGGTTAGAATTTCATTCGCGCCCGCTTTGTAAAAAACTTTTGTCAGCAAAGCGCCCGTCGTCCCTGCTTTCATCTCAACAGGCCCATCAAGCGCGATATACTGCGCTGCAGGCTCTTTGACCGTAATGGTAACGTCCGCAGTATACATGCCGTATTGAGCCGTTAGCTTTGCCGTTCCTTTACTCAGCGGTGTAATTAGACCTGAGCCTGAGATCGAAGCTACCGCAGGATTCAAGCTTGTATAGATAACGCCTTGCTCCAGTTCGCTTTCTGCGCCTCCGGCCGTTTTCTTCTTAACGACGGCTTGTCCGGCTTGACCTACGGTCCATTCGGCCGGAATGTCCCACCGCAATGCTGCGACATCTTCAGGATGGTTGCCTGTCAAATAAGCGTTGTACAAGGTCAGCACGTCGGCTGCGGCAAACACTTTGCTGTACAGCTGCACAAATCCGATTTTTCCTTTCAAATAACCGGATGCTCTTCCCGCATAGTCAATGGAAGCCCCGATTCCCAGATCCGCCTTGGCCGAACCGCCGATCGCGCCGGCTCTGGACTGGCTGCCCGCTTCCGCTCCGTTAAGATACAGCTTGGCCGTCAACCCGTCGTAGGTCGCTACGGCATGGTAGATTTTGTTAGCCTCCAGTGCCGGGGTGCTTTCGACGATGACATACGATCCTGCCCCGCCGAGCATATCCCATACATAAAACCAGGCTTCCAGCTTCCTCGTAATCGGATTATATTGCAGAGCATAATCGGACTGGTTGTTCTTGGCCACGATCGTCTGCGCGCTGTACAAGTCTTCCAAGGAAAAAGAAGTGACAATGGACATATATTCCGGACTCAGCGCCGATTGATGCGGAACCTGGACATAGGAGCTGCTGCCGTCCAGCGACAAAACGTTCTTGCCGAAGGTCGGATCATAGTTTACTTTGGCCGAACCGATCGAAAGTCCGTCATGATGCCCCGGGCTGCTGTCCTCCGCAGCGGATTGTTCAAAGCGATAGTCCAGCAAATCCGCCTGTTCATCCGCGCCGGCCATAATATTTCCGGGCACGAGGTAGGTTGTGGCAAGAATCGGCGCCGCCCAGCGTTCCGTCGTTACACCCGCTTCGATATTAACCGTATATGTACTGCCGGGACGCAGCGCCTTCAGACTGAATTGCCGGTCGTTCGCCGGAACGGTCGCTATGACTTGACCGTCAATGGAAATCCGGTATTTATCGACTCCCAGAACATCAACCGCCTCCGGCCACGAAAGCAGTACTCCGCCATCCGCCTTCCTTTGAACGTCGATTTGCGTTCCATTCGGCCACAACGTGTCAACCGGTCGTTTCAGCTTGGTTGTTACTTCCAAGTAAGAGGCATAGGAGCCTGCCGTATTTTCCTTACTGTACACGTTCACCGTATAATCGCTGCCTGCTTCCTTCAGCGCCACGCTGACCAGCTTATTCGCGGACAGACGGGCTTTGGCATACGATGTGATGTCATATTCACGCCATTGCAGCTTATTATTGAATGAGATAGTCTGAATACTGTCGCCCATAGCGGGCATGTTGTTATAGGTGACGGTGCCTTCCTTCCAGCTATCGTCGGAAATTCCAAAGGCCGTTACGTCCTGAAGCGTGGCATCCGAAGCTCGCGAATCCGCGATAGCTCCGTACAGCTTAAGCTTCACCGATTCAATATCGTCCGCATCTTCCCTCTTGATGCCGCTCAAATTGTATTTCAGGAAACCGTAGCGCAGATAATTGTCGACGGACGTGCTGTTCTTAATGTTAATTATGGATTGGCTGCCGTAATTGCCGGTTCCCGGATTGCCTTGCACAAAAGTGTCGTCCGCTGCGTAAGCGAAGATCTTGCCGCTGTCATCCGGTACGGACGGTGCCGTTACTGTGATTTTACATGTTGCGGTAACTCCGCCTTCGGTCACGGTTACATTCGCTGTACCTGCCGCTAACCCGGTAATGACCGCTTTATTTCCGTCCGGCTCTATCCGCCCGATGCTTGGATTGTCAATAGTCCAATGCAGTGATGCATTCGGCGTATCGGCGGAAGCTTCAAGTGTAACCGTTTCTCCGACGGTCAGGTTCGCTTGCTCGAAGTTTAATCCGATGCCCGGCACTCTGTAGCTGATCGAGGGTCCGTTAGACGTCAGATTGCCCAGACGATCCATCGCCTCTACCCGAAAAACAGCCGATTCTCCTGTCGCGAAACCGTAGGCGGTATACGTATTCGTCGAACCGTCTACGGAAGCCAGTAAATTATTGTTTTTGTATATCATGTATTGGGTTACGCCCGCGCTATCCCCTGCAGCATTGACCGTTGCCGAAGGCCACGTCAGTTGATATCCGTTAGGGTCGACAGGGGCTCCGGTCAGTGAGCTGTTCGCTGGCCAGCTTGGAGCATCGTTGTGATTCAGGGTCGACTTGATGTTGTACAATAACTGAACTTCATCATTATTGAGTGCTTTGGCGAAGATGCGGAAATCATCAAGCTGCCCTTTGAATGGAATGTTTTGCTTGCCGTCTACCCCAATGTTCAGGTTTAAGATCGTTGCCGGATCGATCGTGCCCGCACCGGCGATGCTGATCGTTTTTTTCAGGACATTGTCCATGTAAAAGGCGGCATTCCCGGTGCGATTATGCGAAACGACGATATGATGCCATTGGTTATCGTCCACGATCAGCTGAATGGGGCTGCTGTTATTCAAGCTGGACTTGTGCAAATCCATCCGCGCCAAGTTGGCGCCCTTGTAATTCCACGTCAAATAGTGGTTATATACCCCTATTTCCCAGCCTTGATTGCCGCCGCCCGACCAATCCTTGTTGGAGATGATGGTAGCATCGGCTGTCCCGATAACCGAGCTGTCGGCTTTCATCCAGAAGGAGACCGTGAAATCTTGGGCGGCACCGAACCTGAATTTACTGCTGCTATTATTGTAATCGGGAATGTTCACATATCCGCCCTGCGTCGTATCGATGGCTTGATCTCCGATCGTACCGGCCGTATACGTCAATGCGTTTTTCACCGTGCCGTTATTCCGGTTGCCTGAAGCGTCAAGCGCATTGCTCTCGAACGGCAAATATAAGATTTGCTTATCGAACAAATCCGTATCGGTTGAAACGGCGTAGGCCGAAGGCATCCGGTCGTCACCATAGATAAACAACAGGAACACCGCGGCGAAACAAAAAATGGATGCAAACAGCGTCATTTTGATACGGGGCATGAAGGGAAGGCCTCCTTATAGGATGTAATATTTAAATACAGAGCTTCGCAGCTGTATTTCGGAAGAAGCTACGTCCTCCTCTGCCAAGCATCCGTCCTGCTCAGCAAACGCTGGGACCCATATTCATAGCCTAGTCTGACGATGATATTCGCAAGCATAATAAGGCTGGCCATAGCTGCCGCAGCCGCCACGTCACCCGCATCGTCCATATTGACGATGGAAACCGAAGCCAGCTTAAAATCGGGCGAATACAGAAAGACGACAGCCGAAATGGTTACCATGGAATTGACAAAATAATACACGCCGATTTCCAATAGAGCCGGAAGCGATATCGGTACCGCAACACGGAAAAACAGGCGGTAAACCGGCACGCCCATCGATTCCGAAACGATTTCATACTCTTTATCCAATCGCTTCAGCGATGTTGTTGCGGTAACGAACGACACGGAATAAAAATGGACGATATTCGCCAACACAACAATCCAGATCGTTCCGTATATTCCATGCAAAGGGTTCTCCGGACGGTTGAAGAAAAAAATATATCCGAGCCCGATAACGAGTCCAGGCAAGGCTAACGGAAGCAAAGAGATAAAGTAACCGATTTGCCGGACGCCCTTCCAGACCCTTGCCTTCTCGATAAGATAAGAATGTACAAACGCAATGACCGTACCGAGGACGGCGGTTAGCAGCGCAACGAGCAGACTGTTCCAGAATGGAGTCAACCCGCCGGCCGATACGTTGGAGAAATCGTAATGCTTCGGCGTAACGCTCAAATCATACGGCCACACCTTAACGAAGGAGGCGAAGAGCACCGTAAGAAGCAATACCGCGATGCCTGAAGCGATAATCGTGCAATAGACCGTATAGATTACATCACGCAGCCGGTTAGGCTTGATTTGATAGGGCGTCGATTTCACGGATACCATGGTATTCTGCTTGCGCTCTACGAACCGGTCGATGAAAAAGGCCGCTATAGCGGGAATCGTCAGCAGGATGCCGATCACCGCGCCCATGGACATATTTTGCTGTCCTATAACCTGTTTATAGATGTCCGTCGGCAGTACGTTGTACTGGCCTCCTACGACCTTGGGCGCTCCGAAGTCGGTAAAGCTAAGGGTAAAGCAAACGAAGAGCGAGCCGATCAACCCGTATTTCATTTGAGGCAGCGTGATGGTGAGGAACTGCTTCCACTTCCCGGCTCCAAGCGTTTCCGATGCTTCGTACAACCGGTAATCCGCTATGGAGAACGATACCATGAGAATCAGAAACGCCTGCGGAAACGTATAAATGATCTCGGATATAATAATCCCCGTGCTTCCGTACAGCTGAATATTCCAGCCTGGCAGCAAACCGAACAGCCCTGTAGTCACCAAACCCTGATTGCCGAATAAATAGGTCAGAGCAATCCCGTGCATCATCGTCGGCGCAAACAAAGGCAGCAGCGCAATGTAACGGAACCATCTGCCGCCCGGTATCCTCGCGCGCGTCAACGCATAAGCGTAAAAAAATGCACCCCCTACGGAAATCAAAGTCGTAATAAGCGAAACGTAGATCGAATGCCCGGCCGATCTTGACAATGCAGGAGTAGATAAATATTTGGCAAAATGGGCAAGCCCGACCCATTCCTCCTGTTGATTGTGAAATGCCTTTACAAATAAATCGCCCAAAGGCAGCAGGATAGATACCGTCATGATAACGAGCATACAGATCAGCAAAAACCGGATATACCATCCTTCGAATCCGGTGCGCTGCCTTGTCTTCCGTGTAAATAACATGCTTCGTGTACTCCTCATTTACTTGCCGCCGTTTCCAGCGGCTCCATGTCCAGCTTCACTTGATCTTGGAACATAATCAGGCTTTCTTCCGGAATAACGACCATGAATTTGTCGCCTTGATTCAGCTTCAAATGGCGGAATTCTTCAACCGGCACATCGATCTTGAGCGCTTGTCCTGCGTCGATTCGATGGCTGTTCAGCACAGTCTGCACCGTAATCCGGTAAAACGAACCGCGAAATTCAATAAATTTCAGAACGACATGAATGCCGCCCTCCATAGGCTTCGATACGATTCGGATATGTTCAGGCCGCACCGATAACAAACATTCATTCTTGAGTTCGCTTCTCGGGTCCGCTTGCCGATGGATAAAATTCATAGTCCCGATAAAATCGGCGACAAAAGGCGTCCTCGGCCGATCATAAATATCCTCCGGCGTGCCGATCTGAATGACTTCGGCATGATTCATGACAATGATCCGGTCGGCCATCGTGAGCGCTTCTTCCTGGTCATGAGTGACCATGACCGTCGTAATGCCAAGCCTTTTCTGCAGATCGCATATTTCCTGCCGCAGCTTATGGCGCACCTTGGCGTCTAACGCAGATAACGGCTCATCGAGCAACAGCATATCCGGTGATAACGCGATAGCTCTCGCCAACGCAATACGCTGCTGCTGACCGCCGGAAAGCTGGGAAGGATAGCGGTCTCTGGCCTGGCTAAGACCGACCATCTCCAGCATTTCCTCCACTTTCCCGTGAATCTCCCGCTTGGTCATTCCTTTTCCCTTCAAACCGTAGGCAATATTCTCATATGCCGACAGATTGGGAAACAAGGCGTACGATTGGAATACGATGCCGAATTTGCGGTTGGCGGGGGATACATAAGTCATATCCTTCCCGTTCATAACGACCGAACCGGAATCGGGCGATTCCAGTCCGGCCAGGATTCGGAGCAGCGTCGTCTTACCGCAGCCGCTCGGTCCCAGAAGGCAAACGAACTCTCCTTTTCGGATGCCGATGTGGATTTGTTTTAGAGCATCAAATGTACCGAACGATTTGCTTACCTGATTGATCTTCAAATAGTCTGACATCATGTCCTACCTCTCATTTGCGGCTAAACGGATTACTTTTTACCTTCGCTCTTCGAGTCGTAACGTTTTTGCCATTCGTTAAGAATGCCGTCGCGTTCTTTGGCCATCGAATTCAAGTCGTTTTTAATCAACTGTTTCACCGGATCTTTCTCGTAGCCTTCAGGAATTTGGTTGCTGTCGCTCTTTACGCTGAGAATCGCATAGTTTTTGTTATACTCCTTCATGGCATCTTCGCTGATCGCCCAATCGAGGAATTCCTTGGCAATCGGCTTGAGCGCCTTCTTCTTAATGAGTCCGTTGGCTTCCACATCCCAGCCGGAGCCTTCTTTAGGGAAGACGACTTGAACGGGAGCCCCGCCTTTCTTCTCGGTAATACCGCGATAGCCGAAAGAAATCCCGATCGGGTATTCGCCGGTGCCCGCCATCTTGGAAGGTTTGGAGCCGGATTGCGTATACATGCCGATATTGTCGTGCAGCTTGTCCATAAACGTCCAGGCTTTGTCTTTACCCATTAATTGCACCAGCGCGCTGACGGTCAGGAAGCCTGTGCCCGAGGCGGCCGGATTCGGCATCGTAATTAACCCTTTATACTCCGGCTTCACCAGATCCTCATATGATTGCGGGATAGGCAGATTGCGTTTTTCCATCTCCTTGGTATTTACGACGAATGCCGTCTCCCAAGCATCGATACCGACCCAAGCCGGCGGATTCGCCGTATCTTTAAACTCTGGAACGACGCGTTCCACCCCTTTTGGCGCATAAGGCTCCAGCATACTGTTTTGATTCAGCACAAGCAGACTGGTTGCAGCCGTACCCCAGACGACATCGGCCTGCGGATTGTCTTTCTCGGCCAGTAATTTGGCGGTAATTACGCCGGTGGAGTCGCGAACGATATTGATTTTAAGATCGGAGTGGGCTTTCTTGAACGTTTCCAAATACGATTTGATTTGGTCATCCTCCAGCGCCGTATAAATCGTCAGTTCTTTATTATTGACTGCCGCTTGTCCTGCGTCCGCCTCTCCCGGTTTGCCCGATGTTGTGGTTTTGTTGGTGCCGCATCCCACAAGAAGCGATGCCAATAATGTTACTGCAACAGAAAACTTAACTACTTTTTTCATGGACGATATCTCCCTTTTCTTGGCTTAATGTCATTTTCTTTTCAACTTAACTGTACTCCAGTTTTGTTAACGGAGCGTCATTTCTATGTAAACAAATGATTAATTTTGTTGATTGTTCTGTATAATTGTTGTTATTTGTTGTATTTATTTTACGTAAACTCACATGCTTATCCATGAAAAAAACCATACAGTGTAAGCACCGTATGGTTGCGACCTATCGCGATCTATGCAGCTTTTTATCCGGGACTGATATTGAAATCGGAGGACAAAGGCGAACGCTTACGCTTTTCCAGATTCAAATGGCCCCTACGCTCTTTTTTCACCACGCTTTTAAAGCTTCACCGGCTTTTTGAGGCGAATCGATTCATAGGCGGCCAGCGCAATTACCGTTGAACGGTACCCGTCCTCCCCGGTAATCGAAACAGGTCTTCCTTCTTGTAAGCAGGTAATAAAATCGTCAATCAGCAGTTCATCTTTATTATCGCCCCAATAGCTCCACTCCGCATAACCGCCCGCTTCACTGTATATTTCGTTGATTTGGGCAAAATAATCGATCGAGATCACACCGTCGGTTCCGACGATTTCCATCGTCAAATCCCGTTTATACGGAAATGCGCGGGTTCGCGACCAGCTCGCATCGAGGGCGGCAATCACTCCGTTGGCGAATTTAACGTGGACCATTCCTGCATCGTCGATATCGACGCCATGGAACAAGCTACCTGCTTCCGCATATACTTCTACCGCCTTGGAACGAAGCATCCAGTTCAATAAATCCATGACATGCACTGTATGGTCGATAATCGAACCGCCTCCCGACAACGCCCGGTCGTTGAACCAACCGCCTATCATTTCCCCTTTATTCGTAGCTTTAACAGCCGCTACCCGGCCGATCTCTCCCCGTTCGATAGCTTGTTTTGCCTCAATCACCATGGGAATATAACGGTTGGGAAACGATGTCATGAGCTGCACGCCGTTTTCCTTGCACGCTTCGATCATCCTGCGCATTTCCTCCACGGAAATACCTAAAGGCTTTTCGCATAATACATGCTTTTTTTGTTTCGCCGCCTCTATCGTCAGCTCTGCGTGCCTGGAGTTTTCGGAGCTAATAATGACCGCATCGGCGTCGCTTGCCAGCAGCTCGCGATAATCCGCATAGTAAGGCAGACCGTACTGCCGAATAAACGGCTCTACCCGCTCCTTGTTTTCGTCGGCGATGCCGATCAGCTCTATGTCATTGCGCTGCATCAATGCCTGCAAGTAGCTGACGGCATGCAGGTGAGCAAAGCTGATCATTCCTATCCTCAAACTACGCATTGTCCCCGCCCCCTCTCCGGCCGCCGCTGCTCGCGCTTGAAGCATCAGCGGGTACGCACGATACCGGCTCTACCGGCAGTCCGGTACGTATGGATTGAGAGGCCGCCCATGCCAAATTCATCGTTTCAAGCGCATCCTCCGCAGCCGTCACCGGCTCCCTGCCTTCCTTAATGCAGTCCAGCAAATGAAGAAGATCGGCATATTCCGGATTGCGGAACGATGGGCTGAATCCGCGATGTCCCGGATGTACCTCCGCCTCCGCATATTTATACAGATGCAGTGCGTCCGTTTTGCGGCTATCGTAACGGATCACGCCTCCCGAACCGGCATATTCGGCGGCTGAGGCGTAATCTCCGGGATAGCCCCAATACGCTTCCAGATTCGCAATCGCTCCGTTCCGAAACTTGATAGTCGCCAGGATATAGTCGAGCCGTTCCGAGGCCGTCCGCATGGCATATACCGATGCCGCTTCTCCGGCAATCCAGCGGAGAATATCGATATCCTGCAGAGCCAGCCGATACAATGCGCCTCCCGCCCGCTCCTCGCCCTGATCCTCCCGCAGTCCGCCTGTCCAACGAATCCCGCTTGCCCATGCCGCCTCGGTTAAGCCCGGCTCGAACGCATGAGAACGGCAGGCATGCCGCCGCTGTTCTTGATCTTCCGGTATCAACGTCAACGGGCAATAGCGCTTCACGTTGATCACCCCGAGGCTGCCGATGGTCCCGGCTGCGATTCGCTTCCGCAGATCCGTATTGTGATGAGCAAATCGCCCCGGATTTGTGAATAACAATCGGCTTCGGGACGTCCGGGCCGCGAGCATCTCCTGAAGCTCCTCCGGCCGGAAAGCTGCCGGCATTTCGGTTATTACATGATAGCCCGTCTCCAGCGCATGAAGTATGTTCCGTCGTCGGCTATCCGAAGCGCCCGTAAAGACAAGTACGGAGCCCGGCGGCAACGATTCAATCAGCGCTTCAAACGCTGAGAAAACGCGGCATCCGCATTGCTCCGCCAGCTCCGCGGCCGCTTCGCCGTTCTCGCCGCAGATGCCGGCGACTCTGGCTTGCCCCGTTGCCGACAGATGCTGCGCATACCGCTTCCCGGTTGCGCCGGCTCCGATCATCGCTATGTTGATCATAATCCGCCTCCTAAGCTTCAGTTTGTGCAGACCCGGCTCCGGCCGGTCATAACGACACGGCTTGCCCGGTTTCCGCCGAAGCGTAAATCGCCTCCAGTATTTCCTGTACGACCAGCGCCTGCTCCGGTTTGACGACCGGCTCGCCGCCGCTGAGGATCGCTTCGATCCACAGCCGCGCCTCCAGTTCCGCCGGACTTTCTTCATGGGTTTGATAGAACGGAATTCCCTTCGGCTGAAGATGAATTTGCGTCGTATACAGTCTTCCGTATTTCTCGCCGTTGATCGTCAATCCGTCCCACATATCGGCGCCGGCTTGGGTTCCGCATAAGGTGACCTTCGCCGTTCCTTCGCGGACGATGTTTAACGCCCAGCTGGCCTCCAGAGTCACGGTAGCGCCGTTCTCCATCGTAATCATCGCCAGCGCGGAGTCTTCAACGGTGAATTGTGCGGGGTCCCACGATCCGTAAGGGTTAGCCGCATTCGCCTGTTTGCCGAGCTGATGAAACGCGCTGCCCAGCACCGTTCGGGGCTTATAGTTGTCCATCAGCCATAGCGCCAGGTCCAATGCATGGGTGCCGATATCGATCAGCGGTCCGCCGCCCTGCGTCTCCTTATCGAGGAACGCGCCCCATGTCGGGACGCCCCGGCGGCGCAGCGCATGGGCTTGGGCCATATAAATATGCCCCAAATCGCCGCTGCGGCACATCTGATACAAATATTGCGAATCGGGACGATAGCGGTTGTTATAGCTGATCGTCAGCTTCTTGCCCGAGCGTTTGGCCGCCTCGACCATTCGCTTCGCATCGGCCGTTGTTCTGGCCATCGGCTTCTCGCACATGACGTGCTTGCCTGCCTCCAACGCCGCTATCGCGATCTCCGCATGCGAATCGTTGGCGGTACAAACGTGAACGACGTCAACCGTGCGATCCTCGAGCAGACGGCGGTAATCCGTATATACTTTGGCATCGGCCGCCCCGAACGTGCGAGCGGCCTGACAGGCCTTATCCTCCGTTCGGTTGGCGAAGGCGGCCAGACGGACTTGTGGCAATTTGGCCAGACTCGGCATATGCTTCGCAGTTGCAATCCCTCCGCAGCCGATAATGCCGACTCGCAGCTCTTCTCCCATGGCATGAAACCTCCTCTGTGACGGTGCTCTTGGATAAACCGCCTGAGCCGGCGGCTGAATTTACGGCAAATCGACGGGCTTCCCGAGCCGGGACGATTCGTAAGCGGCCAGCGCAACGACAGCCGAATTCATTCCGTCGTCGCCGGTGATCGGCACCGGCCGCCCTGTCAAAATGCAGCCGACGAAATCGGCGACGATCAGCTCGCTCAAATTATCGCTCCAATCGCTCCACGCCGCGCTGCCTGCGGAATTGCTGTATACTTCATTGATCATATTGCGAACGTCGACGGCAATCGTTCCCCCGGTCCCGATAAATTCCAAAGTCAAATCCCTTTTCATCGGAAACGCCTTCACCCGCGACCAGCTCGTATCCAGCACCCCGACAACGCCGTTTGCGTATTTGAAATGAATCATGCCCATATCGTCAATCGGAATATCGTGGAACAACGTACCCGATTCCGCATAAACCTGAACGACCCTTGAACGCAATATCCAATTTAAAATGTCGATGACATGGACCGAGTGGTCGAGCATCGCCCCGCCTCCGGACAGACGGCGATCCGTAAACCAGTCCCGTCTAGGCAAACCGCCCTTGTTGGTGCACTTGACGGCCAGCACTTTGCCGATCCCTCCGCTGTCGATCACTTCCTTCGCTTGAACGACAGCCTGGGAATACCGGTTCGTAAACGCCGTCATCAGCTGCACTCCGTTTTCTTTGCACGCCTCCACCATAGCCTGCATGTCTTCCTTGGAAACGCCCAACGGCTTTTCGCAAAACACATGCTTCCTGGCTTTGGCTGCGGCCAGCGTCAGAGGGGCATGGCGTATATTTTCCGAGCAAATAAAAACGGCTTCGATGTCCGTCCGCAGCAATTCCCTGTAGTCTTCAAAATAGGGGTACCTCCGATCGAACGGCTCTGCGTACGCTTTGTTCTCATCCGAGATGCCCGCTATTTCCGCATGCGGATTGCGTTCCAGCGCTTTCAAAAACGATTCCCCATGCGTATGGGCGAGTCCGATCATCCCGACCTTCAGCTTGTTCATATCCGCTCGCCTCCATTCAGATGGACCGGCATTCCGGTTTCCAGCGATATGCACGCTGCCTCCGCAATGTTCATCGCCGTCACAATATCCTCCGTTGCGACAATCGGCGGCAAGTTCTCTGCGATGCAGCGCAATACGTCAGCCAGCTGCTCGTCATACGGGCTGCGCACCGATGGACTATCGGTCTCGATCGAGTCTCCTGCTTCGTTCCGCCGCTTCACTTCAATGCTGGCCGTGTTGTTGCTGTCGTAACGGATAACGCCTTCGGAACCTGCCAGCTCTATTCTGTAACGGTAACGCTCCGCATCGCCCCAATATTCCGCTATATTGGCGATCGCCCCGCTTGCAAACCGCAGCGTCACGAGCGCATAATCCACGCCCGGAGCGCGCGGGTTCAGAGCGTAGACCGTATTGATCTCTCCCAGCATCCATCGCAGCAGGAATATGTCCTTGGGCAGCCATCGGCTGATGACTCCGTCCCGAATCGCGCCGGCATCGGCATGGCGATCCCCCGCTTCCGCCGGATAAGGAGCGGAGCGCTGAATATGAACGACTCCCGGGGCTCCGATAGCTCCTTTGTCCAATTTGCTTTTCATATCCCGGAAATACGGCGCGAATCTCTCGGCCTGGCCTGCCAAAAAACATACGCCCTTGGCTTCGGCGGCTTGAAACGCCGGCTTCAGCCAATCCGCATCGACGGCAGGCGGCGCTTCGCAGAAAACATGCTTTCCCCGTTCGATGGACTTCAGCACGTATTCCTGTTGCATATGCGGCGGCATACACACGCATACGATATCCGGGGCCGCGAGCTCCATCATCTCCTCATAAGTCCGGAATACGGGGGAGCCGGCCGCTTCCGCCAGCCGAATCGCCTCTCCGTCCGTCACGCCGCATAATCCCGCCCAACAAGCAGTATCGCGCAGTTTGCTCAAGCTTCGCGCATAGGACAGTCCAATCTGCCCATCGCCTATTAAAGCCGCTTTCATCCCATCCGCTCCCCTTCGTTGAAATAAACGGCTTTGCCGGTCTCCGCGGATTCATACACCGCCTCCAATATTTGCGACACGACCAAAGCTTGCTCCGGTTTGACGGCGGGTTCCCGATCGGACAAAATACTGTCGATCCACAGCTTCATCTCCAATTCGATCGCCTTGCTGCGAACCTGGCTGAAGGGCGTGCCCGCGCCGTCCAGATGAATATGCTGATCGTACAGCCTGCCTTCGCTTTCCCCGTTGATCCATAGACCGTCCCACATATCGGCTCCGCCCTTGCTGCCGCATAACGTCACCTTAGCCGCACCCTCCTGCCGTATATTTAACGCCCAGCTCGATTCCAGCATGACCGTCGCTCCGTTCTCCATCACGATCATGCCGAAGGCGGAATCCTCCACCGTAAAGAGGCTGGGGTCCCATCCACCGCTCCTTGCCGTTTCCTCCATTTGCGACAGCCGGTGATAAGCCGTTCCGACAACCATCCGCGGCTTGTAATTATCCATCAGCCATAAAGTCAAATCAAGCGCATGCGTGCCGATGTCGATCAGCGGTCCGCCGCCCTGCTTTTCTTTATCCAGAAACACGCCCCGCGCCGGAACCCCCCGGCGGCGAACCGCATGCGCCTTGGCAAAATAAATGTCCCCCAAGCTGCCGTTGCGGCAAATTGTAAATAGCTGCTGGCTGTCGGCCCGAAACCGGTTATTGTAGCCGATCGTCAGCTTTTTCCCCGTTTGCCGGGCAACCTCCAGCATTTGCGCCGCCTCCGCGGCCGTCCTGGCCATCGGCTTCTCGCACATGACATGCTTGCCTGCGCGCAGAGCGGCGATCGAAAGCTCGGCATGACTGTCATTGCTTGTGCATACATGCACGACGTCGATGGACGGATCGGCGAGCAGCTCCCTGTAATCCGTGTAGACGGCGCTGCCGGGCGCTCCGTATTGATCGGCCGCTTTTTGTGCGCTGCCTTGGAACACATCGCAAAATGCGGCCAGCTCGGCGGTTGTGATTTTGGACAATGCGGGCAAATGCTTGTTGACGGCAATCCCGCCGCAGCCGATTATCCCCAGCTTTAATGTTTTGGACATAAGCTCAACATCCTCACTTTCCATTTTTCTTATAACGCTCGTATGCCGCGCCGTAGATGTCCAGCAGCTTGTCGACGCCCATCTTTTTGATGGAGCTTACGTACTGGTCCCAGTTGTTCAGCGATACCGCGCCGGTAACAAATTTGATCTGCTGCTCCTGAACGTACGTAATGATGTCGTTGTTCAGCGAGTTCAGCTGATCCTGCTCATCCTTCGTAAACAGGAAATTAGGCCAAATCTCCTTCGGAATATACGGACCCAGCAGTTTGGCCGACTCCAGGGACGACGGGAAGGTGTTGCCCGTCTTGTCGTATTTCATCTGGACGAATTGCGGAATGTTCCCGCCGGGCCACGGAGAAAATTGTCCGGCCGCCTGATCTAGCGACATCTGCGGGTTGGCGCGTATATTTTCCTTATATTGGATGTCTCCGTCAGGCAATTTCTCGTAAGTCACTCCTTCAATACCCATCCGCAAAAACTTGACGCCTTCTTCCCCGTAAAAATAATCTACCCACCGCATCGTCGCCTCCGGGTATTTATTTTTATTGGTTATGGCAAAGGTGCCCTGGTTCTGGGTCATCGGCACAACCGTGGAGACCAACTGGTCGCCGTAAGGTCCCTTCAGCGCGGGAAGCGGAACGAAGTCGTCCATATATTTGGAGCCCGCCTGATTGACGTTGCTGGCCGAGAAAGAGCCTGCGACCCCTTGCGTCAATTTGGCGCTGAACTGCGGCACCTCTTGGGTGAATACGTCCTTATCGATCAGCCCTTCCTTGTACAGCTTGTTCAAATATTCCAGCAGCTCCTTATATTTAGGATCGGTTGCGAAAAAGCGCACCTTCCCGTCCGGACCTTTATCCACGAACGACTTCCCGATGCTGCCGGTCGTCCCCATTCCCCATGAGCCTCTTATGTTCGTCAAAATATCGAACTGGTTGTCCCCTGTCCATGGAAGCTCGTCTTTCTTGCCGTTGTTGTTCAAATCGTTATCCCTGAACGCTTTAAGCACGTTGTAGAACTCTTCCGTCGTGGTCGGTACGGACATGCCCAACTGATCGAGCCATTTTTTATTAATCCAAATTTTTCTCGACAATCGCGGCGCCAGTTGGTCATTCAACTGCGGCAAAGTATAGATGTTGCCGTCGGGTGCGGTAATGCTCTGCTTCACATCCGGATATTTTTCAAAAATCGCCTTCAGGTTCGGCGCATAGTTGTCGATCAGATCGTTGAGAGGAATGAGGATGCCCTGCGAGCCGTAGTTGACTTCATCCGCCGGCGTGAACTGAGCGCGGTAAAAGGCGTCGGGCAGATCTCCACCGGCGATCTTCACATTTCTTTTTTCCACATAACCGTTTTGCGGTACCGCCTCAAACTCTACCTTGATGTTGGTCATTTTCTCATATTCCTTAAACACCAGCATATCGTTCCATTCGGCATGCAGCGGTCCTTTGGCGCCCATCATTTTAATGGTGATCGGAGCGTTAACGACAGGAAACCCGGCGGCGTTGATCGGAGGCTGCGACGGCGGCCCGTCTTGGGATGCCGATTCCTTGGCGTCGCTGCAGCCCGCTAAAGCGCCTGCCGACATAGCGGCAACCGAAAGCAGTGCTGCCCATGTATTCCATTTCATTGCGAATCCCTCCCGGCTTGTTTAGTAATAGGCGTTAACCTTTGATCGCCCCGATCATCATGCCCTTTTCAAAATACTTTTGCAAAAAAGGGTACATGATTAAGACAGGCAGGCTCGATACGATAATAATCGCATATTTCAAACCCTCGGCTATCATCATCTGCTGAACCATCGATTCGGAATCGCCGGACAGCATCTGCTCCATCTGGTTTTGAATCAGCAGTTCCCGCAATATGAGCTGCAGCGGGTATCTCGCCCGGTCGGACAAATAGATCAGCGCATTAAAAAACGAATTCCAGTGCCCGACCGCATAGTATAGGATCAACACCGCAATGACGGGCTTGGACAACGGCAGCACAATATTCCATAGGATACGAAGGTTTGAGGCTCCGTCCATAAAAGCGGATTCCTGAAGCTCGATCGGGATTGAATTGTGAAAAAAGGTGCGCATAATAATCAAATTAAAGACCGATACCGCATTCGGCAGCACCATGACCCAGAATGTGTTCACAATACCTAAGCTCTTCACGACCAAATACGTAGGAATAATCCCTCCGCTAAAAAACATCGTAAAGGTGAACAGCGCCATGAGCACGTTGCGGCCGACAAAATCTTTACGCGCCAGCGGGTAAGCGCCGGCTACCGTCAAAACGATATTGATGAACGTGCCGGCCAGCGTGTATAGGATCGTATTCCGGTACCCGATGAGGATGTCCCCATTTTGAAATACGCGGTGGTACGCTTCAAACGACAAAGCTTTGGGCCACAGCCATACTTTCCCTTGCAGCACCAGCATCGGATCGCTAATGGAAGCGCTGATGACGAAAATAAGCGGATACAGCACCGCGACCAGAATGACCGATAGTACGGCCAGATTAACGGCGTTAAACAGGCGGTCTCCCCAGCCTTCCCTTGCTCCCAAATCCATGCGTCGCCGCACCTCCTTTTACCATAAGCTGGTTTGGCTCACCCTTTTGGAGATGCCGTTCACGATGAGCAGCATCGCAAAATTAACCGCCGAGTTGAACAAGCCGATCGCCGCTGTGAAGCTGTATTGCGCTCCGACCAGGCCGTTTTTGTACACATAGGTAGAAATTACCTCGGAGGTTTCCAGGTTCAAATTGTTCTGCATCAAGTAGACCTTCTCAAACCCGACGCTCATGACATGTCCGAAATTCAATATTAGCAAAATGGTAGCCGTGGGCATGAGGCATGGAATCGTAATATGGATCATCCGTTTCAGCCTGCCTGCTCCGTCCATGACCGCCGCTTCATAAAGCTGCGGGTCGATTCCGGCCAATGCGGCCAAGTAAATAATCGAGGCCCATCCGGTGTTTTGCCAAACATCGGAAAGTACATAAATCGTTTTGAACCATCCTTCTTCCGTCATAAAATAAATCGGTTCTCCGCCAAAAGCGGCGATAATGAGATTGATCATTCCGTTTTTCGGCGACAAGAAGGTCAAAATCAACCCGACAAGCACGACGGTGGACAAAAAATGCGGCGCATATGTAACCGTTTGCAAAATCCTTCTGAACCGGCGGTTTCTTATTTCGTTAATAAGCAGCGCCAAAATAATCGGAACCGGAAACGTTACGGCGAGCTGATACAAGCTGAGCCCGAGCGTGTTGCGGATTAGCCGCCAAGCGTAATAAGAATCGAAAAATCGCGCAAAATGCTTGAAGCCCACCCATGGGCTGCCGGCAATGCCTTTCGTGGCGATAAAATCTTTGAAGGCAATTTGCACCCCGTACATAGGAATGTAGTGAAATACGATGAAGTACAGCACGACCGGAAAAACAAGCATATATAAATCCCAGTTTCTATGCATCGCTTTGAGCCATGGAGTCTTCGTCATCAATGCTTCCTCCCCCTCCCTTCATCCAATCATCGCAAATGCGGCTCAGGGCATCGTCCGCCGGCAGCATGTCCCGATGAGATTGACTATAGTTCAGCGGACACGCTTTAGTCTATCTGCAATCCGTGTCAAGCATCGGCATGTCATTACAAGCGGCCCGCGCCGCATCCGGGCGGGGCATCGGCATTTCTGCACTTTCCTATGCAATTTGTTACAGATGGAAGGTTTTCCGGTACTGGATAGGAGTAATCCCTTCCTGTTTTTTGAATTTTCGGATAAAATTAGTTTCATCCACGTAACCCACGCGCTCGACAATATGCCGGACGGTCAGCTCGCTGTGGGCCAGCCATTTTTTGGCTTCCTCCATCCGCAGCCTATCGATATGCTGTTTCAGCGTTTCCCCGGTCTGATCTTTCACATAACGGGATACATAAGAAGGCGATAGGTTGAACCGGCCGGCAATCGATTCCTGCGACAGGCTGTTGTCGTTATAATTTTCTTGGATATATGCAATGATTTTATCGCTTAAAATGAAATTTTTGCTTTCCTTGTGCTGAGAAATATGCTCGCATATTTGCCGGCAAGCTTGGCTCAATATTCGTCTTGCCATCTCCAGCGTTTCGAAATCCTGAACGAGAATCGTTTCCAGATGCTCGCGCAAGTATTCGCTTATTTTGTAATTCAGCTCGTCCATCATGCCGATCATTTTATGAACGATGCCGGAGCAGACATACTTGGCGGATTCGAGCGATAAGGAACGACCGGAAATTTCGTCAAAAATGCGGGAAACAAGCGCTTGAGCTTCCTCCGCTTTGCCTGCTTTCAGCGCTTTTATAAGCTGCTCCTCCAGCTCCCATGGATAATAATCGCTGTAAGGGCTTTCAAAATCGATGTCGTCATAATAAATCACCTGATCGCTGCCTTTAATAAACCGGTAGGCTATCGCCTTATTCGCTTGTTCGTAAGAACGGGCCAGCATAGACAGATCATGGACGATCCCCCCGATCCCTACCGTCAGCGAAAATTTATAATTTTGTTTGTAAAAACGTTTAATGTTTTCCGCAAGCTCCGTCAGCATCGCCCGTTCTCCGTCCGCCGCGCAATAATTTAACACAAGCACGACGCCGCGATCGTCGATCAAGTCGACCCCGTACCCGATTCCCGCTTCCAGGGATAACTCTTCGGCAATATTGATAATGCTGAACTTAAACAGATTTTGCAAGGAAAGGCTGTTCTCCGAGCGGAAGCGCTGAAAATCGTCAATTCCGAACAGGAGCACGACAAACGCCGGGTGTTCGAAAACGAGTCCCGAGATGCTCAGCATCTCCGGCATATGGTGCCGGACATCCTGTTTGCCTTTCAGCAGCGAGATCAATATGCGTTCTTTCATCAGCTCGCTTTTGTTCCCAAGCTGCTTCAGCAGCCCTTCCTTTTCCGAAATCACCTTGTCGAACGCCTGGGACAAATAGGCGATCTCATCCATGTTGTCCGCCATTTCCTTCACCGCCTTGCGGTCGGCGATTCGTTGAACGATGGCACGCAAGGAACGGTAATTTTTGCTCGCCAACAAAAAGGAAGCCAGCATCCCGATCACAAATAACGACAATACCGTATAGTTAAAAACCCTTCTGCCGGCAAGCACTTTACCCAAAAAATTTTCCGTAGGAATGGCCGCGACATAAGTCCACATATTGTAATCGGAGGTAAGCCGGATGATCGAATAATCGCCGTAACGGCTGCGCAGCTGGTTCACTTGTCCTTGCAGCGATTCGGCGCCTATGGCGGCAAACAGCTGTTCGGCCGTCGTCTGCCCTTGTGTACTGAAGCCCGCGGATACAAGCGGTTCATTATTTTTATCCATTATGTACATATATCCCGAATGCTTGTTTACAACGTTATCCAGTATGGCCCTCATTTTGGATTCCTCGATAAGAAACATGACGGCCCCGTAAGGCTTGCCTTGATTGATCGGCAAAGGGCATATGTAGGTCACCAGCTTTTTGGAATCGACGCCGTTGATTTTGACCGTTTCCGCCGGCCTCATCACCGGCATCGTCAGCGTATCCAGCAGCTCGAAAAACTGCTTTTCGCTCCATGTCTCATATTGGTAAAAATGACCGAAAAACGAGGCATAGTTAAAAACACCGCTGGCAGCGTACAAGTTCCCCGTATCCCGCGACGTATAAATCAAAGCGATATCGTAAATCAAAGAATTGCTGGACCGGTATTTGCCCAGCTCCTTGATGGCCTTATAGGACGAGTAACCTTCTTCGGACACTTTAAAGGGGGTGAGGTCGGGATTGGAGGAGATTTGCAGCGATATTTTTTCCATTTCCCTGATGCGGGTATCGGTAATGTCGCGAATTTGCGCCAGGCTGCTTACCGTCGAAGCTTCCACTTCATTCTGCAGCGTCGTAATAAAGTTGCCGTACACCACCGTACCGACAATAAACAAGATGGCCACCAGCAATATGACATAAGACAAAAAATATTTGTAAAACCGGATGGAACGTTTTCTGCTTGGGTAGGTGAATGAAAGCAGTTTCATAAAGTTGTTCACCGCCATTTCGAGTTCTACGTAACTACATTCGACGAAGCGGCGGGAAATCCTGTATCGGATGACGGGGGAGTGAAGGAAAAGAGGGCTTGCGCCCTCCGATGGAAGTTTCGTTCTCTATTTGGTTTCATGTTCTGGACAGGTTCACGGGGAGGACAATAACGGAGAGATCTGCTTTTCCCCGCTTGGTGACTTATGGATCTCAAAGCCGTCAAACAAGCTGCCGGTAGCGGTATGCGCTTCGTATTTCATTACGCCTCCGTCCACTCGGATGATCTGGTACAGCTGAGTGTTCGCTAGGGAGTGATCCACTTGAGCTCCGTTATCTGTCCAATTTTTATCGGAAAGCTCTTTCATATGAGTACCGGCAAAAGAGACGACAAATACGGTGCCGCTCCCTGCGCTCTGACCGTTTGTTCCCGGCGTAAGATTGTCGATATGGCCGCGGGCGTAGCTGTGATCATGGCCTTGAAGCACTAAATCCACATTGTATTTTTCGATAAGCGGGAGCAGCTTTTCACGGACTTCGGCGTTGTCCCGGTCCGGAGAGTTGGCGAAGATCGGATGATGGAACGTCAGGACCGTCCATTGATTCGGGTTGTTGGCCAGCACCTGTTCGAGCCATGCCGCCTGCGTGTCCAATTTCACAAACTTCGTATTCGTATTGAGCGAGATGATGCGCATGCCTTGATAGTCGGTATAATAGACGGTTTCCTCTAAGCCTGCGGGACCGTTCTCCGGCAGGGCGAACTGCGGACGCCAATACGGCGAGAGACCTTTTTTCGCGCCTGGTTCGATCCTCTCGTATTCATGGTTGCCGGGAGTCGCAATACTGGGAACCATACCGTTTATCCAGCCGCCGGCTTTAAACCATTCGCCCCACTGCTCATCCGCATCCCCCCGATCGACCAAGTCGCCGGCATGGATAATGAATTTCGCCTCGGGGTGATCGGAATAAGCCCGGCGGATGACGCGGGAACCGTGCTCAAGAATATCGTGTTGAATATCTCCGATGTAGAGGAAAGAGAACGGCTCAGCCTTGTCGGAAGCTGTGGAGAACTCGAACCATTCGCTCCAGTTCACGCCATCCCCCACACGGTAAACGTATTTGGTGTTCGGGATGAGATGCTCGAAGCGGACCGTATGGAATTTGGCCGTATAGGGCTGATTTCCCTGTACTTCACTGCTGCTGACGGCCATAATCGTTACCGCCTTGTCCTTGAAAGCGGTACTGTCCTCGGCTACGGCAATTTGCGCTTGGGGCGCGGTGATGCTCACATCCGTACGCCATGTGACGGCTTGAGTGGTAGCAGGATCGCCATTCCAGTTCAGAATAATCCGATCCGGGATAGGCGCGGGCTTGTACATATCGGCTTCCGAAGTCTTGGCCGCAAGCGGTTCGGCCAGCGAGACATTCATGCAAGGTACTGCGGCAACCAGCAGGCTCATGAAAAGAATCGTGCGGGCTTTAGAGCTTCGCATTCGCTTTTTTACTGCCATTGTGTTCATTTACCTCCATGACGAATTTGAAAGCGTGATCATTTCATGCCGGAATTGAATCCAAATACCCTCTATCTCGATCATTTTATAGCATATTTTCATTGGAATAGTAGGGGGATCATTGCTTAAACATAGGCTTATCCCGTTCACATGGGGGTGTTCCCTCTCCCTGCCATGCTCGAGTCCGAAACGGCCGACGACGACTTCCTCCTCTTGATCATCCAGAATATCCATTTTTTACATATTTTGTTTTTTTTGATTTTCAGCTGTACTTCATCTACGACATCGTCAGCTTCCGTGCCGAGAATATCGATGAGCGTAATCTCATTAACACTAACTTTTTATCTGTGTGAGTTTTGGAAGTGGTATACACAATGGTTATTGCTTGGGAATACCGATCTATGGTAATGTTTTTTTATCGGGTACAAGATCGGAGGGGGGAACAAGTTTTCGTTGGAAATCACGTCTGTTGAATAACCACAAAATGGTAGAAAAAAAGCCGTCAACCCGGTAAACTGTTTGTACCCCTACAAACAAACCGAAAGGTGACGACTCCATGAAAAAGTCTACCACGATCCTGTCTATTCTTCAATCGATATTGACGCCGGAAGAAGTCGAATCCATCGTCAACCGATCAGGGTACGCAGATAAAGCTCGTAAATTTACAGTGTATCAATTGTTGCAATATTGGTGCACAGCAGCCTATGAAGAATGGCCCAGCCACCGTGCTGGTTCTGATCGCGCTTCCCTCAGTGGCCTGGTGGAAGTTCATTATTCACGATTTTCAAGTAAAGCGGCTGAAGTTCCGTTTGCCGTATTTAAGGAGATTTTTCATTTGCTCGTCCGGAAGTATAATCGAGAAATCCGGCGAAAGTTGGCTTTCCCGAAGGAACTGCTACTCATTGATTCGACCACAGTGACCGTAGGCAAAACCCGCTTGCCATGGGCTACGTGACATCACCTGTCAACTGGGCACTCCGCAATGTCGTTTGAAAAAGCGCCATCGCGTCGTCATTTTTTAGGACTTCGAAGGCCGTGAAATCCGAGTCGTGACCGATTTAATGCATGTGACGGCGGAGCAAATTGCACAGATATATAAAGCTCGCTGGCGGATTGAGGTCTTTTTTCGCTGGATCAAACAGCATATGAACCTAACTACCCTATTTGGCACAACCGAAAATGCGGTATATGGCCAATTGTTTAGCGCTCTCATGGTCTATGTCCTGCTCAAATGGTCATTCGATGCACTTTCCTTAAAAATGCCCCGCCATGCCAGGCTTTCATTTGTTCAATTTTCACGCTTATTTGGTCTATGTAAGTTACCGATTGAGTGGGTGGTGCGACTGAATCGCCTGCTTCAGTATACCTCTGGCAGGATGACTTGTATTACAATTTCTGGTTAATCAACAGGTCTGGTTGGAAATAAAACTATGATCGCAATAGCTTTAGTATTATTAATTATTGCAGGTTGCCAAGAAAACAAATCAGAACCAGTATCTGTGGTTTCAAGCCAGATCGTGGACGAAGGAAAGGAATCACTCAAAACATATATGCAAGAAAACTTCAGTGGAACTTCATGGTTCGAATTCATTACTGATTACGAACTACGAACTGCTACTGACGGTAAGTTTAATGGGACCGTGAAGACGACTATGTTTCCAAAAGAGGACAATAAGCCTGTAGCCAGAAACCCACTGACAGCCATACTGGGTTGGGATAAATCATCAGGCAAAGCTATCATTGAGGATCGAGAAGGGTTGATATTGGCGAGTAAATGATTAGGGGAGGAGAATTTTGATGCCAGTCTACAAAGATAACCTCGATAAAGTAAGCCAGAAGTTTAAAGAACATACAGTAAGCAGACACACGGAATTAGATGACGTATTTTTCATCTCAGGTAAAGTTGCTTATCATTTTTCTAATAGTCGACGGGTAGATCTAACGAATGAATTTAGGGATCAAGGTGATGATAAGTTGCGGGCGTATTTAAAAAATACATTAAATTCTCCGTATATAAAGATTGAATTAAAACCAGACCATGCTGCCTACCTGCATGGTAAATATAAAAAAAGAAAAAGCCCTCTTTCCTTCGCGGATTAAGGGCTTCAATATTAATACATAAAAAGGAAATTTCCACTTTCTTGTCGAATATTCATTGCGTCACCAAAACAACATTCGGCAAGAAAGGAGAACAATACGTGAAAGGTACTAAAAAATCCAATTTAGTCGCAATGACAGATTCTGTTAACAAGCCTCCTGTCACAGCGCCGCCGCAAATGTCACAAGAACGCTCCGCTGAAAAACCTACAGTCACTGCACCGCCGATTAAGAGATGATTATTTTATCTAGGATGTCCATATCGGGACATCCTTCTTCTCTATAATTAGCATCAGATTCATTATACGCATCAAGGTCATAAATAAACACGTTGACCCCAGAATCAATATCTGTAAAGACGCTACTGATTGGCACATTATATTGCTGCACTATTTTTGTACAATGTTCAACATAAATCAGTTTGAATCCTCTTTTCTGTTCGAATGGTCTCGATACTTTTTCTATGCAGCCTATAATGTCGGGTATTTTTGAACCCAGCTTGGCTATACCAACAACTTGGGTTTCGTGATTAAGAAAAACTTCCTCCCATACAGAGGGGGAATTGGATAACTTAGCTTTATTTATTGAAATCCTTATCTTGTTTACAGCCCATGACTGCGCTGTGTATAGCCATTTGGCATAAATGATACTAAGAATAAAACTCACGATAACGCTAATAACTAAAAACTCCATAAGAAACGATACATTTATGGCTGCACTCTTTAGGTCGTCCAATGTTCTAATTGACCAGTGACAAAGCTTCATAATTTCTAATGAGGTAAAAGCCACTGGAAACCAAGCTAAAGCTGATAAGGCCCCAAACTCTATTGTTGAATGCTTTACAACTGGATTGATACCCATTGTCTGAACCCAAAAATACATCATGAACCCAGGTAACACAAACATGATCGTACTAACTAAGTTTTCCATTTCAAACCCCCTACCTACATTTTATTCACCAATCATTAAAATTGGCAATAACTAAATGAGGTTCTCCCTACTCTTCTGCTTGGTCAGAAGCCTTCCGTAACTCATTCGCCAGCCAGTGCAAATAATCCTTTTGTCCTTGATCAACCGTTGCTTCCCAAGATGGATCGATCCACGTATTAATGATCGTCAGAGCTACACCTGCATCAAGTGCCGCTTGTTGTTTAACTGCCATACCTACCATCCGCTGACTATCATTAAAAATGAAGTATATACAGGTAGGCTTCAGTGGGGGAAAAAAGAACAAAAGAAATCTGTGGAGCCGGGCAAGCGCCGGGATACGGGGACTCGGCCCAAGGAGGAATGGATCGATGTCGATGGAAAACATGAGGCGTTGATCGATGATGACCTATTTCGAAGGGCTCAGGATATTCTAAAGAGAAAGTACCATGTGCCTTATCAATTAGAGAACGGTATCTCTAATCCGCTGGCAGGACTTATAAAATGTGGATATCGCGGATCGTCCATGATTATGCGGCCTTATACTCATCAACCGGCCCATCTCAAATGCCATAATCAGTTTTGTGTTAATAAGTCAACCCGCTTTACGTTTGTAGAAGATAGACTCGTTGACAGTCTGGAACAGTGGATTTCGGAATACACGTTACTATGGGAACAAAAGAATTCTTCCCTTACCCCAATGTGTCGTTGGAAGCTAAGCGTTCATCCCTCAAATCGTTGGAGCGAGAACTTGTCGAACTGGAGAAGCAAAAAGGAAGTTTACATGACTTTCTTGAACGGGGTGTTTATACTGTAGAGGTTTACTTGGAGAGGTCACAGCTCCTCGCCCATCGACACAATGCTGTGAAAGAAGCAATCGAGACTATGAAGCATGAGCTCAGAAATGACGAAGATAGAGAAAATGCCTTGGTCAATCTTATCCCGAAGGTGCAATCCGTTCTAGAGTTGTATCGTAAAACGGATGATCCGGCATCCAAGAACAAGCCACTTAGGGACTGTAAAATAGTTTGTGTAAACTCTCAAACCTAAATCTATTACAATAGAACCCATAAGGGTTGAGAGGAGAACACATCATGAAATTACTACCAAAAGATCAACTCCGCCAATTCATCAAAGAGAATAATTTGAAGACTGTCGAAGATGTCCAGAAAACGCTAAAAGATCTTTTTGCGGAGACTCTCCAAGAAATGCTGGAAGCAGAATTGGAAACTGATCTTGGCTACGCCAAGCATGACGT
>NZ_JANYUY010000036.1 GCF_025060755.1 Paenibacillus doosanensis
AGGGGGGAGTTATCCCCATGTGGATATTGGTTTCAAAATTTCGCTGGTCCCACTCCCACTTATTCACAGTTGTTGATCCGCTCCTGGATGATCGCCACCGCATTCTTATGCGCTTTCGAAATTCAGGTTTACTTTTTTTCAGGTTTGTTGTTTGACGGTATTGGTACTAGCTTTATGCAACAGTTAAATACAAGCAGGGAAATAAATTTACACGGAATAACTGGAGCGGCTGCTCTGATTTTGATGCTTATTCATGCGATATGGGCAGCAATTGTATTGTGGAGAAAAAGCGAAAAGCAAATCCAGCAATTTCATAAGTTCAGCTTGATGGTTTGGGGATTGTGGTTAATTCCATATCTGATTGGTGTCGCTTTGAGCATTATTAAATAAAACAATTCCAATGCTTACTCAGAAAAGGAGGAACATGTTATGCTTCAGTTAGGCGCGCTTAATTTGCAAGCTATATCCAGCATTAGCATGATTGGAATGGCATTGCTAGCAATATTCGTCCGTACGCGAGCGAGTCGCAAACCAGTCTCAGCGGTAAAAATAGCAATGCCTACGATTGGCATGAGCAGCGGCTTTCTCATGTTTACCGTACCCGCCTTCCGGATACCCGCTATGTGGGCTTTGCTTGCGTTTTTGGCGGGACTGCTGTTATTTTCTTATCCTCTGATCCGCAGCTCGAAACTGGAGGTTCAGGGCGGCGAAGTCTTCATCAAACGATCCAAATCGTTCATTTTCGTACTAATGGGGCTGCTTGTATTGCGAATAGCGCTGCATAGCTATATCGAACAATATATTTCGATCCCGCAAACGGGCGCCCTCTTCTTCCTTCTCGCTTTTGGCATGCTCGTTCCTTGGAGGTATGTTATGCTTCTGCAATACCGCAAATTGAAGGTGCGAGAATTCCAGCAGCAAAAATCTTTGTAAATAACCTTCCGGAGGCGATGTCAGTTGTACTGATGTCGCCTCATTTTGATAGAAGTGGCGAGCCTTATTGGTAATGTTACATTCATCATGCGTTCATATCCTTATCTTAAAATCACGGCGCGGCATCCATCAAGGAATCGATTCGTGGAATGATGCAAGAACGTATTCTTGCCATACTTGCATCGTTCATGATTATTAGGGGGTCGACGATAGTATTGTCGTAACCGAAAATATATATTCCCTAGTTGATTTTAATAATATTTTTTATTTGCCGGATATGATGAATAAAGCTGCGTCAAAAAATAGAATTAGATCCATTCGATCGGCCTTATGTTGAGACAATTTGGGGGGGGGGGGGAGGTTACCGGTTTACCAAATGAAACGTTTGGCGTGATTGGAAAAGTGATGTTGTGATCATCTTCACAGATGCTGCCCATTTAATCTGAACGTATCTATTGAAAGTCTCTCAAGATGGCGGTTTACATCCCCGGATCTAAAGAAATGGTGTTCATCGGCGATTCCGAAAAAAATTTCCTGATCGAGACGGCAAATATCTGTACATTATCTAATACAAATGTATAATATATTATATTAACGTATTTTATTTTGTACAAACGTACAATATAACAACCATCTTAGGGCGGGTGATCGCGATGAATGCGACCATGATTGGATTAGTGAAGGAGGTCCGCGGGCCCGGCGCTGTCCTGAAGGAGGTTCCTGTACCCCGCTGCGGGCGCGACGAAGTGCTGGTGAAGATTAAAGCCACTTCCATCTGCGGAACCGATGTGCATATTTACCGCTGGGACGCTTGGGCGGAGAAGACGGTCGTCACCCCGAATGTATTCGGTCACGAATTCGCCGGGATCGTGGAGGCCGTCGGCTCGGATGTGGTTCATGTCCGGCCCGGCGATACGGTTTCCGGCGAAGGGCACATCGTATGCGGCGTTTGCAAGGCATGCCGGACAGGCAACGCTCATGTGTGTCCGAATACGAAAAGCTTCGGTATTACGGCTCCCGGTTGTTTTGCCGATTACGCGATTGTGAAAGCGTCCAACATTATCCATAACGCCAAGGACATGCCGTTCGAGCTCGCTTGCCTGCAGGACCCGTTAGGCAACGCCGTGCAGACGGTGCTGGCCGGAGATATTGCCGGCAAGTCGGTCGCCGTCATCGGCGCGGGACCGATCGGCCTGATGGCCGTCGCCGTCGCCAAAGCTTGCGGAGCGGGAGCCGTCATCGCGGCGGACGTCAATCCGTACCGGCTGGAGCTGGCGCGCCGGATGGGCGCGGACGCCGTAATTAACAACGGGCAAGTTCCGCTGGCCGATGCGATACGGGAGTATACCGGAGGGGAGGGGGCCGAGGTTATCCTGGAAATGTCCGGTCATCCGGACGCCATTCGCCAAGGATTCGAAGCGGCGGCTCCGGCGGCGCGCGTGTCGCTGCTCGGCATTCCGACCCGCGAAGTATCGCTGGACTTGTCCTCTCATATTATTTTCAAAGGGCTGCGGATCGAAGGCATTACCGGACGGCGCATGTATCAGACCTGGTACCAGGTCAAAGGGCTGCTGGAGCAGGGCCGAATCGATCTGACGCCGTTAATTACCCACCGGTTTTCGCTGCATGATTATAAGGCAGCGTTTGAATTGATGGCCTCGGGACAATGCGGAAAAATTGTGTTCACGCACGACAACGAAACGGCTGCGGAGCATAACGAAGGAGAGGAGCATACTCATGGCGGACTGGAACTCATTGTATGAAGAGCTGGAGAATTTGAAGAAGGAGGGGCGCTACCGCCCCTTAACGGTGTGGGACAGCGGCTCCGATACCTGGATGACGCTGAACGGGCGGCGGGTGCTGCAGATGTCGTCCAACAATTATTTGGGACTCACCGGTCATCCCGGGTTGAAGGAGGCCGCGATAGCCGCGATCCGCGAATACGGCGCAGGCAGCGGTTCGGTGCGGACGATCACCGGGACGCTTCGCATCCATGACGAGCTGGAGCGGGAGCTCGCGGCGTTCAAAGGAACGGAGGCGGCGCTGGTGTTTCAATCCGGGTTTACCGCGAACCAGGGAGTGCTCGCCTCAATTCTCGGTCCGGACGACGTCGTCATCAGCGACGAGTTGAATCACGCCAGCATTATCGACGGCATTCGTCTGACCAAATCCGATCGGAAAATATACGCGCATAAAGATATGGATCAACTGGAGGCAATATTGAAGCAAAGCGGCGGGTACAAGAAGCGCGTCATCGTGACCGACGGCGTGTTCAGCATGGACGGGGATATTGCGCCGCTGCCCGCGATCGTCGAGCTGGCCGAAGCCTACGACGCTTTCGTCTATGTGGATGACGCCCATGCCAGCGGCGTGCTCGGCACCAACGGTAAAGGAACGACCGATCATTTCGGGTTGAACGGCCGGGTTCATATCCAAATCGGCACGCTGTCCAAGGCGGTCGGCGTCGTCGGAGGCTATGTTGCCTGCGAGCAGGTGCTAAAAAATTATTTGATCCACAAAGCGCGGCCTTTTCTGTTCAGCACGTCGCAAACTCCCGCCGTCGCGGCGTCTTGCCTCGCCGCCGTTCGGGTGCTCCGGCAAAGCGGAGAGCTCATTGCGAAGCTGTGGGACAATGCGGCGTACTTCCGCGCCGGCGTCCAAGCTCTCGGATTCGACACGGGCGCGAGCGAAACCCCGATCATCCCGGTCATTATCGGCAGTCCGGCGAAGACGATGCGATTCTCCGATCTGCTGCTGGAGGAGGGCGTGTTCGCTCAAGGCATCGTGTATCCTACGGTCGCCATGGACAAGGGACGTGTCCGGTTCATCGTGACGGCCGGGCATACGAGAGCCGATCTGGATTTTGCCTTGAACGCTTTGGAGCGGGCGAGCCGGAAGCTGGGCGAATAACCATAAATCAACAAAGGCCGAATGCAGGAGCAGAAGGAAGCTCCGATTCGACCTTTTTGGGTTGATCCCATAAGTATGGACGGTGCCGCGTTATTGCGCCGCCGCCGGCTGCGCCAGACTCATTTCTACGCACATGAGAATGAAGGCGCCTGCGCCGTGTAGATCGTTCTCGCTCGTAGGACGGGCGATATAGTGGGCGTAATCGCCGATCCCCGTGCCGATGCAGATATTGCCGATAACGACGTTGCCGTTGTCGTCGAACTTCAGCGTATCGATCACGCCTTGATAACCTTTCCAGGCATATGACATATACTTGGCGTCCAGATAGCCGAGACGTACTGCCTTGGCGATGGCTTGAACGTACAGGGCGGTGCAGGAGCTTTCCAGCCAGTTGTCCGGACGATCCCCTTTGTCGACCACCTGATACCATAAGCCGGTAGCTTCGTCCTGGAATTTCGTCAAGGAGATCAGCAAATCCTGGAGAATGGCGACCAGCGCGGCTTTGTCTTTATGATCCTCAGGAAGGTATTCGAACATTTCCAGCAGAGCGACAGGGTACCAGCCGATCGCGCGGCCCCAGAACTCCGGAGCGCGGCCCGTCTCGGGATCGGCCCATTTGACTTCCTTCGTTTCGTCCCATCCGTGGTACAGCAGACCGGTTTCAGAGTCCTTGGTATGCTTTTCCATCAGAATGGCCTGGAACGTCATCATATCGAAGTATTCGCTTTCACCGAACGTCTTGCCGAACTGAACGGCAATCGGCCCGGCCATGTACAAGCCGTCCAGCCACATTTGATTCGGATAGCGATCTTTATGCCAGAAACCGCCGGAAGGGTTTGTCTTCCAGGATTTTAGCAGCGGCACCAGCGTGTACAAAGCTTTCTTATACCGCTCGTCCCCCGTTTGCTCAAGCAAGTTATAAAGGAGCACGCCGGGCTGAATATCGTCCAGCTCGTCGGGATGGTATTTCTTGATGCTGCCGTCGGCGAGAACCTGGCTGTCTACCCACCGTTTGATATAATCGTAATATTTATCGTTCTTGGTTTCTCTCCATGTTTTTTCCATACCGGATAGAAAAACCCCTTGATGATAGTGGAACCGGTCCGGCGGAAGCAATTCCGGCTCGAATTTGGCCATTAATGCCTCGCAAGCCTTCTCGGCCCATTGAATGGGGGTCCATGTCTCCGTGTTCGCTGGTGCAGAACTCATCGTATTAATTCCTCCTTCTTGTACTTAAGCCTATAGTAGCACAGAAATAATGTACATTTTTTGCGGAAATCCTTCATTTCTTCTTATATCTTGCAGTGGATGCACAAATGCGTACAATAGAAATTAGAAATTACACGGAAGGCGGAGCGCCGATGAGCAATTTTCAATTCAATAACGCCGAAGGAACCTTTTCGATATCTTATCGCAAAGCGCTAAGTCATCATATGCCGGCCAGTCATTTTCACAGTACGTACGAAATCTACTATTTGCTGTCCGGCGAACGGGAATTTTTTATTAAAGACAGGACGATGGTGATGAAGGAAGGGGACGTGATCATCATCTCGCCGAATATACTGCATCGCACTACCAACGCCGAAACGCCCGAGCACGAGCGGCTGATCGTGAATATTCACGAGAGCGACATGCGCCTTGCCAACGGTTCGCATACGGACATTTTGCAGCCGTTGTTTGAGCAGGAATACATCGTCGTTCAATGCTCCCTGCAGGATCGTATCGCCGTCGAGGCGCTTGCTGCCCGTATCATGCAGGAGGTTCGGGACCGGAAGCCGGGCTTCGAGATGTACGCGCTCACCTTGGTGCTTCAGCTGCTCGTCATTTGCTGCCGGCATGTCAAACAGAACAGCATGGAGCCGCCGGAATCTCCAAGTCCGATGCACGAAAGAATCTCCGAGGTTGTCCGCTATATTAACAACCATTATATGCAGGAGCTGTCGCTTCATCTGCTGGCCGAGCAATTCTACGTCAGCCCGTATTATTTAAGCCGTTTTTTTAAAGAAGCGACCGGCTTTACGTTCGTGGAATATTTGAACAGCGTCCGGATTAAGGAAGCGAAGAAGCTGCTGGAGCAATCCTCGATGAAGGTCAGCCTGATCTCCAAAAAGGTCGGCTTCGGCAGCGTGACGCATTTCGGCAGAGTGTTCAAGTCCATTACGGGCTACGCGCCGTTATATTATCGAAAGGCGAAGTAGCGCGGGAAGGAACGATTCCGGGCGGGCGTTAACAACCGTGAACCGCGATAAAACTATGCGGCGTTGGAGATGCGGCCGCTTTTCCAGATTCAAAGGTCCCCGCCGCTGCGGGCCCATTTCCCCCTTAACCTCAAAAATTGAGCGTTGTAAAAAAATGAGCATTGTTTCGGCGGCAAACGTTGGCATATAGTAAAAAACGTGCACATAACGATAGAGATAGATAGAGATAATAGATAGCAACGACCAGTCATCGAAAGCAGGGGGAAGTGTTGATAAACAATCGTTGGTTCTTGAAAATGCTTTTTTCTTATTTGCCAATTTTTTACATTGTTATTGCCGTCATTTTTCTTATATCGGTGTTTATGATCAACGAGTCTTCGCAAAAGCAGACGCTGAAAACGAATGTGGCGTTCGCCAATCATGTCGTTTCGATTCTTGAGCAGTCGTTGAAAACGATCGACGGAACGATGATTAAAGAGATCGATCAGAATGACAATTTGAAGGAATATTTATACACGACGGATAAGGTCAAAAAGTATTATTACGCCAACAAAGTGTCCGACGCCTTCAACAATATCGTCATCAACAACAAATGGATTCATTCCGTTTATTTATACAATATCGAGGATCAGACCGTACTAAGCTCCGATATATCGACCAAGGCGGACTCCTACGGCGACGAGGCGTTTATTCGCGAGCTGCAGCAGGGCGGTTTCCCGAAGGGCTGGACGAACAAGCGGGAATATCGCGAGCTGGAATACGACAAGCCGGTCGAGGTCTTCTCCCTCGTGAAACCGTTTCCTCTATTTACAGCGGAAAAAGGATTTATCGTCATTAACGTAAACGTGCAGTCCGTGAAAAGCATGCTCGACGAAATGACCCATGCGGACATCAGCCATATCAACTTGTACGACAGCCAGGGACAGCGGGTCTTCGGTTCCGGCGGACAGGACATGTCGCTGATCCGGTCCGGCTATTTGGGCTGGGCGGTCGGCACGAGCATTAAGGAGACGGGGCTGCTGGAGTGGACTTCGGCCTTTTCGATGTGGTGGCTGGTGTTCGGGCTGTGCGCGATCATCTTGGGAACGCTGGCGATCGTCTTTATCTCGCTGAAGCATTCGAAGCCGATTGAGGACATTACGCACCAAATTCATGATTACGTCCACAAGACGTTCGGCAAAAAGGGACGAAGCCACGATTTTCATTTTATTCAATCGGCGCTCGACAAATTGATTAAGGAGTCGAACAAATCGCAGGAGCATTATAAGCAAAATTTGGCGTTTCGGCGCCGGATGCTGTTCCAGGAGCTGCTCAAGACGGACCCTGCCCACGATAAAACCCGTTGGGGCGCGGCGCTGCAGGAGCTGGGCCGGATCGAAGACGCTGCGATGCTGTCCGCGTTCGTCGTGGAGATTGACGATTTCAGCGAGTTTTGCGCGATGTACAACGAGCGCGATCAGGGGTTGTTGGGGTTTGCTCTAGGGAGCGCGGTGAAAGAAATTATGCAGGATGCCGGCGCGGACTGCTGGAGGGAGTGGATTGCTCCGCAGCGCCTCGGCCTGATCTGCTTTCTTCCGGACGACCGGGAGTCCGCCCTGCCCGGCTGCTGGGATCATATTCGGACCTGGATCGGGCAAAATTTGAAATTTACGGTCACCTTGGGCGTTACTGACGCGATCAAGGACGCCGAGCAGCTTCACGTTTCCTTCAAGAAAGCGTTGGAAGCGCTGGATTACAAGCCGGTTTTCGGCAGCAATACAGTGATCCGGTTTGAAGATATCGATATGAAAGAGCAAGGGGAAGTATTCGACCATCTTCTCGTAATCCGCTCCATCGGTCTGGCCTTCCGGGAAGGCGACCGCAAATGGGAGACAATCTTCGACGAACTGGTCGAAACCTTGCGGGCGAACCGGTATAGCAGAACCGAAATCGCCAACCTGCTGCATTATTTGATTTACCAAATATATAAGGACATCAGCGGACTGCCGCGCGAAGGGGAAGACCCGATTCTGGAGCTGAATCAGGCGGCGGACACGTTCGAAACGATCGACGACATTCATGAGATTTTTAAAGCGATTCTGGTCAAGGCGGCCGGACAGCTGCATGTCTTCCGCAGCAGCCAAAACCAGCGCAGCGTCGTTCACGACGTTAGAGCGTATATTGAAGCCAACTACGGCAACCCGGACTTGTCCTTATCGCTGCTTGGCGACACCTTCCATATGAATCCGAGTTACTTAAGCAGGCTGTTCAAGGAAGAATTCGACCAAAACTTCGTCGATTTCCTGGCCCGCATACGGGTCGAGCAGGCGAAGACGCTGCTGCGAAGTACGAACGATTCTCTGCAGGACATTGCCGCAAAGGTCGGATATACGCATTATTATTCGTTCAGCCGGGTGTTTAAGAAGCTGGAGAAAGTATCCGCCGGCGATTATCGCAAAATGATGTAAATTTTTTAGCTTGCCGGTAAACAAATCCTGCATTTTCCGCGTCTAATGAAACATGGAGGCGGATTGCTTGAAAAAACAGACGATAGCCATAATGATTTGCACAGTATTGTTCCTTATCATAACAGCAGGATGTTCCGAAAAAACACCGCCCCTTCCCAAAGTAATGGCGGGCAAAACCCTGATCCCCGTAAAACAAAGCAGCTATTGTTGGGGGAAATTAGGATGTGCGGACTATGGGGGGCCAAAATCGGTGTTAAAAGGGCAGCAGCCAACGGTTGTGGCTCCGGAATCGAACATTAAGGTGTCATTCAATTACAAAGAAGAACCCTCGAACATTAAGGTTACGCTATCACAAGATGAGAAACCGGTTGATATTCCGTTAAAAGACGGTTATTTTCAAGCCCCTAAGCAGCCAGGCATATATTACTACGGAATTTTTGCCTATTGGAGATCAGATGACGGCAAACATTCCCATGGAGATACGTCATCCGATTTTGTCATTGAAGTCCAGTGATACGCCGTTCGATATGCTACCCAACCCATAGAAGCCGTTCCTTAAGCCGATGGAAGCGCCAGCCGCCATTTGGTCCAAGGGGCGGTTTATTTTTTCCATAAAAAGGGATGTTTGCGGCCTGCAACCGATTTTGCACACGCCACAATTTTTGATAAGTCCGCGGCCCGCAAGGCTTTCCGGCAAAAACTGTGCTCCTAAGCAAAAGGTGTTTATTGAGCCGGCCGGCCGTTTGGCTTAAGGTAAATGACATCGCGGCAGCCACGAGAAGAACAAATCATACGAAAGCGAGGACAAGCATCGTAAGAGAACGCAAGAGAAAGCGAGCAGAACAAGGGGAGCATTAAGCAAACGAACCGTTTTACCCAAATCCAAATATTATAGACGAGAGGAAGAACAGAATAGATGAACAAGAAAGTGTTGCCTTTAATCGTATCTCTAGGTTTATTCGGCTCCGTAGCGGCAGGCTGCGGCAGCGGGGACGGCGCGAAGCAGGGAGCGGATAAGGGGGATAAGACCGTGACGCTGCGTCTCTTATCCACCAACCCGCTGGTCGGGGAAGACTCGGTGAAATTATTCGAGCAGCAAAATCCGGGGATCAAAATCAGCTATGAATACGTACCTACGGCGGATTATTCGGCGAAGTTCGCCGCTCTGGCGGCGGCGGGGGAGATTCCCGACGTATTCTGGACGCAATCCGGGTTCTATACGGACCAGATTAAGCAGGGGCTGGCGATGGATTTGACCAAGGAGCTGAAAGGGAAAAACTACGAAGGGGACAAGACTTGGGAGGAAACCTTCGTGCCTGCGCTGCTCGATAATGCCCGCAATGTCGTGAAGAAAGGGTTAGGGGAGCGCGAGACGTACGATTACGGCGTTCCGTTCACGATGACGACGATCGCCGTGCTGTACGACAAAACGATTTTCGATAAATTGGGCTTGAAGCCGCCGACGACGTGGGATCAATTCATGTCGAATAACGAGGCGCTGAAGCAGGCGGGCTATACGCCGCTCTCGATGCATAACAACTGGATCGACTGGTATCCGAGATTGTTCTGGGATCAATATACGCGCGATGAATTGACGAAAAATCCGAATGCGTTCGAGGACAAGACGATGACGTTCTCCAGCGACAGCGTCAAGAAAGGCTTGACCGCGTTCAAAGATTTGTGGGACAAAGGATATTTCCCGCAAAACGGAATCACGGCGGAGCTGCAAACGATGCAGCAAATGTTCGTGCAGCGCAAGCTCGGCCAATTCCTGATCGCTCCGGACAAGCTGGAGTACATTATGAACAATGCGCCTAAGGATATGTCGCTCGCCACTTACTCGCTGCCGGGCATTGCCGGCCTGCCGAGCCGTTCGCTGGGCGGGTCCAGCAACGTCTTCGCCGTGAGCGCATCGACCAAACAACCGGAAGAAGCGGTGAAGCTGCTCAAATTCATTACGTCCAAGACGCATTTCTCCCAAGTCGATGCATTGAAGTATTCGAATTCGGGCTTGAACAATCTGGAGAGCGATCCTCAGCTGGCCCAGTTTTTATCGGGCTTCACCAATGCGGCGGCCGCCGGCTTCAGTCCGGACATTCTGGTGCCGACGACGATCAATACGCAAATCAGCACGGCGTTCAAGACCGATCTGCTCCCTAACTATTTGATGGGCAAATACGATCTGGATTACGTCTGCAGCCAGCTGCAAAAAATTTACGAAGAAACAAGAGCGAAGTAAACCTCTCAGAAAGGCGACGGGTATCGGATACGAGACGCCTGTCGCCTTGTTCATTAGAGCTTAATGTAACGGGCTATTGTGTTTAGAAAGGTGTTGTTCTCATGGTGAAATCCAAGCAGGGCTTTTGGGCGGAGATCAGGGAAAGCGTTCCGGCTTATCTGCTGATTCTTCCTACGCTTATCGTGTTCTGCGTCTTCCTGTATACCCCGTTTGTCAACGCGCTGCGGATCAGCACGTACAAATATAACGGCATAGGCGACTTAAACGAATATGTAGGCTTCGACAATTATGCCACAGTATTGAAAGACCCCAAGTTTTATTCGGCCTTCTGGAATACGTTTAAATTAATCGGAGCGGATGCCGTCCTATCGATCGGCATCGGTTTTTTGCTGGCTTACGTGCTGTATAGAGGGATTCCGCTGAAGCGGTTTTTCAGCACCGCCTTGTTCATCCCGTATTTAATTTCGATGGTCGTTATCGGAAGCATCTGGAGAATCATCTACGACCCGTCGATCGGCCCGCTGAATCAATTGCTGGAGCTAATTGGACTGGGAGACTGGGCACAGCCGTGGCTGTCCAACGAGCACACGGCGCTGCCGGCGATTATGATGACCTGGATTTGGCATACGATTCCGTTCAACATGCTGATTATGTACGCCAATGTGATGACGATGCCGAACGATTTTCTGGAGGCGGCCGAGATGGACGGAGCGACGTCGATGCAGAAGCTGCGCTATGTGATCATCCCTTATTTGATGCCCACGTTCGCCACGTTATTATTGCTGACGGTAACGAACGACCTGAGAGCCTTCGATATGGTATGGGTCATGACGCAGGGAGGACCCGGCGGCGCGTCGGAGGTTATCACCTCCTATGTATACCGCAAAGCGTTCTCTACGCAAAACTTCGGGACGGCTACGGCGGCTTCGATTATTATGATGATCGTGATGGTCGCCATTATGATCTTTTCGCAGCTGCTCAGACGAAAGGAGGGCGCGCAAAAGTGAAAAGCCGCAAAAAAATCGTCAATTCCATCATCTTCGTGATCGTCTTTCTGTACGCCTGCGTATCGTTATATCCGTTACTGTGGGCGATTCTGCAATCGTTCAAGTCGGAGCGCGAATTTCTGACGAGCATCTGGTCGCTGCCGTCGGGACTCGATTTCACGAATTTCCGGACCGCGTTTCAAAAAGGCAATTTGGCTACGTATTTCTTCAATACCGTGCGCAATACGGCGGCTACGCTGGTCGTCGATCTCGTATTCATTACGCTGGCCGGGTTTGCCTTCGCCAAGATGAAGATGAAGTTCAAAAAATTTCTGTACGGGCTTATTTTGGTCAACCTGTTAATCCCTACGCCGATTATTTTGCTGCCGATGTATTTGCTGATTCTCGATCTGCACATCCAGAACAGCCTGGCCGCCATCGTCTTCCCGTACTTTCAGGGCTTCGCCCCGCTCGGGCTTATTCTGATTACGAATTATTTCAACAATATTCCCGACGAAGTCATCGAATCGGCGCGAATCGACGGCTGCAACACCGGGCAAATTCTTGTCAAAATGATCGTGCCGCTGGCCAAGCCGATCTTGAGCACGTTAACGGTGCTCGGCGGCATGAGCGCCTGGAACGAGTTTATGTGGGCGCTTATCTCGATCAGCGACGTGAAAAAATATACGTTGTCCGTAGGCATTTCCACGCTAAACGATAAAACGTCCATTCTCGGTTATACGCCGGTATTTGCAGCTTTGACCGTGAGCGCGATGGTGTTTATCGTCATCTACTTGCTGGCGCAAAAGGCGTTCGTACAATCTATTACCGCAGGAGCCGTCAAAGGCTAGGGGGACACCGATATGCTATACAAGAATGAACCGTTCGATATGAGCTTATTTCAACATCCGACGTCCGAGTTTCGCGGCGCGCCGTTCTGGGCCTGGAACACGAAGCTGGAGAAGGAGACGATTACAGAGCAAATTAAGCAGTTCGCTGCGATGGGGATGGGCGGCTTTCATATCCATACGCGAGTGGGTCTGGAAACGGAGTACTTGGGCCGGGAATATATGGATATGGTCAAGCTGTGCGTCGAGCAGGCGAAGGAGCAGGGGCTGCTGTGCTGGCTGTATGACGAGGATCGCTGGCCTTCCGGCTACGGGGGCGGCTTCGTTACCGAAAATCCGGAGTACAGGAGCAAATATTTGGTAGTTACTCCCTTTAAGCAGCGGGAAGGAGAGGCGAAGCCGAGCAACTTCGACTCTTGCGCGGCGGTGTCCGCGAACGGCCAAGGAACGCTGCTGACGGCGTTTCGCGTCCGTCTGGACGCCGAAGGCTATCTGGACGGCTACGCCGAATGCCAAGAGGACGCGGAAGCGGCGGACGGAGAGACGATCTGGTACGTCTATTTGGAGCACGGGCAGGACAGTCCGTGGTTCAATAACCAGGCTTATGTCGATACGCTGAGCAAGGAAGCGATCAGCCGTTTCATCGAGGTGACCCATGAGCGGTATTATCAAGAAGTGGGCGTGGAGTTCGGCCGGACGATCCCGGCGATGTTTACCGATGAGCCGCAGTTTCCGCACAAGCAATTTCTCGGATATGCCGGCGCGAAGCAGGACGTCATCCTGCCGTTTACCGGCGACTTTGAACAGAGCTTTCGGGCCGAATACGGCGAGAGCCTGATCGCCCGACTGCCCGAGCTGCTGTGGGAGCCAAAGGACGGGCAAATCTCCCGGGTCCGCTACCGGTATCACAACCATCTGGCCGAACGGTTCGCCGAAGCGTTCGCCGACCAGATCGGCCGCTGGTGCGAGGACCACGGCATCATGCTGTGCGGGCATATGATGGAGGAGCCGACGCTGCATTCGCAGACGAAGGCGCTCGGAGAAGCGATGCGCAGCCTGCGCAGCTTCCATCTGCCCGGGATTGACATGCTCTGCGATCAGCGGGAATACAGCACGGCCAAGCAGGCGCAGAGCATCGCCCGGCAGTACGGCCGCGGCGGAGTGCTGAGCGAGCTGTACGGCGTGACGAATTGGGATTTCGACTTCCGCAAGCATAAATTGCAGGGAGATTGGATGGCTGCTCTCGGGGTAACGACCCGGGTGCATCATCTGACCTGGATGAGCATGGGCGGAGAAGCGAAGCGGGATTACCCGGCGTCCATCGGAGAGCAATCGCCGTGGTACCGCAAATACGGCTTGATCGAGGATCATTTCGCCAGAATCAATACGGTCATGACGAGAGGCCGGGCTTTGGTCCGCATCGGCGTCATTCATCCCGTCGAATCGTACTGGCTCTATTACGGGCCGAACAATCAGACGAACCTGATCCGCGAGCAGCTGGAGACGAATTTCAAGAACATTACCGAATGGCTGCTGTTCGGACTGCTGGATTTCGACTATATCGCCGAATCGTTAATCCCCTCATTGGAATCGGACGGGAAGCTGGGGGCGATGGAATACGACGTGATCCTCGTTCCGGGCTGCGTTACGCTCCGCGGTACGACGCTGGACTTTTTGCGAAGCTTGAAAGCGCGGGGCAAAGAGATTATGTTTATAGGAGAGGCGCCGCGGTATGTCGACGCCGTCCCGGACGATGAGCCCCGGCATCTCGCCGAAGCATGCACAAGCATTGCTTTTAATAAATATGAGGTGCTGCAGGCGCTGGAACGGTACCGGATGCTCGATATCCGCTATGACGGACCGAAATTTCTGAAAAAGCCGAACCACAAAAAAAATTGGGACGGCGAACGGTCGGACAAATATATATACCAGCTGCGGGCTGAAGGAGAACAGCGGTGGCTGTTGATCGCAAACGGCAAAGCGGAGGACAATCCGGATCTGGTACTTGAAGATCAAATTGTCGTCACGATCCGCGGCTTGTGGCGGGCGGAGCTGCTGGACACGCTCACCGGGGAGAAGAGCCTGCCGGAAGTCTCCTACCGGGACGGCAACACCATCTTGAAGAGGAAGCTGCTTAGCCATGACAGCCTGCTGCTGCATCTGGTCCCGGAGCAGGCGGCCGCTCTGGCGCAGCCTGAGACCGGGACGCGGATCACCCCGGCACAGCCTCAAGCCTATGTGTACGAGCGGCATCTGTTCCAGACTCCGGTCGATATCCGTCTGGAAGAAGACAACGTGCTGCTGCTGGATATGGCGGAATACCGGCTGGACGACGGGCCGTGGCAGGAGAAGGAAGACATTTTGAAATTGGACAATCATTGCCGCCGGCAGCTCGGTTATCCGCTGAGAAAGGCGGCTTGGGCTCAGCCGTGGGCGGTTCGCAGCACGACGGCTCCGGAGGAAGCGCCTGTACTGCAGCTGAAGTTTACGTTCGAGTCGGAGCTCGCTTACGAAGGAACCTGCCTTGCGCTGGAAAATATCGAATCGACCGAAATTTGCCTTAACGGCGAGCGGATTGAGAAGCAGCCGCAAGGCTATTACGTCGACCGGTCGATTCGGAAGTGCGCTCTTCCGCCGCTGCGGCAAGGAACGAATACGATTCTGCTGCGCATGCCCTTCGAGCCGAAGACCAATGTGGAGGCGTGCTATCTGCTTGGAGCGTTTCACGTCGAGGCGCTGGGCTCCGCCGCCAAGATCGTCCCGCCGCCGAGCCGCTATTATTTCGGTTCGCTGACCCGCCAGGGAATGCCGTTCTACGGCGGGAATGCGGTGTATGGCATGGAGCTGGAGCTGGAAGCGGGAATTTACGAGCTGCAGCTGTCGAAGTATCGCGCTCCTCTGCTGGAGGTGTACGTGGACGGGGAAGCGGCAGGGGAGATCGTCTTTGCCCCTTACACGCTCCAATTGAACATTAACGCCGCAGGGACGCACCGGATCGAGATAAAAAGCTACGGCAACCGGGTCAATACGTTCGGAACCGTGCATAACTGCGACGAGAAGGAAGTGTATTTCGATCCTAACGCATGGCGGACCGAAAATGACGGCTGGTCCTATGAATACCGACTGAAGGATACCGGGATCGGCAAAGCCCCCGTCCTTCGCTTAATCAGCTTGAAATCATGAGGAAAGAAGGAGAAGCGCGATGAAAGGAATTCATATCGCAGAGCCGTTACAGCTCAAGCTTATTGAATTGGACAAGCCCGTTCCCAAGGAAAACGAGGCGCTAATTAAAGTGAAATCGGCGGGGATATGCGGCTCCGATATTAACGCGTACCGGGGGACGAATCCGCTAGTAAGCTATCCCCGCACCATCGGCCATGAAATTGCCGGGGAAGTCATCTCCATCCCTCCCAACGAGCAAGGTATCCGTCCGGGGGACAAAGTCATTGTCGACCCGTATTTGTACTGCGGCAAGTGCTATCCATGCAGCCTGAACCGCACGAACTGCTGCGAGCATTTGCAGGTGCTGGGCGTGCATACGGACGGCGGCATGGTCGAATACTTCTGCCATCCGGCCCATATGCTGGTTAAAGCGCCGGACGATATGCCGTGGGATATCATGTGCATGGCCGAGCCGCTGACGATTGCGCTTCATGGACTGCACCGGAGCCGGCTCGCCCGGGGCGAGCATATCGCCATCATCGGCGCGGGCGCCATCGGCTTGCTGGCCGCCCTCGCGGCCATCCATTACGGAGCCGTTCCGATCGTCATCGATATATTGCAGGAGCGGCTGGAGCAAGCGCGGCAGTTCGGCGTACCCCATGTCATTAACTCCTCGCGAGAAGATGCCGTGAGAGAGGTTGCCGCCATTACCAAGGGCAGAATGGCCGAGGTCGTGCTGGAAGCGTCCGGTGCCAACCCGGCCGTCCGCATGACGCTCGATCTGGTCTCCCATGCAGGCAGAATTGCGTTGACCGGCTGGCCCAAGCAGGAAACGTCGCTTCCGACGGATGTCATAACGAAGAAGGAAGTGGACATCGTCGGCTCGCGGACAAGCGTCGGGGAATTTGCGGAAGCGGTCGATTTGATCTATACCGGCAAAGTCGACGTCCGCAAGCTGCTGACCAAGGTCGTCAGCATGGACGAAGCCGTCGACGCGATGGTCGACATCGAGCGTAATCCGAACCGGTATTTGAAGGTGAACGTGCTGCTATAAGCCAATTGAAGTTCAAGGGAACCGTTTTTTGAAGCCCGGTGAAGATGTGGTCGCAGGCCGCGCATACCACCGCGCTTCCAGGCGAATGAATGTCCTGGAACGGTTCCTTTGCCTTTTTGTTTCCCATAATATTCCGCTATAGAGAAGACAAGCAAACGAAAGCCCGGTACCGCGGCTCTGTGATACAATGTTCGGGAGGTGACTTCTTACATGCCGTCCATCAAGAAACAAACGACCGCCCTGTGCGCGCTGTCCGCTGCGATGCTGCTATCCGGCTGCTCCTTCTCCGGCTCGCCGGCCGCTCCGGGGGACGGGAATAGCGGGGCTGAACATCATATTAGCGTGTCCATGTATGAACGGGGCAATATTCCGGAGGGTATGGGCACGGCGACCGGCAACATGTGGGTGGACTGGGTCCGGCAGCACTCGGGAATCGACGTGAAATACATAGCCATCCCTCGGGGAGAATCCGTCCCCAAGTACAATATGCTGCTGGCTACGGGCGAAGCGCCGGACCTGATTCAAGAATACGACACACGGTTTATTAACAAGCTGTACAACCAGAAGCAAATTATGCCGATCGACGATCTGATCGCGGAGCACAGCCAGGAATACAAGGAGCTGCTGGGCAAATTCCCTATGCTCAAGAAATTGGCGACCCAGCCGGACGGGAAGATGTACGCCTTCGGCCGCGTGCAGGGATATTTCCCGTTTACCTTTTTGTTTATCCGCGAAGATTGGCTGCATAATCTGAATCTGAACGTGCCGCAAACGACCGACGAGCTGCTGGACGTCGCCAAAGCGTTCGCGCTGCAGGACCCCGACGGCAACGGCAAACAGGATACGTACGGCATCAACATGAGCGGCTTTGCCCCCGACATTATTAACAGCATGTTCCAAAACTTGAATTGGGTGTTGGAAGACGGGCAGATCGTTCACGACTGGCAGCGGGCCCAAGCGGCGCTGCAATTCAAAAAGCGGCTGTTTGACGCCGGCGCGATCGACAGAGATTATTTGACGGACAAGAACGGAAAAAAAGCGGATCAGGATTTCGTCAAAGGCAAGCTCGGACTGTATGCGTTCGCCGGCAACGCCAAGCAAATTTACGATTTCTACGCCCTGCTTCGGCAAAACGATCCGAAAGCCCGAATTATTCCTATCGCTTTGCCGAGGAGTCCGTTCGGCCAGTTCAGCGCGCAGTTCAACCCGCCTTTTCAAATGAGCGGCGTCATTAACGCGCAGGCGCAGGACCCGGCCGGCGTCATGAAATATATCGATTTTATGAGCAAGGAAACGTCGGAGAAGACCTTCAAATTCGGCATCGAAGGCGTGCATTACCGGATGGAGAACGGGGTCCCCGTGACATTGGATAAAGCGAAATACGACAAGGAAGTGTCCTGGCTCGGCGATTTTCGGACTCTCGGCGCGCAATATCATATGACCGAATACGAGAAATATAAGCAGGATCTTGATCTGTCGCAGCCTTTCGATAAGGAAGTCTACGAGCTGCTAAACCGGGCATTCGAATTGTATATAAGTCCGCAGCGCCCTTATGCCGGCTTTACCCTGGACCGGTACATGCCTGCGCTGCCTAATGAGATCGAGTTTATTAATTCGGACAACGAGAAGGCGATTCAGGACATTTGGAACCGGGCGATCTTAAGCGGGGACGGCTACTCTGCGGAGCAAGCGGTCCAGGATGCCAGAAAAGCCTGGGAACAAGGGAACGGCAGCAAGGTCGAGCTGTGGTATCAGGAGTGGTACCGGCAAAATAAAGACAAATGGGTGTTCACCAAAGACTTGTACAATATCGACATTAAGTAGCCGGGGCGGCGCGGCCTGGATTTAGTGCTCCGGTGAATAAGTGGCCGGAGAGTCGACAGAGAGTTGGAACAGCATAAGCGGTCGCCTTTGTCCCCGATTTCCTATTTAAAGCGATCGGAAGTAACGGACACAGCGGCCGTTATATACACTATATTGTCCACTTTTGATTTCTAACGGACGCAGCTGCAGCTATTTGTTGGAAAACTTCCTTAAAAAGCAATTTGGGGCTATGTAAGTGCATTGATGACCGTTACGTTTAAAAAACGTCTGTTTGCGACGACTTAAGCTCCCCGGTGTCCGTTAAACTAAGAGCTCCTGCAGCTCCCTTCCACGCCGTTCGAGCGTTTACCCGCTCCTGAGAAAGATACTCGGGGGAGCAGTGTTTGAAGGCGATATTTTCACGATAAAAACCTAGGCCGCAGCCAATCCATTGTCTAAAAAAGTGCGATGAAAAAAGGAGCGGAGGGGTCGCTTGAATCTGGAAAAGCGTCAGCATTCGCCATTGAAACCGGATTCTCCCCATAGAAAAAGGTAATAACCATCCAAAGAATCTGATTTCAACAGAGATTGGAGGATCAAATGGACGCCGCAGCGGACTTTTTCACCCCCCCTTTAGTGCTCCGCAAGCTTACGGTACTGTCCCGGAGGCATGCCCGTCATTTTCTTGAAAGTACGGGTGAAGCTTTGGGCGTTGCTGTAATACAGTCTTTGGGCAATTTCTTCCACACCGATATCGGTTTCGCGAAGCCACTCTTTGCTTTTCTCAATGCGTTCCTTCAGCAGCAGCTCCGCGAAGGTCGTCTCGTACACTTCCTTTAGAGCCTGCTTCGCTACGGATACGGGGATGCCGAGCGGCTTGCAGCAATCCTCCAATCGAATATCTTCCTGCAGGCGGGCGACCAGATGATTTTTGATTTTGGCGGCCGCCTGTTCCATTTGTCCCCGGTATTCCTCCGACAGCCGGTCGATGAAGCGTTCGGTTTGATTGCGCAGCCAGGAGAGCCATTCTTCCAGCGTCGATAAGTCGAGCAGCTTGCTCAGCGTAGGCGCCTCCAGCGGCCGGCTCATTTCCGGCCCGACATTGCGGTGCAGCGACAGCGTGAAGTCGATCAGCAGATGCTGCAATTTGCGGTAATCCTGCTCCAGAGCCAGCGCGCGAAGCCGGTTCAAGGCAAGAAGGGCTTCTTCCTTATTGCGCGAGCGGATGCTTTGAATCCAATCATGCTCGATACGGCGGGATTCGTCGAAGGAGAAGGCGCTCCCTTTCATATCTGACAGCTCCTCGTAGTACAGCACCGTATTCGTCCCGGAAGCGAACGTTTGCTTCAACGCCTCCAGCGCCTCCGCCGAAGCCAGATGCAGCTGATGCATGCCCTGCCTCGGCCGGCTGACGCCAATCGAGACCGTAATCGGGAAGTTTTCCGCTATGAAATGATGGATCGTTCGCAGCTTCTGGTCCGTTTGCTCCCGCCAGGAGCTCTCCCCACGTTCTTCAAGACAGATTACGCCCGCCAGCTTCCCGTCGTTCAGCTTCACGGCAAATCCGCTGTCCGCAAGCACCTCCCGGATGACGCAGGCGATACCGTAGCCGAAATAAAATAAATCCCACTCGGAATACGTTTCCTTCAGCTGGTTGTAATAATCGATCTCCACGGCAAAACAGCAAAAGGAAGCGTCCTCCCTGAGAGGCAGCCCGAGCTGCTCCGTCCAATTTTTCTTCGTAACGACTCCGGTCTCCAGCACTTTGCGGACATAGGCTTCCTTGGCTTCGGGGATCATTTCCCGCAGCCGGTTTTTGAGCTGGAACATATGGGAATAAATTTTCTCAAATTCGTCCGCCCGCGGTTGGGCCGGCGATTTGCCCCCGGAAGATTCGTCGATGAGGCGGATGATCTTGTTCCACCCCCGGAAAAACATATGATTGCTGGCAACAGCCGCAAGTACGGCCAATGCCACGGCAGCTGCGACAATGAGCAGGGTCATATTCCGCAGCGTAATGATTTTGCTCAAATACTGCTTGTCCGTAACGGCCAGCCCGAAAATCCACCCGGTCATCGGCGACGGAACGCAGGTGATCAGCATGCCGTTCTTGTTCAAAGTCTGGGGCGTCTCCATAGATAACGGGGACGTTTCCTGCTCCTTGGCGATCATGCGGGTCATGTCCTCCAGCCCGGCGAACGTTCCCTTGCCGATGGGCGAGCCCTGCTTATCCATAATGAACGCGGTGCCCAGCTGGGATTTATTGTCGTCGCTAATGCCCAAATAATCGTAAAACAGCTTGGAATTAATATGAAACAACAAATAAGAAGAAGGGCCGCTAATAAAAATAGGCAGCTTGCGGATATATACGTAAGTCGACGCGCCGTCCGTCGTTTTCGTTAAAAAAGCGTAATCGGCGTTCATTCCGGCAAATTCATCGAAAAACGGCACGTATCCCATGTTATAATCGCCAAGAGTCGGCTGCGAAGAAATTTGACTTTTGTCGCGAGGATCGTACAAGACGACGTTATCCACATAATCATGGGAGGCTTGCACCCGCACGAGAAGCTGGACAAGCGACAGCACATCGAAATGGTTCGCGCTATGCCCTTCGGGCTGATTCGACCATCGCTCGAAATCGGGTATTTTTTCCATTTGGACGGCCGATTGATTAAGTTTGGTAAAATAGTTTTCGAAATGATCGCGCGTTCCTTTTAAAGTCGATAAGTGAGCGCTTTCAATTTGTTCGCGGATAATGTCCGACGCCTGACTGAAGACGAGCAATCCGATCAATACGATGCTAAGGGATGAGACCAATATATTCGCTACCGCTATTTGCATCTTTTTAGACATAAGATCCCTCCCGACGACGAGTATTCAGGTTCCATTATACATGAGGCGGGAAGGTCAGGAAATAAGCAGCAGGGGACATTCGGCTTAACAATTCGCGCAAATCGCGCCAAAACGCAAATTGATAAATGTACCTTTTGCCGAAAAACGGAAAAAAAGCAAATTGTCAATTGCCCGCCGCCTCGTCCGGCCGCATAATGGCGATATGCCGGATGCATCCGTACGACGGCTTGAGCAGCTTCACCCGTTTCATCAATGACATCATTAGCTATGGAGAGGGGTAAACCATTATCATGATTCGTTCCAAACATCGCAAAGTCTTTGCCGTCGCGGGGATGAGCGCCTTGCTGGCGTTTTCCGCCGCATGTGCAAGTCAACCGGGCGCCTCCGGCGGTTCTTCCGCCGCTTCCGACGGTCCCGTTACGTTGAACCTCGCTTATTATATCGGCTGGAACACGCCGAGCATCGCCCGCGAAGACAATCCTTCCTTGAAGTATATCGAAGACAAACTGGGGATTCGCTTGAATTTGACTGCGGCTACGCCGGATATTTACAAAGAGAAGGTCAAGGTCGCGGTGGCCTCCGGCGATATTCCTGACGCTTTCGCCTGGACCGATATGGACGATTTCATCGTCAAGCTCATTAAATCCGGCGTCATCGTGCCGCTCGACAAATATATCGACGAATACCCGAATTTGAAAAAAGAAAAGCCGCTGTTCCTTACCAAATACCAGGGCAGCATCTATGGGCTGTCCAGCGTGCGCAATCCGATCGCCTCGCAGGATATTCCGCTGATTCGTCAAGACTGGCTGGATAACCTGGGGCTGAAGGCGCCGCAGACGCTGGATGAATTGTACGAAGTCGCGAAAGCGTTCACAAAGAACGATCCGGATAAAAACGGCAAGCAGGACACGTACGGCCTGCAGCTCGGCAATATGGCGGCCGGCATATCGATTCGGGGAGCGACCGGGATCACGCAGGCGTTCGGCCTCAAAAATTTCTGGGTCAAGCAAGGAGATAAAGTCGTCCCCCGGTTCGAGACGGATGCCTTTAAACAATATTTGGCCTGGATGAACAAAGCGTTCTCCGAAGGTCTCATCGACCCCGACTTTGCCGTCTCCGACGGGCCGACGGCCGACTCCAAGTTCGTGCGCAAAGGCCAGGCGGGCATTATGTTCAATTTCATGACGCGCGTCTACGATTTCGAAACGAATTACCAGAAGACGAACCCGAACGCCAAGCTCGTTCCGCTGGAAGCGATTAAAGGGCCGAACGGGGAGCGCGGCATTACGGGACGCGTCGACCGCGGCGGGATCTTCGTCTCGAAGAAAGCGGCGGACGATCCGAAGAAGATGAAGAAAATTATGGAATGGCTGGATTACGGGGCGAGCGAAGAAGGCGGCATTTTCTGGAACTACGGAGTGGAGGGCGTTCATTACACCAAAACGGCGGAGGGCAAGATCGAGCCGGATACCAAAATATTCGACCGCGATATGCCGCGTACGTTCACCTTCACGCTACCGGTTCAGTCGACGGATGAGCTGTATATTTTCCCGCAAAATACGAAGGAAGCGCAAAATCTCGTCGTCAAAGGACATAAGATGAACGAACCGTTTCTTGTGATCGACGAGAGCCAGCTGCTCTTCTCGCCGACGTACGCCAAATATTCCACAGAAGCCGAGAAATTCATTCAAGACAATACGGTGAAGACGATTATGGGCCAACTTAAAGTCAGCGATTGGGATGGCGTCGTGAAGCAGTGGTACGACCGGTTCGAAGGAAATAAAGTGGTTCAGGAAATTGCCGAAGCGATGACTGCGAAATAACGAAGGTGACCAATATACGCGGCGCGGCGGGCAGACGGCGATAAGCCGCATGACCCGCCCGCGTTTGGACAGAAGGCGGGTGCGCATAAAGTATGACCATGGCGTTGAAAAGATGGAAGGCCGATAAATATTTGTATTTGATGGCATTGCCCGGAATGCTGTACTTTGTTGTATTTCATTATTTTCCGATGTGGGGCATTGTCATTGCGTTTCAGGATTACAATCCGTTCCAAGGGGTGATGCACAGCGATTGGATCGGATTCGAGCACTTCTCCCGGCTGTTCCGGCATCCGGATTTTTGGCTCATCCTGCGCAATACGCTTGTCATCAGCTTGCTGAATATCGTATTCTTTTTTCCGGCTCCGATTGTGCTGGCTCTGCTGTTAAACGAAATCCGGACCGCGATGTTCAAGAAGAGCATTCAGACCGTCGTTTATTTGCCCCATTTCGTCTCCTGGGTCGTGATTTGCTCGATGACGATTTCGCTGATGAACTCCGACGGCCTGCTCACGAAGCTCGTTCATGCCATCGGCTATCCGAAGCTGCAGCTGTTGATGGACAAGTCGCTGTTCTGGGGCATTATTACAGTCCAAAGCATTTGGAAGGACGCCGGGTGGGGAACGATTATATTTTTGGCGGCGCTGGCGGGGATTAACCCCGATTTGTACGAATCGGCCAAAGTGGACGGAGCCAACCGCTGGCAGCAGACGGTTCATATTACGCTGCCTTGCGTCATGAACACGATCGTCATTTTATTGATTTTGCGGTTGGGCCAGGTAATGAACATCTCGTTCGACCAGCTGTATATTATGGGCAATCCTCTGGTCAAGGAAGTGGCGGAAGTGTTCGATACGTACGTCTATCAGGCGGGCGTGCTGCAGGGGAACTTCAGCTATGCGACGGCCGTCGGCATTTTCAAATCGGCGGTCGGATTCGTCCTGATCCTTACGGCCAACATGATTTCCAAAAAAACGAGCGAGCATTATTTATTTTAACGCGGGAGGAGGGAGAGCATGAAGCGAAACAGCCTGGCCGGCGTCGTCTTCGACGCAGGCAACTACGCGGGGCTGGCCTTATTGGCCGCCCTGATGATTGTACCGTTCTGGAGCGTGCTCGTCAGCTCGGTGACGGCTCCGCATCTTGTCATGGAAGGCGCGATCCGGATGTGGCCGAAGGAGATGACGCTGGTCGCGTTCAAGACGATCTTCAACACGCCGAATTTCGTCAAGGTGTTTCAGAATACGGTGATCATTACCGTCCTCGGCACCTTCATCAGCATGCTGCTGTCGGTTATGCTGGCTTACCCTATATCGAAGAAAAGGCTGGCCGGGGCGAATCTGATGGCGTTCGCCGTATTTTTCACGATGATGTTTAACGGCGGCATTATTCCGTCTTATTTGCTGGTCAAAAGCCTCGGGATGATGAACTCGCTCTGGTCGCTGATGATTCCCAATGCGATCAATGCGTTTAATATGATGATTCTGATCAGCTTCTTCCGCACGCTGCCGGAGGAGCTGGAGGATTCCGGGCGGATGGACGGCTCCAACGATTTCGGCATCCTGTTTCGCATTATGGTGCCTATTTCCATGCCGATTTTGGCTACGCTGACGCTTTTTTACGCGGTGGCTCAGTGGAATATGTTTTTTCAGGCGGTCATGTACATTTCCAATCCCGACCGGTTTACTTTGCAGGTGCTGCTGCGGCAGCTGCTCATCGTGCTGACGTCGGATGCGGTCGCCTCATCGCTCAGCGAGGACGTGCCCCGGATCGGCGTTACCGTGAAGCTGGCGATGATCGTCGTGTCCACCGTGCCGATCCTGCTCGTTTACCCGTTCCTGCAAAAGCATTTTGCCAAGGGCATGATGCTCGGATCGGTCAAAGGGTGAGGGTTAGCGATAAAACGGGCAAGGGTATTAATTTTAAATGATTAGGACGCTAGCGTGATCTTGGCTGGCGTCCTTTCTATTTCTATCCGAACGTCCGACTTTAGATGATTTCTGGCCGTTCGTCAACACGATCCTTATCGTATTCATTGTAAGCCGAAGTTTTATACAAGTATGCCGATTTGCTGAAAGATCGGGTGAAATAACGGCATGCGGGTCATCAACTGGGGGGGCTTGCTGTCGAGTCGGACAACTGCTGCAGATGGTTCATCCATCCGGTTTCAGCGAGAGATTCCCCGCGCAATCGATTCTTGAAACAGTTTGTTTACAAAAGGGCGACAAATTGGCTACATGTCTGTTCTAAGCTTAGAGATATGCCGGACATGAAGACAGTCTGAAATCGAAGGGAGATGTTAAAGTGAAAAAAACAGCATGGCTTGGGCTCGTTCTGAGCGTGCTGCTCTCCGCTTGCTCCGATGCAGGCGGGTACGATGGCAGGGCGGGAACGGCTTCGGATACATCGGCAGGAGGAGCGGAGGCGAATTCGGTCGGACAGGCTTCCACGCCGCCCCGTGCGGAGGATAACGCTCCTTCGATCCAACTGGTTCCGAACGAGCGTGTAAAGCTGGTCGTTGCCACTTATTATTTGAGCGAGCAGGTGAAGGAAGCCGTTAAGAAATACGAGAAGCTGCATCCGAATATCGAAATCGAGCTTCATGCCTCTTCGACATCAGGAGAGAATTTGAACGACGTGTTGAACAAGAGGGAGCAATTCGTCAAGACGAACAACGCGGCCTTGCTGGCCGGAAGCGGACCGGACGTGATCGAGCTCGACGAGCTGCCTTCCGATCAATATGCAAAGCGCCAGTTGCTGGTTGATTTGAACAAGCTGATGAAGCAGGACCCTAATTTTCACCGGGAGCAGTATTTTGACAATGTCCTGGATCATTCGCAGGACAGCGGCAAATTGTACGGCATGCCGCTTTACTTCTCGCTAGTGGGCTTGTTCGGGGATGCGGATGCGATCGAAAAGGCGGGCGTAACCTTCGAAGACAGCAAGTGGACGTTAAACGACTTTATCGATATTGCCAAACAATTGAAGCAAAAGGGATCTTACAAGTACAGCTATTCGGAGTGGCCGTCCAATCTGCTTGTCAATATGGTCTCCGAAAATTACGCGCAGCTTGTGTCCGGCACGAACGGGAACGCTTATTTCGATACGGACGCCTTGGCCGACATGATGCGGAAGGTTACAACGCTAGGCGACGAAGAGCTTATCTATAAATCGGTTGAGAGCGGGATAACGAATAAGTTGGATTCCCGAGCCGTCGACAGCAGCGACGTGGACGCTTATTTCTCCCAAATGGAGGTTTATTCGCTTCGCGATGCCGTCGTGCGTTCCCCTTACAAGCATACGAAGCTGTATATCAAGCCGCATCCCGCGAACGCTGGAGACGGCGGCTACTTCAAGCCGTTCGGGACCCTCGGTATCAACGGTAATTCCGCTCATCCGGAGGTAGCCTGGGACTTTATCAAGTACCTGCTGAACGATGAGAGCGTGCAGTCTTATGTCGGCGAGTTTGACGACAATCCCGGATTTCCTTTGAAGCGAAGCGTATACGAGCATCAGGCAGACAAGATCAAGAGCGACGGGGTAAAAGACTACGACGACTCCACGGTCAAGGTCGATCCGGCTTTCCTGGAGCAAATGGGCAGCTACTTGTCCAAAGCCGTGAATGCCGTGAGAGGGCCGTCCAAGATTGAAGAGATCGTCGACGAGCAGTCGGAGGCGTTCTTCTCCGGCCAGAAGTCGGCAGAAGCAGCGGCGAAGCTTATTGGGAACAAGATTGATCTGCTGCTTAACGAATAAAGAGCGACTTTAAAGGAAGGTGGACCACTTGAAGATGAGAACATCGAGGCTAAGCATAATCTTGACCTGTCTTTCTATGCTAGCGGTGACGGCATGCAGCAGCGGCGGTGCGAAAGACAGTACGCCGCCCGGGGGAGAGAGCCCTCCCTCCGCTGAAGCGCCCAAAGGCGAAGTTCCGCCGCCATCGAACGAGAAGAAGACGATTGTCTTCTCAACTTTCTGGGAGGATGCGCGCTTTGAGGAAGCGAAGCGGAAATACGAAGCGTTGCATCCGAATATTACCATCCGGCTGACGCATGTCGATACGAGCAACTCGACGCTCGAGGCGGATTTGGAAAAATACGTGTCGACAACCGATACGGAGATGCTGGCGGGCAAAGGTCCCGATCTGCTGCAATTGGATGTGCTGTCCCCGGACAACTTCGTCAAGCGTAAGCTGCTGGCCGACATGGGCGAAATGATGGATCGGGATTCAGACTTCCGGAAGGAGGACTACTTCGCTAACATATTGGACAACGCCCGGGTCGGCGGCAAGCTCTATAGTCTGCCGCTTTCGTTCTTCCTGATTGGCTTCGCCGGAGACACGGACGCCATTGCCAAGACCGGTGTCCCGGTCGACGACAAGTCGTGGTCGTGGAACGATTTTATCGTCGACGCGAAGCAACTGGCTGCCCGAGGCGGGCACCGGCCCGCGCTTGTATACAGCGGTCCCGAATACCTGCTGGCAAATCTAGTCACCGACAATTATGACTCCTACGTCGACGCGGAGGGCCGTAAGGCCAGCTTCGATTCGCCCGCCTTTCTGGATGCGATGAAGCAGGTGAAGACCATGTTCGACGAAGGCGTTGTCAGCTCGCAGGGACGCGAACCCGCCTATTTCTACAATATCCAGATTAATTCGCCTTGGGATTACCTCGTGTCCCTGCGCGAACGGGGAGAGCATATGAAGCTGTACGAGAAGCCCCATGCAGAGGGCGGGGCTGCGGGCGGCTACTTCAAAACTTATCGGGCCGTCGGCATCAGCGCGAATTCCAAGGTGAAGCCGGAAGCGTGGGACTTCGTCAAATTCATGATGTCCGAAGAAGTCCAGACGCCTCCGGAGACAGCCGGCATTCCCATCAACATGAAGGTGTATGCGCAGCAAATTCAGAAACTGAAAAGCGAGGGTATCGTGAAAGCTTACGAGGAAGGTCCGCTGCATGGACAAGCCATCAAGGTCGACCCGGCGATGCTCGACCAGCTGCAGGACTTCGTGAACGGAGCCGTTCATAAGATCGAGTATCAATCCGACAAGGTTGTAAAGATGATCGTCAAGGAGTCTAAAGCGTATTTTGCCGGCCAGAAATCAGCGGAGGAGGTCGCCAAGCTGCTGCAGAACAAAGCGATGACTTATCTCAATGAATAGGCTGAGGCTTCTGCTCCGTACGGACGGCTTCAAGGCTCTCTGGTTTCTGGCGCCGAGCGCGGTCGGCTTCTCGATCTTTTATCTCATCCCGTTCGCGCTCGGCCTTGGCGAATCGTTCATGGACGGCGCCGGCGCCGGCAAATTCGTCGGTTTGCACAACTACTTGGAGCTGCTGCACAGCAGCTCTTTTCGCAAGGCAACAACCAATACGCTGATCTTCACCAGTATTGGGGTCCCGCTGCTCATTGCGCTGTCCCTGGGCCTAGCCTTACTGCTGAATACGCAGCTCTATCTGCGCAATGCGTTCCGCACTTCCATCGTTCTGCCGCTTGTCGTTCCCGTCGCTTCCACAGTCGTGATCTGGCAAATCTTCTTCGACTGGAACGGGACGTTGAACGAGTGGCTCCATCGTCTTGGGGGCGGGCGAATTGACTGGATGCAATCGGACTGGTCGCTTGGCATCATCGCGATCATGTACATTTGGAAAAACATCGGCTACAACATGGTTCTGTTCCTCGCAGGCCTGCAGTCAATTCCGCGAGATTATTACGAGACGGCGAGCATTGAGGGCGCCGGACCCATCCGGCAGCTGTTCCACATAACGCTGGTCTACCTGACGCCGACCCTGTTCTTCGTCATTCTGATCTCGATCGTCAATTCGTTCAAGGTATTCCGGGAGACTTACCTGTTAGCGGGAGATTATCCTTACGATCGTCTCTATATGATGCAGCATTATATGAACAATATGTTTGCCTCGCTCGACATTCAGAAGCTGACCGCAGCCGCGACGCTGATGGTCTGCTGCATCGCTTCGCTTGCGATTGGGCTGCTAACCCTCGAACGCAAGTTCCGGGAAAATATGGAGTGACGGGAGGGTTGTCATGCTTACATTCAGGTTCATTACCAAGATCGCTGCAACGCTGATCGTCGGAGCCGTTTCGCTGGCAATGCTGGTTCCGATCGTGCTCACGGTAACCGGTTCCCTGATGACAGAGCAGGAAATCATGCGGAATTACCATGCTCTCGGCCAAATGCTCAATACTTCGCAAGGCGGTGCGGACACTTTCGTCAATTTGAAAATACTTCCCGATTGGCTGTCTTTCGAGCAGTTTCTGCAAGTGTTGATCCTGTCTCCGCAATATCTTCGGATGTTCTGGAACTCCGCTGCGCTGGTGTTGCCGATTGTCGTCGGCCAGACCGTCGTCGCAGCGCTCGCCGCTTACGCTTTCGCCAAGCTGCGTTTCTTCGGCAGGGACGGGCTATTCCTCGTCTATCTGATTACGATGCTGATGCCGTTCCAGGTGACGCTCGTGCCGAATTACATAGTTCTCGACAAGCTCGGACTGATGAACCATGAATCGGCGATCATTCTGCCGGGCATCTTCGGCGCGTTCGGCGTTTTCATGATGCGCCAGTTTATGGCCCATATTCCAAACGGTTATATCGAGTCGGCCAGGATCGACGGAGCGGGACTGTTCACGATTTTTCTGCGGATTATCGTACCGCTGGCCAAGCCCGGTCTGGCTGCGCTGACGGTACTCCTGTTCATTGACAACTGGAACATGATCGAGCAGCCGCTTATCTTCCTGGAGGATTCCGTCAAGCAGCCGCTATCTCTGTACCTGGCGCAGATCAACCAGGACGCGCGGGGGATCGGCTTCGCCGCTTCAGCCCTCTATATGGCGCCGGCGGTGCTGGTGTTCTTGTACGCGGAGTCCTACTTCGTCGAAGGAATTCAACTGTCGGGAATGAAAGGATAGATCGGATGTGATGGCAATGGAAGAACCAAATTCCCTTGTAAGAAAACGAAACATACGGCTGCTGGCGGGCCTGTTTGTCGCCCTGCTCGTCGCGCTCACGCTGGGAGGCAACACGATTCGGGCTTTATCGATGCCCAAGGTGATTACGACCGCGCCGACAGCCGGCTCGCTGGATTACAGCTACGAAGGCACCGCGATAGTGCGTCCGGCGGGGGAACAGGACTTGACGAATCCGGCAGGCTGGAAGGTTCTTAACGTGCTCGTCAAGGTTGGGGACGCGGTCTATAAGAGCCAGCCTCTTGTTCAATACGACGACAGCGATGCGCAGGATGAGCTTGCAGAACTGCAATCGGCCTTACAGAAGCTGCAGCTCTCGCTTCCGCAATTGCAGTACAACGTAATAACGGCGATGAAGGGAGAGGACGAAGAGGCTAAGCTCAGCGCTGCTTCGGCCCTGGAGACGACTCAGCTCGATATCGCCGACCAGCAGCGGCGAATTGAGAAGCAGCAGAAGAAGCTGGCGGCAGGCCGCGAGCTGACGGCTCCGGTCGACGGTATTGTCACGGCGGTAGGAGCCGTAGAAGGGAGCGATCCGTCGGGTAAACCCGACATTCGCCTGTCCGATTCGTCGAAGGGCTTCCGGATCAAGCTGACGGTACCGAACGAGCTTGCGTCCAGGTTCCGAGCGGGCGATACGCTGAAATCGATCTTCCTTGAGGACAGCGGCAAGCAGCCGCTTGCGGGCACTGTCGCGGCCATCGAAGAGGGCGTCGGCAGCGCCGGTGACGACGCCGGCGCTAACGCTGCTTCCGGCGTCAAAACAGCCCCATCTTCTCTTCTCACCGTATCGCTCCATGCTGACGATGTTCCCCTCCAAGGAGGGGAACAGGTCAAAGTAAGCATTCGGAAGTCGGAAGGAGAAAGTCTGCTCCTCGTACCGAAGGAAGCCGTCCATTACGACAGCAAAGGAGCGTTTGTCTATACGATCTCCTCGGAGGCGGGACCGCTGGGCAATGCGTATTATGCGAAACTGACCCGAATCGAGACTGCGGGCTCGAACGAGTACGCGACAGCCGTCAAAGCGGGGCTGTTCGAGCAGGATGAGGTCATTGCAGCCAACACAGGCCTGCTCACGTCGGGAACCCGTGTCCGGTATTAGGCCGGACGCTGGGCGGCGGAGCTACTTTCCAGCGAATTCAAGATGTTCAAGGAGATTGACGGCACCGCCTGCAGAATCGGGAATAACGACCGTCTCGCTTTTCACTTCCCCCGAACGGCCGGATATCAACAGAATCGGCAGCAGACTTCAGGTCGGATACGAGCGCATGAAGCCTCTGGCTTTCCTCCACGATGTGATTCATTCCCTTTTCAAAAAAACACGATCGTTCTCTCCGTTCTCCCGGATCAGCTCCGCGTAGCCGAGTATAGCAAGCTGAAGTCCTTGTTGAAACGAAGGATGCCCACATGGATTGACAACTCGAAGAACGTATGGGAAGATAAGCTTAAGTAAATATATGAACAACGTTCATAATAATGAACAAGAAGGAGATGCCCTATGCAATCTTATGTACGAGTAGGCGGCTTGCAAGTCGCTCAAGCGCTGCACGATTTTATTGAAGCAGAGGCTCTTCCGGGAAGCGGCTTGAGCCCGGAATCATTTTGGCGGCAGTTCGAATCGCTCATCTCCGACCTGGCTCCGGCGAATCAAGCTTTGCTGAACCGGCGCGACGAGCTTCAGCAGACGATTCACGAATGGCATAAACAAAACCGTTCCTCCTTTGACGCCGCAGCCTATAAATCGTTTCTTCGGGATATCGGTTATTTGGAGCCGGAAGCCGGCGATTTCCAAATCACGACCGGGAATGTGGACGATGAAATTGCGCTCCAGGCCGGACCGCAGCTGGTCGTTCCCGTCAACAATGCGCGCTATGCCTTGAACGCGGCTAACGCCAGATGGGGCAGCCTGTACGACGCGCTGTACGGAACGGATGTGATCGGCGAAGAAGAGGGAGCGGGGCGCAGCGGGGCCTATAACCCGATTCGCGGACAGCGGGTGATCGCTTACGGTAGAGCTTTTCTGGACCAAGCGGCGCCGCTGGCCGGCCATTCCCATGCGGAAGCGGCGGCTTACGCGATCCGCGGCGGGCAATTGTCCGTCACTCTGACAAGCGGAGAAACCACCGGGCTGAAGGATGCGGCCCAGTTTGTCGGCTACCTGGGAGACGCCGAGGCGCCTTCCGCCGTTTTGCTCCGAAATAATGGATTGCATGTAGAAATTCAGATCGACCGCAGCCATCCGATCGGCCAAACCGATGGCGCCGGGGTGAAAGATATTGTGATGGAAGCGGCCGTAACGACCATCATGGACTGCGAGGATTCCGTCGCCGCCGTCGATGCAGAGGATAAGACGGCCGTTTACCGCAACTGGCTGGGACTGATGAAAGGGACGCTGACCGCTACCTTCAAGAAGGGCGAATCCGTCGTCCATCGCTCCCTGCATCCCGATCGCAGCTACACCTCGCCTGCCGGCGAAACATTCCAGTTGCCGGGACGCTCGCTCTTATTTGTCCGCAACGTCGGACATTTGATGACGATCGACGCCATCCTGGACCAAGACGGGCGGGAAATTCCCGAAGGGATCATGGACGCGGTCATTACCAGCCTGATTGCCAAGCATGATCTGCTGAAAAACAACCCTTACCCCAATTCGCTCAAAGGCTCGATCTATATTGTGAAGCCGAAGATGCACGGGTCGGAAGAAGCGGCTTTCGCCAATACGCTGCTGAACCGCGTAGAGGATATGCTCGGCTTGGAACGCCATACGATCAAAATCGGAGTGATGGACGAAGAGCGCCGCACCTCGCTGAATTTGAAAGCTTGCATCCGCGAAGTCAAGGATCGGATCGTGTTTATCAATACCGGGTTCCTCGACCGCACCGGCGATGAAATGCACACTTCGATGGAAGCCGGTCCGATGATTCGCAAAAACAGCATGAAATCGTCGCGTTGGCTGCAGGGCTACGAGCAGTCGAACGTCAGTATCGGCCTCGCCTGCGGTTTGCAGGGACGCGCGCAAATCGGCAAAGGCATGTGGGCGATGCCGGACTTGATGAAGGAAATGCTGAAACAGAAGATTAGCCAGCTGGAAGCGGGCTGCACGACGGCATGGGTGCCTTCGCCGACAGCCGCCGTACTGCATGCGCTGCATTATCATCAAGTCGACGTCAGAGAAGTGCAGAACAGGCTGAAGCAGGCAAGCGCAGACTACACCGATCAAATATTGGAGATACCGGTCAGCGAGAGCCGGGAATGGACGCCGGAGGAGATCGCCCAGGAGCTCGACAACAATGCCCAAGGCATATTAGGCTATGTGGTCCGCTGGGTAGAGCAGGGAATCGGCTGCTCGAAGGTGCCGGACATCAATAACATCGGACTGATGGAAGACAGAGCCACTTTGCGCATTTCCAGCCAGCATATGGCTAATTGGCTCCATCACGGCATTTGCACGGAAGAGCAGATCGTCGCAACGATGAAGCGGATGGCCCGGGTCGTCGACGAGCAGAATGCGGGAGATCCCGCTTACCGCCGGATGTCGGATCATTATGAGCAGTCCGCGGCGTTCCAGGCTGCGCTGGAGCTGGTGCTGAAAGGCTACGAGCAGCCGAACGGCTACACGGAGCCTGTATTGCACCGGTACCGCAGAGCGTTCAAATCCAACCCTGCCGCCGCGCAAGCATAAATTCATTGCCAAACCAAACAAGCCAGTCGGGGAAGCCCGGCTGGCTTGTTGCTTGCCATCCTTCGGAACATGAGAAACAACGGAGTTGAGGGAAGATGCCTAACCGAGAGGAAAGGATGGTCACAGCAATTTTTAAATTGACACCCTGCAAAAGCTTTGCTAATATAACAATAAACACGCGTTCACAACGTCGGATCGCATGACTGGAGTAGTTAAAAAAATGAAGAAAATCGAACTGAACAGCAAAGAAATCGCGGAAATAGCGGGGGTTTCCCGGAGCACCGTAAGCCGGGTTATCAATAATTATGCCAATGTCCCTCAAAAAACGAGAGAAAAGGTTATGAAGGTCATTGAACAGTACGGCTATACTCCGAACATTTCCGCGCGCACTCTGGCCGGCAAGAAGACGAAAACGATCGGCTTGTTCTTTATCGATCAGTGGCAGTTTTCCAAGGACAGCTCGGCCAACATGCTGATCACCAGCGTGATCGAGAACGCGTCCGCCTTCGGGTATATCGTGCTTACGTCGGTCGTCAGGGATCTTAAGCATCCCGACAGCGTCAAAAATGTGAAAGACGTATTTTATCAGGGCAGCATTACCGCCGGTATCTTCATCGGCGCGGAAAATCATGAGCCCGTCATTGAGGAGCTGATTGCCGAAGGTTTCATCATCGGCGTCCTGGACCAGGTGCTCCCCGGCCGCAACGAGCCTAACCGGATCGTCTATAATTTGAATAACGAGCAGGTAGCGAGGCAAGCGGTGGACTATTTGATGAAGCTGAATCACAAGCGAATCGGCATTATTAACGGCGATCTCAAGAAAGCTTCCGCCAACTTCAAGTTCAAAGGCTTCGTCAGCCAGATGGAGCATCACGGTCTGGAAATTAACAAAGCCTGGATTATGTACGGCCACTACGAAGCCGGCGGATACGAGGCCATGTCCAATTTACTTGCCAATTCCAGCGACCTGCCGACGGCCATATTCGCTTCCAGCGACAGCATTGCTTTTGGAGCGATACGCGCGATTAATGATCGCGCCTTGAAAGTGCCCGACGATATTTCCGTCATCGGCATGAACGATCAGGCGCTAAGCGCTTATTATAAACCCGCGTTAACGACATTTCGCGTCAATTACGACCAGCTAACCGCAGGAGTGACCCAAAGCGTCATCCGCGCGATAGAAAACGGAACCGCAGAACAGTGTGTTATAGCTACATTAGACTGCGTTCTCGTAGAGAGAGAATCCTGCAAAAAGCTTTAATCTTTTTTTGAACAAAAATAAACGCGCGTTTACAATGTGAATCAATCGGCCTTCTCCCGCTAGATTAACCAAACTAGCGTTTCTATATACGCAGTACTATCATGAACCAAGGGGAACCAGGGAAAAGGAAAATGGCAATGGACCAAACAAATTGAAGGAGGACGGCTGTATGATTAAAGGGATTGGGCACAACGCTTACACGGTGAGGGATATGGAGAAGTCTTTGCATTTTTATTGCGATATTTTAGGGTTTCGCAGAATATTCGAGCTGCGCAAGCCTCCGGCGAACGAGCCTTGGATCGAATATTTGAAGGTGAAAGACGGGCAGTTTATCGAGCTGTTTTACGGCGGGATCAAGAAGACGGAAGTGGATATGCAGACCATCGGCTACAACCATCTATGTCTGGAAGTGGACGATATTCACGAGATCGCCGCTCATTTGAAAAGCAAAGGCGTCACCCTTGATGTCGAACCGAAGCAAGGGCTGGATCTGAACTACCAATGCTGGGCGAAAGATCCCGACGGCAACCGCATCGAGTTTATGCAGCTGCATCCGGACAGTCCGCAAGTACAAAGCGGCAAGTAAACAGGCATGGCTGCCGGAAAGTGAAAGCTCTTTCATTCGCATGCCGCTTTAAGGCGAGCGGCGCCGCTTCCGCTTTCAGCCGGTAATTCTGCAAAAGTAAGGAATAAGCCGAAACTATATACAAGGGGCGATTAGCATGTCAAATGTAAAAAAATCATACGCTGCGGCCGTTGCGGCGATGCTGCTGGGAACATCATTGGCCGGTTGTTCGGGAGCGAACAGTTCCTCGGGCGGAGCCGGGGCGGGCGGCGCGGACAAACCTGTCGAGCTGACCTTCTGGGATGCGGCATGGAATACGAATACGCCGGCCATCGTGAAAAAATTCGAAGAGAAATATCCGAACATCAAAATTAAAGTGCAGCAGTTCCCCGATAACGGCATGTCGGATAAATATTTGCTCGCTTTGAAGCAAAAGAACGGCCCCGACTTGATGAATATGGCCGTAGACTGGGTCACTCCGTTTGCTGCGACCGGCGGCTTGGCGGCGTTGGACGATCACATCAAGAAAGATCAGGTGGATTTGAACGATTTTTACGACGGCGCGGTATCGGTCACCAAGGTTAACGATAAAATGTATGCGCTGCCTTATCGCGCGGAAACGCACGGATTGATTTTTAACAAAAAACTGTTTGAAGCCGCAGGACTGGACTCGTCCAAGGGGCCGGAAAATTGGAATCAAGTGCTGGACATGGCTCAAAAATTAACGAAAGGCGACGCTTACGGGATCGCTCTTCCCGGAACGAACGTAGGCAACGTGACGACGCAGCTGTTCAACATGATTCAATCTAACGGCGGAAGCATCTTAAATAAGGACAATACGAAATCGGCGCTGACCGAGCCGGCCGCAATGGAGATGGTGAAGCTGTATGTGGAGCTGTTCACCAAATATAAGGTCGTGCCGAACAGCATGCTGCAAAATGACGGCGTAGCCAACCGCAACCTGTTCACGAACGATAAGGTCGGCATGTATATGACCGGGATTTACGATCTCGATCCGATCAAGCAAGCCAATGCAAACGCGCAAATGGGCGTGACGATGGTTCCTGCGAATAAGGACCGGAAGACGATTCTCGGAGGCTGGGCCGTCGGCATCCCCGCAGCGAGTAAAAACCAGGAGGCCGCCTGGAAATTCATTCAGTTTATCACCCAACCGGATATTTCGGCCGAGTACAGCGTGACGTTCTCCGCCCGCAAGTCGGCGGCCAGCAACCCCAAATACCAGGACCCGCTGGTCAAACCGTTGCTCGACGCTCTGACTTACGCTCAGCCGCTGCCGCAAATTCCGCAGTGGAATCAAATCAAGCAAATTGTATTCGATCAATTGCAAACGGCTTTAGGCGGAAAAGCAACGCCCGAAGAGGCGATGAATCAAGCTTCCAAAGCGATCGACGAACTTCTTGCCAACAAGTAATTGCAGCAGATCAGACCGGACTGGAAGAGGTGCATATTCGTGCGCATGTTTAGATTTACAAGCAATCCCGGAATGCTTTTTGTCTTGCCTGCCGTACTCGCTATCGCCTGCGTCATGATATTTCCGTTAATTTATACGTTTGTGCTGGGTTTTAACAAGAGCGATCTTTACACCGATGCATGGCAGTTCGTCGGCTTTGCCCAATATGCGGATTTATTTCGCAATGCCGAGTTTCTGGCGTCGATCGGGCATACGTTCGTATGGACGGTTTCCAGCGTTACCTTTCAATTTGCAGTCGGCTTTATGGCGGCGGTGCTCATTAATCAGGATTTTATCAAAATGAAATGGCTGATTCGCATTTGTTTGATGGTGCCTTGGGTGCTTCCCAGCGTCATCAGCGTAAACATATGGAAATGGCTGTACCATCCCGACTTCGGTTACATCAACTATTTGCTGAAGACGCTGGGCATCGCGTCGGCGCCGATCAATTGGGTTGCCGACGAGCGTTATGCGATGCTCTCGGCGGTGATCGTCAACGTGTGGAAAATGTTTCCGCTCGTCATGCTGATGATCGAAGCCTCGCTGCAATCGGTGCCTAATGAGCTGAAGGATGCGGCCAAAGTGGACGGAGCGACCGGGATCAGGGAGTTTTTTACCGTCACGGTGCCGCATGTAGCCTCCACCTCGTATACGATCGTCCTGCTGCTTATTATTTGGACGCTGAACGCCTTCACCTTTATTTTCGTGCTGACGGGCGGCGGGCCTGCCAACAGCACCCAAGTGCTGTCGATGTTCATCTATAAAGCAGCCTTCCAAAATTACAACTTCGGCGTAGCCGGAGCAGCCAGCGTCGTCTTGTTCATCATCACGGCTTTATTAAGCGTCATCTACATGAAATATGTGATGAGGGGAGGGGAGAAGGGTTAATGCGGAAAAATACGGGAAGCCTTTATACACGGGCGGCGCTCAGTTACTTGATTTTGCTGGTCCTGATCGTTTTCAGCTTGTTTCCGGCGTTATGGATGTTCGTTACTTCGATAAAAACGTCCGCCGAAAACTTTACCGTCCCTCCCCGCATCATGGTGGAGCATCCGACCTTTGCCAATTATTCGCGGGTTCTGTTCGAAAGCCAAATTCCGCGCGCCTTCCTGAACAGCGTCGTTGTCACGGTATGTGCGACCGCCTTGACGTTAGCGGTGGCCGTTTTGGCGGGTTACGGCTTTGCCAGATACCGGTTCAGAGGATCGCGGGTTCTTTCCTCCGGCTTGCTGTACGGCCAAATGATGCCGGGCGTCGTCATCATTATTCCGCTGTACATGGTATTCAGCAAGCTGCAGCTGATCGACACCTACCTGGCGCTCATCATAGCGGATTTGGCCATCACGATTCCGATGTCGGTCATTATGCTTCGCTCGTTTTTTCAGACGATCCCGAAGGAGCTGGAGGAAGCGGCCAAAATCGACGGCTGCTCCAATCTCGGCGCGCTCGTCCGCATCATTCTCCCCGTCTCGCTGCCGGGTCTGATCGCGGTAAGCGTGTACGCCTTCCTTAATATATGGGAGGAGTTCCTGTTCGCGCTGAACTTGACCAACTCCGATACGGTCAGAACGCTGCCTATTGCGATCAACAATTTCAGCGGCGAGTTCGTTATCGATTGGGGAGCGATGATGGGGGCGTCGATGGTCGTTTCGGTACCCGTCATGCTGATTTTCATACTATGCAATAAATTTTTCGTCAAAGGATTGTCCGACGGCTCGGTCAAAGGCTGATATTGTTCCATATAAAAAGAAACGGAGTGATTCACGATGACGGTGGAGAGAAACATATTCATTACCGGCGCCAACCGGGGGTTAGGCTACCAGCTGACCGCCGAGGCCATCCAACGCGGATATACCGTCTATGCCGGCGTACGGTCTCCGGACTCCTGCCCGCCGCTTGATTCGCTGGATCGGGAGGCTCCGGGCCGCATTCGGCGCATTGAATTGGATACCGCCGACGAAGGATCGATGCGCAGGGCCTGCGCGGAGCTAAGCGCTCTGACCCCTTCGCTGGATGCCGTAATCAACAACGCTGCGGTGCTGCTGGAGCGGGACAAGACGCTGGAAGAGCTTGATTTCGATCAGCTTCGCTTAAGCTTTTCGGTCAATACGTTCGGGCCGATGTATATCATCCAGCAGCTATTGCCCCTTATTTATAAAGGCAATCGCCCGACGATCATTAATATTTCCTCGGAAGCGGGAACGATTCTGAATGCTTTTGCCACCAACTACGCCTACAGCATGTCCAAGACGGCGCTGAATATGTTCACGGAGCGACTGCGTTATTATGTGAAAGATAAGGGGATTGAAGCGTACGCCGTTCATCCGGGATGGATGAAGACGGACATGGGCGGGGCGGAAGCGCCCGGCGATCCGCTGGAGACGGCCAGAGGCATTATGGATATTGTCGATAGAAAAACATCCATTACGAGCAAGATCGGTTTTATTAACTATCAAGGGAAGCCGATGCCGCTGTAACGGCAAACGGCGAACCGAATAAGGAAGGGTGACGGGAGCTATGACAGTCCGTATAACGGCCATTATCGGGGATGTTTTCCATGAAGAGTCGGCGATCCGCGATTCGCTCGAAGCGGCGCTGCGCCTGCAAGGGCTGCTGGATGAGGTTCATATTCGCTACGCGCCATACGATCAGCTGGAGGAATGCTTGGCTGAACGGCCGGCTGCGGTCATTTTATTCAAGGAAGATCGTCTTAACCCGGGCAGCGCCGTAGTGAACCGCTGGATGACTGCGGAGACGGCCGGACGCATCGCGGAGTATGTGCGGCAGGGCGGCGGCTGGCTCGGCTGGCATTCGGGGCTGGCGAGCTTCGAGAACGTGAAGGAATATATCGGCATGTTAAGAGGGCATTTTCTATTTCATCCGCGCGAGCACAGCGAGGTGACTTACAAGGCGGCAAGCAACGGCCTGGGGATTCCCTCATCCGCTGAGTTCTCTTTGCTCGATGAGCATTATTTCGTCGAGTGCGACGAAGCGAATACGAATGTGTTTCTCCGTTCGTCGTCCAGGGACGGCGAGTCCGTCGCCGGATGGTATCACGAGCTGGAGGGAGGGAAGGTGTGCTGCTTCACTCCCGCTCATACGAGAGAAGGTCTGCTGAATCAAGAGCTGCTTGCCGTTCTCGGACCGGTTCTGCGCTGGATCGTAACATAGTTCCGTAACATAGTTCCGAAACATAGTTCAGGAAGCTTGGGCGTGCCATTAAAAGTGTGTTGAAAAAAGAGCGGAGGGGGAGAACCGTGAAGCTGGGATTAGGATTAGTCCGCCATATGTTAAACAAAGATAATTTCCGGTTTGCCCGTCAGGCCGGATGCACTCATATCGTTGCGCATTTGGCCGACTACAATAATATGTACGAGCTGCCGGGAACGACGGCGGAGGAATATTACGGCAAAGACCGGAGCAAGGAATATATCTGGTCTTACGAAGGGCTGCTGGAGCTAAGGTCGATGGTCGAGGCGGAGGGGCTGATTCTGCATGCAATAGAAAATTTCGACCCGCTGGATTGGTACGATGTGCTGCTGGACGGTCCCTGTAAATCGGAGCAGCTTCAACACCTGAAGCAAATTGTATATAACGCGGGCCGGGCGGGCATTCCCGTGTTCGGCTACAATTTCAGCGTGGCCGGAGTATGGGGGCGGATTCAGGAGCGCGCGGCCAGAGGCGGGGCGCTGACTCACAGCTACGCGGAGGCCGATGCTTACAGCGGCAATCCTCTGCCCCATGGGCAAATTTGGAATGTGACTTACGATCAAGCTCTTGCGGAACGCGGGCCGGTTCATGTTTCCGCCGAGCAGCTGTGGGAACGGCTGGCCTATTTCCTGCGTGAGATCGTTCCCGCCGCCGAGCAGGCCGGCGTCGTCATGGCCGCCCATCCCGACGATCCGCCTATGCCGACGCTGCGGGGCACGGCGCGGCTCGTGTATCAGCCTGACTTGTACCAGAAGCTGCTGGATCTTGTGCCCAGCGCCTCCAACCGGCTGGAGTTTTGCATGGGGACGATACAGGAGATGACGGAAAGCAGCGTGTACGAGGCGATTGAGCGATACAGCTCCCAAAACAAGATCGGCTACGTGCACTGCCGCAATGTCAGAGGGAAAGTGCCGCATTACAGCGAGGTGTTTATCGACGAAGGAGATATCGACATTCTTAGAGCGCTGCGCCTGTTCAAGCAAACCGGCTATGACGGCGTATTCGTGCCCGACCATACGCCGTTAATGTCCTGCGGCGCCCCTTGGCATTCCGGAATGGCTTATGCGCTGGGGCATATCGGCGCGCTGCTGCACATAGTGAACAACGAAGCCGCATCGGCTTGATTATGAATTCGTTAAGCAAAAGGAAGGATACTGTGCGTGAACTGAACGTTGCATTAATCGGCTACAATTTTATGGGCAAGGCTCACAGCTATGCGATCGGCAACGCGGCTTTCTTTTTCCCGCAGGAGGTCAAGCCGGTCAAAAAAGTGATTGCCGGCCGAAATGAGCCCGGGCTCAAGCGAGCCGCCGAGCAATTCGGCTGGCAGGAATATACGACGGACTGGCGCGAAGCCGTCGGCAGAAGCGACATCGACATCGTGTGCATCGCTACCCCCACCTCGTCGCATAAGGAAATCGCCGTTGCCGCCGCCAAGGCGGGCAAGCATGTGCTGTGCGAGAAACCGCTCGGCATGAATGCCGGCGAAGCGAGACAAATGTGGGAGGCGGCCCATCAAGCGGGCGTCATTCATATGATCGGTCATAACTACCGGCGAGTTCCGGCGATCGCGCTGGCCAAAAAGCTGATCGACGACGGCAAGCTCGGGGATATTTACCATTTTCGCGGCGTATATTTGCAGGACTGGTTATCCGACCCTGCTGCTCCGATGAGCTGGAGATTGGATAAGCGAATCGCGGGAGCGGGCGCTCACGGCGACTTGAATGCCCATTTAATCGATTTGGCCCGCTATCTCGTCGGGGATATGGAGAGGGTGGTCGGCATGGAGAAAACCTTCGTAACCCGGCGGACCAAGGCGCTTGGAGACAAGCCCCCGAACGGCGAAGAGAGCGAGGAAGCGGATCGGCTGGAAGACGTTACCGTCGATGACGCTGCGGCCTTCCTCGCCCGATTCAAGAACGGCGCGCTCGGCACCTTCGAAGCGTCGCGCATGGCCGGCGGAAGGAAAAACCATGAGCGGATTGAAATCAACGGAAGCAAGGGCTCGCTGGCGTTTCATTTCGAGCGTATGAACGAATTGGAGTTCTGGTCCCGGGAGGATGATCCGGAGACGCAGGGCTACAGGACGATCCTGGCGACGGAAGAGGTTCATCCGTATATGCAAGCCTGGTGGCCTCCGGGCCATCCGCTTGGTTATCAGAATACATTTGTCAACCAATTCGCCGATTTGATCCGCGCCATCCTGGCCGGGGAACAGGTGCAGCCTAATTTTTATGACGGCTGGATGTGCAATCTGGTGCTGGACGCGGTGAGCCGGTCCGTACAATCCTTGACCTGGGAGCATGCGGAACCCGCTGCAGCCGAATTGCATGAAACCGCCGGGCGGTGATCGGCACGATCGGCGGGAGACGACTCCGGGCCGTTTCAGCCGGCACGGTTGTGCAGGGTGTGAGAGCCCAAGGCGACTTCTTCAAATCATTTCAGGAGGCATACTACATGTCAGATCAGTTCGAATCGACGCTGCATCACGTCAATACCTATTCCAAACCATCCGAGCTCAAAATTACCGATATGCGATTTGTGGATTTGGCAGGTGCCCCCATGCATTGCACGCTCGTCAAAATTTATACGAACCAGGGAATTACCGGGATCGGAGAACTCCGGGACTTTGGAAGCCGCACTTATGCAGCGATGCTGAAAGGCCGCCTGCTCGGCGAAAATCCTTGCAACGTAGATAAGCTGTTCCGCAGAATCAAGCAGTTTATGGGCACGGGAAGGCAGGCGGGCGGGGTCGCCGGCATCGAAATCGCATTATGGGACCTCGCCGGCAAAGCTTACGGCGTTCCCGTCTACCAGATGCTGGGCGGGAAATTCCGGGATGCCGCGCGCGTCTATTGCGATCTTGGGGTCAATACGCCCGGACTCCGAAGCGACGGCTATTCGATGGGAAAACGCTTGAAGCAGTTCGCGGACGAGAGCGGCTTTACGATGGTGAAGGCGGTCCTGGGCGTCGAGACCCTGCAGGCGCTTTACCCCGAGGAGGAATTGATCTCCGCTCCTGGCAGTTATGTGGAAGAGCTGCGGCAGGCTGCGCAATACAATTTCGAGTTTATTAGAAACCGCCGGGATACCCCGTACGGCCCGGAATTTCAGAAGCGCAACCGCGCCTACGACTTGGTCAACACGCAATCTCCTTATACGCTGTTCCGGATGACGGAGCGCGGCTTGGACCGGTACGAAGAAGAAGTAGCGCATATGCGCGATGTTCTGGGGTATAAAATGCCTTTGGCGATCGATCATCTGGGCTACTTGAATGTGGAGGATGCCGCGCGTCTATTGCGCCGTCTGGAGAAATACAATTTATTGTGGGCCGAAGATATGCTGCCCTGCACCTATACGGAAGAGTACAAGCGGCTAAGCATGCTGACCTCGACGCCTCTGGCGACCGGAGAAGATTTGTCGACGCTGGAAAGCTTCGAAGAGCTGATCGTAAACCGGGCGGTGCCGATCATTCATCCGGACATCTGCTCTTCCGGCATCTACGAGACCAAGAAGATCGGCGATTTGGCACAGCGGTATCATGTGGCGATGGCGATGCATATGTGCGAAACGCCCGTTGCGGCGCTGGCGACCGCGCATATGGGCGTTGCCACCGAAAATTTCGTCGCTACCGAATTTAACGCGCCGGATGTTCCCTGGTGGGACGATATCATTACCGGCTTCGGCGGAAAGGTGATTCAGAACGGATTCATCCGCGTTTCCGGCAAGCCAGGGCTCGGCTTCGACGATATTAACGATGAAGTGATCAAGGATCACTTGATGCCCGGCTTTCCCGATATGTGGGCTTCCACCGACCATTGGAACACGGAATATTCGAACGACCGGCTTTTCAGTTAAGGAAGCCGCTTCGTTCATCATATTGACGCTAGGGAGAGGATGCCAATGGATACCAACTTGCTCGGAACGCAGGTGATCGCGCAGATCGGTATTGTAGTCCGAGATATCGAGAAGACGTCGCAGGCATACGCCGATTTTTTCGGCGTGGACAATCCCGGATGGAGCCTTACGGCAGCGGCGGACACCGCGCAGACCGAATACCGGGGGCAGCGCACGGAAGCGCGAGCCAAGCTGGCCTTTTTTCGCTTGGGCTCGCTGCAGCTTGAGCTGATCGAGCCGGATGAGCATCCCAGCACTTGGCGGGAATATTTGGATGAGCACGGCGAAGGCCCTCATCATATCGCTTTTATTATTGAAGGAATGATGGAGAAAGTGACGACGCTCGATCGCAATCGGATGCCCCTGCTGCAGAAGGGGGAATATACCGGAGGCAGGTACGCTTATATCGATGCGCTGGGGCCGCTCAAAATGATTATCGAGTTGTTGGAAAACGACCGGTAAGCGGGAATCCCTGGGCCGTTCCCGTCCGTGAGCCGTAAATACAGCAGCAAGGCCGAGGGTTGTTCTCCTGGAGAACAACCCTCTTCGGCGCAGCTTCGGGCTATTGCGGGCGGCCCACCGGAGCGGGAGACCGCCCGAAGCGCTCGCACAGCCTCGTCAATCCGCGGCCTGCACCGGATTGATCAGATGGCCGATGCCGTCGATGAAGCAGTCGACGACATCGCCGCCTTGAACCGCTACGGCCCCCGGAGGCGTGCCGGTCAGGATGACATCGCCGGGCGACAGCGTCATAAACCGGCTGATGAAGGCGATGAGCCGATCGACGGGCGTAATCATTCGCTCGATCGGGCTGTTCTGCTTCGGCACGCCGTTCACATTCGATTGAATGCGCGCGCTGCGGTAATCGAAGTCCGTTTCGATCACCGGACCGAGCGGGCAGAACGTATCGAACGACTTGCCGACGGTCCAGTGCCCGTCCGGATGATAATAGCCGGAGGCGCTCATGTCGTTGGATACGGTAAACCCGAAGATGACGCTGCCGGCATGTTCGGCCGGGACGTTCCTGGCGGTCTTGCCGATGACGACGGCCAGCTCGGCTTCGTATTTGACCGGCTCGGGAGCCTGCGGGAGAACGATCGCTTCGCCCGGTCCGATCACGCTGGTCTGCGGCTTGAAGAACAGCACGGGCAGCTCGGGAGCCGGGGGCTTGACCGCATCGTCGGCGGCGAAATTTTTGCCGACGCCGATAATATGACAGGGAGCGAGCGGCGCCTTCAGCGCGGCCTCGCCAAGCGCAAGCTGCCGGCCGGTATAGGCGAAATCGCCGAACATATCGCCCGTAAATTCGCGGATGATCCCGGATTCTACGGTTCCGCTGCGCACATCCGTTTCGCCGGCTAGAGTAAATCGTACAAATTGCATATACTCACCTCATCGAGTTCATTATTATGAACACGGTTTAAAATAATGTATAATCTTATCTTCCTATACATGAAGCGGGATGTCAATCCTATTTTGACCGACAACCGCAAAAGAAAAAGCCCCCTCCCGCGCAGTTCGGCGGAAGGAAGCTTTCGGGCTTAAGGACGTCTTATCGTTTACAGCAAGCAACAAGTAGCGCGGGCTTCCGGGGCTTACCTTGTTTGCGACATTTGCTCGGCCAGATGCAGGATCGCTTGGGCCGCCTCGGACCGCTTCTGCTCCCAATGATGCAACGGCATGGAACAGCTGACCGCCACCATCGCCTCTGAGCCGCGGCGACGCACCGGCGCGGCAACACAGCAAAATCCCATCACGCCCTCCTGAATATCGGTTGCGTAGCCTTGCCGGCGGATTTGCTCCAGCTCCCGGAGCAGCGTTTCGCGTGAAGCGATCGTATGCGCCGTCACCTGCGGCAGCTTCTCCTCGGTCCAAATCTGCCGCACCTGTTCGTCGCTCATCCCCGACATGAGCGCTTTGCCGAGTCCCGTCGCATGAGCCGGGAAGCGCGCGCCCGGGCCCGAAACCATCTGGACCGGAGAAGGGGCTTCGATCTTCGACAAGTACAGAACCTCGCTGCCCTCCAGCTGGGCGAGCTGCACGGATTCCATCAGCTTGCGCATCACCGGCTCGGCCAGCCTGCGGAATTCTTCAATGACGTCGTACTGCCGGAAATAAGCGCTGCCCAAGCTGCCCATCACCGGACCGAGCGCATACGTATCGTTGCGGTCGCGTATGATCCACTCCAGCCGTTCCAGCGAGGCAAGCAGCGAGAACATCGTGCTCTTGCTGATGCCGAGCTGCCGGGACAAATCCGATAGCTTCCACTTGAGCGGCTCCGCGGCCAGCAGATGGAGAACGGCGTTAGCCCGATCCAAGGCCGGCACGGCATATTTTTGCTCCATAATATCCCATCCTTTGCCATCCTGTTCATTATAATAAACAATAGTTAAATTTGATCTTAGCACGCCCCCTTCTTAACGTCAATGCGCATACCGGCGAACCGGCCGGCTGAACAAATGTTGATGACGGAACGGAAACTTTCGGTTAGAATAAGACTCATTATTGGGGATCAGGGGGTGTGAAATGTACCGGCTCAACAGTTACCAAGCGAAGCTGCTGCTGTTTAGTACATGCATAAGCACGATTCCGATCGTATTGCTCGGCTTTTTGCTGTATTTCAAATCTTCGCAATCGATTCAGGACAAGGTGAATGAAGGCAACCGGCATATCGTGGAGCAGACGCGGCTGCGCGTAGAGCAGGTGCTGCACGGCGTGGATTTGTCGCTGCAGCGGCTCGTCGACAATAAGGAAATCATGCAGTCGATGACGCAAAATTTGACGCCCGCGGACTTTCAGTTCGAGCAGGAGATCGCCTCCAATCTGAATCAGATTCAGCGCTTCGACTTCGGTCTCTACGACGTGGCTCTGGTCGGCTTGCAGAACGGCTGGATATTGAGCAACTACGGACTGCAAGATGTAAACGCTATCAAAAACCGCGGCTGGATTACGCAGTACGTCAATATTTCCGGCAATTCGTACTGGGCCGTCGAAGAGAGCAGTCTGGCCCGCGCGACGACCATTTCCAACGAACGCTTCATTCATTTGGTGAAAAAAATTCCGGTCATTTCCGATCGTCCGCTCGGGCTGCTTATCGCCGAAATTTCCACGCATGAGCTATTTCGCATGCTGCCGCAAAACAATTCGCTCGGCGAAATTTTTATTTTCGACTTGGCTAACGGTCTGCTTGCCAAGCAAAACGAACTATCGCCGTATCCGGTCGGCGAGCTGCAGACGCTGATTCACGGCCTCGATCTGGAGTCGGGCGCTGCAGGCAACGTATCGGCCGAGCTCGGCAGCCACAAGGTCGGCGTAGAGTACCAGAAATCGGCTTATAACGATTGGCTGTACGTTTCGATCATTCCGTACGACCAGATCCGCAAGGAGGCTTGGCGGACAAGCTGGACGACGCTGCTCGGCTGCCTGGGCCTATTGTTCGTGGCGAACTTCTTCTCCATCCAATATTCCCGGCGGCTGTACTCCCCGATTCAGCGGCTGTACGAAATCTGCTTCGCCGATATCGGCCGGAATTCCCAAGAGACGCCCCGTAGCTTGACGAGGGAGGGCGACGAATTCGCCGTTATCAATCGGAACATTACGCAGCTGCAGGACGTGCAGAGCCGGATGACGCAGCAATTGAACGGCCAAATCCGCCAGTTGGAGGAGCTGTTCGTGCTCAAGCTGGTGCAGGGCGAATTTCCGCTGAAGGAGATCAAAGAGAAGCTGTCGATGATGGTCTACGACCCTCCGCTGGAGCTGGAGTGGATGAGCGTCATGGCGCTGCAGATCGATTCCCTTAAGAAGACGCGTTATGATGAGAAAGACCGCGAGCTGCTGCAGTTCGCCGTCAACAATATGGTCAGCGACATCATTCCGAAGAAACGCTGCCTGCTGCCGACCATTTTGCAAAATCATCAGATCGTCATAGTGCATACCGACCAGCCGGATTTGGACGAGTTCAGGCAGTTTCTGACCGTGACGGCGGAGCGCATCGAGCGGGAGCTGCACCGGTATCTCGGCCTCTCCGTCAGCATCGGCATCAGCCGTCCTTACGGGCAGCTGGCGGCGGCGGGCCCCGCATTTGCGGAAGCGAAAGAAGCGCTGAAGCACGGGCTTGTATCCGGCAACACGCCTATTTTGTATTACGATAATTTGGCGCAAAGCAATCATCAGGCGATTTTGTTTCCCGGAGAAACGGAACGAAGCCTGCTTGCGGCCATCCAATATGCGGAGAGAGAGAAGATCGAGCCGCTGGTGGAACAATTTTTCATGGAGATTACGAAGCAGGGGGGCAATTATATCGATTTTCAGGCATCCTTCCTGCGTTTATTCGCCGACCTGATCCGCCTGCTTCACGAATCGGATTTGCAGCTGCAAACCGTGTACGGAGAAGAACATATGCTCTTCCAGCAATTATTTACGTTTCATAAAGTCGATGAGATTAAGGACTGGTTCAAAACGAGAATGATCGAGCCGATGCTGCCTTGCTTCGAAACGCGCAAACAGTCCGGCCAGCGGCAGCTGGCAACGGACTTGATCCGGATGATCGAGACGGAGTACGATACGGATCTTACGCTGGAGCAGTGCTCAAGCCGGCTGCACTACCATCCGAATTACGTCAGCCGGGTACTCAAGCAAGAAGCCGGCATGAACTTCAGCGATTACTTGGCGCATTACCGCCTGCTTATGGCCAAGCGAATGCTGGTGGAGACGGACGCCAAAATCGCCGATATCGCCGAAAAGCTGCGCTACCACAACTCGCAAAACTTCATCCGCTATTTCCGCAAAATGGAGGGGATCACGCCGGGGAAATACCGCGAGCAGCATGCGAACGACCCGAAATGAGCCTTGGAGCCGTCCCTCGCGTTTGGTTGGATAGTGATTATCGATCGGTTGGATAAGGATTATTACGGAACCCGGTGTCTTTAGATACAGGGTTCTTTGATTGTGCGGCTAAAGATTCTGGAAAGCCATCCGGGGCCGTGATATCGTGAAATACAGCAAGACCGATCCGCATAAGCGACATCTGCAAAACAAAGCACATCATACGAGATGGGGGATGAAGTTGTACGGCGAAGGCGAAATTGCAAAAAGTGTAAAAAGCGCGCAATGGATGCGGGCAAGATCGGCATTAACGAAGCGGATGCTGAAAAACCGCTGGCTCTATTTTATGCTGCTGCCCGGGCTGATCTATTTTTTGTTATTCAAATATTTGCCGATGTGGGGCGTGATGATCGCCTTCCAAAACTACTCGCCGTTCGAAGGCTTTTGGGGCAGCGAGTGGGTAGGCTTCGCTCATTTCAAAGCGTTTTTCGCGGACCCGTCGTTCGGCCTTATTTTCCGCAACACCGTCATTCTGGCCGTCTACAATCTGCTGTTTTTCTTCCCTCTGCCCATCGTGATCGCCCTGATGCTGAACGAGCTGCGGGCGGAAATGTACAAGCGGTTTATTCAGACGATGATCTATATTCCTCATTTCATTTCCTGGGTCGTCGTCGTCGGGATCGCGTATATATTGTTCACGCCGGAAGGCGGCATCGTCAACAATATATTGATGCAGACGGGAATCGGCAAAGTCGATTTTCTGCTGAGCAACGAATGGTTCCGGACGATGGTCATCGGCGAAGTGATGTGGAAGGAAACCGGATGGGGCACGATTCTTTTTTTGGCAGCGCTTGCAGGCGTCGATCCGCAGCTCTATGAAGCCGCCCGGATGGACGGAGCAAGCCGCTGGCAGCAGCTGCTTCACGTCACGCTGCCCGCCATCAAGAGCACCGTCGTCATTTTGCTCATCTTAAGGCTCGGCAATTTTATGGATTCCGGCTTCGAGCAAATTTTTCTGATGCTGAATCCGATGAACCGCGAGGTCGGCGAAGTGTTCGACACGTTCGTATATACGAGCGGGCTGCAGCAAGGGCAGTTCAGCTATGCGACCGCCTCGAACCTGTTTAAATCGGTGATCGGCATTGCGCTGGTCGTCGGCTCCAACTATTTGGCCAAGAAAGCCGGCGAAGAAGGCATTTACTAACCGTGAACGTCCATTCCAAGTTCCAAGAGAGGTGTTGAGGCATGAAAGACAAGTCGCTCGGAAGCCGATTGTTCGATGCTTTAAACTGCGTCCTTTTATTTATCGTCGCGATGTGCACGCTGCTGCCGTTCATTTATATCGTTTCGGGCTCGCTGACGGACCCGGCGGAGTTTCTCGCGCATCCGCTGCTGCTGTTTCCGACCAAATTTTCGCTGGCCGGCTACCAGTATATTTTTTCCTCGAACATTATTTTCAAAAGCTTGCTGGTCACGATCTTCATTACGGTCGCCGGAACGTTCGTCAATCTGTTGTTTACGACGCTGATGGCGTACCCGCTGTCGCGCAAAGACCTGGACGGGCGCAGAACGATCATGCTGCTCGTCACCTTCTCGATGCTGTTCAGCGGCGGGATGATCCCGACCTTCCTGATCGTCAAGTGGCTCGGGCTGCTCGATTCGTATTGGGCGCTGCTGCTGCCGAACGCGATTAACGCCTTCAACCTGATCGTCATGCGCAACTTTTTCCAGCAGGTGCCCGAAGGGCTGGAGGAGGCGGCCAAGATCGACGGCTGCAACGATTTGCGCATCCTGTGGCAGATCGTCCTCCCGCTGTCGCTGCCGGCGCTGGCGACCTTTACGCTGTTTTACGCCGTCGGCCACTGGAACTCGTTCTTCCATGCGGTGCTCTACATTAACGATAATATGAAGTGGCCCGTCCAAGTATGGCTGCGGCAGATCGTCATCTTGTCGCAAGGAGGCGCCGGCGATTCCACCGCATTCGACAGCTCCTATATCGTCCCGCCCGCGCAAATTGTGAAAATGGCCGTCATCGTCGTATCGACGCTGCCGATCCTGTGCGTGTATCCGTTCTTGCAGCGGCATTTTGCCAAGGGAGCTTTAATCGGCTCGGTCAAAGGATAAAAGCGAAGAAGCAGGATAGACATCCTCCCAAGCGGAGGTATCTATAAAAAGCATTCATTTCATTCAAGGGGGTATTCACTATGGCAAGCCAAATGAACAGACTGCGCAAGCCGGTATTGTCGCTGACCGTGGCGGGACTTATGGTTGCTGCCGGCTGCAGCGGAGGGACGGACAAACCGGCGGGGCAGGAGAAGGCGGCGGACACCGGCAAATCCCAGGAGCCGTTCAAGATTACGATGATGAACCAGAGCATCGTCGCCGAGCCGCCTCGTCCCGACGATCCGGTCATTGCGGCAATCGAGAAATACACCAATACGAAGCTGGAAATCCAGTGGGTGCCGGGAACGACCTATACGGACAAGCTGAACGCCACGATCGCCGCCGGCTCGCTGCCGATGGTCGTGCTGCTGCAGAGCCGGCCGCAGACGGTCATCAACGCGATACGCTCGGGCTACTTTTGGGAGATCGGTCCCTACCTCAAGGATTATCCGAATTTGGAGCGTTCGCTCAACAAGCAGGTGCTCAAGAACGTCTCTCTGGACGGCAAGCTGTATTCGATCTTCAGAAGCCGCGCTCTGGTCGGGGACGGAGTTATCTTCCGCAAAGACTGGCTCGATAATCTGGGGATGAAGGCGCCTACTAACATCGATGAGCTGTACAATACGATTAAAGCGTTTACACTTAACGATCCGGACAAAAACGGCAAAAACGACACGATCGGCTTCGCCGAGGAGATGTCGCTGCGCGGCTTCAACTTCCTGCTCGCGGCCTTCGGCGGCGGCAACCAATGGGATGTGAAGGACGGCAAGCTGCAATCGGTTTACTTCAGCCAAGCTTACCTGGATACGCTGAGCTTCTACCGCAAGCTGTATCAGGAGAAGCTGATGAATCAGGATTTTGCGCTGGCTACCCGTCCGCAGAACATCGACAATATGGATAAGGGCCAATACGGCATGAGAATGGGCGATCCGGATCAGATTACCCGCCATTCCCAGCTGTTCAAGAGCAACCCGAAGGCGCAGCTGGAGGTGACGTCGACATTGAACGGCAAGAACGGCGTTCGCGTCCTGATGGACACAGGCTACACCGGGGAATTCGTCTTCCCCAAATCGAGCGTGAAGACCGAAGCGCAGCTGCGGCAAATATTGGCCTACTTCGATAAAATTTCCGAGGATGCGGGGCAAAATATTTTCGAATGGGGTCTCGAGGGCGTTCATTACACGATGCAAAACGGCAAGCCGGCGCGTAGCCAGGAGCAGCAGGATAAGTACAATTCCGAAGTGATCCAATTGGAGCAGACGCTTCAAGTGTCCGACGGCTCCCGTGCGGTGGAAGGCGTCATCGATCCGTATGTGAAGAAGTACAAGGACGCGAAAAACGCGGTAGCGAACAATCTGGTGCCGAATCCGGCGGCCTCGTACACTTCCGATACGCTGAACCAGAAGAGCGCCGAATTAAACAAAATGATTAACGACGCGAGAGTCAAGTACATCATGGGCCAATTGGACGAAGCCGGCTGGAAAAGCGTTCTGGACAGCTGGAGCAAGGCGGGCGGAGACAAAGTGACCCAAGAGCTGAACGAGCAGTATGCGAAGGACCCGAATAAATAATCCGGCGGCATGTCCGGACAACTGGAGGAATCGCGATGAAAGTAACCGGTTTGACTTGTTATGCGGCAAGCGGCCTGCTGTATGTGAAGGTGGATACGGACGAAGGCGTGTCCGGGTTCGGAGAGAGCAGCCCGATGCGTTCGGAAATATTGGTCAAGATTATTCAGGAGATCATCAAGCCGCAAATCATCGGCTGCGATCCGTTCAATATCGAGAAGATCGAGGAGACGGTGCTGCGCAAGCATTATAAAATATCCGGGCAAATGCTGGCGGCCGCCTACAGCGGCGTCGAAATCGCGCTATGGGACGCGCGCGCCAAATTTTTGAACCAGCCGTTATATAATCTGCTGGGCGGTCTTTACCGGGAGACCGTTCCGCTGTACGGCTCCAGCATGAGCCGGGACCTGACGCACGATCAGGAAACGGAGAAGCTGAAGGAAGGCATCGCCGCCTATCAATTCGGCGCGGTCAAGATCAAGGTCGGTCCCCGGTACGGCACGGGGCTGCCGGTTGATCTGAACGACGACGCGGAGAAGGTGAGACGCGTGCGCGAAGCGATCGGCCCGAAGGTGCGTCTCATGATCGACGGGAACAGCTCGTACACTTACATTCAAGCCGTGCAGCTATACGAAAAAATCAAAGACTGCGATATTCATCATTTCGAGGAGCCGTGCCCGTACTACGATATCGAGGCGTACGTGAAGCTGGCTCAGACGCTGCCGGTGCCGATTCACGTCGGAGAGCAGGATTGGAATCTGTTTACGTTCCGCGACTTCATCGCGCGGGGCGCCTGCCATCTGTATGCGGCCGACCCGATCAAATGCGGCGGGCTGCTGAGCGCCAAACGGGCCTCCGTGCTCTGCCGTGCTTTCGGCATCCATTATGTGCCGCATAACACGACGCGGGGCATCGGCTTTGCGGCGGCGCTGCATCTGGCGGCCAGCACGCCGGAATGCAACAGCTACTACGAATATTCGATCGAAAAGCATAATTTGCGGGGACAAATGGTCAAATCGGAATTTCAGGTTCGGGAAGGCCGGATTTACGTTCCGAACGGGCCGGGACTCGGCATCGACATCGACGAAGAGAAAATGAACGCGATGCTGACCGTCGTCAAATAATCATTAGCGCTCTCCCAGCCGAGTTCTTCCTATGATGAATTACGGATTGCCAGATGACCTCCGGTTTCGCCTTAAGCGGCGCGGCCGGGGGTCTGTTTCGCTTGTGTCGCTAAAGATCATTGCGCGGATCGCTGAGGATTATGCCGATGGGGGCGGCGGCTTACGGCCGTCCTGCGCTTATGTTCCGGGACGTCTCCGTCCGAATTGTCGCTTTGCGGATTGTAGCCTTTTATCGCCGGTTGGCAAATAATGAAGTCAGTTCCGGCGATGCGCGATGCCGAGTGCCGGGACAACTTGCATCACTTGCATCAGGAGATAACCAAGAAACGAGGTGCCTACCTTCCATGAAAAAAAGATACGCCATATGCGGGGTCAGCAACCGGAGCATGAAGATGTTCATCGGCCCGATGCTGAAAACCTTTGCCAGCCAAACCGAAATCGCCGGGCTGCTGGACATCGATCCGAGGCGATTCGAGGTATGCAAAAGCAAATTCGCCGAGCTGGCCGAAGTGAAGGAATACGGCCCGGACGAGTTCGCGGCGATGGTCGAGCAGGCGAAGCCGGACGTTATTGTCGTAACGGGCCGGGACGATACGCATGTCAAGTACATCCTGCTTGCGCTTGAACGGGATCTCGATGTCATCACCGAGAAGCCGATGGCGACGACCGGAGCGGATTGCCGCCGCATTCTCGAAGCGGAACGAAGAAGCAAAGGCAAGGTTACGGTCGCGTTCAATTACCGGTATGCGCCCGTTCACAGCCGCATCAAGGAGCTAGTGCTGGAGGGCAAGGTCGGGCGGGTGACATCCGTTGATCTGAACTGGTATATCGACACATATCACGGCTCCAGCTACTTCAAACGGTGGAACCGGATGCGCGAGCATTCGGGCGGGCTGTCCATTCATAAAAGCTCCCATCATTTCGATCTGGTCAATTGGTGGATCGGCCGGCGCCCGGTCGAAGTATTCGCCTTCGGCGCGCTGAATTATTATGGTCCCGGCGGGGAGCTGAACCCGCTTAAGGAAGACGGGAGGCACTGCGGCACCTGTGCGGTGAAGCCGGACTGCCGGTACTTTATGCGCTGGTCGACGCGCAGCAAGGAAGTGCATGTGCAGGACGATCATATCGGCGCCGTCAGCTCGCAGCCCGGTCAGGAGCCTTACAGCCTGTACCGCCCCGACGCCTGTATTTTCGATTCGGAGATCGACATCGAGGATACGTATTCGGTGAACGTCAAGTACGACGGCGGCGCGCTGCTGTCCTACTCGGTCAACTTCTCGCTGCCGTACGAAGGATACCGGCTCGCGATCAACGGCACGAAAGGCCGCATCGAAACGATGGAATATCATTCGTCCGGCCGCGTGCCGTTCCCGGTGCCGGTGCAGACGATCGACTATTTCCCGTTGTTCGGTTCGAAGGAAACGATACATGTAGTGCACCGCGAGGGCGGCCATGGAGGCGGGGACCCGGCGCTGCTGGAGGATTTGTTCCTCGGAGCCGATCCGCATCGCTCGTATCCGATCTTGTCCGGATCGCTGGACGGAGCTTATTCCATCGGTACCGGCGAAGCCGTGTGGCGGTCGGTTCAGGATCACCGTCCCGTCCGTCTGGACGAGGTGCTGGCTTCGCCGGGCGAGGCGTACAGCGGAAAGGAGGGATAACATGCTGAAAACGCAGGCGGCGCAACCGGCCAGGCTCGGCTTAAGCCGACGCACGGGGCTGTGGAACCGTATACTGAAAAGCCGGCATCTGTACATTATGATCGCTCCGGGACTGCTCTATTTCGCCTTATTCAAATATTTGCCGATGTGGGGCGTCATGATCGCCTTCAAAGATTATTTGCCGTTTCGCGGCTTCTGGAGCAGCCCGTGGGTAGGATTCAAACATTTCGACCGGTTTTTCCACGATCCCGTCTTCTGGCTGCTGTTTAAGAACACATTCGTGCTGGCGGTGTACAATATCGTATTTTTCTTCCCGATCCCGATTCTGGTTGCGCTGATGCTTAACGAGCTGCGGCTGGAATGGTTCAAGCGCTCGATCCAGACGGCCATCTATATTCCGCATTTCGTCTCCTGGGTCGTCGTCGTCGGGATCGTCTATACGTTCTTCTCTTCGGAAGGCGGTATTTTCACGAAAATGATGGCGGACGCGGGCATGCCGCAGTTCAACTTCCTGATGTCGAACGACTGGTTCCGGCCGATGATCATTCTCGAAGTCATCTGGAAGGAATCCGGCTGGGGAACGATCATCTTCCTCGCAGCGCTGTCAGGCGTCGATCCTACGCTGTACGAGGCGGCCAAAATCGACGGCGCGAGCCGGCTGCGCCAGCTGTGGCATATTACGCTTCCCGCCATCCGCAGCACGATCGTCATTTTGTTTATTTTGCGGCTCGGCAGCTTTCTCGACACAGGCTTCGAGCAAATCTTCCTGATGCTGAATTCGACGAACCGCGAAGTCGGCGAAGTGTTCGACACCTATGTCTATGTCAACGGCGTGCAGCAGGGGCAATTCAGCTTCAGCACCGCGGTCGGGCTGTTCAAATCGGTGATCGGGCTGTGCCTGGTGCTTGCGGCCAACCAAGCGGCCAAGAAGCTCGGCGAGCAAGGAGTCTACTAACATGAAAAGGAGGCGATACGGATGGTTCGAGCATCTCTGGGCTCGCGCATCTTCGATCTGGTCAACGCCGTCTTGCTGATCGTATTCGCATTATTTACCGTCATCCCGTTTCTGTTCGTGCTGTCGGGCTCCTTCACGGCTTCGGAAGAGCTGGTCAACCGCGGGGTCGTGCTGTTCCCGACCAAGTTCTCGCTCGACGGCTACAAGTACATTTTCTCTACGAAAACGATCGTCTGGAGTCTCGGCGTGACCGTGTTTATTACGGTGGCGGGGACGCTGATCAATCTGCTGTTCACGACGCTTACCGCCTACCCTTTGGCCAGAAACGAGTTCGTCGGACGCCGTCCGATCATGCTGCTCGTCCTGTTCACGATGCTGTTCAGCGGGGGGATGATTCCGACGTTTCTCGTCGTCAAATCGCTGGGTTTGCTGAACAGCTATTGGTCGCTGCTTCTGCCGGGAGCAATCAGCGCGTTTAACCTTATCATCTTGCGCAACTTTTTCCAGCAGCTGCCCGACGGACTGGAGGAGGCGGCCAAAATCGACGGCTGCAGCGACTACCAAATCTTATTTAAAGTGGTGCTGCCGCTCTCGCTGCCTGCGATGGCTACCTTCTCGCTATTTTACGCGGTCGGCCATTGGAACACCTTCTTCAACGCCGTGCTGTACATTAACGACAATGCGAAATGGCCGATTCAAGTGTGGCTGCGGCAAATCGTCATCCTGTCTCAAGGCGGCATCGGCGACTCGCAGCAGATGGGCAGCGATTATGTCGCCCCGCCGGGCGAAGTGATCAAGATGGCCGTCATCATCGTCTCGACGGTGCCGATTTTGCTCGTGTATCCGTTTTTGCAGAAGCATTTCGCCAAAGGCGTCCTGCTCGGCTCGGTCAAAGGCTGATGCCGCTTCGCCTGCCGGCGGCGCCGCTCCCGGCGGGCTGAAGTCCCATGACGGCGGCAAGCGAATTTTCTTAAGGAGGATTTTATGAAAATTACTAACATCACCTGCTACAAAAAAGAAATGGGGCTGTTCTACATCAAGGTCGACACCGACGAAGGCGTATACGGCTTCGGTGAGTCGAGCCCGATGCGGCCGGACGTTCTGATGCAGATTATGAACACCGTCATCAAGCCGCAGGTCATCGGCATGGACCCGTTCCAGGGGGAGAAAATCGAGGAGGCGGTGCTGCGCAAACATTATAAAATATCGGGGCAGCTGCTGGCTTCGGCCTACAGCGGGCTCGAAATCGCGCTGTGGGATTTGAAGGGGCGCTATTTGAACCAGCCGGTATATAATTTGCTCGGGGGGTTGTACCGCGACCGCATTCCGTTATACGCTTCAAGCATGAGCCGCGATCTGACGCACAGGGAGGAAGCGGACAAAATTCGCGAGGCGATCGGGCGGCTTCAAGTGAAAGCGGTTAAAATTAAAGTCGGACCGCGCTTCGGCACGGGACTGCCTGTCGATCTGAAGGACGACGAGCTGAAGGTGAAGGCGGCGCGCGAAGCCATCGGGCCGGATTGCAAGCTGATGATCGACGGCAACAGCTCCTATACGTACATTCAGGCGGTTCAGCTGTACGAGCGGATCAAGCAATACGACATTCATCACTTCGAAGAGCCCTGCCCGTATTATGACATCGATACGTACGTGAAGCTTGCGCATACGCTGCCGGTGCCGATTCACGTAGGCGAGCAGGACTGGAATATATATACGTTCCGCGATTTTATCAGCAAAGGCGCCTGCCATCTGTATGCGGCCGATCCGGTCAAATGCGGCGGCTTGTCCAGCGCCAAACGCGCCGCAGCGTTATGCCGCGCCTTCGGCATTCATTACGTGCCGCACAATACGACCAAAGGCGTCGGCTTCGCCGCAGCGATCCATCTGGCCGCCAGCTCGCCGGAATGCAGCAGCTATTACGAATACAATATCGAGAAGAACAGCACCCGCGAGCGCTATCTGAAGCAGCCGTTCGAGGTGAAGGACGGCTGCGTGCTCGTCCCGCATAAACCGGGTCTGGGCATCGAGCTGGACGAAGAGCTGATGGAAGCGACGCTGGAGGTTATCCGTTAGAAGCTATAGATAAATCCAAATATCGGGAGGTCATTAAAGCAATGACAACGAAACGTATGATAAAAGTCAGCCTGGCGGCGGCGGGAGCGTTATCGCTCCTTGTTACATCCGCTTGCGGCAACGGCGGCGCGCCCGCCGGTAAGGATAAAGATGCTTCGGCGGCTTCCGCTCCGGTCGAAATTACGATGATGAACCAATACTTGACCGCCGAGCCTCCGAAGATGGACAGCGAGCCGATGAAGCTGCTTCAGGAATATACGAACACCAACCTGAAAGTAACCTGGGTGCCGAGCGCCAGCTACAGCGAGAAGGTGACCGCATCCATCGCCGTAGCGGGCGATCTGCCGCAGCTGCTGCTGGTGAAGGACGACCGCAATCCGGCCATCGTCGAAGCGGCCCGCGCCGGTTTATTCTGGGAGCTCGGCCCGTATTTGGACCAATACCCGAACCTGAAATCGCTGGATACAACGCGTCTGAACAACATGTCGATCGACGGCAAAGTATACGGAATTTACCGCTGGAGAGCGATGGCCCGCAACGGCATCATTATCCGCAAGGACTGGCTGGATAATCTCGGGCTGTCCGAGCCCAAAACGATCGACGAGCTGCTCACCGTACTCAAGGCGTTTACGTACAACGACCCGGACAAAAACGGCAAAAACGATACATTCGGCATTTCGTTCGATTCGAACAGCGCGCAAATTTATCATTTCCTCTCCGTCATGGGCGCGCCGAATACTTGGGAATATAAAGACGGCAAGATGACGCCGGACTTTATGACCAAGCCGTATATGGACACGATGAAAATGCTGCAGCAAATGTATAAGGATAAATTGTTCAACAGCGATTTTCCGGTCGTCAAAGACCGCACGGTGCTCGTGAATCAAGGCAAAGCCGGAGTATATATCGGCGCTCTCGACGATTTGAACGCCAGGTTCACCGACCTGTTCAAGGCGAATCCGAACGCCAAGCTCGATACGGTAGCTTCCATCAGCGGTCCGACGGGTGTCAAGGTGCAAGGAGGCAGCGGGTATAACAGCGTCTTCATGATCCCTAAGACAAGCGTCAAGACCGAAGAGGAATTGAAGAAGGTGCTTGCGTTCATCGACAAGCTCGGCGACGAGAAGGTGCAAAATCTGATGAACTGGGGAATCGAAGGCAAGCATTACAAAATCGAAAACGGCAAGGCGGTTCGCATCGACGAGAAGGTGTACACGGATGAAGTGTACAATACGCTGTTCCAGATGATGGTATTCGACGGCAGCAAGGCGCTTCCGGGCCAAGTCGATCCGAGCGTGGAGAAATATAACCGGCTCATTCAGGAAAATGAGAAATTCGCCGTGCCGAATCCGGCGCTGCCGCTCCTGTCCAAAACATACATGGAAAAGGGCAAGCAGCTCGATCAAGTGATCACGGACGCGAGAACCAAGTTCATTATGGGCGAGCTGGACGAGAACGGCTTCGCGCAGGCGCTGACGAACTGGCAAAAGCTCGGCGGCGACCAAGTGATGGAAGAATATAAGGGAGAGTACGAGAAAACGCAAAAGAAATAACCGGCGGGAACAACCGAGTGCCGTCCGCATCGTGAGCGGGCGGTATTTGGTCTGCGTTGCGGGAAATTACCGCCAGGGCGGCGCAAAAACGGCTTTATCTCGCAATTGTATCCCTAATGATTATTTGATTTTACGGGGCTTAATGCGATAATGAAGGTCAGAAACGACGATACTTCACGAAGGAATGAGAGAATGTGATGAAGCTCAAGCTGTCCCGCTATCAGACAAAACTGTTCATGCTATGCCTGCTGCTCGGCGCCGTTCCCGTTGTGGTGCTGGGCATCTTTTCATATATGAAATCGTCCAGTCTCATTGAAAGCAAGGTGCTCAAAGGCAACGATCAGCTGCTGCTGCAGACGCAGACGCAATTGGAGAACACCTTGAAAATCATCGATTTCTCCATTTTCCAGCTCGGCAATTCGCAAGCGGTTACCGATGTGCTGCAAACGCCGATTAACGCCAAAAACTATCCGCTCGTCGACAAGCTGCTGGAATCGATGCAGCGCATTCAAATTTACGAGCTGGGCATCCGCGATATCGAGCTGATCAATATGGATCAGCAGTGGATCATTAACAACAAAGGCTACGCCAAGCTGGAGGAAGCGCTGGACCCCGATTCCCCCGTGCTGTTAGCCGAGCTCGACAAGCCGATCAAGTGGATGACGCAAGCGCCGAAAACAGGCCCGGGTCAAACGGGGCCGACGTCTGTCTATTTAATAAAACGTTTTCCCAATTACTCGCTCCCTTCTTCCGCTTATTTGGTGACGCAAATGTCTACCCAGCAGCTGTTTAAGACGATTCCGCGCAGCAGCGAGCTGGGTTCGCTGATCGTACTGGACGATAAGGGGGACATAATGGAGACGAATATGGAGGCGGACCGCGAGCTTGCTATGCGCAGCCTGCCGGTGTTCGAGGAAGTGCGGCAATCTCCCGGGCTGAGCGGCTATCGCACCGGCACGATCGGGCAGGAGGAGTTCGGCTTCACCTTCCGCAAGTCGACCTATAACGGCTGGACGTATGTTTCCATGGTATCGCTCGACAGCATCACGCGGGAATCCAAGTCTATCGGCTGGGCGACCCTCTGGGCATGCGCGGTTATGATCGCCGCCATTATTATGCTGTCGCTGCAGGGAACGAATAATTTATACCGGCCGGTTCGTTCGTTATACCAGAAGGCGACGGACCCCGAGGAGACGGGCGGGGGCCTGCAGGATACGCAGGACGAATTTACCGTCATTGAACGGCGGATCGATAAAATGTCGCAAAACTATTTGCACGTCACCGGCCATGTGAAGAGACTGCGGATGGAGCTTAGACCGTTTATGATGTTCAAGCTGGCCCAAGGCGAGCTCTCGTCCCATGAAATTCAGGAGCAGCTGGCGCTGTTCGGCTATAACGCCCGCCCGAGCTGGCTCGCCGTCGTGACGATCCGGATCGATTCGCTGAAGGGGACCCGATTCGGGGAGCCTGACCGCGATCTGCTGCTATATGCGATCAGCAATATTGTCGAAGAGACGATACCGGCGGACCGGCGCTTGTACCCGATCGTTATGGAGCAGGCGCAGATGACCGTCATTGCCGGCAATGAGGACTCTCAGGACGAGTTTAAACAGTTTCTGTCGAATGCGATCCGGCAGGTGCAGGCTAACGTGCTTACCTATCTCGGCATACCGGTCAGCGCCGGAATCAGCCGCCCCTATAAGGAGTATGAGCAAACCTATAAGGCTTATGCCGAGGGGCTTGACGCGTTGAAATACCGGATTGCGAAGCAGTCGGAGACGATCCTGTTCATCGAGAACGAGGAACCGGAGACGCAGATGGTGTTTTTCCCGGAGCATCTGGAGAAGCAGCTGGTAGAAGCGGTGAAGTTCGCCGACGAGAAGAGAGCCCATGCGCTGTTAAAGGAGTTTCTGCAAATTTTGTCCAACCGCGAGCTGACGCATAATCAAATGCAAAACTGGCTGATGAAGCTGCTGCTCGATCTGCTGTACATCCCGGAGCAGGCGGCCGCTACCTTCGCTTCGCTCGACACGAACGCCGTTCCGCTGTATGAACAGCTGCAAAGACTGAACACCGTTCAGGAAATTGAACAATGGTTCCATCTGCATATTATCGCTCCGATGATCGAGACGGAGGAGAGCGGCAAGGAAGCGCCTTACCAGAAAATCTCCAATGAAGTCATCCGCATTATTCAAACCGAATATGACCGCGATCTGACGCTGGAAGAATGCGCTTCCCGCTTGAACTACCATTCGAGCTATTTACGCAGAGCGCTGAAAAAAAGCTTGAACGTCAATTTTACGGAATATTTACTTTCCTACCGGATGGAAATCGCCAAAAAATGGCTGATAGAAACCGAGATGAAAATCGCCGATATTTCCCAAAAACTGCAATATAATAATCCGCAAAACTTCATCCGTTATTTCAAAAAGACGACCGGCATGACGCCGGGACAATACAGAGGAATGTGGCTGAATGAGCAGAACGGGGAGTAGCGCATCGCGCCTTGCCCCGTCCTGTCCGCTTAAGGCCGTGCTCCGGACCCGGGGCCGGAGCGCCTCCGCTACTGGCCCGCTTGATTCGGAAAGCGATTGCAGGAAACGGCCTCCCGCGAAGCGAAGTCTCGGCTCATGCCTGCAAATGGCGCTGCAGCCAGTCGTACGACTTGGCTCCGGACACCTCGTGCTTCCCGGGATGAATATGCTGATCCATCCGCTCGCCGGAGCCGAGAACGTCGTAAACCGCCCGAATGCGCTCGATCGCCTTGAGCGCCCCCGCAACCGGAAATCCGCCGTCCTCAAGACCGGATTCGATGAACAGGGGACGGGGGGCGATCAGCCCGAACCAGTCCGGCATTTCCGCGGCGCTCAGAAGGCCCGGGATATAATTGTCGGCGCAGTGGGACTTGGCCAAGATGCTGTCGCGGTACGTGTTCGTATAACCGCTGATCACGGCGGCGCGAATCCGCTCGTCCACGGCGGCGGTTAATGCCATAATCAGGCCGCCGCCGGAGAAGCCCATGCACCCGACCCGGACGGAATCCGCATCCGGACGGGTGTGCAAATAATCGACGCAGCGCATCATCTCGTACACGCGGCAGCCGGCGAGCGTGTATCCGGCCATCAGCAGATGCGAGGCCAGCCGGAAGCAGGACGTGTCCTTCGGCTCCTTATCCCGGTCGGCCTGCAACCTGCGGTCACCGAGCCCGAGCATTTCGGGCACGATGACGATGAAGCCTCTGCGCGCCAAGGCGGCCGGATAGTCCTGGTAGATGCCTGGCTCGCCCAGCCGCGGGCTTCCGTCCGGCAGCAGCCCGACCAGCTCCTTGCTGCCGTAGCCGTGGCCGGGACAGGCGATAACGGCCGGATACGGCGCCTCGCCTTGCTTCGGCTTCAATACGTACGCGGGCATCGTTAAGTGAGGCAGCGTCGTCAGCTGAACGCGTTCGCGGATATAATCGCCGCAGTCGATCCGCTCCAGAACGACGGGAGCGAGCGCTTGCCCCATACCGTCCGGAACGGCCAGCTTTTGCAGCAGCACTTCCTTCAGCGCCGCTCTCCATTCGCTCCACTGCTCCGGGGTCTTTGCTTCGAATGAATAAGCCGGGCGCTTGCTCCACAGCATATGTTCCAGAAATGCGTCGGGATTCCACATCGTTGCCATCCTCCTAAACCGGTCTTTGCTGCATCGCTTCATACTCTCTAGCAGTTGTTTTCATTATAATAGAAGCGGCGATAACCCGACATAATCATTAGCGAGACAGTTTTCTCTATCCTTTCCATTGTTTATTTTTGCTAGAACCTATAAAATAAAGATAGTGAACATGACCGGGGGGAATAGGATGAGCGTTAAAATACAGGAAATTCCTCGATTTATATTTGACGAGCTCCTGGTGCTGATCGGGGAGAAGACGAAGGAGAAGCTTCTGAAGCTGGTGCTTCAAGACGAATACGATTCGAGCCCTTCTATCGAAACCTATATGCGCAATATTATGAATAATATATTTTTCAATGATGACGATGTCGTTGATTTATTGGAGATTAAATCGACTTATCATAGAAGGCGGCAATTAACGAAGAAAAACTGGTTTAAGCAGCTGAAGAAGGAAGTGGAGACCAAGAACGCCTCCAGCATTCACGAAGAGCGGGAAGTGCTGCTCAAGTTTCTGGAAAGCAAATCGGCCGACGACAGCTTCAAGGAAATGCTTAAAGACATTAAAGACGAAAGCCGGTTCGTACAAACCCGCCTGGAGGAAATCGAAGCGTGGGCCGTCGACGTCGACACCCGGCTCACCGATTATCCGTATCTCGATTCGAAGCAGCAGTACCAGATCGAGAAGGCGTTCGAGAACGACTTTGTTTACATCATCGCCGATTTTCTGAAAAATGCGCCTCGCAACTGGATTACGCACCGGTTCAAGGATTTGATCGAGAATCCGATCTTCGCCGACGGCAAAGCCAAGATGCGGGGCAACGTGCTGTTCGATTCCGAGCAAAAAGCGACGATTTTATACGACGATTACAAATTAAGCGATAACCGCGTCCTGCGTTCGTTTATTTCGATTGAAGAGAATGAGGAAGTGCAGATCGACAAAATGTTTTTGCTCGACGAGACCGATTCGGAAATTATCGAGCATGTGATGGAGCACCGGGCCGAGCGCTTTTATACGGACAAGACGATCGCCTTTGATCTGCGGCCGCTGCTCACGCGCATTTACGGCAATACTAGCCAGAAGGCGTACGATCTGATCACGAAGCGACTGCAGAAGATCGGCCGGTTCAGTCTGGAAGGGAGAACGACCGGGCCGAATAAAGAGACGCGCACGACGTTCCTGTACAATTTATTCGAATACGTCCTCGTTTCCAAGGAAGACGCGACGGGCCGCCGCTATGCGGAGATCAAATTTTCCGATACGCTGCATCAGCAGTTTATTACGAAGCAGACGGTGCAAATTTACAGCCACTTTATTCACCGTTTGGAGAATCGGCTGTCCAAAATTTTAATTTACGCTTTTCAGAAGGAGCGGCTGGACGCCTACCTGCAAGGCCGCAATATGAAGCGCCATTTCGAATATACGTTCTTTTCGGACCGCATCCGCTTCCGTTCCAAACGGATCGACAGCAACCTCAAGCAAATCGAAGCGTCGCTGCAGGAATTTAAAGAAGCCAATATTCTGATCAGCGACTACAAACGGGTCGGCAACGGGTTTGAAATTATACTGACTCCCGTGACCGAATCGGAAAAAGCCGACTTCTTTACGGGAACGTCCACCCCGTCGCTCATCCAATAAGCCGCGTTTTTTACAAAATACGCGTACCAAGCATTGTAAAAAGGAAGCTCTGCATTCGTGCAGGGCTTTTCTTTTTACTTCAGAACTGTGGCGGCATAGTATCTCGGCCCGGTTTTCACCCTGCTTGAAGAAATAGGGATCATCCATTTCTGTGGATAACCCGGCATGGCTTTTTACAACATATGCGTACTTAATACCCGGCTTTTAACCTATACAGCGTACTTGCCGATAGCTTTTTACCCGATTCACGTAGTCTAGTATCGGTTTTTACGAAAAATGCGTACTCAAAATTGGCTTTTTACGAAAATAACGTACCTCAAAATGTCAATTGTATCCTGTTTGAGCTGCCGCGGGAAGTTATCCATCTTATAATTTATCGTTTTTTACGAGAATCGCGTACTTATTAATCGCTTTTTACTTGAAACGCGTATTCGTTTGCTTCATTTTACGAAATATGCGTACCAGACCTCGAAATATTTTTACCGGCAGCATGATATACCGCTTACATCCCGTAAGTTGAGGGGGTTTGGGGTTTTTACCAAAAACGCGTACCTAGATTTTCCTCGGAAAAACGGCTCTTTTTACAAAATCGTCGTACTCTATCGCATCTTACATCATATTACCAATGTTGATATAATGGTTCTTGTCGAAAAAAGAAAGTTATCCACATGTGGATAAAAGAAATAGGCGAGTTGTCTACTACCAAAGAAAACCGTCTATTCTACATAACGTTATAAAGGCGAAACCAGCGCCTGTGTAAAACAACAAAAAAAGCCTCCATCTTCATGGAAGCTTTCAAACTGGATGCTACCAACATGCCAGTGATGACTGAGTATTACCAGTACTCAGCAGACAAGAACCATTCGAGTCCGATCCGCGCTCGCTACCAACGATAAGGATCGCAACTCCAGAAGACAAGCTTCTTGAATTTCCAAAAAAATTGGACATTCAGAGGCCTATTTCGTTGTTGTCTTTTTCTTATTATATCAAAACGAGCAGCAAAAATCTATGAATTCGTATAGATCGCCGCCCAAGCGGATGGCCGGTGGAAAGGAGGGCGCCCTGCGTGAACAAACTGATGTTTCTTAATAATTTGAAAGGCAAAGCGCTTCTCCAGCCTACGAATCCGGTCGTCGTCAGCCACCGTTTCTACGAAGCTTTCAAACATATAGAAGAGCCCTTCGATTACAACAAGGACCGGTTCCGGTTCCGCAACGACGGCAGGGGCCGCCTCGTTCATCACATTACGAAGTCCGACATCCAGCTGTTCATTACGATTCAGGCCGCCTTTAATACGAAAGGGGCTTTGGAGTTTTGCAACCGCAACCGGATTTATCAGAAACAAGCCGAATTATTCGAAACCCCCGTTACCAACGATCAATTCTACGTTTCCTTCCAAAAGTTCGTCGACCTGGGGCTCATCGAGCCGGTCCGCGAGGAGATTACAGGCACCTATCATTATACGCTGAGCCAATACCTTCAGCCCGATACGGGGACGATCGGGTATTATTTTCTGCTGCCTCCCGCCGTATATACCGAAGCCTTCGGCGAGCTGCCGTTGGCCGCGCAAAAATGGTATCTGGAGGCCGCGGCGCAGCAAAACGACCGTCCGGATAAAACGGTGGAAAAAAATCTGCGCAACGACGGCAAGGACGGCGGCTTGTACAAGCTGCTTCATAAAACCAATCTGAATCAAATCAGAGGGCTCCTCGAGCTTCTGTGCAGGAGGCCGGTCATGGACGGGCAGCCGCTGTTTGCCGCAAGCGCGGCGATCAAGCCGAACGCCACCGGCTATTATAAAGCGTCTTACTCGATCAATCCCTACTATATTATTAAGAAGGAAAAAGGCGCCTCCTATCACGATGTCGTCCGGCCGAAGCGGCCGTACTACCGGATGACCCGATTCATTCGGGAGCAGCTGGAGAAGCTCGGCATCGGCGAGCTGGAGCAGCACAACCAGGGCCAAACCTTGATCCAGCTGGTCACCTTGATGAAAAAGAAAAGCCTTTCGTTTATTCGCTACGTCCTGTTGAAAATAAAGGATTTGTACCGGAAGCATCGGATTTTCCCTCTCGATCTGCTGCAATTCGTCAAGGACGAGGTTCGCAATCAAGGGATCGCGCTGTATCTGGATATTGCCAGGAAGACGGGATTGTATCCGTTTATAGCTCCTCGCGGCCGCGATGAGATCGGCAAGCGTTCTTACGAATTCGCCGCCGCCGTGAGCCGGTTCGATCTGAAATCGTTCCGGACGATGTGCAAAACCGCTCTTCCGATCTTGAACCGGGATTACACATCCGCTCCGGTGCACAGTCCGGCGGCTTACCGCCGCGCCAACGAGGCGCTTGAACAGCGGGTGGGACGGCAGGAGGCCGGGGACATTCGCGCCTATGCCTATAAGATGCAGGCCGATCCGGACGAATACCGCGTTATCGAAGAGTACGCGCTCAAGAAATTCCGGCAGGAAAGCCCCTCTGCGGTTATGCAGTGGATGCTAACCCGAATCGCACAGCTGCCGAAATGGAAGCGAGCCCCTGACGTTCCGCACGGCTTCAAGCTGGAACATTTCCTCGTCAACTGCATAAGCTCGAACAACTAGCTCTCTTTTTTTGAAATTGTGTTCAAAGAGGGCTCTTCGCCGTTCCCTTCCTTTTATAACCCCTTTCGCCGATGTTCCGATTTCCCGCAGATGCTGCCGCATATTTATACAAGAATGAGCGCGCGCCGCTTTGGCCGGCTGCAGGACGAGCGTTTATTTCACCTGCAACGGATAAAAACAGATCGATTATCGTGGATAGGCCGGCCGCCGGCCTTCAAGCCGCGCCCGGCTCGTTCACGGTACGGATAAAAACAGAATCGCAGACGGGGACGAGCTGCATAAGCCGCTTCATTACGCGGAAATTAGCTTCCTTAAGCCATCTGCTGTGAATAACCCGAGTATGCGCCGGTTCGCATCAATATTCGTATGTTTTTATACGCCCGATCGCTCATCGCTCTGTCTTTATGCGCCGCAAGGACCGTTTTCTCTGTAATTGAACGGCCAAACCGGCGAAAGCCCTTGTCCGGCACGCGGCCGCGGATTCCGTAAGAGATTTAAAATATATAGGAGATCTTTAATTTAAGAGTCTAATAAAAATCAACTTTTCAAACCAAATATTCCATTGCGATCGATATTCAGTACCTTGCGGCGTTAGCCAAAATGATTTTGGATTGACGGAACGTGGAAGGACCGTCCGGCAGCTAGTTTCAGATGCCGGGCGGTCCTTTTTCGAAATGACAGCGGTATTTATTTCGGGGATGTTCCTGGTAACTTGTTATCCGTTCACTTCAACGATCCGCTCTTCCACCGACGGGCTCAGCGTACCGCGCTTCATGAAAAATTCCTCCAAAACATCGTACAAGGTGAAGCCGGTGTTGAACGATTTCTTGTCCATCATCATCGAATAGCCGTCGCCGCCGGCGACAATGAAATCGTTGGTGGCCACTTTGTAAGTTTTGTTCGGATCGACCGGCTGCCCGTTCACTTTCAGCTCCAGCACCCGTTGTCCGGCAGGCTTATTCTTCGAATAGGCGAACGACATGCCGCTAATTTGCGGGAAGCGGCCTTCGGCTATTTCGACCTTGGATACGCCGTTCTCGATCGCGGCTTGCAGCTCGCTGCCGGTAAGCTCCGTGACCACCAGCGTGTTAGGGAAAGGCAGAACGTCGTACAGACTCTTCTTCGTGACGTCGCCCGCATTGACCGTCGCCCTGACGCCTCCTCCGTTAATCAGCGCGACATCCGCTTCATATCCTGCGATGGACTTCGTTTTATCCAGCAAAGCATCCGCAATCAGATTGCCGAGATTCGTCTCCTGGGTTCTGACGATCGTACGCTCTCCCTCCAGCTTGACCTCCGATTTAGCGATGACGGCATCCAATTCTTTATCGATATGACTCACGACATTTTGCACCAGCTTCTCAACCTCGGGATCGGCCTGCACTTTCTCGTCGTATTCCAGCAAGCCGCCGGTAAAGCCTACAAGCTCATCGTTTAAATAGTACAGATCGGCGCGCCCCAGCGATTTGCCGTATTCCCAGTCTTGCACGATATAAGTGCCGTTGATGTGCTCGGGCTCGGTAAGTCTGGTATGAGAATGACCCCCGATGATGAGATCGATTCCCGGCACGGCGCGGGCCATTTCCCGGTCCACTTCGATGCCGTCATGGCATACGACGACGACATGGTCGACTTTTTTCTTCAATTCGGGAACCATCTGCTTGGCTACTTCGATCGGATTTTTGAACGTAAGCGCTTTTACGTTATCCGGATGTGTGACGATCGGCGTTTCGTCGGTCGTAAACCCGAGGAAAGCAAAGGTTTTGCCGCCGATTTCTGTATAGTAGACAGGCTGCAGCAGCTCGGTGCCGTCCTCTTTTTTAAATACGTTGGAGCTGATGATCGGATGGTCGACCATGCCTTTCAGCTTTACAAGCTGCTCGTAGCCGAAGTCGAAGTCGTGGTTGCCAGCCGCCTGCGTGTTATATTTCAAAGCATTGAGGATCGGTACGATAGATTCCCCTTTAAACAAATTGGCGAAAACCGTTCCCTGGAACGTATCTCCCGCATCCATCAGCAAGAAATTCGGATTTTCGGCGCGCATTTGTTTAATGAGCGTGGCAATTTTGGCATAGCCGAATTCTTTAGAAGACTTGTTCTCGTCGATGTGCCCGTGCACATCGTTGGTGTGGGCAATCGTAATATGTAAAGTGGCCGCGTCCCCTAAAGCCTGCAAGAGGTCTTGGCGCGTGACGAAAGAGCCGCTCTGCGGCAAGGAAAGGCTGTAGCCGGCCTTCTTGGCGATATCTACGATGTTCGCCGCCGGTAACGGCGCGTCGGGCGCGAGCAGATCCGAAGCCGAGACGATGCCTTGCTGCTTCGCCCAGGATAACGCTCCGGACGCCCAATGGCGGATCGAAGCGTCGGGCGCCAGCTTGGTTTGACCTTTCAATCGGGCAATGACGGTTGCCAGCTCGGACAGCGTAATATTGCGGTCCAAAGCCAAGGTGCCGCTTTGATCCCCCTCAACGATCGCTTTCTGCTGCATCCAGTCGAGATGCGAGAGGGATTTCGGAGCATCGGCGAAGGCGGATGCGGCGAGCATAGATGAGATGATTGCGCTTACAGCGATAGTAGAAATAGCTTTTGATTTGAACAAATGTATCACTCCTTCATGAAATTACGTGAATTGTAGCATGGGGAATATTTAAAATGCAACCGATTTTTTTGCCGTTTTTCTAAAAAATGAGGTTGAAGACATGAAAGTTATGTGATAATATGACAACGCTTGCAATAAAGTCATAAATGATATGAACATTTTTTCTGGGAGGTGTGAATCTATGTAAATGAATCCGATTTCCCTGATTTACCTCTTTACGCAGAGCCGTTCTTACTTTATGGAATGAATGATGGGAGTGATATCGATGAGAAAAACGCACAGGTTAGCCAAAGGATTATTGATCTCGGGTCTGCTGCTCAGCGGCGGGGCTTATCCGGACGGCGCGGTTCGGGCGGACGGTCCGGAGGCCGAGATGAAATTGAGAATTATGGAAACATCGGATATTCATACTCATCTTATGAATTACGATTATTACCAGGATCAGCAGTCGGAAGAGTTCGGATTTGTCAAAACCGCCTCTCATATTAAGAAAGCAAGAGAAGAGGCGAAGAACAGCCTATTGTTCGACAACGGGGATATTATCCAGGGTAACCCGCTCGGCGATTACGTCGCGCTCGTCCGCCCGCTGCAGGACGGGGAGACGCATCCGGTATATAAAGCGTTGAATTTGCTCAATTACGATGCGGGCAATATCGGGAATCATGAATTTAATTTCGGCTTGGATTTTTTGCAAAAGAGCTTGAAGGGCGCAAACTTTCCTTATGTGAACTCGAACGTGTACATAGACGATCAGGATCAAAATCCGGATAACGACCGAAACTTGTTCACGCCGTATCAAATTTTGGATAGAAGCTTCGTAGATGAAAGCGGCAGGGAGCAACGGCTGAAAATAGGCGTCATCGGCTTCGTGCCGCCGCAAATCGTGAAATGGGACAAAGCGAATTTGCAGGGCAAGGTGATCGTGAAAGACATTGTTGAGTCGGCGGAGACGTTCGTGCCGAAGATGAAAGCGGAGGGCGCCGATCTTATTATTGCCATTCCTCACTCCGGACTTGGCAGCGAGGAACGCAAAGGGATGGATGAAAACGCTTCATTTTTGCTCAGCAAAGTGAAGGACATCGACGTCATTTTATTCGGCCACGCGCATGCCGTCTTCCCGTCAGAGAGCTTCCAGGGCATTCCGGGCGTCGATGCGGACAAAGGAACGATCAACGGCATTCCCGCCGTCGAACCCGGATTTTGGGGCAATCATCTCGGCATCATTGATCTTACGCTGCAAAAAAGCGGCGGGACATGGCGGGTCGCGGACTCCCGGTCGCACACGCGGGCGATTTACGAGACGCAGGATAAGCGAATCGTACCGCTTGCGGATGCGGATGAAGAGGTGGCGAACGCCGTGAAAGATGATCACGAAGCGACGCTGGCGTATATTCGCGGGCCTGTCGGAGCGACTACGGCGCAGATTACAAGCTATTTTGCGGTAGTGCAGGACGATCCGTCCATTCAAATATTGACGAATGCCCAGAAATGGTACGTGGAGAAGCATATCGAGGGCACCGAGCTGGACGGCATTCCGGTGTTGTCGGCGGGAGCCCCGTTCAAGGCCGGCGGCAGAAGCGGACCGAACTATTATACGGATATTCCGGCAGGGACGATCGCGGTGAACAATGCGGCCGATCTGTATGTGTATCCGAACACGCTCAAGGCGGTGCTGATGACGGGTGCGGAAGTGAAAGAATGGCTTGAGATGTCGGCTCTCCAGTTCAACCAGATCGATCCGGACAAGGCCGGGGAGCAGGATTTGATCAATGCGAGCTTTCCTGCCTACAAATTCGATATTATCGACGGCGTTACGTATGAGATCGACGTGACGCAGCCGGCCAGATACGGCTCCGGCGGCAAGCTCGTCAACCCCGATGCCCACAGAATCGTTCATCTGCAATATGACGGCAAGCCGATCGATCCGAATCAAAAGTTTCTCGTCGCCACGAACAATTACCGGGCGAGCGGAGGCGGAAGCTTCCCTGGGCTGACCGGCGATAATATTGCGGTCGATTCTCCGGATGAAAACAGGGAAATTCTCATCGACTATATTAGAAACAATTCTCCGATCAACCCTTCGGCCGACGGAAATTGGTCGCTGGCGCCGATCCGGGGCAATCCGACGCTGGTGTTCGAATCGTCTCCCGCTGCCCGGGCTCTTGCCGAGAGCAGCGCCAACATCCGGTATGCGGGCATGCTCGATTCCGGCTTTGCCAAATATGAGCTGATCTTGGGCGAGGGCCGAGAGTCCGCCGCAACGACAGCCGCCCCGGGGGAAGTCTATATCGTACAGCCGGGCGACGTCTTGTCGGCGATTGCCCTGAAATACGGGATGGAATGGAGAAAGCTGGCCGAATATAACGAGCTGCCCAATCCGCACCGCATTTATCCCGGGCAGGAAATCGCCATTCCGGCTTCGTAAGCGGCAGGAGCTTCTGCGGGTTGTTTCCCGAATAGCGATCGTGTTTCGAAATGCGGAGTATATCGCCATATTCGTATGGTGAAAATTAGGAGGGGTGAACCGGATGGCATCGTTAAAATCATGGAAGACGTTGACAACCGCCGTATCCGCAATGGTGATGGCGGCTTCGCTTGCAGCCTGCAGCGCGCCGGAGGCAGTCCCGGGCGGCGGGAAAGAAGCGGCGCAGCCGGCAGCTGCGGCCGCAGAACAGCCGCAATCCGCAAGCGGTGCGGAGAGTGCGGCGGAAGCGAAGTTCAATGCGATCGCCGAACAAAAGGTGATGGCTGTGTTATGGTACCAGTCCGCAGCGGAGGCGAAAGCGTTATATTACCAAGGATACAATATCGGCAAATGGAAGCTGGATGCGGCCTTGGCACAAGGCACGGCCAAAAAGCCCGCGATTGTGCTGGATTTGGATGAAACGGTATTGGACAACAGTCCGTTCGACGCCGTGGAAATTGCCTCCGGCAAAGGACATCCGTACAAATGGGACGAATGGGTGAACAAGGCGGAAGCGAAGGCCGTGCCGGGGGCCGTTGAATTTCTGAACTATGCGGACGGCAAAGGAGTCGACATTTACTATATATCCGACCGCAGCGCAGCGCAAACGGAGGCTACGGTCAAAAATTTGCAAGCCATTCAAGCTCCGCAAGCCGTCTCCGGGCATGTGCTGTTGAAGCAGCCGGAGGAGAAGGGGAAGGAAGCCCGCTTTAACCAAGTGTCCGAAACTCACGAAATCGTTTTGTTTTTCGGCGATAATCTGAAAGATTTTTACGGCTTTGTCGGTAATTCGGAGCAGGATAGAGACCGGCGGGCCGACGAAGTCCGGCAGCAGTTCGGCGATAAACTGATCGTTTTCCCGAATCCGATGTACGGCGACTGGGAAAGCGCGATTTATAACAATAACAATAAAATAAGCGCGGAGGAAAAGGACAAGCTGCGCAAAAGCCATCTTCATATTTTTGACAAATAGTTTATAGTGTGGACATACTAGGAAATAATGAGATGCAGGAATGCCCTCGGCGGTTCGTTCGTTGGAACCCGGGGGTATTTCTGTTGGGCGGAACCGGCAGGGAGTTCGTTGCATTTTTCAGTAGAATAAGGTATATTTAGAAGGTCTGAAATTAAGTTAAACAAGAAATGTACATAATTTCTTGAATGGGTGGGTGGGAATAAAGTGGAGGATGATAAGCTCAGAAAAGTTATTGAAGTCGCGAAATTATACTATCAGCTGGACTACAACCAGAACCAGATCGCCGAAATGCTAGGTTTATCGCGTCCGACCGTGTCGCGCCTGCTGCAGCAGGCCAAGGCCGAAGGGGTCGTTAAAATTCATATCGTGGACCCTGCGGAAGACTGCGAGACGTTGGCGAACGATCTGCGCGAGACGTTTCAGCTGAAGAAAGCGGTCGTCGCCTTCGTGCCGACGTATGACGATGATGTCGTCAAAAAATTTATCGGGGAAGCGGCCGCCGATTATTTGGTGAACACCGTGAAGGACAAAGATATTATCGGCGCCTCCTGGGGGCTGACGATGTATCATGTGGCCACCAACTTGCAGCACAAAAATTTGAACGATTCCCGGGTCGTTCAGTTGAACGGCGGGGTCAGCCATGCCGATATCGCCGTTTCGCCGTCCGAGATCATTTATCTGTTCAGCAGAGCGTTTCATGTATCGCCTTATTTCTTATATTTGCCGGCGATTGTCGACCATCCGCTTGTGAGACAGGCGATCACGTCGGACCGCCATATCCGCAGAGTGCTGGATTTGGGAAAGCTTGCGAATATCGCCATTTTTTCCGTAGGGCTTACGAATTCGGATTCGGTGCTCATTCAATCGAATTATTTTACGGATGAAGATTTGGAGATCATTAAGGAGAAGGCGGTCGGAGACATCTGTTCCCGCTATTTCGACGAGGATGGAAATATATGCAATACCGGGCTGGATGACCGGACGATCGGCATCGAGCTGGCGGATTTGAAACAGAAGGAACAGTCGATATTGGTGGCCGGCGGAGCGAAAAAAGTGAAGGCCATTTACGGCGCGCTTCGGGGGCAGTACGCCAACGTGCTCATCACCGACCAGAACACGGCCAAAGCGCTGCTCGCCAGGCATGAGGAGAATCGGCCGTGAGCCGGCGCTCGGGCAGTATAACGAGGAGGTTGTACTATGACATCTGCAGATCAAAGAGAACAAGCCGCGGGCTACATTAAAGAAAGACTTGCCATTACGCCGCAAATCGGACTCATTCTCGGCTCCGGCTTAGGCGTATTGGCGGATCTGATCGAAAATCCGGTCGTCATTGCGTACGAAGATATTCCCGGCTTCCCGGTTTCTACGGTAGAGGGGCATGCGGGACAGTTGGTATGCGGCATGCTGCAAGGGAAACCGGTCGTGGCGATGCAGGGACGGTTCCATTACTACGAAGGCTACGCAATGGATAAAGTCGTATTCCCGGTATTTGTCATGAAGCAGCTGGGAGTGGAGACGATCATCGTCACCAACGCCGCGGGCGGAGTGAACACATCATTCCGGCCGGGCGATTTGATGCTTATTTCCGATCATATTAACCATATGTCGGGCAACCCGCTGATCGGGCCTAACGATTCCAAGCTGGGGCCGCGGTTTCCGGATATGTCGCAGGCGTATTCGGCGAAACTGCGGGAGCTGGCGCACGGCGCCGCGGAGACTCTGCAGATGGAGCTGCGCGAGGGCGTCTACATCGGCTTTACCGGGCCGTCCTACGAAACCCCCGCGGAAATTCGCATGGCGCGGATCATGGGCGGAGACGCGGTAGGCATGTCGACCGTGCCGGAAGTGATCGCGGCGAACTATGCGGGCATCGAGGTATTGGGCATTTCATGTATTTCCAATATGGCCGCAGGCATATTGGAGCAGCCTCTTTGCCATGAAGAAGTGATCGAAACGACGGAGAAGGTGAAAACCGGTTTCGTAGCTTTGGTGAAAGAAATCGTTCAGCGAATCTGAACAACCGTACATTTTATAGGTTTCATAGTTTCTTTGAATTTTGCCTTAATCCAAGAGAACGTCGGTTCGACAATGAACCTGCGTTCTTTTTTTTCGCTTATTTTCTAGGAAAAATTAGGATTGAACAAAATTGAAAAAATATATTTACAAAAGTTCATCGAGGCCATATAATATGAAAAGTTACATTTGATCAAAATTATTTTTAATTAATTTCAACTAATGAAAGGAGAGAGAGGGGGGTCAAGGAGTACATAACGGGCAAGCAGCGAGAGAGACTTCAGCAATCCATTTTCAAAAAAATCGAGAGGGGTTTAAAGGATGAGTATGGTGAAAAAAAGCTGGATGGCATCTTTGATCGCGACGATCGCATTGGCTATTGTTGTAACCGGTTGCGGGAGCGGCAAAACGCAGGAGGCTCCGGCAGCGGGCAACGCATCGGCCGCCAATAACGTGTCGATCGGGATGGTTACCGATATCGGAGGGGTGAACGACAATTCCTTCAACCAAAGCGCCTGGGAAGGCTTGAAAGCATTTTCGGCGGCGAAGGACGCGAAGGTGGATTACCTGCAAAGCCAAAGCGATGCGGATTATATCCCGAACCTGAATCAATTCGTCAAGGACGGACGCAGCTTGACCTGGGGCATCGGCTTTATGATGGGCGATGCCGTCAAGCAGGTCGCCGATCAGAACAAGTCGGCCAAGCTGGCGATTATCGACGCGGTCGTCGATGCGCCTAACGTCGAATCCGTCACGTTCAAAGAGAACGAAGGCTCCTATCTCGTCGGCGTCGTAGCCGGACTGATGACCAAAACGGGCAAGATCGGCTTTGTCGGAGGATCGGAAATTCCGGTGATCAAACGTTTCGAGATCGGTTTTACGGAAGGCGTGAAAGCGGTTAATCCGAGCGCCAAGGTAGTCATTAACTACACCGGAGCATTCAATGCGCCCGATCAAGGCAAAGCGACCGCAGCTACAATGTACAACGACGGCGTGGACATCATCTTCCATGCGGCGGGCTCCACGGGCGACGGGGTATTCAACGAAGCGATCGAGCGCAAGAAGAAGAACAAGGACATCTGGGTTATCGGCGTCGATAAAGACCAGTCGCTTACTTTCGGCAATGAAGTTACGCTCACATCCATGGTCAAACGCGTCGATCATGCGGTCAATCAAATTTCCAATCAGGTCGCCAAAGGCGAGTTCAAAGGCGGCATTCAGGAGCTCGGGCTTGCGGAGAACGGGGTCGGCTTGCCGGAGAACAATCCGAATATCCCCGAGGACGTGCTTAAGAAGGTTCAGGATTATGCGGTGAAGATCGTGCACGGCGATATTCAAGTTCCGACGGTGACGGAGTAAGGCTCCGGCCGGGCGAAAGAAAGGGAACGCCGGTTATTAACCGGTTTTGTCCGGGTACGGACGATGATGCAATCTTTTAGGATCAGGGGAGTAGGTGACATACGCGATGCAACAGGAGCACATCGCTGTAGAAATGCTTGGCATTACGAAGCGGTTTCCGGGAATCGTCGCCAACGATTCCATCAGCTTTAAGGTCGGAAAGGGCGAGATTCATGCGCTGCTCGGAGAAAACGGCGCAGGCAAATCGACGCTGATGAACATCTTGTTCGGGTTGTACCAGCCGGATGAGGGAGAAATTCGCATTAACGGCCGCAGCGTGCAGATTGCTGACCCGAAAACGGCGATCGAGCTCGGAATCGGGATGATCCACCAGCATTTTATGCTCGTTGAATCGTACACGGTGGTGCAAAATATTATTTTGGGGACGGAGCCGAAGAAGGGGCTAAGCATCGATTATTCCCGTGCGGAGCATAAGGTCCGCGAATTATCGGAGCGCTACGGCTTGCAGGTGGAGCCGGGCCAGCTGATCGGCGACATTTCGGTCGGGATGCAGCAGCGTGTGGAAATTCTGAAAACATTGTACCGCGGTGCGGATATTTTGATCTTTGACGAGCCAACCGCCGTGCTGACCCCGCAGGAAATTCAGGACCTGATGGCGATTATGAAAAACATGGTGAACGAGGGCAAGACGATTATATTAATCACCCACAAGCTGAAGGAAATCATGGCCGTATGCGACGGAGTCACAATCATTCGCCGGGGGAAGGTCATCGACAGCGTATCGGTCCGGGAGACGTCGCCCGACGAGCTGGCTTCCAAGATGGTCGGCAGGCAGGTCAGCTTCGCGGTGGACAAGAAGGAAGCGAACCCGCAGGAAGCGATATTGAAGCTTCATCGGGTTACGGCGCTGGACAATAGAGGCATCCCTGCCCTGAAGCAGCTGTCGCTTGAGCTGAGACGCGGCGAAATATTGGGCATTGCCGGCGTCGAGGGCAACGGGCAGCGGGAGCTTATCGAAGTGCTGACGGGCTTAAGGCGGGTGCAGAGCGGTGAAATCAGGCTTCACGGCAAGCCGGTTCATAATGCGACTCCGCGCCAAATCGCCGAATCCAGGGTCGGCTATATTCCCGAAGACCGGCAAAAAAGAGGTCTGGTGCTCGATTTTACCGTAAGCGAAAACTCCGTCCTCAAAAGCTATTATTTCCCTGATTTTCGCCGTCATACCTTTTTGGACTACGATAAAATGAGCCGGCACGCCAACCGCCTGATTCGGGAGTTCGATATCCGCACGCCGAGCGAGCATACTCCGGCCCGGGCGCTGTCCGGAGGCAATCAGCAAAAAATTATTATTGCGCGGGAGGTGGACGGCGATCCCGACGTGCTGATTGCGACGCAGCCCACCAGAGGGCTGGACGTCGGAGCGATTGAATTTATTCATAACTCAAGTTTCGCAGCTCAAATTTGGCATTAAAGCCTTGATGTAGCTGGGTAAACCTGAAATCCATTGCTGGACTTGACTTAAAATGGCCGACTTCCCCTGTTTGGTCTTCGTTTGAGTAAGCTCAAT